>NZ_JARVSE010000005.1:0-526635 GCF_030209315.1 Pseudarthrobacter sp. efr-133-R2A-89 | reverse complement strand
AGCAGGTCTGGGCGTTCCTGGGCGACGGGGAAATGGACGAGCCCGAGTCCCGCGGACTGCTCCAGCTCGCCGCGAACGAGAACCTGGACAACCTGAACTTCGTGATCAACTGCAACCTCCAGCGCCTCGACGGCCCGGTCCGGGGCAACGGGAAGATCATGCAGGAACTCGAAGCGTTCTTCCGCGGCGCGGGCTGGAACGTCATCAAGGTCGTCTGGGGCCGGGAATGGGATGACCTGCTCACCCGCGACACCGACGGCTCGCTCGTGAAAATCATGAACGAAACCGTCGACGGCGACTACCAGACCTACAAAGCCGAATCCGGCGGCTTCGTCCGCGAACACTTCTTCGGCAAAACCCCGCAAACCAAAGACCTCGTCGCGGACCTCACCGACGACCAGATCTGGAACCTCAAACGCGGCGGACACGACTACCGCAAGGTCTACGCCGCCTACAAAGCCGCCACCGAATTCAAGGGCAAACCCACCGTCATCCTCGCCCACACCGTCAAAGGCTACGGACTCGGACCACACTTCGAGGGCCGCAACGCGACCCACCAGATGAAGAAACTCACCCTGGATGACCTGAAGAAGTTCCGCGACCACCTCCGGATCCCCATCACCGACGAACAGCTCGAGAAGGATTCCTACCGGCCGCCGTACTTCCACCCGGGCACCGACGCGCCGGAAATCAAGTACATGATGGAACGCCGCGCAGCACTGGGCGGCTCCGTGCCCGAGCGTCGCAGCAAGCACGCCGAGATCACCTTGCCGGACGCGAAGTCCTACGAGGTGGCCAAGCGCGGGTCCGGCAAGCAGCAGGCCGCCACCACCATGGCATTCGTGCGCCTGCTCAAGGACCTGATGCGGGATAAGAACTTCGGCAAGCACATCGCCCCGATCATCCCCGACGAAGCCCGGACGTTCGGCATGGACGCGTTCTTCCCGACCGCGAAGATCTACAACCCCAAGGGCCAGAACTACCTCTCCGTGGACCGCGACCTCGTCCTGGCCTACAAAGAATCCCCCGCAGGCCAACTCATCCACCCCGGCATCAACGAAGCCGGCGCCGTGGCAGCCTTCACCGCCGCCGGAACCGCCTACGCCACCCACGGCGTACCCCTGGTCCCGGTCTACGTGTTCTACTCCATGTTCGGCTTCCAACGCACCGGCGACGCCTTCTGGGCCGCCGCGGACCAAATGACCCGCGGCTTCATCATCGGCGCCACCGCAGGACGGACCACCCTCACCGGCGAAGGCCTCCAACACGCCGACGGCCACTCCCCCCTCCTGGCCTCCACCAACCCCGCCGTCCTCACCTACGACCCCGCCTACGGCTACGAAATCGGACACATCATCCGCTCCGGCCTCGAACGCATGTACGGGCCGGACTCCACGGACAAGAACCTCATGTACTACCTCACCGTGTACAACGAACCCATCGTCCAACCCGCCGAACCCGAAAACCTCGACGTCGAAGGCCTCATCAAGGGCATCTACCTCCTCGCCCCGGCAAAGATCGACGGTCCCCGCACCCAGATCCTCGCCTCCGGCGTCTCGGTGCCCTGGGCCATCGACGCCCAACGCATCCTCGCCGACGACTGGAACGTCTCCGCGGACGTCTGGTCCGTCACCTCCTGGAACGAACTGCGCCGCGACGGCCTCGCCGCCGAAGAAGAAGCCTTCCTCAACCCCGGCCAACCCGCCCGCACCCCATTCGTCACCCAGCAACTCGAAGGCGCCACCGGCCCCATCGTCGCCGTCACCGACTACATGAAAGCCATCCCCGACCAAATCCGCCAGTTCGTCCCCAACGAATTCGCCACCCTCGGCGCCGACGGCTTCGGCTTCTCCGACACCCGCGCAGCAGCCCGCCGCTACTTCAAAAACGACACCCACTCCATCGTGGTCCGTGCCCTTGAAATGCTGGCGCGCCGCGGCGAGGTGGACGTCGATGCCCCGGTCAAGGCGATTGAGAAGTACAAACTGCTGAACGTCAATGCCGGCACCACCGGCAACGCCGGCGGGGAGGCCTGACAGCCTTTCGCGCAGCACCCACGGCGGCTCCCTCCATCACGGAGGGGGCCGCCGTCGTCCGTTCCAAGGTGCCTGCGTGCTGTGATGCAGCGCAAAGCGGATTGTAGCCTTCGCACAAATGGAGCTTGCGCGGTGGGGGCCGTATGCTCAAAGAATGCCAGCACCAGCCAGCCCGTCCGCCAAACGGAAACCGACCCCGCCGAAGGTCACGCCGGAGAAGTCCGAAACCCTTAAGCAGCTGCGGGCCAACGTCGGCCAGCTTTCCACCACCACCATGCGCAAGCTTGAGCAGTCGCTGCCCTGGTACAGCCGGCTCAGCGCCGACGAGAGATCGGCGCTGGGCATGGTGGCCCAGAACGGGATCGCGGCATTCGTCACCTGGTATGAGCGTCCAAGCTCTCCGTCGTGGATCCTGACGGATGTGTTTGGGACTGCGCCCACTGAACTGACCCGCTCCATCAGCTTGCAGAAGGCCTTGCAGCTGATCAGGATCGTGGTGGAGGTGGTCGAGGACCAGGTTCCCGTCATCGCACCGGAGGCCGACCAGCCGTCCCTGCGCGAAGCAGTCCTTCGGTACTCGCGGGAAGTCGCGTTCGCGGCCGCCGATGTCTACGCCCGGGCCGCCGAATCGCGGGGCTCCTGGGATACCCGGCTGGAGGCCCTGATCGTGGATGCGATCCTTCGGGGCGAAAACACTGATGCGCTCCGCTCGCGCATCGCGGCCCTTGGCTGGAAGGCGCAGGAGCGTTTCACGGTCATGGTGGGTAATTCGCCGTCCGAACCCAGCGCCAGCTACGTGAGCGAACTGCGGCGGATGGCCGGGCGTTTCGCAGAGGACGCGCTGGTGGGGATCCAGGGCGACCGGCTGATCCTCATCCTGGGCGGGGTGCAGGACCGCGAATCGGCCTATGTGAAGCTGAGCGAGATGTTCGCACCCGGCCCCGTGGTCTACGGTCCCGAGGCGGGTTCCCTGCTGGAGGCCAGCGGATCGGCGCAATCGGCGTTTGCCGGCCTCACCGCCGCCCGGGCATGGCCGTCAGCGCCACGGCCGGTGGCGGCCGACGATTTGTTGCCGGAACGGGTGATTTCCGGCGATGATGCCGCACGTCGTTCCTTGGTCAAGAATATCTACCGCCCCCTGGTGGCAGCGTCCAACGGCCTGGTGGAAACCCTGGGAACCTACCTTGAACTGGGACATTCGCTGGAGGCAACGGCGCGGGAACTCTTCGTCCACGCGAACACCGTCCGGTACCGGTTGAAGCGTGTTTGCGACGTCACCGGCTGGGACCCGCTGCTGCCCAGGGAGGCGTTTGTGCTCCAGGCAGCGCTCGTGGTGGGCCGCCTTTCTGCCCCGCCAAAGGCCGCCACGGAGCGGCAGTCGTCCCGGAACCAAGCGTGAGTCATTGTAGACTTCCTACAACCTGACCCCGTGAGCTTGGTGCGGTGAAACACCGCTGGATCACACAGTAATTTGGAAAGCTGGTTACGTGCTTGCAATAGTCTGCCCTGGACAGGGCTCGCAGACCCCGGGTTTTCTGGCCCCTTGGCTGGAACTGCCTTCGGTGGCAGGCCAGCTGGCCGCCCTAAGCGACATCGCGGGGATCGACCTGATCGCCCACGGGACCACCTCCGACGAGGAAACCATCAAGGACACTGCCGTTGCGCAGCCCCTGATCGTCGCAGCAGGCCTGGTCACAGCTGCTTCCCTCTTCGACGTGGAGCTCAATTCCCTTCCGGTCATCCTCGCCGGCCATTCGGTGGGTGAAATCACTGCTGCCGCCCTCGCAGGCGTGCTGACGGAGCAGGAAGCCATGACCTTTGTCCGCGAACGGGCCAACAGCATGGCCGCCGCGGCCGCCGTCACGCCCACCGGCATGAGCGCCGTCGTGGGCGGTGACCCCGCCGAAGTGCTGGCTGCCATTGAGTCAGCCGGCGCGGCCCCCGCCAACGTCAACGGCGCAGGCCAGACCGTCGCCGCCGGAACTTTCGACCAGCTGAAGGCGCTGGCCGCGAACCCGCCGGCCAAGGCCCGGGTGATTCCGTTGAAGGTTGCCGGCGCGTTCCACACCAGCCACATGGCACCGGCAGTTGACGCGCTTAAGGCGCTGGAACCGCAGCTGAACCCGGTAGCCCCCAAAGTGCCCCTGCTGTCCAACTACGACGGCGGTGAGGTCACCGACGGCGGTGCCGCCGTCGAGAGCCTCATCGCCCAGGTTTCCCGCCCGGTGCGGTGGGACCTCTGCATGGACGCGATGGTCAAGCGCGGTGTCACCGGACTCATCGAACTCGCACCGGCAGGCACCCTGGCCGGACTCGCCAAGCGCGGCATGCCCGGCGTCAAGACCGTAGCGGTCAAGACCCCCGAAGACCTTTCCGCCGCCCTGGCGATGTTCGCAGAGCTGGAGGGCAACGCATGAGCGTCCCCACGCTGAAGCAGGCTCCCATCCACGAGCACACCCGCATCCTCGGGCTGGGGGCGTACCGTCCGGACGTCATCGTCACGAACGAGGACGTATGCCAGTGGATCGATTCCTCCGATGAGTGGATCCGCCAGCGCACCGGCATCGTGACCCGGCACCGCGCGGCCGCGGACGTGAGCGTCATCGACATGGCTGAGGGCGCTGCCCGCGAGGCCATGCAGAAGGCCGGCATCGAAGCTTCGCAGCTCGGCGCAGTCATCGTGTCCACCGTGACGCACCCGTACGCGACGCCGTCAGCCGCTGCCAGCCTGGCGGACCGCATCGGTGCCACGCCGGCACCGGCCTTTGACATCTCCGCAGCCTGCGCCGGTTACTGCTACGGCATTGCCCAGGCCGACGCCCTGGTCCGTTCCGGCGCCGCCAAGTACGTCCTGGTGGTGGGCGCGGAAAAGCTCTCGGACGTCATCGACAACCGGGAACGCACCATCTCTTTCCTGCTCGGCGACGGCGCCGGCGCCGTCGTCGTGGGTCCCTCCGACACTCCCGGCATCGCCCCCTCGGTGTGGGGTTCGGACGGCAGTAAATGGGATGCCATCGGCATGACCCGTTCCCTGCTGGATGTCCGCGATCTTGGCATGGCGGCCCGGCAGTCCGATTCCACCGGCGACCTTGCCCTCCTTGAAGAAGCGCAGGAGCTCTACCCCACGCTCAGGCAGGACGGCCAGACCGTCTTCCGCTGGGCTGTGTGGGAAATGGCGAAGGTTGCCCAGCAGGCGCTCGACGCTGCCGGCGTCGAGGCGGAAGACCTGGTTGCCTTCATCCCGCACCAGGCGAACATGCGCATCATCGATGAGATGGTGAAGAAGCTGAAGCTGCCCGAGACGGTTACAGTGGCACGGGACATTGCCGACGCCGGCAACACGTCCGCGGCCTCCATCCCGTTGGCAACGCACCGTCTCCTGCAGGAGAACCCCGGGCTGAGCGGCGGGCTGGCGCTGCAGATCGGTTTCGGCGCCGGGCTTGTCTTCGGCGCGCAGGTAATTGTCCTTCCCTAGATACGCCCAAGGGCCGCGACCGCGACCCGACCGTTTCCGGCAGCCCCTGCCGGCAATACAAGAAAAGGAGCCATCAATGGCTAGCAACGAAGAGATCCTGGCCGGCTTGGCTGAAATCGTCAACGAAGAAACCGGCCTGGCCCCGGAGGCTGTCGAGCTGGACAAGTCCTTCACGGAGGACCTGGACATCGACTCCATCTCCATGATGACCATCGTGGTCAACGCCGAGGAAAAGTTCGGCGTCCGCATTCCCGACGAAGAGGTCAAGAACCTCAAGACCGTCGGCGACGCCGTCAGCTTCATTGCCGGAGCACAGGCCTAATCCAGGCTTCCGCCGTCTCACGGCTTGGCTGGGCTGTCGATCCGGTTTGACCGGATCGGCAGCCCGCCGCATCTCACCGGCACAGTGCCCCCGACCGGGACTGGCCGATCATCAAATGTGCGGGACCCTGCGGTTGGCGCAGGCGGATTCCCCACCGACGAAAGAGTGATCCCATGACGCGCAAAGTAGTCATTACCGGTCTGGGTGCCACCACGCCCATCGGCGGCGATGTACCCACCATGTGGAACAACGCCCTCAAGGGGGTCTCCGGTGCCCGCACCCTGGAGGACGACTGGGTAGCCAAGTACGAGCTCCCCGTCCATTTCGCTGCCCGCTGCAGCACCCCCGCGCTGGATGTCCTGAGCCGGGTTGAAGCCAAGCGGATGGACCCCTCCACCCAGTTCGGCGTCATTGCAGCCCGCGAGGCCTGGGCCGACTCCGGCATCACCGAATTCGACCAGGACCGTTTGGCTGTTGCCTTCGCCACCGGCATTGGCGGAGTCTGGACCCTGCTGGATGCCTGGGACACCCTCAAGGAGAAGGGCCCGCGCCGGGTCTTGCCAATGACCGTTCCCATGCTGATGCCCAACGGCGTGGCCGCAGCCGTCAGCCTTGACCTCGGCGCCCGCGCCGGCGCGCACACCCCGGTGTCCGCATGCGCCTCAGGCACCGAAGCCATGCACCTTGGCCTCGAACTGATCCGCTCCGGCAAGGCGGACGTGGTGATGTGCGGCGGCGCAGAAGCCGCAATCCACCCCATGCCGTTGGCGGCCTTCGCCTCCATGCAGGCACTGTCCCGCAGGAATGACGAACCCGAGCGCGCCTCCCGTCCCTACGACACCGACCGTGACGGCTTTGTGATGGGTGAAGGGGCCGGAGCCCTGGTCCTGGAGGCCGAAGAGCACGCCCTGGCCCGTGGAGCACGCATTTATGCCGAGCTCGCGGGTACGTCCGTCACAGCCGACGCATACCACATCACCGCTCCGGATCCCCAAGGCCTCGGCGCCACGCGCGCGCTCAAGGCAGCCATGTTCGACGGCCGCATCCAGGCCGAGGACGTCGTGCACGTCAACGCCCACGCGACGTCGACCCCCGTAGGCGACAAGCCGGAATACACGGCACTGCGTGCCGCCCTGGGCAGCCACGTGGACAACGTGGCGGTTTCCGCCACCAAGTCGCAGATGGGGCACCTCCTGGGCGCGTCCGGCGCGGTGGAGGCGGTCCTGACCGTCCTGGCCGTGCACGAGCGCAAGGCACCGGTCACCATCAACCTCGAGAACCAGGATCCCGAGATCCCGCTCGACGTCGTCACCTCGGCCCGCGACCTGCCTGCCGGGAACATCGTGGCGCTGAGCAATTCCTTCGGGTTCGGCGGCCACAACGCCGTCGTGGCCATCCGCAGCATCTAGCCCCTGCCCGGCAGAACGCCTGGACAGCAAGAGGAGGCCCCGCCGGCTGGCGGGGCCTCCTCTTGTGCCATGGATTAGTACTCATGTGGCCGCCCGGGCGGACGACGGCGGTCAGCCCACCTGGTGCAGCCAGCGCACGGGGGCGCCTTCGGCAGCGTGGCGGAACGGCTCCAGTTCCTCGTCCCACGCCTCGCCCAGGGCCAGCGAGAGTTCGTGATAGACGGCGGCGGGATCGCCCGCACCTGATTCGTAGGCGTAGCGGATGCGGTCCTCCGACACCATGATGTTGCCATGCACGTCGGTGACGGCATGGAAAATCCCCAACTCGGGGGTGTGCGACCACCGGCCGCCGTCCACGCCCTGGGTTGGTTCCTCGGTCACCTCATAGCGCAAGTGCGCCCAGCCACGGAGGCAGGACGCCAGCTTGGATCCCGTGCCGGGGGTCCCGGTCCAGGAAAGCTCCGCACGGAACATTCCGGGCGCGGCAGGCTGCGGGGTCCACTCGAGGTCCGTCCGCTTATCCACCACAGCCCCGATTGCCCACTCGACATGGGGGCACAGGGCCGTAGGGGCTGAGTGAACAAACAGCACACCGCGGGTCATTGCAACAGACATTCCATCCTCCATAGCTCTAGGTACGTCTTCCCCAACGACCTCTGCCCGGATGGAACTGCCGTGCCCTGCACTGCGGCGGTGGTTCCCGATATTCAGATGTATCAGATTAAGCTGTGTCCGGACTTGCTGAGCCGCAGGAAGCTCAGGGAGCTTCAAGCGAGACTTGAAAGTTGCCGGACGTGACTCTCATTGTGCCGTACCCCGTGGAATTACGCCAGTGCGATTAGCCACACTCTCAGGCCCGGGGGTGTGCCTGCTGGTAGCTCTTCCGCAGCCGGTCAACCGAGACGTGCGTATAGATTTGCGTAGTGGCGAGGCTGCTGTGGCCAAGGATCTCCTGCACGGCACGCAGGTCCGCTCCGCCGTCGAGCAAATGGGTTGCAGCGGAGTGCCGCAAGGCGTGGGGCCCGGACACGGAGGTGTCACCGAGGGCACCGAAAAGAGTGTTGACCAGAGTGCGGACCTGGCGTTGGTCAACCCGGCCACCGCGGGCGCCCAGGAAGAGCGCCGGCCCACTGGTGCCCGTTGCCAGGGCAGGGCGTCCCCGCCGCAGCCAATCGTCAACAGCGAGCGCGGCCGGCACACCGTAGGGCACGGTGCGCTCTTTGTTGCCTTTACCGATGACCCGCAGCGTCCGCCGGTCCGGGTCCAGATCGTCGACGTCCAACCCGCCAAGTTCACCTACCCTGATGCCTGTGGCGTAGAGGAGTTCCACGATGGCACGGTTACGCACGGCCAGCGGGTCACCGTCCAATGCCGCGTTTTCGAGCCCTTCCAGCATTCGCGTCAGCTGGGACGCCTGGAGCACTCCCGGCAGTGATCCTTCGCGTTTGGGGGCTTTCAGGCGCAGGGCGGGGTCCGTCTCCAGAAGTTCTTCCCGGAGGGCCCAGGCAGTGAATGCCCTTGCCGTAGCGGACCGGCGCGCCAGCGTGGCGCGTGCGGCACCCGCCGAGCTCTGGCTGCCGAGCCAACGGCGGAAGGTTCCGAGTTCGAGGTCCTTCAGCCCGGCCGCGCCCTCGGCCGCGGCGTGCGAAAGGAGGCTCCGCAAGTCGCCCAGGTAGGCACGACGGGTATGCTCCGACACTGCCCGCTCCCCCGACAGGTAGCCAGCAAATGCGTCCAGTGCCGCGCCGAGTTCCTTCGGCAGTTCTAGATGGTCCACTCCTACACTTTCTCAGGCTTGCCGGCGTTCACCGCAGCCGGACACGGTCAGACCTTGCCTCGTTTCCAGCCTCCGCGTTCAGACACGGCCAGTCCGAGCAGCCCGAGCCGGCCGAGGCCCGCCCGCACCGAGTCCTGCCCCAGTCCGGCCACCGCCGAGAGCTTTTCCACCGACGTGGTGGAGCGCAACGGAAGCGCATCCAACAGGATCAAGTCCTCCAGGGTCAGCCCGTCCTGCACAGCGGCTGCGCCTGGCCGTTGTTCGGGCAGCCCCGCTCCGCTGGGCGCGGCAAGTTCGGCCACTTCCGCGGCGTCGGTGACGCAGACCGCGCCACCGTCCCGCAGGAGCCGGTGGCAGCCGGCCGAGTTGGCACTGTGGACTGAACCGGGAACCGCACCTACTGCCCGCCCAAGGGTTTCGGCGTGGTGGGCTGTGTTCAGCGCACCGGAGCGCCACCGCGCTTCCACCACTACTGTCACTGACGAAAGCGCAGCAATCAACCGGTTCCGCTGCAGGAACCGGTACCGGGTGGGAGCCGATCCCGGCGGTACCTCCGCCAGCACCGCGCCCTGGTTGGCCACGGCCCTGAGCAGGTCTTCGTTTCCGGACGGATAGAACCGGTCCACTCCTCCGGCCATCACGGCGATGGTCGGGACGGCTGAGGAACCTCCCGCGAGGGCGGCACGGTGCGCGTGGGCATCGATGCCGTAGGCTCCGCCCGACACTACCGTGAAGCCCCGCTGCGCCAGCGAGTATGCCAGATCGCCTGTCACCGCAGCCCCGTAGCTGGTGCTGTCACGGGAACCTACCAGGGCGATGGACATGGCTGCGACCGGCAGCGGCTGTTCCTGGCCCCGCCACCACAGGCAGAGGGGCTCCTGGATGCCGAGGTCGGCCAGCTGGGCGGGCCACAGCTCGTCCGTGGGGGTAATCAGGCGGCCACCCAGCCGAGCCATCGTGGCCAGGTCACGTTCCGGCGCCAGATCGGGGATCCGGGGCTGCCAGCGCTTCAAGGCTGCAGCCATTCCCGCCCAGCTGCTCGCGCCGCTGTCAGCCAGCAAAGAGGTGATTTCACGCTCCAGACCAGCTCCGGCCGTGACCCGCCCGGTGGCAATCCGAAGGGCATCCATTGCCCCCGCTGCATGCACGAGCGCCAGGCCTGCGGCATCCTGGGGCTCCATGAGGCGGGACAACGCTGCCCGGGCCAAGCGCTCGTCAACCTTTGCTGGATGGTTTGCCGAATCGTTTGCCACGCGCAGTTCCCTAAGTTCGTTCACGTTTGCCGTCCTCCTCACGCCACCGCCGCGGCAGCCTGCCGCAAGCCAAGCGCCTGTCCGATGTCGTTTGCGTCCGGCAGGTCCCGCCGTCCCAGGTCAGCCAAGGTCCATGCCAGCCGGAGGACACGGTCATAGCCGCGGGCGGTCAGGACTCCGCGCTCCAAGGCCTGGTCCAGGATCCGGGTGGCTGCCGGAGCGAGCCGCAAGTCTCCCCGCAGGATGCGCCCCGGGACCTGGGAGTTCGTTTCCAGGCCAAAGCTCCGAAGCCGCTCTCCCTGCCGCTCACGCGCTGCCCTGACACGCCGGGCGACCGTTCTGGTGTCCTCTTCCCGGCCGGCCTGCCCGAACTCGGCCAGGGACACCCTTTCCACCTGCAACTGGATGTCCACCCGGTCCAGGAGTGGGCCGGACATCCTGGCAAGGTAACGGCGGCGCATGACGGGAGTACACGTGCAGTCCAGGCCCTTGCCGGATGCCTTGCCGCACGGGCAGGGGTTGGCGGCCAGCACCAGCTGGAAGCGGGCCGGGTAGGCGGCCGTCCCGGCCGCCCGGTGAATCACCAGCTCACCGCTCTCCAGGGGCTGACGCAAGGCATCCAGAACCCGGCGTTCATATTCGGGGGCCTCGTCAAGGAACAGCACACCGCGGTGGGCGCGTGATGCCGCCCCCGGCCGCGGAAGTCCTGAACCGCCTCCGATGATGGCCGCCGCAGTGGCCGAGTGGTGCGGGTTCTCGAACGGTGGCCGGCGCAGAAGCTGGACCGAGGACGCCGGCAGGCCGCACAGCGAATGGATGGCCGTAACCTCCATGGACTCATGGTCACCAAGATCCGGCAAAAGGCCCGGCAACCGTTCCGCAAGCATGGTCTTACCTGCTCCGGGAGGAGTGCACACTTAAGCGTGCATGCGCCCTGACCTGCGGTTATGTCCCAAAACGGGCATCCCGTCGAGGGGACCCAGCTTACTTCTTGTGGGGCCCGTCGCTGTCCCCGAACCTGAGCGCCGCATCTCGACAGCCCTTCAGGACTTCGAGATTGTGCCGCTCGACCTCGGGGTCGTAGTCGAATGCCACCCGCAGCCGCGACATCTGTTCGAGCACCTCCTCATCGTTCAGCTGAGCCAGCCACCTGGCGATCTGCGGTTCGCTCGGGGAGCCATCTATCATGCTGATCATCTCGGCTAGATCGCCACGCGCCGATGCTGCAACCAAGGCCTTTTTGTGGCGTTCCCCGGCCGATGTCGTCGACCCCGCCGACATCGCCTGGCGCTCGTCCTCATGTCCGACGGAGATCTCGTAGCGCGTCGGAAGCCCAGGCTCGGGTGGCTCGGTCCCTGTGATCAGGCGCGGAACGGCTTGCGTGCGTACCCAGTGGGCGATCTCCTCCAGCTCCTCGATTAGCACCGGCCACCGGTCAGTACCCGGCCGATTGATCCCGACTGTCGGGAACAGGGTGACGGGGACCTTCGTGCCGATGGGTGTCTGGGCGATGACCTCGCCGACACGCAGCGGTTCCTCGGGCCGAGGCGCAAGATCACGGATTGAACGGGGCATCCGGTCGTCCTCGTACATGGCAGCCAGGCGGACCGCGGTGATCGCCGGCATCCTGTGCTTCGCATGATTGGTGTGCAGCACAAGCCGGGCAAGAGGATGGGACTGCGGCTCCATCCGACGGTGGAACGGCTGCAGGGCCTCCAGCCGTCGGGCGAGCTCTCCCCGCCCTCGCAGCGACGGAGGCCCATTGCGGGCCCGCTTTTTCTTCCAGTCCTCAAATTTCTCCCAGGTGTCCGAGGCAGGCACTTCGACCAGTTTGGCCGCCTTCGCGTCGAGGGGCGCACCGTCCAGGAACTCGGCCTCTGCGAAAAGGGTGTGTTCGAGCGCAGCCCGAAGCGTCACGAGCGCGTCGGCTACGAGGAGCGGCACTTTCCGTGGGATCGGAGCCACGCGCCCAACGACTGTGCAGCTGAACGCGGCGGTCGTGGGCACTTCGACCAGCCCGAAGATGCCCTCGGGCTGCGTCTGGTAGGCGAACAGCAGTGCGGAAACCTGTCCGATCAGCTCCTCTGCATGTGCCAGTGTGGCGGCAACGCCGAGGTGGCGGTCCGGGAGCCAGTCATGCCTCACGTCGGTCTGCGCTCAGCTCTCGTCGAACGGCAGGCGGACGACCTCATCGCCCGGGTCTTCCGGACCTGCTGGCGGAGCCGCGCTCGGGTGGTCCTGGTACAACTCGTCCGAGGCGCTCTGGTCGTAGCTATCGGAGAGGCCTGCACCATTGGTCCCGAGGACCTGCTCCCAGTTGAATCCCATACACACGACTTTATCGGCCGGTGTCGAACTCGCGAAGGATCGCCTCGACGCGCGCGGTCAGTTCATCGGCGCGCTTGAGGATCTGCTCTTCCTCCTCGCGCGACATCTGCCGCCTGGGGCTGGCCGGCATCGCAGCTGCAGCAGGCACCGGCGCAGGTGCGGGCTCCGGACTGTCGAGCAGCAGGGCTGCGGCACTGATGACCGCCGACAGCGAGGATGGGTGCATGGAGCGGTAGGCATCGATCCATCCCCAGCGGTCCACGGCTGGCAGCATGCCGACGCAGAGGTGCCAGTCCGGATTGGGGTCCGGCCGCAGGTGCCGGTGCGCGGGGCCGTCTTCGTCGCGGCGGTTCCCCAGGGCGCGGACGGAGCCGTGCGACCACCCGCTGTTGGTGCCGATCACATCGAGCCACGACCAGGTGGCGCATGCCGGACAGGCATCCGGTTCCGGGGCGACACCGATCTGCCCGCGCACCCGGTGCATTCCGTCCGGCCGCAGTCCCAGCGCAGCTGACCTGTCCAGTCCGAGGCCTCCGTGGGTGCGACGTGCCAGCAGCACCGCCGCGAACAGCATCCGCCGCAGCCGCAGCCGGAAAACCCAGTGGGTGTCCGGGTGCTGGATGATCGCCGTTGCGCGCCGGATCAACCGCTGCAGGGAATCAGGGTCGTCCCGGTGCCCGCGCGGCCAGGCCGGGGCGACGGGATCTATGGGAGCCAGCCGCCGGCGCAGAGCCGCGAGCACAGCCTGGGACGGCTGCGCCTGCTGCGAGAAACACGAGAGCGATACCTCGTCGATCTTATGGGTGGGCACGCCCGTGACGGAGCACCAGTCGGTCCAGAGATCGGGAAGCGCCGTCGTCATCCTCACGATTCTCCCATCGTGGCTTGGTTCGACACGAGCGTCGCCTCAGGCGAGGGTTAGGCCTGCTACTCGCGACCGCTCTTGTCCGCATAACTCTCGATGGGCCATCCGCCGATGCTCAGCCATCAAGCCCGAAAGCAGCGGTCACGTGCTCGATCGTGAACTGGTTTCGCAGCCTTGTAGCCGTATTCTGGTTGGCGAAAAGACCCGTTTTCCGCACGGCCTGCGCTTGTGGAACGGCCCGTATCCATTCGACCGGAACAACCCATTCAGCATTGTCGTCGTTCTCATCGCCCTCGTGGCGATAATTCCCGGAGAGGTCGAGTTCATGCAGCTGTCGATCGGCCCCGTTCACGAGAAGCGTGCTTTGGTCGTATCGCTGGGCTTCGCCGGCGACGGTACCAACTCCTACATACCCAATCTTGGGAATGTAGGCGAAGACTCTGGCACCAATCGGCAGATTCTTGAGCGTCTGAGAGTATCTCTTGCCGCCGCCGCCCGAGACGAAACCGTACTTCATGCCGTCGACCCATTGCCGGCCTGTTGGCTCTTCACCAAATGAGACGTACCAGTCAGACCCGTTCCAAGGCTCACGTGTCTTATTCTTCCGCGAGATCGCGGAAATGGACGACTTGGCTTGTTCGCTCTGATCGACCAGCCAGCTGCGGGCAAGGTACGAAGATCCGTTGTCCTGAAAATGTCTGAAGAAGACGACGTTGATCGGAACATCGAAGTCTTCATTGAGGAACCGCACGATGCGCTCGGTAGCGTTGTCAACGCTGGCGGCAACGATTGTAAATTCTTGTGCAGTGTTGACCTCTTCCGGAAGAGTGTCGCCGAAACGATCGGCAAACGCTTCTTCAAGAGCAAGGCCTGGACGGTAGGTGGCGAAGATATTGTCGATATCGCTTCGGCCAAGGGTTGCTGCCCACGAGCCATAATCGAGGGTTTGAGCGGCAACATCGCGTGGAGTTTTGTCGCGTTTGAGTTCGATTACGTGCAGCGACGCCGTTTCGTCCAGCGCGAGCAGATCTACGAATCCCCCATGTGCCGTCGGAACCTGCCGGCCAATGACGAGAAGCGGCTCGCCAAGCACTGACGGGTCAGACTCGATGTAGCCCTCCAACTGGGATTCCAAGCCGATTGATACCGGCACGATCCGGCTGAGTTGGCCGCCCTCTGCCCGCCACAAGCCCATCTCAACCGCCATTGGTCATTCCCTTTTGTCGTTCGACGAGTTCCTTGAGCTGGGCGTCGTAGACATAGTCGGTGATCTCGCCGGACATAATCATCGCAACGGCCTTGTTAATGATCTCCAGCGGCACCACGAACCACTCCGAGGGGTCGTAATCGCGTCCCTTCCGGTCGACCTGCGTCAGATCCAGACGCACCTCGGCAAACACTCGGTGCAAGAGATGCTCCAGCCACGATGCACGCACGTTGAAGAGCTGGTAGTCCGCCAGCACCTTCACGGGTGCCATCAGGTAGGTTGGCGAATGCGCCGCGTTCTTGATGCGGGTTTCGACCTTGGTGGTGGAGAAACCGATCTTGTGAAGGTCCTTCATTCCCGCGATCTGGGGGTCGTCGCTGAGCGACTGCAGCACGTAGATATGACCACTCTCCACGTCCGCGTCGAGGACCTCGTCCGCATCGTGGCCGGTCCGCGCCAGGACCTGGCCCTGCGCCTCGTACATACGGGTCATGAGGCTCTGCCTGTACATCGCCGACTCCGTGCCGTTCTCGAAGACGACGCGCAGGCGCTGCTTCTGCCTCGGCCTACCACCAACGATCAGGTCGACGTCCTCGCCGACCTCTGCAACAAAACACATGACGCCGCTCAGCACGAAGAACACACCCTCGCGGATGAGATCCATGCCAGTGAAGGGCATCAGCTTGTACGTGCCCTGGGCCAGCTCGGCGTGCTTCGTTTTGAACAGCGGCTCGAACAGGTCGAAGTCCTCGGACTTCACCCGCTGGGCAACCGAGTCCGGAGCCTCGGGACGCTTGATCACGGGCAGATCCGACACGTCGAGGATGCCGGAGTCGTCGCCGAGCAGATCGTCCAGGTCATCACTCTCAAAAAGATCGTCCAGCGACTCAGGAGCTGCCTCTATTGCCAGCAGCTCGAACTCCGTGTCGAGGTGTTTGAGCGCTGCGATCTTCTCGTCGTTGGCGAGGATACCTTCGAGCCGGGCCCCAAGCTTCCGCTCGGCGACCTCTCGGGTCGCCGAGCTAGGCAGACGCCCGTGCGTCCGGCGGAACTCCACAATTTCCAGAAACGCCCGCTCGAGCCGGTCGGACGAGGTGATCTTCTTGGGTTTCTCGGGCGCGTCGAGGAGCCCGTCGAGGTCGTTGTCGATGAGGTCCTGCAGGGAGGACGGTGCTGCTTCGAGGACGTCGTCGTAATCGCTCATTCGCTCTCCACCATCTCAGTCGCGCGCTTCTGTGCTTCAAGCTTCTGCTTGGCCCGCTGGAGCCACAGCAGTGCGTCTGCATACCGCTTCTCAGTCGGGTCCTCGGCCCTCGGGTCCGGTTTCCGATCGTTGACCTTAATCCAGTTCTTGATCCGGGGAACGAGGGCCAGCGCCTCTTCCTCGGTGAACTCGACTCGGGTGGCAGTGATCTGGTCCTGGATGATCCGCAGCACCGAAGTCGTCACCGACCTCGAGATGACCTCGAACGCTCGCTGGAACGGGTTAACCGAATCGATGAGGTTGATGTTTAGCTCGTCGATGTTGACGAACTTCTCCGCCATCTTGATGAACCGCTTGTCCCCTACAGTGCGCACTTCGCCGTTCTTGATCACCGAGTCCACGACGACCTGTTGCCGCACCTCTTCCACCTGCGCCTCTGTGAGGTCCGGGTACTTCTCGCGGATGATTTTCGGAATCAGCACCTTGTTGGTCGTCTCCGCGTCCACTGAGCCGGCGGCGGCCCGCGCGAAGGTGTCGTCCTGGAGGATCGTCGCCTTCAGGTCGTTCAGATCAGTCTCCACGATCTGCTTCACGCGCGCGCTCGATGGCTCCTTGAAGCCCTTGATCTTCAGCTGCCCCGGCACCGCGGAATCGTCGCCGTCGAACTTCTTCGTCTTGAAGGTGAAGTTCTGCGCGAGGACCTGCTCCATGAGGAGCGATGCTGTGATGGCCTTGAGCATGTTGTTGACCGAGACCTTCACTTCGCCCTGTGAGGCGTCGGGCTCGGCGATGAGGTTCGTGAACTGGGCGTGGGATTTGCCTGGGCTGTCGCGGGTGACCCGGCCGATGATCTGGATGACCTCGGTCAGAGAGGCCCGGTACCCGACGGTGAGGGCGTGCTCGGCAAACGGCCAGTCAAAGCCTTCTTTGGCCATGCCCAGCGCAATGATGATGTCGACCGCGTCGCGGTTTTTGGAGGCTGTATGAGCCAGGTAGTGGAGGGTGTCGCCGCGTTTCTTTTGGTCAGTGTCGTCGACGAGGTCCGCGACGCGGACAATGATTCCAGTGTCCTGCCGGCGCACGCTGATGATGCCGGTGTCAGGGTCGGTCTCCTCGACGTGCCCGATGACATCGATAATGCGACCGATCTCTTCGAGCTTGTCCTTCGTAGATTCACCCGAGTTGACATTCGGGATGTGCACGATGGTTTTCTTGTCGAGGTCGAGCACTTCGCCGATCGCGTCGGTGTAGCGGCCCTGGTAGAAGTGGTGGCCGATGCCGAGCGAGTGCAGGTGCTCGTATCCGTTGAGCTGGTCGTAGTAGTTGAAGGTGACCGGCGTGAACTTGGCCTCGTCCTCCGGCGAGAGCACCGGGACGGAGTCCCCGCGGAAGTAGGAGCCCGTCATCGCGACGATGTGGACGTCACTCCCGTTCATCACGTCGCGCAGGAGCGCGCCGAGGCGGCTCGACTCGATGTCCGCAGAGACGTGGTGGAACTCGTCGATCGCGAGAACCGTGCCGTTGAACGACTCCGGTGCCAGCCTCTCGAACGCGAAGCGGAGTGTCGCGTGGGTGCACACGAGCGTTGCATCGGGCCCTTCGAGGAAGCTGATGAACGCGTCGACCTTGCCCGCTGAAGAGCCGGCATCACAGAGGTTGTGCTCCGGCTTGATCTCCCAGTCTGCGAAGAAGCCGAATTTGGACAGTTCCGTCGAGGCGAAGGACGCGCCAATTGAGCGCTCCGGGACGGCCACGATGACCTTCTTACGTCCCTGGTTGTACAGCTTGTCGAGGGCAACGAACATCAGCGCACGGGATTTCCCGGACGCTGGCGGGGCCTTGACGAGGAGGTGTTGTGCGTCACGCTTCGCGAAGACCCGCTGCTGCATGTCGCGCATACCCAGCACGTCCGTGTTCACCGAAGCTTTCGTTTGTGCATAGGTGACGTCAACGATGTTTATGGGCTTCTTGATCGCGTTCACTTCGCGGTCCTCCGGGTCTTCTTCACTGGGGCCCTTGCGGCCTCGGCGTTTGTCATCTCCTCATACATAGCAAAGAGGTCAGACAGTCTTTGCTCATCGGTCTCGTATCCGCGCTTGGAGTAGATCGAATCGACCAGCGAGTCCACCTCGGCGTGAGCTTGTCGCAGGTCACCCGGCATTTTGTCAGGGTCGTAGAGCTCCGCGAGAGTGTGCTCACAGTGGTACTCCCTCACGTCGAGCACCCGGAGTGCAGCGGCGGTGAGTTTCTCCGTTGTCGCATCTGACAGTGGCGGTATGGGGAAGTTGTTATAGACGATGGTGTTTGAATACCGATAGTCAGTCTTCATGCGGCCCCCGACAGCCCGGGTCCACGACATGTGCATTGCCGATGTCAAGAGTGAAAACAGCCATGGTTCAGCGTCGTAAACTGCGAACGCAAGATTTGAAACGACTGTGTCTTTGTCTAGGTAGCCTATGGGAACATACGCTCGACGCACGGATGAAACACTCGGCACGACAATAGAATCGGTGAGCTTGTATGCGCGTTGAAGAAAACGGTGCGGCTGTGCTGCAAACTTCTTGGAGATACTGCTAGCCTTCTCTGCCTCCCGTGCCTTTTGCACGAGTGCCATACGTTCGTGAATATATTGAATGTTATGCGCTTCTTGGACTTCATCGTCGCGGATCCAGAGGCAGTAACGCTCGTCACCGTTGATGAATTCCGAAGCGCCTATGTACTTCTTAACAAAAGTTGCAGCTTCGGGGGCCATCGAGAGCAACCTGCCACGGTCTGCCTGGTTCAAGATGAGGTGGCCGCCGTCGGTTGGTTTCGACCCAAACACCATCGGCGGAAGAGATCCTGAAATCGGCTTCGTTCGACGTCCGACGATGACGCTTGGCGCGTCAGCTAGGTAGCCGTTGATGTTTTTGGCTGAGATCTGGAGATCGTCTGCAAATATGTACTTCTGAGCTGATGTCTCGTTTCGCAAGCTGATCACTGCGACGGTCACACCGGCGTTCCGTTTGGCATTGTTCTCCCATTTGAACGAGGTGTATGCGAAGCCTATCTCAATCCCCATATTGAAGATCGTAGGAAATAAAAGGCTGACGTGTTCGCCCTGCGCGACTGAGTTCGTTGTGACGAATGCAAGTTGAGCACGAGTTTTGTTGATGTAGTCGGAGCCTTTCATGAACCAGAGAGATATGTAGTCAAGGTTTTTCGAGAATGGTCGACTTCCAAAAACGTATGAAAAATCTGCCTTTTGTTCAGGCGATTGCATACTTGAGCCAACATATGGTGGGTTGCCGATCAGGTAGATCTCACCGTCGTCGTTCGGGCAGATCGCGTTCCAGTCGACGCGCGTCGCATTGCCCTGCTTGATCTGGCCGGTTTCCTTGAGTGGGATCAGCGGGATCGAGACGTTGAACTTCTCCTTGAACTCCGTGTTCATCTGGTGCTTGGCGATCCACAGGGAAAGAATGGCGACCTCAACCGCGAAGTCGTCGATCTCGATCCCGTAGAAGTTCTCGATGTTGATTCTGGACTCGGCGAATAGCACTTGGTGCTTGTCGTCCAGCTCGGCAAGGCGTTCGAGGACAGCGTGCTCGAACTTTCGCAGCTCTTTATAGGCGATGATCAGGAAGTTGCCGGAGCCACACGCGGGATCGAAGACTTTGATGGCGCTGATCCGGTCGAGCAGCGCTTCAAGCTTCTTGACGGAGTCGAAGCTCTCGTCGAGATCGTCTTTCAACGCGTTCAGAAAGAGCGGCTCGATCGTCTTGAGGATGTTCGGAACCGAGGTGTAGTGCTGACCGAGGTCGCTGCGTTTGCCCGGTGTGACGATCGCCTGGAACATCGAGCCGAAGATGTCCGGGTTGATCTCGCGCCAGATGAGCTTGCCGGCATTGATGAGCTCTTCTCGCGCCTGTTTGGTGAACATGGGCACCACGTGGTGCTCAGACATCGTGAACAGCCGGCCGTTGACGTAGGGGAACGCCGCGAGGTGTTTGGGCCTGCCGGACGCCTCTGCGGTGTCGAGCGCCGTGAACAGGTCTGTGAGGAAGTCCGCGGTGTCCGAGCCGTCGTCCAGCGTGTGAGACCCTACGGCGTTGGTGAACTGGTTCTCGGCAAAGATCCCGGTGTCCTCGGCGAAGTAGCAGAACAGCAGACGAGTGAAGAACAGGTTAAGCGCGTGGCGTCCACGTGGTTGCTTAAGAAGATCAGGGTTCGCGCGGAGCAGTTCATCAAACAGCTTGCCCATGCGCTCGGCAGCCTTGACGTCTGCATGCGTTTCGGCGACGTACTGCGCCTTCTCCATTCCGGCCCAGGGCAGGAAGAAGGTGAAGTGCTGATCGATGTCCCTGATCGGGAATCCGATCGTCTCGCCGGTCTGGGTGTCCGTGGCGACGAGCTCGACGTAGTCGGTGACGATCACGAAGCGCGTGCTGTAGCGCACGACGTCCGGGGACGTCTTCAGTTCTTCCAGCACTTCCAGCGTGTCGCCAGATGTCTCCTTGAAGTAGACAACCTTCTTCTGCGCGACCTCACCCCCTTGGTCAGCTGCGACGTTCAGATCGCCGTTGCGCAGGCGAGTGACGCTGCTCTGAGGCTTTCCGTAGGCGAGCAGGAGATCGAAGATGAACTCGCGGTCGTACGTCTCACGGCCGGCGAGTGGTGCGACGCGCTCTTCGATGGCTTTCAGATTTAGCTTCGCCACGTACGAATTCCTTGTGCGCATGCAATACCGTCAATGGTCGCTGGGCGCTTGGTACTCATGCGCCTGTCCTCGACTCCGACTGAATTACCGTCTGCGTAAGACCATGGTTCACGCACGTTGCTACTCCTTACATGGCAGGGCGGGACACACTGCCCCTCGTGATCTTATCCGGGACCTGGCCGCTGCTGATTTCCCCTCACCGCGTCACGCGAAGGCAGTCCTTCTCCATGCCCCGATAAGCGCACTTACCAGAGACCCGGTTCGAAGCCGCCCCGTCGATCGCGGGTATGGGGAATCGCCACTGACAGACCATTGCGACTTGGATTCTCCGGCCAGTGAGTCGAGACTGGAGTCATGGCAGTACAGGTGAGGCTCGCAGCGCTCAGCGCTCCCACCGTCCCACCTGAACCGGAGGTGGACGACGAGCTGCGCGAGCTCGAAGAAATTTCGCGGTCTTTGGAAGGACACACGCTGTCTGCTGCCACCCGGCGCGCCTATGCCACGGCGTGGCGTGCCTTTGATGACTTCTGTACCGGCCACGGGCTGGAGGCGCTGCCTGCGCATCCGGAGACCGTGCGCTGGTACGTCGCCTGGATGTCCACGCAGCTCGATGACGACGGGCTCCCCCGGTTCTCCGTCGCGACGATCCGCCAGCGCCTGGCCGGTATCGGCGAGAGGCACCTCCGCGGCGGGCTTCTGGATCCCACGGCCCACCGCGGCGTGGTGGATCTCGTGCGCGGGCTGGCCAAGCTGCGGGCCACCAGGCCCCGGCGCAAGCGCCCTCTGCTTCTGGACGACGTGGTCCGGATCATCGCGGTGATGGAGCACGACACATATCCGGCAGGCGTGTCAGCCACCAGGGACGCCCTGGCGGTGTGGCTCGGGTTCGCAGGGGCCCTGCGCAGGAGCGAGGCGGCGGCCCTGACGCTGAACCGGCTCGAGCTGCACCCGGTCGATGGTGTCCACGTTCATGTGGGGGCCTCGAAGGCCGACCCGGAGAACGCGCTGCCGGACGTGGTCGTGCTGCCGTTCGGGAGCTCGCCGGCATCCTGTCCCCCGTGTGCGGTGCACCGTTGGGTCGTGCTGCTCGGGCTCGCCCGGCAGGACGACGCGCGCACACGGCGTCGCGGGATCATGCAGCAGCTGTTCTCGTACGGTCTCGAGGAGCACGTCTGCGGAGCCGCCGGCTCGACGGCGCTCATCAGCAGCGCCGACCTGGCCTCGGGCGCGCCCCTGCTCCGGGCAACGTACCGCAACAGGAAGGACGCCCGGATCCATGCACGGGCGGTGAGCGGCGACGCGCTGCACACGATGCTGCTCTCGCGCATGGTCGAGGCGGGGATGAACCCTGCTGCCTACGGCTTCCACTCGCTGCGGGCCGGGCACGTCACCCAGGCGCGGCGCAACGGTGCGAGCACGGAGGAGATCATGCGCGCCGGCCGGTGGAGCCGGGCAGCGACGGTAGACGTTTACGACCGCGAGTTCAATCCTGCGGCACGCAACAGCGTCATGCGTCTGGGGTTGTAGACCCCTCGATGCCGGGGGCAACCCGGTGCCCGTGCTGGTCGTCCTCCTCGACCGGGACGCGGGCGTCGATGCTTTCCATGAGGCGGAAGTCGACGACACCTTTGAGTTGAGCGCCGCCGCCGAGCACTTGAATGGCCTTGGAGAGCCGCAGCACCTCCAGCCTGTTCTTCTCCCACTCGCGCTGGGCCGCTGCCAGGTCGGCGAGGTACTGCTGCAGCTGGGCCTCGCTCTCTGCCTCCGGATCCTCGGCGACCAGGATCGCCAGGGGGACGTCCAGGGCCTTGGAGGCGGCGACCGCCTCGTCCAGGCGGACGGCGCGGATTTGCTGCTCTATCCGGGTCACCGCCGAAGGGTCGACGTTCGTTCCAAGGATCTCGGCAATCCTGCGGGCCAGCTCAGCCTGGCTGATGCCCAGGCGTTCCCTCTCCTGTCGCAGTCGGCGGGCGAAGAGGTCTCCGGGCAAGGCGTTCATCTGGTTTGGGCTCCTGGTCGGGTACATGGGCGCGAAGGGCTCAGCAAGAAGCGTATGCCGAGCCGTGCCGGAGCCGCACACCGCGCGCCCCGTCATGTGAAATCTACACGTTTTTGAGCAGAACGTCAGTCCTCCCGCCGACACCTCGTTTGCGCTGGTCTTCGAGCACATTCTGGACTCGTATCCGACTCGTCACTGATACGACTATGACTGATGACTCGAATGATGTAGATTGGTCACTGAAGATGTGCACGTATACGAGTCCCTAGAGAGGGGTCGGCCGCATGATTGCAGGCATGTCGTCCCGCTCAACGGGGAGTCACGTCGCATCGGGAGAGACCATTGATAGGGCGCTGTGCTCTATCTAGGCGAATCGGTTGTGCCAGTCGCCTCGTGACACATGTCATGCAAGCGACCATTCGATAGGCGAGAGGAAAGAACCATGACGAAGATTTACGAGGCGGCACTCGAGCGGGTCGCCCTGCCCACCGCGGCCTGGGACCTGACGAGCTTCCTGGAGAACGCGAAGTCCCAGATCCAGCTCTGGGGCGGGCTGCTGCTCATGCTCCTGGGTGCGGTCGGACTGGTCTGGGGCGGCGTGCTCCTGATCAAGAAGCTGATGGCCACCCCGCAGTCCGCGGGCCAGCAGCAGGGCTGGGGCACCATCGCCCTGCTCATCCTGGTCGGCGGCGCGCTCGGCACCGGTGGGTGGTCGCTGATCAACACCATCGGCTCCGGCGGCCAGAAGACCCTCGAGGACCTCGGCGGCGGCTCTGTCCTCGTGCAGACGGTCAGCCACGTACTGACCAGCGGCGTCCTGGGCTAAGCCCGGCGCGGCAGGAATCAACGGCCGGGCACACAAAGCGTCGACGGACCGCACCGGGTCGGTTGAGGTCACCAGGCCTCAACCGGCCCGGTGCGTCGTTTCCGGGGTCGGACGACGGGCGCTGACGACGAGCAGGACAGGCAGAGCAAGGAACAGGACGAACGGGAACGGACATGGGGATCAAGGACAAGGCGCTGGCCTTCGGCAAGCGGTTCAAGCTCGACTCGCACCACGCAATCGAGCGCTTCGGGGTGTTCTTCGGCATCTTCGCTGTGATGGGGCTGGTCGTGGTGGCCGGCTCGGGTGCCGCCGCCTTCAAGGCGGGCAGCGACGCGGTGTCGCACACCGCGCTCTACAACACCGAGTTCACCTCCTCGAAGACCCAGCTCAAGGGCACGGTCGACGGGGTCTACACCAATCACACCGGCAACAGGGCACTGGTCATGATGCACTTCCCCGCCAGCGCGGCGATCTCGTACAACGCGGCGGACTACCAGGCCTTCCTGCTGGGCACCAACGACAAGCTGCAGACCGAGAAGGTCAGTACCAGCGGAATCAGGGGCACCTTCCACGTTTTCGGCTCGACCGGTTACGTCGGGGTCCTCCTGGACGCGGACCGGCCCTTCGACCGGCAGGTGCTCAACCTGACCGTCCGCGCGAACGCCGAGCTGACCTACGACGAGCGGCAGCAGAGCAGGGATGACCAGGTCGTGGGCGACTCGAGCTTCAAGAAGTACGACCAGTGGCGCGTGATCATCAACCCGGGTGCGTCGGGCACCACCGACATCCCGGCCCTGGACGCGGCCAGCTTCGACCCGGCCCGGGCCTATTACGACGTCGTGCTGAAGACCCAGGAGCAGCAGACGCGGGACAAGCTCGACCAGAAGCTGCTCGCGATGCGCACGAGCCTGAAGCAGGTCGAGTCGTACACCTCCGACCTGGCGACCACCAAGGTCGATGGGCTCTTCCTCCGTCCGCCGGCCGTTCCGACCTCCATCGCAGGTGATCAGGTGGCTGGTGTCTCGGCGGCCGAGGCCAAGGACGGGAAAGCGACGCTGGAGCTGAAGACGGGCCATGTCGTGCCCGGCGGATTCGACTTCAACTGGCGCGCGGGCAACGTCTATGCCGGCTACCTCGACACGCTCGTGCCCGCCGGTAAGGGCTATGTGCAGTTCCTCGCCGACAAGCGCGCCGAGGGCAGCGACAGCACGAGCCAGCAGGTCTCGGACATGAAGTGGGTCCTCTCCGACGGCACCGACCTGAAGAAGGACTACCGGTCCTCCGATGTGACGATGCGCCCGCTCACGAACGTGATGAACAACCTCTCTCAGGCCTACCAGGACTACGGCAAGGCCAAGTCGGAGTACCAGTCCGGGCTTCTGCTCGAGCTGCTCGGCCTGGACGTGAAGCTGCGCGATGTGCAGTCCAACAGCACTGCGAACTCGGCCGGGGACTTCCTGACCGTCTATCACTGAGCGCGCTCCACGGAGCGGGCAGTCACCACCCAGGCATCGAGCCGGAAAGGACAAGCTTATGGCCATCGACCAGCCGACGCGGCGGGATGACCCGGCCCGGCGCGCTGCATCGCCCCGCGGGGACCGCAGGTCCGCCGACGGGGGTGCGAAGGAGGAGTCGCAGCCACCTCGTCGTGAGGGGTCCGGCGTACGCCGCGCCGGGCCCCGTACCGGAGCGGCCTCCGCTCCTTCCCCGTCCGGGGATGCAGCCAAGGGTCTGCCGAAAACCCCGGGGGCCTCCCCCGCGCCGCAGCCCGTGGACCCGACGCCTGCGGGCCGCGGGTCGAAGCACCTGGGAGCCGCACCGGCCCCGGACGCAGCGGCTGCCGCTGGCAAGGCCACAGGTGCGGCCGACACAGCCAGCAAGACCAGCAAGGCCGCCAAGGCTGCCAAGAGCCTCGACGGTGTCGCCGCCGGGGCGGCCGGGGGAGCTGCCCGCAAGGCGGTCGAGGGTGACGGCAGCAGCGCGGTCCGCCGCGGTGCCGGCCGGTACGCGGGAGCGGCTGCCTCGGGAGCTGTCGCCGGGGCGCAGGCCGGAGCCGCCGCCGGTGGTGTCGGCGCGCTGCCCGGGGCAGCGGTCGGCGCTGCCAAGAATGTGGGCCTGGAGACCGGCAAGGATGTTGTCGACGGTGCGTCCAAGGTCACCGGCGGAGGTCCGGACGCCGAGCCTGCCGACAAGCGGCTCGGTGCCGGGGGCACCGGCTACGAGCGGACCTCGCAGAAGGAGAAGGACGGCCAGCTGCTGTCCAAGACCGCCAGGGGTGTCGCCGTCGGCGGCACCGCGGCGGCCGCTCCCCCGGCTGCGGGGCTTCTCATGGTCATGGCCTTCCTGAAGTGGCTCAAGACCATGTTCTTCGCGATGCTCGCGATGGCCGCCAACGCGGCCAGCATGATCTGGGGTTTCATCCTTGGGATCGCCAAGGCGGTCGGGCACACGATCGCCGCACCGTTCATCGCACTGGGCGGGCTGGTCGGCAAGGCGGCAGGAGCCGTGTTCGGGGTCACCGTGACGGCCACCGTCGCCCCGGTGGCCACGGCCGCATCCGGGGTGGCTGCGACCGTTGCCGCGGTGGCTGTGCTCAGCACGGTCCTCACGGGTGTGCTCGACCAGGCCGGCCTCGATGGCGGCCGCGGCTCGACCATGACCAACTGCATCGTCAATGTCAGCCGCAACGGCCCCGGCGCTGACGTCCCGGCGAACACCGAGGCGAACGCCCGGGCGGTCTACTCCGTGCTGAAGACCTGGGGTATGCCCGAGGAGAACATCGCGGGCATCCTGGGCAACTGGTCGCAGGAGTCGGGCGTGGACCCCACCAGCGTGGAGGGCATCTACAACGAGCCCTACCAGATCGGCCCGCGCAAGCAGACCGCCTGGGACGGGAACTTCACCCACATCCCCGGCCAGTCGCACGGCGGCATCGGTCTGGGCCAGTGGTCGAACGGGCGCACCACGATGCTCCTGGATTATGCCAAGTCCAAGAACCTGGACTGGTACACCATCAAGGCCCAGCTGGCATTCATGGCGGAGGGCGACAGCCCGGGGGACGTGGCCGTGTTCAAGGACATGATCAAGACCTCGCAGGGCTCTCCCTCTGCTGCTGCACTGCACTTCCACGACAAGTGGGAGCGCTCGGCCGACAACGCTTCACAGCTGCAGCAGCGTAAGGCCGACGCCGAGATGTGGTTCGGCAAGATGAGCGGCTGGACCGTCGACACCTCGGTCGTGGGCGGGGTTCAGGACATCGTGGGCGGCATTGTCGACACGGTCGGCAGCGGGATCCGCTCCGTCTTCGGCAACTGCGACAGCGACACCAAGGTGCGCCCGGGCAGCCTCGTCGACGGCGGCATGAACGAGGAGCAGGCCCGGCAGCTGATCGACCTGTACAACCAGGAGGGCGACAAGTTCCTGGACGACAAGTACGGCGCTAGCGGACCGGGCTCCTGCGGCGACAACCACGCCATGAACTGCGTGTCGTTCTCGGTCTACTTCATGAACAAGTACACCTCGTTCCAGCAGTACCCGCCGGGCGACGGCATCCAGACAGCCCACGCGATCGCGTCCATGACGGGCAAGCAGGTCTCGAGTACGCCGACGGCGTACTCGGTCGGTTCCGGGCCGGGTACGGGGTCCGCGGGCCACACCCTCGTGGTGCTGGGCGTGCAGGGCGACAAGGTCATCCTCGGTGAGGCCGGCTACTGCGCGTTCATGGGCCGCGTTCGCGTTGACAGTGCGGAGCGGATGAAGTCCGAGGGGTGGGTGTTCGTCGACGTCACGGACCTCATCACCACGGGCGGCAACCTGCCGGCGTAGCCGGCGGAAGCAGGGCCGGTGTCCGGACGATCCGGGCACCGGCCCTTTCTGCGTCCCGATCCGTGCGCAGTGACCTGTCGAATGGGGCAGACTCGTTATTGAATGACCATTACAGATAGACTTGGAGTCATATATGAGGACAACGCGAGAAAGGGCGGGCATCGTGACGAGTGCGGACGATGATGCGCGTGGCAGGGCCGGGGACACGGTCAAGGACGAGGACGGCGCGCCGAAGAAGCTGAAGGCCCCCGCCACCCGCAGGCGGGTCAGCGGGGTCGAACTCGAGGCCCGCTTCGAGGGCTGGCGCTCCGAGCGGCGCGGAGAGCGGCAGGCACGCACTCCGGAGGAGTCGGCGCGGCGGACGCGCCTGGTTTTGAGCGCCGCAATGGGCGTGGCGATCCTCGGGCTCGCGGCGGCCGCGGGAGTGAGCGGCAAGGGATTCGAGGTGGAGCACGCGGCAAACGCCGACCGGATCTCCGCGCTCCAGGTCCAGATCGAGGATGCCAGGAGCACTCCGGTCGCCCCGGATCTGCCCGGAAAGATGACGCGGCTGATGGAGGCAGCCGCAAAGGACGCCCAGAAGGTCGCGGAGGCCCAGCAGCGCTTCGCTCAGCTGCACCACGAGGCGGCGACACAGCCCAATGCGGGCAACGGTACGCCGAACGCGGCGACACTGCAGATCGCCGAGCACCGCCGGACGCTGGCACCCCTGTTCAGCCCGCGCTCGTTCCTGGCCGACGAGAAGGGGGCCTACTCCCGGACCTCTGTGACGCCGTTCGACCCGAGCACGCAGATCGACCCGCGGTTCCCCTGGTACGTGCGCTACGAGGGTTTGAAGGCTTCCTCGCCTGGAGCGTACGCCTGGTCGGTCGAGTCGGTAATGCCGGACCTCGCCACCCAGGACGCCACGGGCACCACGCGCACGGCGCGGGTGATCTGGCTGTGCCGGGACACCGCGGGTGGACAGGTGCTGGCGTGGGCGAACGCGGCCTACTCCTACGACGGGAAGGCCGGGACTTTCGCGGATCTCAAGGTCGTGGTGACCGCCGCCGGCGCGGAGCACCAGCAGGGCGCATCGACGACGGGTAACGGAAGCGGAGAGGGCTGATGATGCAGGAGCAGCAGATTGACGGCACGGACGAAACGGCAGCGCCGGAACCGGGCTTCATGCGGCGCAACGCCCTGGTGGTCGGGGTCGCGGTACTGCTGGTTACCGCCGTGACGGTGACCGGCCTGACATGGGGGTCCCAGCGCAGTGCACTGGATCAGCAGCAGCAGACGATCACGGGCCTTCAGGGCCAGCTTGCCTCGGTCGGGACCGCGAAGTCCGAGCAGGTCGAGCAGGATGTCATGCAGTCGCTCGGCGTGAGCCAGAGCCGGATCCACGACGACACGCAGATCGTGGACCGCCTGGTGAAGACGGCATTCACCTGGGACTCCGGCCAGGCCTACGAGGCCGCTCGCCGGGACCTGAAAGAGCGCTACCACCTGTCCGAGGACGAGCAGTTCCTGAAGCAGTTCATGCCGCCGGCGCGCTTCAACGAAGACGCCGCGGGCAAGCGCTACTACTACATCGACACCCAAGGGCTGAACTCGGCGGTCAATGCCGACGCGGACCTCGAGGTCGTGAAGGTCACCGCGGACGAGTACACGTATGCCGTGCAGATCGAGGTGGCGGCTACCTCCGATGCGGTGTCCCAGAACAAGGTGGCACCGGACCGGGTCAAGTCGTACCGGACCGTGCTGGTGTACCTCACCGTCGACGCGCAAGGGAAGGTCTCTGGCCTGTCCGCCATTCCCGCTGGCGGTTCGACTCGTCATTCCAGATGATCCGACTCCCTTTCGACTCATCTTCTTGATAGAGTTGTACTGGTACTCGAGACGAAGAGCGAGTTGAGGGGCAATGGCATCGACAAAGATCGGCGAGTCGGGTGTGCAGGCTGACAAGCCTGTCCGCAAGACCCGCTTCGTGGCCGCGCCGGACGCCGGTGCGGCACCGGGCGACGCCGACCCCACTGGGGACGGAAATGTCCCGGGTGCGCTGATGAGCCGCCGGGCGGCCATCGGCGGGGTGTGCACGGGGGCAGCTGCGCTGCTCTGCTTCCTGGTCGGCGCAGGTCTCTCTGGTGGCGAGGCCACCGTCAGCCAAGACAAGGCTCAGCAAATCGTCTCCCTGCGCGAGCAGATCCGCACCGCCGCGGTGCGCACCGACGCCCTCCCGGAGGCCAAGGACGCTGACCGCGCCCTGGTCACGGCACAGGGAGCTGCGGAACAGATCGCCCGGTTGCAGAACGAGTACCGCTACCTGACACCCTCGGTGGCGGACTCGGGCGGGACGCTGGACCAGGCTGCCGCCGAGCCGACGCGCCGGAACCTCACCCCGTACTTCGCCCCCGACGTCGGGCAGGCCACTCTCCAACCCTGGTACCTGCTGGCCTCCGACAAGGACGTCGCCGCGGGCAACGAGATTCCGATGAGCTTCGACTCCGGCTTCAAGTGGGTCGCCCAGCGCCCTTACTCGGTCGAGGTGGACGGCACGATCCGGGTCACCTGGTTGGCGGTGCAGACCCGCCCGGCGGCCGGGCAGGCCCCGGCGGTACTGGCCTGGGCCCGGGCTGACTACGACATGACCCGCAAGAGCTTCTCCGGGGTCCAGACCGGAACGACGACCACGGGCGAGGCCCTGCGGCAGGAGGTGAAGGCACCGTGATCGAGGACGTGAAGGACTGGGTGCGCGCGAGGGCCGGGAAGGTCCTGGTCTGCAGCACCGGAACGCTGCTGGCGCTGTCGCTGCTCTCTCTGGCCCCGGCGCTGCTGGCCGACGGTTCGGCGGACGCCGACGCCAAGGCCGACCAGCTCATCGTCCAGCTCCAGGGCAAGCAGGAGGACGCGCAGGCGGCACTTGAGACCAAGCATGCCCGGTTGCTGGCTGCCCTGCCGGGGATGGATGCCGAGCGGGCCGACCGGGACCGGGCCGCAGCGCGCTCGGTGCTGCTGAGCCTGACGGATTCTTCGGCCGCCTCGCGGACCGTCAAGGAGACGCAGGCCGCCCTCGACGCCCGGTACGGGTTTCTCGGGACCTCGTCCCGGACCCTCACCGAGTTCATCCCGGAGTGGATGGCAGCGACCGGTGCCGGAAAGGGCGCGGGGACGGCGTACCAGCTGGCCGACTTCGACGTCGACGTTGCCGCGGTGAAGGGCCTGGACTACTCCTACATCGGAGTGGCGCGCCTGGACCCGGTGTCCGCCGACGGCAAGTCCACGGCCAAAAGTGAGTACGTGGTCTTCACCTTCGCCACCGGACAGGACGGCACGGTCGCCTCGTTCGAAGCGTACCGGGCCTCGGGCCGGACGCGGGACCAGCTTGCCGCGCAGAGGCCACCTGCCTCTGCTTCACCGGCCGATACCGCCAGCCCCGGACCCAGCCACAGCGGCTGACCGGCGGGACACCCGCACAGACACGACACGACAACCACGAAGGACGAGACGAATGACGATCCAGACTCTGGACAAGACCGGCAGCGCGACCGAGCACGAAGCCCGCGTGGAGGCTGCCACTGCAGTCCCCGTCGAGAAGGCCCCGGTCAAGCCGAAGGCCGGGCGTGGCCCTTCGAAGCTGGCCGGCGCGCTGCGCCGCCTGGCCCCCGGGAAGGGCTCCGGCGGATCGCCGGTGCTGATCTGGGCGGTGTTCTTCCGCTCGGTCGTGCTCATCGCCGACTACGTGCTGGCCTCGATGACTGCGATGGTCGTGATCCCGATGCTCGGCGCGTGGCTGCACCGGCAGTCGGGCGCAGCAAGCGGCGACCTGACCATGGCCGGGACCGTCGCGATGTGGATCGCCCCGCTGCTGTTTGTGGTCCTGTTGCTGGCCGCCGCGGAGATCGCTGCGATGCGCGGGATGTGGCGCTGGTCCACCTGCCGGATCCAGGCTGTGCGCGACGCCCGCACCCCGGCGCTGGCCCCGGCCACCGCCGCCCCCAGGACCACCCGCCCGAGCAAGAAGACCAACCGGAAGAGGAGCAACTGATGCGCACTGCTGGACTGATGATGAACGACGTGTGGGCCGACCGGGCCCTGCGGGAGCGTGGCGTGCAGGCGCACCGCTACGACGGCCTCGATGCCCAGATCGGGGTGCTGGTCGACTCTGTCGAGCTCAAGCACCGCGGCAAGGAGGAGAACTACCGGCCCTACCTGCACGTCGTGGGCGAGCTGCGCTCGATCACTCCCGCCGAGCCGCTGCCGTACGGGATCACCCAGGTGACCTACTCGCACGGCCAGGGCGAGAAGGTCGACGCCTTCTACGAGTTCGACGACGAGCAGCTGGTCGCACTGGCGGCCAAGGGCTACTTCAGCCCTTCGTTCACCGTGCCCGACCAGCTCACGGGGATCGAGTGGGAGCTGCCCGCCAGGGTGGATGCCCTCGTGCTCACCCCGTCTGGGGACCAGGCCGATGCCCCCGTGGTCTTCATGAACGTGCACCGCATCGCCGATCTCGAGATCGACCTGGCCTCCACCGAGTACGACCTGGCGGCCTACTTCGCTGATCGCTCCAAGGATGGTCATGGTCCGGTTGAGTCCGTCGTCGACCAGCGGGGCCTGCGGGCCCGCTCCGACGCGATCAACTCGCTGTTCAGCGAGGACGAGCTCGACTTGGTCGCGCAGGCGGAGAACCTCCAGCGGCCGGAGGCGCAGCAGCCGGCTGCCGAGGGCGTCACCGCGCAGTTGCTGGCGGTCGAGGCCGAGATCACCGCGGAGCGCGAGCAGTATCAGGCTGAGCTGGAGCGCACTGAGGGCACGCCCGAGCACCTGTACCACCAGCGTGTGGCCCCGGCCCTGCACCTGGACGGACCGGAGGATACTGCCGCCCCTGCGGACGCGGAGCCGGATGCCGGCGCGACCCACGATCTGGACTTTGGTCTGGATGAGGAGGCCACCGGGCAGGAGGTGCCCGCGCCGACGCTCGAGGAGCGCAAGCGCGAGGCCTCCCGCCGCGCCGCCGACCTCGACTTCGGCGAGGAAGACGGGCACGGTCTGGGCCACTGAGGCCGAGGCGGGCAGAGCAGTCAGGACGGGCCCCGGTCGCTGGAGGACAGCGGCCGGGGTTCTGTGCATTCACACGACGGAGGTATGAGGCGGGATGGGCCTGAAGCAGTCAGTGGTCATCGTCAACGAGTTCAGTGTGCCGCTGCCCGGCGGCAAGGGGTCCCGGGGCGGCACCCCCGGCGACTACGTCACCCGGTACATGGCGCGCGAGCAGGCGACTGAGTCGCTCGCGCCGATCCAGCGGCTGCGCACGGACGACTTCATCCTGCGCTATATGGCCCGCGAGAGCGCGGTCGAGCGCGCAGGGACGAGCAGGGTCGAGGCCAAGACGACAATGCGCCAGGCCCAGGGCGATGGCGGCGTGGCCTTCGGCTACGGCTCAGTGTCGCTCTCCGACGAGCAGCTGCGGGCTGCGTCCCGGGACATCCAGAAACACTTCGAGAGCGGCAAGACGGTGCTGAAGACCGTGCTCTCCTTCGATGAGGAATACCTGAAACGGCACCGCATCGTCGGCGAGGACTTTCACTGCGAAGGCCGCGGGGACTACCGCGGCCACATCGACCAGATGAAGCTGCGGATGGCGATCATGCACGGGCTGGAGCGGATGAGCTCGGGCACGAGCGGTTTCGACGACCTGCGCTACGTCGGCGTGATCCAGGTCGACACCGAGCACGTCCACTGCCACCTGGCGATGGTCGACGCCGGACACGGCCGCCTGGCCAAGGACGGCACCCAGCGGGGCAAGCTTCTGGATCGGCACAAGTCCCGGTTGCGGCGCGGCGTGGACGCCTGGCTGGACGAGAAGCAGGTCGTCGCGCACCTGTCCAGCGCCGTCGGATACGAGCGCAGGAACGTGACGACCTTCATCAAGCGCTGGGCACACGAGCGCATGCGCTCAGAGGCCCTCCCCCAGTTCCTGCTGGCCTGCCTGCCCGCAGACCGCTCGCTGTGGCGCGCCGGAACCAACGATCTGCGGATGCGCAAAGCCAACCGTCTGGTCTCCGAGCTGGTGGCCGAGCAGCTGGAGCGGCCGGGCTCTCCGCTGCCGGCGGCAATGGAGAGGGTCGTGGAGTACGCCAATCAGCGCCGCGAGGCCGAGGGCCTGCCCACCGACGCGTGGCAGCGCCTGGTCGACGCGGGCCGCAACCAGATCACCGAGCGGGCGGTCAACGGGGTCTACCAGATGCTGCGCGCCCTGCCCGAGGAGGAGCTGCGGGTGCGTACGCCGATGCTTGAGGTGATGGGTATGGACTACGCCGAGATGGCCGCCCTGGCCGCAGAGCGCCAGCAGCAGCACGGCAGCTCGGAGGACGATGTCGTCTCCTTCGGCTTCCGGCTGCGCAGCTATGCCTCCCGCCTGCAGCATCACAAGTCCAAGGCCAGCGCCTACCGCGACCTGGCCCGGCAATGGGAGCGTGCCGAGAAGGCCGAAGTGGCCGTAGAGGACTCCCGGCCGCTCTACGACTTCTACCGCTACGAAGAGGACTGGCACCGGCGGGTGATGAGCAAGTACCAGCACTTCCTACCGTTTGTCGGCGACGCCAGCCAGTGGTACGCCCAGCAGCAGGAGGTCGCCGCGTACGGCCAGCGCCTGCTCTCGCTGATGGCGCTGCGCCAGGACGCCTCGCTGCAGCGGATGAAGGACGCCGACCAGGCCGAGGAGATGGGCCGCGAGATCTACGGCCAGCCCGGCGGACGGCACCTGACCGCGGGCAAGGCCGGACGGGCGGTCCTGGACGCGCGCATCGAGACGATGAAGCAGGTCTACGACGAACGGCTCCAGGAGCTGCGCACCGACCTGGCCGACTCGGGGCTGGTGCTCGTCGCCGGTCCTGCTGACCAGCGCCGCGCCGTCGCCGGCGGGGATCCGGAGGTCTCCACCCAGCTGTCGATCGAGACCGGGACGGTGCACCCCTTCGACGAGGTCAAGGCACTGGACCTGCATCACCTGGGCTACGACTTCGTGGCCGATGTCGAGATCGGCGAGCGGGCCCGGCGGGAGTTCACCGCAGCCGCGGCCGAACGCCGCCGGCTGCTGCTGGCGGCCATGGAGTACCTCGACCAGTCAGGCCAGTCCGAGGCGATCGCCGACCTCCCTGTCGACGACATCGCCGCGATGACCCGGGTCTCGCGGGAACTGGTTCCGGTGGAGGACGGCTCCACGCGGCCGGTTCTGCGTTCGAGGATCGCGGCGCTGCGCGAAGAGCAGGAACAGGCGGCCCGGATGCGCCGTTCGAAGGCCTCCTCGCTCGACGCCGGCCTGGTGGTGCGTGTCCAGCAGCGGGTCGACGCCGCGGTGGCTGGTGCCGGGGTCCTCCCCGGCCCCGAGCAGGAGCCGGCAGGCCGGTCCGACGGCATCCAGCACGAGTAGGGACACGAGTCGAAAGATCATTCGAATGGTTGCGGAATGCTCTATAGGAGTATTAGTGTATAGAGCAGTTCGGCACTGCACTTCGGGGCTTTGCTCGGACGACGTGAATGATCAAGGCCGTTCTGCCGAGTGGCGGACGGAACGACGAAAGGACGAGATCATGGCACTTCTCAAGGGCAAGGGCGCAATGACCGGGGTCAACCTCATCGCCAAGGTCTATGACAACGGCGCGACCAAGGACGGCAAGTCGCACTACGCCGACATCCAGGTCGACGCCCGCGACTCGCGCGGACCGGAGCAGAGCAACCTGCACCTGAAGTCCGAGCGCGTGAAGGGCCCGGACGGCAAGGAGCGCTTCGCCAACACCGCCCCCTACTCGGTGGGCCAGCTGGAGGAGATCGTCAAGGCCGCGGGCCCGAATACGGAGCCGCTGCTCAACAAGGACGGCGAGAAGGTCGGCACCGTCTACGGCTTCAAGGGCAACGTGATGCCGGCCTCGCGCGGCACCGGTCTGGTGGTCAACACCAAGTCCGTGGAGGCCAGCGACTTCAAGGTCGACGCCAAGACCCTGGACAACCAGTTCGCCTCCATGAAGGCGGCCAAGGAGGCCCAGGCGGCTGCCAAGCAGAGCCAGGCCGGTCCGGAGCAGACCGCCCAGGCCGAGCAGGTCGTCGAGGCCGAGGCCCCCGCGGTCGGCTGACACCGATCCACGACTCAGCAGAACTCATTGAAAGGCCCCCGGAGAGACCTCTCCGGGGGCCTTTCGCATAGAGAGGAACGAATCATCATGGCAGATCTCAGTAAAAGTTCCCAGGGCCGACCGGAGCACGGCCAGCGCCCGACGTCGTACACGCCCGAGCAGCTGGCGGCGATCCGCGGGGCCACCCCCGATACCGGAGAGCAGCGGGGCCCGAGCTCGCAGGCGGGCCTCGGCGCGGTGCGGGGTCCCCGATACAGCGTGCCCTCCTCCCCCGCTCCCGGCCAGCCGGGCTCGAGGTTCAACCCCAACGTGGTCGAGCGGCGGCCGCGCCCGCAGGCTGAGCCGGCACCGGGGATGATCACTTCAGCGGATGTGCCGAAGCCGGAATCGTCCCGGCAGGAGCAGCCCCAGGCGAAGCAGGCCCATGCCGGCGGCACGGTTCAGGGTCCGGTGAAGGTCCCGCTCACCCAGCGGGCCGCCGGGTCGAAGGTCGGACAGGCCGTGCAGTCCGCGGGCCTCCGCGAGGGAGCCAGGCGGCTCGGCACCGAGGCCATGCAGGATGCCGCGGCCCACGCCCAACGTGCCCAGCAGTCTGGTGCATCGACCAGGGGCGTCGCCGCCAGCGCCGCCAGGGGAGCTGCCTTGGGTGCAGCCCGCGGGCTGCACACGGAGCTGGCCGGACATGGCGGACAGAAGGCCCCCCAGGGCTCCGCTGCCGGGGCGGACCTGGTCGGGCGGATGGGCTCGGTTGTCGGCCGTGGTGCTCAGGAGCAGCTGCCGGGCACCTCGCCGCAGGGACGGAAGCCGGTCAGCGAGAGGTACGACTATCAGTTCGAGGGCCAGGGCGGGCCCGAGGGCACCGAGCAGCAGCGCGGGGCCTGAGACAGGCGCGGAGGAGGAGAAGGCTATGGCGACGAACGATCCCAGCCCACTGAGCGGCACGAGCCTGCTGGAGCTGGGCCTGGACGAGATCACGGCCCCGGACGAGGGCAAGGACATGTGGGCGGAGGCCGGGCGCGCACTGGTCGACCGCGTGGGTGCCTCGATGCGTCAGCAGCGGGAGGCGAACGAGCGGGCACGGCGCGACCGGGAGTCCAGCAGGCCGCTGAGCGAGCGGTACGACTACCAGTTCGAGCAGGATGGGGCTTCGTCCCAGGAGGACCGCCAGCAGGGGCTGTGACAGCACCCCTACGGAGTGAATGGCCAGGAGGCCCCCGGATATGAGTCCGGGGGCCTTTCGCTGTCCTATCGCAGTCGAGCCGAATAGTGCCATGATAGACTTTCGACTGATCTATCAGATGAATTCAAGTCTTGGCGAGAGGTCTTCCACGGCATGTTCCATGAAGTGCACCTGAATGAGGGCTATCCGCTCCTGTCGAAGCTGTCGGACCCGCTCAAGAGGGCCGAGCGCGAGATCGTCGGCCGCGAGCACGAGAAGCTCCAGCTGCTGGCCTCGATGAGCAGGCCGGAGCTGTGCAACGCCCTGCTCCTGGCCGAGGCAGGTACGGGTAAGACCGCTCTCGTCCAGGCCACGATGGCCGCTGACGCCGAGCGGCTCTATCTCGAGGTCGATCCGTCCCGGATGATCTCCGAGGCCGGCGACTCGGACCGCATGGCCGCCATGCTCAAGGGCTTCTTCGACGAGGCCGAGCACTTCGTGGCGGACGAGAAGCAGGAGCTGGTCCTGTTCATCGACGAGTTCCACCAGATCATCCAGCTTTCCGATGCTGCGGGTGAGGCGATCAAGCCGGTGCTGGCGGCCTCCGGGGCACGCGGCATCCGAATCATCGCCGCGACGACCTATGACGAGTTCCACAGGCACATTGCGCCGAATCAGCCGCTGGTTGAACGGCTGCAGCGCATCAACTTGACGCCGCCGGACCAGGAGACGACGATCCGGATTCTGCAGGGCATGGCCGAGCACTACGACGTCGCCGACCAGTTCTACGACGATCACATCTACCGGCAGATCTATGAGTACACCGAGCGCTACATGCCGGCGAGCTCGCAGCCGCGCAAGTCGATCCTGGTGCTGGACAGCATGGTTGGCTGGCACCGCCTCACCAAGCGGGCGCTGAACCGCGATCTGCTCTCGGACGTGCTCCAGGAGTCCCTGGGCGTCAACGTTGCCTTCAAGGTCGACGGCGCGAAGATCAAGGAGCAGCTGGACTCGAAGGTGTTCAGCCAGGACCTGGCCACGCGTGCGGTCGCGCGGCGGCTGCAGCTGTCGGTCGCGGACCTGAACGACAAGGGCCGGCCGGAGGCCTCGCTGCTGTTCACGGGGTCGACCGGCGTGGGTAAGACCGAGCTTGCCAAGCAGCTGGCACGGCTGCTCTTTGGTGACGACCAGCGCCACCTGATCCGCTTCGACATGTCCGAGTACGCCCAGGACTCCTCGATGGACCTGTTCCGCTCCGAGCTGACGAAGCGGGTCTGGGACCTCTCGCACGCCGTACTGCTGTTCGACGAGGTCGAAAAGGCCTCGGCGATGGTCACCCGCCTGCTGCTGCAGGTGCTCGACGACGGCCGGCTCTCCGACGACAACAACCGCGAGGTCAGCTTCCTGAACACCTACATCGTCATGACGACGAACGCAGGCTCGGAGATTTACAAGACCATCGCGCAGTACGCGGCCGACGACACGGGCTCGGGCGAGCAGCTGCTGAAGTACGACAAGCTCATCCGCCGCTCGATCACCGAGACCTCGGCGGATAACCGCTTTCCGCCCGAGCTGTTGGGCCGTATCGACGCCATCGTCCCGTTCCAGCCGCTCTCTGAGGACACGCAGCGCAAGATTGTGCGCAACAAGCTGCGCCACATGGTGCAGGAGGTCCTCATCAAGCACAACGTGCGGGTGGACATCGACCAGAGGGTCCTGCAGTACCTCATCGACGACAAGGGCGACACCGACTCCAATGCCGGCGGTGCCCGTGGCGCGGTGGCGAAGATGACCGACGAGGTCACCACCGGAGTGGCGACGTTCATCAACGAGCATCCCTCTGAGCGGCGGATCCGGATCGACGTCGTCGGCGAGTTGGCGAGCGACCACAAGGACATGCTCACCTCCGAAGCGTGCATCGAGGTGAGCGCCGTGCGCTGATCTGCGCCAGCGGCCATTGCGGGCCATTCGGCGTCGTGTCGGATTGCCTATCATTGCACCTATCGACTTATAAGCGATAGGATACTCATAAACCAGGCGAACTGCGTTTCATCATCGAAGGGATCGACACCAATGGGCATTCTGGGCACGGCTGCGGGAAGCCGGAACAAGGATCGGAAGAAGAAGCCTGACGAGCTGCTGTCGTCCGTGGTCAGGGAGACGGCGATCCCCGCAGCAGTCGAACTGCTGCGGTCGAACGCGAAGTTCGTCTTCCCCAGCGGCACGGCGTGGGTCATGCTCGTGCTGGCCGCCGAGTCCATCGGAGGGCTGAGCAAGCGGCACGGCCGCGACGAGGCGAAGGGCTCGCTCATCGAGCTCATTGACTCCGACCAGATCAAGACCGTCGCCACGGCAGAGATGCTGGGCGAAGAGGTCTTCGGCATCATCCCCAACACGGAGACGCTTGCGCGCATGGAGGAGTACTCGCTCCTGGCTGGCGCGGAGTACTCCTGGGCCGTCGTCTGGCAGAAGCCCAGCGGCGAGCTGTTGGTGGACCTGGTAGCCGAGGCCACGTTCAAGCAGGCCCAGGAGGTCGCTTCCGGCACGCTGAGCCTCGAGGAGGCTGTCGGAGCGCAGGCCTGGCGCGAGCACAGCGGCGTCACCACCGACGAGCCCGGGACCCTTCCCGCGTCGGACGCGGACGCTGTTGCTGCCGTGGATACCGCCGACGAGGGTGACCCGATCTTCGACTCGATCCCCGGCGGGGACGAGGGTGCCGGTGACGAGCCGGTCTTCGACGCTGCGGGCGATGAGCCCGTGTTCGACGACGAAGCCGTCGACTTCGGAGACGAGGACGCGGCCCCGGTTGCGGTGGAGCCGGAGCCCGGCTTCGACGGCACGGCCGGCTTCGAGGAGTTCGATGAGGAGTCCGGTCCCGTGACCGCCGACGATACGGCGTACGCCCCGGCTGAGGAGGAAGCCGTCCTGCTGGAGAACCAGGAGCAGGTGCGCGAGGTCATCGCCCGCCGCTTCCTCTCCGAGGACCTGGACCTCGACGTGCGCCTGGACGAGTTCAATGCGACCTTCGCCATCGGCGCGCCGGTCGTGCAGATCGAGGTGCCGCAGGGTGCGACCGAATGGCTCGGCGACCAGGTCGCCCAGCTCAACCGGCAGGCCAACGCCGATCTTGCCCAGCTGCGGTGGGCGCACGAGGACGAACTGCGCACGCTGTACGTGAACCTCATGTCGGCCCACGTCGAGCAGGTCATCCGTGACGTGGCCACCGACCGCGAGGGCTCGCGCTACAAGGCACTCAAGGACGGCACCGAGGCGGCGCACCGCGAGCGGGAGTCCGAGAAGGAACAGCGGATCCGCACCCGCAAGGCCGAGATCGTCCAGGACTACGAGGCCCAGGCGAAGAAGCTCGCCGAGCAGGCCGCCCTCCAGGCGGAGATCCAGTACAAGGAGCGCAACCGCTCCCGCATGGAGCGCGAGCAGGCCGACGCTGTCGCCGAGATCGAGCGGATGCTCGAGAACTCCTACTCGCACGACCGCCAGGAGATCCTGCGCGTGCGCCGCTCCGACGCCGCCCTGAAGATGCAGGTCGGCACTACGCGGATCTTCGAGGTCCTGGCCGAGAAGCAGAAGGCCTACCTCGAGGCCGAGGAGCAGCGTCTGGGGCAGTGGAAGGCCGAGATCCAGCGGATCGTCGACGACAACCGCAAGGCGGACATCGCCCAGGCCGAGGCTCTGGCAGAGCACCAGCGCACTACCGACGAGATCGGCGTCCTGCGCCGCGAGCAGGAGGCGCTGCTGGAGTCGATCCGCAACGAGCACGCCGACCGCATCCGCCGGATGGAGGACGAGCTTGACCGCAACCGCAAGGACGCGATCACCCAGATGCAGGCCCGCGAGACGGAATGGCAGCACAGCCTGTCCCTCGAGAAGGAGAAGACCGACTCGGCCACGCAGCGCAACACGGACCTGCTGCAGCAGATGGAGGTTGTCGAGGACTCGGTCAAGCGCCGTTACGAGGCGCGGCTGGAGGAGATGGCTGCGGACAAGGAGTCCTACGCCAGCGAGCTGGCAAGGGCTTCGGAGATCCAGAGCCGCTACAACAAGATGCTCATCGCCCTGATCGTCGCGCTGCCCGTGCTCGGCGGCCTCGCCGGCTTCATCGGCGGGGCAGCCATGGGCGGCTGATCCGACTCGGAGATCGACGGGGTCTGACGGCGCATGGGGCTCGCACCCCGTGCGCCGTCGGCGTCTTCCGCAATCACAACAGGCGCAGGACACACAGACACACGCGGAAACAGGCAGGGAGAACCATGGCAGGCAGCAAGCGCAGGGCGGCACGGCCCAAGGCCAGCGGCTGGGAGAAGATCTCGGCGCGTCGGCCGGAGGAGACGCTGACGAACCGGGACGTCTATGAAGACCAGCAGCTGGACCGCGGCGAGCGGCTGAGCAAGAAGTCGAACACGTCGGGCCTCGTGCTCGCCGGCGTCGCGGGCCTGCTGGTCGCGATCGTGGCGTGGGTGCTGTACTCGGTCATTGCTACGGCAGTGCTCACGCTCGGGGCGACGATGGGCGGTGGCCTGGGCGGAAACAGCGGCGGAAAGCCGGACTCGTACTACGTGGAGGACACCACGACAGGCCAGGGCGGGGCCCCGATGACGTGTTACCGCGCCGTCAACGAGAAGGGTAACCCCGAGATCGGCTCGAAGTGCTACCCGGATCTCAAGGACGTCCCGGTGCCAGCGTGGTGGACCCACGCAGGCAGCGCCGCCCAGGACGCCCCGAAGGCTGACCAGGGGGCCACGCCCACGGCGACGAACGTCGGCGGGCAGCTGGGGTCCGTCACCGGGTTCAAGCTCTTCCTGACGCTGGGATCGGGCGCGCTGGTCATGATCGTGATCTCCACCTGGACCGGACGCCAGGTCGCCAAGCACAACGCGACGGTCGACCACACGGACATCAACGACCACCGCAACGACCAGCACATCGCGCTGCCGGAGGAGGTCCAGCAGAACTATGACTGGTTCCCGGACGCCGGTGCGCACTCGGGGGTGCAGGTCAGCTCGATGATCAGTCACATGATGCTCAGCAAGAAGGGGCTGGGCACGGTCAAGGTCTCCCGGCGCGCAGAGTCCGACGTGATTGACCAGGACGGCAACATCGTCTACTACAAGGGTGAGGTCATGGACGGCGACGACGGCGAGCCGCTGGTCGAGACCCTGCCGCTGATCGACGAGGAGTTCGGCGAGGCGCTCTTTGACGCCTCGGGCCTGCCCCGGGACAAGCGGCTGCGCCGGAAGTATGACGCAACGGTGATCCCGTACAACCCGCCGACCGAGGAGAGCCGGCGCAAGGCCAAAGAGGCGAAGGACCCTGGGAAGCTCCAGGGCGCGAACCGTGACAAGCTCGGGCCCTACCGTACGGTGTCGGACCTGATCACCGATGACTGGGAGTTCCCGGCGTACGAAGTCCAGCGCCCTGCCGGTGCCTACATCGTCGACACTGCTCCCGTGAACACGATGGTGCTGGCCATCACCAGGGCGGGCAAGGGTCAGACCTACATCGAGCCGATGATCGACATGTGGTCGCGGGAGAAGAAGCCCTCGAACATGGTCATCAACGACCCCAAGGGCGAGCTGCTCGTCAAGAATTACATCCCGCTGGTCACGCGCGGCTTCGAGCCGGTGCAGTTCAACCTGATCAACGCGATGAAGACCGACATCTACAACCCGCTGGGCATGGCCGCCGACGCCGCCCGCGAGGGCGACTCGACCAAGTGCGCGCTCTACATCGAGAACATCGGCGAGGTTTTCTTCCCGCTGGACGGCGGTGAGGACCCGGTCTGGCCGAACGCGGCGAACAACGCCTTCAAACGGGCCGCCTACGGTCTCATCGACTACTACCTCGAGGAGGAGCGTGAGCTGCGCGAGTACGCAGCAGCCACCGGCATGGACCCGGGCACGCTGGAGCAGCGGCTGGACGACATGTGGGGAAAGGTCACGCTGTACAACTGCTACCAGCTCTTCGTGCAGCTGACCTCGAAGAAGTGGAAGAACCCCGCTGCCGAGCTGGAGAAGCGCATCAAGAACGGCGAGTTCGAAGAGGACGAGGACGCCCTGGCCGAGGAGCAGGCCAAGGTCGCCGAGAAGGACTTCCTATGGGAGGGCAAGGCCGAGCAGGACCTGCTCACGCTCTACTTCAACGCCACCCAGGCCCTGCCGCGCAACTCGATGCGCACGCTCGTCGGCAACGCCCACAACGCCCTGGTCGCCATGGCCGGTGCGGAGAAGATGATGTCCTCGGTCTACGGCATCGCGATCACGGGCATGAGCTTCTTCACCGACCCGACGATCTCGACCCTGACCTCGGGCAAGCCGAGCCAGAACACTGACCTGGCGGGCCTGTCCTTCCCGCGGCGGCTGGGCGTGCGGTTCTCGCCGAACTTCATGAAGCGCGACCACCTGCTCGGGCAGATGGCGAGCTGGTCGGCGTACGCGGACCCGATGTTCACCCAGAACCTTGGCAAGGACTTCGAGCACTCGGAGATCGTCGGCCGCGTGGGCTGGGCGCGCTACAACTTCAAGGGAATCTTCCCCGGCGACGAGGCTTGGCTGAAGCTGGAGCTGAAGAACCCGCAGAGCGGCATGCTCGTGCGCACTTTCTACTTCCACTTCCGCAAGAGCTGCCAGCTCTCCCTCAACGGCCGGCACTTCGTGGTCGAGCCGGTCACCGGCAAGAAGATCGTGAAGAACGGCGTGCTGCGCGAGCTGCGACCGGTGCGGGAGGGTGGCACCCGCGACGGGAAGATCCTCTCGTTCCAGCCCGGCGACACGACCTTTCCGAGCCGCAAGCTGGACTTCTCCGGCGGAGGGCACCCTGAGGAGGTCGAGGTCCGGGCGCGCGCGATCACGCAGACGATGGCGCGGTACTCGGAGTCGCCCAAGGCGGTCTTTCTCGTCACTCCCCCGCACCTGATGAAGTACGCCAAGCTGATCCTGATCCTGGTCAAGCAGCTGGTGGACGTCTCGTTTGACCAGTCGTACATGACCAAGTCGAACCAGAAGCCGCTCTACCGCACCCGGTTCATGCTCGACGAGCTCGGCAACCTGCAGTCCGACGGTAATGGCATCGCCGGCTTCGAGACCATGCTCTCCATCGGCCTCGGCCAGGAGCAGCAGTTCACGCTTATCCTGCAGACGCTGCAGCAGCTGCGCGACGTCTACGGCGAGTCGGTCGACAAGATTGTGCAGGGAAACACGAGCAACATCGTCTTCCTCAAGTCGACCGACGACTCGATGATTGAGACGCTGGAGAAGATGAGCGGCAAGACTCACCGTACCCACGCCAGCTCGAAGCAGATCACGCAGAACCTGGACAAGGTGGTCGGCGGGAAGACGGACGGAGCGATTTCGCGCACCTGGTCGACGGAGGAGGAGCCGCTGATCAAGTACAACGATTTCGCCTTCCTCTCGCCGCGCAACTCGATCGTGCTGCGCGCCGGCGACGCGCCGGTCTGGAACCGCAACGAGACGATCCTGCCGATGTCATTCAAGCTGCTCGGCAACACGATCACCCACCCGGGGCACGAGTACTCGCTGCAGACGATCCCCACGCTCAGCTCCGCGATGGAGTTCGACGTGCGCATGAACCAGCCGGACTTCGTCAAGATGCTCGACAAGCGCATGGCCCAGGCGGTCAGGGCGGCCGACGCCAAGACGCTCTACCAGGAGACGTACGACTACAAGGACATCGACATCGAGCGCCTCGACCCGGACGTCTACTCGGACGAGGTCATGGAGGTCATCACGCGGATGGTTTTCACCGACGAGAGTGGCGATCCCAATGCCCCGGTGGTCGTGGACCCGGACGACTACGAGGCCATGATGCTGGGCAACGACGAGGAGTTCCTGGAGGACGTGGAGGTGGCCGCGACCGTGGCTGCCCACCAGGCGACGCAGAAGGACCACAAGCGCCTGGTCTACGCCGAGGGCACGGTCAGCAAGGAGATGCTGATCAATCTCGACGGCTCGGCGAAGGTCAAGGCCCTGGACCTTGAGATTGGTGAGGCGTACAAGACCGCGCTGGTGGAGATGCAGCGGGACCGCGAGCACTTCTCAGTCGGCGGGGACGGCGAGCTGCGCAGCGCCGACGGGTCAAAGACCTACATCAGCCAGGTCCGTTCCGATGCCTACACCGACGCCGCCCGCAGGATCAACGGCCAGATCAGCGACGAGGGCTCGCGCGTGTTCGCCGAGCAGGACGTGACCGAGGAGGATCTGCGGTCGCTGGCCACGGTCAAGGTGCACGCCGCCTTTTACACGTACCTGGCCTCGCTGCCCAGCTGGGAGGTCCTGGCCGACGGGGCTTTCGACCGGGCCATGGCCGTAGAGATGAAGTCCCGGGGGTAGTGCCGGCGGGTCTATTCGCTCCGTGCCGGGACAGTCGATGCAATTCGACTGTCCCGGCATTCGTCTTTTGGCTCGTTTCTGACTCGTCTATCGCCTCCATTCGAATCATAAGGGTATGATCTATACATAGTTATGTCCCCGAGCGTCCACAGGAGGCTGAGTAGCAATGAAGAAGGCACACGGACTGAGGCGGTACTTCTACGAGTACGTCTTCTACAAGGCAGTCGAGCAGGCCCGGGAGCAGAGCGGGGAGATCATTCCGATCTCCCAGGCGAAGGCCATCCGTGCACGGGTCGACCAGATCCTCAGCCAGCGCGGAACCGCCCTGGCTGATCCCGGACTCGGCGTCACCGCGTGCCTGACTGCGATCGACACGGCCTTCTCCGAGCGCGTCCCGGACTACGAGGCGCAGTTCGGCGACCACTCCCCCGCCAACGAGCGCTACCAGACGCTGCAGCGCGAGTTCACCCGTGCCACGGGCGTCGGAGCGGAGATCGACCCGCGTTCGGCGCGGCTGCCGATCAGCCCTTACGACCCGGCCTGGTCCGAGCGCGCGACGGTGAAGCGCGCAGGTACCGAGCTGCTCTACATTCCCGACGAGACGATCGTGAAGAACGCCGGCGGCGAGGTGGAGTCCTTGTCTGAGCCGCGCCGCGGGAACATGACGCTCTGGCGGCTCGACGAGGACGGTAAGCCGTACGAGGCCGGCCGTGCCATGACCAACGACGACGCCGCAGGCCTCACGGCGCTCATGGACAAGATGAGCCGCCAGGAGTACGACCAGGTCCGCGAGTGGGTCATCGACGGCGGACGCGACCCGCAGACCGGCCGCGTTGACCGCAACCGTTTCATGTCCCAGCGGGCGGTGGCGCGCTCGGCGGCGCTGCTCGAGGAGCTGAAGTCCCAGGGCGTGGCCTACGAGGTCCTGCGCGACCGTGAGCCCGGGCAGATCAAGGCCCGGATCTCCGGGACCGGCATGGAGATCCGTCTCACTGACACGCGCCAGGAGGAGTACGCCGGGGCGCGCATCTACGACAACGGAACGGTGCTGCGCTACAGCACCAATCACCGGGTGCCCGGCGGCATGGCCGTGCCCGCCCCGACTTCCGAGGACGCCGTGCGGCTGTTGCGTTTCGCCCAAGGCCTGCCCATCGAACGCCAGGATCTTCCCGGCACGGTGGTCGGCGTCGTCGGCTCCAGCCACCCCGAGCATGGCCGCGGCCGCTCCCTCATCGACGTGCCGGACAGCTATCACGTCGACCGCGAGAGCATGTTCGTCGTCGCGGACTATGTCGTCCCCGGTGAGAGCGCCCCGCGCCCCGGGTCCAAGGTCATGCTGCGCCGGGATGCCAAGAACCACTCCCTGCCGACCTTCTTCGTGGATGCAGAGCCGGCCGAGGCCTACGGTCGCGAGGCCGTGGACACCGCGCGGGAGAACCTGCGCGCCGCCCTGGGCGTCGAGGAGCTGATTCTGCGCGCGGAGTCTGAGCTGCAGCGCACCGGGGGCGCGCTCGACGAGATCGAGCCCCCGGAGTATGCCTCTGACCCCGAGGTCGCGGCGATCCAGCGCTCTTACTGGGACGTACTCACCGGAGCGCGCAGCGAGCTGCTGCGTCCGGGCGCGACCGAGGAGATGTACCAGGAGCGCCTGGAGGAGATCGGCGAGCTGCAGGCCGGTGAGCTTCCGGACCTGGGCAACCTCGTCTATGGTGGCACGGCCGCCGACAAGGTCCGTGCGCACGCTGATGACGTTCCGTTCGAGCTGGTCGGCACCTGGGATGCGGAGCCGCACCTGATCGACGGCGAGTGGCTCGACCAGCGCTTCGACCCCGCCCGCGTCGCCAAGTACATGACCAGCCCGACCGGCCAGTGGTCGAACCTGGACAACCTCGCCTCGGCGCTGCGCCGCTGCGGGGTGCCTCCCACCGAGCTCATGGGTACCAGCTTCCAGGCGACCCGCTTCAAGGACCGGATCGTCTCCTTCCACACGGCCACCGCCGCCCCCATCGCCGAGCATCCCTCGGAGTTCATGCGTCGGATCGGTCAGACCGTCCGGGAGAGCATCGAGCGCAACGCCGCGACGCCGGGTGAGATCCTGGTCGACGCGCAGGGCGTCATCAGCTGGACCGCCGAAAAGCTGCGTCGTGACGGCAAGGCCACGCCGGTCTCCGGTGAGATCGGCCAAGTCTTCGATGTCGGCAGCCATGGGGAGATTGTCACGCGCTTCGCCAGTGGCGAGAACGCGCTGATCGTCCCCGGCTACGAGGCGCGGATCAAGGCCCAGACCCCGGGCGAGGCCCCCAAGTCGGTCGAGGAGCGCACGGTGCTGCGCGGCTACGAACAGCTGATGCACGAGCGCATCCAGTACCAGCTTGCCGGTGACCTCGTCTCCGGCCGCAGCCGGACCGGCGAGCCGGCCTCGCTGAACGCGGTGTACTCGCAGCTCTACGGCACCAAGCACCCGGTTGACTTCATCGAACGGGCCACGACGTATGAGGTCGACCCCGCCACCGGCAAGGCCACCGCACGACTGGACGAGTGGACGGCCTCGATCCTCGAGACCGAGGCCAAGCGCGTGCGCTACTCCAACGAGATCAAGCAGGGCTCGACGATCTACGCCGAGTACCGCGCCGAACGCGATCGCACCGACCCGGCCGACGACAACGTCTTCGACGCCTGGCGGCTCACCGGTGGACGGAACATGACGGTGCTCACGGGAACCGACCGTAACCATGTGACGGCTCCCGGCGGCTTCTTCGATCCGGTGATGACCGGCGGCGCGACCAACCAGGGCATCGTGCGCTACCTCACCGAGGACGCCGCCGTGCGCCCCGACGGCACGATTGAGCCGGGTGACCCGGAGACCGTGACCGGCTCCCGCGCCCCGCTGATGAGCCGGCCGGAGCTGGAGACGCTGCGCTATGACCCGTTCGACCGCCAGCAGATGACGGCCTCGACGATCATGCAGTCTTCCGAGGTGACGAAGCCGACCGGCACCGCTCTGATGACCTTCGGCGGCTGGACGGCCGACGACCCGATCGTGGTGTCGACGGAGTTCTCCGAGCGGCATCGCATCCGCGGGGCCGGTGGCCAGCTGCGCGACCTCGTCGTGGGCGACAAGATCAGCGATCTGCACGGCAACAAGGGTGTCGTCTCTCTGGTGGTCGACCGCCACATGGACCCGGACGAGGCGCGTGCCCAGGGCCTGGAGCAGGAGGTGGCCTGGTTCAGGGAGAACCCGGGCATCGACGTGGTGATGAGCCCGTTCTCGCTGATCTCCCGCCGCAACGCCGGATCGGCGCGCGAGCTGATGGGTGGTGCCGTGGGCGACATCCGCCGCCCGGCCGTCCAGGGCCCCGATGCCGGGCCGGTCGACGGAGGGTTGGGCGAGATGCGGTTCGTGGTCACCCACATGGCTGTCGACGAGAAGACCAAGATCTACGACGACGAACAGGTGCGCGCCGGCAAGGGGCGCAAGGCCTCCTCGCAGCTGGCCTGGGCGCTGCAGTCCCAGGACTGCCCGGCGATCATGCGCGAGTTCTACGGCCACAACTCCGGTGCCGAGTCGAACCTGCGCGAGTATCTGCTGGTGGCGGGACTGGACATGGAGGCCGACGGCACCCTGCGTGTCGTGGGCCAGGCCGAGAGTGTCGACGAGCGGCCCGAGCGCCGTCTGATCCCGATGCCGGAGCTGATGCGCACGCAGCCGCGCAGCGAAGGCGCGACGCCGGGGCTGAACACCACGGCCATGCGCAAGTCCTTCGGCGACCTGATCGGCGATCGTGGCGGCGACATGGAAATCCCCTTTCCGCTGACCTACCCGACGAGTCAGCTGACCGAGACGGTCAGCGCGACTTCGTGGAAGCTGCCGGTGCTCTCTTCGCACCTGCGCAGCGGCCAGGAGTTCGACGACGGCACGTCCGTCACGCATGACTACACGCGCAGCTATCAGGACGTCTTCGTCGAAGCCTGCCGCTACCGGTACATGGCCGAGCAGCTGGACGACCACGGCCTGTCGCCGGACAAGCGCGCCGAGGTGCGCCGGGGCATGAGCGAGTCTGTCTCGCGGGCCCAGCGTGCCTTCGAGGCGATCACCACGGACGTGCAGAACCGCGTGCTGACCGGCAAGAACAACATCTTCAAGACCGGGCTGATGAGCTCGCGCCTGTCGGACTCGGCCACGATGGTCTGGACCGCCGACCCTCGGCTGGACATCGATCAGATCGCTCTGAGCCCGGTCAAGGCCGAGCAGCTGGGCCTGGCCGAAGGCGATCACGCGCTGGTCTGGCGCGACCCGGTCCTGCGCGACGCCGGCGTGCGCTACATGCGCGTGGCGATCGACGACCGGCTCACCGGCGCGGCGATCAACCCGGTGATGGACCAGTGCTTCGACGGCGACTTCGACGGTGACGCGGTCGCCGTCGTGAGGCTGCACAGCGAGGCCGCCAAGGCCGAGGCGATGGCCAGGCTCTCGGTCGGAGCGAACCTCCTGGACACCGGCGTGGTGAAGGCCGACGGCTCGCACCCGCTGGCCATGCAGGTCTCGCTGGACACCCAGGTGGCGCTGTCCAAGAGCCCGGAGCTGGCGGAGAGCCTTGAGAGTGTCGTCAAGGAGGCGAACCGCCTGCGGTTCGTCAGCGATCCGCACGAGGTTGCCGCCGGCCACGAGGTCCTCGTCGAGGAGCTCAGCGATCTCTATCGCTCGGCACAGCGCGGCGAGTTCGGCTCGGCGCTGACCTTCAGCAGCCGCGAGGCGCACTTGCAGAGCGTGCGCGAAGTCTGCGTCGAGACCGGGGCCAAGGGTAGCGAGAAGAAGCTCGGGGACTACGCCCGCAACCTCGGCGACGAGCAGGGCACGCCGGGCATCACGCAGGAGGACCAGGAGGCCTCGATGTTCGCCACGGCGATCAAGGCCCACGGCACGGGACTGGGTGGCTCGTTCTCCCAGCGTGCGGTGCGCGCCCTGCGTGGCGCTGACCTGAAGGCGGTGCTTGAGGTGACCTATCCGGTGACCCAGTCGATCCTGCAGGCCAAGCACGACGCTGCGGAGGCACGGCACAAGTACGAGATGCTGCAGGGTCCCGGGCGCGATCTGTGGCGCGGCCGCAAGCTCGAGCACACCGGCCCCGGCCAGTGGCGTCCCGAGTTCGCCGACGGCGAGGCTGTCCAGGCCACGGCCGAGGAGTGGGAGGCCCAGTTCGTCGAGTTCTACGAGGCCAAGGACGGGTTCAACGTTTCGGTCAACCCGGACTGCGTCGCCCGTGTCGCCCGCGCGCTGGAGGACCCGAAGTCGGGCCTGGTGCGCAACCTCGAGGAGGACCCGTCCCTGGCGGGCACGGTGATGGACCGTATGGCCTACGGCGGCGACTTCGAGGCGCTGGTGCAGGCTGCGAAGAATCGCGAGAGCGTCTTCGACGGCGAGAAGAACGAGCAGTTCGCCTCAGCGGGCACCCGCCGTGCCCGGGCCGCGGCGGCGCGCGAGCTCGACGCGTTCGCGGCGCACGGCCTCGACGGGCTGGACGGCCTGGAGTCCGCGGAGGCCGCGGTGGATGCCGCGGTCCTCAAGCGTGACGTGCTCGCGCAGACCGGGGACGGGGCCGCCAGGGCGCGCGGTGCCAGCCGGCGCTCGGCACACGCCGTCGGCGTGGGCGGCCGTCGCCCGGCCTGGACGCCGAGCTACGAGACCGGGCAGCAGCAGAGTGACGACGACTATGGACTGGGAGGCTGACATGACACAGGACACGGAGCAGGAAATGGGTCCGGGCGGCAGGGGCCGGGGGCGCAAGGCACTGCCTGTCGACCCGTTGGGCGACGTCCATGCCGTGTACGGGATGGACGGCGGGGAGGAGGACATCATCGACGCGGAGATTGTCGACGAGCCGGAGACGCAGGCCGGACACGACACCTCACGCGGGCAGCGCGAGCGGCTGCGCGACCGTGCCCGCGGCTTCTTCGGGGCCACGACGCGGGAGCGGACCGAGGAGCGGGAGCGCCAGCGTGCACGCGACCAGAAGCGCGCTGCGGCCGACGATGACGGCCTCGACGACCGGGAGCGGCTGCTGAAGCTTCGGGCGGAGACGCGGCTGGCGGGCGAGGCGTACATGCAGACGCTGCGCGATTCGAAGCTGCTCGTGCCCGGCTTCAACGACGGGGAGCGCACGAAGGAGTTCGACGCGATGCACGCGGTCTACATGCAGATGATGATGCAGGGCTGCCTGCGTCCGCTCACCCGCGGCGTGAACCCGAACTCGGTCATCCAGGCCGCCGGCATGATGATGGCAATGCGGATGCTCGCTCCTGACTTCAGGAAGGAGATGGACTCCTACCTGCAGCCGTTCAAGGACAAGGTCCAGGACCGGATCGACGCGAAGACCCGGCACATCGGCGAGAGGGCCGAGCGCCAGGCGGCCCTGGTCGGAGATCTGTTCGGGGGCGCGCCGGAGGCGCAGGAGGCCGCCGGCGACGACGGCGGGAAGCAGTCCGGGAAGTCGGGCGGGCGGTGGGGCACCAGCAGGGACGACTTCCTTTCCCGACGCTGGCGTACCCGCCTGGAGGACCTGGAGCGCCGCGAGCGGGGCAACCGTGAGTTGTTTACTCCCGAGTCGGCGGCCATGACCGAGGTCGCACTCATGGAGAACGCCTTCTGGAAGATGCGTGACCTCGAGCAGGACGCGAAGCAGATCAACGCCAGCTACAAGGCCCTGCGCAAGCGCCTGCGCCAGCAGATGGAGGACGACGGGCTCGACCGTGCCGAGGTGGTCAAGCGCGCCCGGACGATCATCGGCGAGCGGATGGAGTCCGAGCCGGAGCTGCGCCTGATGTTCAACGGCGTCGCGCACGGCCGCATCGTCAAGGCCCCGCCGCACGAGGCCCGCCTCGCGGGCACCGACAGGGTACGCGAGGTCTGGACCGGGGAGTTCGACGACCACCTGGGCCGGCGGATCCCCGACGAGGGCATGTTCACGCTGCGCCTGCCGATGGAGCCGGACGAGCACCAGGTGCAGCTGGCGGAAACCATGAAGGCGGCGATGCTGGACGGCGTCCAGCGTGGCGACGGACAGGCCCTCGGCGGCAGTGTCATGGGCTACATGATCGGTTTCGCGGCCAAGAAGCAGGGCCTGGACACCCGCGGGCTGCCCGAGGACCTCCAGCAGCGCCTCGACCAGTCCGAGAGCATGCTCGCAAGCATGGAGATCGATGGCCTCTCGGACGAGGAGCAGCAGCGTGTCTACTCGAACGCCTACGTGGACGCCATCGAGGAGCTGAACAAGGAGGACCCGGATTTTGAGCACGAGCTCAAGCTGGCCCTCGGCGAGGACTGGCAGGACACGATGCGGGCCGCGGTCGACGATCCCGCTACTTTCCTGGCGGCGCAGCGCACGCGGCCCCAGCCCTTCCGACAGGGGCCCGGCCCCTCGGCCCGGCCGGGGCCGGAGGGCCAGTGGAGCCGCGACCGCGGAGCCGAGGACTACCAGCCGGCATAGTCCGGAAACGAACGAGAAGGAGACAGGACCATGAGCGACGACCAGCAGGTAGAGCAGCAGGAGCGGTACGGTTCCCGGCTCGCCCAGATGTTCGGGTACGTCACGCCCGAGGACCGCGGTCGCTGGGAGCAGCAGCGTGCGCAGAACAAGAAGAACGTCAACGCAACCAAGCAGGGTGCGAAGTCCTCCGTGAGCTCGATGATGGAGTTCGGCGACAAGAACATCAACGCCAAGCTCAACGCGGCCCACCGGATCGCCGACCAGCAGCGGTTCGACGAGTCCCACGACAAGATCGTCAGCACACGGCGCGATCCGAAGACTCGGTCGATTATTGAGTCAGTTGACTACGAGTACAAGGACGACCGCCAGTCCATTGATCCGGATTTCGAGCTTTAGTTTGAATGGATACCGACAGGTCTGTGGATCGCTTTTCGACAGGCCTGTCGGATAAACTGGTTTTCAAGCAGTAAGCGGACGACGAGGGATGATAGGACAAAGGTGTGGGCATGAAGACGACGGTTCATCCGCGGATCAGCAAGCGTGGATTCATCTCGAAGGTGGCCGGCCGCAGCGGACAGCCGATAAGGGTGGTGAGTGAGGTGTACGAGTCGCTCATCGCGGAGCTCACCGACGCCGTGCGCCGTGGAGACACCGTCGTGCTCACCGGCTTTGGCCGCTTCGCCCGGCAGACGCACAAAGGCCACAAGGTCCGGTTCGGCAAGAAGGACGTGGATGACTACTCGGTGCTGAAGTTCTCCGCGTCACGCAGCATCAATCGACGGCTCGATCCGGACGCTGACCTGGGTGGCCCGGAGACCTTGCGGCTGATCGACGAGTTTGACGAGGCTGAGGAGGTCCTTGCCCGGGTGGCGGGATAGACGACGGACAGCTGCTGACAGAAAAAAAGAAGAACCCCGGCGATGCGGAAGCATCACCGGGGTTCTTGTGTCCGTAAGGGGCTGCAGGTGCCAGGACCGGTCCCTGTGCACGGCGCATCGTCAGGGGTCGCTTATGATCGCTCGGTGATCTCGTCTGAATTCCTTACCTGTACCTCCCATGTGCCATTGCTCCAGTCAGTGGTGCAATGCGATCCATTTGGCGTGATTGTCAGGTCGGCGGAACAGGACTGGGACCCGAGCACTTTGTTGTCCGCCCTCAGCCAGGCGTCGGCCGTTCTGGTCGCCATCATTGGAGGTTTCCTTGTCAGCAGGCTTGTTGCGATCTCCAGCGAACGCGAGGGCATCAGGAGGCTGGTGGAGGCAGCAGCTGGACGCATTGGGCACATTGAGGCGGACCTGAAAGAGGCCCATCGGACCCGATTGGACAGGGCGGAACGCTACTTCTACGAAGTGGCAGTGGAAAAACTGCTTGAAAATCCGTCCTTGGACTTGGATGCCCTGATTCAAGAGCGTGTCGCACGGGGAACGGCAGAAGAAGAGCTCAAACCGTACGCGGTTGCACTCCGGCAACGGGTGCAAAATGCAGTGCAGGCCATCAATTTGAAGCTCAGAAAAGGCGATACCAGGAATCTTGACCTTGAAGATCTCGTCGAGCGCGGTCTGGAAATCCCGGACGCCCACCAGGATCTTTATGAACAGGCATTCAAGCGCCGGCGCGCCTTCCTGCCAAAACCTCCCGCACTATCGATTCTTGGATCCACAGATCTCTTCGACTACTCAAATCTGGCAGCGGCGTTGAGACCGGACTGGGCGATCGCAGCGGACGTGCGACGACAGGATGAGGAAATCCGCGCTGAGGCTGATCTGAAGACGCAGCTGCGGGCTGCTGTTGCCGAGCGGGACCGCTTGAATGAAGAGCTGGCCCGCGTCGGCAAGCCAGAGGGAGTGGCTGCGGCCATGTGGATGCTGGGCCTCCTCTCGCTGGGAATCCTCGTACCTTTGGTCATGATGGCCTTTGAGCCCAAGGGCCTGGACGTCGTGTCCAAGATTCTGCTGCTTGTCAGCTTTGTCATCGGACTGGTGGCGATTCTTTGGTATGTGGGTTGGTTCTGGCTGAAGATCGGCAGTGACAAAACACAAGCTACGCCAGGAAGGTCCTCGGAAGCCCCGCCCCGGTAAAGGCCAGTAGTCACGCAATCTTGATGGCCGCCTTTTGCCGACGTTTTGCCGTTGCATTGCGAACCTCGGCGGCAATGCTCCAGGCAGCCGTTTCCGCAGTTCCGTTGGCCGGATGCACGAGAACACCGTGTGGGCCCGTGAGGCTTTCACCTGTACGGGTGCTGGCGTGCACGCAGTACCTGCGCTGGTTGTGCACGGTGTAGGTGACTTCCAACTCCAGTTCGACATCCCAGATGTGCTGCTGGTCCCGCAGAGCTTTCCTTGTCGCCGCCAGGAACATCAGGGCCGCGGCATCTTCAATCTGCTGTGAGGTGGGTTCCTTGTAGCGCCGGCCACCGGCAGTCCCGGCAGACCCAGCGGGGTTTGTAACAGCTTCAGTGGACATGACGACTCCTGTTTCGAATGTGGTTGGTTTCCCTGATCGAAGAAGGACCCGGTCACAGCTTTGCTGTGACGCTTCCCGGTGCTTGGTGCTGTATCCAGCCGGGAGGAAGCCTTGTTTCCACCCCTGCTTCGCTGGGCTTACGCTGTGCCCACGATGTTCGAAGGTTTGCCGGCCGCCCTGCATCCTCCTGTTGCCCTTGCTTTGGCCAAGGCCGTGGAGTCGATACCACGCGGTGACGCACTGTCCGGCGGCTCAGTCTTTGAGATGAAGTTCGACGGTTTCCGGGCAGTGTGTCTGGTCGGTTCGGATGGGGCGTGGCTCTACAGCAGACAGGGCAAGGATCTGAGCAGGTACTTTCCGGACGTGTTGGCTTCCGTGCGTGAGCAGATCCCTCCGGGCTGTGTTGTCGATGGCGAAGTTGTGGTGTGGTCCGAAGGGCGGCTGGATTTCGATGCGCTGCAGATGCGCCTGGTGAGCTCAAAGGCGGCTCTTGCGGAGCTCGTGATGAAAAGCCCTGCCTCGCTGATCGCCTTCGACGTCCTGGCAGTGGCGGGGCAGGATACCCGCGGGCTTCAATTCCGGGACCGCCGGGCTCTGCTCGAGGAGCTGGCGCGCGGGTGGGTTCCGCCACTGCATCTGTCACCGGCGACCAGCGACCGGGCCCTGGCGGCCACGTGGTTCAGTGACATGACCGCCACGGGCGTGGAAGGAATTGTGATCAAGGGTGAAGGGCAGACGTACGAGCCCCGGCGAATTTGGCTGAAGGTCAAGAGCAGAAGCGCCCTTGATGTGGTTCTTGCGGCGGTCATAGGTCCCATGGCGCACCCGCGGGCAGCGGTGGTGGGTTTGCCGGTACACGGACGGCTGCGGATTGTCGGCCGGTCCACGTCCTTGACGGCTCGTGCGGGAAGGGATCTGGCCATATATCTTCATCCTCCCCGGGGAAGGCATCCATGGCCGGAGGAAATCAGCGAACGGGTGCTGGACCGCTTCACCAAGGAGGGCGGCACCACTCGCTTGACTTTGGTGGAGCCGTTGGTGGTTGAAGTCTCGGCCGACATAGCCTGGTCGGGTCAGGCATTCCGGCATTCAGTCCGCCTCATACGGGTCAGGCCTGAGTTGTCGCCGACGGAAGTATCCCTCCCGGAAGGCTTCCAGCGTGCCTGGCGATAAAGAATGTAGCCATGTGAAGAATGGAGTCATGCGACGAGAAGATGAACCTGAAGAGTTCGAGATTGCCGACTCGTATTTTCAGGAGCTGAGGACCTGGCTGGGCTTCCGGGATTCCCACGAGGCGTGGATCCCGGAAGCCGGAAGCCGTCTGGCGCAGGACGATGGGCTCATCAAACCCCACCAGGCGTCGCACAACATCGCCAATGCGGTAGTCAGCGCGATCGATCATTTGCACGCGCTGGACAGCATCATGCTTGGTGCCGGAGCATCACATACTCTTGCCCCGTTCTCGCTGGTCAGGGCAGCCATTGAGTGCGCCGCACAGGCCGCCTGGATTTCAGCGCCAGAAGAACAGGCGACCAGGATAGTTCGTTCGCTGTCTCTGTCGCTGAAGGTAGCCAAAGACCGCGAGACTGCGTACAGCGAACTGGCACGTCGCCATCCGAATCTTCAGGGAACGCTTCCGGACTTCGACAGCGACAAGGCGCAACTGCAGGCTATTCTCGATGCCTCCGGGGCCGCTGGAAAGTTGATTCTCCCCAGCAGCACGCACATACTCACGCAGGTCCGCGACCTGGTGCCCAGGACGTCCGCCTTGTCCGTATGGCAGCTGTGCTCGGGTTTTGCCCACGGCAGGCGCTGGGCCGCGGATGCCGTGCTGAAGCCGGCGCAGTCAACTTCTCTGCCGGATGATGTCATCGCCAAGGAAAACCGGCCGACCATGAGGCTGCTTGTCTGGGCCCTTACCCCGGCTATGGATTTGATCCGGTACAGCCTCGAGCGGCATTCCGAGCTATCGCGGGCCTAAGCACCCAATTTGTGCCCGCTGAAGCAAGAATCGGCAGCCGGAGCGGGTTCCGCGAAAGATGCCGCGCGACTCAGTTATCCGCGATGGCGAAGATCACGATAATGATGATGATCGGGATGAGCAGCACGCCCGCGCCGGCGGTGAGGTGCTCCCAGCTGAACGGCGAGTTGAGGAAGGCGATGAAGCCATCCCACAGGCTACGGACGGAGCCTACGGCCCAGGCGAAGAAGCCGGTAGCCCAGCCGATGACGGCGGTGACCGAGACTCCACTTAGTGCGCACAGCCCCACGATCGTTCTGGTGTTCTTGAGCATGGCCAGTCCCCTCATTTCCGGTCCTCGAACAGCAGGTAGTAGAGCCCAATGTGCGGGGTGACGAGCACGGCGAAGGCCAGCCAGGCCCGCTTCGGGTCCTCGATCACCCATGTGATCCCGTCTTTGACGGGTTCGGCGTAAGCGATCACCGGCGCAAGAACATCGGTGCGGAAGACCACATGGAAGATGCCGTAGGCCATTCCCAGGGCGATCGCCAGGGCAAGGCTCCGGCGGATTGTCAGCTGCGCCCGCGGGCTCATCCCCCGGCGTGGTTCCTCGACGGCCGGAGCCCAGGCCTGGTGGTCCGTGTCGCAGTCGTGCATCACTTAATCCCGTTTCCATCGAATCATCATTCATGCCCATTCTATGAGAAAGGCTGAATGACGAACAGAAACGAGGCGCAATGGTCAGTCGAACTCGAGGTCTGCACCGACGGGTGCGGGTATGTCGAGCCCCCTGCCCGCCTGCGGGGCAGGGTTCTTCGCCGCGGATGCGCGGCGCTGGGCGGCGAGCTGGTCGAGGGTGACCCCGACGGGCCGCCCGAGGCGCTGGCCGGCTGTCCGGTAGACCTCACTGTCGCGGCGTGCGCCGATGGCGACGATCTCGCGCCGGGTGATGCCGCCGGGCGGCTCGGGCCTGATGTCGCGTGAGACGATGCGCAGCGGCGGCTTCTCATGGGGATCCGCACCGACGTAGGTTGTGTCGCAGTCGGAGAGGTCGGCAAAGCGGGAGTCGTAGTCCAGCGGCTTAGTCGGGTGGCGGCGGCCGTTGAGCCGGTGGAGCATGACGATGGTGGCCTCAAGGAGCGCCTCATCCCGGCTGTGCGGATTCTTCAGGGCGCGCTGGTTGAACCGTTCGATGTCCTGGCGGGCCCCGGGGCTGAGATGGACCTTGATCCGCAGCCCCTCAGTCATCGTCGAGCACCTTGCGGATCATTGACCGGGCCGGCTCGCCCAGCTCATCGCCGAGCTCATCGAGGGTCAGGCCGGGCTCCTCGGAGGCGTCGGAGGCACGGATGCGGCGGGAGAGCTCGGCCTGGAACGCAGCCTCGTCGGCGTGGACCCGCCGGAGCAGGTCGACGAAGTCGGCGAACGGGATTACGGCGGCCTCGGGGACGTTCCCGTCACCGAAGATCAGGGGTTCGGCATCCCCGGCGCGGAAGCGCTCGAGCAGGGTGCCCAGGTCGGCGGCGGTAATCTTCTGGGTCGGGGCGACGTTCACGGAGAACTTCGGCAGGGAGCCCTCGCGCGGGGCCTGGGGGGTCTTGTCGTCAGTCATGGTTCCAGTCTATTCGTGGTCGAATGGGATGCCAGTGCCTCATATCCCACCATTCCTGATGGACACTGAGTCGCTGGGGAATGGCGTAGCGGGGCAGTTGAAGAGAAGCAGGCCCGCGCCCTGCGGCCCACTGCGGGTCGAGGGCGCGGGCCATGCGTCAGAACTCGCCCGAGCCGGGCTGGACGTCGAACACCGGCACGCCGAGGGCCTGCCAGGCGCGGATCACCCTGGGCCGGTCATCCAGCGCGAGCCGGACGTCCCACCGCCCGCGGATGAAGGCCTCGTAGATCTCGGGCTTGACGATGTCGTCCGGCCGGCGGTCGCCCTGTCCGCGCATGAACAGAGGGCAGCTGGCAGTCCACTCCCCCACATGTTCGATGAGCCAGGCGTAGGTCGCGCGGCCGACGTCCCAGCCGTTGTCGTCCATGACCGGCCTGCCGGAGCAGAACACGATCTCAAGTCCGGCAGCGTGCAGGGCGCGCACGGTTTCGATCACTGGCGGGTTGGCAGGTCCCAGGGGACGAGCCGGTACTCGTGGTGTCCCCTGATGAAGCGTCCGTCGGGAAGGGTGTGCGTTGCGACCGTCCCGTCGATGTCGACGATCACGGCCGGCGAGATGACCGCGGCCGTGGCAGTGCTGATTTCTGTCATGGTGGGTCCCTCCTTCCGGGCGGTGAGGCTATTCAGTAAACGGACGCTCGGCCTCGACGTCGAGCGGGACGATCGTCCCGAAAAGTCCTGCAGCATGCTGTGACCCGTGCGGGACTGCCAGCAGGTCGGGACCATCGGGCATGACGCCGGACTCTCCGCATGTGGGACACGTCCATGTCCAGGTGACGGGCGCGTGCACAACGCGCCTGTCGATGATCACCCAGTCGAAGCGGTCAACCCAGTCCTCGCGGCCGAGAGGCTGACAGAGATCGGCGTCGAAGAGCGCATCGGGCACTGGTGTCCGGCTGCTCATCGCACTCCTTCTTCGGCCGGTGCGGGACCGGGCTGGGGCCACCCAGTACTCCCCGAGGGGCTGGATGGTCCCGTTCTCATGGCCATGGCAGGTCAGTTCGAGAGAGCCCGCCCATTCGTGGGGACCCTGGGTGATCGCGGTGCCAGCCGGCACCTGCAGCGGAGCGTGGTCGTGGCCGTGGTAGTCGCGGCAAGCCGACTCGTCGTCGTTCACGAGCTTGAGGGCGCAGCACGCGCAGAGGATGAAAACACCGCTGGCCAAGGTCAGTCCCCGCCTTCCTGGTTGTCGTACTGGCTGACATAGCCGATGAGAAAGTTGTCGTCGACCGGATCGAAGCCGTGCCGCTCCGTGAACTCCGTGTGGTACTCGGCAGGGTCCCGGTCTCCCGGGTGCGGCCGGACGGAGCCGATCGCGTTGGCGATCCACTCCAGTTCGTCGGCACCGGACCACTCCGGCTTGGTGCCGAGGCCGAGGGCAATGGCGTCGACGATGTCGGTGTCGGTCACAGGTCCGGGGTTGCCGTTGGTCCGGGACAGCGGCCTGCGGCAGTCGGGGATGAATCCCATGGCAAGCAGGACGGTCACCGGCAGGTGGTGGGCGTGCCAGATCGCGTCGGCGGCGTCAGTGGGGGAATCGCCCGAGGAGAGTCCGCCGGAGAGGTGCAGCCGGTAGCCGGCGACCTCGATGGTGTCCGTCTCGCTGGAGTTCAGCGCCTCTTCGAGCTCGTCGATGACCCTGCGGCCGACGCGTTTGATGACCTCCGGGCTCGGCTCGCCCTCGGCGTCCAGGTGCATGTCGGGGTCGAAGTCCTCGACCAGCTCCTCGAGCTGGGACTCGGGGTCGTCGAACCGGAACGATTCAGGGTCCGCGGTCTCCTCGACCATCAGGCGGCCGCGTTCGAAGTCGATCGGCTTGGTGCGGTCGGCCGGGACGGCGATGGCCGCGGTGAGCATATCGGCGCTCATGGGTTCTCCTTGGGTCGGGATGTGGGTGGGGTCGGCTCAGGCGGCGGATTGCTGTGTCTTCGCGGCGGCGTGCTCGCGGTAGAGGCGCACAGCCAGGTCGACGCAGTAGCAGGTGAACAGGAAGTGGATGTCCCAGTCGCGCAGGTCCCACTCCCAGGTGTCGGAGCCGACGGTGTCCTCGTGCTCAGCCAGCCATTTGTGGGCCTCCGACTCGCTGTCGGCGTGCCAGCGGGCGTCTTCGATGATTTCCATGCGCCGCTCGGCAGGGGAATGTCGTGGGACCTCGATGTCGGCGAGCTCCATCCAGTTGTGTTCCTCTGTGAGCCGGTCGAACTTCTCGTCGGGGATGCCGTCGGTGCTCCAGAGGGCAGCGCGCGCGGCAGCGGCCGCGTTCCGGCGCTCGTGGTTCAGCACGGTGCCGGTGGCCGCGAGGTGCTCCTGGGCGTTCCAGTGGGCCTCGAAGAGCGCCAACTGTGCGTCCCCGTCAAGGCCGCGCAGTTCGTGCAGGCGCGCCAGCAGCGCCAACTGCTGATGGTGGACCTCCTGGGCCTCGGTGCCGAGTCCCTCGCTTTCTTCGAGGTGCTCCCGCACCAGCTGGATGAAGAGATCCGAGTCGTACTGCTTTACTTCGCGGGAGCGGCCGCCGCAGAGCTTCTCGGCCCAGTAGCGGAAGTCGATGCTTGGCGCACCGTCGGAGTAGTAGCCCTCGCTCTTGCCGGCCGACGCGAAGAAACCGATCATGTCGGGTTCTCGGGTGAACATGTAGCCGTCGGCGATGTCGCCGCTGGTGGCCAGGTGGCCGGGCCAGGTGGTGACGTCCCAGGACCACATGCGGGTCCCTGGGGCCTGGATCCTGAAGTGGCGGTAGAGATCCTCGTCGTGCAGAACGACGAGGACGTGCTCCCGGGTCTGGGCGAGAAAGTCGGCGTACGTACGGGCGTACGGGTTCTCGGGCTTGACGGTGTCAGGTGCGGACATGGCGGGTCCCTTCCGGGTCTGCTGGTCAGGGTTGTGGTCGGGGCCGTCCGCTCGGGCGGTGCTCAGAGGATCGGCAGTGGCCGGCCGGAGGGCTTGTAGTGGCCGTCGGCCTCGTCGAGCACGGCCTCGGTGAGGAGCACGGTGGCGGGCATGAGGAACGCACCCACGAGCGCGGCGAGGCGCTGCTCGTCGGCCAGCACCCGCTCGGGGATGCTGCCGCGGGAGCTGAAGAACATGTCGGCACGCTCGATGAGGCTGGCCCGGCGGGCCTCTCTGGAGGTGAAGTGCTCGGCGATAGTCTGTCCGGGGCCGTACTCGGTGATCACCGAATAGAGCGCGGCGGGAACCTCGGTCTTCTTGCGGGTTGTGCTCACGTAGACCTGGACGCCCCATCGGCGGCAGAGCTTGGCGATGGCGTTGACCACGCTGTCCGGGGCGCTCTCCCACTGCCCGGAGCTGGACTGGTACAGCTCGTGCACTTCGTTCGCGGCGGAGGCGTCGATTGCGCCCAGGACGACGTCCGAGGCGGTCAGCAGCTGCGCGCACATGCGCAGCCGGAATGCTGGCGAGGGGTAGTGGTCGTGGAAGACGATCCGGTCGTCGTGGCAGATGACCAGGTCGTAGGCACTGTCGGGGCCCGGCACGAGCTCCTCTGAGCCGGTCTGGATTCCAGTGGCGGTCATGGCGTGCTCCTTCGAAGCTGCATTGGCTGTGTTTATGGGATGGGAAGCAGGAGGCGCGGGCGCTCCGACCTCTCGTGGAGGTGGAGCGCCCGCGCCGGTGCCGTCGGTCAGACGGCTTCTGCGATCTGCTGCTGGTCGCCGGCGGTACCGGCGTCCTCGTCGTCGACCAGAAGGGTCGGGTCGATGCCCGCAGCGCGCTGCGCGTTCTTCTCGTCACGCTCGGTGAGGGCGTTGACGATCTGTTCGTAGCTGCTCTGGATCGGCGGGTTCTTCGCCGTGCCGTAGGAGAGCACGTACTGGCTCTTCATGGCGCGCGTGAACGCGACGTAGAACATCCGCTTGGTGTCCTGGGTCATCTTCGCGTCCTCCTTGTAGAGGACGACGACGTTGTCGAACTCGAGGCCCTTGGCACCGTGGATCGTCGAGACGACGAGATCGGCCTTGGACTCGAGGTTCTTCCGCTTGCGCTCCTGGTTCTTCTGCTTGTTCACGTTCAGCTTCTGCTGGTTGCGCGTGATCTCGAAGGACAGGAGGTTGTCGCGGAGCCGGTCGAAGAACACGTTCGCAGGCAGGCTGCCCTGGTTGCACAGGGCCACCCAGCCGTTGATCGCGGCGCTGTTCTCGACCCACCACTCGGAGATGGTGCGCAGGATTGCCTTCTCGACGTTGACGTTTCCGGCATTCTTCGTCAGCTTGCCCATGTTGTCCTTGATCCCCTGCGAGACCACGAACGAGGCGTTGGCCGGCTGCACCTGCAGGACGTCGTTCCAGAAGAACTTGATGTACTTCGAGAAGATGTCCGTGGCGTAGACGCGGTCGCTGACGAGCGAGGCCACGTGCTTGTTCGGGTAGGCCTTCTCGAGCACTTCCTGGATCAGCGCCACCTCACGGCGGGCGTAGGCCAGGAAGGCCACCTGCTCGCCGCGGTCCAGGCAGGCCTGAACGTACTCCGGGATCACCGTGTTGCGCACGAGCGGCTGCAGGTCGTTGGCGATGAAGCCGGTCAGGCGGGCCACCTCGTGGTAGTTGAGGGTGACCTTCTCCTGGAAGGAGTCGGCCGTGGGCACCGCCAGCGAGTTGGCCTGCAGCTGGATGTTGGCGAACTGGTTGGTCTCCAGACCGCCAAGCACGACGTTCGCGAAGTCGAGAATCTCCTGGTTGCTCCGGTAATTCGTCGTGAGCCGGAAGGTTGCGAAGACCCCCGAGCCCTCCAGCGTGTTGAGCGCCCTCGGGTTGGCCGATCGGAACTCGTACAGCGTCTGGCTGGCGTCCCCGACGATGAACAGCGACTGGGCGTGCTTGGTGATGTACTTCAGCACGTAGATGAACTCGAAGACCGAGTTGTCCTGGACCTCGTCGATGATCAGGTACTTGCTCTGCACGTGGGCAGGCTCGGACATGTCATCGATCTTCTGGTAGCAGATGATGATCTGCAGCTCCAGCGAGGTCTGCTCGATGCGGTCGAGCAGCGCGATCACCTCGTCGAAGTGGTTCTCGACGAAGGTGTTCAGGGCCGTGAACGCGCCGGTCTTGTTCTGGTCGACCTCCAGCAGGCGGTGTCGGAACGTCGCCGCGAACTGGCTGTTCGGGTAGAAGATGTCGATCGAGTTGATGATCGTGTCGATGGCCGAGACCTTGTGGGTCGGGTGGTTCATCGAATAGATGTCGATGATCATCTTGGCGATCGTCATCGAGCCGACGTTCGGGTTCTTCTCCGTGATGTTGTCGGCGGCGGCGTTGGTGAACGACAGGACGGTGATGTCGCTGGCGGGCACCCCGCAGGTCTCGAGGTACTTGATGCGCTCAAGGATCACGGTCGACTTGCCTGTGCCCGCGCCGGCCTGCGTCATCACGAGCGGCTCGTGCGTGCTGAGCGCGTCGAGCTGCTGCTTGGACAGGTGCGGCGGGAAGACCGGGGCCGTGGCCGGCTGGGGCGGCGTGAGGAGCTGGCCCTTCATGCGCTCCAGGTGGTCGAGGGTGTGGTTCATCAGCAGGCTGAGGTTCTGCTTGGACAGCTTCGCCGCGATCGGCGCGGAGAACGTGGTGTCCAGCTGCTGGTGGATCCGGCGGTAGGCCTCCAGCGGGACGTTGTAGTTCTCCAGGTAGCGCAGCTGCACCGCGAGCATGTTCAGCTGCTCCTCGGTGGGGCTGGCCGGCATGTCCTGCACGTACTGGCAGACGGTGTCCGAGATGGCCTCGGAGTCCCAGATCTGGGCCAGGCGCGTGATGCGCTCGTAGATCGGGTACTCGTCCATCCAGTCGGCGAGCTTGTCGAGGTTGGTGGCACTCAACCCTGCGGCCGAGAGCACATCCTCGATGACGTCGCGGGCATTCTCTGCGGGGCTGGTGTCCCACTGCAGGAACACCGCCGCGTCGTGGTTGCCGTAGCCGATGGAGCGGGACACCGATACGGCGCGCTCGGGCTCGGCCAAGCCCTGCTTGAGGAAGTAGAGCTCCAGGCGGTACTGGATCACCAGGTCACGGCGGATCTTGTCGCCGGACTTATCCTCGTACACGGTCAGGGCCTGGGGGGTCATGTCGAAGTGCACGTCCCAGGAGTTGGTCGGCGTGGCGATGTCGAGCTCGAAGCGGTCATCGACATGCGGTACCGGCAGCGTGAACGACCCGCCCGAGAGCAGGGAGCGGCGCGTGATCGGGGCCAGCGGCACCAGCGCGGTGGTGATGCCGTGGTGGGTCGAGCTCTGCTTGACCTCGATGTCGCGGTCAACCGCGTAGGCGGTGTTGGTCGCGGTGTTGATCGGCCGCAGGCTCTCATTGAGCAGGCCGGTCTTCTTGCCGGACCCGGTCAGGCGCGAGGAGAAGAACTTCGGGTCGACGGTCTTCTGGGCAGCGACGGCGGCTGCGGAAAGGTCGATGTCGTCAAGCAGAATAGGCATGGTGTCGTCTTTCTTCGAACGAATCAGTAGGCGGGTCGAGAGGGTTTGTCGAATGGAAGCCGCATAGACCATTCTCACAGGAGACGAATGGTCAGTCGAATGCTCGTAGACGAGCGCTTGGGTCACGGGCGCGGGCATGAGAGCGGGAGGGCTCGCCTCTGGCGACGAGCCCTCCCGCGCTCCTCTCAACCCACCCGTCAGGGGCCGTGAGGCCCCTGAATCCGGGCGCGGCGGCGTCAGCCCCGCGGACCCGGACACCGCGCGCTACCCATGCGCGCGGCGGTCAATCGCAGGCTCACCTCTTGGGTAGGCCCGGCGGGAAGCACCTTCAGTCGGCGTTCCAGGGATTGGCCTTGGTGACGGACCCGGAGGGGTCCACCTCGACAAGGCCGAGCATGAGTGCGAGATCACGGCAGTCGGCCGCGTCCGCCGAGTGGGCGGAGACCAGCAGCAGTGCGTCGTCGCAGATCTGCTCGCTCCTGTCTTCGGGCTGTGCCGCACGGACTGTGCCGACGGCGGTGGTGGTCGTGGTGGTCATGGCAGTGACGTCCTTCTTCCTGTGTTCGAACGCGGTACGCGCACGCACGAGCGCCCCCACCCCGGGTATCCGGGACAGGGGCGCTCGAACGCAGTGTGGTGCCGGGATCAATCGACGGCCAGCGCCTCCGGCTCGTCGGAGACGGCGGCAGCGGGTGGGATGAACGCAGTCGACGCAGCCGACGCAGCCTGGGCAGCGAGCAGCCGGTCCTCGATCCACACGCGCACGGCCTTGCCGGCCGGACGCGCACCCTGGGAGTCGACGTAGGTTTCCTCGGCGACGGCACGCAGCTCGTCGTCGGGGATCGACGCGGGCAGTGTCTGGCCCAGGCGGGGCCTGGCGTCCAGGATCCGTTCGCGCTGGCGGCTGTACTCCGCCGCGAGGATCTCCCGGTAGGCCTGCTCGTCGACCGGGTTGAAACCCACGACGAGTGAGAACCGCCCGAGCAGCTCTGCGTCGAAGAACTGAGCCAGCTCCTTGGTCAGGGACCGGTGGGAGACCGCCGGCGGGGCCGAGCCGAAGCCGACCGGCTTGCGGTTCAGGGCTTCCCGCGCGGCGTTGGTCGTGCAGATCACCAGCGCCTTGGAGAAGTCCAGCACCTTGCCGTGGGCGTTGCGGATGTAGCCCTCGTCGAAGGCCGAGAGGAACAGCCGCTGCACGGCTTTGTCCGCCTTCTCGAACTCGTCGAGCAGGATCACCCGGTGGGGGTTGGACTCGAGCGTGTCGAATGGCAGCTCGCGGTTGGAGTCCGAGCCCACGTAGCCGGGAGGTGCCCCGACGATCTTCGCGGTGTCCGAGGGAGTGTGGAACTCCGTCATGTTCAGGATGATCGGCTCGGTGCCGGTCATCTGCTCCGCAATGATCTTCGCGGTCTCGGTCTTGCCCACGCCCGAGGCTCCGGCGAGCATCCAGGTTGTCGGGGTCGACGTCGGGAACAGGTCCAGCTCCTCGCGGGCCAGGCGGTCCACGAGCTTCTCGAGCACGTCGTCCTGTCCGCGCAGGCGGCCCAGCAGGGTCGCCCGGAGGGTTGCGACGTCGAACTCCGGGCGCTGGGCGTTTCCGGTCATCAGACGCTTGGCCACGTCCAGGACGCGCTTGGTAGTCAGCGGCACCTGCGGGATCGACCGCAAGGTGTTCACGAGTGCCGTGTCTCCGGCTGCCTCGGCCTGGACGATGAGCTTCTTCTGCTCCAGCACACGGTCGGCCATCGCCCGGTCCAGCAGCGTGATGGCGCTGTCGGGGCGGTGCTGCCCGGCACGGGAATTCTCCTCCGCGATCCGGACCGTCTCCGCCAGGACATCGTCGGAGACCGCGATCTGGTGGCGGTAGTGCGCCACCAGGCCCGGCCGGACGCTGCCGAGCACCGTGAGGGTTTGCTCGACGGTCAGTTCGTCGACGATGAGCGGGGTGAAGCGCCGCGCGAAGGCAGGGTCGTCGTCGAAGGCCCGGGACTCGGTGGAGGTGGTGGCACCGATGACGCGCATGTCGCCGCGGGCCAGGGCAGGCTTGAGCACCTGCGAGACCTTTCGCAGCACTGAGTCGGTGTGGGAGGTGGATCCACCGGTGATCTGGTGGATCTCGTCCATGAACAGGATGACCTTGTTCTTGGGGTCTGAGGCGAAGTCGATGACGGTCTGGACCTTCTCCTCCAGCTGCCCGACGATGCCGGAGCCGGCGACGAGGTTGGTGATGGGCAGCTCGTAGACGGTGAAGCCCTTGAGCTGGTCCGGGATGAGGGTGTCGCCCAGGGCGATCCGGCGGGCGATGTCCTCGACGATCCGGGTCTTACCAACGCCGGCGGAGCCCTTCAGGAGCACGTTCGGCTTGTTCCGGCTGATCAGGACGGAGAGGACCTGCTCGATGAGCGCGTCGCGGAACATCGTCGGGTCGGCGTTCTTGAACTTCTCGTTGTAGTCGACGAGGAGCTCCTTGACGGCGTCGTCGGACTGGCCGCTCTGGCTGGGGATGCCGCCCATGCGCGGGAAGCTCGGAGGCGTGCCGCCGCTGTTCGTGTCGTCGTCGGAGCCCGACGTGAAGTTGTTGAGGCCCATCGCGGGTCCCTCCTTCGGTGGGGTTCGCCGGGCGGCGCGCTGGGTGGGCGCGCCGGGATGCCCGGCAGGGTTACGGGTAGGTCTGAGGGAGGAGGAGACGCCGGCCGGTTCGGCCGGTCGGCGTCTCCCCTGTGGCCGGGAGCAGGATCAGAGGACCATGCCCAGCAGCTTCTGCCGGATGCTCGGGTCGATGTGCTGCATGCCGTTCGCGTACGCCTCGGCGGAACGGACCATGTACTTCCAGTCCATGGCCGAGCACGGGGCGTAGTAGAGGTTCGGCGGGTGCTCCTCGCGTCTCGAGGGCGGAGACCACTCGAAGTCGGTGATCATCAGCGACAGCCGGCGCTTGCGCACCGGGGAGGCGTTGATGTAGTCCCACACCTGCTTGAACTCGGTGCCGCCGGTGACCTTGGGCACCTTCCGGAACTCCTGCCAGATCTGCCGCGTCGACTTGTTCTCGACCTTCAGCAGCGTCTCCTGGGAGAGCATGTGGCTGAAGGAGTTGAAGTACAGGTTGACGTTGAGCTTCTTGGCGATCCGGATGAGCATCAGCACCGCCTCCTGGTAGTTCTCCTCGGAGATCGACCCGGAGGTGTCGATGAAGACGTGCAGGTCGGGCATGTACTGCACCGAGGTGATCCGGCCCGGCTTGTTGAAGTCGTCCGGGTTGCGGCGGTTGGCCTTGAGGAAGGTCGTCTTCGTCGTCCGGTAGACGTTCTGGGACTTGTTGACCTTGCCCATGCGCTTGAGCACCCGGGTGATGTCCTTGAACAGGTCCAGCTTCGTGGGCGGGGCCTTGCGGAACTTCACCTGGGCCGAGCGCGAGCCCGGCTGTCCCGGCTGCTGCCGTGCGCCCATGGCAGCGGCCCTGGCAGCTGCTCGCGGGAGCGAGGTCAGCTTGGACAGCGCGGCGTTGGAGACGACTTTCACGGGTGAGGCGAGGGACTGGTTGATGAGGTTCCACTCCCCCGTTACCTTCGCGGCGGTGGCGCGGGCGTGGGCCTCGACATTGACCAGGACCAGCGACCGCGGGCAGAACAGCTCCCCGACGGTAAACGGCATGATGCCGGTGTCGAGGGCGGCCGCGCCTGTTGAGGCGGCCTTGCGCTGCTGGTCGACGTAAGTCATCAGCATGCGGATGACCAGCCGGGCGAAAGAGAACTCGTCGTTGCCGTCGGAGTCGTCCTTGCGCAGCAGCAGCGATTCGGTCAGCCCCTTGAGCGAGAGGTTCGCAAAGTCGTTCAGCAGCCGGAGGGTGTCCGCCGGCATCGCGTTCGCGCCGGCCATCGTCTGCACCTGCTGGTTCAGCCAGATCTTGAAGCCGTCGAACGCGGCAGAGGACTGGAACCAGTACCCGAGGGTATTCGGGTGGTAGGTGTAGGCGACGGAGGCGAAGAAGGCGCTCTCGTCGGCGGAGCCTGCGAGCAGGCCCTTGGCCGCGGGGATGACATCGTTCTGGGCTGAGTACAGGACCCGGGCTGACGGCGCGGGCCACTTGTTCTGCTGCCCGGCCTGGACAGCGAACAGTTCGCCCACCGGCAGGGGCGTGCCCTGGTCATAGCTGACCATGGTCTGCCCGAGCAGCGCCTTGGCGTTCTTCTCGGCGGCCGGGTCCATCGTCTCGCCGAGGCAGCGCATGACGATGTCCAGGACGTCGCCGGTGATGCCGTGGCCCGAGCCGTCGACGATGCTCGCCGGAGCGCTGGGGTTCAGCGGCTCCAGCAGCGGGTCGACCAGGACCTTCTGGATGGCCGGTATGGGGTCGTAGTCGCCCGTGCACGAGATCGTGTGCAGGGCGTCGAGCACCGCCGGCTTCTGGTTCGTGACGGTGATCGTCATCGTGGTCTCCTAATGCGGTCTGAGGTGACTGGTGTCGTGGGATGGCGGGGGACGCTCCGGAACGGAGCCGGTGGCGTCCCCCGCCGCCCGGTGCCGGGTCGGCTCAGAGGAAGGCCGACAGGGACGGCTTGACCGCGGCCACGATCGGCGAGTCGACCTCGAGGAAGGCCTCCAGGTTCTGCCGGTCGAACTGCCCGGTCGTCACCAGCTCGAACAGGGTGCGCGTGTGCTCCGGCTCAATCTGGATGGCGGCCTGCGCCAGCTGCTCGATGAGGCGCGAGTTGTCCTCCTTCTCCTTCATCGCGTAGAGCAGCGAGCCGGAGACCTCGTTCTGGGTCAGGCCCGAGATCTGCGCGGCAAGGTCGGTGACCGTGCCCGCGGACTTGAGGGTCGTGTAGCAGTTCGGCTTGGGCACATTGACGCGGTTGTGTGCGGGGCCGCCCGAGTTCGATGCGAGGTCTTCGGCGATAACCGCCACGAGCTGGGTGGTGAACATGGTGTCGCCGGTGAAGGCCTCGATCGCCTCGTTGAGCAGCGAGGTGTCGCGGCCGCCGATCTGGACCGGGGTCGCCAGGTGGCTTGCCAGCTCCTGGCGGTCGACGCGGTTCAGCCACCGGGAGAGGTGGTCGATGGTGCGCGGCGTGGTGAGCTGGTTCATCTCCTCGCCGCCGTCGAACAGCTCGGCCATGGTGACGTTGCCGTCGTCATCGTCGTCATCGCGGCCGTCGGCCACGATGGAGTTCGGCGTCGACTTCTGGAAGATGAGTCCGGGGTGCTGGGTGAGGACTTTCTTCACCCAGGGGTTGAGCGCGTCTCCGAGGACGGACATGAGGGTTGTCGCATCGGGCTCGACGTGGAAGATCGCGAAGCGCGACAGCGAGGCCTCGTCGAGAGTCGTGACGTTGCCCTTGTCGTTGCCCGCCACGATGAGGCGCACGTTCTCCGGCAGTTCGATGTGGCCCATGCGCCGCAGGGTCACCAGGGTGAGCGCGCCGGAGGTCACGTCGGAGGTCGTGCGGTTGATCTCGTCGAGGAAGAGGATCGGCCACTCGCGCGGGTTCTCCAGCGCGTAGTCGATGCACTCCTGAATGACCTGGTGCGGGTAAAAGACCTGCTTGTAGGACTGTGTCCCGTCGGTCTTCTCGTAGGGCACCAGGCGCGCGCCGGTGAGGTCGGCCTTGTCGGCGAGCTGGTTGCAGGGCAGGACGAAGGCTTTGGTGCCCATCGAGTAGGCGAGGGCCTCGACGAAGGAGGACTTGCCGATGCCGGGCTCGCCCATGAGCGCGGGCGTGGCCCCGACCTCGAGGGACTGCTGGATCAGAGTCGTCAGGGTGTCGTTGAACTTCATGGGAATGTCTTTCTGGTCGTGGGTGAGCTGTGAGCAGGTGAGACGGGAGACGGACCCACGGCAGGGCTGAGCGCCGTACGGGACATGTCGGAAGCAGGGCCACAAGGCCCGGTGACGGGGGCGGTCGGGCTCAGAAGCCCACCGCCTCCCCATCCCCGATCGGGCTCCGCCCGATCCAGTCCTTGTTCCACCGCCAAACCGATGGGCAACCCCCGAAGGTTCACCCCGCCTCGGCGGAGGCTTCCCGTGCCGCCACCAAGGCAGCGGCACGGTCCAGCAGGAACGGCCTGCCGTTGCGCATCTGGGCGTGCTTGGGCCGAGGCTCGATCACCGCCAGCGAGGTCTTGTACAGCAGCCAGGCCTCGTCACCGGAGGAGAACTGCGCGCCGAAGGACCGGTAGGTGCGCAACGGCAGCTGCATGCCGGTGTAGAGGACACCCAGGACGGAGAACTCCCAGCGGGAGCGGTCGTTGTCGAAGTCCTCGGGCGTCTTCAGCCGGTCGCGGGAGCCGGCGAGTGTCTGCTCGACGATGGCCTCGGCGTACGGGATGTCGGGCATTTCGCCGTCGGTGCCGACGGCGGTCGAGGGGATGCTGATGCTTGGCTTGGCCTTGGCGGCGAGGTCTGCATACAGGTCCGCCACCGAAGAGAACCGGTCGGAGGCTGGTCGCGCCGCAACGTGTTCGACGATCCGCTGCGGCACCGGGTTGCGGGTGAACGTGCACCAATGGTCCAGGAGGATCTCGTACCAGCCGTGCTCCTCGCGCAGGACGCGCTTGTCAGCGGCGATCGGGAAGTCGTGGAGGTTGGCAGGCAGCGGGGCGACCAGGTGGAAGCCCCGGCCCGACATCGACAGCTCCGAGTACAGGATTCCGGGCAGGCGCAGGATGTCTGCGGCCACGTCCGGCGGGCAACCGGGCTCGACGTCGATCACGATCAGACCGTCGGAGGGGGCCTGCAGGTAGAAGGCAGCGTTCGCCGCGTTCGGCAGTGTGTCGGCCAGCTGGTCGAGGGTGAGCAGGCAGGTCGCGTCCAGGGCGAAAGCTCCGCGCAGGGGGCCTGCGTGGCGGCAGCCCGGATTGCAGCCGTCGAGCAGGTGCCGCACATCGATCGGTGCCTTGCGGCCGGAGTCCTCGTCGTCGAGCTCGCCGAGCCGGCCGGAGATGGTCCAGCGGCAGGCGGTCGCCAGGGCGCGAATCGCGGGGTTGTCATAGAAGCTGGGGAAGATCGCGCGGGGATCGACGGCGGTCACATCAATGCCTTCTTGTCGGGAGCGGATGAAAACAGGGCCGGGTTGCACTCTGGCCCTGAAAGACGAGACCCCCGTACGGCATGGATGCCTGCACGGGGGTCTCGTCTGGGGGTTCGGTCGGTCGGATCGGCCTTGGATCAGCCCTGGTAGGTGATTCCGGCCTGCTGGGCATCGCCGGAGCCGCCCCACGGGCCCTGGCCGGCGGGAGCACCCACGGCCGAACCCGCGTTCTTCAACTCGGCGTTCTCACGCTCGAGGCGGGCGAGCTTCTGCTCGGGCGTCTCCTGCTGCGGCTGCACCGCGGGGACCGGGGCGGCAACCGGAGCCACGGCAGGGGCCGCCTGCGGAGTCACCGCGACCGGTTCGGTCAGGACCTGCGCGTGGGCCTGGGCGGGGACCGGACCCGCGACTGAAGCCGCGACGGCGGGCTGCGGGGCCGGGAAGGACAAGCCGTCCTCGACCTCGGTGGCGACCGGCTCCTCGCCGTTGCCGACGGCGGAGCCCGAGCCCGGCTGGGCCTGGACCGCGCGGGGCGGGGCGTTGAAGACGATGCCGCGGGCCGCGAGCTCCCCGCTGGCGACGCCGCCGGCGTTGTAGTAGCGCGGGGTCTCGTGCACAATCACCTGGTCGAGCGACAGGCCGCGGTTGGCGAAGTTCTTCGGCTTGTAGACGCGGAGCACGAGCGTCACGTCCAGTCCCTGTGCCAGCTCCTGGCCGGAGGTGTCCTGGTCATAGGTGCCATCACCCTTCTCGGACGGGATCGCGATGATCGGCAGGTTCGTGCCCTTGGAGTCGATCGAGTAGTTCGCGCCCGAGGCTGGGTTCTTCTTCGAGGTGTAGCGGCGCTCGGAGACGAACTGCTCCTCGACCGTGGGGTTCGCCGGGTCGGCGAACTGCACCTCGGCCTCGGTGATCGTCGCCGTGGTGTGCGGCTTGCCCACGGGGCTCATGCCGTTCTGGACCTTGCGCTGGTCGCTGGCGGCGAGGGCGGCACCCTCGATGAGGCTGGTCAGCCGGGCGAAGGCGAGCTTGCCGCGGATGAAGACGCTGGTGCCCTCGGTGAGCTGGTTGGCGGAGATGGAGTAGTTGGCCATGGTGGTGGGTTCCTTCTGTTGAGTGATTCGGTGGTTCTTGGCGGCCCGTCGGACTGGTCTATGACTCGTCTATCCCTTCTCCTATTCTATCAAGATGCACTGGACTACGAGTAGAATGTGCATAAGGACTCGAATGGTCGCAAATGGTGAGCTGGATAGAGAGGGACAGGGATGACGGATACGATGCACAGGCCCGAGGAGAAGGCCGCTGATGCGGCTCCCTGGGCCCGGGTGACGGCGCAGCGGCGGGACCGGCTTGGGCCCCTGGGCTATGGCGGTGGACCGGTGCTGGCGGCCGGGATCATGGCCGGTGGCGCGCTGCTGTTCGCCGGCTGGGGCGCGACGCAGCTCCTCACTGCTGACCGGAGCCCGGCGAGCGATGCGGCGGCAGCTTCCCAGCACGAGGAGGGCACCGTGACGGTGACCTTGCCGGACCGGGACCGCAACGGGGTCCCGGACGCCTTCGAGGCCAAGGCCGGTAACGGCAGCTCTGCGGACGGCCAGGGTTCGGGCACCTCGGCGTCGGGCAAGGGCGACGAGGACAAGCCGGCGCAGGTCCCCGAGCCGAAGCCACAGCCGCGGGTGTACGTGATCCAGTGGGGTGACACCCTCACGGAGATCTCGGCGGAGACCGGAGTGCCGATCGGGGCCCTGGTCGAGAAGAACCGGATCCAGGATCCGAATCTCATCTACGCCGGGGCCTCGCTGCTCATCCCGCCCACGGCGTGAGAGCAGGCCTGGGGCCCGGACTGCGCCGACCTTCAGCGCAGTCCGGGCCTCTTGCTGTGTCCGGAAACGGTCAGTCGGCGGGTCCTGCAAGCATCTGCTGCAGCGATCGCAGCCGCGCCAGCTCGGCCTGCATGGGGGCGACGTCGTCCGGCGCGTAGTCCTGGGGGTAGTCGAGCTTGTACTCGGCGAGCAGCTCGATCTTGGCGGCGAGGAGGTCCAGCACGCCCAGTTCGTCGATCAGGGCCCGGGCGAAGGCCCGGAAAGCGTCCTCGTGGGTGATCGCCGCGCCCTGGGCCCAGCCGAGGGCTGCGAGGGCGGATTCTCCGTTCTCATGGGTGAGACCGCGGGAGGTGACGACAGCGGCTGCGGCCTTCTCGGTGAGGTTCGCCATCGTCCCGGTCGGGTCAGGCATCGGCATCGCCGCCTTGCCCTGCGGCGCTGTCGCCGGCCGGGGGCGTCGGGGTCTGGATGTCCAGCCAGATCTGCATGGCATCCAGTGCGTTCGAGACCCCGTCGCCTTCGTCTAGCGTGATCAGCTCCGTCCACCCCGACTGCGTGAGCGTCGAGACGGCGAACTCTTCCCTGGCCGCAGTCACCTGGTAGAGCCCGGAGCCGGCGACTTCGTAGATGGTCCGGCCGTGCCGGGCGGAGCCTTCGGCCCGTTCGTACTTGACGGGCAGCTGGGCTGCGCGGAGAGGGACGGTCATGGGCTACTCCTGTGGGTCGTGGCTCTCAAGAACAGACGATTCGGTAACGGTGGCCGCGCCGCGCACCGCGCGGCTGCGACCACCACGGAACGACCCCCGGGACCGGCGTGAGCCGGTCCACGGTCTTTCCACCGGTTCCCCAGGGACGCAAAAGACCCCGCCTCGGCCGAAGCCGGGCGGGGTCGACCGAGCGCCGGAAGAAGTGCTGCGCCGCGCTCAGGCGGCGTCGGTGTCGGCCTCACCGGGATCCTCGGCAGCGTCGTGCTTGTCAAACAGGAAACCCCGGGCCTGGCCGCTGGCCATCATGTCTCCGAGGTGCGCCAGGAGCACCGCGCGCTGCGTGGTCCGGCGGTCCTCCAGCGGGTCGTAGTCGCGCAGGGCATCCAGGTTGACCACCCAGCCGTTCTCGCGTTCGACTGCTTCCTCAAGTTCGGAGCCGGCGGCGACGGCCATACCGGTGAAGTCGTGGTCGAACTCGGGTGTGACGTCGAGCCGCTGTGTCGGGTCGTCGATGTAAAGCGTGTCGCCGAACAGCAGCCCGCCGGAGCGGTCGAAGGCGGTGAGAAAGGCGCGGTCGGCGCGGGAGGTGTTCTCGACATGCACGGCGGCCACGGCGTCGTTGGCGAGAAAGTCCGTCTGGCTCAGACGGGCATAGGTGCGTGAGCGGGCCTCGTAGCACCACATGATCGACCGGGCCTCGTCGAATCCGCGGAACTCGTCGGAGGGGGGCTGCATATCGACCATCTGATGCTCCTTCACGGGCGTGATCACCTCAGTCCGGCGGGACATCACGATGTACGGAATCGCCGGGCTGTGGTTCCCATCCTGCCACAGGAGTGGAAAAGATTCCACTCAAATACCAAACGCCGGCACGAGGAAGACGTCCCCAGGGTGGTGGGACCCCGCGGCGGGATCAGTCTCGAGTGGAGTCAGGGCTCTTGGGCGGGTCGTCGAGCTGCTCGCTCTTGCGCGCCAGCTCCACAATGGCCCGGATGCTGGCCAGTGCGCCGTCGCTGAGCCCGTGCACACGCAGGGCGATGGTTCGCTCCAGCGGGGTCAGCTCCTGCTCGGTGGCGCTATCTGGCTCGTTCTCCTCCAGGAAGTAGGACAGGGGGACGTCGAAGGCGTCGGCCAGGGCTCGGAGGTGCTGCAGGCGGGGATTGTGGGCCTCCCCCTTGCGCAGTTGCTGCAGGTAGCTGAGCGACATCGAGGAGATGCCGCGCTGCTCCATTCTCTGGACGATTTCCTGCAGGGTGACGGGGCGACCGTGTGGTCCTGCCGTCTCCGCGAACAAGCGTTCTAGTCGCTGGGCGATGGTCACGGAGCTGGATCCTCCTCGTGATTTCAGACATGAAGTCATCGAGGCGAACGGTGCACGCGACGACACCTTCATACTAGTGGAAGATCTTCCAATGCGGTGGCATCGGCACATTTCCGGTTGCGCCGGAGCAGCGGGCAGTCCTAGCCGGCCGTGGGCATGTACGCACTGGCTCCGAGCATCACGGCGGCCGCCAGGCCGGATCCGAGTGTGAGCTCGAGGCGTGTGTGGTGCTTTAGCTTCAGCCGGGCGAAGGCGACCACGGGCAGCAGGGTTGGGAGGGCGAGCAGCCACCAGGGCGAGAGCAGCATCGCCGCGAGGACGACGAGGGAGGTGAAGCAGAACGCGTGCATGGAGACTTTCGGTCCCAGGAGGGTCACTCCCCCGGCAAGGACGAGCCCGGCAACCATCGTCGGCAGGATCCACAGCAGCGGGCGCGGTGCGTCCAGCAGCACCGCCGTTGCCATGCCTCCAAGCACAGACGCCACGCAGACCAGGAAGACCCGCCAGCGCTGATCGCGCCGGGTGACGTGTCGATCGGTGAGCTGCTCGCGCCGCACGGCGACATGGATGGTTGCTGTCGGGATCACTGCGCAGAAAGAGCCGATCAGGATGCCCCATCCGAGACCAACCCATGTATGCGGGTGGCCTGTGACGCCGCAGAGGACGCAGATGAGGAACACGGACACAGCGGGCGCGAACACGTCACTGAGGATCCGGGCGGCCCGGGCCGCAGGATCGCCGGTCTCGGGGATGCGTATTTTCGTTCCGTTCCCGGTCATCGCCCGTCCGTCCCATTCATGGCACTCATCGCTACTCGGATCTCGTAGAGGCTCTGCACAGAGGCGGCCAAGGTTTCGTCGTCTTTCAGCTTGAGCGTGCGGAGCCGGCTCAGGGCGAGTGTGAACCACCCGAGGCTGGGAACGGCGTTCTCGCCGCTGAGATGGCGCACCAGCCCCGCCGACAGGTGCGGATCCTCGGGGTGCTGCCTGTGCAGGGGTTCCAGTGCGGGGTCGTGGTCCTCGCGGATGAGTCTGAGCGCGTCGTGGGTTTCGATGGTGAGCCTTGAGAGCGTCATCAGCTGATCGAACCCCTGCCTGTCTTCGGGCGGAAGCTTTACGTCGGGGTGAAGAGTGGTGGTCGTTCGCCACAAAGGTACGACGACCTCGTGCGCGAGGCGGAGCGCGAGCCTCACCTGCGTTTCTATGCTGATGCGGCGGATGACCCCTGTTGCGAGTCCCAGGAAGAAGAAGCTGACAACGGTGACGAGGAGTTGTGTCCTCAGTTCAGTTCCGCCGACGACCGGACTGCCAAAGAGGTCCAGGAGTGATGAGCCGATGAACAGGGCAGATCCGATGGCCCCCGTAAAGACGAATGCAACCGGAAGGCGGGCGGAGAAGGGTTGGTTCTTCTGCGTCATGGTCCGCCAACAGCCGACGGCAACTACGGCAGTTGCCGCGGCGAATGCAGAGAGGTACAGGAAGTTGTAGGAGATCAGTGCCCAAGCCTGGCCGCGGGCAAGGGCGGCGTCGATGTCGACCCGGTCGTAGATGGTGCCGTCGGCATGGACGGGGATGAACCACACCAGCACGGCCTCGCCCAGGGCGATGATCCCGGCGAAGAGGTAGATGAACCGGGTTGCACGTCGTGAAAGCGGAGTCGCGCGGAACGTGAGGATGAGCAGCGCCACGGATACCTGGGCGGTCAGGATGGCAAGGCGCTTGAGGAGGTCGACGGCAGGTCCGTCTAAGGGCGGCTCCACGCCACGGCAGACCGTGGCCACGAAGAGGGCGGCACAGGTGACCCTGAGAAGGTTAACCCGGCGTCGGCGTCCTTGATACAGGGCAGAGACGATGATGATCAGGCCCATGGTGATACCGACAATGATGATCTCAGTCATCAGATCTCACCGTCCTCGTTTGATCCGGACAGGAAGGCGAGGACCTCGCTGCGTTCTTCCGATGCCCGCCGCTTCCGGTGCAGAGCATCCATCAGCCGCATGCCGGTGGTCTCGGCGCGCTTCTCCACCGGATCGTCGAACATGCTGCGCAGATGGGTGCAGTCGGTGTCGGCCCGGACGTCGCCGTGCAGGATATGGGCGAACTCGTGGAGGATTGTCTGCTCAATGTTGAGGGGCGGGAGCTCAGGGTCGTAGAAGACGTGGGCCACTCGTCCGATCACAGTGGTGAGGCCGCTGACCTCATAATGGCGCATCTCATCCGGGATGGGCCGTATCACGATCTCGAGGCCGCAAGCTGAGGCGATGGCTTTCCCGAGTGCTTCGAGGCTCAACTCGTTCGGCCAGTCGAAGAGGTCGAGCTGAGCGGGCTTCGGGGTGCAGCTGGTGGCACCGACCTTGGCAGCGCCTTTGCGCATCAGTCGGGCGAACAGGGGGTGACGGGGCTGGCCGTTCCGAGGCGTATCGGCGGTCGCAGCGGATGGAATAAAGGCAGGCATCAGCGTTCCTCTAAATAGCGAGAAGAGCGGACACCGCCTGTCGTTTGTCAACGAAGGGGTACAAGTCCAGTAAAGTTCCGTGTCACAACTTTACAACCTGGGAGGGTAAGAAAAAAATGAGCGACATGGGGAGAACTGCCCTGGTGATCGGTGCAACCCGTGGGATCGGGGCGGCCACGGCTCGAGCCCTGCTCTCCGCCGGCTACCGGACGGCGGGTACGCATCGTACCGGGGGGACCGTGCCCGAGGGGGTGCTCCCCCTCGAGATGGATGTGCGTGACAGTAATTCGATCGCAGCTGGCGTCAAGGCGGCTGCCGCCGACCTGGGTGGTCTGGATGTGCTCGTCGTCGCAGCAGGGATCACCCGCGACAAGCTGCTCATGCGGATGAGCGAGGAGGACCTGATCGAGGTCATGCAGGTCAATGCGATCGGGCCGATGCTGGCCTGCAAGGCGGCCCTGGGGCCGATGCTGCGGCAGCGCGGCGGATCGATCGTGCTGGTTTCATCCATGTCCGTGAAGTACGGCGTTGTCGGCCAGTGCAATTACACTGCATCCAAGGGGGCATTGGAAGCGTTTGCACGATCGATGGCCAGGGAGTACGCAGCCCGGAACATCCGGGTGAACGTTGTTGCTCCCGGCGCAACTGATACGGACATGATGGCTGATGTTGCTGAGGAGGCACGGATGGCAATGCTGGAAGGAATCCCGCTGGGTCGGTTCGGGACGGCAGATGAAGTCGCTTCGGCGATCATTCACACCGCGGAGAATACCTACATGTCGGGGGCCACTGTGCAGGTCTCAGGCGGTATTTGATCATGCAGGTCCAGCTGGATGTAGGTTCCTGGGGCCTTTTCTGCGGAAGCGACGGCAAGCAGCTGGTTCTGGTGGACGATAAGCCCTGTGGTCCGGTCTCCGCTCGGAAGCCCACGCGTGCAATTCCCAGGCGTCTTCTACTTGATGAGAACCGCATCGCCCAGGTGATGCGCAGTGGCAATGTAATTTCCGAGACAGTCCCCCATGCGGACGAGCAGTGGGCAGTTGAGGTACGGCCCGTCTTCTCTCCACGTACCTCCACGGTGATCGGTGTCCTCGCCGGCGTGGCCAAAGCGGCTGATCCGCTTCCGGAACCACCGCTGGTCGGTGGCTGGGAATGGGAGATCGAGCGTGACGCCGACGGTCAACCAACACTGCGCCGGCGCACGTACTGGGACCGGAACCTGTTTCGTATCTATGACGTCGACACAAGCGTCGCCCAGCAGCGCAGTGGCTATTGGGAAGCCGGGGAATGGGCGAGCGAGCTCATCGACCAGTCCGACCGGATGCGCGTGAACAGCCTCATCCGCGACGGCATCCAGGACGGGCTGATGGGCGTAACGGGCAAGGTCCGGTGCCTGACCTACAACATCGTCACAGGTTACGGCACGGCTTCACAGGACCGTCGGCACATGCGCCTGGTCGGCGTGATTCCGCCGATCGAGCCCGATCACGACAAGATCTATCTGCAGGGCTTCAGTTACGAGGCCCCGGAGACTTTTCACGATATGGCCTTCGAGCAAGACGCCAATGCGGGGCGCGTGGACGACGTGCTTCGCGGAGTCATGGCCCTGGCCAAGGAACCGATGGCCGTCGTCGACTCTGCAACGCTGGATGTTCTTATGACGTCGCCATCGTGGCGTCGGGAAGACTTCGGGTATGTCGGCGGCCTTGGTGAATTTGCCATTGACGCTTCAGGTGAGTTGCACAGGTTCATCGCGGCTGCGGCGAGGGATACCGCTCGTTCTCAATCGATGGGTCTGGCGCTTCGCCGGGTCGACGGTTCCGTGCAGAATGTGCGCATCACCGCCACCGGAGTCAGGTCTGGGGCTGAAGGGCGGGATGCAGTCATCAGGCTCGACTTTTAGTCGAGTCCACCTGCCCCGCCGTTTCGCAACGGGTTTCGTGCACTGAACACCGCCACGGTACCGATGACGTCGACCTTCACTTGGTCGAAGCTTCGCCGCAGTACAGCCTCAAGTCCTGCGGCGTCGTCTTCGCGGTTGTGAAAGATGCCCAGGCGGTTGTACAGGGCCATGAAGCCGCGGCCGATGAGGTTGTGGCTCACGCCACTGCCCAGGATGGTACTGCCGAACAGCACACCGTCAGCAGCGAGCCGCTCCCCTAGGTGTTTGAAAGCTACGCCCTTGTCCGCCCAGGAGCCGGGAACGCAGTGGAAGACGTAGTTCGCCGCGATGGAATCGAATTGGCCGAGAGCCTCGGGGATCGGTTCGAGGACGTTCGCGGTCACACCTCTGGTGCTTACGTGGGTGTGGGCGAGTCTGGACGCTGCGTGCTCCACGCTGTTTTCGTTGAGGTCCATGAGTGTGATCTCAGCAGATTCGGGGAGGTCGGCATTGGCGAGGTACCAACCAGTGCCGGGACCGACATCGAGATGGCGGGTGCCGATGCAACGGTTGTACTGGTCTAGCATGAGCTGGCTGGGGCATCGCCAGGCCAGCGAATTGGAGAACTTCACGACGAGCAGGTCGTAGAAGCCCAGCACCGGCTTGCTGTAGATACCTGCGCCGCGGCGCACTTCCTGGTCGTTCATGTGATCGGAGCCTATCGGTCGAGGTCGGTGAAGTGAGGGTCAGCAGGGTGGTTTCACGAAGGAGCAAGGACGGCTGTGCTGGGGTCCGTGTCCACTGGGTAGCTCTGAGATTGCATCCTAGTGGAAGTAGTTCCACTGGTGAAGTCGAGCCGGTGCGGCGTCAGCCGAAGACCAGCTCGCCGTAGCAAGCGGTCTGAAGGATGATGTCAAGGTCTTGGACGCAGCCGAATCCGAGCTGTTCGGACTCGATGGCGGCAGAGCAGCAGAGGTGGTACCCCTTCTGCTTGGCCTTTCGAAAGGCTTCCTTGATTTGGGCGGCCGACAGCTCGTAGTCCTTGGTCTTGGACTCGTCATCAGACTCTGGATCGTCAAGTGTGATGCTCACGTGCAAGCCGTCCTCTGTCAGCTTGCTCCCGTGGTACCAGGGAAGCGCGCCACCGAAGTAGAACTCTTCGACGTCCTGCAGGACTGAAGCTGCTGATTGGGTGAAGATACCGGTGTTGGTCATGTTTCCATTCCTTCGCGATTCCGTGCGATCAGGGCAAAATGACTTCGCGGGAGGCGAGGTCGGAGAGAACGGCCGGATCCGGGACCCGTGCATCGACGCTGTCCTCCTCACAGAGGGCATCGATCAAAGGGTGGCCTTCCAGCGCGCTGCGGGCTTCTGTGGGAGATGCGAAGACGACAGCTGTGCGGGGATGGAACTCCCGGTCGATGAGCACGTAGCCTAGTTCGCCGGGCTCGCGGCGCTGCATGCGCAGCAGGTCGAGATGCAACCGTGCCTGCGCTTCGACGGCGGCGACGTCGATACCAAGATCTGCTGAGAGTCGGTCGTCCACAGTCCTGGGCTTGTCGGACTCCGGGGTCTGCCTCGCGCGTTCAGTGTTGTCGTTGATCATGCTCATCCCCTCTCGTAGGTCTTGTGGAAGCCGACGACTTTGCTGGTGATTTTCCATGCAGCGACGATCCAGGATGATGCGGCCACGGTTCTACCTCTGGTCCGCGATCTAGTCGAGGGGGTTCCTGTCCTCCACGGTCATCTGATCGATCGCAGCCAACCGTCTGGCGATTGTTTGTTCGAAGCCATTGCCGGTAGGACGGTAATACTGTGTGCCGCGGACGGCATCGGGTAGGTATTGCTGCAAGACAACTCCGTGTTCGAAGTCGTGAGGGTAGAAGTAGCCTTCTCCGTGCCCGAGGCCCTTCGCGCCCGGGTAGTGCGCGTCGCGCAGGTGCACTGGCACGCTCCCGGTCCGGCCGCGCCGGACGTCTTCCAGCGCTTGGTCGATGCCGCGGATGACGGCCGGCGACTTGGGGGCCGTGGCGATTGCGACCGTTGCCTGAGCGAGGTTGAGCCGCGCCTCGGGCATACCGATCAGCTGGACTGCCTGGGCGGCGGCCACTGCGATGCCCAGCACCGAGGGGTCGGCCATGCCGACGTCCTCGGAGGCGTGCACCACCAAGCGCCGTGCGATGAACCTCGGGTCCTCCCCCGCCTCGATCATCCGGGCCAGCCAGTGCAGGGCCGCATCCGGGTCGCTGCCTCTCATGCTCTTGATGAATGCGCTGACGACGTCGTAGTGCTGGTCGCCATCGCGGTCGTAACGCTGCAGCGCAGCGCCGGTGACCTGCTCCAGCACCTCGCGGTCGACGACGCTCTTGCCTGCGGCCTGCGCAGTTGCGACAGCGGTCTCCAGCCGGTTCAGCGCCTGGCGGACGTCGCCGCTGGACAGCCCTGCAATGATCTGCAGCGCGGGGTCGGCGAACCCGATCCCGGTGGCTGAGAGGACCGGGTCCTCCTCTAGGGCACGCGAGAGCAGGTTCACGACCTCGCCGTCCTCCACAGGGCGTAGGACCAGCAGGATTGAGCGCGAGACCAGTGCCGAGTTGACCGAGAAGCTCGGGTTCTCGGTGGTCGCGCCGATGAGCGAGATGACCCCGGCCTCCACGGCGGGCAGGAGGACGTCCTGCTGCGCCTTGGAGAAGCGGTGGATCTCGTCAATGAACACGAGCGTCTGGAGGTCGTCGTCGAGGGCCTTCTGGGCTCCGGCGAGCGTTTTGCGGACATCGGCTACGCCGGCGCTGGTCGCAGAGAGCTCGACGAAGCAGCGGCTGGTCTGGCGGGCGATCACCGAGGCGATGGTGGTCTTGCCGACGCCGGGCGGACCCCAGAGCAGGACCGAGGTCGCACCCTCGCCCTGGGCGAGCAGCTCGAGCGGCGAGCCGGGAAAGACCAGGTGCTCCTGGCCCACGATCTGGTCGAGGGAGGTGGGCCGCATGCGGGCGGCCAGGGGTTGGATGGCACTCATGGTCTACTCCTTGTTTGGTTCGAGGCGGGCGATCTCGGCCTCGACCCGGGCTTCTTCGCTCTGTGCCGCGGCGGTGCGCGCCCTGGCCTCGGCGAGCCGGGCACGCGCCTCGCGCAGCGCCTGCGCGTCCGACATGGCCTCGACGGCGTGGATCGCTTCGAGCACCGGTGCGGCTGCGTACGAGGGCACCCGGACGCCGATCTGCAAGTAGAAGTCGTCACCGTCAGATGCGTGACCGACGCTGGGCGGCCGGCCGAACGCTGTCGTGCACTCCTCGTTCTTGCGCGTGTGGATCCGGCCGGCGAAGACCTGGGCGGCGGTCACGCTGCAGTCCGCGACGGCGGCGTGGATGGCCCGGAGCACCGGCTCGACGAGCTGGGTGTCGGTGCGCTGCTGTGGATTGACGGTCGGCAGGAGTCCGGGGTCGAGGTGGCTGTCTTCGATGCGGGGGTGCATGGTTGCTCCTTTTGCGGCGGGGGTGGCCATCAGCTCTCGATGCGCGTGAACGGGCCGGAGTTGTGGACGAACAAGGCGATGATCGGCGCGTACCGGGCGTCGCGGTGTACGCCGCCGGCGTCGGTCCAGCCGCCTTGGGCGTCGAGCGTCCAGCGGTCGCCCGTTGCGTCGAGGTACTCTCCCGGCTCGGCCGGGAGCCGATGCTGTTTCACCATCCGGCGGAGCTTGCGGTCAATGGCGGCGCGTTTCCTGGCCGGCATGGGCGCGCCTGTAGTCCGTTCAGGGGGATAGGCGTCCCCGGGCAGCAGGTTCTGCTGCCTGAAGCGGCGCGGGAACAGTGGCATGGCGGTCCTTTCAATTGACGGTGCTGCGCTCAGGCGGAGACGGCGTCCCCCCGCTCCTTGTGCCGGGCGAGCACCCGGTAGACGGTGCGGTCGGTGACCTCGGCCATGTCGGCGATGGTCCGGGGGTCGATCCCTCTGCCGGCCATCGCGACGATGAGGGTGTCGCGTTCCTGCTTTTGCGCCTGGGCGGCGCTACGGTGTGCCACCGGTGAAGTCTTGATAAGGCGGTCGCGTTCGGCGGTGCTGAGTCCGCCCCAGATGCCGAAGCGCTCGTCGGCGCTCAACGCGTAATCCAGGCACTGTGCGCGCACCCCGCACTGGGCACAGACCTTCTTGGCGTCGGTGGTGTTGCCGCCCTTCTCCGGGAAGAACGCGTCGGGGTCTGTTTCTGCGCACAGGGCATCCCTGCGCCACTTCTCGTCGGGGTCCTCACCGCTCATGACGGTGCGGCCGGGAGGCGGGTGTTCTGCTGTGCGAGCACCGTGGCTCCTCCTAGAAGTTGTCGTGCGTGTGTCGGTACTTCGTTCTCGGGGTGTGCGCGCACAGAGCCCCGGAGGATCCCATTCCTCCGGGGCTCTGTGCGCGAGGCTTCCGTCCTGTACTCCGGGGCGGCTGCGCCGCGCGCTGCTCCCGCTGTTCCTTTTAGTCACTGAAAAGGTGCGCGAAGTGTTCGTCGCTGAGGTCAATCTCGACACGCTGGCCCTCACGAGAGACCGTGAAGACGCAGCCCTCGTCAGCACTGGGCTGCCATGGTCCGCGCTGGAAGACCTCCCGCCAGACCTTGCTGGCGGCCTCAGCGGGCGATGCAGCATCCTGGTCGATCGTCCATCCGACGAGGTACTCCTCGCTGCCGGTGCCCTCAAACGGGTCGAGCTGATCCCGGGGGAAGACCTGGTCGAGCGCACGCTCGAAGTCTTCCCGGGTGGTGTCGCCGCCGGACACAGCTCCGCGGACGAGGTCGGCAAGGCTGTCGATGTGCAGGCTCATGGGGTTGCTCCCTGGGTTTTGGTTCGGGTGGGGTCTGCTGCGACCAGCGCGGCGATGAGCTCGAGGTCGTCTCCGGTGTCGGGGTCGATGAGGGTCCCGGCGGATCCGATGTCGGCCAGCGGCTGCTCGTGCGTCTTGCCTGCCGTGTCCCGGTAGACGAGCGTCACGCCGGACAGGTCCACGGCCGTGGTGCTTACCGGGGAGGACTCGGAGGCCTCGAACGCCGGCCGGATCGCCTCGATGAGCGCGATGAGGTGCTGTACCTCTGCTTTCCGTTCGAGCAGCGCCTTGCGCTGGAGTGCGCGCTGCTCGAACCGGGCCAGGTGCGCGTCGCAGCAGGTGTCGGTCTTGTCGGGTTCGTCCTTGGGATAGGACAGCAGGTAGTGGTCCGTCTCGACGGATTTGTCGACGAGCGTATCGAGCAGGATGTCGGCCTGCCGGGCGGTGATGCTGAGGCCGAGGCGCTGCTGCGCCGCTGCCATCAGGACGCCGCCTTCCGGTCCTCCGGGACGATGCCCTTGGTGCACAGCCGGACGAGGGCGGTGAGCATGTCCTGGCGGTGCCCGCCCCAGTGGACGGTGCGGCCGGAGGCCAGCTTGACGACGATCACGGGTGCCTGGGCATATCCGAGGTCTTCGGTGATGTGGCGGTGGTTTTCATCGCCCTGCTCGATGTCGATTTTGGTGTACTGCATCGCGGGCTGCTGCCGATCGAACAGGCTCTTGGCCTTGTCGCAGTTGGGGCACTCCGCCGGCCCGTAGATGGTGATTTTCGGCGCGGTGTGGGCGGTCCGGGGCAGGTCGCCGATCGTGGTGGGGGTCATGGGACTTGGTTTCCTTCTCTCCCCTGCTGGGGGTCGTTGTGGTGTGGAGGCCCTGGCTCTCAGACGTCGGGCTCCAGGTCGAACAGCCCGGGCTGGGCCACACGCTCGCGCAGCTGCCGGGCGGGTTCCTCGCCGAGGCGCTCGACGGCCTTGTCCAGGTCGCGGTAGGCCTCGGACTCGCCGAGTCCACCCATGGCCTCGATCTGGAAGTACAGCTCGGCGAGCTCCCGCTCGCTCAGGCGGTGGCCGAGCACCTCGGGGGCAGCGAGGTCGGTGTACGAGGCGCTGTAGCCCAGCTCCCAGTCGGACTCGGTCTGCTGCTCGGCCGTAAAGGCCACGAGGATGCCGTGGTCGGGCACGAGCGCGCCGACGAGCAGGTCCGCCAGCTGGTCCGGTGTCGGGCTCCACGGCTGCGCCTGCTGGAGGACTGCGCGGACCTTGGTCCGCAGCACTGAGTCGGCGTACAGCCCGGGCTTCCCGCACGGGCAGGTGCCCGCGAGGGGGCCGCGATCGATGGGCACCCAGAGCCCGTGGTCGTGCTCGAGGTGTTGGTCGGCGTCGTGCCGGGCGATGGCTGCTGGTGTCGACATGACCGTGCTGTGCTGCCAGCTGCACCCGATGCACGCCATGCCGTCTGCGCGCTGCTGGCCGTAGACGTAGACCTCGTGCTTGCCGGGGTGCTTGGCGCACTTGCCGTCCGGCGTCGCGTCGACCCACCAGTCGGGCAGGGGCGCGTTCACGGCTTCACGTCCTTGGCTGTGCTGTGCATCTCGGCGAGATGGGCGATGGTGCGCCGGCGGAGCCCGTCGTAAAGCGCCCAGAAGGCGTCGTCGCGCGCGGCGAGCTCGTGTATCCAGCTGTTGATCTGTCCGTCCGGGAGCGCTGCGATCTCCGCCGCCTGCTCCGGATCGAGGCCGTGGGCCTCCGGGGCCTCCCGCAGCTCGGCGCGCAGTGACTCTGCGTCGAGCGCGATTCCGGTTGCGGGCCCTCGGTGGTTGTCGGTCATGGGTGGTCTCCTCGGTGTCGCTGCTGGTCGCGGATCGCCTGTCGCTCCCGCTCGCGGCGGGTGCCCTTGCGGGGCTTGGGGGTGTGCCGCTGCGTCGCACTGGACTTGCGGAGTTCCCGCATCCAGTGCGCCTGTTCGGGATTCGCCGACGGCCGGAAGCCCTCGGTGGAGTAGTGCTGCCTGCGCTTTCGGCTCATGGGTTCTTCTCCTCCGCCACGCGGGCGATGTGGCGGGCGTAGCCAGCCGCCCACGTGCGGGCATCGGCGGTCTGCGCGGCGGCCACCGCCTTCGCGGCGCGGTCGGCGTCGATGGGCAGCCGATGCCGGATGAGCAGCGCCAGGGTGACGTCGAGCATCACGGTGCGCTCGTGGTCGCTCAGCTCCGTCTGCTCGGAGTGCTCGTGCACCCCACGGCGTTCGTGCAGGGCACGGTCCGCCCGCGAATCGAGCAGGGTCTGCTCGATCTCAGGGACGAGCTCTTCTGCGGTGGTCGTGGTGGTCTGGGGCGTCATGCGGTTCTTTCCGCCGGGCCGCTTGGCCCGGGATCGAGGAGCCCCGTCGCGCCGCCGTCCCACAGGGACCCGGCCGCGGCGAGGCTGCGGTCGTGTGGTCTGGGTCAGTCCTTCGAGCCGTCGCGGAACTGGAGGTACTCCCGCAGGGTCGGCGCGTCCGCGCCGGGGAGCGAGATCCGGTCGAGGGCTCCGTACAGGTCCTCGTCTCCGATCAGCTCGCCCTCGTGGGCGACGACGGCTTGCGCCAGGCGGACCAGCAGGACCTTCATCTCCTCGGCGCGCTCCTCGTCGGCGGTCCGCAGGCGCTTGATGTCGATGAGGCGCTTCTCGCAGAGGCTCTTGAGGTAGAGCGCGCCCTTGCGCCACTCGAGGAACTCGATCAGCTGTGTGCTGTGATCCAGCGGGGACAGCCGCCAGATCTCGGCGTCGTCCTGGCGGAATGAGAGCTGCTGGTCGATGCTTGAGGCGGTGGTCTTCAGCCAGTGCTCGGTTTGGTTGAGGCCGGCCGGCGTGGTGGTGACCTCGGCCCAGACTGCGTCATCGCGCAGGCAGCTGCGCATCACGGCGTCGAGCGGGTCCTGCAGGCGTGGAGGTGCGGGGCGGGCGGTGGTCGTCATGGTCATGGCGGATGTCCTCGTCGGTCGTGTCGTTGATGGTCTGCGGAGCGTCGGCCCCGACAGCGCGCCCGTGGCGCTGGTTGTGGAATTAGGTCTCAGTTCCTGGTGCCGAAGCGCAGGTCGGGCCAGATGGGCTCGACCGAGACGCCCAGCAGCTGGATACGGGGGTCGCGGTCCTTGGCGCGTTTCCAGGCGCGGCGAACGGCTGCGGCCTTGTTCCGGGCCTTCTTCTGGTCGTCGAACGGCCCAATCAGGCGCGAGTAGGTCTGGGGGCTGGCGGACTTCAGGCTCTCGGCCTGCATCATCACCACGACGCCGTAGCCGTTGGCCTCCTCGGCCACCAGGTCCTCCCAGGAATCGTAGGTGCGTTCGGTCTGCGTGCTGTACGCCTTCATGGCGAGACCTCCTGGTCGTCGTGACGGATGTCGATGGGCCGCTCCCAGAGCGGCATCCCGTCCTCGCCGGTCTCGGCCGAGAACTCGAGGCGGACCTCCGGCTGGTCTATGTGTGCGCCGAAGTCCGACCAGCCCGCAGGCGGGAGCCGGTAGATGGGCTGCTCAGCCATGGGACTCGCTCCTTCTCGTTGTGGTGTCGTGGCAATGAGGGGGGACCGGGCCGGGACCCGACCCCCGACATCACTGCCCCGGCACCCGGGTCGGCCCTGCCGACCCCGACGCTGTGCCCTCCGGTGACCAGCACCCGCAGGGTGCCGGTCACCGGTCGGTCATGAACCAGCTGCGATGCGTTCCGTCCCGGTCATCCTGGTCTCAGCCATGGGGCTGTTCTCCTGCGTTTCCGGGTTGGGTCTGCCGACGTTCGGCGGCCCAGGGGAGGCGGGAGTCCTGGTCAGCGGAGCACCAGAGCCCGCCAAGCGAGGCGCTGCGGTGGGTGTGGGGCAGGTGGTCCTCCCGGTCTCCGCACAGCCCGACGGGCAGACCGGCCGGGTCTCCAGTCAGCTCGGCGAAGCGCAGGCGGTACTCGAGCTCGGCAGCATCCGGGCTCCAGGCCTGGATCTCGATCCCGAAGGGCTGACCTGGAACCTCCCAGTCCCCCGCCGGCTCGCCCAGCAGCGCCGCGCGCTCGTCGAGCAGGATCCGCGAGTCGGCGTGCTTCACCTCGGCGGGCATGGCGGGGTCGATACTGAACTTCTGGGCGATGGCGACCATGACGCCGTCCTCGACGGCCCAGTACTCCGGCATGTGAAGCTTCAGCGGGCGGACCATGTCGCCCACGTATGCCTCTGTCGCGTCGTGCAGCAACGCCCAGAGCGCATGCTCCGGGGCGACGAGTCGCGAGAGGAGTACGCAGTGCTCGGCGACGGACATGAACCGGCGGACGTGGCCGTTGTAGCGGCACTGCATGGACAGCGCGTGTGCGATGTCGGCGATGTCCACGTCCTCGGGCCGCGGGTCCAGCGGGTAGAACCGGCGACCCGTGTAGGTCTGCATCCAGTTGCCGCGCGGAACTACGGTCGTGGCGGGCCGGGCTCCGGCTGTGGCCATCCCTGCTCCGTGATGGCGAGTGACGCTCCTTGTCCCCCGGGCGGGGTCGAAGCTGGCCGGCAGCTCGCGGTCGAAGAGCTCCTCGAGCAGCGCGACGTCGGGGTCGACGGGTTCGTGCTCTGCGCTCTGGAGCCAGAGCACGCCGTAGCGTTCCCCGGTCTCGCGCAGCACGACGTCGTGCAGGCCGTCGTCGGTGTTGTCGATCGTGTAGTCCGTGTTCGGCCCGAGGGCCGGTGCGCGCAGCGGCTTCGTTCCGGGCCGCGCCTGCATGGCTTCCCTGGCCTCGGCGGTGAAGCGCACGCGCGCTCCGTCGGGCCAGGCCTGGTGCTTCGGGTCATTCATGGATCAGTCCTCCTCGGGCCGGGTGGCACTGGGGTCGGGGTGGTGCGCCGCGGAGCGCCGGCGTGTGGCTGGCGCTCCGCGGCGTCGGAATGGGTTGGTCAGACCCGTTCGGAGACCCACAGGTCGTTGAGGTCGTCCTGGATCTCCTCCTCGAGGGCGACGAGGATCGCCTCCTCGCCGGACACAGCCGAGATGAGGTCGTCCTGGACCTGCTGCTTCTCTGCCAGGACTCCGGGCATCCGCTCGTCCTGAGTGCCCTTGGTGATAATCCGGTGGATCACCACGGGCTTGGTCTGCCCCGTGCGGTAGAGACGGCCGTTGGTCTGCAGGTAGTGCTCGAGCGAGAACGGCAGCGTGTACCAGATCATCGTCGAGCCGCCGTCCTGCAGGTTCAGGCCGTGGCCGGCCGCCGCGGGGTGCAGCAGCATCACCTGGATCTGCTTGGCGTTCCACCGGCGGACCATCTCCCGCGAGCCGTCAAAGACCTGCGCGTCGATGCCCGCCTTCTTGAAGCGCGCCATCAGCTGCTCCAGGTCAGAGCGGAAGTGGTACGCGACCAGCACGGGGTCTCCCCCGCTGTTGCGCACCAGGTACTCGGCCATTTCGAGCTTCTTGTCGTGGATAACCTCGTACTGGCCCTTGGTCGCCGGGTCCTCCGGGTCGGCCGTGTAGAGCGTCCCCGAGGCGAACTGCATCAGTTTGCTGGTGAGGACCGCCTGGTTCTCGGCGACGATCGACTCAACGCTCTGGGTGAGCTTGCCGTCCTCGTCCTGGTAGGTCTTCACGACGTCGAGCACGAGGTCGCGCCTGAACTCCTTGTAGGCCTGCATGAGGTCCGGCGGGAGGGTGACGTTGGCGTCCTGGATCGTCAGGCCCGACAGGTTGAGGTTGGTGTTCTGCGCGCTCATCACCAGGTGCCTGATGGCCTCATGGATCTCGGCCTCGGCGTTCGGGGTCGGGATCCACTTCGCCGGGGTGGTGGTGCCAGGCACCATCTTCGGGATGAACCACCGGTTGCGGAACTCCGTGATGGTCGGGCCCAGGGCCTCGCCCTGGTCGAGCAGGTAGATCTGGCTCCACAGGTCGTGCAGCCCGTTCGGGCTCGGCGTGCCGGTCAGCTCGATGAGCCGCGTGATGGCCGGGCGGACCGCTTTCAAGGCCTTGAACCGGGCGCTGCTGTGGGACTTGAAGCCCTGCGACTCGTCGATGATTACCGTCTGAAACGGCCAGATGAGGGTGTCCTGTCCGTTGATGGACTGGATCGGCATCTGGTCGACCAGGCCGTAGCGGCACTGCGCGCAGCCGTCGCCGCCGCAGCTGCGACAGTCGTGGCTCTCGCGCTCCAGCGCACCGCGGGTGACGAGCTCGCTGATCGCCTCCTTGACAGCGGTCTTGGTGGGGGCTTTGGTTCCGGACTGCCCGGCAGCCAGCTGCAGGAAGTGTCCGATCAGCTGCTCCTGGGCCATTGGTCCGATCGTCTCGATGAGCCCGCGCAGCCGCACGGCCTCCGGTGAGATCCCGGCGGCGATGGCATCGCCGGTGGGCTCGCCGGTCAGCTGGAGCAGACGCGCACCCTGGGAGGGCTGGGTCAGCAACTCCTGGTTGACGAAGTACATCGTCGGCGGGTCGGAGAAGACTTCCCGAAAGCGTTCCAGGCGCTTCTCCTTGGGCAGCTTCCGGTCGTTCTCGTTGACGATGAGCGACTTGGTTCGGATCGGGAATCCCCATTTGTCGATCTCGTCGAGCCAGGTCGAGCGTGCGATCGCGATCGGTGCGACGACGAGGATGTGGCCCATCGGCCGGACTGTCTGCAGGACGCTGAGGGTCGAAAGCGTCTTCCCGGCTCCGACACCAAGCCAGGCTCCGGCGAAGGGGCGGCTGACGAGGAAGTCGTGGATCTGCTGCTGGTAGGGCTTGAGCACGATGGGCGCGGGTGACGGCTGCGGTGGTGCGATGGTCGTGGTCATGGTGTGCGGCCTCCTCTCGTGGGTTGTCGGTAGTCGGGATCAGGCATGGAATGCCTCGCGGATAAGGCCCATGCGGACCTCGGCGTCATCGGCCCGGCGTGTCTGGGCGGCGAGCTCTGCCTCCAGCCCGACGATCCTGCGCTGCAGGGCGGTGACACGCGGGTCTTCACCCAGTGCGGTGCGTACGCGCTCAAGCACCGCTTCGGCAGAGGCATCCCCGACGGCCGAATCGGGTATGCGTGTCGCAAGCGGCAGATCTTCCTTGGCCTCGGCGGTCATGTCGTCCTCTGCTTCCTGCCCGGGCTCGGGCGCGATCATCAGGTGTCCCCGGCGGCGGGTGGGCCGGGCCGTCGCGGGCCCCGGCTGGTCTTGTTCCGGTGCATCGGGCTGTGCGGGCGCGTCGACGGGCACGGCCTGGAAGGCCGGCTCCCCGGCCCCGTCGAACGAGACCTCGATGAGCTGGTCCGCAGGCAGGCCCTCGGGCTGGGCGTCGAACCAGCGGGAGAAGGCGGCTGGGTGCTCAACGAAGGCCACCGCGACGGTCATCTGCCGTTTCCCGCGTGGCCTGCGGTCTGCGGCGGATACTGCATGGTCGGCCCGGTGCCCGCCGAGCAGCCGTTTCATGTCGGCACGGGCGTTCTGCGCCGTGCGGTTGGGTGAGGTCATGTTGCGCGGCACCGAGACGGATCCGCCGGCGTTGTTGCGCAGAATGGCGTGGCCCCGGGACGAGACACGCCCAACGCAGCCGGCCCGCATCGCTTCGAGCACGAGCTCCGTGGCCTCGCGATCGAAGGTGCCCAGGTCGGCCCGGGTGAGCTGGCGGAAGGCCGAGGTTGCCTGGCCGTTGCCCTTGGTGACGCGGCCGCTCATCGGGCGGCCTCCGGGGTTCCGGCGTCACCGCGGGCGATCACCGTCCGGGTGCTTTCCGCGGCCAGGAGGTTGAACACCACGGCAGCCGCGTGGTCCTCATCGTCTTCGCGGCACATCCACTGCATGAAGTGGCGGAAGGCGCTGGCGCGGAACTCCTCCATCTCTGCGGCAGTGCTGGCCTGCTCCCAGTCGCGCGAGTCGTACTTGCGCGCTCCACGCTCCACGAGCGCGGCCGTCCTTGTGAGCAGCTGGTCCTGGTAGGGCACCTGAAGGGGTACGAGCAGGTCGAAGCGGGGCTGGCCTGTCTTCACCTCGCGCTGCATGCCGGAGGCGGTGACCCTGCGTGATCCCGAGTCTTTCGTTTCGTAGTCGCGGGCGGTTGTCTCCGGGCCCGCGGCCGTGGCTGTTGCGGTCATGATGCTGCTTTCTGCTGGCTCTCGATCCGGCGGTAACCGAGCACGTGGGTGATGAAGGCGTCGACGGCCTGCTCGTCATCCACGACGTGGATCTCGGCACCGAAACGGCGCATCTTGGCGTGCATGACGTGCTGGCGCTTCTCGAGGTCTCCGCCGGGTCGCTTGACCTCGACGAAGACCGTGCCGGTGGGCGTGAGGACGATTCGGTCGGGGACGCCCCCGCGGGCCGGGGACACAAACTTCAGGCAGAACAGACCGTGCCGGCGGCACTGCGTGAGCAGGTACTGCTCGACGGCCTTCTCCCGCTGGTTCTTCTTCCTCGGCATGGGGGCTCAGTCCTCGTCGGTCCCGGCAGCGTCGGAGGCGTCGCCGTCAAGGAAGTGCCCGAAGCCGACGATGTCCTCGTCGTCGATGTAGGCAGCGATGGCGTCCGGGTCGTAGACGAAGCTCGGGTCGTCAGGGTCGACCACGACCCAGCGCTTGGCCGCATTGCCGTAGTTGGAGAAGCCGTCGATGTCGGCGACGGTCACCAGGCCCTGGTGGGCGAGCTCCTTGAGCCGGGTGCGGATGCCGGAGTCCGAGGAGCGCGGCACCTCGCCGAGGCTGGTGACGACGCGGTCGTGGTAAGCGGCGATGAGCTCGTCGTGGGTGAGCGGGCCCTTCTCGCGGACGATGTCGAGCACGATGGGACGGACGCGGGATGCGCCGAGCGCGGCCTTCACGGCGGCGGCGTAGGAGGTCTCCGGGTCAGTGGAGCGGACAGGGAGTGTTGACTGGGACATGATGGCCTCTCGTGGTCGTGTCGCGTCGAGTCCGAATTGCCTTTCTTACTCAATTATGACTCGAAGTGAATGATCTGTGCGGAACCATTCGCAATGGTGCGCAGAGTTGAACAAGGGGGCCGCGGCGTGCGCGGCCCCCTTGTGCGGGTTGTGGTGGATCGGCTCAGACGGCCTCGTTCATCCAGTTCTTGGTGAACGTCTCCTCGAGCATCCGGACGTAGGTGTCCAGGTCCAGCGAGGCGATGAGCCGCTCGATCCGGTCGGCCGGCAGCTGGTGCAGGTCGTCGTTGACGACGACCATCGACCAGGTTGGGTCGATGGCGTTAATACGCCGCACCACGACGTCCTGGTCGTCTGGGAGCACGGCGAGCCCGTCCGACATGCTGGCCTCGGCGCGGGAGCGGGCCCAGCCGTGATGGCGCAGCACCTCCAGCGCGACCGGGTCGCGCTTGGTCCGGCCGATGTCCTCCTCGCGGCGCTTGGCCTGGCTGGCCGCGGTGACCTTCCAGGCACCGGCGTTGAGCAGGCTCCGGGCGTTCTCGGTGCCCTCGCGGACGATGAACACCCGGTTGACCATCTGCAGCACCTGTGGGTCGCGGACGTTGGTCACGTGACCCTGCTCGCTGAACTTCACACCCACGGCGGGGTCGATGGGCGCAGCCGAGAAGGGGTAGGTGATCGAGCCGCGGGAGGCCGCGATGACGTTCTGGAACAACAGGAGCGACCGGATCGGGTCGTCCTCCAGGACCGCCTCCTCGATCACCTTCCGGCCCAGCATCAGGTCGAAGGGCTCCGCGATCGCCGACTCCCCCCTGCTCGCCACCGTCTGCAGGTAGCGGGCCAGGGCGAAGTCGATCACGGCCGGGTGGGCCAGCGACTTCGTCGGAGTCGGGCCCGCGTGGCAGGCCAGCGTGCCGCCACCGGCGGCGATGATCGGACTGTCTGCCACGGACCGCCCCGGTTCCGGGGCCTCCAGCTCCAGGCGGTTGTTCGAGTCCTTGCTGATGAGGAACATCAGCTCAGGTTCGATGTCGACGCCGATGGCCTCCTGCTGCTCGGCGAGCACCCGGTTGTTGGTCGCTTCGTCGAATCCGTTCTCGCCGCCGACGACCGAGTAGAGGCCGTCGGTGTTGGTGGAGATGATCCGCGCCCCGGCCAGCGTCTGGGCCTGTCCGATCCGCCAGCTGAACAGCTGGCCAAGGATGCGCATCGAGATGATGCGGTTGTTCATCCGGATCGGCGTCCGGTGACTTGCGTCGCCTGCGCCCGAGGCCGAGTTGAGGATCAGCTTCGTGCCGTTGCGCAGCACGCCGAGCCCGGCGATCTGAGCCTTCAGCCGCGCAGCTTCAGGGCTGTCGCCCGGAAGCTGCGCCAGCTGCTTCTTCAGCCCCTTGATCTCCTGGCCGTAGCGCTCTTTGTCGAAGAAGATCTTCGCGTAGCGGTCCTCACCCAGCTCGGGGTTCCAGAACGCCCGCATGTTGCGCAGCAGGTTCGGGTAGTAGCTGGTGAAGTCCTCGTGGATCACCAGGCCAGCCGAGGTACGTGCGAACTTCGGGTGCAACTTGTCGGAGCCGTCTTCCTTGGCGATGAACAGCTCCGGCTTCTTCTTGGCCGGCTCATCGCGGTAGGCGGCATTGGTGGCCGTGCTGTTGGCGAGTACCACCTTGCCTTCCAGGACACCGCCGTCGGGCAGGACGACGTTCAGCGCCTCCGCCTCGGGCCGCTGGGTGGTCAACAGGTCCGCCGGGTCAGGCACCTGGGCCTGGGCGCGGGCGAGCTGCCCGGCCTGGTCAGGGTCGTCCTTCTTCGGCTTGCGGTACTTGACCTTCTCCGGGTCCGAACCCAGCAGGACCAGCCGCTTGTCGACGAAGGTGCCGTCGGGCAGGCGGAGCATGGCGTGCTGACGCTTGGCCTCGGCCACGAAGTCCTTTGCGTCCGGGAAGGCCTGCGCTGCCCGGATGAGCATCATGGTCTGATCGTTGTGCTCGACCTTCTCGGCGTTGAACACCGACAGGTCGGCTTCGGCCCCATGGATGCCGCCGGTGGAGAACGTGGCGAAGCAGGACGACGGCGAGGCGTCCGCCCGGAAATACGGCACGTTGTTCGGGGTCTTGGGCACATCGCGCAGAGACCGGGCCGGAAGGCTGAACTTGTCGCGGTACTCCTCGGAGTCGTTGAAGTTCTGCCCCTCGATCGAGCGGTAGTACGCCACGACTTGCAGGAACTGCCGGTGGGCCTCGCGCTGGGCTGCAGTCACTTCGGAGTGGGTGGCCGGGTCGGGCGCGACGTTCTCCTCGAAGAAGCGCACACACTCGTCGAGCACGTTGACCGGCTCGATCCCGCGTTCTTTAGCGACCTCGGGGTGCGGATATACGAAGGACACCGCCTCGATGTCATCCAGTGAGGCGTAGGGTGCGAGGATGCGGCCCACGAACTTTGCCGATGAGGAGTCGACTGCCAGCCGGTCCTTGCGCACCGCACCGTTATTGGTGAACACCGTTTCGGTGAACTGGGCGAGCAGAGCGGCCTTGAGATCGAAGTTGCTCGCGTACGCCGGGTGCCGGAACAGCTGGGCCAGACCAAGGCAGTCCGAGACGTTGTAGGCCAGCAGCTCATAGAGATCCTCTACCGCCTCGATGCTCGTGTCATGGCTGAGCTTCTCGGATTCCTTGATCTGGCGGCCGAGCATCCCGAGCAGGCGCTTGAGGCTGACCTTGGACTGCAGTTCGTTCAGCCGGGCCACGTCCAGGTGCCGGCCCGAGTGAAGCATGGCGCGGCGGATCTTCGCAGCCGCCCCGTCCCAGCCGAGGTAGCCAGGCATGTACTCGATGTGCTGGGACGAGAAGAGCTGGTCGTTGTGGTCGCGCAGAGTACGGGCCGTGGTCGGCTGAAACGGCCGACCGCTGCCCGGGGCCGGAAACGCCTCGTTGAGGTAGAGCGCGACCATAGTCGTGTCATAGTTCATTGAGTTGTAGCCAGCAAGGAACGGATGCACTGCCGGGTCGTACTCGGGGTCTGTGTCGCAGACCGGACGCAGCGCCGCGGGGTACCCGCCTGGGTCGGAGTGGTTGCACACCTGGTCGGCGTTCGAGAGGCCCATCAGTTCGGCGAGCCGGAGGCTGCCCCGTTCGCCGCCGAGGTTCCAAAGCTGGACGCTGACCGCGGGCAGCCCCGGGTTGGAGCGGATCACGGTGTCGTAGAGGGCTTGGGGGTCGACGGAGGCGACCAGCGCCGGGTCGTCGGCCAGGAAGAAGATCTCCAGGTCGTGGACGGCGCGGCCCGGCCGCGGGGTGTAGGCGCACAGCGTGAAGACGTTCGACAGCGATTCGATGTCGTAGAACGTGAAGAGCGCGGTCTCAGCTGTGACGGGGGTGCGCTGGGTGGTCATGGGTCTGGCCTTTCGGTCGTCACCGGCCGTCACGGCCGGGGTATGCAGTTATCTGGTCGGGGTGCCGGCTGCTGCCGCGGATGGCCTTAGGCGGCGCTTCTTCCTTGTGACGGGCGCGGGGACCGGCCGGGCACCGCGGACCCATCGACCTCCCACCAGGGAGTAGCCGAAGTGCTCACGCTGGCCGATGCAGTCGGCGCATTCCTTTCCGGGTGAGACTCCCTCTCCTGCACATCCGTCCTTCAGTCGATCGGGTTGTGTGGAGAGCGGCGGCGCGGGGCGTCCATCCGACTGGAGGCCTCAGCCACGAGCCGCCGCTTCTCCTCCGGGTCGGCACTGATCTGCGAGCGGACGATCAGGTTGGTGATCCGCTGTTCGCGGGCGACATCGGCCAGCGCGGTGCTCGCCCTGCCTTGTTGCTTGGCGAGGTCGGTCACCGCCCGGGCGAGCTCGGTGATGGCCCTGGCGATTGTGCGCATGGTCGGATCAGTCCTCTCCTGTGGTGTCCTCGTCGTCGGCGTCCACCTGGGCGGCGGGACCGGTGTGCCGGAGCAGGCCGCGGTAGTTGGCCTGAAGGACCGGCTGCGACTTCTTTTTCGGGTCCGAGCCGCTGTAGTGCGGGTTCATCCACTTCTTCAGCTCGTACTCGGCGATGGTCGTCTCGGGGGTGGCCATCATCTGGCCGGGGCGGATCTTCTTGTTCTTGTCCGGGCAGTGCCACAGCGGGTCAGGCCGCACGATCGCAACCAGGTCCGTGATGAACTGCTTGTTGCTCACCGGCGACCCCGAGGGCGAGACGTCTGCGAACCAGGCCTTGTAGAGGTCATAGGTGAAGGTGAAAGGCACCAGGTCCCACACCAGCCGCTCGCGGAACTCTTCCCAGAAGGCGCGCACGGGGTCGTTGGCCTCCTTGTACTCGGCCAGGACGTCCTTGGTCGCCACCGGCTCGGAGAGCTGGTAGTAGTTGCCCGGGTCGGCTGCGCCGGCGCGGTTGAGCACGTACCAGAGGGCGTACTCCAGGACCTCGCGGCGCTGGAGGTAATCGTCCTTGATGTACTTGCGCTCCATGCCGGTGAAGCTCTTGTTGAACGGTACGAACAGCTGCCGGCGGTAGAAGCTTTCGGACTTGTCCTTCACGCGCGGGAACTCGTTGAGGCACTGGACCATGAAGCCGAAGAACTGGTAGGCGATCGGCATCCGGTACTTCCGGTTGATCTGGATGACGTCGTTGGTGACGATCGCCTTCAGGTTGGCCGCTTTGTCGATGAAGGTGCCCACGTCGTTCTCGTCGACGATGATCGCGTTGGCGCGCACGAGCGGCTCGAGCGCGAAGTCCTTGCCGAAGTCGCTCAGCGGGATCGAGGTGTGCGAGCGTGGCCCGCACAGGTTGCGCATGAGCGAGCACAGCGTGCCCTTGCCGTTGTTGCCCTGTTCTGAATAGAACCAGGCAGTCTTGCCCCAGCTGACGTGCGGCCGGATGATCGCGCCGATGACCTCCCAGAGCAGCTCGGGGATACCCTCCTCGTCGGAGAGCTCGTGGATCCAGGACTCGATGTCCCAGACCGAGCCGTCGACAGGGTGGACGATCACCGGGTTGTCCGGGTCTTCGACGTAGTCGATGTGGCACTTGGCCAGGAACACCAGTGCCGGGTCGAAGGGTACGAGCGACTTGGGTTCGAAGTGGAAGGCCTTGCCGCCCTCATGGATGTCCCGGGCCTCGCGGCCGTAGTGGAACACGCCGTTGTTCACGGCGATGAGGTCTCTGTGGCTGCACTGGTGCCGGCGCGGGCTGTCCTCGCGGAGTACTGCCAGGACCTCGGCGAACTCCTTGAGTGTCAGCTGCGTGTTGTAACGGCGTGCCGTGGTGCGGATGTCGTCCTCGCTGGTGGTGTACGTGCCGCGGCCCGGGCCGGTGGCCTGGTACATCGCCAGCAGGTCGTACTCGCGGTCAGTGTCCTTGGCGCTGGGGGCGATGCGGATCACGTGGTGCAGGCTCAACAGGATTTGCGCCACTTGCCAGTAGGTCAGGTGCCGGGCCAGGGGCAGCTTCTCGGCAGCCACCTTGGTCTTGCTGTTCTCGGCCTTGGAGACGCCGTTCACGATCGCGAGCAGCTGCTTCTCGAGCAGGCGCGGTGCCGGCGGGTCCGACGGGTCGATCAGCTGGAGGTAGACCTCGGTCGCGCGCGTGACTATTTCGTTTTGCGGGGCGATGTCGCCGCCGTCGGCGAAGTACGTCATGACCTCGGTGAAGGCGTCGGCGACAGGGTTGGTCGAGGGGGTGTCGAAGTCCTCGTCGAAGACGGGCGTTGGGTCGTCAGGAGTCGTCATGCTGCTGTCTTTCTCGATCGCGTCGAGTACCTGCCGGCAGTGAGTGGGAAGCCGATTGGTCTCGTAATCGAATAGGAACGTGCTCACGACTCTATGCCATCCGAATGGTCTTTCGCAACGAGTCGACTGATAGCCGACTCATGGTCCGGCAGAGGTCCCGGGTGGGGCTCGGAGGGGTCGCGCGCGAGACCCGGAGGCCACGACGACACGACGAGAGCGTGCGGTCTGGAATGAGAAACAGCGGCTCCGGGGGCGTATGCCCCACGGAGCCGCTGGCTTCTCGTGCTCGAGCACTCCCCCGCGGGCGGCGTGAGCCGCCCGACCCCCTGGTCGGGGTTCGGGGAGTTCTTCCGACCGGCCGGCCGGGAACCTCCAGAGCTGGGATCCGGCTGCAGCAGCGAGCCGGTATACCCCCTATGGGTATCGGAAGGTGTACCACTTGACGTGGTACACCTGTTTCCCCTGGTCAGTCGGGGATTTCAGGACTTCTCCAAACGGGGTGTACCACATGGAGATTTGCACGTGGTACAGGCGTTTGCCCTGGTGAGACGGGCTTTATATACCCCCTGTACCACTTGTACCACTAAATAAAGACTAGATATACGCGCATGGGGATAAGAGCTCTTACTGGCTGGATGACCGATCGGAGGCGTCCTTCGCGCACATATGTAAACGCTCGGAATCTGGTGGTACTCGTGGTACACCTGCCGAAAACGCTGATCTACCAAGGCAAAACGGCGTACCACGTCCGCTCGGGCACGTGGTACAGACTCCCTCGGCCGCGGTCGCCTGACCCGCCGTTTGAGCAGGCCAGCACTGGGATCGGGAGGTGTACCACGACACGTGGTACACCTCGGCGCTGCGTCCTCCCGTGCAGCGGAGCATCAGGCCCTGACGGCCCTGACGGGAGCGACCGCGATGGGTCCGGCGTCCTGGTCGACCGGGCTTCCGAGTGATTCCGAGTGATTCCGAGACAGACCTTCGAATGGCCGCCGGAATGGGATGCCAACTGCATTGCACATGATGAATCGACACTGATAGAGTGGGCATTGGTGTTAGGGCCAGGAACCGTCACCAGGCGTTGTTGTCACAGGAACGTGAAAACAGAAAGGCCGGAGAAGCATCCCCGTGGGAAGGGAGCTCTCCGGCCTTTCTGCGCGCTCACGCTGGTGCGAGGCCCAGGGTGCGCCGGCCGCCTAGAAGGCGGCCGCGCTGCGGCCTCGCCGGTATCCCGCATTGGGGGACTCGGGTATGTGGGCACGGACCCGGTGGCCGTCCTCGACGGCGTACAGGATCTCGTAGGTGATGGAGACGTTGCGGTTGCAGGGCATCACACCCTGCCTCCGGCGCATCTCGAGCTTGCGGAAGCCAGCGACGGACTCGGCGCGTTCGAAGAAGCGGGCGAGCATCTCGCGGGCGCGTTCGCGCGCCTGCTCCGCCGTGCCGCCGCTGGTGCTCATGGTGAAGAAGTGCATGGACCCTCGATCGAAGGTCGGCCTCTCACCGGTGTCTAAGTCGCTGGCGAACCGCGCGCGGCGCACTTCGCTGCCGCTGGGGCGCACGAGCCGGCCTTGCGCGTCATACGCGCACTTGTTGACGACGGCCATGGTGGATCCACCTCCTCTCAGGTCTGGCTGACGAAAATCCTTCAGCCAATCCCCCGGTGACCGGATCACCCCGGTCACCCGAGAGCAGGCCCTCCGGAGCGACCGTCGGCCCACGGCCGAAAGGTCGCCCGGAGGGCACCAGCGTCAGTCCTGCACGTTGAGCCCGGCCGCTATGCGGCCTGTGGCTCGCTTTCCCTGCATTCTTCCCCGCCGGCCTCCCTGTCGTCTTGTGCAGGCCCGCACGCGGGTGCCGCCATGCGGTACACCGCCAGGGCGCACGCGAGGAACGCCGCGGTCATCAGCAGCGCTGAGACGGGGTTCGCCAGTGCGCCCAGCAGCTGGGCGGGGACAAGGACGGCCGCGAGGTTGAAGGCCAGGTGGAGCAGCACGCACGGCCACAGGACGCGGGTGCGTTCGTAGACCAGCGCCAGCAGCACCGCCAGGGGCAGCGTGGCAGCAAACTGGACGACGTTGGCGTGCAGCAGGCTGAAGCCCGCGGCGGTGACGAGCACCGCCGCGACGATGCCGACCCTGCGCCGCAGCAGCGGGTAGAGCAGGCCGCGGAAAAGCATCTCCTCGGCCACCGGCGCTGCCACCAGTGCGAGCAGGAGGGCCACGACGGGACCGGCGTCTGTCTTGGCTCGGGTCGATTCATCGAATCCCGCCGAGCCGCTAAGGGTATAGAGCCACAAGGCCAGGGACTGGCCGGCGAAGAACGCCAGAGCCAGGCACCCAAGCACCGTTCGGGTAAAGCGCGGTGTTCCGGACATCGGTCGGACCGTTGGCGCGTTGGCGAACCACCGGGGCCGGAAGAGCCTGGCAGCGCTGACGAGCAGCGCCACCAGGCCTCCGAGCACCGCCGTACCCAGGACGGGCTCGCCGACCTCGGAAACTACGGCAAGGCCAAGTCCCAGGTAGGCGGCGAGCACGCCGAGGGGCACGAGGACACACCACGCGATGGAGACGAGCCGGGACTTGATGGGTGGAGCGGGCATCCCCGCCTCCTTTCCGTGGTCAGACAGACGCAGGGATCTGCTCTTCGATGACGGCCTGGACGCGGGTCTCGCCGCGGAAGGTGTTCAGCTGCAGCTTCGCGATGAAACGCAGCGTTCCGACCTCGGTGCGGCTGGCCGACCGCGTCAGAGCCGAAATCTCCGGCTCCTTCTCCTCGGCGACGTTCCACCACAGGCAGGACAGCCCGGACCTGGTGACCAGCCGCAGGTGCTTCTTGCACAGGCGGCACACGCGGTAGCCGCGGGCGTTGGTCATCAGGTTGGCGTCGGTGCGCTCATGGCCGCAGTCAGTATCGGAACCGATCCGGTCCACCCGCAGCCCGAGTGGCTCGACAGCGATTTCGACCACCGGCTCGACGAAGCCGTGGCCGAAGGGCCGCAGCGCTTCCACACGCCGGACGAAGCCGACCAGAGGCTCCAGGTCGTCCAGGCCAGCATCGCAGTCCCGGTCCGGGCCCAGGACCAGGTCGGCACGGCGCTCATCCTGGACGACAGCCAGCAGGGCAACCTGCGTGGCCTCCCGCAATGCTTCGACCAGACCGTCGAGCAGTTCCGCCCGGTCGACCTTGACGCCGCAGGCCTGCTGGTGGCCGATGGCGCGCATGCCGTCCTGGTGCTCGAGTGTGTCGATGATGCCGAACCACGACGGTGCCCGGCCGGAGCCCCCGACGTAGTCATCCGGCCCGGCGGGACGGTTGAGCACGACGACCGGGTGGCCGTGGCGCTCCATCAGCCGGTTGGCGAGCAGACCGTACATGCCCGGGTAGGCCTCGGAGAAGTAGACCCAAGGGGCCAGCGGCTGATCACCCTCCTCGAGCTCCTGGGTGTGGACCTCGACAAGCTCCTTGCGGCTCTCGTTGGTCGCGATGACCTGGTGTGCCGCCTCGAGCATCAAGTCCTGGTCAGGCGCGGTGAACACGCCGAAGCACGGTGCGAGCGGGTCGCCCGTGCGGCGCGGGGAGTTCATCGCCGGCGCGAGGTAGAACCCGTAGAAGCCCTCGTCGATGCTGTCGATGTCGCGGACCTTGCCTGCCTGGCCGAAGGCCTTCAGCAGGACCGCGAAGCCCTCGAAGGCCCGGACGAAGGCCGGGTGGTGCGGGTCGACGCGCAGCAGCTGCATCAGCGTCGACCGCCCGACGTCGATCGCCTCGGGGTCCGGGTCGAAGCCCCAGGGGGTCGGGACCGTGCGCGGCGCGGGCGCGTACAGCAGCCGTGCGATGGACAGCGAGTCGCGCACCAGCTGCCGGTTCTCGTACAGCACGGGCATGACGTCGGAGACGGTGCCCAGGCCGGCGAACAGGCGCAGCAGGCGGATCTCCCAGAGCTTCTCCGGCCGGTGGACGCGGGCATAGGCCTCCAACACCTGGTAGAGCACGTGCGCGCCGCAGATGCCGGTGTTGGCGTAGGTCTCGTCCATCCGACAGGGGTCGACGGTGACGTCGGCGCTCGAACCGGGTTCGAGCTCCTCGTGGTGGTCGGTGACCAGGGTCTTCCATCCCAGAGCCCGGGCGGCGGCGATCCCGCGGTGGGAGTTCACTCCCCCGTCGCAGGTCAGCAGGACCTTGGTGTCCGGCCACGTCGCTGCGATCTCTGCGATGTCCTCGGGCGTGAGGTCGTGGCCGCGGCGGTAGTCGGGCACGTGCAGCTCGACGTCGAAGCCGAGCTCTGACAGTCCGGCGTAGCCGAGCACACCGGAGGAGATCCCGTCCATGTCGAAGTCAGGGGCGATGGTGACCTTGTGGCCGGCGGCCCGGGCGTCTTCCAGGGCCTCGACCATCTCGGCCAGGCCCAGGAGCTCGTCGTGTTCAGCTGATTCGATCTCGCGGAGGTACTCGTCGGTCCAGCCGCGGCGCTGGCACATCAGGGCGAACAGGTCGACGCCGTCGTCCGTCAGTGGATGGTCGTCGACGGTCTGGAGAATGGTCATGGCGGGGGGCCTCTCGATCGTGTCGAATGGTCGGTTTACAGGGGTGGGGAAAGGCACCCGCTGGCAGTGTGATTTTAGCAGTGTGTCAGGTGGATTATGCTGGAATAGCAGCGTTTTCGGCCTATGATGAAGGCATTCGAAAGATCTGTCGTTCTGGCGTGCCCAAAGACTTCTCTAAGGTGGTTCGGATCGTCTACCATTCAAGACATGGCTATTCGAAATATTGTGGAGTCGGACATCAGTGGCAAGCCGGATGCTGCCACAGTCACCTTCGGACTGGGCGACACCTGGTTCGAGATAGACCTGACCGACGAAGAGCGCAAAGAGCTTGAGAAGAATCTCAAGGAATACATCAGTAAGGGTCGAAAGGCCACTAAGAAGGGCGAGAAGAAGCGACTCGTGCCCGAGACGACGCCCGAGGAACGCGAGGAGATCCGTAAGTGGGCGCGCGAGAACGGTCATGAAGTGCCCGAGTTCGGTCGCATTCCGAAAGCTGTCATGAAGGCCCACGATGAGGCACACGGCATCGAGCGGACTCTCTAGCCCACCCTTTCCGCAGTCTTTCGGGCCATACCGGAGAGATTTCCGGCCACCTATTCGAATCAAGGATCAACAGCCCTGCAGCACCAGCTGCAGGGCTGTTGTCATGTCCGGGGTGTGCACTTGTCAGAACGGAGGCAGGCGCGGGTGGATGATGTCTTCGACCTCGATGCTTGCAGCCAGGGCGCGGGAACGGGCGTGCACGGTGCCATGTGAGAAGTGCCCTGGCGTTCCGGGCATCAGCTGCTGCTGGCCGGTGCGTTGGTCGCACTGGCTGCAAAGGTCCAGGAAGGCGGCGACACGGACCTGCGCTCCCCCGGCGCGCATGGCGACGAGGGCATCGACCATCCGTTGGTTCCGGGTGAAGCCCGCCGCCTTGGGCTCAGCGCTCCAGTCGCCCGGGAACTCAATTACTTCGAAGCCGGCAGCCCGCCACAGCCGCTCGGCCATGGCGTCAGCACCCTTGGGACAGTGCCCTGAGAGGAGCACGGGTCGGGCGACCGCAGACGGTCCCCAGGCTCTCCAGGCCTCGTTCAAAGCCGCCTTCATGGCCTCCGCGGCGTCCCAGGTCCGGGAACCGGTCACGAGCAGCGCATGGCTGAATCCACTGGTCATCGCGATGCCTCCCGGCTGGTCATCTTGGTCATCGGCATAGATCCCGCCGGGGCCGCCGCGGTGGCAGTCCGGATTGTGATACTCGTCTGTCGCTGCATCATTCGCGTCCTCTTTCGCCGCAATGTTTTCCGGAATGATTCCCGGTGTTTCTTCTCAGTCGGCTGGTCACTACGCGGCAGCTGCCGACGCCTGGGCACTGTTGACCCTGGCAGCGCCGCGTTCGTAATGGATTGCCACCCGGACCTTCCGGTCCTCGCTGAGCGGTGCGACGTGAAGGGTGTATCCACCGTCCTTGTCGCGCTGGAGGTAGGCGACGCCGACCGTGCCGCTCTCTTCATCGTCGAAGTCGACCTTGCCAAAGCTCTCCGCCGGAGTCGCCTCAGTGACTCGCTCTCCGTGGGGGATCCACGGCCCGGCCTCGCACCTGGCTCCGGTGTCGTAGGGCGAGAGCTGCGGCTGTGGCCGGCGTGCGGACCTGGATGCCTTCCGGGCGTGTGTCATGACGATGCCTCTTCTGTTTCTCGGGATGTAGGTGTCGGGCATCGAGTGCAGGTCCCGCCAGGGGTCCGCGGAGACTCGATGTACGGTCCAGCTCCCGTGCCAGCTCCGCTGGCCTGACGGCCTTCTGGTGAACCGTGTCGGGAACTGCTCCGACTGGGCCGCGCAGCGGGCCGGCCGACGGGCCGTCCTCCTCGGACAAACCTGGTGCGCAGCGCCAGGTGATCCACCGCCTGGCTGCACCCTTTGCTGCGTCGTCCACCTGTGGATAAATGCGGCGGGGCAGGCGGGGGCGTCCTCCACTCAAGCGCAGCGCTGGGCATAGCCGGAGGGAGCGCAGCGACTGACGGACCGGCGAGCGAAGCGAGCGGTGGAACCTGTCGGCTATGCCGACCAACAGCGTCTCGAAGCGCAGCGAGAGACCGAAGCGAAGCGGAGGGTCCGCAGGACCGCTGTTGCCAGGTTCCCTTATGCCCTTTTCCTCTCTTGCCGCCATTTCGCCATTCCACGGCTGGAGCGTTAGCGGAAGCCTGGAATATCAGGGGAAACGCCCCGTACACCCTTGACCCGTACACCCCCTCTCCATCCGCGCAGCGGGTGTACGGGTCATGTCGTTTCCGCTGGATTTACGGGCTTTTGGGTGTACAGCCCTTTTGCCGTCCGCTGCAACGCCGTACGGATGCATCTTCCGCACCACCGCGAGGCACGAGCGGGTACCCGTACGGGTCCTCACACGTAGCGTCAGCGACGTCGGGCGCAGCCCGGTCCGCACCCCCTGGTGCATCCTGCTGCCGCAGGCGCATCAGACCCGGAGCGCAGCGGTCCACCACTCCCCGCGACCTGTCGCGTCAGGCTGTGGAAAACTCTGCTGTCACAGCACTGCACTGATCTGTCGGTGCGCTCGTCGCACCCGTGTGCGGGTGCTCACTCCGGCTCTGTTTCGCGGTCGCGCCAGCATCTGTCGCACCGCGTCCGAGGCGGGCCCACACCGCTTCCTTGCCGGGGTCCGTTCCGGGCCGGCCGGCTGCCCCTCCTGGTGGCAGCTGCACCCCCGGATGAGCGACAGCGAGTCCTCGACGGCCACCGCCCGGCCTGCCCCTCGTGGACGCATCAGAAGAGGAGCTTTCCCGGGAAGCATGAAGCCTCCCAGATCCAACGGGAGCCCCCGCTTCCCAGCGTCACGGAGCCGCCCGGGTCTCCCACCAGGTGCAGCTTCCTGGAGAGCCTCGCGGGTTCTCACCTTCTGGACCCCACCGCCCGTGAGGCACGGAAGGAAGCGGAGTTTTTGCCCTTTCGCTCCATGCGGGGCCCTACTACCCGGTTCGCCTTTTCCCTCCGCTCTCCTTGCGGCCCCCGGGCGGGTCGGTGACGCCACAGGCGCAACCACAGCTGCTCCACCCTGCTCCGATAGCTCCTCCGCTTGCTCCAGGACTGCCTAGAGGTGTCGCAGGCGGGTGTTCCAGGTACCGGTCCGGGCCCGCATCGCTGGACCCCTTCTGGTCCCGGAGTGGACAGATCATTGCACCGGCATGGCCAGACAGGGACACAGACCAGACCCATAAAAGACCCGAGAGAGTCCAGAAAGGCCATTCAGGCCCCATTGAGTTCCGGATGGCACTCCTTGGGGCCGCTTCGGGCGTACTGCTGGTCCCATGATGGTCTCTTACAGGTCTGCTCTGGTCCGGCTCGCGACGGTGGACTGTTGCTGGTCTCTTCGAGGGCGCTTCTGTGCTTTGTGTGGAACCACCGAGCGCCCTCCAATGTGCCGTGGCCTGATCGAGGTCTTCTGCTGGTCCGCAGCGGACCGCGTGCCGGTCCCGGGTGAGCCCTTGATGAGTCCTGTGTCTTCTGGTTCCCCGGCAGACCCGTGGCCTTCTGCGGGTCCTGCCGGCGGCTCCCACGGGTCCCGCCGCGGCCAGGGGTCGCTCACGGTGATGCAGGCCTGATCTGCTGGCGGCCTTTTGCTGGTCTTGGCGTGGTCCTTGCAGAGACCATTGAAAGACCAGTAGAATGATGACTGATAAATGAGTCGAAAGGTCCCCGACTGGCAGTAGCGCCTCGGGGACCGCGCATGAGAGGGGGCCGCGATGACCGAGGACAGTGTCCATCAGCACGAGGGCGCAAGGGGGTGCTCGCAATGACCGATAAGGCCGAGCCACGCCGTCTGCGCTGGAGCGTCCCGCGGGCCGACGAGTCGACGAACCGGTGGCTGGACGAGCAGTACGACATCTCGCGCTCGCTCCAGCTGCTGATCCGCGAGTCCATCCAGCGCGACGGCTACATCGACGTGGTCAACCGTCCCGTTGAGCATCTTCCCCGGCGCGGCCGCCCGCCGCAGGGCGAGCAGGACCCTGGGCGCAGCGAGGCCCATGAAGGAGAGGAACGCGGCGATGACGGCCGTGACGGGAGTGAAAGCCAGCACGAGAGTCGCGAAGGCCGTGACGAGGCTGCCGTGCCTGTTGCTGTTTCTTCAGAGCCCGTGCAGCGCGTCGAGGCAGCCCAGGCTGTTCAGCCGCCGCCCACGCCTCCTGTCCGCGAGCCCCACCCTGTTCCCGCCGAGGAGCCTTCTGTCCCTTCGGGGCTGGACGCCTTCCTCACCCGCTGATCCGCACCGCACTTCCTGAGACACCGACTTCCTGACCGAGAGGGACACAACCATGAGCAACACCCGCACCGCCGAGAAGACCATCCAGCTCACCGGCGGCATCGACGTCGGCAACGGATACGTCAAGGGCGTCATCCGCGGCGAGGTCCACGGCAAGGAGGTCTTTGACACGATCGACCTTCCTTCTGCCGTGGTGAGCACCTCGCGCTCCACGCCCAAGGTGCCCGAGGCTGACTCGGATGCCTTCAAGATCGTGGTGGAGGACGACTTCTACAACCGCGTCGCCGCCTCGTTCACCACTCCCCTGATCGGGCACTCGGACCTGCGCACCTTCGGCCGCGCGGCACTGAGCACCCCTGGGTCGAAGTTCACGCAGTTCGAGGTCGTCGGATCCCGCTCGAAGGCCGACCAGGAACTGAGCTCGGTGCTCGTCCTGGGCGTCTTCGCCGCCAAGGCCCTGCGCGACTATGTCCGCGAGCACGGCGCGCTGCCGGACCGCGAGCTGCGCGCCACGGTGCGCGCAGGCCTGGCTCTGCCGATTGCCGAGTACGTGCAGCGCCGCAGCGCCTATGCTGCCCAGTTCGCGGGACTCCTGGGCGCGGCCGACCCCACGGTGCACCTGGTGACCGTGAAGAACTTCTCCACGCCGGTCACCGTGCGCCTGCAGTTCGAGGATGTGCAGGTCCTGCCCGAGGGCGCGTCCGCGCAGTTCGCGATCACCGACAAGGGCGCGCCGCTGGCGCAGGCTCTGCTGGACGATCTTCGGGCCTCGGACCCCGAGGAGGCCGCGCGCCTGCAGGGTGTCACCGCCGAGCTGCTGGTCGGTGTGCGCAACACCGTCGGCGTCGACGTCGGCGAGGGCACCGTGAACTTCCCCGTCTTCACCGACGGCGCGTTCAACTCCGAAGCGGCCAGCACGCTGGACCAGGGCTACGGCACCGCGCTGACGAACGCGCTGGACCGCATGAGCACCAGCGGAGACAAGGACCTGAGGTTCAAGAACCGCAAGGCGCTGGCCGACTTCCTGCAGCAGGAGCCCAGCGTATTCCTCCAGGGCAGGTTTGACCGCGCCAAGGGCTACGTCGACGAGGAGGCCGAGTACCTGGCCGAGGAGATCGGCGCACGCTTCGAGGACGTCCTCGCCGAGGTCGGCGGCACCACCGAGGTGGTGTACGTCTACGGCGGCGGTTCGGGCCCGATCAAGGAGATCCTGCGCACTGTCCTGCAGAAGGCCGCCGGCGGCATCCCGGTGCTCTACCTCGACGCCGCGTACTCGCGCCACCTGAACCGCGAGGGCCTGTACCTGGCGGCGAAGGCCGTCGAGGTCCAGAAGCCCGAGGGCAAGCGCAGCAAGGCCGCGGCGTGACGATCATGCATTCGTGGCCCGGTCCCGAGAGGCTTGCGGTCGGCATCGAGATGATGCGTGCAGGCTGCCGATCGCGTACTGCTTCCTGTGGTACCGCTCACAGTGCTGAGCGGTACCACAGGAAGCCCCGAAAGAGACCACTGATCGACCAACAACAGACCACAGCCCACCCCAGGAGGGATCAATACCATGACCGACCACGACGAGACCCACGACGGACCCAAGAAGGACCAGCGTCAGACCTATGAGAAGCCCTCGGGCATCGTCGCACGGCTCCAGCAGCTGCACGAGGACCGACCTGTAGTCTTCGCCGTGCTCGTGATGGTGGTCTCCGGGCTGGTGTTCCTGCTCGGCGGAGTCCTCACCGGAGCTGTGGACCTCATCGGCATCTCTTTGCTGCCGGTGGACAACATGCCGTAGCGCCCGGCAGGCACAGCGCGGGCGAAAAAGAGACCTCCCCGGCGGCAGCTGATGCTGCGCCAGGGAGGTCTTTGCGGTGCTGGTGATCCAGGTCAACAGGATGGTCAATCGATGCCATGCTCGGCCGACAGGGCTGCGAGATCGTGGCTGAGATCTTCCATCGCGGCGATGGCGGCCATGGTGCACTGCTGGGTCGCAGGGCAGCAGAGCGAACGGCGCAGACCTGCTCCGACGATCTCGACGGCCGGCATGTACTTGAAGAGCATGCGGTACATGCGCGAATCCTGGCCGTGGCCGAGCTGGTGCCGGATCGAACCGGCGTTGTCCTTCAGGTCGCTGGCCTTGATGAGCAGCGCCCGGGAACCGGAGTTGGCAAGCCGCGTGAGGTGCTCCTCATAGGAGGTGCTGCCGTTAGGGGTGGTCACCGCACCAACGAGCACCGAGGCGCGCCGGCCGTACAGCCGTGCCAGGCAGCCCAGGGGATCCTCACCCGGCTGGCCGAAAGCAGCAAGCAGCTCTTTGCTGCAGTCCTCGACGACATCATGCAGCAGTGCTGCGGCAATCAGTTCAGCGTCGGTGACGCCCCAGCGCAGGAGGCGCAACGCCACGCGCAGCGGATGCTCGATGTACGGCACGCGAGGCATGTCTCCCCTGATGAAGCGGGTCTGCTTCCGGTGCAGGAACGAGGCCGTCGCAGCTGCGCGGGTCACGAGCTCCGTGTTCGTGGTGCCGGGCATGAGGTGTTGGATCTCCCGCTCGAGTTCGAACACGAGCATCGCAGGGTCCATTTGCTTGAGCGGGATACGCGTCGTGGTCAGGGTGGTCATGGCTCTTCCTTTGTTCGGGATGGTTCTCTTGCTGTTGCAAAACACCAGGCGCTGCCCCGCAGCGCGTGGACCCGCCTCAGAGACAGAGTGAGAGCCCCGGCCCCGCGCCGGAGCGCAGGAGCCGGGGCTCTGGTGGGATCAGGCAGGGCGACTGGTCATTGGTGCTGGCTGGGCTGGGTGTCGTTGTGACGGCGTAGCCGGGCAGCCCAGGTCTTCAGGCCCGGAAGTCCAGCAGCCCAGACAGCACCGGACAGGACCACGAGCACCACGCTCGCCGTCCAGTGGCCGGTCCAGGCGCTGGCTGCGATCGCGGGCAGCAGGGCGAGGACGTTCAGCACGATCCCCGTGACGAGGAGCGCCCTGCCGACACTCCGGAGGATCCGCTCGCGGCGGCCGGTGGTCTGCATCGTGTCAGGCATGGTGGTTCACGCTCCTTCGTCGTGGGATGTGTTCTCTCAGAGCTCGATCCGCTTGCCGCGGGCGAGCTCGGCAGCGGGGATGCTCAGCCGGTAACCGCCGACCGGGTAGCTGGGGTGGTCGCTGGCGACGACCGCGCAGTTCCACCAACCAGCGTGGCGCTTGCGAGGACGGGGTTCTTCCTCGCCCTCGGTGCGGGCCTCGCCGCGGTTTTCGATGGGCACCACGACGACGCGGTGGCCTGAGCCCCGCTCGGTGGCGTGCCAGGGCAGCTCGATGAGCAGGTCCTGGGGCCACTGCTCGATGGTGACCGGCAGCTTGGACAGTTCGTGGTTGGCCGAGCCCTCGGGCGACTGCGCGAGGCGCTGGGCCTCCTGCTCGGCGGTCTCGACGAATCCGATCTTCTCGAGGAAGGACATGGTGATCAGTGCTCCTGGTTCATGGGTTGGGAAGTCAACGGGTCAGCCTCAACGCTGGACTCGCCGCGGACGAGATCAGCCAGCGCCTGGGCGTAGGCGTCTTTGGCCCGTTCGATTGCAGCCTGCTCGTAGAGTGAGTGGATCTTCTCGCCGGCGGCGATGCGGTCCTCGACCTCGTCCATTGCTATGACGGCGGCGGCGAGCGGGACCCGGGCCTGAGCCTCGGCACGCCGCAGCTCCGGGTAGAAGGCCTTGCTCGTGGCGAGCCGGTGGACGGCGGCAACGCGTTGAGCTTCAGCGTCGAGGTCGGGCTCGGAAGTGGTGGCAGTGGACACGGTGATCCCCTCCTGTTTGATGAAGTCGTTTGTTCGATGCCGGACCTGGATCAGCTGCGCTGGTTCCTCAGCCCTCTGCCAGACGGCGGGCGGCCGCCTGGAAATCCGTGAAGGTAGTCTCGGCGCGTTCTGCCCGTGTGCCGTCCGCCGTGAATGCCGTGCCGCACCATCCGGTGACGTAGCGCTGGCACAGCTCGCGGTCGGCCTGGCGGGCCTGCTCGCCGTAGACGGGCGCGCTGACGACCAGCACATCAGAGCCGAAGTCGAATGGCAGCGCGTCCTGCATGGGTGCGGCGATGGTGCTCATGGCGGTTCTCCTCGGAATCCTGTGGGGCACGGCGCTGCACTGCAGGCCGTCCTTCGTCGATGACTCCTCCGTGACAGCTCCGCTGTCACCACCGCTGGCTGCACCTGAGAATCGAAGATGAAGAAGAACAACAACAAGGTTCCAACCCCGCGCCGGCAAAACGCGGATGATCCGCAGCATCGTCACAACCCCTCCACGCACCCTGGGATAGGCTTTCGGCGGAGTTCAAAATTCAACAAAGGGAGAGATTCGTGGCGGGAAGCGCGGTCTATGGCAAGGGCTACCACGCAGGCAAGCAGGATGCGCGTACAGAGGACCTGATCGCCGCGGGGGTCTTGGCGGCTGCAGGTCTGGTCATTGCAGGTGGCGTCAAGGTTTACCGGAAAGTCAAAGAGGCCCACGCAACCCGGCTGGAACAGCGGCTGAAGGACATCGACGACGGAGGTAACTCCGAAGATTCCGGCCAGCAGTAAACCACGGACACAAAAAAGAGACCCCACCGCCGGAGCACGCGCTCTGACGGTGGGGTCTTCTTCAGGCGAACGTCCTGTCCGCAGCGAAGTGCTCGTGCACGGCCTCGCGGGCGGCGGGGTATTCGTCGTAGGGATCCGGGTAAGCAGCATCGAACCGGGCAGCGGTGGTGATGCCCTGGAATCGGAGCAATTCCAGGAGATCCGGCAGGTCCTGTGCACGGCCGGAGAACTCCGCGGTGTCCGCGGCGATGATCTTGGCGCGGGTCAGCGTGGGGACACTGGCCAGCTGAAGCCTGATGCACTCGTACGCTGTGTCGTCGTCGATCCAGCGCGCCTGGTATATCGAGGCCACGAGCTCAGCGTCGTCACCGTCCATCACGTTGTCGTTGTTGATCCAGTCGCGCTCCAGGTTCATTTCGTCGGCCACCTCATGGATTGCCGCCATGACCTCTGGCGCGAAATCGCCGGTGACGCTGTCGATGTCGACGGTGAATGCCCGGTCCGCAGCACGGATGCCGTACTTCATGAGCGCGAAGCCGCCGATCGCACGGATCTGCACCGGGGCGTTCAGCCCCAGGCGCTTCAGCTTTCCGTCGAGCACCTCGAGCGCCCGCTCCAGCTGGGCCAGGCTGCACTTCTGGTCGTCGTGGCTCATCGTGCTGCTCCTTCTGGTCAGGAAAGAGCGGGTGTCTCCTTCGAGTCCAGATCCGGATCGGCTGTGCCGATCTGACGAGCCGCCAGGAAAGAGACGAGCCCGGCACCAGGGGCTCTCCCCCGTGCCGGGCTCTGTTCAGGCTCAGTGCATGCGTTCGATGCGCGTGGATCCGGACCCGTCCTGCAGGCCGGTGGCGCAGTCGTACCAGAAGCCGTTGGGCAGGCGGACCAGCGTGTGCGCCTCACGTCCTGGCCAGTTGCCGGCAGCTGCGATCGCGGGTACCGCCCGGCGGTCCATCACGCAGCTCACCCCCAGCTCCTCCACGACCTGCGGGTCGCGGACGTACTTCGCGGTGGAGCCATTGCGGGGATCGCACGGGACCTGCTTCATCCAGGCGGGGTGGTCGAGGACCCTCTTGACGAGGACCTTGTCGCCGACCTGGAGTTCGTCCAGCTCAGAGGGTGCTGTAGGGATGGGCATGTGGTTCTCCTGGTTCGTAGTCTGTAAGTGCAGCAGCTCAGCCGCGGCCGATGGAGGAGCACTGTGAGTGCGCACCGGCTTGCAGTGCCACGGCGTTGTCAGCCGCCGTGCGGTACTCGGGGATCCGCTGGGGCTCCGGCTCGCCCTTGGGGAACCAGGGCATGGCGTAGCCGTCGGTGACCTGCTGTCGCGCGGCATCGTTGTGGGCCGGTGTGATGACGTAGGCGAGAGAACGGCCATAACGGTCAGTTCTGTCTGCCCCGGGGTCGTACTCGATGGTCACTGGCATGCCCTGCGGCAGGATGCCGCCAAGATGATCAGTGGCGGCCCTAGCGCCGCACTCGGGCTCGGCATCCTTGTGATAGTTCATTTCGGGCGCGTCGATGCCCAGGAGCCTGACTGTGTGCTCGGGGATCCCGATATGCTTGTCGGTCGCCTCGAGCAGGCCGGCCACCGGCAGCACGGCGACGGTGTCGCCGTCGATGACACGGATGACTTTGGTCTCCACGCTCGCCGGTTTGCCAGAGGACACCTGTCCCGGGTCCTGGGCTGCCGCAATGCTGGTGGACGGCGTACTCGGGACGCCGGGGGCCTTCGGCAGGTCCTCGCAGCCGGTCAGCGTGACGATACAGAGCACGGCGGCGATGAGGCCGCCGAAGACAGATCCGGAGGGGGTGCGCTTCATGGTGGGGTTTCCTTGCTGGAGTGGTCGTCGGGCGCTCTGGCCGGGGTGGCAGGCGTGCTTCTCCACGGGCACGCCCGAGCCAGCTGTGCTGGCTGTTCCGGAAAGAGAAAGACAGGACCCCCGGCCCTGAGCGATGCGCTCGGTGCCAGGGGTCCAGTGAGAGAGATCAGTTGCCTGCCGCGACGGATCCGGAGTCGATGGGTTCGACGATGAAGACGCCGTCGGGCTCGCCCGTGAGCTCAGCAGCGAGCCGGCTCAGTGACTGGGCGTGGTCGAGCCTGTTACCGGCCCAGACACGCCGGCCAGCGTCGAAGTGCTCTGCGGCTTTCCTGGTCTCCTGTTCGGCACCGAGCGAGGCGATGTGTGCGAGCTTGCGGCGCACGTCCGGGCTGAGCTCGCGGATCAATGCGCTGCGTCCCTTGTGCGTCATGCCGAGCAGCATGCCGTTGCTGATGGGTCCGGTGTACATGGCGGTTTCCTTGCTGGTCAGGGTTGTTCCGGTCCGCGGGCGACGAGCACGAGGCGCGAGCCGCGGACGAGGTGGGCCTCACCGCCGACGGTGAGGATGTGGACAGTGCTGCCCACCGAGGGCCGCACCTGCTCGACGACGGCTGTGCCGCCATCCAGATCAGGGTTCAGGTCGCGCAGCGCGACCCGGTCGCCCCGGCGCAGCATCCGGGCGCTCTTGCCGCCGAGGATGCGGTGGCGCTCGGTCGAGCGCAACAGAGCCTCCTGGACCGCAGGACCGCCGTCTTTGACGATGTCGAGGAAGGCGGGGGTGATGGTGTCGGTCATGGCATTGCCCTCCTGGCTGGTGCAGCTGATGGATCGCGCGGGCCTGTACGACCCTGGGTCTGTGGCGCTCACGGGGATCGAACCCGTGACCTCTCGTGCGTCGCCCTGCAACGGGCCTGTAGCCTGGGTCTGCCCGACCAGGGATTGATGCGGAATCGAACCGCGGGCAGTCAGAACGCCGAGTGCTCTGCCGCTGAGCTAGAGCGCCGTGGGCCGGTTCCGGGAAGGAGCCGGCGAGGGGTTGTGAGGAAAGGGACGAGGAGCCGTTCGCCACTCACTTCCAGGTCGGTGCCCGCAGGGAGTCCGGAGCCGTGCAGCCGTCGCACGGCCTGGCCGCTGGCGCGAGGTGGTGCTCGACGAGATGGGACAGGAACCGGACTCCGACCTCGACGTCCGTCGTGAACGACTCGTCATCGGCCGTGCCGACGATCTGCGCGGAGGCGACCGTCGAGTCGATGTCCAGGTCGATGACCAGCTGCAGGGCGAGGCCCGGCGCGGGGCCGATCAGCTCGACGAGCACCTGGTAGTCCGGCTCGCACGAGTGCGAGACCCAGCCGACGTGGCGCTCGAGCTCGTCGGCGTCGTCGGCGGCGTTCAGCTCCTGGAAGACCGCTGCGACGGCGGACAGGAAGCCGGTGAGGGTGTGGTCGTGGTTGCGGTGATGACGGTGCTGCACGGAGGTCGACATGGCCCCTCCTCGGTCGATGGGTGGTGATCAGCGGATCTCGGAGTAGCCGCACTCCGGGCAGGTGTGGGTGCAGGCGCAACCGCGCCGGCCGGCCCGTTCGCGGGCCGTGGCGGGGGCGTCGGACTCCATCGGCGCGCCATCGTTGGGGCAGCTGAGACCAGACATGGCGGACCTCCAGTGAAGTGTGGCAGGACGGGGACGTTGTCCTTCGTCGTCAGATCCGGATCGGCTGTGCCGATCCCCTCCACACAGGCCACGAACGAAACCTGAACGAAAAGACAGCGCCCCGCCACGCCGCTGCTGCCGGGAGGGCAGGGCAGGGCGCGCGGGGCGCTGGTGGGGCCGGAGCCACGGAGGGATCGAACCGCTCTGCACGGAAGCTCTCAGCGCCGGATCCCGACGGCGGCCTTGCACCGCTTGGTGAGGACCAGGAACTGGAAGAAGGCTACGGCAGCCGACTCACCGAGGAAGTAGTGCACTTCTTCGATCGTCATCCCACTGGGGTCGAAGTCGACGATCCGGGGATACGTCTCGGCGAGGATCCGCGCCGCCGCGGGAAGCCCGGCAGCCGGCTGGACCTCGGCGGCGGGCTCGAGCTGCTGGACCAGGCTCATTCCGGGTCCTCCAGGTCCATCCGCCCGGTGACGGTGCGGAAGCGCTCCACGGGGCGGGTGCCGCCGTGATCGGCGACGAAGACCTGGCTGGCGTGAAGGCGCAGCTTCTGGATGACGGCGGTGACGACGTCGTCGACCATGGCCTCGACATCCGGTCCGGGGTGGTCGGTGATCACCGAGCCGACGACGGCGGTGAGCCCTGCGTGCAGGGCCTGGTCGTGATCGGTGGCCTCGACGGTCGCGTCGGCGACGATCTGCATGGCGGAACTCCTTCTCTTGGCTGATGACGTTGGGGGCAGGGCAGGACGGCGGCCAGCGAAAGCAGATCCCCGTCCGAGCAGCCCGAGGCTCCTCGGACGGGGACTGTCGGCGTGCGTGAGCCGCCTATTCGGTTGTTATTCAGTTGTGGGTTGTGCTGGGTGCGGGGCGCGCTTCTCAGGAGAAGGGCAGCTCCTCGCTGTGGACGGCGCTGGCGACGGCCGGCTGCGGTGCGGCAGCGGCTGCGACGGGAGCCGGAGCCGGCTGGGTCTGCAGGGCCTGGTTCTGCGCCTCGGCGGCAGCGACGCGCTCGTTCACGCGGGCCTGGGTCACCGAGCGGGGCTCGAGGAACGTGATGTCCTCGACGACTGCCTTGAGTTCGAAGACCTCGACACCGTTCTTGGTGTAGCGGTCCTGGCGCAGCTTGAGGTTCACGGCCACGAGGTCACCCTTGTGGATGCTCGCGAACGGGCCGATGCCGTTGGTGGTCGCGCGCACGAAAGCCTCGACCGGCACAGCGTCAGCGCCGCGGTTGCCCTGGCTGTCGGTGTAGTTGTGGTCGGCCATCAGGGTGAACGCGACCTTCTTGGAGCCGTCCTGGTTGTTGAAGACGACCGGGTCCTTGGTCAGGCGGCCGATGACGGTGGCGGAGTTGCGGGGGTTCGACATGAGTGTTTCTCCTCGTTGTGCACGAAACGCGCGGGCAGTGTCCCTGCTCCGCGCGCGATGGTGAGTTGAAGTGTTCGGTTGTCTCTCAGACCCCCATCCGGATCAGCTGTGCTGATCAGACGATGATCTTTCGAATGAAGACTCGGATCAGCTGTGCTGATCGAGCGCTCCTCAGTGCTCCTTCCGGATCAACTGCGTTGATCCCAGATGCCCTTGCATCACGGGTCCCGCATCAGCTGCGCTGATCGAACCCGGTACGCCCGGCCCCAGGCCAGCCCGGTGCTGCTCCCAGATCCCAGAGTTCGGCCTCGATCTGATCGGCCGCGGCCACGTCTCCGCTCTCGCAGGCCCGCCGGTAGTCCTCCTCCAGGTACGCGATCTGCCCGTCCCGGTTCGGGAACCGTCGCCGGAACAGCAACCAGCCCAGCCACGCGAGGCAGATCATGAAGGCAAGAGTGGTGATGAGGACTCCGGTGCTCTCGATGATGTTGTCCATGGCGTTTCTCCTGTCTGCTTCAGATCCGCAGCCGCCGGCGGACCAGGTCCATGAGCGTCGGGTCGGGTGTATGTCCCTGGGCCTGCTGCAGCTGCAGCCAGGCGAGGACGTTCTGCGTGTCCTGGGCCTCGAGCTGGCGGCGCTCGACCTCCAGCTGTTCCTCGCCGAGGGCGAGCATCCGCCCCTGGAGCTGTTCGATCTTCTCGAGGTGGCCGGTGTTCACTTTCAGGACGCTCAGCGCATGGGTGTCCGCGGCCATCAGAGCGTCACCTCGACCTCGTGGGCGGTGGAGGCGAACGGGCCGACGGTCACGGAGCGCATAATGCGGACGAGCCCCGCATCCTGCAGGCGCTCGGCCAGGCCAGCGTGTTCCGACCAGTCCTTGATGAACACCCGCCCCGGGCCGGCTACGAGGCCATATGCCTCGAGGTTCACCGAGATGCGCTCGGGGGCCTCGTCGGTCAGGAGTATGAGGCTGCGCTGGGCGTCGGCGTGCTGAAGGGTGCCCGTGAGCTCGATGACGCCGAAGTCGACGGCGACGCTGTGCCTGATGACGGGCGGTGCGATGGTCTGGTCCATGGTTCTTCTCGCTTTCGATGCCTGCACGGGCAGGTGAATGGTTGTTGACCCCGGGCCGCCGTGGCTTCGTTGCCGGGCTGCGGCAGGAACGGTGTGTCCGGCGCTTCTCGCGACGGCCCGGGGCTGTTCGTGGTGCGGCGGTGGGCCGCATGAAGTCTTGACCCAGCCCCGCAGGAGGCCAGGGGCCGGAAGGGGTCTCTTTAGATTCCCCGGCGGGCCCAGTCGTAGACCTCGGCGGGACCGCGACGGGACCTCGCGGAGCCCTGGCCCTGCCCCTGGATGAGACGAAGGGTCGGGCGGGCGGTGGGTATAGGAATGGGAACGAGTGAGCTGTTTGCCTCCTCGGCCTGCGGCTGCTGTGCTGCCACCTTGTCTGTATGTCTGCGCCGGAGCGCAGCCTCGGCCTCGGCGTAGAGGCAGATGAGCCCGAGCACAAAGACGGCGAGGAGCACGATGAGGGCCCAGCTCTGCAGTGGTGTCATGGGCATGAGCGGGACGCTCCTTCACTGGTCGATGGTTCAGTCGATGAGTCCCCCGGCGCAGCTGCGCTGCGTCGCTGCATCCCTGCCCCGGGTCAGGAGGCCCGGCGGGCAACGGTGTGCCCACAGGCGAGGTAGGCGATGTCGTAGAGCGGGGCCGGGCCCCAGGCGGCCTTCCAGTCCGCGGGCAGCGGCAGCGGCTCCGTCGTGCGCAGGACGACGTCCTGCGGCATGCCAGGGATGCCGCCCTCGACATCGGGCACCGGATCGTCCCCGGGGGTGCAGCCGCCGCACCACTCCTGTTCGGGCAGGAGCGCAGCGGCGGCCTGCAGTTGGATCTGCTGTGCGATGGCGTCCGACGGCGGTGCGTCGTCGATGACGTCATGGAGGGGGCGGGCGATCGTCATGATGGAGTCCTTCGGTCTGTGTGCGGTCAGTGGGATGAGCGGGATGGCAGCCACCCGCGCCAGGGCCGCCGGCTCAGCCCACGGCGAGCTGCGTGGCCCGCGACCAGCTGCCCATCCGGAACCGGATGGTGGCCGCCGGCGGGACATGGGTCCGGCAAATGCCGTCGGTGCCGCCGGTGCGCCAGGCCTCGTAGGCGAGCACGGCGATGGAGCCGGTCTTGATCCAGCACTCGCGCAGGGCGTCGAGGATCATCTCCTCGGTCCACTTCGTGGTCGCGCCCTGGAAGTGCAGCGGCTGCTCGGTGGTGTTCAGGCCCGCTCTCTCCAGGGCTGCATTCCAGGAGCCGAACCGGCGCTCCAGCAGCGGCGCGGATGGTTCGTCGTCGTGTCTGCGGCGGATGTAGTCGTTGCGCGGGAGGCTGTCCCGGTCCGCGGCGCAGCGCAGGAGCGCGTCGACCATCTGCTTTTCGGTGTAGGTCTGGACAGGCCCTTGGACGGCTCGGGCCGGCTCTGCGGGGTCGAATGCCGTGCAGGCGTAGGCGTTTCCGGCCAGCGCGTGGGAAATTGTGTGCTCCGAGATCCAGTGATCGTCCGTGTGCGGATCGGGGTTCTCGCACTGCACGCCGCCGCTCTCGTGGTGCTGGCACGGCAGGTGCTCCTGCACCTGCGGGTCCGCGATCTGGCAGCGCGGCATCAGGTCCGTCGGCACAGTCGTCCGGGTCATTGGCAGTCCCTCTCTCGGGTCGGCGTCGTCCGGGCGCGGCATGCCGTCCCGACCCGGCCCACCCAGGGACCGGGTGACGCGCTCGGGACGCGTCGAGCACCCGTCCGGATCAACTCCGTTGATCCCTCCCAGCCCAGCTGCCCCCTGGCGATACCAGGCATCGCCAGGGCCTGGCGCAGACCTTCTGTCAGCCGTCTTTTGTGTCGCTCTTCGCGCATCATCCGATAGACCATTCGATTGGCCTATCGGATAAGATGTACTGGAAGACCAGTCGGATGCGGGCTCTGTGCCATCCGGCGCAGACATCGACCCGACAGGAGAGGCCATGGCGATGAAGACCCCGATGACGAGGAAGGCGGCATTGTCCGCCGCCGCACTGGCGGTGCTGGGCAGCCTGCTCGCCGGATGCTCCGCCGGCTCAGAGACGGCGCAGCCGTCGCCGAGCCCGAGCACCAGCGCGGCGAAGGTGACGAGCGAGGACCTCGGCAAGGCGCTGGACCGGCTCGTGTTCCAGGGCACCGGGGCCAAGAGCACCGACGGCGGCGCGTGCCTGGTCCGCGCCGCCCAAGACAAGAAGCTCTCGGACGCCGCGCAGGCCTACATCGTGGGCAAGGGCAGCGACGACATCGCCGCGGTGGCAAATGGCCTGCGCGAGGTCAGCGCGATGGACGCCGCGATCATGCTCTCCCCTGAGCTGGGCGACAAGTTCGACGTTTGCGTCGACGCGGTGATCCCGCCGACCCCGGCCCCGGATGCCACGACCGGCAAGGACGGCAAGGACGGCAAGGACGGCAAGGACGGCAAGGACGGCAAGGATCAGGTCTACGTGCCGCCGAATCAGGGACAGGAGCTCCCCCAAGCCCGGCAGCCGGATCTCACGCCGAAGTTCCCGGTGCCCCAGGGCACGAGCATCAGCTCCTCCTCGCAGCTGACCGCGGGGCTCGTTTCGACGTTCTCCGCCTATGCGCTGAACGAGGATCAGAAGAAGACCTATGCAGCCTCGGGCGCTTGCCTGGCGGGCGTCGTCTTCCAGGCGGGGTTCTCGCAGGAGACGCTGCGCTTCCTCGCCGGCGGCGCACCAATAGGGGCCGGATCGATCTCGGACTTCCTGCCGAAGGACGAGGACAAGAAGATCTGGAAGTCGAAGGACTTCACCTCGGCACTCGTGGACTGCACGGCCAGCGCCAACGTCTGAGGCTCATCCATCGCGGCTTTTCGTCCTGCCGTTGATTGGCTTCTACCGATCAAAAAAGAAGAACCGGTGCATACTCGCACCGGTTCTTCTTTTCCTGGTCACAAAGCTGCCGAAGTCATAGCAAGACCCAGATGGCAGCATTCCAGAGCGGAGTCCGCGTCACAGCACTTCGATGGCGACGTCGGCACTAGAGCCGTTTTGGCTGCGCATTGCCGAGGTGCGCGCGCACCACGGCAATGTCCCTCGTCGGGTCGCGCCGGATCCGCTTCGACTTGACGATGAACGCGGACTTCTCGATCACAATGAGCTTCAATCCATGTTCGGGGATAAGAAGGCGCTTGCGTTCGTCGTAGAGGCGACGTTGCTCGCCGCGACCGACACCAGAGACGGTCTGCCGCCGATCGAAGAACGGTGACGGTTTCGAATGCTGCTCCTCCTGGAACTCGACTACGAGCTTAAGATCGGACCAAAAGCCGTCCACGGGTAGCTTGGTGCCGAGGGGTCGCAAAGGGGACGGGTCGCCGCGGAGCCAATCGAACGTCGCTTGGCGACAGCTGCTCATGCCGAGGACGCCGTCGCACAGGTCAAGCACGTAGTGCTCATCGGACGCAGTGCGGTCGACCATGCCGTGATTCTTGCAGAGTTCAGCCGAGAGGCCCATGCTTCATAGGTTCAAGAACAATGTTTGGTCCGCTCTGAGAGCTTAGGATCTCGGAACCAGGCTGATTCGGTCAGTGCCGCCGTCTGCCGGATACGGCCCGGTGCCAGTATTCCGCTTCTGCACTTGTCAGAATCTCGTAGATCTCCTCGACCACGAACTTGCCCAAATAAGGGCGTTCCTCGGCGCTCAAAGTTCCCAGAGACACCAGTGCAGCCGACAACAGCACATCGTCCTCAATCGAAGGCTCAACCCATTCCCGCACGCAATCGTCGGCGAGGTCCTCCCAGACATATGGCGAGGTTGCTATGGCCTCCCTGACCGCGGCGAGTCGCACCCTTACGTCTCCGCTGCGGGACCGCGTGTAGAGACGGATCTGGTATTCATCCGAGGCCGGGGGCACAAGTGGTGCCCCGCCGGCGACCGAATGCTGCGCAGCAATGACCTGGTAGCGGGCCCGGGCAGGGTGTCGGTCATGGAGGTCCTGGCGTATTTCCCTGATGCGGTGCCCGGGGCGCAATGTTGCAATTCCAGGGATGCGGTTGTCCCGCCTATTCGCGTTGTGTGGTGCCATGACCTGTCCCGACAAGCGGCCAATAGGTGTCCCCCTCCCTCATGATAGGCCCGGTTCGGACGGAGGTTGAAGGCCACCGGATCGAGGCGGCTGGGCATACCGGAACGAGCTTGATCGTCCCTGCGGTTTTCCACATACGTCAGGACTCCCCTATCGGCAGTCGGCAACCGATGCTGCACTGGAGGCATGCTCAGCTACGAAGACATCATTCTGCTCGGCGAGGAACGGGTCCTGGTCATCCAGGAACACAAAGAGGGCCGTTGCTGGTGTGGCCAGACCTGGCAATGACCAACCTTGACGGGCGCTGTCTTGGTTGTATGGCTGGTGCTTCCTGATTCCGGACTGCTTGCTTCAGGCCGGACCAGGACCTTGCTGGGAAGGGGCCAGGTGAATTCAGCAGGGTATCCGGGCGGAGGAGCATACTGAAACGGTTACACCTCACGGTCCGGAACGCGAATGATGATCATCCGGGATCCTTCCGGGATTTTGGCCTTCGCCGCGGCCAGGGTGGTGCCATAGTCGGGGCCTGTCGCGCTGACGCGCATCATTTCGCCCTGGGCATCTTCAATGGTCAATTCAACCTCCATAGCTCTGAGCATAGAGCCCTGCCCGGCCGTCCTCTGTCCGTTGGAGAAGAGAAAGCTGTCAAGTAACAGCATGCGCAGTGAGTAGCCTGCCTAAGACCGGAGCGAGACTGGGATTGCCGGTAAAGGCTAGACTGCCTGAGTGCCCGGTCATGATCAAGAAGGCCCGTTCGATCGGGCGCAGCCGCTCAATCCATCACGTCTTCAGCAGCCCAAGGACAAGTCAGTCCAGTCTGAGCCCATTGAAGTGCCCAACCCTGAGGCCGCCGGAGCCTGCGAGCAGGATATGAGCCAGGGCCCGACCCGCTGGCAGCGGATCAAGGATCATCCGGCTTTCAAGACAGGTCTCGCCGTTGGCGCTCTTGCGGCTGCTGGCGCGGTCACGTTGTTGACACTGAGGTCGCCCGAAGCATTCAAGCAGGTCAGCGCGGCGGTCTGGGAGAAAATCCCTGAGTTCACGGAGGCGGCTTTCGAGGGCATCGGCGAGGAGGCCAGCAGAAAGTCTCCGACCGAGCATAATGTCAGCGGGCACCAGCGCGTGCAGCACTACGGTCCCGGCGGCACCGAGACAAAGTTCGTCCAGGTATCGCCTTACTCGCGTGGAGGTAGTACCTAACAGGCGCATGCGATACTGACCGTGTCGAAAATTGCGGTTGTGCTTGTCGTCAGCGGTTTATGTCATATCAGAAACGGCTTCGGCGGGACGTATTGGGACGGTAGGGCCTTTGGGTATCTTTGATTTCCTTGCGAAGAAGGAAAAAAGCTGGGACGAGATCGATGTCTACGAGGGTGAAACGCCCCCGTGCCCCAACTGTGGGACGCCCCTGGTGAAAAAGTTTGTTTACTCCGAGATGTACTGCCTTGAGTGTCGCTACGGTCTAGATGACGATGACGATGACGACAGCGAGGCGCTGAGTGTTTACGATGCAGCTCAGATCTGGGCCTCACACGGTAAGGATGAGGATTACATGTTCGGGTATTCCTCGGAGGAACTCGAAGCCGCGCTTTAATGTGGCAGGTCGCTGCTCGAGTTTGCTGCCGGCGCGGGTGCTGTTGAGGTCCTGCGCTTCCCTTACCCCGCTATGCCACAGCGACCGGCAGCTCGTCCCAGTGGGTCGTGCAGCGCTTCGAGAGCATGGCGCGCTTCATCTCCCACGCCGGCGGGGTCTTCATGCCACCCAGGCCCACAACCACTCCCTGCGCGCCGAGCTTTCTCGTGATTTCGTCAAGTACCTTCCCTACTCCCCGATCTTCGAATTCGGATTGGAACACAGGTAGGAACTGAACGCCGTCACTCGCGCGCAGTCCCGTGAGTACAACTCCTGCACGGGCGTAGCGGATACCGGCGGTCGGAAACAGATCAGGCAGGATCACACTGGCAGCTTTCGTAAGCGCGATCGGGTCATCGGTCGGCATGGCCAGCGGAACAGCCCGGTGGGCTGAATGCGGGACGGTTCCTTCGTCGGCCCAGCCGGTCGAAGCCCACACCGAGAGCACGCCGGCGACGGACCCCTGGGCCCGAAGACGGGCTGAGACCCGCTGGGCGTAGATCGACAGAACCTGATGCATCTCGTCAGGGTCCGTAAGCTTGCGCGAGAAGCTCCTGGAATAGATCAGCTGGTCCTTGGCAGCCGGCGGCTGGGTCTCCAGCCCGATACATTTTTGCCCGCGCAGCTCCAGGATGGTTCTTTCCATGACGACGGAGAACCGTTTGCGGAGCCATTTGGCATCAGCGTCACGCAGTTCTCTGGCCGTGTGGATGCCGAGCGCAGCCAGGCGCTTGCCGTTACGCCCGGCGACGCCCCAGAGGTCAGTCACATGGAGGGAGTCAAGGATCCGGTCAAGCTGCTCCTCCGAAAACCGCCGGAGATCGAGAACTCCATTGAACGCGGGGTTTTTCTTGATGCCGAGAGCCGCTACCTTGGCGAGGGTCTTCGTGGGACCGATCGCGACGCGGACAGGAATTCCGGTCAGCTGGAGGACAGTCCGTCGGATCTCCTGTCCCCGTGATTCGAGTTCTTCAGGAGCGCCCCGCAGCTTCAGCCAGCTTTCGTCGATCGAATACACTTCCTGCCACGCACTGAAGCGGCCCAGAATGGTGGCAACCCGTGCACTCAGCGAGCCATAGAGCTCATAGTTCGATGACCTGGCTTCGACGCCCTTGGCCTGGCACCAGCCGCGGATCTTGAACCACGGCTTGCCCATGATGTCAGGATCGAGCTCCTTCACCAGCGGGCACGCGGCAACCACACAGCCGTCATTGTTCGAGAGGACAAGGGTCGGCCGGTCATGCAGCGTGGGGTCGAAGACGCGCTCCGCGTTGGCGTAAAAGGAGACGCAGTCTACGAGAGCGATTTGATCGGATGCTGGGGTGAGAGTCGTCATTGCCACGGCTGGAGACTATAGGCGGGGTCTGACACCACGTTTGGTTTTCGCAGGAGACAGAATCCATGTGACCACGCCCCAGACTGACATCTCGGTGTGTTCGTGGAGAACGACGTCCGCATAGTCAAGGTTCTCTGCCACGAGAACGGTACGTCCCTGGATGACGTCCAGCCGCTTGACGGTGTATTCGCCGTCAACGACGGCGATCACGATCTTGCCCGGAACGGGATCGATCCCCCGGTCCACGAGCAGCAGGTCGCCGTCATTGATTCCGGCTCCGGTCATGGAATGGCCGGCTGCACGCCAGACAAATGTACATGTTGGGTCCCGGACCAGGTGCTGGACAAGATCAAGGTCCCCGGACCAATATCCCTCTGCAGGGCTGGGGAAGCCGCAGGCGACGGCTTCCGGCGCGAACGGGAGTATCAGCGGCTCGTCGAGCGCCAACGGTTCTGGCTGCGAGGCCTGCATGTCCACTTCCTTTTCGAACATATGTTCGATGGAATCGTACGCCCGGGCGGGAACGGCACGCAACGTGGAGCAACTGCCGGGCGGACCGGACAGGCCTGGGCTCTGGGACTGCGGGCAGGAATAAAGGCCCCGGTGCGCTTCATGCGCGTCGGGGCCTTCTCTTTTTCGCACGAACGGGAGGTGCGAACCAACGTTCAGCGGCCCCGGCCTTGGGGTCGAGGAACCGAGGCCGCCTGGGACACGCGATCAGGCGCTGACCGGGTGACGCAGATGACTCCACCTCTCTGCCCGACCTCTCCGCAAAGGTCTGTCACAAGTCATTGCCCAATCATTCGTGACAGACAATCGAATGACGTTAGAATGGACTCGTACATCAGTCGAATATGACAGGAGAGGCCAGACATGACCGTCGTCGACGAGCCGAAGGCTGCGCCTCCCGCTGCGCGGGCTGCGACCAGGTCCGGTGGACCGAGCATCGACCAGAACGGCAGCGACCGCAGGGAGCGGGTCTTTACCCGCCTGTCCTCGGACGAGAAGCAGCGGGCGGAGTACTGGGCGCAGCGGCGCGGCTACCCCTCCGCCAACGAGTACTACGCCGAGGCGATCGCCGAGAAGATCCGGCGCGAGAATCTCGACTTCGACATCCCTGATCTGCTCACCGCGCGTATCAACCAGGTCGTCGACGAGCTCAAGGCGCTTTCGACGAACAACGCCAACCTCGAGCGGGTCGTGACCATGGGCTTCGATTCCCTGCTCGGGCTGACCAGGGGCGACAACTATCTGCTGGACGAGGAGAACGGGGAGCTGACGTGAGCCAGGGGCTGAACGAGATCATGCCGTCCACCGACGAGCTGATGGACGTCGACACGTCCTTCCTCGATGCGTACCGGACCGGCGGGAGCGAGGGCCTGAAGCGGGCCCAGGAAGGGGCACAGCCGGCGGAGCCGGAGCAGGACACGCCGGAGAAGGATGAGGCCCCGCAGCAGAGCGCCGAGAACCTTGACCGGGACACCGGTGCCGGCCAGCGTGGAGGCTCGGGAGCAGGCAGCGCCACTCCCCCGGCCCAGAGCGACGCCGTCGCCGTGGACAAAGCAGCGATGCCGCAGGTGCACGACGACGCAGACGCCGAAGCACACCCCGCGGCCCTCCCGGTGTCGCCGCCGGAAGATGCCAGCCTCCTCCCGCCCGTCCCGCTCCAGCACACCGACCATCAGGAGGCCGTGCAGTCTGCGGCGGCCAGGGGCGGCTCCGGCGGAGGGGACGAGGGCAGCGAGTCGTTGCCACAGAGCGGCTTCCGGCTCGACGGCGTGAAGAGCCAGCCTGCCGTCCGGGCCCTGCCCGAGGCAATCGTCGGCGCGCTGCGGGAGCAGCTGCGCTCAGCGGCCGTCCGTGAGCTCGGTGTCGGCGACACGGCAGCCCGCGAGTTCGCCGAGCGGTTGAGCCAGGCAAGCCTGGTCACGGCCTTTCTGCTGGCCCAGCTCGACCTTGGACTGGCGACTGATGCTGCCACCCGGCGCGCGGCGCAGCTGTTCCGCTCCCGTGATCCGCTGCTGGGCAGCATCGCGGCGCGCATGGAATCCCTGGAGCGGAGGGGCCGTGAGCAGACCCAGGGCCTGGCCGCGCTGCACGGGCAGCTGGGTGAGGTAAAGGAGACCAGCGCGGCGATCGAGCAGGCACTCGCGTACTCGATCGCGGACCGCACGAGCAACTTCCTGCGCGGCTCGCACAATGTCCACGAGGCTCCGATCACGCACAAGGACGCGGTCTTCGTCCGGGACCGGGTGCGGGAGGCGACGAAGAAGCAGGCGAAGCTCGAGCGCGAGCGGGAAGGGCGGCCGATCCGATGAGCGCCGTGACGCACTGGAATACAGCGAACGGTCCTGGGGTGCGTCTCCGCGAACCGTAAAAAGGGTGGCTTGTGACGGGACAATTTGTCGAATCGGTGAACTTTGCCCGACGATCAGGGCATGGAAACTGCTGCCGGGTCCGATCCGAACTTCAGCCGCGTCGGAGCAATCGCGCTCGACACAAACATCTTCGCCGAAGCGCCCGGCATGGAAACACTGAGGTCTCTTTGTTCCCGCGCTGATAAGCACGGGCGCATTGAAATCTGGGTAACGGACACCGTTATCTGGGAATGGGGCCAGCACCTACACGGCCACCACGTATCACTCCGGGCTGCGACAAAGAAGCTTCACAGTGCCGGGTTTTCGGTGGAGGTCCCGGATGAAAAGACAGCCAAAGACATCGCGCTGGACCTGAGCGGGGTCATCACATCCTTGGGGTCCAGCATCCGTGTCCTCAGTACCGCAGATTTTGCCCATGAAGCTCTTCGTGACCAGATCCTGCTGGAAGGACCGGCCAAACGAAAGAGTGAGGTAAAAACCGGCGCAGCCGACAGTGCTCACCTCCGGGCGTACATCCATGAGGGGCGAAGCCGGGACCTGGAGTATGTAGTTGTCTCGGCAGATAAGGACACCCGCACCGCCTATCAGCAGTGGCTCGGGACCGAAGGTCCCCACATCTTCAGCGATCTCAGGAGGGCCACCGAAAAGATATTTGGTTCAGTTCCAAGTGATGCCGACGGGCTCAGCTTGGCTCTGCGGCTTGCCTACGAGGGCAATGTTCTGTTGCGGGACGTCACGATCAGCGAAGGGAATATGGGTGACTGGGAGGATCTGGTACCCGACGATATTTCCTCCCTTTCGTTCGACGTCGATGCCGCCTCGGCCAAACTCGTCGGACTCAACCACACCAAGCAGGACGCCACTGCATTGACGTTCACGGCCTTCTATCTTGCGGAGGTGAGGATCGCAGGTCTTCTGGAATCTCCGTGGAGCCGTGGAAGCACCAGGACGCAGGAAGCAACTGTTCCAAGGGCCCTTCTGCGAGCGGATATTTCCCTGCCCGCGGGGTCCACGTCAGCTGAGGATGCGCTGGTGACAAATTGCTATGTCGATGCAGGTGGAAGTGGCTGGAGGGAGCAAAGTGACGCGCTGGACAACGTCATGGATGCTCTTACTCTGGTCCCGGGGATCACCGTCGAACTTGATGGTCTGGCGTCTTGGCCGGAACAGAGGAGGAGTCAATCCTCCAATCTGCTGGTAGACGTTGCCGGGGTCCCCTTGGATCTCACCCTTTACGGCAGTTACTTCGGCAACTGGGAGTTGACGGCTTCGTATGGCGAGCGGAAGGTCATGCTGAAATGCGACGACCTTGGGGTTGGCTTTACCGATCCGGAAGGCGACGGCATCCCCGAGTACTACGACATCACTGCATTCGGCAGCGAAGCGTGGTCAGGGAACGCGGAGTTCGCAATCAATGAAATGCTGTTTGAGGCCCGACGCGCAGAGTTGACAGGCAGTGCCAACGATACTGAAGAAGAATCGCCGCAGTGAATGCGGCTCTCCGGCGCGTCGGAATGGCGAAACCGGCCGTCCCGTGAACCTGGGCCGCTGACCTGCGCCCCTCTGTAGTCGAAACGATCAGCCCGTTGCCATCAGGCAACGGGCTGATTTTCATTCCAGAGGCTGCAAGGAGGCCCACGGCCTGGCCGCTACGACCGGACGGTGAGCCGGCCTTCCTTCATGTCGTCGCGCAGCTGCGACAGCATGTACCAGTGCGCGCCTTTGGGCTTGAGGGAGATGTAGTGCTCGTGCTGCTTGCCATCCTGCTCCCAATCCAGGACCATCTCCGGACGGCGCAGCAGGCCCTGGTATTCGTCGACGTCGGCCCGGATTTCCACGCGCACACGTTCGTCCGCAGGCGGCACCAGCAGCACCGCGACGTCGCCCTCGTAGCTCAGTGAGACCTCCTGGGCGAGGAGCCGCCGTACGTCGGCCGTGCAAATCTCTCCGCGGGCGACGTCGAAGACGTTCTTGCCGTGCGTGGCGCTCTCCCAGGCGTCGATGCACTCGATCAGCATCGAGCACCCCTGGGCGATACGGATGATGTCCGCCTCGTCCGGCGGCCAGCTGCCTTCCTGCATCTCGATGAGCATGCTGCTGAAGTCCTGTGGTGTGCGCAGGAAAGCGTGGTCGAGGGCCATGGGATTCGTGCTCCTGGGTCGGGCGTGAGCGGGTGGCGACTCTATAGACGTTACCTCGATCCGGGGTCGTCGTGAATGATCCAGGCCCTCTCTGACCGGCGTGCCGGCGCGGGCCCTCGCCGCTCCCACTCGACTCGCTGGGCGACTCGCTCAGACTCGCCATTCGACTCGTTCTGTCGATAGACTTGTGACTGATTTATGAGTCGACTGGTTTATGAGTCACCGACGAAAGGGAGTCATGATGGTTGTCGGGATCCTCACCGAGAAGCCGAGCGCGGCGCGGCACTTCGCTGCAGCCCTCGGCGGCATGAACGGCACGTACAACGGGGAGCAGTTCGTCATCGCCCACGCCCGGGGGCACCTGTACGAGTTCGTCGATCCGCACCGGATGGTGGCGGATCCGGACGTGGCCGGGAAGTACCGGACCTGGGACCTGGGCAACCTGCCCTGGGACCCTCAGCAGCTGGACTGGAGCCTGGAGGTGATCAAGAACGCGAGCTCTGTCGCCGCGGACGTGAAGCGGACCCTGTGCAAGTGCGACGAGATCGTGATCGCCACCGACGTCGACCCCACGGGCGAGGGCGGCATGATCGCGGTCAATGCCTTCCTCGAGTTGGGGCTGAAGCCGGGCAAGTGGTCGCGCATGTACTTCACTGATGAGGCTCCGGCCTCGCTGCAGAAGGCCTTCGCCGCGCGCAAGGTCATTCCGTCACTCCTGGACTTCGACGAGTACCGCAAGGCGCGCTACCGCTCACAGTTCGACCTGCTCTCGATGCAGTTCACCCGCATCGCCACGAACATGGCCCGCCAGTCCGGGCAGGACACGGTGCTGCGCCAGGGCCGGTTGAAGTCGGCGATGGTCAAGCTCGTCGGCGACCAGCTGAAGGCGTACAACGACTACGTCAAGAAGCCGTTCTTCCAGAACCGGTTCCGTGACGAGAACGACGTGATGTACACGAACCCGGAGGAGCCGCGGTTCGACCAGAAGGACCAGGTGACGAACCAGTACGGCCCCTCCCCCGTCGTGCTCGACGGCAAGGCGACGAAGCAGACCGCGCCACCGAAGCTGCTGGACCTGGCCGCACTGTCCTCGCTCCTGGTGGGCAAGGGGATCAAGGCCCAGCTCGTGCTTTCGACCTACCAGTCCATGTACGAGGCCCAGGCCGTCAGCTACCCGCGCACTGCCGACGTGACGATCACGCCCGAGCAGTTCGACGAGCTCGCGCCCCTGGTGGACAAGATTGCCGGGGTCGTGGGTGTGGACGTGAAGCTCCTGACGCACCGCCAGCCGCGCAAGACGCACGTCAAGCCCCAGGGCGCGCACGGTGCGAACCGGCCGGGCCCGAAGGTGCCCGCTTCACTGGACGAGGTCGAGCAGCGCTTCGGCAAGGCCGGCCGCCTGATCTACGAGACGCTGGGCAAGAACTACCTGGCGATGATCGCCGAGGACTACGTCTACGAGCAGCAGAAGGGCCACGTCAAGGACTATCCGGACTTCGTGGGCATCGCCAACGTGCCCATGTCGGCAGGCTGGAAGGCGGTGTTCGATCCGGACGCCGGCGACGACACCGCCGAGGGCGACGAGAACGAGTCGGCCAAGGGCCTGGGCACCAACGCTGAGCCCTTCGTCTTCGAGGGTGCGAACAAGCGCCCCGAGCACCCGAGCATGAAGTGGCTGATGAAGCAGCTGGAGAAGCGCGACGTGGGCACGGGTGCCACCCGGACCTCGACGTACTCCGAGGTGACCTCGACGAAGACGAAGTACCCGCTGCTGCTGGAGAAGGGCCGCAAGCTCACCCTCGCCGAGGCCGGGGACATGAGCTGGCGGCTGCTTCCGGGCACCCGGATCGGCGACCTGGCGCTGACCGAGAAGGTCTATGCCGATATGAAGGAGATTGCCGCAGGCACCGGCCCGAGCGCAGAGGAGCGCCTCGCGGTCGTGGCCGACTGGGTGCGCGAGGACATCGCGACCATGCAGAAGAACGCCGCGACGATGCGCTCCGCACTGGGGCTCAAGGAGGAGGCCGTCACCCGGAAGGAGCGGGCGCAGGGCACCTGGGCCAAGACGGGCAAGGATGTGGTGTTCGCGCGTGAGTGGGGCGGCCACCGCTTCACCGACGACGAGGTCGCCCGGCTGCTGGCCGGGGAGACGATCGAGTTTTCGGCGAAGAGCACCACGGGCAAGGCCTATGAGGTCTTCGGCGAGCTTGGCGAGGGCACCTTCAAGGGCCGGAAGTTCGTCGGGTTCCAGAAGCTCGGCTTCGGCCGCCGCGACGCCAGCGGCAACGCTCTGCCGCCGGCGTCCTGGTGCCACTACACCTTTACGCCCGAGGAGATCGACCTCCTCATGGCTGGCGAGGGCGTCGAGTCCAGCGACTTCGTCTCAAAGAAGGGCAACCGCTTCCAGTGCAAGGTCTTCTTCCGCGAGGAGAAGAAGGGTGAGGGTAAGAAGATCGTGCCTGACTTCGAGGCCTCCCTGGACTCCCCGCCGAAGAGCTGGTGCGGGGTTGCCTTCACCGACGATCAGCTCGCGGCACTGGCCGCGGGCAAGACGATCAAGGGTACGGGCTTCACCTCGAGCAAGGGAAAGAAGTTCGACGCGACCTTGGCCTGGAAGGACGAGGGCGGCAAGAGGAAGCTCGTCCCCTCCTTCGGCTGAGGTTGCGCAGACTCGTTCCTGAATGATTATTCGGAGGTCAGTCCGATAGACTGTCCGTCCACGTACATCAGCACGCCACGGCACCGCCCGACGGCATCGGATCGCACGTCCGAGTCCGTTGGGCGGTGCCATTCTTGCGTCAGCCACGCTCGATTCGATAGGTCTATCTAAGGTAGAGTAGTCATGTATCCCTCGTCTATGAGGGCATTCGGACAGGCACAGACAAATCAGTGGTGGCAGCAGGGAGAGATTCATGGCGAAGATGTCGTACAAGGTGCCGACGAGCCTCAACAGGTCGTTCCTCGACCACGAGATCACGCTCAGCAAGGGCGGCTGGGCGGCGAAGCCCTCCCCCATCAAGCAGCTGTTCTTCTTCGGCGGGGGCGCGCTGGCGCTGCTGTGGGCGGTGACGCAGACCTTCGTGGCGAGCTCGGGTCCGGTGTTCATCACGCTCTTCGTCATCTGGGGCCTGGCACTGATCGTCTACTTCGGCGGCATGACCAAGACGAAGGAGCTGCGGGCGATGAACGTGCCCGCCCTGCTGGCGTACGCCCCGTCCCGGGCACGCAACGTCTTCACCCGCCGCAGCTCGGACCCGAGCGACTTCTACTCGATCGTCGGCATCGACGGCATCGAGGAGGACGGCCGGATCCACTTCTCCGACGGCGGTGAGGGGCAGGTCTACCTGGTCGTGGGCTCAGCGTCGTACCTGCTCTTCGACGAGGACCGCATCGGCATCCTGGACCGGGTCGACGCCTTCTGGCGCAAGATCGACACGAACTGCGAGTGGTCCTTCGTCACCACGAAGGAGCCGCAGCGGATTTACCACCAGGTGGCCTCGCTCGAGCACCGCAACCACGCCCTCGAGGTCCGCGACCCTGACCTGATCGAGCTGCAGAACGAGCAGTATGACATCCTCACGCAGCACGTCGGTGGCAAGTTCACCTCGATCCACCAGTACCTGCTGCTCAAGGGCAAGAGCGCTGACGCTCTGCGCCGGGCGCACATGGTGCTGCAGTCCGAGGTCGAGGGGTCCGCGCTGATGATCAAGGAGGCTACGGTCCTCGACCGCGAGGAGACCGAGCCCATGCTGCGGGTCTTCTACCAGGGCATCGAGGACGACCTGCACTCTCTCAAGGCCTCACTGAACTGACCGGGCCGAGCTGGACGAACAAAGGAAGGACGAAGGGTGACATGGCGCTGATGACGAAGGCCCGCGCGCAGCTGGGCATTCCGGGGAAGAAGCCCCGGGGCGGGGACGCGACGGCCGTGCCGGGCGTGGATGAACTGGAGGCCGCTCTCGACGGCGATCCCGCCACGGACGGGACGGCGGAGCCGTCCGAGGTGACCGCGCCGGCGGTCGCCGCTGAGCCGGCCGAGGTGGCCGAGCCGAAGAAGAACTGGTGGCAGCGCCGCCAGGAGATGAAGAAGCTGGAGGGGCGGTTCGACTCGTATCCGCACCTGCTGGCGCTCAAGCCTCGGGAGAAGTACGTCTTCCGCTCCGACTACTTCGAGGTCGACGGTTCCGTGGCGTGCGTGCTCGCGTTCTTCCACGACGACGCCGCGCACGACAACTTCGCCGCGTTCTGGGGCATCGACCGGATCCCGGACGGGCTCGACGAGCGCGTCACCGCGGTCGTCCTGGAGCAGGTGCGCCGGATGGACGAGAAGTGGGTGGATTCGTTCACCAAGCAGTCGGAGAAGCTCGACCGCCTTGACGCGAACGAGCAGGAGGAGACCGGCACGACCTCCTCCAAGCGCAAGGCCGCCAAGATCTCCTCCGACCTTGAGGTCACCATCGGCGAGATCCAGGACGGCGCGAGCTACCTGTCGGTGCACAACCGCCTGTTTCTCAAGGCTCCGGACCTGGAGACGCTGGACGACTCGGTCGACCGCGTCACGCGGCTGTACATCGACCGCTTCGGCACGCTGAAGGCTGCGGCGTACGCCGGCGAGCAGCGCCAGGAACTCTCGGGCCTGTTCAAGAACAACGAGAAGAAGCGCGGCAAGGGCTTCCACTTCACCTCGACCGAGCTCGCGGGTTCGTACTCGCTGGTGACTAACGGCCTGAACGACCGGGGCGGCGAGTACGTCGGCTACATGGTCGGCGACGTCAACAACTCGGCCGTACTCATGGACGTGAACCGGTACGAGCACCACGTTGTCGTGGCAGACGCGACCCTGAGCGAGTACCTGGACCGCCAGCGTGTGTCGAACATGTGGTGCTCGAAGATCTCGCAGGCCTGCATGCTCGGCAACCGCTCGGTGGTCCACCTCGTGCTGGACGGGGCGGACCTGGACAAGCTCGGCCCGAACTTCGAGCGGCTGACCTCGCGCGTGGACCTGAACCGCGGTGACGTCAACCCCTTCGAGCTGTTCGGCGACGAGGACGACGAACTGACGGTCTTCGCCGCGCAGATGGAGAAGCTCAAGCTGATGTTTGAGCAGCTCTACGAGACCACGGACGGGGCAATCGGCTCGATCATCCGCTCCGCGCTGGAGGACACGGCGACCGACTTCTACGTCGAGCAGGGCATGTGGCGGCACAACGCCAAGGACCAGCGGCACCGCCTGCGCGTGGTCAACATCCCGCACCAGCAGGTGCCGCGGCTGCAGATGTTCGTCTCGTACCTCGACACCGCGCACAAAGCCCTGCTGAACTCAAGCAAGACCGACCCCGACCAGCTGCGCGCGTACAACGTGCTGCGCGGCATCGCGAACACGATGCTCAGCACGAACGGCGACCTGTTCAACAACCACACGGCATCGGCCGTGGACGGGGTCCGGGATGCCCGGCGCGTGGTCTACGACTTCTCGCGGCTGATGCGCCGCGGCAAGGGCGTGGCCATGGCCCAGCTGGTCAACATCGTCGGCTTCGCCGTCGGCAAGCTCGGGCTCGGGGACACCGTGGTGATCCACGGCACCGAGCAGATTGACGACCGCGTCAAGAAGTACCTGCGCGACCAGTTCGACCACATGCACGAGCGCGGCGGCCGCGTGGTCTACAGCTACAACGACGTCGACAAGATGCTCGCGGACTCGGACTTCAACAAGTTCGACGCCGCGGACTACACGCTCTTCGGGCCGATGCGCGACCGCACGGTGGCGGAGTACCAGAAGCAGCTGCACCAGCAGATCCCGCCGGACCTCGCCCAGCTCATCACGACCAAGGGCGAGAACCTTACCTACCTTCGCCGGGACGTGTCGAACGTGGTCTTCCACCTCGACCTCGCGCTGGGGATCAACCCCTTCCGCGAGGCCCAGCGCAGGCAGGTTCGCCTGGAGGCCGCCAAGGCCGACGAGGCGGCCCGGATGGACCAGCTGATGAAGGACAAGCCGGCACCCGGCGCGAAGCTCACCAGCGCCCGCCAGGGCGTCGAGTCCGAGGAGGACCGCTCTGAGGACCAGGTGGGGCGGGCCGACCGCAGGAAGGCCATGAAGAAGGCCGGGACCGCCCCGCGGAAGCTGGGCAAGTCATGACGGCCATCACGGACACGACAGACAGGAAGGGAAAGATGAACGGGACCATCACGCTCGCGGCGCGGGCCCGGGCCGCGGCGACTGCCCGGGGCGGGCTGGTGTGCGTCCTGGCTCTGTCGCTGCTCGTGGCACTGGTTGTGCCGCTGCTGATGACGGTGTTCGCGCCATCGGCGCACGCTGCCGACGACGAGGACCGCGACAATTACTCGCTGTACCAGCTGGCGTCGAATGCCTCGACGTACTTCAGTCAGGAGAACTCCCCCGAAGGCAAGGACAAGCCCGAGGATCGGATGAACGAGGACTGGCGGGCGATCACCGCCGACCCGGCGACGGGCGGCGACATGCTCGGCTACGCCGACTCCGAATTCAGCCTCTTCAACGTAGTCGGCTGGCTCTTCGCCGAGGCGACGGGCTCCACGCAGACCATCGGGTACGACACGCTGAATGCGACAGCCAGCGGCAGCGGCAAGAACGTCTACTCCGGCATGGTGGACTACGCCCACTTCGGCGCGGCCAACGCCGACCTCGGCCTGGACACGATGTCCTCGGGCATCGGTGGACAGATCCTGTCGCTCATCGGCGGCGGCGCGATCTGGCTGCTCTACGCGATGGCGCTGGCCGTGGGCACGCTGTTCTATCTCATCATCCAGCTGCTGAAGGTGCTGAACCCGTTCATGTGGTTCTACCAGGCGGTCGCAGGCGTCGCGGACTCCGGCGGCAATACGAACAGCGCGCACCAGCAGGACCTCGCCGACGGGATGACCGGTGGCCAGGCCGGCGGCGGTGCCCTGGCGGGCCTGCAGCACTGGATCGCAAGCTGGTACGGCCTGCTGCAGTCCATCGCCTGGGAGGCGCTGGTCCCGCTCTTCATCGGATTCCTGATTATTGGCCTGGTGCTGTTCAAGAAGATGGACCGCGGCTCGGCGATCAAGAAGCTCGTCGTGCGCGTCGTCTTCATTGGCGTGGGCCTTCCGCTGATGGGTTCGATGTACACCGGCGTCCTGGACAAGTTCGATGACTCGCTGCTGGGCCAGCACGCCGGCCCGACCCGTGTGGTGCTCTCCACGTACGTGGACTTCGAGGCCTGGATGATGAACGACCGTCTCGGCGTTCCCGATGAGGCCGTTATCGCCTGGGACAACGGCCAGGCCAGCAACAACGCGATGATGTCGGTGCGCACGACGGCACTGGCGATCAACAAGCAGGCGCACGGTTCGACCTTCTGCGACATCAGCGTGGGCCCCGGTGCGACCAATGCCGAGACGGCCTGGAAGAACAGCCTGGTCGGCATGGAGGGCAGCCCGGCGGGCGACTTCAACGCCGTGGGCGAGACCTTCGGCATGCTCAACAGCTACATCTCGGGCCAGATTACATCGGCGTCGGACTTCGAGTCGGGCATCAAGAGCGCGATTACCAACCTGCCGGTCAACAGCGATGTGAAGAAGGAGTGGTTCATCGACAAGAAGTCCTACGGTGACAGCGACAACTTCGGCGGGCACGGCGAGTCGGACTACATCCCGACCAACCACCCGGTGCTGGCGGCCGGCGGCAAGGGCCTGACCTCCTCGAACCCGGGCGGGAACACGACGAGCTTCTCGACCCAGGGCACCAAGCACGGCTGTGGGTTCTCGGTCTGGGCGGACAACGCCCCGGTCTCCTGCAACATGTCGGCGCTGTCGGCGTACAACTACCTGAACACCGGCTTCGGCCCCGACTCGATGACGATGTACAGCTCGAACAACGTCACCAGCGGCCTGACCCGCGAGGACCACATGGCGGTCAGCCAGGTCGGCACGGGCCCGGCGAAGTTCATGTACTGGCAGAACGCCGGCGTCGTGTTGGGCAGCATGGTCCTGCTCGGCTTCTGGTACGCCATCGGCATGCTGGTGGGCGCGGTCAAGCGCACCTTCAGCCTCGTGGCCGCGGTGCCGTTCGCCACGCTGGGCGCGATCGCCGCGATCAGCAAGGTGATCGTCTACTCCGTCGCACTGATCCTCGAGGTGCTGGTGACGCTGTTCATCTACCAGTTCGTCTCGGAGCTGCTGATCTCCATCCCGGACATCATCTCCGGACCGGTGTCGGCCTGGGTGTCCCAGGACGGCCTGTGGGGCTCAGGTATGCTCGGCGGGATCATTGTGGTCATCCTGACCCTGATCTCCTCGCTGCTGATCATCGGCATCACCTTGGCGCTCCTGCGGGTGCGCAAGGTCGTGCTGCAGGCGATGGACGAGGTGTTCACCAAGCTCGTGGACAAGTTCCTCGAGACCAACACCGCACCGAAGCCGGACAAGAGCGGCATGCTCCCCGCGCTGGCTGCGGGAGCCGGGGCCGGAGCGGGCATGGCCATGGGTAACAAGCTCGCCTCCGGCGTCGGCGGCAAGCTCGGCGGCAGCGGGGCCACGAAGCCCGGCGGCACCCCCGGTGGCAGCAAGGGCTCGTCGACCAACGCCGGCGGCCTGAACGGTGAGCAGAAGTCGCTTGCTGCCGGGAAGGGCGCGCTGGCCCTGGCCGCCGGTCCGAACGACGGTCCGGAAGCCGGCCCCGACGGCGGCAGCCCCGCCGGCCCCGGTCCGGTTCCCGGCGGTGGTGGTGACAGCGGCGGCCGCGGCCCGTCCGCTGGTGGTCCCGAGGGTCCCGGCGACAAGGGCGGTCCTCTGCAGCTCACGGGCGGCAAGGCGGGGAGCTCCCGCTCCGACAAGGAGACTGCTCAGACCCTGAGCGGCAAGGGCGGCCTGTCGAACCTCGGCTACAGCACCGGCCAGGGTCCCTCCTCGCGGGGCGGCCAGGCCACCGGCGGCCAGACGAGCTTCGGGCTCGGCGGCGCGCAGGGTGCTCCTGGTACCGGGCAGCCGGGCCATGGCCAGGGTCAGGGCCAGAAGCGGGACGGGCTCACGGGCGGCACCGATAGCGGTGCGCACACCAGCCGTGGCCGCAAGGCGGACGCCGGCCAGTCGGCACCGACGCAGTTCGGCACCGGACAGCAGGCGGCTCCTGCCTCCTCGGGCCAGGGCCCGCGCTTCACCGCTGGCACCGTCGGGCCCGCGCAGGTGAACCCCGTCGTCGCAGCGGTCCCGGGGATTCCGGGCACCCGGGCGACGCGGGCCGCCGAAGGCCAGCAGCCGCAGGCCAACGCGGGTTCCGGCTCCCGTGCTGTGCAGGCAGGACCGGGTATCCCGCAGGCCAGCGGCAGCCAGCGCCGCAGCCCGCAGGCTCCGGTCCAGGCTCCGACCGGCCAGGGCAGTGCCCACCGGGCTCCGGTCCAGCCCCGCACCGGCGCTCCGGCGCAGGCGCAGGGCCAGTCCGGTCAGCGTCCGCAGGCCCCGGCTCCTGCTCCGGCTCCTACCCAGCCCCGTGTCGGTGGCCGGGTTACCGGAGGCGCTCAGGGCAGCCAGGGTGTCCAGCCGGCTCCACGCAGCGGACGTCGACCGGCACCGGCGGCTCAGGCTCCGAAGGCCCCGGCCCCGGCCCCGAAGCCGTCGCAGCCGGCTCCGGCCCAGCCGCGGCGGACGGCGGATCCGGCTCCGAAGCGCACGGACGATCCCGTGTCGCGGAGGAAGCCGGCTGAGGACCCGAAGAACTGATCGTTGGTGATGAGGGCGGCGCACTCCGACAAGGGGTGCGCCGCCCTTTGCCTGCCACGGGGGAAAGGATGGACCGGATGAATCTGCGAGGCAAGGCGCGCGACGAGTTTCCGCTGGGCTGGTGGCACTCGGGGCGCTGGTGGCTCGAGGGAGCGCGCGAGCTGGCGGTGAACTGCCTGGCCGCGATGGCTGCTGTGTTATTCCTGCGCGAGGCGCTGCGGCTGGTCCGCGATCGCGACAGCCCCGCTGATCTGGTGCGCCGGCGGGTGCCGACGGAGGGTTGGGCGGCAGGGCTCCTGCTCGGGTGCATGGCTTTGGGTAGTTCAACGGCCCTGGCGGCCGTGGCAGCACAGACGGGCTCCTCCGAACGGGGACTGGTCCAGGCGGCGGTCCTCATCGCCATCTTGTGGTGGCTGGCCAACGTGGTCGTTTCAGTAACTGCGCTTGCGGTGCTGGCCAGGTCGCGGGTCCGGCACCGGGACACCTGGGCCGAGATCGATTTCGTCGAGACATATGCGCCAAAGTACGGACGGCCGCCGGAGACGATCGAGGAGTACCGGGCGCTGCGCCTGAAGGGCGGACGGCTGTAGGACTCATACGGGACTGCCAGCCAGTCAGACACGAGAAGACCCCGTGGACGTGATGTCCACGGGGTCTTCTTTTCCCGTCGGGCGGCAATCGTACTGCAGCACCGGCCTCAATCCCTCCGGGGGCCCTTGTCGAAGATCCGCGAGATGCGGTCGATTCCCTCGGCGCTGAAGATGTCCGAGACGGCACCGGCGGTCCCGCTGCGCGGCAGCTCCGAGCGCAGGGTGAGCTTGGCATACCCCCTGGTCGGCCGGGACTCGATGACGTAGACGATCTCGTGCGAGACGAAGGCCGAAGTGGCCGAGTCCGGCTTCTTCTGGTGGGTAAGCACCCGGAAGCCGGCCCGGGTGCCGATGTAGTCGAAGAAGCGTGTGAGTTTCTCCTCCTCGAGCTGCCGCCGCTCCCCCGCGTTGCGGCCGGAGACTTCGATCAGCTGGATGTGCGTGCAGTCGACATCGTCCGTCGGCCGGCGGATGTCGTCGAAATCCCAGGTGGCTCTTGCTGCGCGCAGCTGCTCGTCGCTGGGGTACGCCACCCGCTCCTTGTAGTACCTGATCGGTCCGATGAGCGTCATGTCCGACCTCCTGCATCCTGTCTGGCGCGCGGGCGCATCCCGGGAGAGAAAAGGCAGAGCCCCGCGGACGCGTGGTCCACGGGGCTCCGGTGCTGCAGGTCGATCGGGGCAGTCAAGGGGTCAGCCTCCTTAGCCGCAGTACTTGGTCTTGACGGCCTTGCCCTGCTCGCTGTCGACGGGCACGAGCACGACGTCGTTGACGCCGTTGGAGAAGACGAACTCCATGGTCGACTTGTCCTTGCCGAAGCTGATCGAGCCGGTCTCGGTGGTGCTGCGGCCAGCCTCGGTCCAGTCCACGGAGGACTTGGACTCGTTGATCTTGCCGGTGCCGCGGACGGTGTAGGCGTCCTTGAGCTCGCCCTTCGCCGCGGCCGCCTTAGGGTCGTCGAGGACGGAGTTGATGGAGTGGCAGGCGAGGTCCTGGCGGCTCGCGGTGTCGAAGTAGGTGATCTGGTCACCGTCCACGACGACGATGTCGCCGTTCTGTCCTTCCGAGGTGGCGAAGTACCGCCCGTCCCCGCCGGAGCTGCTGCAGCCACTGAGCACGAGCGCGGCGCATGCCAGGGCTGCAGCGGTCGCGGCCAGCTTCGTCCGCGTCACGTGTGCGGTACTGGTGATGTCCATGGCCTTCTCGTCCTTCTGGTCGGTCCTGTCGTCCTGGCTCTGTGTCCAGGCAATGAGTGTTCGGAAGGTCCAGCGTCTCGGCTCCACAGTTCAGAACTGTTTCCCCGAGCCCCCGTTCCCAGGCCAAGCCCGGGAGCCGAAGCTGGACTATCCACGCCCGCCTGGACGGACGATCTGCTCAGCCGGGGCTGAGCAGGATTTCCACTCGTATACCTGTTTTCTCTACCAGTATGGCAGACCACGTACCACCTGTACCACCTTGCACATGTCAGTCAGGAGATGACAGGGACAACTCCAGACACAGAGAGCAGCACGCGGATCCCTGCGCGGAGAACACCTGCAGGACCCCGGCGTCGTGTCCGGTGTGCCACTCGGACCCGTCAGGGCCAGGGGTTACACCGCACGCGGGGAGGAGGTGACCGGGTGTGGAGTAGAGGTGGTGGACGGTGCAGGGGGCAGAAGCAGCTGGCATGTCCCCATTGTCGGACACTACGCCGTTTTGTGCCGAGCCGGCAGCGGACCAGGATCAGTCCGTTCCGGACGTTGTCGGAGCCCTTTTATAGCCTGGTGCCCAGGGGATCGAAAAACAGGACCAATGGTGATTCCCGGGAGCGAGGCGGCCGGCCGTAGCCGCCATCTTTGTGGGTCGCCTATTCGAATATGTGTTCTAAGGTTGTGTTATGTCCTCCGAAGAGTTCGCCGCTGCACTGCAAGCGCAGTATGCGCGGCGGGCCGGCCCGATCGGGCTGACCGTGGAAGAGCTCGACTTCGAACACTTCCCGACAAAGAACGGGTATCCCGGAATCCCCGTCAAGGCATGGATCCGGTTCCCGAACTGCGCCGAACTGGTGGACGGCGAGGTCTTCGCCTGGACAGCGAAAGCGGTCGAAGTGACATGGAAGGACGGGCCGGTGACGTACCGGACCTGGGTGTGGAGTTCGGCGGTTACCCGCCGGGAAGAAATGATGAACAGGAATCTTGAAGAGCGGACCCGTGGCAGCAACAGCATCAAATAGCAAACCTCTGGACGCTCCGGTGGAGGTCCGCTTCACGGCGAAGGGGGTTCCCCTGGCCGTCAGGCATGACGGCAGGATCTGGGCCGTGGCCGCGGAACCTGTGCACTGGTTCACCCGTGCCGACTGGTGGAACACCGCCAAGCGGGCACCGGTGGGCAGCGGCGACCTGATCAGCGTCGAACACTGGCAGGTTCAGGTCCGGTTGACGTCCACTTCGGCGCTGCGAACCTTCGAGCTGCGCCGCGACCCTTTGTCCGAGCAGTGGCTGCTGGCCGGGATCAGTGACACCGGGGCTGCCGCGGCCTGAGCCCGCTCCATCCCGTCGACTCATCCCCGAGTGTGACGATTCGACTCGTATCAGATTCCATTCGATTGATCCTCTGACTCATTAGTTGATAGAGTGCCGATAGGCATTCAAAGCACAGCTATCTGAGGCAGGCAGTCATGGCAGGACAGGTCACCACCGCTGAACGCGGTGTGGCTTTGTCTGCATCTGCCTCCCCGCGCAGGCCAGTGCAGATCTCGGCGGCAGCTGCAGCCGCGATCGCCCTCCGCCCGATCCCGGTGGAGGCCATCCAGGCCGGAGCCGCCGTGGCGGCCTCGGTGGCCATCCGGCGGGCGGGGGCAGCTGAGGCTGCCAAGCCTGCGCGCTTGGGTCGCCGTCGGGCCGCCTAGTCCCCGAGAGTCAGCTCCAGGACTGGCGTGAGCCCTTGACCCCGTGCTTGTTGCGGCGGTGGCTGGGCAGCCCGGGCAAAGGGAATTCCTGGCCGCACTCAGGACACGGCACTGGCTGCGGGTGCGCGTAGTTCATGTGGTGGCGCAGGTTGTTCCGGTAGCGGAACGTCCGGGGTTCTTCGCACTTGGGGCACTGGTAGCTGCCGTTCGAGGGCATGAGCGAGTACCCGCCCCCGCGGCGCGGCTCCTGGTCGTCAGCTTCGCCGAGATACCAGAAGCCGATCCGGCTCAGGTTCGTGCCCTGGGAGCCGAACATCCCCTTGACCGACCCGCGCTTTCCGTCGTCGGCGTAGACCACGACCTTGCGGAGGAAGGCCCTGATGATCGACTTCTGCTCTGTCTCGGAGAGCTCGAGGAACTCGGCCCCGCTGATGTCGGGGATCGCCCTCGGTCGCCCCTCGGTCTTCTCCGAGATCCGCATCTCGATCTGTCCCTTGAGGGCCTCCTCCTCACCGATGCGGTTCAGCAGTGCCGACATCGCGCTGGCCGGCGCGGTGTTGATCTGGGCCCGCAGGATCAGGATGGAGTCCCCCAGGGCATCAGCCTGTTCGTGGAGCTCGGACAACTCCGAGCTCGCGCTCCCTTCCGCGGCCTGGTTCAGCCTCTCGGCCTGCAGCTCCATCACCTCGGGGCTGTCGAGCGATCCGGCGACGACGTCGCGGATGAAGCGCTCCAGGGCTTCCCGGTTGATTGCAACGCCGGGGCAGTCAGCGCCGCGCATCCGTCCGTTGCACACGTACGATCCCGACTCACCCATCGACCTGTTGCTGGTCATCTTGGTGCCGCAGCCGGCGCAGTAGACGAGGCCGACCAGGGGAAGGCCTCCGGCGCGGGCCCGGGTCCGCTTGAGCGGTTGGGGTTTCATCAGCAGGCGCAGGGTTTCCCACTCGGCCTCCGTGCAGACCGCCTCATGACTCTTGACCGGACGCCCATCCTTGTCGATGACGATCTTGCGCGTGTCGCGGAAGTCCGGACCTGGGCCGCCGCTGCGTCCATCGGCCTTGGCCGTGAGGGAGTTGTATCCAGCCAGGAGCGGATGGCGCAGTAGGGAGGCGACGGCGCGGTATTGGAATGGCCGGCCCTCGCGGTTGGTCAGGCCCTGCTGGTTGAGCTCCCGGACGATCTCGGCGACGGAGAGTCCGTCGAGCCGCCATTCGACGATGCGGCGGACGGTCTTGCTCTCCTCCGGGTGCAGCTTCAGCGTCTTCACGCCGTCGGCGTTGCGCTGTTCGGGCCGCATCCAGCCGTACGGGGCAGGGCCGTTCCAGCCGCCCTTCTGGCGGATGTTCTCGGCGGTGCGCTTCAGCCGCTTGCTCGTGGTCGCCGCCTCGGTCTCCGCCAGGCCGCCGAGGACGGAGATCAGCAGGATGGTGTCGGGCGATCGAGGGGCGAACACGCGGTCATGGGTGTAGATCGTGACGTTGTGGCGGTTGCAGGTGTCGACGATGCGGGCGGTGTCCATCAACCGCCGTGCCAGTCGGTCGAGGTCCCGGACGTAGAGCGCCTTGACGTCGCCTTCGGCGAGGACCCCTTCGAGGCGGTCGCGCTCGGGGCGGTGCCGGTCACGGTAGGCACTGACGACTTCTTCGAAGATGTCGTGCTTGGCGACCGTGTGGTGGAGCTTCCGGCTCTCCGCCATGATCCAGGCACGCTGGTCGACGAGCGACGCGTTGCCCTCGGTGGGGTCTTTGGACCTGCGGATATAGGCAACGGCTCGCACCCGTAAAGCATACATTTTTAAGGGTGGTGACCCGCGTGGTCTGCGTATCGGTGTGATGATGGCCTCTGCAAGTGCTGCATTCCGCAAGGCTCGGCTTGGCCGACCACGTGGGTTGGACGCGTCAGTCGGCCAAAATATCGCCAAGCGTAGAACCTGCGCCTCGGAACATGGAAGGCATCCTTGTCCCTAACTATCAGCGAGTTTCATCGTTCCATTGCAGGTCGGGTACCCGGCGCAGCCGAAGAACCGGCCGTAGGGCCCTTTGCGTTCCCTCATCGTGTGTTTCTTGCATTTCGGGCAGACCACTGGGGTGATGTCGTCGCCTGTCGCGGATCGGATCTTGACGACACGATCTCCGACCAGCTCGAGGAGGAACGCTGATTCCCTACCGGCGCGCGTGACCAGGAGCGCTGAGCGCTTGGCACGGGTCAGTGCGACATAGAACAGGCGTCGTTCTTCTGCGTGTGGGTAGGAGTCAGGGGCGGACATGGCCAGTTGCAGGAGAGCATCATCCTCGACAATGCTGGGGAATCCGTTCCTCTCAAGGCCGAGCACAACGACGTAGTCTGCCTCCTTTCCTTTCGAGGCGTGCACGGTGTTGAACTCGATGGTCAGGTTGGCGTATCTGGCTTCCAGGGCCGAGGTGACATCGTCCTTGGACCGGGAGTACCGGCCGAGCAGCAGCACAGTGGCTGGCTCCGTGAGCTCTGAGTCAAGGGTTGTCAGGTGCTGCCGGACGGCCGATCCGTAGTGGCTGCGCTCCCGTACACTGACGGCGCATACGGTCTCGCCAGCCTCCGGCGCTGAAGATCGGACGTTCTTGGAGATTTGATTGGGGTTTTTCATCACGAACCCACCCGCGACATCGCACAGGGACTGCGGGGACCGGAAGGTGCGGTCCAGCCAGATGGTGGACGCTGTCCCGAACCAATTATCGAAGCGGGTCATCACACCGAGGTCTGAGCCCGCGAACCTGTTGATGGACTGCCAGTCGTCGCCGACCGCGTACAGGTAGTTTCCAGAAGTCTTCATCAGCGCCCGAACCAACGCCGCGCGTGCAGCGCTGGTGTCCTGCATCTCGTCGACCATGACGAGCCGGTATGGACTCGTCCACCGGCCCGACTCGACGTGATCGGTTGCGAGATTCAGCATGTCCTCGAAATCGATCTGGCCCGCAGCTCGGAGCTGACGGTCCCATTCGGCGAGGATGACGCCGTACAGGCGTGTGAAGAGCCTGGCCCGCAAGGTTCGGCCGGCCCGCTGCGTCAGCACGTCAGGGGTGAGGCGGTTGCCCTTCGCGTGGGCCATGAACGACCGCATCAGCGTCATCATGGCTGGTTCGGTGATCGGAGACTCCCCTACCGCCTCCCGGTAGGGGTCTTCCTCGAGTTGGATTCCGTGTCGGCGGAGCTCCTGTTCGAGGTGCTCGAACCCGGACCCGTCCCGGATGGTTGCCGAGGTTGTCTCGATAAGTCTTGTGCTGTATCGAGTGTGGGTCTGACGCCGCCACGCCATACTCTCGGCATACCCGTCAAAATTTGGCGGCGGGTTGCCGTCTGAACCGAGCGCCCAGTGCTCATGCCAGACGTCGATGTCCGGATAGTAGAAGTCCGGCTGATACTGACGGTGGTGCGCGTCCGCAACGTCGTGCGCGTAGGGTCGCTCGTATTCGTATCGGACGCCGTTCAGGAAGAGCCAGTTTGCGATCATCACCTCTTCCTGGCTCTTAACGACCTCCCCTGCGAGAGTGCCGAAGCCGTTAATACCTTTGTTCCTGTCCCACGTCTCAGGCTCGTCTTCGTCCCCGAGGTCCGGCAGTTGCCTGCCGAACACGAGCCGGAAAAGGTCCCAGTCACGCCGGAAGGCCGGGTCCCGGTCACGGAGCCCATCAACGATCGCCGCGAGCCGCCCGATCCCGTTGCCATTGGTGATGTCATCGGGGACTGAAGGTTTTCGACCGGTGGCTTCACCGACGACTCGCAGTCCGAAGGCGTGAAAAGTGCTCGACGCTACCGACGCACCGTCATCGCCGAGGCGGGAGACAAGCCGCTCCGAGAGCTCACCGGCTGCCTTCTTGTTGAATGCGAGGGCAAGGATCTCCGTCGGCTGGGCGATGCCACGCCGGATCGCATACCCGGCGCGGGCTACCATCGTCGACGTCTTCCCGGAGCCCGCGGCCGCGATAACACGCACCCGGTTGTCGAAGCAGACCGTCGCCCTCGTCTGCTCTTCCGTCAACGGCGACTTCTCGACCTTGCGGAAGAAGTCGGCAAGGTCGTTTTTCTCCCACTCCAGGAACGCCTCGTTGCGCTGGGCAGCCCACCTTGACAAGTCAGTGGTGCAGCAGGCGTCGACTGCGGCACGCTGGTCCTCACGTTTGCCCCTGGGAAGCCCGGAGAGCCGCGGATCGCTGTCGGCAGCCAGCCACACAGCGACGTCCGGACGGGAGTCCGCGAGCGCGGCGATCGTGTCCTGGTCCGCCCACCGTAGTCGGTCCATCACATCCCGGACCCGGGACCACCACAGGCCGGCCGCCTCGCCCTGCTCCTCAGCCTTTGAGAGCAGGGCGGCGAGATGCCGTCGCTCATCGAGCTCGGAGCGGTACGCAGCGGCAACCTCACGCACCGCGCGACGAGACAGCCCATTGAGCACCGTCTCCGTCCCGTGGACGAGAGTGACGATGAGCTGCCCTGAGCCTTCATCGACTGCGAGTCTGAGGACGTCGATGACATCAGCGTCCACCTCCCGGGGGATTCCGCAGACGCGCAGGCGGCCCTCACGGATCGACAGCACCCATGACCCGGCACCTCTGAACGCGCGTGCCCACCAACCCGGCTTCCACTCCGTCATGCTTCCCCCGACTCACACACGTCTTCAAAAGGAGACTATTTGCCCTCTTTCCACGGTATCAGCGAGGAATTGTGTGTCGTCGAGTGCGTTCACCGGGTTCGTGCTGATCCGCAGGTACTGGACTCGGCGGGCTTGCCCGTCAACCCTTCGATGGCATGGTGGAGGTGGACCTCCCCATCATGGAAGGATATGGCAGAGGTCTTGGGAGAAGGAACGGGTTGTGAGCACCACACACGAAGAAGTGAAAGCCGACCACGGGGCGAAAACGAAACGGCCGCTCGTCCGCGTTGAGCCGCAAAGCCACCGTGACGACGGGTCGCCCATCGCAGGTGAAGGTCAGGCGTATGTGACCCGGTCGGGCAAGCTGTTCCACACTCAATGGTGTGGGATCATGGACGGCCACTGGCGCGCCACCAATGGAGGCATCTACTTGACCATGCTTGCGGATGTGGGCCTGCGGGGACGTTGCCCGCAATGCGACCAGGACCCTGCAGAGAAGAAGCGCTCCAAATTGGAGCGTGCGGAGAAGCGGGCAGAGAGGCTGCGACTCAAAGAAGAAGCGAAAGCTGAGCACCGGGCAAAGGAACGGCCGCTCGTTCGCGTTGAGCCGCAAAGCCACCGTGACGACGGGTCACCTGTGGCAGGTTACGGACAGGTGTACGTCACACGAACCGGGAAACTGTTCCACACTCAGTGGTGCTCGATCATGGATGGTCAGTGGCGATCCGGCCAAAGAGGCATCTATGTGACCATGATGGCTGATGTGGGCCCGAGGGGACGCTGCACGCAATGCGACAGGCACCCTGAAGTGATGAAGCGCTCCAAATTCGAGCAGGCAGAATTGCGGCGACTCAACCAGGAACTGGATCAACTGGGCAGGACCATAGCGCGAACCCTCGTGGTGAAGGGACCGGAGGGGGTCAACACATTGGGCCCTCAAGTGATCCGGTTCAGGGAAACCGAGGCAGAGCTGACTGCATTGTCCGGTCGCGTCGGGGGCTCGTTTCCGTACTCATACGAAGCTCCGAACTCGTAGCTATTCCTTCATCGGACGACATCGGCCGGCTGCGAAGCTGGCGCGGGCGGTTTCGAGATTCGACCAAGTTTGTCGTGGCTTCGCTGTGCTTCAGCCGGCGATTCCGAGTTTGCCGGCTCGCCCGCCCTTGATGCCATGGTCCTTGCCGTAGCGCCACAGGATGGCGTCCATGATGCGCAGTTCGGAAATGGGTGTGTGGACCGTAGAAAGCTTGTGAATGCGCCCCAATCGTCCAGCAAGGTCGGGGTCTTTCATGAAGAGATTGTGCCAATTCAGCCATTGGCCTTCAGAGGTGTCTTTGCCCACGACTGCCCCAATTTACTTTGTCCCAGATGGGGATGAGATGCGGTCGCTTCCTCGCCATGATCTTGCTGGCTGTGGTGGCCCCGACATCCCAGCGCGTTTTGGGTGTGCGTCTCAGCTCCTGCCAGAGCAGCCATGAGGGGCTGCCCTCCCCGAGAGTGGCTTCCGCTTCCGCGACCGTGAGGTCGCTCATCTTCACGTCGGTGGGTATATCAGCCAGGAGATCCTGTATTTTCCCCGCCAACAGCTCCTCCTGCAGTCCGATGATGGCCTGGGCCGGCACTTTGACGCTGAGCATGGACACGGCGACAGCGTCGCTGTCGGTGATCCTGTCCCTCACCTGCGGGTTGTCGCCGCGGTTCGCCCATTCATCAAAGTAACTGCCGGTACTGAGCAGCCCCGTCTTTCTGGACGGTTCAAGGTAGTAGCGCCGGAGCAGTTCGGCTGCGGCTTCGACGTTCTCTTCTTTCAGGATGGCTGGTAGTTCCATGAATCCCCCTATGGCTTCAATCCGCGGACTATGACCCTGACTGACCCTGCGACGTCGCTGGGTAGTCAGTCTGTATGGCGAACCTCAATCCCGGGGTGGTTCTCCATGACCCAAGCGGCCATCCGACGGTTCCGTGCCGCGATGAACTCCAGCGTGGCCTCCCGGTACGTTACGTACTCGTCTTTTGTGGCCGGCATCCCGGAACGCTTGAAGTTGTCGAAGGGAAGGTAGAACCGAACCTCTTCGTAGTCGGGCGTCACGAGGTCTTGAAAGTGGAAGAAGTCCACGAACTCCTTGAATCCGTCGAAGAACGCAAAGAAGTCCGCGTACGCGTTGATGACATTGGCCAGTGGGCTCTCCGGTTCTCCTGCGTAATGACGCCGGATGCACTCCAGGGTCAGATCCATCCGGTCGGCGATGAGCGACCTGAGCCCCCTCGCCTGGTTCATCGTGGGTCGGTCCTTCTTCCTGACGGGCCAGATCATCGCACTGCCGATGGTGTACGGCGGCTTCAGGTAGCGGGCCCGCTGCTCCTCATTCAGCGAGGCGATGGCGTTCGCCAGAGACGCCGTACGTGCCCGGCCGGTGTAGGAGTGGGTGATGGCGTCACTGCCGTACCAATGCATCGCTCTGGAGGGGTCGGTGAAGATGAGGTAGCCGTCCGTACGCTTCGGCGGCGCGGTCGGTTCGAACAGGACGCCGGAGTTCAGCGTCTTGGTCCACAGCAGCTCGTGGTCCGCCCGGAGATTCGGACTGCCACTGTCCGGGTCAGTCCCTGGAGGGGTGTCGGTCATGTAGTTGAACGAAGTATCGAAGACGCGCGGCTGTTGCTGCTGCGGGTATTCCGGATCACTCAAGGTTCCCCCAAAGACCAGAGTTATAAGACGAACGAACCGGTGGTTGGGTCCGCAAATGTCGCGGCCATCGGCTCTGTCCCAGACTAGGTGTCACTTCCTGATATTGAAACCCCACGTGTGCGACTGACTCTCGGCAATGCTCATGTTCCCTGGGGTTCTGATTGTGTGCCCATGCAGCCGCTTTTTTATGGAATTCTTCCCGTGTCCTGTACGTTGCAGGATCGGTAATCCCCATCAACAGAGAAGAGATGCACCTCCGTGGCAACCGATTACGATGAACTGCGCACCGACGTCAAGGAATCCCAGGAAAACTCCCTGGAGGCCCTGAAGTCCGCCAAAGCCCCGGATGCGAAATCCGTGGTTCAGGAGCTCGACGAGGCTGACGCCCTGGACGGCCTGACCCCTGGCGGGGAGTTCATTGCCGAAGAGCTGGTCGTCCAGGTCATCCCGCAGGCTGACGATGAGTTCACCTGCTGGTCCTGCTTCCTGGTCCGCCACCGTTCGCAGAAGGCCCGCGAGAAGGACGGCCATGCCTACTGCGTCGAATGCGAAGGCTGAGCGGTTTTGGCCGGCTGTTCCGGAGCATATCTGGAACAGCATCCGCGAAGAATTCACCCTGCCGACAGCGGCAGACCTGGAGACGCATTTCCAATCCCTCGGCGACCCGGAGGCCATGCGCCGGGCAGTTCGGGTATTCATCGGCGAGGGAACCTTCTGCCCGGGCTTCCAGCTCAAAGATGGGCTTTTCCACGAACCTGTGCTGCGTCTCTTTGATCAGGCGATGATCCTGAAGATTCCTCATAACGTGTTCGCCGCCTGGATGGTCAGCCCGCTGCCGGCAGAAACCCGTTCCCGGCCAGTGGACATACTGGGCAGCATGACGCTGCTCCAGAGCTCCTTGGTCGCCTTTGGTGACAGGTACCGGCCGGCCGAAAAGCGCAACTAGCGGCTTGGCTCTGCCGTATCCGAAGTCAGATGGCTTCGTGGAGGGCATGGATAAATGGCTGCACATGTACCCGACCTAGCGGGCATCCTGCCCGCGGTCCAGAATCTGACGAACCTCGCGAAAAGCTTCGAAACGGCGGTTGGCACGGGCTTCCCGAACTGTCGGATCAGGGTCTCTGAGTGCCGTCCTGCCGGGGTGGTAGGTTTCCACTGCTGCATATCGGGCAGCGACACGGGGGTGTTTGCGGGCGAACCGCTTCCACAGGGTCTGCGCTTCGCCGCCTTGGAGGAGTACAACTTCGAGCTTTGGCATCAAGTCGATCAACCGGGCCAAAGGGTTCAGCCCTTCCGTGATCTGCGGGCTCCTCAGACCGCTGGACTGATCGTGGCGGTACCACGGGTAGGCGTTCCAAGGGGTCAGGTCAGCAGGCGTCAGGTCCACCGAGGCGAGCAGTTGGCATTGGAGGGCTGCGGAATCGTCGTCGTTCTCCACGCACAGCATTCCGGAGCCCATGGTCTCGTGGGTCATCGGCCCGGGATCACGCAAAATGCTCAGGATCCGGGCCTCCGAGCCCCCATGAAGAGGCGCGACGTACGGCACCCACCCCCGGCCGGTCGAAGGCTCAGGCTCCCGGAGGGACTCGACCAGCTGGTTCACTGCAGTGACGTGTGGAAGGTGCACACCGGCGAACTGCTCAGCTTTGAAGGCCGCGTCCCTCATCTGTTTGACCATCCTTGGATACTAGCCGCCGTCCAGCCCCATCCCGGTCCGTGGCATTGTCGTGTTTCCGCCCTCACGGGACCGCTAGGACAAGCCACCCGGAACGGACGCTGCACCAGTGAGATACTTAGGGGCATCCAGGAAGCCGCCTACGAAGCGACAAGATCTTAGTGTTCCGGCTAGCCGCCAAATGTAGAAAGTCAGGCCTGCAAGGGTTCGTCGCAGGCTTTGCAGGCCTTCCGGCCGCCAACACCGGTCTCCTCGACGACCAGAAGCCGTTTCGGGTTTTCGTCCCAGACATTGCCCACTGAGTTACACCAGGCCGGGTGATAGACCTTTCCCGAGCTCACCGCGTAAACCTGGCCCGGGCCTACCCTGGGTGAACCATCGCTACGGCGCGACGCTGGTTCAACCGCGTGCAGCTCCCCCAATTCCTTGGACTCCTGCTTGGCTTTTGCTGCCGCCCGCCAGGCACGGCGTGGACGTGGTGTCATCTATTGATCAGTTTCTGTCGGGGCCGAATTGTCGTGTCATCAGCGCGTCCTTGTAGTGCGACTCCGCTGAATCCACTTTCGTGGAAGGTGTGCTGGGTCCGAAAACGCTCAAAGGTTGAAGACAAAGTGCCGGGCGTGGTCTGTCTTTGTAGTCTCTCCGGCTGCATTGTCGTAGGCAAGTTCGCGGAGAGCGACGTTTCCGCCGTGACCATCGCCAGCGTAGCTCGTCCACCGACCGAGGACACGCTCAGCCCCGTCCGCCTTCCCGATGTATTGCTTACCGTTGGTGGAGTCGGTGATGAGAGAGCAGCATCGGCCTGGTGCGGAGCAATCATGGAAGATCAACGGCACACCTCAACCCTTCATGCCAGCCAGTGCCTCGTAAGCCGACCGAAACTTCGCCGTCACGTCGATCCCACTGCGGCGCGCCCGAACCATCGGAAGTCTCGGACCACGGGCGTGAGGGCTGACGAGATTCCGGAGCTCTTCGCCCGTAAACTCCAGCGCCCAATCCAACGCGTTCGTTTCCCGGTCGAATCTAATGCACAGAGCCAGATCGATGTCGAGCGAGTCGAACTGGAACATGCGGTCCACTCCCCTCGGCAACGTACGCGTCTTCACCTGGATCTTGCGATCCAGCGCGTCAGTTAGGTCGTATCCCTTCGTCCCAGGGGGCGCAAGGACGCCACCGTAGACCGCCAGCGCCAGAGCTTCGCCGACCTCACCTTGAATACTGCCGGATGTGCGGGAGACACCGCGGCGAATAATCTCCTGTCCGATGCGCGATTGCAGTTGGAGCAGCTCAGAAAGAGTAAGTGCGCTCAAGTCAGGAATCGTCACGGGATCATCATAGATTCATGGGTAGATCAGCATCGCGGTGAATCGGCGAAGTCGGTGCTCGGACGACGCAAGACTTCGGCAGCCTGATCTTCTCGTGTCGTAGGGCCCACGTACGCTAAGGGCATGAACCAACGGCCAAGTTTCTTAGAGCGTGACCAGAGTTGAGCCTCACTGACTGTTTGAAGGATTCCGGCTCACCGGTGCGGGCCTACCTTGAGCGGGTCTCACCGCGCCTTGAAGCTTCGGCCGGCAACACCGCGGGCGCGCGGATTGCTGCCGGCGAACTCGGACTCACCGCGCTCGTTGACGCTGAAGTCGTTATCCCGCGGGCGGCCGGGGTTGATGGCACACTTTCAGGCACGGCTTTCGATTTCCGTGCACGGATCGAACTCGGTGGTTTCGATCCGCGGGCATCAGCCGCCGCGGCAGGCGTAGCCCGGGCAGCCGAATACACTGCCTGGGTCGAGAACGGTCACCATCGGGTGTCAGTTCTCGCTGAGTCATTCGACGTCGCGCAGGCATTGCTGCACCATCCGGCGAATGACACTGATCTTGATCGGGCCTCAGTCCTTCTTGCCCATTGCGAGCGTGTCCTGCGGTCCGGGGCACGGGCGCTGAGCGGCAGAACCGGGAAGCTGCTGGACAATGCCAGCGACGGACCCTCTTTCGCGGACCAGATCAGCCCGATGATGGTGGCCGACATCGGCTCTCTCGTCGAGGCCGGCCGGATGCAGCTCGAGGAATGGTGCGGCGAGATCGCAGACGGAACAGATTTTGCGTCGAACCCCGGGTTCGCGGGGTCGGAGCTCGTGGGCGGCGCGGACGCTGATTGGATCATCGGCGACACTCTGATCGACTGCAAGGTGTACAACCGGCTCAGCGTGTCCGAGCTACGCGGCTTCCTGTTGCAGCTCCTCGGGTACGTCATGCTCGACCTCGACGACCGTCTCGGCATCCGCCAGGTCGGGATCTGGCTTCCGCGCCAGGGTCTGATGCCGACGTGGAGCCTCACGCGGCTGCTTTCCGGGGACCCGGAGATGCTCCTCCCCTCCTTGCGGGAAGGCTTTGTGCGCACCACCGGAAACCAGCAGATCGCGCTCAAGGAGCCAGTGCCCGAGCGCCACAAACACCAGATCCTCGCCGAGAATCGGCACACGCACTTTGAGAAGCTGGACAAACTGGCCCTGAGCGAGGACCCAAGCATCCGGAGCCGCGTCGGGCGCAACACTGTCACACCAGAGGCAACGGTGCGTGCGCTTGCCGCGGATCGCGCATGGAGTGTCCGCAAAGGCGTCGCGATGAACGAAGCGGCACCTGATGACATCCTGCTGACTCTTGCGCGCGACAAGAGCGTCGCGGTCCGCCGCGCTGTCGCCGCGAATCCACGTGCGAAGCATGAAGTCATCAAAGCCCTGGCGTCGGATCCGGACGCCAGCGTGCAGTGGACGGCGCGCTCGAACGACGGAGCGGTCGTCCTGTTGTCTCAGCCAGGAGCGCGCCCTTCTGGGATGCCCGCTCCGGCGGGCACCATCATGAGCATCGACAGGGCCCCTGTCAGCCCGACGTCGGACGCAACGTGGCTCTGCAACTTCATCATGATGATCAACGGCGCGTCAGCGATATGGGCAACTAGACTGCCGATTCCGGACGCGAGCTGGCGCTGGGGTATGCAGGCGAAACGCCGGCTTGAGGTGCCTGCATGGCTCCGGGCAGGACTGCCGAATGACATCGCATCGGATCTGATGAGCGCCGACCGTCCGGCGCAGCTGCGGAGAGCGGCAGCATGGCAACGACCTGTCGATCATCACGGAATACGTGACGCCCTGCTGCAGGATCCTGACCCCGCCATCCGCTGGCGCGCGCTCTGCCGGACGGTGCACAAGGTCGACGACCACCTCGCTTCCTTGCTTACTGAGCTCGGAACATCACGCGCTGCACGGCTGCAGTTCCGCACGCACGGATCCAGCGATTTCAATAACATGGATCGTCAGGATCGGGCACGATACAACGACGAGGTGCTGTCGGTTCTGGCCTCGCATCGTTCCACTCCCCCTGACGTGCTGGAGCAGCTGCTTGCCAGCACGTCGCCGACAATCCGTGCGCGACTGGTGGCGAACCCGTCCGTCGGCGCGGAGGACCGAGGCATACTCATCGAGAAGATGCTCAAGAGCCGGGATGCAGGTTCACGGGTGTTCCTTGCGGAGCTTGATGACCTCCCGCTCGGCGTGCTCATGCGGCTGGCCGCCGATGATGACTTCGATGTCCGTTGCGCCGTCGCACGGCATGAACGGCTCCCCCAGAGCGCTATGGTTGCTCTTGCTTCTGACCCGGAGTGGGAGGTGCGCCTTGAGGTTCTTCAGAACCCGAGCACGCCCACGGAGCTCATCGCTGATACGGCGACCTCGGTTTTGCACGACGCGCCGGACTGGCGTCTTCCTGGTGTGCTCGCCGCGGTTATCGATCTGGCGTCTTCGGAGGTACCGGGGGGCGTGATCGAGGAGGCTCTGGTCCGTCTGTCCAAGAGCCGTCATCGGGACCCCGATGTCCGCGACGTTGCAGCGAGTCACGAGCGAACACCGCCCGCTGTGCTGACCAGGCTCGCCCGCGTTGCGGACCGCTACATCCAGGCGGCCGTCGCGGCAAACCCACGCACGCCGGTCGACGCTCTGGAGAAGCTCTCGATGGACCCGGACGAGTACGTCCGAACACGGGTTTCAGGAAACGAATCGACTCTGCCAGCGACGATCATTGCACTATCGCATGATGCGTCGCCAAGGGTGCGTCAAGGCGTAGCGGACCGGGCCAATCTCCCTCTCGACGTGCTGGAGCGCCTGCTGAATGACGAATCACAAGAGGTGCGGGAAATTGCATTAGCGAATCCTGGAGCACGAGAGGTGTTCCACCGCCGGGGTGAATCGTTCGATGATGCCGTTGCCGAATTCAACCAGAAACAAGCCCCGACACCGACGAACCGCGCCATGCTCCTTGAAATGGCTGCGAACAGCCGGGCCCAAGTGCGGCTGCTGGTGGCCTTTGACCCGAACGCAGACGCGGACATCCTCTCCTTCCTCGGCGGAGAACGACGAAGCACACACGTGCGACGAGCCGTGGCTGCGAATCCTCACTCGCCGGCAAACCTGCTCGCTTCCCTCGCCGAAGACAGCGACGAGCTTGTTCTTCAGGCAGTCGCCTTCAACGGCGCTACGCCTGCCGGCGTACTTCTTGATCTGGCGGCACGCAGCGTCGACCTGGCATTGCTCGTTGCACTGAATCCTGACACGCCCGATGAGGTTCTGGACGTGCTGACGAACGATGCCGAGCCGCTGGTCCGGTTCGTGGCGAACGGCATGAGCACAAGGCGGCACGCGTCGATTTCTGCAGGCACATCACGAGCGTCGCTCCCAACAGTCGGCCACCCGCACAGCTGTCAGTAGCTGACGGGCTGAACAGGGTCTGGCCGGAACAGGAGACGCATGCGACAGGAAGATCAGCGCGGCGTCGTGAAGATTGGCTCATGTTCAACGTCGTCGTCCCAGTAGTTGAAGCGGTCGCCCAGGAGTCCGAGGAACGATCGTGGGTCCACACGGTTGAGGCGCACCTCCAGTCCCCACCGACGTACGGTCGTGAGCGCGGCGTTCGAGAGGTGAAACCACATCCTGTCTTCGGTGAAAATCTTCAGCGGCGGCTCCGGGTCCTCCTCCCGTTCCTCCTCCTGCGTGAGCAAACTGACTCGTTCGACGTCGGCCTTGGTAATCGAGGTTGTCATGTTCAGGCCGCGCTGCGCTGCGCGTCCATTGACCACAATGTTGACGACCGCGAGGAGAAGGTGCCAGTCCTTCCACCCTTCGGCACGCAGCGATGTCACAAGTTTGATGAAGTCCGTGTCCCCAGCAAGCCGCGGGAGCGTCAGCCGCACCGGTGGCAGCATTTTCTCGTATCGTGCGGCGATCGCATCAATGGACGCGGCACGGTCGTAGGCCGATGCATGTTCCGGAAGCTTCCTGCGCAGTCCGGTGGCGGGCTTTGGCGACCGCGGCCTGTCGGCTCCGATGAGACCCCCTGACAATCCGCTGATCCCGTCGTAGAACGAATCTTTGTGAACGTCGACGAGGTCGTCGTAGGGACGCACGCAGGTCAGCATGTGCGGAAGCCCGCGTTCGAAGGTCCGCTCCATCACGGCGATGAATGCCGGCTGCCCGAGGAGCGACTGGGTGACGATCGCCTGGAGCACAGCGGAGGTGACCTCGAGCTGGTCCGCTTCGGGTGCCAAGGCTCCCGAACGGGAGAGGATCACCCGATGCCCGACTGTGCCACGGTCGCGCTCCGACTCCGCGGTGAACACCGATCCGGGCTCCACGGGCCGGTCCGAGACTTCGACCTCGACGCGGATCTCACCTGGCACGAGAAGGAGGTCCTCGCCGGCGAGGTCAGCGAGGGTGATCTGCACAGCCGCCACGAATCTCTCGGCCGCGAGTACGTGGGCCCGCTCGTTCGGGGCGGTCACGACCCATACATTGCCGAGCGCGGCCCAGCTGTACTCGCGCACCGGGCCTGCATCGGAGAAGGGCCGCCCAAGGCCCCCGCGGTCCGCCGCGTCTGCGGTCTCATCCTCTCCGGGGGGCTCAATGTGCGCGACCGAGGCCAGCATCGGAGCGACGAGCTCATCGAGCTCGGTGGACTGGACCACGCGTTCGATGGCAGGCAACAGCCCGGGGCGAAGCGAAGACGCGGCCCGCAGGACGTGGCACTGGTCGATCAGCATGTCCATGAAATACGGATAGCGCTCGAAGCTCCACGGATCACCCGCCAGTTGCGCCTGCGCCCAGATCCCGATTTTGAACGTTTCGGTGGCGGTTAGCCACTGGCCGGCCTGGTGCTCGTACGTCGCAGTCAGGATGATGCCCCGGGCCACGAGGACGGCGAGATCGGGGCCGCCGCTCATTCTTGCGACCGATACCGCGCTCATCGCGTACTGCTTCGCGGCCAGCGGAAGTCCGAGGTCGCTGTATACGGCCGACGCGAGCAGCATCATGATGGCCGCGCCCTCGGCAGCGTCGCCGTTGAGCCAGCTGAACTTCGCGGAATGAATCTCACGAAGGGCGTCTAGGGCCCGGCCTCCTTGGAGCAGAGCCATGGCGCGGCTTTGTGCCCGATCTCCTGCCGAAGCCCGCCCCGAGCGCTCGATCGTTACATCGTCCAGCGCTTGGCGCACCTTGAGATAGTCAGGGTGGTCGATCAGGGCAGGCGATGTGAAATCGAAGATCGACATGAGTTCATCCAGGGGTACCATCGGAGCCTCCGGCAGGGTCTCCACGAGGTCGACCAAATGCCTCATGCCTGCTTCGAGGTCGCGCAGCTCCGCGTCGGACGGCACACCCGGAAGCCCGCGTCCTTCCCGCTTGGCGGCGCTCAGTTTCTGGTGGATCTCCGACATCAACGGACCAGGTCCGGAGACTTCGTCGAGCTCCTCCGGCGTGAAGCCCCGGGGACCGAGAGCGAGGATCGCACCGGCTGCCAGCAGGCCCGCCTTCGCATTCATCCCGGGCGCTGCACGCAGCTTGGCTTCAAGCACCCTCTCCAAGTCCTCGGTCCATGCCTCCGCTTCATCCGATGTGATGGTGGTCCCGCCTCGCGGCAACGTCGCCTGCACGAGGCGCAGCAGGGTGATGGCGTCGACCAGCACGCCGGAGTCGGATGCTTGGGAGGTTAGCCGCCCGAAGTAGCCGCGGAGGATCCCGTCGACCGGCTTCAGTGTGTTGAGCCCGAACCCGGTTGCGAGGACGATTTCGTAGTCGATGCGGTTGAGCACATCGTCTCTTCTATGTGCCTCATCTCTCAGTGCCCGCGCCGAAGCGAGCCAGTCGGGCAGGTCGGCACGCGCCTCCGGATTCAGGCTGGAGAACCGAAGGCCTTCCCGCAGGTCGACGAACTCCCCCATCGAGCCTGAGCGGGCTGAAGGTGTTCGCCAGCGATTGCGTTCCTCGATATACCAGTCAGGGAGCTCATCACGGGACTCTTCGCGCGCGGGCGCGAGGGAGGATGGCAGATGGAGGAAGTCGACGGCGAGGTAGAACAGGTCCGCACTGGCGATCTCGTTCGCGATCGCCTGCGCATCCCAGATCTGCAGTGCAATCGAATGCAGTTCGCGCGCGTGTGCCTGGAGCTCATGCCTCTTCGCCGTGTCGACAGGCGCGACGGTGAAATAGATGACACGGTCGACCGGCTCCCCCTTGCCGCAGATCTTCGCAAGATCAGACCGGATCTTGGACGGAACGTTCTCGCGCTGCGCAGTTACTGCGAGAACGACTGCATCCTCAGTGGCAAGAGCGGTGAAGAGTGACGTGTCCGGCAGCTCCTTGGCCACCATGCTCCAGAAGCTCTCGGCGTCACGTCCTCCGTCGCCGCCGGCTGAGACCGGGCCCGTCGCAGGCAAGACGTTACTGACGATGCGACGGCGGGTCAGACCGAGACACAGCTGCTCGAACGGGTGATGCGCGTTGGTCTCGCCAAGGGTCTCGAGGTAGAAGCGGATCATCGTGGCGAGCTGGGCTGGCGAGGTCATGGTGGAGGGCTTCCGGATAGGTGAGGACTTCATCGTGGCATCTCATGATGGGAATTGATCGCCACTCCAAGGGCAGTCGTCTGGCCGCTCATGCTCGTCGGCGGCCGACCCATGCCAGATGCCGGTCTGCCACCACACTCCCACACAGTCGACGGCCGCGCAGGATGCCCACACGGGTGCGCCCTTCGACAAGCTGAAGACTGAAATCTCCCGGGTTGACTAGGTCCCGGTCCAGCACGATCGGCCACCGCTTCCAGGTGCCGTGGACTTCCCAACAGAGCCCCACACCCATGTGTACGCCGTACCTGCGAACGGCGACCCAGTGGTCCGGATTCTCTGCGAAATCCTCTATGGCTCCTCGGTCGGACGGTCCTGTCGGCATCACCATGAAATCGTCGACGGGCAATACTTCGACCTGCCAATCGATCTGGGCGAGATCGACCTCCCCGTAGTCATTCAGGAACGAGACATTCTCGGCGTGGTCAAATACCCATTGCTCCAGAACATCATCCGGCCAACCAAGCTGGTGGACCCTCTCCAGCTGCCGGAACTCGGCGAATCCGTACCCGCTCTCACGGCATTGCCGGGCGAGCTGAGAGAAATCACCTAGGCGCATGCGGCGATCGTTCATATGGCTCCGTGCACATCAGGAGTCCAGCTGTGAACATCACCGCTCAGGGCATTCGCAGTGCCTCGGCTCATTTGGTGCAGCGCGGAGCGTTGTCCGTCGCCGACTATCGTCGTCATGTGGAGGTTCTCCTGGATCTTGAGTGCACGCTTCGAATGTGGTCAGCAATTGCTATAAAGATACTGTCCGGCACCGACACAGCATGCGAACCTTGGTGCTACCGACTCGGAGACCGCAACGCATGGCGTAGAAGGCGACAGCGGAAGATGCTCCGACGGCGAGGCGGCCACCTGACTCAAGCAGGCTTGAACCGGGAGGCAACCGTCTCACGCATCCTCGCCACGTCAACGTCGCCGGCGGGCTCTTCTACAAGCACTTTGGCCAGCCGTTTCGGCCAGAGTACATGAATGCCATGGGTCGAGAATGCGCCCCCGATCAAGGGCCAGTCGGCTTCAACAAAGCACAGCGCCCCGGTGACCGGAACATCCCCAATAAGGTCTCGCACGACGTCGATCTGTTTGAGCACCCCATCGACCAGCTTCGTGCAATCCCGTCGGCCGACGAGGAGTTTCTCGACGCGGGGGCGAAAGATGCCACCCTCGACCTTCAGTTCAGGCCGTCCCTTGTACCGTTTGGCGTCAATGACCCAGATTCCACTGGGAGTGATGGCTATGTGGTCGATGTTGGCCTTCGATCCGGGGATGCGTCGGTCGTGAAGGACGGCCAGGCCATCAGCGGCCAGGGCATCCAGCCGAGCGCCGAGGCGTTCCTCGCCAATCGCGCCTCGATCCCAGGACTTGGTGCTTTGGCGTTCGTCAGAGAGGGTGACTGCGATGCCGCCGAATGGACCCCACTTCTCGCGGAGCTTTTCCTCGTCTTTCGCTTTGCGACGCTCATACTCGCGTCGGGCTGACGAGCCAGCTACTCCGGATACAGCCGACAACGACACATCACCAAGTCGTTCCAGGTCGGGGGTTGTTTCCGGGGTCTCGGTGGCACACTCCAAGCATCGGACGGTCTTCGTCTCGCTCTCGTAGATCGCTTCCGTCCCGGCCGGAAGAGATGCACCGCACAGCCGACACGCTCCGGCGTACCGGAGCCTCATCTTCTTCATGAGGACACAGGGTGGAGCATCGACACGGACTCAATCTGCTTGTAGATCACGGCGGTTAAACCGCGGATACGTTTACCATGGCTCAATCCTCGCCCACCGCATGTCAATTCCCTGCAACCGTCCCAGGAGCTGAGTGAAAATGTCGACCGCCGGCCTTCCGGTGAGCTGTAGTGACCTACGATCGAACGCCCGTAGGTCACTATGTCGTCTGCTGGCTGTCTGTATCCGGGAATTCACGGAGTGTGGCCGCTATGGCCCTGACTGCCGCCGGGTCCTCGGTCCAGTGCCGGGCCGTACGTGTACAGGCGTGGAAGTTTGTCACTTTCGATGCCTTGGCGGCCTCAGTTAGTTCTGCCCACGCTTCCCGCAGTTCCGCTTGGAGCTCAGGTGACATGGGCGCGCCTGGGACAGGTCCTGCGGCCACGACTGGACCTATGGGTGCCGCGGTTGCGGCTTTTCGTTGAAAAAGACTTCTAAGACCCATTTCCGTGTTCCCCCTTTTCCCCTCTGCCCAGAGTATCAATGTCCCCTCAAAGCGTCCGGGACACTACGACCGAGCGCCCAGCCCCATGGCCGGGCAGATAGCAGCAGCCGAACAGACGCGTTATTCCCGTGCGGCGGGCGGCGTTTCCAACGCCGGAAACAACCCCGATCCATGCCCCGGACAAAGAGAAGAACGACAACTTGGAACTCGTTTGTTTCACCTCTTAGTCCAGTCGATGTTCCATGCGCGCTGCTGTAGCGTGGCGTGCTGAAGGCCTGCCGGTCCCCCATCGGTGGGCCTTCTTTTCCCTCACTGCGGGGCACGATGGGCGAATTCTTGGCCGAAGTTGCCCCTGAAGTGGCTAAGAGACTGACGAAGCAGCCGCTGGATGTCAGTCCGCAAGGGTACGGAGCTTGGCGGCGCTGAATTCCTCGTCAGAGAGTGCACCCTTCGCATGGAGTTCTGCAAGGAGAGCCAGTTCTGCCGCTAAGGACCTTCTGCCCCGCATTTTGCCAAACAACCTCCGATGCCCGCCCGTGCGGGCTCGGGCTGCCGCTGGTTCCTGCGCCTGCCGTCGTGATGAACCTTTGATGGCAAGTGCGATGAGTAGGGTTATCGCGAGGACGCCTAGCGCGATTCCCAAGGGGGCTCGGAACGGCTCTGTTGCGTTTGCCACGACGGCCATAACCACCGCAGCAACTGCACACGTCCCAGCTATCCGAAGCCACCCTCGGCTGAGGCTGAACGCAAATATGTATTGACCTGGTTCGGTCGGTACTGCATGTTGGTTCATCTGCCGAGGATAGCCCTACGAATACTCATAGAACATCCCCTGATGTGAACGCGATGAACTGCCGAACGCTGAACTCGTCATAGGCGTCCTTGGTCCGCTTCCCGTTCCCATCGGGGGTGTAGTTCTTGCGACCCTTCCCAAAATACGAAGTCAAGATCGCGTCGTTGTGAATTCAAGCGTTGCCTGGGTTGTCGAGTTGCTTGCGCAGCCGCTGGACTTCAGCCTCCGCCGCGGCGAGTCGAGCCTCGATCTTCTCCCGATCGAGGTTCGTCGACGGACGCGGTGCCGGCGTCGTCCTCGTAACGAGCCAGCCGATCCGCTGATAGCCAGTGATCCGCCGCACCTGCGTACACGTGAAGCAGTCCCTCTCGGGCTCGGGGCGCGGCCAGCGCAGATCGATCATCTTCCGGATGTGGTCTCGCTCGACACCCTTTTCAGGCCATCCAGGGTTATCCGCTGCCGCCCAGCTTTCCTCGAAATCACGGCGGATTTCCACGATGCGCTCCTCGGACACCAGCTTGGGCCCGTCCTCGGGCTTCCAATCCACATCAGTGCAGACTTGCTCATAGTGCCCGCAGGAGAGCCTGACCCGCCAGAACGCCGACGTGTGTGGCTTGGGTTTCCGGATCTTCGCCCAGTCCTCGGCGTCCATCCAGTCGTATTCCGGCTCCACAGGGTCCGCCGGGAACTCCGTGACCTTGCGATCGACCCACTCGACGATGTCCCGATACGGCTTCTGAGCAGGTCCGTGGTCAGTCGTACACCAGAACTCCCCGGCGGGAAGCCTGCACTGACTGATGAGGTCGGGGAAGCGGCGATCGTCCGGATACTTGTCCTCTCCGTGCGTGTTGACCTCGTGCTTACATCCGCACTCCAACTCGACGCGCCAGCGAAACATGTTCTTGGCTTCCGGGACGAAGAGCGGCCAGAATACCGGGTCGTAATGCTGACGCAACTGGGCGACACCCTCCTCGAACTCCCGGAGGGCCTCCTTCTGAGGCCGCGCCCGCCCAGGTACTCGCTTCAGCAGTCTTGCGGATTCACGTGTCTGGTCATCGACCAGGGCAGTGTCGGCGGCGCTCACTATTCAATGCTCGTCCACAGCGTCACCCAAGTCTAGGAACAAGCCGGACATCATCCCGAAAACGTAGCTTTGAACAAAAGCCCGGTCCTGCGCAGTTCCAGCTGATGGTTTCTCGTTCGGCTAATTGTTGGCACCAATCTGCTAGGAGACAGCAGCCTGGTGTGGACGGATAATGAGCGGCTATGGAACCAAATGCTGAGGTTTCCCGTAGTCCCTGCCCGGGGGAAGAGTGGGCCTACAGGCAGCGTGACAATGCGCCGTCCGAGCGGGTGCACATCGTGGCGGTGCATCAGGAGGGTCGAAGATTCCGGGTCGACATCCGTCACATGCACGGCCATCCACCGGGCAGGGAGGAGAACGTCCCTCGCTCGCGGCTCAAGGTACCGTGGGAAGACGTAGTCCCGTACGATGCCGCAATGGATGGCTGGAGGCGGCTCAAGGCCGAGGCCATCGACGAACATGAGGCGTCGGCCCTTTGGGCGGCCCTTGAGCTGGTTGTACCTTCGGAGGTCGCCGAGCTGTCTGTCGCTTCAAGCGACGATTCGTTGACGGTCCACGATCACGTCGCCTTCGAAGCGCTCACCGGACAGACCGTGGCTGCCTTCCAAGCCCGATTTTCCTGGCTGGTTCACGACGGCGAGGTGTTCCTATCGCCGCGTGCGGCGCTGGCTGTCGTGGAGCTGGCCTGTCGCAGGAACCCGGCCCCGGTCCTGGACCTCGTCATGGCCCAGGAAGCGGTGGCTCGAGAAAAATCCAAACGGGGCGGAACAATTGAAAACTGGGAAACCCGGGAACCGTTAACGACTTCTGCCGAGTTTGAATACGACTATTACCTGCGCCGCCAAAAGCCCGTTCATGAGATCCTCCGCCAATGGTGCGGTTACGGCTCGGTGACGGCCCATGAACGGCTCTTGGCTGCAGAAGCGGAAGTCAATCGCCTCGACGTCCTCCTGACATGGGCTGTGGACCACATCCGCAGGACTGACAAGGGCACCGCAGAAATGATCGAGAGGGAGCACGAGGAGGACCGCATCACCCCTTACACCATCCGCCCGGTTCCCCAACGTCCGCTGAAACCGCACGAAATCCCGCGGATAGAAGTACCCACCCGCCGCGGCTGGTACCGCTGACACCTACCCACCGGCTCAAGACCTCAGGTCCAACGCCTCCGCGACATAAGCCACCTCTCGCACACTTTCACGCATACTCGGTTAAAGACATACCCCCGGCACTGGAGCGTTGTCTGGGAGAGCTTCTCCAGTTTCGCCGGATTGCGGAGCAGGATCTCCGCCGGACGCCAGGGGTCGAACTTGCCGTCCAACGCCTCCAGCCTGACGATCAGCCGATCGGGACCTCCATCACTTGACTAGCTCTGGCACACCTCCCCGAAGGTCCCACAACATCGGACATGCAGCCGTGCTACGCGGAGGAGCATGTCGCTGATCGTCGCCTAGCTCGACGGCAGGCCGAGCCTATCGAAGAACGCCCTGTTCCGCTCTGTGGCCGCATTGACGAGACCGTCGAAGCTGATGACTTCGACGTAGGCCTTGTAGGGCTCGATGTAGCCGAAGTACCCGAGCCCGTCATGTGTTTTGGTCAGGGTCGACAGCTTGCACATGCGCTCCATCGTCGGCGTCAGGTCGGCGATGACATAGCAGAAAGCCGGCGGCTCCTGCGCGCTCGACGGGATCGGTCGCCCAGTTGCAGTCGCCGCCTTGCCCTCACGGACGCGCGCGACGTAGTCGAGGCACTGTGCGATGGGGTTCTTATCCTCCGCCGTCGCATCATTGCGCATGGGACGCTTGAGCTCGACGACGACGATCGACTGCAGCGGCAGCTTCTGTCCTTCGGACGCGAGCACGGGCAAGTCCGGCTCGAGCACGCGGGTTGCCAGAATGTCTGGTCTGTTCGTCGAGGCATCGTCCGTGACGGGCATATTCTTGAACGTCTTGTCGGACGCGAGGTAGTCGTGGAAGACGAGCCGCTCGTCGAGGATCCACAAGTTTGACGCGTCGACCCCGACCTCGTTCGAGTCCTGCCGCATCGGGAAGAGCAGCTCATGGATACGGTCCTCGCGGGCGTACTTGCCGTTGCCGTCCGACTCGATGAGTTTCGCGAGGATGTCGAGGGTCGTTCGTCGTCGGGCGACGTAGTTCGCCAGGTCGGACTGGTTGAAATCCTTCACTGTCACGAGGTACTTGGCGAGGCGCTCGTCGTAATCTTCGGGCTTGTCTCCGCTCGAATCCGCGAATACGGCCTGGCCCTCTGCCAGTAAATCGGTTTCGATCCTCTGGGCATGCTTGTGCAGCTCCATTTCGAGGTCGGAGTCCTTCATCGACGGGTCCACGACGATCCCGGCTGATTCGATGCGCTTGATGAGCGGGCGGTACTTCGGCCCCTTGGTGCTCACGTATTGGTGGATCCGCTCCTTGCTCGCGACCCGCGCCGATGCCAGCGGCTCGGTCAGCGCCTTCGAGACCTCCTGCAGGACGCCTGTACGGATGTCGTCGAGCGTCGGCTCGTCGATCAGGGCGTCGCCCGCCATGCGCTCCGGCAGGTCGAAGTCCGTGCGGTCGGCCCTGACGTGGTCGTTGAGGTAGGTCGAGGACAGGTAGCAGACGTAGGTGAACTCGGTTGAGGTGCCGTCTTTCATGCGCGCGTAGAGGCCCGGCAGCTTCCCCGCGATGCTCTCGTCTTTGACGACCCGGTTCGCGGCGCACCAGTGCAGGCGCGGCGTCGCGTTGCGGGCCGAGGTCTTGAGGCGCAGGTTGAGCATCTCGAACGTCTGGCCCTTGACCTCGAACGACGCTGCAGTCTCGGAGTGCCCGAGCTCTTCGACAAAGTCCTTGAGCGAGAACGTCTCATCGTCGTCAGACACGAACACGTCGGGAGCGCCGCCGTCGCGGAGGAAGTACCAGATACAGTGCTCGAAGATTTCGCGCGCGATGGCCTCAACCGTCTTCGCCGCGCTCTGCTGGTACGGCTTCTTGAAGCCCTCCAGACACACAGAGCTGCCGGCATCGGTCAGTCCGTCGGGCGCGTCGTCGCGCACGACGTCCTGACTGACCGAGAACCTGAACTGACGTCCCGCAAGGGTCCCACCCTCGTAATAGGCGCTGCGCACCTCGACGCGATCGAACGCCACCAGCCAGAGCAGCCGACCCACGCCGCGGCAACCCATACCGGCCTTGTAGTCGCTGTCGAGCGTCTCGAAGGACGTCATGTTGTCGGGCGTGAACCCGATGCCGTTGTCCTCGACGCTGAAACCGGTGATGATCTTGAGCGGTGCGCGGCCGGGAGAGCCCGCGCTAAGGTCGAACGCGCCCTGCCGCTCCCGGTGAATCCGGACGGTGAGACGCCCTCGGCCAGCGGCATCGTCTGGGAACCGCGCGTCGATCGCCTGGATGCCGTTGACGACCGCCTCGTGCAGCGGGAGCAGCGCATGGGTTTTCGGCAGTGTCGTGTTCCGCACCCGCCCTGCCAGCGACGTCTTCAGCGCCATGGTACCTCCTCCATTCGTTCGATGTTATGGACATTAGCCGCGACCACTGACGTTGAAACTGATCATGCCTCGTTCCAGTCTGACTCAACCACTCGGCCGGCAAAACATGAATGTCAATGGGAAGAGCAGTCGAGCACGGCCACGTCCGGATCCCCAACGTGACGGTCGCGCGCCCTTGGATCACCATATGCTCATCGGCCTCCGCTGACGCTCAAGCTAGCGATTTTGCTGGCAAACCGGGCAAAAGTGGCTGGAGCGATTCATGAACTTTTCGCGTACGATCGGCGTTTCGCATCGCTTGCAGGCGTGCCCAGCGAGCCAATAGACACTTAGACTTCCGGAAAACCAAACCCAACTTCCCACGTTAAGTGGGCAGCGCTGGAGCGATGAGCACCACGTGCGAGTGGAGGAAATTCCTGTCGTTACAGTGAACACATCACGCGAATACTTAAGGACATGTCCCCGGGGGTCCATGTGAAGGGTAGGTTTTACGCTCACTTAGCGAGGAGAAAAGATCCCTGCGAAATCAGCACAAACAGGCCCATCCCAGTGCGATCACCACATACATACTGGTTGGCGAGCTCGGTTCCCGCGATTGGAAAACTGAGGCGATGTCAGATATCTCGTCCCCTCCCCTGTCACGCACAGCAGGCTCGGCGGATATGGCCGGGCCTTTGGCTCGAGCTGTCCGTGGGAAGCCCGGCCATGTTCGAGCGCGCTGTGGCTTTCATCGAGGGCATGGGCTGGTCGCTGGTCGCTGGAAGCCCTCGGCCCCGGCGGCTGGACACAAGGCCCAAAGAACATGACAGTTAGTAGGCTGTTAAAGCTTTCGCTCGCTACGTTGAAATGGGGATCATGACTCGCAAGGATGACTACAGCACAGCGGTAGACTCCCTCCTCAAGACCAAGCTGGACACAAGGCGGGGCCAAGTGGTGCCGACCTCAGATTCAATAAATCTGAACAACGGGGGTGTCTGGCTGAAAGCGGTTTATCTTTACACAGACATGGAAGACTCTTCCGGTTTGGCCAAGAATCACTCCGCTACGACGGCCGCTCAGATCGTGCGTGCTTTCTTGGCTGCTGTCACGCGAGTAATTCGTGACAACAAAGGTGAGATCCGAAGCTACGACGGAGACCGCGTAATGGCCATTTTCATCGGAGACAACGCCCCGACTGTGGCTGCAAGGACGGCCCTGGAAATCAAATGGGCAGTGGACGAGATAGTCAGGCCCAGCCTGGCATACCGCCTCAGCGAGTACCTCAAATCAAGTTGGGTGCTAAGCAGCAGGACCGGAATCGATCTTGGAGATGCGCTCGTTGTGCGTGCTGGCGTTCGCAACAGTAACGACCTGGTTTCCATCGGGGACGCTCCGAACATAGCCGCGAAGCTAAGTGACCTGCACGGAGCACGCACGACCATCACTGACCGGATGTGGAAAGAGATGGCCTATTCAACGTGTTATAGCAGCGGGGAGGGGAATGCTATGTGGAGTCTGGCGTACCCGAAAGATATCGGTGGTGGCCGCGTAGAAGAGATCAGAACGTCTAACTACGGCCTCAAGATTCTCTGACCGCCCGGGAATGAATCAAAGTCGCCGGTTAGTGTCAGCCCCTCCCCATAGGCTTGGATCCATTACTAGATAGCGAAGCAAGGAGAAGCATGACGCTGAGATCAGCCGTCGAGGATGACATCGTGAAGACGGTCAACACGAGTCTCACGACGACAGTGAGGAATGACGGTGTTATTGAATCCGTTCCTGATCCAGCCAAGATGGGGTACTCACAGGGTGTGTATCTGCCATCAACTTACCTCTACGCTGACATGGCGGATTCATCCGGGCTCGTCGCCATCGCTCCCCCCGACACAGTAGCCAGGGTCATGAAAGCCTACTTATCTGTGAGTACGCGGATCATCCGCGCCAACAACGGCCACATCCGCAGCTTTGATGGAGATCGGGTCATGGGGATCTTTGCTGGCACGGACAGGAACACAAGAGCGGCCAAGTCAGCTCTGCAGATCAAGTGGGCTATGAACAATCTGGTGCAGCCCGCTATAGCGAGCCAGTTTGGATCTATCAAGAAGAATGGTTGGCAGCTCAAGCACGCATGCGGAATAGCAAGCGGCAAGTCTCTCCTCGTCCGAGCAGGGTTCAGGGGCAGTGACGACATGATTTCCGTGGGGACAGCCCCAAACCTTGCGGCGAAACTGAGCGACATACGGCAGGACCACTTCACCACATTCATCGGCAAGGGCGCATATGACGGCCTGAATGACTCCGCCAAACTGAGCAAAGGAGTCAATATGTGGCACGGCCCGTTCAGCTACGCGATGGGTGGCAAGACCTACTCCTATTACAAATCCTCGTATCGCTGGTCGGTCTGATGCGTCGGGGCAAAAATGCAGAAGCCGGATCAGGCAAAAGCGACAAGGATGCGCTGGATACTGCCTGGCGTATCCACGGCGCTCTCGTCGACTGGACTGGAAAGGTTGACGCGAAGGCCTCCTTCGCGTTTGCACTCGAATCAGCCGGCCTAGCGATGTTAGTTACCCTCTCGGGTAAGGACCGTCTGTTCAACCGCCTCGAAGGCCCGGTCCAAGAGATCACATACTACGGAGCTGGAATTGCCCTGATACTGGCGGCCGGTTGCGCAATGTGGGTGGTTATCCCCCGGTTGCGTATGTGGCACGTTAAGAAGGAGTGGAGAGACAACTTTATCTACTTCGGACACCTGAAGTTCTGGCCTCTGGAACAACTGCCGGCCAAGATCAAAGACGCCGATATGCTGCCAATCCTATCCAATCAGATGGTCCGCATGAGCAAGATTGCCTGGACGAAGCACCTCCTCGTGAAGTCATCCCTGATACTCGCCTCTGTCGCAGGGGGAGGGCTGATCACGTGCGCGGCCTTGGTGAGGCTCGGTCTCACACCATAGTGGAGCTCCGGATGTCGTACCGGGCTTTCATGCTTGAGCAGTGAAAAAATTTGATGAAGGCTGCCGCCGATCATCTTCCGGATGTGGTCGCGCTCGGGGCCCTCGTGTGGCCAGCCAGTGTTCCCCTGGGTCGCCCAACTCTCCTCGAAATCACGGCGGATCTCCGCGACGCGCTCCTCGGACAACAACTTGGGCTCATCTCAGGCTTCCAATCCACGTCAGTGCAGACTTGCTGATGGTGCCCGCAGTCGAGCTTGACCTTCCAGAAAGCAGACGAGTGTGGCCGGGGTTTTCGGATCTTCGCCCAGGTCTCTGCGTCCATCCAGTCGTAGTCAGGTTCCTCAGCATCGGGCTGGGAACTCCGTGATTTTCCTGTCAACCCACTCGACGATGTCGCGGTAGGGCATCTGGGTAGGTCGGACGGGCACCAATACTCGCCGGCGGGAAGTCGGCATCGGGTGATGGGGTCGAGGTGGCTGCGATCGTCCGGGAACTCGTCCTCCCCGTGCGTGAAGACCTCGTGAGTGCAGCCGCACTCCAGCCGGACGCGCCAGCGGAGCATGTTCTTGGCCTCGGGGACGAAGAGCGGCCAGAACACACGCTCGTACTGCTGACATATCCCCCACGCTCCTTAACGATGCGCACTTGGGGGATTTTTTACCTCGAATCTAGTCTCCGCTCTCGGATACGGATACCTGGTCGAGACCGCTGGCGTTTATGTTTACCTGGGCGACTGGACCCCATACGGATGCACCATGCTCACCACCCCGAAGCTCGGAGGGAAGAACCCGATGGAACCAGCCATTGGCCATCTCGGGAACAATCGGTTCGATGCAAGGCAAGTACATTCGCAGCTCAACAAACAGTGCGACACCCATCCGAACGCACTCTTGGATATTGGCCTCATCGTCGGCCATGACCTCTTCCACCCAACCAGGTCCGGAGCTCCGCAGGATCGCATCGACCAGGGCTCCCGGAGTCGCATGCGCGTGCTCGGACCATGCGCTATAGAGAAGCTTGTACTGGTGCTGGCGCATCTTCAACGGCGACTTCTCGCACATTTCCCAGATTTTCCGCGATGCCCAGCTGGTGATGAAATCACCCTTCTTATTCCGGAACTCATCGAATTCAGAAGTCTCTAGGTACTTCTCCAAGGCATCAAGCTTCGCAAGGTTAACTGGGTGTCCGGCTTGTGCGTCGTATCTCATCTCGTCGCGACGGGCTTCGAGCTTCTCCAGGACACCGAACTTCACATACCGCCGCATGGCCTCGCCGCGGTCCTCCTGATGGTGGAGGTATTCGATGTTCACGACCAGCTCGAACAGCTGGCGCAGCACGCCTTGTGCCAGCTCCCAATGCCCGTTCTCAACCAAGATACGGATGCCCTTAAGCGCGTTGATGCCGCGAGTGAGGATCGCCGCGTCGAAGTCGTACTCGCGGGACGGGTGATCCGGCCAGCTGTGCCGTGCGGCAGTGTGTGCTTCGTCATCGATGTCGCCAAGAACGGCAACTATCGTTTTCGTCTCAGGTGAACTGGCGACCACCTTTACGTCGGATTGGATCCCATTGGCAGGGCGCGTTGAATTGCGCTTCTACTTGCGGCTCATGGGTCGATCAAATCAGATCTGGAGCCATGCACCTAGATCCGCCAATACAGAAGCGGGCCGTGTTTTAGCCCTGCAGTGCGAGCGAGACGCGTTTGCGTTCGGGTTGGACCTCAAGAATCCGGACATTGACGCGTCCTCCGATAGCGAGGCCGTTCCCCTCCGGCCTTCGCATGGTGGACGGCAGTCGCGAATTGTGGATGAGGCCCACGATGCCGTTTTCGAGGGTGACGAACACTCCAAAGACGGCGAAGCCTTGGATCCGGCCAGGAATCGTCTCTCCGGTGCGAAGCCGTGCCCATGCCTCATCTGGAGGCGTCTTCCTCGGCTTTCGGTGCCGTGGTGGCCGGCTGCTGTGGCCCTCACTGTTGTCATCTTGGGCATCGGATGCAGCGTTTGGCGACGTGCTCGAGGTGCTGGCATCGGGAAGAGCGGCCCCGGACGGGTTGGGAAGGTTGCCGACCACCTCCAATGCCTGCTCTCTGACCTGGTCCAGATACCGCTCATAGGCAAGGTCGGCAAGCCTGCGTTCACGGACGAGCGTTCCTTCCTCCATTCGGTACCGTCGGCTCCTGTCCCCTCTGAACGATAGCCAGTTGAAACTTGTCGTGACATAAAAGTCGTCGCCGACGAGCACCTTGGCGTGGGTGTTCTTCAATCGCACTACGGCAAGCTGTTTTGACCGTCGCGCTGCCGAATGAAGCTCGGTGAGGGACTCGTCGATCTTAGGCTGGTCTTCATATCCCCAGGCGATGATGACAGGGCACTTCGCAGCCAATTTCTCGATTTGCCTGATCCAGGTCTTTGTGACCACGGCACTTGTGATCCACGGGCTGATGATGAGGAGTCTCCGCCGGGCCTTTGTCACTGCTTCATCGAGAATCCAGGGATGCTCATAGGTGCCGAGCCACCGTATCGCGGCCGAATCGACAGTCTGGCCGGCTTCTGCGCCGGTATCCGGATGGGGTCCCACTGTCCCGGTTTCGGGACCGTCTGCCATCGCTTGGAGCGTGAGAACCTCTTCTCGCGCCATCGTCGGGGTAACGCCGGGCTCCGGTGAGTCGGTCCGTGTTTGGCCGTCGGCGGGCGACTGCGGTCCTTCAATTCTGATGCCGAGTCGATCGACGGTCTGAAGGCGCTCGAGTTGCACCTCGTGGGCCGGACTCCACGTACCGTCAATGTCTAGGCCCAGACGAACCGAGTCGGAGTCGATTCCTTTATAGATCAGCAGGATGGCTTCTTTGAAGTACTTCCGGTTCTCGGTGACACCGAGAGTGCCGAGTATCCGGTTGACCTGGTTCCTGCCCCCGAGAATTGCGGTGAGGTCGGCGGCGGACAGTTCGTCTACGGCTGCAGGTTCGCCTGACGCTGGCGGCAGGACCAATATTCCTACACGGTTCCCTACCTCGGCTGCGCGTGTGAGGGATCGTTTAGTCCAGGCGACTGGTTTGCGAACGATCCTGTCAAACATGACCGAGAGCGTGACGACTTTCGGAGCCTCTGCCACAGTATCCTCGAGTGCCTCTTGCCCAGGGGGCAGGAGTTGTATGTGGCGGTGGTCGGTGTCGAGCGCCCTGTAGTCGATCATCTCCCTCTGCAGCAGGGCCCCGATCACATTCGCGGTATCGTCTTGATCGAGTCCGAGGAACCAGGAGATTTCCTCGATCCGCTTCAAACCTAATTTGATGGCCCGGAGGGTGTATCGCTCGGCGACGCCGAGCTCGCTGGCTCTTTCGGCCAGCAGGTCGACGGTGAGCACTGAGGCTGGGATGGCGCAGGGCTCTGCGGACACCAAGAGGTGGCCAGGGATGACGTGGGCGTGGCGTCGGGCAGCGAGGGCGAGGGGGTCGGTCACACGAACTCCATTCGGCAATCGTCGGTGTGTTCTATGTGGTGGAGCACTCTTTTCAGCGGTCCGTCTTTCGCAGTGCAGAATTCCGAGTCTCCGACAATCCAGAGGAGTTCGCGTGCGCGTGAAAGAGCCACATTGATGCGGCCTTCCCCGAAGGACTCGGAGAGGAAACCCATTTCGAGTCGGGCGTTGCTCCGGGTGACGGAGAATATTACGACGTCCGCTTCTCTGCCCTGTACGGCGTCGATCGTTTTGACGCTGGTGTCGAGGTGGGGAAGATTAAGGGCCCGGACTGCGCGGTCCAGCATGTGGAGCTGTCGTTGGTATCCGGTGAGGACAAGGACTTCGATCCGGTTGCCGTCCAGACGGTGGAGCTCGCCTCTTTCGGCCATTTCTTCCAGTCGGGAAAGTCGTCGGCAGACGATGTCGACCTCGGTCGAGTTCGAGGAGCTTTTCGCCTTGGCCGAGTCTTCATGTCGGGTTTCGCGACGACTTGTCGAGAACCACGCCACGCGAGGTTGCCCGCTGAGGGCTTCTCCGTCGAGTGAAGGATGCGGATCGTGCACCAGTTGCTTGTCATAGAAGGTGTTGGAGATCAGTTGTCCGATGGGGCGAGCCATCCGATGCTGCGTGACGAGGCTCTCTCTGCAGTCATTTGGTGACTCTGCAACCAGGATGCTGAACAGCGAGTCGGAGCCGAGCAGTTCGTCGAGATTGTAGGTATCGACAAGCTCACTGTGGTCCATGACCTCTTCGCGCATCGGCGGGAGCTGTTTCGTGTCGCCCACGAGCACCCACCGGCGCGAACGCACCATGGGGACGAAGAGTTCGGTGGAAGTTGCCCGTGACGCCTCGTCGACGATGCAGAGGTCGAAGTCGATATCGCGGACGCTCTGGTTTCCCAAGAATCCCATGCACGTCCCGGCGATGACGGACTGTTTCGGAAGGAACAGCAGCTCGGCCGCGCGGGGATCCTGAAGGCTTGCCAGCCAGTCGGCTTGGGCGCGCATGATGTCCCGGAGGCGGGCAGCGTCGGGCCTACTATCCAGGCACGCTGCGGAAAGCTGGGTGAGTGTTTCGATGGTTTCCTGTTCGGCGACATTGGCATCAACGGCACCGGCCTGCTGTCGAACCGTGTCCAAGGCGAGGGCTGCCGCCTTCTCAGCCCTGTCCAGCCGATCCGTCAGTTCGTTTTCGACGTCGTCGTCGCTGTCCTGTGGGTCGAATGATTCGAGTTCTGCCTTACGCTGGTCCCGGAGCCGCAGCGCGGCTGCGGCCTCCTCTGCGGCGAAGGCCAATCGGAGGCTCAGGGCGGAGACGTCGGCGGCAGCGGCCAGCTGCTCGAGCCCTTGGCCAGCCCTGTGCCTCACTTCCTCCGTCCAGGCTTTGATCTTGTTCGGCAGGAGGAGATGGACCGCCTCCTGGGCTACCTGGTCTTCTCGCGTCGAGAGTCGGACAAGGCCGTCCACTCCTGCCCTGTCGAGACGGCTTACGGCGTTGTCAAGAGCAACGTGCATCTGGCTGACGAGGAGGATCCTGTCATTTGGACGGGCCCTCAGGTGCTGGGCGACGAGCTCGCAGATGAAAGACGTCTTTCCGGTGCCCGGTGGGCCTTGGACGAGGAAGAGGTCAGAGGCTCCGAGTGCCTTTGCCACTGCGACCTTCTTGTCGTCGTCGAGGTCCGCGTTGATGGGCGCGAACTCCACTGGCTGGGCAGGAGAGCTCGACGCGGGGTCCAGTACCAGGTCGCGAAGGTCCGGGCGCAGGCTTCTTTGGTCGCGGAGCGAGCCGAGTGCTTCCCGTTGTCGCCGCACTGCGGTGTTCGAGGCTGTCCGGTTCCTGACCAGGACTCCGTCTTCAGGAAAATCGGCAGGGTTTCCTGAGATTCGGACGGTCGCCTCGTCTCCGTCGATCTCCTCCACGACGCATGAAACAGCGGTTCCGGACGTAGGCCGGGCTGTTTCGCGGGCCAAGAGGTCCTGGTCGAGGATTTCCTCACGCGGTTCGTGGTCCAGTTGGAGGTTTGCGGTGTTCCAGTGACGGGAGTTGAGCCTGTATCCGACAGGGTCTTCGAGTTTCCTGTCGAGTTCCTCCTTGGCCTCGATGAGTCGTGACCAGCCGTCAAGTCGGCTTTGGCGGAATCGTTCGCTGTCGCGGTCCTCGGCATCCTGGATGGCCTGCCGAAGGAGTTCGTGAAGCTCGTTGGTCGCGCGGTATGCAGCCAGCGGGCTCGCCGGTTGCCGGGCGGTCCAGATGTACTGATCTGACGGCAGGAGGACTGCTGCTGGCGAGCGACGGCGTGCCTCAAGTTCGTAGAAATCGCGGACGTCGGCTCGCGTGCAGACCATGCCTCCCTGCGTGAACTTGACGACGAGGCAGAGCTCGTCGCCGACGAGCTCGAACTCGTCCGGGTTGAGGATGACCGCTGAACCCTTCTGGACTCTGCGGGGGACGGCGTACGTGGCTGTTCCCATGAGGGTTGGCTGTGACAGGTTTGGATGGCCCCGGTAGGGCGGTTATATCTGGCCCCACTTCATGACTCGCCGGGCGCTTGTGACGGTTATTTGTGGCCCCACCTTCAACGTTGGATTCATCAATGGATGGATGCGGCGGAAGGCTGGTCTGGATGGAGTCGAGAGTGGAGTTGTTCGCGCGGATTCGCAGGGACGCCCGGGTCGAGGGCTTGTCGGTTCGTGCGTTGGCGGTCCGGCATGGAGTTCATAGGCGAACGGTAAGGCAGGCACTGGATTCAGCTGCACCTCCAGAGCGTAAACAAAGACAAGGTGTGTCGCGGAGGCTGGAGCCGTTCAAGGGCGCGATCGACGCCATGCTGATCGAGGACACGACGGCACCGCGAAAGCAGCGCCATACTGCGCGTAGGATTTTGGCCCGGCTCATCGAAGAGCATGGTGCCCAGGCACTTTCGTATTCCACGGTGCGTGATTACGTCAGGGTCCGTCGCGGCCAAATTGATGTGGAGGCGGGACGCCGCGTCGAGGTGTTTGTCCCTCAGGAACACGCGCCGGGCGCGGAGGCCGAGGTGGACTTCGGCGAGGTCTATGTCGTGCTGAACGGGGTGAAGACGAAGTGCCACATGTTCATCTTGCGACTATCGCATTCGGGAAGAGCCATCCACCGGATCTACCCCACCCAGGCCCAAGAAGCCTTTCTCGAAGGGCACATCGAGGCCTTCAACGTTTTGGGCGGGATCCCGACCAAGCACATCCGCTATGACAATCTCACCAGCGCTGTCACCGCTGTGGTGTTCGGGCAGGGCCGGCAGCGCCGGGAGAACGACCGCTGGGTGTTGTTCCGTTCGTTCTACGGCTTCGATCCCTTTTATTGCCAGTCTGGCATCGCAGGGGCCCATGAAAAGGGCGGCGTTGAGGGTGAGGTGGGCTGGTTCCGCCGCAACCGGCTTTCACCGATGCCTGTCGCGGACTCCCTGGACGAGCTCAACCACCGGATACGTGACTGGGAAGCCCAGGACGCGGACCGGCGTATCAATGACAGGATCCGCACCATAGGCCAGGACTTCGAGATCGAACGGCCTTTTCTGGCACCGTTGCCGGCGGATGAATTTGATCCAGGTCTGGCCCTGAGCCCGAGGGTCGATAGGTCCTCGATGGTCACAGTCCGAATGGTGAAGTACTCCGTCCCAGCCCGGTTCATCGGCCGGAGGCTTAGGATTTCCTTGCGGGCGTCCGAGGTTGTTGTGTTCGATGGCCGAACCGTGGTCGCGAGGCATCAGCGGGTCGCCTCCCGGTCCGGTCAGTCTGTCCAGTTGGATCACTATCTCGAGGTCCTCAAAGCCAAGCCCGGTGCCCTTCCAGGCTCCACTGCTTTGGCCCGGGCGCGGGAGTCCGGGGCGTTCACCAGCGCGCATGAGGCTTTCTGGGCTGCCTCCCGCAGGGTCAACGGCGACGCGGACGGCACCCGTGAACTCATCGACATCCTGCTCCTCCACCGGTCCATGGACGCCGAAGACATTTATGCAGGGATCACCGCGGCGCTGGGAGTGGGCGCGGTCAGCGCCGATGTCGTCGCGGTCGAAGCCCGCAGACACGCCGCGACGTCTTCCAGGGGTGGGGCCAGTTCCGACCGTCATCCTGGTGCCCATGCTGAAGTGAATGTGCAACGGGTTGTCAGTCTCACCCAACGCCGCCTTATGGAACCCGCGGCCGTCATTGCCGGGTTGCCGCCTGATAGCCGGCCACTGCCTTCAGTCTGTGCCTATGACGAGCTGCTGGCCAAACGCACGGAACACCCAGCAGGAACCGCGTCAAAGGAGAACATCTCATGAGCCCCACCGCCCCAGGCCCTACCGTCACCCCGACCCTGCGCCGACGGCGCGGCCTGACTGAGCAGGCCGCGGTCGCCGCGGTGGATCAGGCCTGCCGCCGGCTTCGCCTACCCACCATCCGCGGGGTCCTCGATGAAGCCCTCACCGTCGCGGGGAAGGAACAACTCTCCTACCAAGGCTTCCTGGCCGAATTGCTGCTGGCCGAGTGCGACGACAGGGACCGACGCTCCTCGATCCGCCGCGTGAAAGCCGCAAACTTTCCCCGCGACAAATGGCTCGGGGACTTCGACTTCGACGCAAACACGAACATCAACCCCGCCACCATCCACACCCTGGCCACCGGAGACTGGATCCGCAAAGGACAACCCCTCTGCCTGATCGGGGACTCCGGGACCGGCAAATCCCACCTGCTCATCGGACTCGGCACAGCCGCCGCGGAGAAGGGCTATCGGGTCAAGTACACCCTCGCCACCCGGCTCGTGAACGAACTTGTCGAAGCTGCCGATGAGAAGGTCCTGGCCAAGACCATTGCCCGCTACGGCCGTGTGGACCTGCTTTGCATCGACGAGCTTGGCTACATGGAACTGGACCGCCGAGGCGCCGAACTCCTCTTCCAGGTACTCACCGAACGTGAGGAGAAAAACTCCATCGCCATCGCCTCAAACGAATCATTCTCCGGCTGGACAAAGACCTTTACCGACCCGCGCCTCTGCGCCGCTATCGTTGACCGGTTGACCTTCAACGGCACGATCATCGAAACAGGCACCGATTCATACCGCCTCGCCCACACCATCGCACAACAAGCAGCTAGCTAAAAACCCCATGGACGCCCATCACAGGGTCCGATCGTCTTCCCGTCTGTTCCTTCGCTTTTCCTGCCACACATAAAGGGGAACAAAGACCACCACGAACGCTGTACCAAGTCCCGCGATGCCGCCAAGGCCTTGGTAGATGATGGTTAACAAGGGTGATGACTCGTGGTCCAATTCCCGGATCATGAGGGCCGCTACTAAGGCCACAATCGTGACCGCCAGAACAATCAGCGTCGACTTCCTCAACCGGGCCTTGGTCAGCGGCTGCATGGCCATCGATATGTCCATTCTCCGTAGGGAACTGGCTGGACAGTTGAACAGCCAGTCGGAGCCAATGACGTGAGTGTTGCAGGGGCCAAGCCTAACTGGCAATAGATCTCATGAACTAGGAGCGCACCGCCTGGACCGAGGCTAAAACAAATCTGCCTCAGTGGGGCCAGGTATAACCGTCCTCCTGGGGCCAAAAAGGGTTGACATAGTCAGAGGGTTTCGATCGAGCGTTCAGGGATCGAGTCAGCACGTGCTTTCAGCAACTGCGTGCGGGCCTTCGTGGTGAGGTTGACTGCCATCTCGGTTTGGGCGCGCCATTTCCGGCTGCGGTTGGAGTGGAGCTTACGGAGCTCGAGGTCCAGGACCTGGCCATCTTTGGGCCTGTTGCTCGGGTCATTGCTCAGACAGCGCTTCAACAGGTCCATAACCTGTTCAGGGACATCTATGCCGTCTACGTCGTCTGACAAGGCTCGTGAGATGTCTGCATAGTTGCGCAGCTCGTAGGGGACGAGACAGCGGACTAACGTGGCTGCGAGCCCGTGGACGTCCCGGTTCGCTGCCGCCTTCGTAACCTTTTCCGGCGGTGCATAAGGCGTGGAGGCGTGGTCCACGACTGTGGCATCTCCCGGTGCAGCCACTTGGTTCTTAATTTTGCTAATGCCGAAGTCGGCAAGCAGCGGTCCATGGCCGTCCCACAAGACGTTGGTGGGTTTGATATCCCTATGCAACACACCGTTGGCGTGGGCGTGGGCTAGCGCGCTCGAAAGGGGGAGCCCAATAGTCTCGCACAGATCATCCCACCCTGGGGGCTCGCCCAGGGCTGCGAGCCATTCCGTCAGGGAGTCTGGAATCCACTCGAGGACGATGTAGTAGTCACCACGTTGGGCGTCGAAGCCTTTGTCGAGGAGCCGGGCGACGTTGGGATGGTCGAGTCGGGCAAGTGCATCCGTCTCCCTCGTGAAAAAGATGGCGTTGACCGCATCCTTTGTGCCTGGAATGACCTTAACCGCGACTTCTTTACCACTGTCCAGATCGACGGCCTTGAAGACATCGCCTTGTCCACCTTGCCTGTGGCTACCCCTGATCGCCGCATACCGATCCGCGATGAACTCTTGCGCCATTCCCCCAGCTGACCTGAGAACTATTACCGTCATCCTAGCCGGGACCTGCAGCAAAGGTCGGCGGGAGTGACACCAGACAACGATTTTCGGGTCCTCCAACCTCTCCCTGAAACGGGACCACGGCGTTGATCTCCCGGAGGATCGCGAGATGTCGCGCGCATGGTTGACGGCAAATCGGCCACTGCTCGTACGCCTCCACGCATACATGCTTAAGGGGATAGACCCGGAGGAAAGCGAATAACGGTGTGAGCGAGGGTGCTGCGATTCTTGCATTATCAGGCAGAACGGTGCGAACACCACATGAACACCAGGGTCGGACTTCTTCCTGCTTAGGCGCATGGACGCGCCGGGAGACAGGAGCCGCGGCATGGACGGATAATGAGCGGCTATGGAACCAAATGCTGAGGTTCCCGCGGTCCCTGTCCAGGGGAAGAGTGGGCCTCGCCTGGTTCAGTTGATGTCCGCGCGACGCATGCCGGGCCTCGGCATATCCAAGGGTTCTTGCCAGTCCGGTCTGCATGACGAAAGAAAGAACCCCGACAGCCGGGGCTGTCGGGGTTCCGTCGAGGCCTGTCAGGAGCCGCTGATCTTCCCTGCCGCGATGAGCTGCTGGGCGCGATGCTGCTGCTCATCGTCGCCAAAGCGCGTCACCGCCGTCATCAGATCCATGCCATCCTCAAGTCCGCCATAGATCTCCTCCAGCCGCTCGCGCGAGCCGCCGAGCAAGTTGATGCCGCCCAGCGCGTTGATCTGCTCGAGCTGCAGGTAGGCGCGGTACACGAGGTCGACGTGTACACCGTCATCGGCGGTGAAGGGGTTCGGGACGTAGTCGGCGTCCGGCGTAAGGCCATCCGTGTCGAGGCCCAACTGGGCCAGCTCGTTCTTGTTCATGGATGCTTCTCCTTGGTTTTGGGACTGTCACTCGGCTGTGACGACTCTCGATCTGAGACGGTCAGGATGCCCCCGGCCGGGCTCCGCCTGGCTGGAACGCCTGCGGGCCGACCATGATGATCACATTGATTTGGACGTCACTTACCTGGCGTACCAGGACGTCATCGACGCCTTTCAGCATACCGATGGGTGGACCAGCAAGCGTGGCAGGAAAGCGTAAAGACCATGTGTGCGCGCCCTGCTGACATCGAAATTCTGGCTGATTGGTGGACGGTAACCAGGATCGGTCCGACCAGCTCTGGGGTTCTCGTGGGTACCGCAGACCTACAAATTCCGTTGCATGTCCTCCAGAATGGGGATACACCAGGGCTAGGCTGGCGGAACACAAAGTCGGAGGAGGATCCCCTGAAGCGCAGCACCGGGTTGTTAGCGGCCAGGAATACTGCCCACAGGGGCGGGGAAGCCCGGGTCAACCGCCGCTTCGAAGCGTTTCGCGAGGTCCGCCGGCTATTGAACGGTGACCCGGTGGTATCTAGGCGAGGCTCTAGCTGCGCTTTTCGAGCGGACGATACCTGTCGCCGAGCATGCGCGCCCAGGCACAGGGGCGCGCATGCTGTACCTTCTCGTCACTGGAGACAGTCCCTGTCCGGGTCCGCCTAATGAATTCCGGCCGCAGCGGGGGCGTTGGCCTGTGCCGCGGTTCGGGAAGGCAAGGTAGCTGCAGCCAGTATTCCTGCAGCCACCAGCAGCCCAGCCGCGACGGCAAGTGCGCTGCCGTATCCGGCGACCAGTTGGCCTGCCTCGGTGACGGCCGAATGCTGGCTGCTGTTGCTGACCGTTGCAGCAACGCCTGCCAAAACGGCCAGTCCGAGGGCAACGCCGATTTGCTGGGCCGAGTTCAGCAGCGCAGAGGCAATTCCGGCCTCGGTTTCCTTCGTGTGATATACGGCGGCCTGGGTCAGGGCGATAATGCCGAGACCGAACCCAAGGGCGAGGATGAACATGGCCGGTGCCAGGTGCAGCCAGTAGTTCGTGTTTACCTGGATGAAGGAGAACCAGAAGGCAGCCCCGGCACTGAGCAGTGCCCCCGCTGCTGCGATGAGGCGCGTGGCCATCTTCAGCAGCAGCTTAGGCGCGGCCCCTGCCCCGAGCACCAGCCCTGCCGCGAACGGCAGCCAGCTGGCACCGGTCCGCAGAGGGCCGTAATGCTGAACCTGCTGGAGATAGAGGGTGATCACGTAGAAGCTGCCCATGGGACCAATGGCTAGCAGCAGCATGGAGGCGTATGCGCCAGCGCGGCCACGGTCCCGGAACAGCCCCAGTGGGACCAGCGGCGTGCTGCTGCGGGATTGCAGGGCGATGAAGGCAGCCAGCAGCAGGGCTGCAGCGGCTACCAGACCAAGGCCCAGAGGGTCAGCGAAACCCTCCTCGCCAAAGCGGGTAATTGCGTACACCAGGGCGACCATGCCGCTGGTTCCCAATACGGCGCCCCTGACATCGAGACTCCCGGCGTGCCGTCCTGCGCTCACCAAGGTCCGGCTGCCCAGGAGCACGAGGATGCCGATGGGTACGTTGATGAAAAAGACCCACCGCCAGCCGAGGGTGTCGGTCAGGCCGCCACCAAGAAGCAATCCCACCACAATTCCGAGAGCGGACATCGCGCCGTACAGCGACAGGGCTGCATCACGGGTCTTGCGTTCGGAGAAGGTTGTCGCAATGAGGGCCAGGGCGTTGGGCGCAACCAGTGCTGCTCCCAGCCCCTGAACCGCTCGGGCGGCGATGAGGGTCTCGCTGTTGGGGCCAAGACCCCCGGCCAGCGATGCGATGACGAAGAGGGCGAGACCGGCCTGCAATGCATGCCGCCGTCCGTAGAGATCGCCAAGCCGACCGCCCAGGAGCAGCAGAGCCCCGAACGTGAGGTTATAAGCATTCACAATCCAGGGCAGATGCACGGCGTTCACCCCGAGTTCCTGCTGGATGCTAGGCAACGCGATGTTCACGATGGAGTCGTCGAGCACCAGCATCAGCTGTGCGGTCGCGATCACCAGCAACGGCACCAATCCGCGCCGCTGTCCTGTTTTTCCGGTCATAGCATGTCCTCTACAAATTGGCGGGCAGCAGAGCCCGCAGAAAGTTCAGGGGGTACCCGAGTCGGGTGTTTTTTGGGGTTGCGCGGCCTGCTGGGGTTCGGGTGGACCCCGCTGGCCAGTTGTGGAGGGATTCATTCGCCCGCGGGCGCGCTTCGATGCCTCCTGTTTCGGGAGGGGGCGCCAACTTCTGGGCCGTTTTTGCGGCGTGAAGTTCCAGGGAATTACTAGCCGCTAACCACGTAACCGGCGGCAATGACGGCTTGGCGTACAGCAGCCGCGGCGGCTTTGCCGCCCATCAGGAGGCGGGAAAGGCCACCAGGAACGAGCTCAATAGCCACAGAATCCACTCCCTCAAGGACCAGGACGGCCTTCTCGACTGTCTGGGCACAATGCCGGCAGGTTAGGCCCTCGAGAGTGAGCTCAGCAGCGGAGGAGGTGGGCTGCGAAAAGACGTTGGCTGTGCAGCAACTGCATCCCGCACTCGAGGCGAGGGGAAGCTCAGTGCGGTTTCCAGATTCAAACATGTCAGTTTCCATTCCTTGATGGAGCATCAATGGGCGCTGGGGTTGACGGGCCGTGAAAGCGGGTGTTGGCACCGGCCGGGACATGCCTTGTCACTGACAACGCATCCACTATACCCCCCGGGGGTATAGTGCGCAACGTGGGTAGATTTGAGCGCCGTTTATGCGTGCCTGCGGTATGGGGGTCAGTACAGCTTTCGTACTTGTCCGGTAGAGAGAGCAGGTCGCTGAATTGAAACAAGGCGTCACTGCGGACGCTTTACACGACGAAGGAGCAGAGGAAGAACTATGGCTGTAGACCTCACACGTATGCAGAAGGCCAATTTTGTCGACGAGGACAAGTACGAACTCATTACTATCGGGCGGATCACGAAAAGGATGGTGACCCTTGACGGGGCCAGCGCCCTTCTCGTCCGTTTCCCGGTGGGAGCATCAGTGACGGAGGATGCGGTCAAGACCGGAATTCTCGACACGGATATGTGTCCCATGCCGCATGTCGCCTACATCCTGGAAGGCAGTTTGGGGGTGCGCCAGCGTACCGGATCCGAGGAGGAATTCTCAGCCGGAGATCTTATGATGCTGCCGCCGGAGCATGAAGCATGGACCGTCGGGGACAGGGACTGCGTCTTTATCGAATTCATGCGTGGGACCAGTGACGTCTACGACTACTGGCCGGAGCACTGAGCGGGCGCGTAGGCGCCATGTGAAGTGCGGGCACGATGAGCGCTGAAGATAGCGCTCATCATGCCACGTCTCCCGTTGGGCAAGTCGCCGCGCCTAACGGGAGGCGTGCCAGAAGTCATCATCTAACTGTTCGCCGGCTTCGTCCCAGAGGGGATGGCGGCGCTGTAACATCGAGGGTGTCGACGACAGTCAGGCTGCCTACTTCCGTCGTCGGCGGTCTGCCTGTTCGACCAGTTCCGTAATCCATGGCCGATGTCCGCGTCGAAATTCCATCCACTCAGGCAGGCCCTGAATAGAGGGGCCGGACCTATCGATGTCGATGGTGATCCGGCCGCCACCCACAGGTGCGTTGGTGATGTGCAGATCACCATAGGCTTCCGGAAGCACAGGATCCATCCACAGTCCCCGACGGGAGACATGAACGTCGTACCGCATCAGGTTCGTCACCAGGAGGATCGGGGCCGTTGCTGCCCAAGCCTGGGGCGAACACGCCGTTGGATAGGGTACGGGTTCGGCGAACTGATCACGGCTGAAGCCGCAGAAGAGCTCGGGCAAGCGCCCGCCCGAGAATTCGGCGGCTTCCAATATCGCAGTGGTAATGCGCTGTGCTTCCGCCACGAAGCCGTATCGCAACAGACCGGCAGCGATGATTGCATTGTCGTGGGGCCATACCGAGCCGTTGTGATAGCTGGCCGGGTTATATGCGCCCATGTTGCTGGCCAAGGTCCGTATACCCCAGCCGCTGAACATCTCCGGAGACATAAGCCGCTCGGCAACCTGCGGAGCCTTGTCCTCGTCTACGAGTCCGTAGACCAGACAGTGGCCCATGTTGGAAGCACACGCGTCCACCTGTCGCTTCCTGCCGTCGAGTGCGATTGCATAGTACCCCCGGTCCGGCATCCAGAACTGCTCGTTAAATCTCCGCTTCAGTTCCGCCGCCCGATCGGCGAGATCATCTCCCCGTGCCGTGTCGCCCGCGTCGTATGCCATCCAGGCACGCGCGGTATACGCAGCATAGACATAGGCCTGGACTTCACAGAGCGCGATCGGGGGCTCCGCAAGTGTTCCATCGGCAAAATTGATGCCGTCCCAGGAGTCTTTCCAGCCTTGGTTTATCAGGCCCTGGTCGTTGAGCCGTTCATATTCGACGAAACCGTCGCCGTCCTTGTCCCCGTAGTGACGTATCCATTCCAGGGCGCGGTCCGCGTGGGGCAGCAAACCGGCGATAATATCTGCTCCGAATCCCCACCGGCTGACGGCTCCGAGCACATCCACAAATAACGGAGTCGCGTCGACGCTCCCGTAGTAGGCTGAGTTGCCTCCAAGGGCCAAACCGGCATTGAGGCTAAGCCTTACTTCGTGCAGGATCTTGCCGGGCTCCTCCTCGGTCAGCGGGTCCACGATGGTTCCTTGCCGGTCCGCCAGCGTCTGCAGCGTCCCCAAAGCCAGTGAGGGATCCACCGGTAACGCCATTTCCGAGGCCCACAGGGAATCCCGGCCAAAGAGCGTCATGAACCACGGCGCACCTGCCGCCACCACAACGCGTTCGGGATGATCCGGATCCTCGATCCGGAGGGCACCCAAGTCGTCGTAGCTCCGCCGTAACGTACGCTCAATGGATCGGTTACCCATGCGAACGACGGGAATCCTGGCAACCCATTCCTTGCGGCGCCGGTCACTGGGGGACAACTCCTCCCCCTCAGGGTGGACAAGGGTGGCGCTCCGGCCAGAGCCTTCAACCTCAACCCGGGCACTGACGACAGCGCTCCAGTCCCCTTGCGGTGGGACAGATACCAGAAAGGTGACCCCCTCCGGCTTCACCTCTGCTCCCGGAGCCTGAATGACGACCCGTTTTCGCATGCCTTGCCAGACACCGGAAATGGTCAGCTGGTCCCCATCCACGTACCGGGTTGCGTCCCACGCACGCTGGATCCGGGCTTCCTTCACTTCAAAAAGGTCCGCGAAGTCAGCTTCAACCTCGAGGGAAATCGCGCATTCGACGGGTTTGGTTGAATAATTGCGGACGGTAAGTCGCTCCTGAATACCCGCGCCGACTTCCCGCAGGCGCTCCACGATCAGCGGGCTGTCGGCATATCCGTCGGAACGGGGAACGCGACCTGCAAACAGGGCCCGGAACGGCTCGCGCGTCTCGGCAGCGAGGGACTCAAGCGGATGACTGTTGACTGTCAGGTTCCAGCGGGACAGGAATCGGGTGTCCTGCACGAACAGGCCATGCGGGTGCTCGGGATGAATGTCGCCATTGGGCAAAGAAATGCAGAACGAGGTTTCCTCGACCAGGGTGACGGTCCCTGCCCCTACTGGGCCGGCAGCCGTGTCAGCATTCCATCCAGCCATCCTGGTTCCTCCAAGAAAGCAGCGCCGGCACAACGTGGTCTCTTAGACACGCTTGGGCGACGGCACCTCTGTTTACTTGACCCTACTCTCCCCCGGCTAAGGGGTGTAGACCCTGTTTCATATCCCTGCATGGCATCCAGAAACAGGACCCAGTGCAACGTACCTGTATAGCAGGAAGCCGGGAAACGGCGGGCCTGTCAACCGCGGGGCACCGTATGGTGGGCGCTGACCGTTAGGAAGCTGCCCGAGGGGCGAACCAGCCGGAGAAGTCCGCAGCCCACTCTTGCGGGCCAACAAACCCGATGGAGCCCAGCTGCCGCGCCTCCTCACAGCGGCGCAGACCCCACCAGAGGTCGTAGAGCACCCGCGGGGCGACATGAACCTGAAGATCCGGGACACGTTCTGCGCGGCCGATGCTCGCGGTTGTCTTGCTGTTCTCTGTGCAGATCCAGCCATGAAGGGGAGCTCCCCTGACGTTGTCGAACTCGAACCCCAGGACAATCGACTTCCTGGGCAGGGAATCTGTCACAAGGCTGCGGCCCATGTGTTCGAGCAGCGTGCCAAGCCCTGTCCGCAGGTCATTCTCAAAGGGCGCATGCCAATGACTCGCCCAGAGGCCCAGCGACTCCAAGGTCTGCCGCAGCGCGTAGCCGACCGGCGTCAGTCTGTAGCGTCGTGAGCCGCGGGGGCCGGTTTCATCGTTGCGAACGACAAGCTCCAGCTGGACCAGGCGCTTGAGCCGCTGGGAAAGCAGTGTCCGCGAAAGGTCAGGCAGGGCCCGGGACATATCGTTGAACCCCATTTCACCGCAGAGGAGTTCGCGCACGATCAATAGGGACCAGCGGTCACCCAGCAGCCGCAGCCCTTGTGATATCGACCAATAATCGGCACTCGGGCGCCCTGCTGTTTTCGCCAGGTCGTCTTGTTCCCGGGTGAACTGCTCCGCAATGGTCGTCATCGTCCCTGAGCTCCAAGCGATCCGTGAGTTGTGCTGCCACCATTCTTCCCGACCCTTCGAGGTGCTGTGTGTGCGCCACGCACATAAGTTGATGCCCGCCTGTCCGTCGCAGGCCTTCACCGGTTCTGCCTTTAAGCAAGAATCGAAGGTTGGCCGATAACCGTCCAACCTTCGATTCTGCGGTCCGTTTGCTAGAGCCGGATGTCTGCAGACTCCCCCGGTTTCAAGGCGATGAGGAGTTCGCTGAGCCCGGCATCGGCGAAAAGCTTGCTGATCTGGTCCGCATTCTGGCTGAAATGTTCCCACGAATCCTCGTGCACTGGAACGACCTTCTTGACACCCATGATCTTGGCCGCCTCCAGGGCCCGGTCATTGCTGAGGGTGATGTACGCGCCATCTGCGATCACATCGAATTTTGCGCCGCCGACGAAGAGCACAGCGATATCAATGGCTGGAAAACGATCCGCAATTTCGCGCACGATATCCAGCTCGGAGTTATCACCGCTGATGTAAATCGTCGGCATGCCCTCTGCTTCGAGGACAAAGCCAATAACGGGCCCGAGTGCGTCCCACACGCCCTCCGGGCCATGATGCGCCGGCACTGCCGTGATTTTCATCTGCCTGCCATCGGGAAGCGTAACGGTATGAGTCTCGTAGTCGCTGGTCCCGCGGACGTTGGGGCCGAAGTTCTTCGCAGCCTCCGTCGTGGTGAGGGCAAGCGGCACCATCGTCAGAAAACCCCGGCCGGCCACGTCCAGGTTGTCGATGTGCTCGTGGGAGGCGAGTGCCAGGTCAACGTGGCCAAGCTCCTCGGGGGTGGCGCTGGGGGCGAGCTTCTTGATGACGGGTCCGGCGATTGGGTGGTGGTAGACCTGGGGGGAATCGAAGGTGGGGTCAGTGATCATCCGGTAGCCGGCGATCTCGAGGAGCAGGGTCGGTCCTCCAATGAGGGTTGCTTTGACGTCGTCCATAATTTCAGTCCTTTATCGGGTCGGTGGCGGCCGGGGTTCAGCTCTTGCTCGTCATTTGAGCCGTGATGTCTTCCGCCCCGTGCAGGACATAGACGAGCTTGCCGTCATCGTCGAAAGCCGGAGCGTTCAGGGGCTGGAACCACCGGGGCTCGAAAATCCCGTCTGAGTTCTCGATGTCATAGCGAACAGGCGGAAGAATATCGATCTTGCCGGTTTCGACAACACGCTCGATGGAGCTGCGCAGAATCTCTGTTCCCTTGGCGTCAGGGTTGTCCGGGTTGTCCGGAAAAGCCTCGAGGATGTCCATGCCGACGATTCCCTCGCGGCTCTTTCCCGTAGATGCAAGGAACGAGTCAGTGGCAGCGACGATCGTTCTGTCGGGGGTGACGATGATGTATTGGTTCGGCAGACTTTCGAAGATTTTCTGAAAGTCGGGGTTATGTGCATCTGAGGATGACACTTCGACTCCTTTCCCTGATGAGCGACTCTTTCGCGTCTCGTATTGCCATTGCAGCAGGTGGGGCCGCCCCCCACTAGTGCAATACATGGACTGGAAGGAGTCAGCGTCCCTGCTGTTTCGCCGACCAGGGCCTGCCGCAGATGTCGGGAAAAACGGGGATGCCCTTTGGCTTGGGCCATCGGCGGCATTTGTCCCAGATCCCTAGAGTCCGAAGGCGGTTCCGTGGCCATGCTCGAACACGAGGTTGGTCTGGGTGCCTGCGACGGCAGGATTCGATGACAGATGGTCCAGTACGAATTGACGGATGTGCTCGGTATTCCTGGCCGTGATGTGGATCAGGAAATCATCTGCACCGCCAAGAACGAAGAATTGCTTGATCTCGGGCAGGTCCCGCAACTCATTTCCGAAGGCATTCATCAGGTGCCGGGCCCCAGGCCTAAGCCGCACGCTGACCAGGGCCTGGAGGGGCAGGCCCATTGCTTCGGGTGCGACTTCGACGGTGAAGCGCTTGATTACCCCCGACTCTTTGAGCGCCTTGAGGCGGGCAAGACAGGTTGACGGCGCAAGTCCGAGGGCCTCCGACAACGACTGATTGGTACGCCTTGAATTATTGGACAGCAGGCCAAGAAGCTTGTGGTCCACTTCGTCCAATGGCACCTGTTGCAGTTTCTGCGAGTCCGACACTCTGTAACGCTCCTCACAATGCAGGAATTAATGAGCTGCTTCCATTCTGCCGCAGATCCTGCGAGCAGGGCTCACGTTTCCGCATTTTCTGTCATTCTTTTGCCCACAAGCATCAATCCCCTCAGAAAGCATGAGTCATGATCATCTCCGTCCCCAAGGAAATCAAGAACAACGAGTTCCGCGTCGCGATCACTGCCGCCGGCGTCCACGAATTCAAAGCAAACGGCCACGACGTGCTCGTGGAAACCGGCGCCGGCGCCGGTTCCGGCATCAGCGATCAGGAGTACGCCCTTGCCGGAGCCGAGATCGTCGAGACCGCAGAGGAGGCCTGGGCGCGGGCCGACATGGTGATGAAGGTCAAGGAACCCGTGGCATCCGAATACCGGCACTTCCGTGAGGGCCTGCTACTTTTCACCTACCTGCACCTTGCAGCGGAACCCGCACTGACCCAGGCGCTTGTCGAATCCGGTGTCACCGCCATCGCGTACGAGACCGTTCAGGAAGGCCGGGCACTGCCGCTGCTCGCCCCGATGTCCGAAGTGGCCGGCCGGCTCTCCGTCCAGGTCGGTGCGACCTCGCTCATGGCGCCGGCAGGGGGCAAGGGTGTGCTGCTCGGCGGCGTTCCGGGCGTCCGTCCCGCCAAGGTTGTCGTCCTCGGTGCAGGCGTCGCCGGCACCAACGCCGCGGCCATGGCGCTCGGCCTCGGCGCCGACGTCACCATCCTGGACATCAACATCAACCGGCTGCGCGAGCTGGACGCCCAGTACCAGGGCCGCCTGAAGACCGTAGCGTCCAACTCATACGAGATCGAAAAGTCCGTTATCGATGCTGATCTCGTCATCGGCTCCGTCCTGATCCCGGGCGCCAAGGCACCCAAGCTCGTCACCAACGACCTCGTGGCCCGGATGAAGCCCGGCTCGGTGCTCGTTGACATCGCCGTGGACCAGGGCGGCTGCTTTGAAGATACCCACCCCACCACGCACCAGGAACCCACGTACAAGGTCCACGAGACGATCTTCTACTGCGTGGCCAACATGCCCGGCGCTGTCCCGAACACCTCCACCTACGCCCTGACCAACGTCACGCTCCGCTACGCGGTGGCTTTGGCCAACTACGGCGTCAAGGGTGCTTTCGACCGGCTCCCCGCTCTCGCCGGCGGTCTGAACGTGGCGGCAGGCAAGGTCACCCACAAGTCTGTCAGCGATGCCCACGGGCATGACCTCGCCGACTGGCAGGACCTGGTAACGGTTTAAGGCATCGGCCGTGTCTGCCCGATAGAAGGCAGACACGGCCCGCTTCACAGGAAGGGAAAGCATCGAATGGCATTTCACCTGCAACCCAAGTGGCAGCCGCTGATTGGCCAGCCGGTCATTGTTAAACTTCAGGATGAGGAGATCCGGCGCGGAGTTGTCGATGCAGTCACCGACGATGATCAAATCCTGTGGCTCGACAGTGACGGCGCTGAGCCCCGCCGGCTATTTCACCGGGCAGACGGTTTCAACGTGTGGGTCGACTACAAGTGGGAAACCGAGAGGTTCAGCCGTTGCCCTGACTTCCAGCGGGAGGCTGCATCATGAGGGGCGGGCAGTCCAAGGCGGCTGGATACGTACAGCATCGGGAACGGTTTCACAGTGATAATGAATTGTCAGCAGCAATCACCAGGCTGCGTTCCCAACGGGACAACAGTGAAGCGTCAGGTGTTCTTGTCACCTGGCACGGCCCCTGGTCCTACACCCTGGAGCTCTGCCACCGGATTCCTCCCGGGCTCGTCTACGAGTGCATCGCGTCTGAACGACTGAATATGGCACTCTAATTCAGACCCGGCCTGACGGGCCGCGCCCATCAGCGCTCCCCCAGCAGGCTCGTAACCTCAACGACCGTCCTTTCCGATGGGCGCCAGGCACACGGTCCGCGCGAATGATGTGCCCGCAGTACATGTCGATCACCTGAACCGCCACGAAAATGGTCGAAGATGAACAGCCGCAAGCCCCTCCCCTACCTGGTGTGTCAGAGAGCGGGGAGCGCCACCGGCCCTGTGCAACCTGGCAACGACAAAGGAACCCTGATGTCCGAACTCACTGTTGAAAGAGCAGATCTCGGCATGGCATGGGCGGTCAAAGACAGCTTTGTCCGCTACGTGCAGTCCATGCATGACGGACGCATACTCTTGCGTGACGGTGCTGCCGTGACCAATACCCGGCAGTTCTATTTCCCGTTCAAGAGCCTGGACCAGTCTGCCGGTGACCACTTTGTGCTCCAGTTCGGTGGGGAGGCGCGCTTCCTCGCCCACCATGGGCTTATGTCGGTCGCAATTTGCAACCCAAAAATAGAAGTCGGGCCGGACGGGGCATGCCTGTCCATCGAGCAAGGAAACGAGACGGTGCAGCTCGCCGATCTCCGTTTGCCGGCGGTGTCGGTGGAAGACGGCGTAACCATGTGGGCGAATGTCCAGGTAGCGTTGACCAGCGCAGGAGCGGCTGTCTTCGCAGACAGCTACTCAGCCGGAGAGACCCTGGCTCCGCTGACCATGAGAGCACCATCCTTCGTGAAAGTACCGTGACGTCGTCTTTGAGGGAACCTGTTCGACACCGCTTGGGGCCGGTGCTGGGAAACACCTGAAGACACGGGTGCGTTTGTTTGTTGCAAGGAGCTCAAGATACGTAGGCGCTTCAACATACCTGGCCCTTCGCGTTTAGGCATGGTTCGTTTGTTTGATCCGGTAGGGGCGGTGGCCGCCGGCGGCGAGTAGGCATCTAAGTCTGTAGTTAGTGAAGTTGCGGAAGCCACGGGCGATTCTGCGGGTGGTTTCGATGACGCCATTTATCGCTTCGGTGGGTCCATTGGAGGCGCCGTTGGTGTCGAAGTAGGCCAGGATCGCTGCCTTCCATTGTTTGAGCGTCCGGCCCAGTCGTGAGATTTCCGGGATCGGGCAGGACGGGAACGAAGCGATCACTTCGTTGATTAGTTCCCTGCCTCGCTCGGGTCTGGCGTGGTAGATGTTGCGGAGCTTCTGGTAGCACTGCCAGGCCAGGGTGACCTCGTGGTGCGGGTCCCCGAGGGTGAGCTTCGCGTCGAGCCGGGCGGTTTGTTTGTCGGTGAGGTGTTCGGCGCCGACTTGCAGCGCCCGGCGGATGCCGTAGAGCGGATCGCCCTTGCGGCCGCGGTGTCCGAGGGTGTCCTGCTGGACGCGGCGGCGGACCTCATCGACCATGGCCGATCCGAGTTTTACGACGTGGAACGCGTCCAGGACGGTGATGGCTTCTGGCAATTCATCGCGGATTGCGTTCGCGTAGCCACGGAACGGATCCAGGGCCGCTGTCTTGATGCCGGTGGTGAAGGCGGCACCGCGCTCTTTGAGCCAGTCGGCGTAGGCCTTCCCGGACCGTCCTGGAACGAGGTTCAGCAACCGGGCGTGAACTATGCCGCGGGCGTCCCGTGTGTGGTCCACGATCCCGGTGACCATGCCGGATCCCGGCGGGCCCGTGTGTGACCAGACATGCTCGTCGACGCCGAGCGCGTTCACGCCGGCCAGCCGTTCCGTGATGCCGATGCGCCTGGTGGCCTCTGCCTTGATGGCGTCCCAGACGGTGTGCCAGGAAAAGCCGAGCTGATGGGCCAGGGCTGAAACGGAAGTGTCGAAACGCTGCAGCGCGTCGGTCGCCCATGCCACTGCCCGGGCGGTGAGTTTCGCCCGCGGCCCGGCCAACGGGTGTTCCTCGGTGAAGGTGTTCCCCCGGACAGTCCGGGTCGGGGCAGCGCCAGACGCGATTGGCCCACAGCAGCCGCACCGGACGACCGAAACACGGGGTGTCATGGAGACGAACCGGCCGGCGGCCGTGCCCGACCGCGACGACGCCGCAGCCCGGACAGCCACTGAGGGTTTCACCGGTTTCGACGTGCAGAACCAGGCCGTTGGCGGTTGCTGTGACGGAGTTGATGTGGAGGCCCTCGACACCGAGCAGCGCATCCGGCGCGCGTGCACCAGCGGCCACCGGAACAAGACATAGAGTTATTCATGTCAGGGTCTCTTTTGGGTGTTGGTTTGCTTGGCCGCAACCAATTCAAAGAGGCCCTGACCTTATTCCCACCGCACCACGCCGCACCGACAACATCCAATGCCCGGCGGGGACAGTCTCAGCCAGCACTAACCACGCTCATCTGCGAAGGGCCACATACCTGGCGCATCCGATCACGACGGATATGGCATGTTCCCGCCCCCTTGGAATGACTGGTGCCGGGGGCAGGAGGCGCGGCGCCGGATGTCCAGGACACGTCCAAGCCGCAACGGCAGCGCCGCCACACCACTTGGTCTACTGGGAAGCCACTGTTGCGGTCGTTCGGACCAGGTGGGCGAAGCGTCGTGCCATTGCCTCAGTATGCTCCCTCACAATCTGGTCTTGATTCTCGAACGCCTGCATACCATGCCCTGCCCGCTCCATGGCAACCGCGTCATTCTCGTCGACCAGGGATAGCCACTGGCGGTAGACCGCCGGCGACAGCTCAGGGTGAAACTGAACTCCCCACGACATTTCGCCTACCCGGAAAGCCTGATGCGGATATTGGGCGGTCATCCCGAGCCAGACCGCCGAAGGTGGCAGGTGGTCGATCATGTCCCCATGCATGGCCCCGGCGCAGAAAGGGCCCGGTAACCCGGCCATCAGGGGATCCCCGGCCGCCTCGGACCGTAATGCTACCTCTACGACTCCCGCCTCGAGGCCCTGGTCGCCCCTGGTCACCGTACCGCCGAAAGTCTGTGCCATCAGCTGAGCTCCGAGGCATATCCCAAGTGTGGGCTTCCTGTGGCTGGCAGCAGCTGCCATAAGGCTGCGGATGTGGGCAAGCCAGTGATAGACATGGTCGTCCAGCGAGCTCATGTCACCGCCCAGGACCACCAGGGCGTCCTCCCGAAGTATTTCCGGGATCACGTCGTCATTAAATGGCTGGACAATTCTGGTGGTTATACCCTCATCGTGCAGCCACAGGCCGAGACGGTCGATCGGGCAATAGGGATCCGGCTGTATGACGAGGGCCTGCAAAGTGCCGGCGCCTCGGGAAAGATCTGGCTGGTAGGTCATGCTCGAATTCCTTATCGGGCGATCGGAGTTTCCAATACTTCAAGGTAGCGAACGGCATCGCCGCGACCGCAGTGCCATTTGCACATGGAGATCCGAATGTGTGTGCTTGCAGAGCTGAGGCATTGGCGCTTCGGATGGCTGGGGTCGACACTATTCACACCATGGGACGGTCCTTGAACAGGAATTTAGTTTGGGCGGCCGTTGCCGTCACTGAAGAACCGCGCGCTGGCCTTCCCGCACCGCCAACCGTGCGGCAATGCCTGTGGGTAGCCAGTCTCCGGATTCTTCGAAGGAATGACCGATGAGCTGCTCTACGCGCTGGAGGCGTTGCCGGAGCGTGTTGCGGTGGATGTGCAACTTGGAGACCGTGTCCGCAATGGATCCCTTGTTGGATAGCAGCATGGCAACTGTTTCGGCCAACTGGGTTCCATTTTCTGCGTCGTAGCGCATGAGGGACCTGAGTTCAGCGAGCACGTCCTTGATCTCCGCAGACATCCCTTCCCCTACGAGCGGCACGTCCTGCAGATGTTCTATTTCGCTGAAAGAGGTGACCCGTCTCCCGGACGTCCTGGCAACCAGTTCTGTCCATGCCAGTGCGGTCTCGGCGTCGGAAAGCGCAGGCTGCAGGGAAGCGACATCGCGGGCCACCGGACCGAGGCCGGCGAAGGCTGAGACGCCGCGGTGTTCGTCGAGCTCAGAAAGAGTTGTCTCCAGCTTCGCCTTGATCTCCTCTCCCGTACCGGAGGGGGTATCAATAAAGAGCAGGCTGAGGGGTCCCTCCGTGAAGACGAGGGACCGTGGGCCGGCCAGTTCCTGCAGGTAGGGGGCAATGCGCCTGGACACCGCATCCGAGTCGAATTTCAGCCGTTTCACCCGTACCAGGACAGGCAGTGTGCGGCCCTTTGACCAGCCTGACTCCTCCAGAATGCGGGCGAATGTGCTCGTGCCGACGCTTCGAAGCAGGCGTGAAGCATGGGAGGAACCTACCGATTCCAGTTCTACTGCTTCAAACAGGGCGGCCAGTTGGGAGCAAATGGCGCTGAGTCGGTCAAGTTCCCTGGCGGAATAGCGGCGTGGACGGTAGCAGGTGACGATGCCCCGGGTGCTCGTCAGGCCGAAGGAAACAGATATCCGCTCATGTCCGGCGAAGTTGGATTCGATAAATTCGGAGGTTGCTGTTCGTGAGTGAGTGGTTCGAACCACTGTTCCGCTTCGCTCGCCCTTGTCCATTGCGATGGCAGTGGGCGGGGATGTGGCTGGACCACGACCGAAATATTCGATGACGCAACCGTCGGAGCTCATGTGCTTGAGGATCGACTGGGCGGCCACTTGAGCGCATTGCAGAACCGAAGTGGCGGAGTTGATCGGGAAATCTACAAGGAAATGTGCTGCTGCAGACTGACGCCGCAAGTCATCAACAGTCTCAGCCTGCAGCAGGCCGCTGGCAAGCAGCATGCCCACCTCGTCGGCAATCAGCTTTGACTCCCACGTGAAGGTTTCCTCGACATACGACCAGAGGCTGAATACACCCAGGAGCGTCCCGGTCGGAGCCACGATCGGGACTACCAGCATCGAGTTGAAATCTTCTTCCTGCAGTTCGCTGATGCTGACGAACCGCGGATCCTGCTGAATGTTTTTGTTAAGGACAACTGACTGCCGGGTAAGCCCCACCCAGCCGGTTACCCCCTCGCCGAGGCGAAGGGTGACCCTTCCAACTTGCTGGCTCTGCACTCCAGCGGTACCTGCACGCATAACAAGAACTTGTTCCTGTTCATCCCACAGGTAGACGAAAACCCCTGCTGAGTTTGTTGCCCTGGCAACCAGGTCCACTGCCCTTTGAGCAAGCGCGAGCGGATCGGGTCCTTCCATCATGAGCTGCGTGAGCTCAGACAGGGTATCTGCCCGGAGCTCTGCTATTTGGAGTTTTTGGCGATAGTCAGCCGGCAGGACCTCGTTCGGTTGCGGCGCCGCGGGCTCAGCAGGGGTATTCATCTTTTCAGCTTAGGAGGCTCATGCCCATGGAGGCCCGACTGAACTGCCTTGGCGCGTTGACGCCAATCCAGGCCGCCTCCTCCTCCGCGGATCCGATCCGGTACAAGGCGGCGTTGCGTTCCTCGGCAGCGTAGACCTGCACAAGTTCGCCTTCCGGCGGAAGCATCCCGTGTACCTGGACCTTTCGACCAAACTGCTCCGTCCATCCGTACGGAGCCTGTTCCAGTTCCATGGATTCGAAGCCGGCGAAGTATTCAGCCAGGGCTGCACCGTGCCGTTGCGCCTGAGTCCAACTCTCGAACCGCCGAAACGTTCCGTCCTCGGCCTGCCGTGCCGAAACGTCTCCGATAGCGAAGATCCCGTCAGCGATTTCACCGCTGGTCAGCAGCGCCTTCCCGTCGGCAGTGCAACGGACTCCGTTGGAAATGTCGAGGTCGCTGTAGGTCAGCCATTCAGTATTGGGCCGGGCGCCGACAGCGCTGATAACAAGGTCGGCGTGCAGGTCCAGGCCGCTGACCTGGACTGTCCATGCGGCATCGGTTTTCTGAATGGACTCCACAGCAACTCCAAAGTGGGTTACAACACCGGCCGAGTGCATCCATGCCTTTGCTTCTTCCCCCAGATGTCCTGAAAAGAAGCGCTGCATTGGTTGCGGAGCCAGATCCACTACGGTGACCGCAAGCCCACGCTGGGCCAGTGTGGAGGCGAGCTCCGCACCAATGGTTCCGGCGCCGATGATGATCGCACTGGCAGCCCCTGCATCCACGGCATTGCGCAGGGCGAGGGCATCCTCGGCGGTTCTCAGGCTGAGAACGCCTGCCGGCTCTTTTGGCAGTCTGATGGAACCGGCTCCGGATGCGATGACGACCGCGTCAGCCGCCACTTCTCCGAGCTTGTCCAGCAGAACAGTCCGCTTGTCAGGGAGCAGCCCGATCGCCTTTGCGTTGAGGATCGGCGTAGCCTCCGGCCACCACTCGGCCGGTTCGACGGAACCAGTGCCTAAAAGAAACTGCTTGGACAGCGGGGGCCGGTCGTAAGGCGCATTCGGGTCGGAATCTATGACGATAAATTCGCCTGCAAACCCAAGCTCACGGCTGCGTTCAATCAGCATCGCCGATGCAACCGAAGCGCCAATAATCGCGACCCGGTCTGGCAGATGTGTCACGACGCCGAAACCTCTGCGGCTTTTTCGCCGGCCTCGGTCGATTCCCGTTCAAGGATTGCCCGTTCAGGGCAGTTCCGGATGGCCTTGCGGACGTTCGGCTCGTCGCCGCTGTTTTCGCGGCCAGGAATGACGTGCGCATAGCCTTCCTCGTCGATCTCGAAGGTTTCGGGTGCCAGCGCCCAGCACCGGGCGTGGCCCTGGCAACGCCCTCCATCGACCCAAAGTTCTCCCATAGTGATCAAGCTCCAATCTTGAGGGTAAGCGGGCCGACGCCGTGCCACGGCTCGTCGTCATTCGCCCGTTCAAAGTGAGGGACAGCCTTCAGGAATTCCTCCATGGCAATAACCATCTCGGCGCGGCCAAGGTTCGATCCAAGGCACCGGTGGATACCGCCGCCGAAGGCCAGATGGCGGTTGTCTTCACGGTCAATCTTGATTTCATTGGGTTCTTCGTAGACCTCCGGGTCCCGGTTGCCCGCGCCGAAGACGAGCACGACGCGTTCCCCGGCCTTGATCTCCTGGCCACGGACAACTGTGTCTGCTTTTGCTGTGCGGGCCATGGCCTGGACCGGAGAAAGCGTCCGCAGGAACTCCTCGGCAGCTGTGGGGATCAGGTCCGGGTCTTCACGCAACTGCTGCTGGGCGTGCGGGTTGCCGGCAAGGTACCAAAGGGCGGACCGGATTGCCCAGGCGGTCGTATCCAGCCCGGCCAGGAAGAGCAGGTAGCAGTACGACAGCAGTTCTTCACGCGTGAGCTTCCGTCCCTTCACCTCCGCTTTCAGAAGCTGGGTGATCAGATCGTTGCTGGCCTCTGCTTCCGGTCCGGCCTTTTCCCGTTCGTCGAGAAGGCGGTCGAAGTAATCGTTGAGCTCGCGTCCGGCCGCGTAGGCCGTTTCAGGATGGGCCGTGCGCTCATAGATGATCTCATCGATCCACCGGTCGAAAATCGGCCAGTCCTGCTCCGGATATCCGGCCAGGCGGCTAAAGATGATTGTCGGCATCGGGCGGGCAAGCTTCGCCGAGACATCAACGACGTCGCCCGCCGCGAGGACCTCCTGGCAGAGCTGCCGGGCGGTCTCCCGCATTCCCGGGCCCAGCTTGGAAACATTCATGGGAGTGAACATCGGCAGCAGGATCTTGCGGAAGTCAGCGTGGGTCGGCGGATCGATGTCAATCGGGATAAGGGGGACATCGGTGCCGAAGGCAGGGAGGAGCATGGAGGGACCGACAGCGAAAGTGTCAGGATCCTGCTCTGCATTGAAGATGTCTTCGCTCTTGGTGATGTACCAAAAGCCCCCATACTTGTCGCTGTGACCGACAGGACCGTTGGCGAGCATGTCCTGGTAGTCGTCGAAAATGTTGTCGAGTGCCCGTCCGTGGAAGTCAAAGTCTGACTTGTTGTGGCTGAGCCCGCGCTCGGTTTCTGTGCTCATGAGAATTGCTCCTGAAGTAGTTGCTCTGACTGTGCGTGTGCCGCGGCCTTCTCCACGAGATCCACGAAGAGAGCCTTCTGGGCTTCGTCATAATCGACCATGTGTTCGGGATGCCACTGCACCCCGATCAGGCTGGCATCATCGGCTTCGATTGCCTCAATAACATCGCCTTCCCGTCCCACAATGCGAAGGGCTTTCCCGAGCCTTCCCAGGCCCTGGTGGTGGTAGCTGTTCACCGGGATGCTCAGGCCTTTAGCGATCCGGGCAAGTTCGGAATCAGGTTCCAGCTGCACCCTGTGCCACGGTTGGTGCGAAGGGTTGTCCTGCCAGTGCCCTCGGTCCGGGCTTACTTCCTGGACCAGGGTTCCGCCGCGAATGACGTTGACAAGCTGCATTCCCCGGCAGGTCGCCAGGACCGGTATGCCACGAAGCATGGCCTCGTTGTAAAGCTCGATCTCGAAATCGTCCCGGATATCGCAGACGTCATAGACCGTGTCGATCGGGTCCTCGCCATACAGTCGGGGGCTGATGTCGCCGCCGCCGGTGAGGATGAGCCCGTCGAACCCTTCAAGGGCCGCATCGGGGATTGTTGCCGTTGACGGAAGAATGGCAGGACGGCCGCCCGCGGCAAGGACGCCGTTGGCGTAGGCCATGTTCTGGACTGTTGAAGGCATCGGGCCGAAGGCGGTATCGACGGTTTGCCGAGCCGCTGAAATGGCAATAAGGGGCGCCCTCATGTCAGTAAACCAGCCAGCCACCGTCGACGTGGATGGTGGTACCGGTCACCCAGCTGGCCTCGTCGCTGGCCAGGAACGCGACGGCGTTGGCAACGTCGGACGGGCGGCCGATACGTCCGAGCGGCGTACGGTCAAGGAGGAACTTCACGGCCTCTTGGTTCTCCAGCACGGACTTGGTGAACGGGGTCTCGATGAAGCCCGGGGCAACAGCATTGACGCGGATCTTGGAAGCCGCGGTTTCGATGGCCAAAGCCTTCGTGAACATCAGGAGTGCACCCTTGGAAGCGTTGTAATGCACCTGGGGGTGCCCGCTGCTGGCGATGACGATATGGGCCTCGACTGATGTGATGTTGACGATGGCGCTGGTTGAATCGTCGCCTCGGGCGGCGGCGCCCTTCTCCAGCAGCGGACGTGCAGCCTGGCTGACCAGGAACGGGCCTGTGGAGTTCACGGCGAAGACCTGGTCCCATTCGGCAACGCCGAGGTCATCGAAGTTGCTGCCCTTGACGATGCCTGCGTTGTTGACGAGGGTGTCGAGCCGGCCGAACTTGGCATCGATCTCGGCCATGCCGCTGCCGACCGAAGCCTCGTCGGCGACGTCCATAACAACAGGAACCATTTCCGGGTGCTGGCCAACCAGGCGCTCGAGCGCGGCCTCGTCACGGTCGAGGGCTACGACGGTAGCGCCCTCCTTGAGCAGCTTTTCTGCGATGGCAAGGCCGTTTCCGGACGCGGCTCCGGTGACTGCGGCGATCTTTCCGGGGTGAGTAGTCATTGGGTGTTTCTTCTTTCTTGGTAAGGAAAATGGTGGATTGAACGCTTCTCAGCGCTGCACTGGGCGCTAGATTCGTTCCAGGTAACGTGCGATTTCGAAGTCGGTGACACTGGTCTGAAGCTTGCGGAGCTCCCAGCGCCTCGTCTGGACGTAGTGCGTGACGAAGGTTTCACCGAAGTACTCCTTGGCGACCTCGCTCTTCTCGAACTGTTCGATGGCCTGGCCGAGTGTTGCGGGGAGCTCCTTTACCTGGTGTCCCTCCTCCAGGGCGTATGCGTTGCCTACCACCCGCTTGGGAGCGGTCATCTTTGTGTCCACGCCGTGCAGGCCGGCGGCGATGCTGGCAGCGATGACCAGGTAAGGATTGGCGTCAGCGCCAGGTACCCGGTTTTCGATGCGCGCAGCACTGCCCGTTGACGGGATGGACCTGATGGCAACCGTACGGTTGTCCAGGCCCCAGGTGGCGCTGGATCCGGCCCATTGCCCGCCTTCGGTCCGCTTATAGGAGTTGATGGTGGGCAGGTAGAGGGCGGTAAGCTCCGGCGCCGTCTCGACGACGCCCGCCAGGTAGTTGTACCCGACGGCGCTCAGCTCGCCGGGCTCCTCGGCATTGGCGAAAGCTGACTTGCCGGATTCCGGATCCCAGAGACTCTGGTGCATGTGCCCGGAGGAGCCGGCCCACTCCGGGTTGATCTTGGCCATGAACGATGCCGTGTAGCCGGCTTCAGCTGCGACCTCCTTGACGGTGGCCTTAAGCCGGAGGGCGTTGTCCGCGGCTGCGAGAGCATCCGAGTAGTGGATGTTCATCTCGAACTGGCCCGGGCCGTTTTCGCTGTTGCTGGCCTCGATGAAAATACCCTGCTCAGACAGGCGGCGGCGGATCTCGCCGATGAGGAACTCGGTGCCTGTGTCCCTGACGAGGCTGTAGGTGTGGCTGCCAGCCGTGATGGGAGTCAGGTCACGCCAGCCGTTGGCGGCAAGCTCGGTTGGAGTCCCCTTGAACAGGTAAAACTCGAACTCGTAGGCGCAGACCGGCGAGTAACCGAGGTCTTCGGCTTTCTTCACAACCCGCTTAAGAATGCTCCGGGGACAGATCGCCGCCGGCTCGCCGGACATTTCGTAGGCATCGCAAATGACGGATGCGACCCCAGGTTCCCCCGGAACAACCTTCAGGGTGTTGAGATCCGGCAGCAGGGTCACGTCAGGGTAGCCCGAGTCCCACCCCGTGTAGCTGAGATCAGAAATGATCTCATCCTGAATGTCCCAGCCGAAGATGATGTTGCAGATGTTTGTGCCGCGCTCAGCGACACTTTCCAGGAAGTACCGGGCGGGGATGCGCTTGCCGCGCCACACACCGTCCAGGTCCACGACGCCCACTTTGAAGGTTTTGATGTCGTTTTCGGAGACGAACTTTTGCAGTTCGTCGTGGGCTGACCCTGCGGCGGTTTTATCCTGCATGTCGATTGCCTCGAGTTCTTGGAGGTCCTCCGGGACCTGTGTGATCGGATTCACTGTGTACCTCTTTATCCTCATTGATATCGGTTACTAAAGACACTAAATGCGGGGTCTCGCGGGCGTATGTGCAAAGTGCACATCATGATTGCCGGCTACATGCATTCGGTAAGCCACGTCACATTTGAGACCGCGTCCCTGCACTCAGGCCAAGGCTTTGTTGTGTTCCTGCCCGGTTCCAGGGGTGCGAAAATCCCCGGAACCGAGCGGGCAGGCAGGCTTAGTAGACGTCCTTGACGTAACGTCCTTCGCCTTTCATGGACTGCAGGTAGTCGTGCGCCAATTCGGGCGTCATTCCACCGTGGCTGATGAGCACGGCCAGCAAGGCTTCGTCAACGTCAGGTGCTATCTGTTTGCCGCCGCACACGTAGACCGAAGCACCGCCCGACAGCCAGGCAAAAACGTCTTCACCTTCCTCGCGGATCCTGTCCTGGACGTAGACCTTGCCCTGTTGATCCCGGGAAAACGCCAGGCTGAGCCGGTCCAGCACTCCATTGGTCTGCAGTTCTTCCATTTCATCCTGATAGAGCCAGGACGGCTTCTCGTGACGGTCCCCGAAGAGCAGCCAGTTCCGTCCCCGGGCCTGTGAGACTTCGCGCTCACGAAGGAAGCCGCGGAACGGGGCAATTCCGACGCCTGGGCCGATCATGATCACATCAGTTGAGCTGTCGTCGGGCAGGTGGAACTCGTGGGCCGGCAGCGGGAACACTTTCATGGCCGTCTTGGTTTCCGCGGCGGACTGGAGGAAACCGCTGCAAGCGCCCGAATGCCGGCGCCCGGCAGCCTCGTACCGCACGGAAGAGACCGTCAGGTGGACACGGTCACCGTCAGCAAGTGGACTGGATGCGATGGAGTAAGACCGGTGCTGCAAAGGCCGCAGCATTGGGATGAACTCGTGCGGATCAACATCTGTTGATCTCGTTTCCTGCAGGACGTCCAGCATGTCCCGTCCCCACAGCCAATTCTCCAACGCCAGGCGATCACCGGACTCGACGAGGTTCCGCACGGGATGATCGGGCGCGAGATCTTCAACCAGCCAGGCCACGATGCCCAGATGAGGCAGCCGAAGCTCATAGTCGTTTTGGAGGGACTCGCGTACTGTCTTGCCGTCGTTACCGAACACCTCGCTTCCCTCGAGGCCCAGAAAGGCGAGGAGGTCATCGACGAGCTCGCCGGAGTTGGCCGGGATTACGGCGAGTGAGTCACCCGGCCGGTAGTTGCGGCCGTCGCCGCTGACCTCCAGCTCATAGTGCCAGACCTCTTTTTCAGACTCCGGAGCGCTCAGGAGGCGGGCCTCGACGACAGTGGCCGTATCAGGTTCCCGGCGGGTGGTTTTGGGCTGCTCAGCGGGCGTTGTTCCCGGGGCGGAGGAGGCTTGCGGGGTTTTGCCTGGCTTCTTGGGAACAACTGTCTTGAAGGTCTCAAGCATGCCCTTGATCCACTTGCCCGACGTCAGGTCATAGTCGACATCGCAGTCAAGGCGGTCAAGGATCCGCTTGCCGCCGAGTTCGCCAAGACGTGTGTCAAGGTCGATGCCGGCCTTGCAGAAGTCTTCGTACATCGAGTCGCCAATGGCAAGGACCGCGAAGGGCACATCCTCAAAGAGGTCTGCGCCAGCGCTCTGAAGTTGATCCCAAAACGGTTGCGCGTTATCGGGCATGTGGCCGTTGTCGTGTGTGGCGGTAACGATCAGCAGCCGGTCCTTGCGCGCCGCATCTTCGGGGGTGAGCATGTCCAGGCTCATCAGCTCGGCTGCATAGCCCTGGGCGTTTGCCTTGTCCACGATCTTGGATGCCAGGAATTCTGCGTTCCCGGTCTGGCTGCCGTAAAGCACGCTCAGGGTCTGCACAGCACTGTCTGTTGCACCGGAAACTTCGGAAGAGATGCCTTGGTCGGTGCGGACCAGTTCCCCTGTCTCAGTTGTCACGATCAGTCCTTACAAAGACGGTTTTGAGTTCGGTGTAGGCCTCGATGGCTGCCTGGCCCAGTCCGCGGCCGATGCCGGACTGCTTGAAGCCGCCGAAGGGCGTTTGCATCCGGATCGAAGAGTTGGAGTTGACGGACAGAGCCCCGGACTCCACTCCCCGTGCTGTCCTGAGTGCCTGGCCTACATCGTTGGTCCAGATGGAGCCGCTGAGCCCGTAGATGGAGCTGTTTGCCAGGGCGATGGCTTCTTCCTCGGTGTCAAAGGGGATGACCGAGGCGATGGGGCCGAAGATCTCATCAGTTGCCACCCGGCTCTTGGGGTCCGGCGCAATAACGATCCGCGGTGCCATCCAGAAGCCGGGACCCTCCGGTGCCTCGCCTGCGGTGACAACGTTCAGTCCGTCACCGAGGAAGCTGGACACGGATTCGCGGTGGCTGGCCGATACCAGAGGGCCGAGATTTGTTGTGGCATCGAGCGGGTTACCGATCTTCAGGGCGCGGGTCGTTTCGATGAACCCTTCAACGAACTCGTCGAAGACTCCCCGCTGAACGAGAAAACGGCTGCGGGCGCAGCAGTCCTGACCAGTGTTGTCGAAGACAGACATAGGCGCCGCCTGGACGCACTTTGCAAGGTCTACGTCGTTGTAGACGATGCTGGCGGACTTGCCACCCAGTTCGAGGGTGACCCGTTTCATCGTCTTGGACGCTGCCTGGATAATCGACCGGCCGGTTTCGGTGGAACCGGTGAAACTGACCTTGTTAACGCCGGGGTGTTCGGCAAGGGCGTTACCGACGCGTGCCCCAGAGCCGGTGAGGACCTGCAGCGCGTCGCCGACGACGCCCAGTTCGTTCACGATTTGGCCAAGACGGACAGTGGACAGCGGGGTGAGGGCCGCAGGCTTAACGATTACGGCGTTGCCGCAGGCGAGGGCAGGTGCGATACCCCATGACGCGATCGGCAGAGGGAAGTTCCACGGGGAGATGACGGCTACGACGCCCATCGGCTCACGGAAGGTCATGCTGATGCCACCGTCGACGGGAATGGTGTCGCCGAGGATCTTGTCGATAATGCCCGCGTAGTACTTGAAGCATTCGGCTACTCCGAGCACTTCCTGCCGGGCGGCGGCCAGCGGTTTGCCCACGTCGGTTGATTCGAGCAAGGCCAGCTCGTCGGTGTGCGCGATGACAGCGTCCGCGATGGCCCAGAGGGCGTCACGGCGTTCGGCGATAGGCTTCCGCGCCCAAATGCTCTGCGCCTTCCGGGCACGCTCGACGGCCGCGTCAACCTCAGCCAAGTCGTACGAAGGGACTTCACCAATCAGTTCCTCTGTAGCGGGGTTGTAAACGGAAATAATGCTGCTCATACTCGGGTGCTCCTTCAGGAGAGTGGATTTCGTCAAAGATTCCTAGTCCCATGTGGAGTCTGGGAAGCTCCGTTGGTATCGAGCATGCCCGGGCTCCGGCCAGGGAGCGAGTGCGACGGGCACCACATCGATGTCAGGCATGTGCAACCTGCACACCGGGGTGACATGCGCCAAAACTGTGCATTGCGACCATGAGCGGTGGGGATAGTGTGCAGAGCTGACACAGCAGCGTGTAAGGAGCGACTTTAGGCTGTAACCCAGTTCACAGCAGCCGTGGCAAGGGGGCCACGACTGCAGTTGGATTTCAGCGGTGCTACTCATTTTCGCCCTGTCGAAAGCATCGTGAAATGACTAGGCTTCAAACGTCCGGGAGGGACGAATGGCAACTAATAATGTTCAATTTGAGCCGGTGGATGCCGGACCCAACGGACTCCTGACCCCCGACAAGTTACTCGGCCGCGGGCTAGGTGTCGGATCAATCGTGTTCATGGTTGTGGCTGGTGCCGCACCGATGACAGCTGTCGTGGCCGGCTGGCCTGTGGTGGTATCTGCCTCGGAAAGCACGGGCGGTCCACTGTTCTTCCTCATCGCCACGGCGATCCTGTTTCTGTTCGCGATTGGCTTCACGCGTATGACGCCGTTCGTGAAAAATGCGGGGGCCTTTTACTCCTACATACAGACTGGCCTCGGCCGGGGCATGGGGCTAGGGGCTTCCACCTTTGCACTGGGTACTTACCTGCTCCTGTTTCTTGCGCTGTGTTCATACTTGGGATCAGCGGCCCAGACCACTGTTCACGATCTGGGCGGCCCGGATCTGCCTTGGTGGCTGTGCAGTCTGGTGCTGATGGCGATCTGCGGTGCTCTTGCGTACCGGGACGTCGAGCTCTCCGCCAAGGTGCTGGGTGTGGTCCTGGTCATTGAAACGGTCGTTCTGTTGGCAGTAAACATCGGGGTGGTTGTCCACGGCGGTGCGGAAGGTTTGAGCGGTGACTCACTGTCCCCCGCCCGTCTGGGTGAAGGTGTCCCGCCGCTGGGCGTCATGTTTGCCTTCTTCTCATTCATTGGTTTTGAGGCCACCGCTGTTTTCCGCAACGAAGCGCGTGACCCCGACCGCACAATACCGCGCGCAACGTACATCGCCGTCCTCGCTGTCGGCATCTTCTACACGTTCACCGCATGGGCCATGCAGGCCGGTATCGGTGACAGCAACATCGTTGAAGTGGCTACGAATGATCCCACCAGCATCGTGGTCGGTTTGGCCGCGAAGTACGTCTCCCCTGTCCTGGCAACTCTCCTTCAAGTCTTCCTGATCAGCAGCCTCTTCGCCTGCATTCTCACGTTCCAGAACGTGCTGACGCGCTACCTGTTCACCCTCGGAACGCAGGGCGTGCTCCCCTCCGGGCTTGGCACGGTCCATCCCCGACACCGGGCTCCTTCCAGGGCCTCGTTGACTGTGTCGGTCGTGGCAATTGCCCTGCTTGGGGTCGAGGCGCTCCTCGGGCTAGACCCGGTGACGCAGGCGTACACCTGGTTTTCGGGATCAGCAACACTCGGCGTGGTGGTTCTGATGGCCCTCACGTCATTCTCGGTGCTCGTGTTCTTCCGGAGAAAGGCAACAGGAAAGCTGTGGGCCACGCTGTTTGCTCCCGCTCTTGCTGTGATCGGTCTCGGCGCGATTGTCTTCCTGGTCGTGCAGAACTTTGGGCTTCTTGTCGGCGGTGACCTGGCTGCAGGCATCCTGCTAACGGTCATGGGAGCCCTGTTTGTCGGCGGTTTGGTGACCGCACTGGTGATGCGCTCAAAACGGCCCGAAGCATACGCCGCGCTTCTGCCCCCGGTATCAAGCCAGGAGCACGAACCGGCCAAAAGCGAGAACTGCGCTACGGCGGAAAACAAGAGCTAACCCCCCGGGATTCCGGACTCGTGCCGGGCCCGAGGCACTGCTGTGGTGACCTCCAGAACGACGTCACCACAGCAGTGCCGAACCCGTTGATCTCTGATCACCCCACTTCTGGTCATACCTGACGGGGTCAACTCGATGGCCCGGCCTGCATCTTCTGAGGCCTGTGCAACACCGCCGGACCTCCACTGAGGCAAGCGACCATCTATCAGCCCTGGTACAAACGCCTCAGAAGGCTCGCCAGGACAGTAAAGGAGTATTCCATTTCTGAGAGCGCTCTGTTGAAGCAGACCATTGATAAGACATACCCGGTGGTCACCCATGGCCGGGGGGTCTACTTGTATGACTCAGCCGGTCTGCAGTACCTGGACGGGTGCAGCGGGGCCATGACTGCAAACATCGGCCATGGCGTAGAAGAAGTTGCAGAGGCGATGAAGGCGCAGTCATGCCGGGTGGCCTTTACTTACCGAACCCAGTTCACGAATGTGCCCGCCGAGGCCTTGGCAAGGCGGCTCACCGATCTGGCACCGGGAGACCTTGACTGGGCATTCTTCGTCAACAGCGGATCAGAGGCGTCCGAGTTCGCCATCCGGACAGCAGTCAGCTACTGGCGCGAAAGGGGGCTCCCGGGCAAAGTCAAAGTTCTCGGCCGGAACATCAGCTATCACGGCATGACCATGGGAGCCCTGTCAATGTCGGGACATGCAGCACGCCGCCCCGACTACGGGCCGTTGTTGCATGCGTTCTCCTTCGCCCCGCCGGCCTACGCGTATCGCTTCGCGCAGCCGGGCGAGAACGAAGAAGCATACGCGCTGCGGGCTGCGCAAGCCTTCGAAGATGCCATTCGGAACGAGGACCCTGGCACGGTCGCAGCAGTGATCGTGGAACCGATCGTTGGAGCCGCCGGCGGGGTCCTGACGCCTCCGGCTAGCTACCTCTCCCGGTTGCGCGAAATCTGTGACCGGTTGAATGTGCTGCTGATCATTGATGAGGTCATCACGGGCGTCGGGCGGACGGGAGATTGGTTTGCGAGTTCCTACGAGAACGTCGTCCCGGACCTTCTTCTCATCGGTAAAGGATTAAGTGCCGGTTATTCCCCTGTTGCCGGCGTCCTGCTCCGAGGCCATGTTGTCGAGGCGCTCAGGGAAGGCAGCGGTGTCGCTCCGTTCGGGCACACCTTTTCGGGGAATCCCCTGGGGGCAGCCACCTGCCTGGCGGTCCTGGACTTCATGGAACGCCGGAACGTCCTTGCAAACGTCCGGCAGCGGGGGAAGCAGCTCAAAGAAGGACTGCTCTCCCTGGCAGCCAGGTACCACTGCATGGCCGATGTCCGTGGCCGGGGCCTGCTGTGGGGCTTCGAGTTCGTTACGGACCAGGAAAGCAAGCAGGCGCCCGATCCTGCGCTCGGAGCGGCCAACACCTTCGTGCAGGAATGCCTCGCCCAGGGGCTTATTGTCTATCCGGCAGGCATTGCTCCGCTGAACAACGCGGTGATCCTGTCCCCGCCCTTGGTGATCAGCGAAGAGGAGACCCGGGTACTGCTGGCGAAGCTGGAGGAAGCCCTTCGCGCCATGGAACACCATGTTGAGCGGTGGGCCGCTGTGGATGACAGCCGGAGCGGATCCCGAGTTGGAAGCGGAAGCTGACTTTAATCCCTGTCATTCCACCATGTGCCGACGCTGGTCACCTTGCACATAGTGGCCGTAAAGGCTGTTCCCTCCACACACTTTTGAAACTCTGCCAGGGCCGAAGATGGTCGAAGCGATCCATCTGCAAATGCCTAAACCCTCAAGGAAGCCAAGTGCCTACACCCATTCTTGCCGCCGTACTGGAAAAGCCCGGAACACCTCTCCAGATCCGCGAGCTGCTGCTGGATGATCCGGAGGACCATGAGGTCCTCATCCGGACGGAGCGAGTTGGCCTTTGCCACAGCGATCTGCACTACCTGAAGGGGGCCCTGGATATCTCCCTGCCGGCGGTCCTCGGACATGAAGTCGTAGGCATTGTCGAGCGCGTCGGCTCCGGCGTCACAAGAATTAAGACTGGAGACCGCGTCGTAACAACCGTAACCCCGTCCTGTGGCGCTTGCCGCAACTGCATCAGCGGGCGCCCGACCCAGTGCGAACGGGTCGACTCGATGCGTGAGCGGCAGCGGCCCAGACTCATCTCACATGATGGATCAAGCGTCGAGTCGCTCGGCGGTATCGGCGCATTTGCGGAGGCCTTCCTGGTGAAAGAGGCATCCGTTGCAGTGGTCGGCTCTGACCTGCCTCCCCAGGTGGCATGTCTTCTCGGTTGCTGCATCAGTACAGGAGTCGGCGCGGTCATTCACGGCGCAAAAGTAGGGCCAGAGGATACTGTCGCCGTAATCGGCTGCGGCGGCGTCGGAATAGCCGCCATCCAGGGTGCAAGGCTGGCTGGGGCTCGACGGATCATTGCCATTGACGCCGTGCCCGCGAAGCTGGAGCTCGCCCGCAACTTCGGTGCCACGGACACAGTTCTCTCATCACCTGACCCGACAGAAACACTCATCCAGGTCCGGTCACTTCTTCCCCAGGGTGTTAGCCATGCAATCGAGGCGGTCGGCCGCAGTGAGACAGCGGAACTCGCCTTTTCGCTCCTGAGCCCGAACGGAACCGCCAGCATACTCGGTCTCATGCCCACCGGGTCCGAACTGCGTATCCCCGCAGATGCACTCATCTACGGCGACCGACACCTCCAAGGCGCGTACATGGGTGCGAACAGGTTCCTCAGCGATGTCGACATGTTCACCGACCACTACCTGAACAATCGGCTGGATCTCGATGGAATGGTTACCAAAGAGCTGCCCTTCGACCGCATCAACGAGGGATTCGAAGCGATGGCGGATGCGTCGACGATCCGCGTCGTGCTGAACATGACCAACAGGCAATCGTGATCCAGATAACTGCGTAGATCGTTGCGGCGTCGGCCTGGTTACCGGTGATCGCGATCTTGCTTTGCGCCACAGCCGGGCCGGAACGAACGTTAGGCCGCTGCACAGCCTTCCGAACATGAACAGCAAACATCGGGGGCCAGCCCCTGCCGTCACTGGTTATGGACGACAAAACCCACAAACGAAACCAGAGGAGCAACCCTTAAATGACTGAAGGACTAGCCCAACTGACTGATATTGCCCCCGACCTCGTCGAGCAACGCTCCTTTGTCAATGGCACATGGCTGCAGCTCGAGGAAAACGGCCGCTACCTTACCAACCCAAATACTGGCGAACCCCGGCAGCCGATGCGCAAGACCGCAAAGGATGATGTCGAGCGGGCACTCGCGGCAGCAGCGACCCTTCACAGGTCCGGGAAACTTGAAGACATCAAACTCCCGGACCGCCTTGAGCTCTTGACGAAGGTAGCCGCGTCCCTCGATGCGAAGAGCGAAGAAGTCGCCCTCCAGGACAGCATCAACACCGGGGTTCCTATCCGCACCACCCGCCTGATTGCCGGTGCACTGGGTGACAGAGTCCGCGGAACTATTGCTGAAGCGGAACAGCTTGGTGAATCGGAGACCCTTGACCATGCCAGGTCTGTGGTCATCCTGCGCAAGCCCCTCGGCCCAGCCCTCATCGTCGGCCCCTGGAATGCCCCAACGTTCACCGTGGTCGGCAAGGTGGCGGCAGCCATGGCGGCCGGTTGCCCCGTCATCCTCAAACCCTCCGAGAACGCCCCCAGCGGTTGCCAGCTCTTCGCTGAGGCGATCGTGTCTGCCATGACCGAACTGGGATACCCGGGCGCCGCGTTTCAGCTGATTCATGGGAATTCGGAGACAGGAGCACTGCTGACATCGGACCCCAGGATCGAGGCTCTTTCATTTACGGGTGGCGATTCCGCAGGCCGGACGGTTGCGCAGGCTGCCGCGTCCAACCTGGCGGTCATGCAGATGGAGCTCGGATCCAACAATCCCGTGATCATTCTGAATGACGCCGACGTCAGCTCGGCGGCGCGGTCCATTGTGCAGGGCATGACGCGTCTCAACGGCCAGTGGTGTGAGGCGCCAGGCAAAGTACTGGTTGACGAGTCGATTCACGACCGTTTCGTTGAAGCTATGAAGTTTGAACTCAGTAAGCTTCGGGTCGGAAACGCCTTGGATGAGTCGACGCAAGTGGGTCCCCTGGCATTCCAGCGGCAGCGTGATGGCTTGAAAGCCTCAGTGAATCGGCTCCTCGAGCTGGGGGGAAAGCTCGTCACTGGCGGCGAGCTGCCGGGTCTTGACGGCTGGTTCATGGCACCGGGGATGATCGTCGGATGTGCCGCCGAGGCCGCCACGGAAGAGCTTTTCGGGCCGCTGGTAACGGTACATCCGGTGCATTCGGTCGAGGAGGCACTTGCCCATGCGAACGGCCCCGCAACCGGCCTGGATGCCTACGTATTCGGTGCCAATGAAGCAAGGGCCATCGAAGTGGGATCCCGTATTCGTGCCGGTGAAGTCCGCATCAACGGCACATTCATGAGCGACCTCGCCGGCAGTTCACGCCAGAGCTTTTGGGGCACCAGCGGTATCGGTGGCCACGGTCCGCAGTATGGCGTCCGCTTCTTCACCGGCGACCGCGTGGTTGGCGTGGACAGGACGGATTCCCCGCTCTAGGCGCCATATCCGACCCCAACAAGCGTAGGCCAGGCCCCGTGGGGGCCTGCGACAAACAGTCCGGGAACGTGACGCGTGGCTAAGACGGGGGTCCGCGTCCTCTCGGGAAAGCAGCAGGCCAGAGCCTGGCAACATGAGACGAGAAAGTCCTTCAATGACAGATACTTCAACGACAGATACGGTGCGGTTTTCACCGCTGAGTTTCCTTGAGGACGCCACAGCGGCGATCCCGGCCTATGGAAGCGACCTGGTCGATTTCCGTAGGGAAATGCACGCCGATCCTGAAGTCGGCCTGTATCTGCCCCGCACCCAGGCCCGGGTCCTTGAGGCACTCAAGGGACTCGACCTCGAAATAAGCCTGGGAAAAGCAGCCTCGTCCGTGGTTGCGGTACTACGCGGCGGGGCCACCCAGGCCCCCGTCGGGAGCCGTCCCACTGTACTGCTCAGAGGTGACATGGATGCCCTTCCTGTGGCAGAAAAGACGGGAATACCCTTTGCCTCGACTAATGGAGCGATGCATGCCTGCGGTCATGACCTGCATACAGCGGGCCTGATTGGTGCCGCCCGGTTGCTTTCGTCCGTACGTGACAGCCTGACCGGTGACGTCATCTTCATGTTCCAACCGGGGGAGGAAGGACATGAGGGGGCCCGCATCATGCTGGAGGAAGGCGTTCTTAACGCAGCCGGCAGGCGACCGGATGCTGCCTACGCCTTGCATGTCGTTTCGGACATCCCGTCAGGCGTGTTCACGACCCGTGCCGGCTCCTACATGGCTGCCTTCGGAGATCTGTCCGTCAAGGTTATCGGGCGTGGCGGGCACGGTTCACGCCCCTTCCAAGCTCTGGATCCCATACAGGTAGCTGCTGAAATGCTTGGCGCGCTCCAAACGTACATCACCCGGCGATTCAACGTTTTTGATCCCGTGGTACTGTCCGTGGGCCAATTCCATGGCGGTTCCGCCTCTAATGTCATACCTGATTCGGCGGAATTCAGGGCCAGCGTCAGGTCTTTCAGCCCCGGTGTCGAAGCGCGGCTCGCACAGGAGTTGCCGGATCTCATCCGGCAACTGGCGACTGCTCATCAACTGACAGCCGAGGCAACGTTCACTCCGGTTATGCCGGCCACCGTCAATCACGAAAGTGACGCCGAACTCTGGGGCAGGACCGCACGGACGTTCTTCGGAGAGCACCGGTTCGTGCCCAGCCCGTCCCCCAGGACCGGCTCTGACGATTTCTCCCGTGTCCTCGTGGAGGTCCCAGGAGCGTACGGGCACCTCGGAGCTGGGTCTCCAGATATCGACCCCATGGAGTGGGCCCCCATGCACTCGCCCAGGGCAGTGTTTGACGACAGTGTCCTCGTCGACCAGACACAATTTATGGCGGGCGTGGCGCTTGGAAAGCTCCAGGAGTTGGAGGTCCTGGGGTAGCCCCGGGCGCAGCTCGGAGGGCTTCCGGAGCGGCCCACGCCTCACTTGAGGCAGCGGACCTAGCAGGACCGGTCTCGAAGCCCCGAATGGATGGCAGTTCAACCACTATCAGATTGGTACACCCAACGTGACGTCAGCGCCCCATCCGGGTCCTGTCACAATAGAGTCCTCTTCTTTCCTTCCTGACAAGGACACGAGTGGGTCCTGGAATGCAATCTGACACATGGGGGCGAAGACGTTCTCCCCTTTGGAGCGCACAGCCCACCCATGGACCACTTCCGCCTTACCCCTGGCACCCGTGGCGCAAGCTGCTAACTCATGCCTACCATCCTTCTTACCGTTGGCCCGGTCGTCCTGGCGGGGTCGATGCAGGCGTGCGAAAGAATGTGCCGAGGCCCAGGGCTGATGGAGTTCAGTACCATCTGAAGACCAGACACTGTTAGCAATAGGGGTGGGTCCGAGAACGTTGCCTCATATGACCAATGAACCCCTCCGTGACTGATCAGGACCCATCTCACTAGATCTGACCGTCTTGCCGGAGACCGCCGCCCAGGCGAGGGCAGCAGCTCGGCCGGGCTCGTGCAGGCGCTGCATCCGCGATGAAAGTCACGAGCACGTTTTGACTGCAATTCAGCCACCGCTCGCGCCTTCACGCATGCATGGTTAAGGACATAGACCCGGAGGAGTGCGAATAACGTGGTAATGCAAGGTGCTGCAATCCCTGCAATAGCAGGCGAAACGGTGCGATTATCACATGTACATAAGGCACTGCATGATGAGTCATCCTTTAGTGCACAAGGAATCACGTCTCCAGACGAGACGATTGTCCGCGCGATGCATGCGGGGCCCCGGCATATCCAGGGGTTCTCGCCAGCCCGGTCTGCATGACGAAAAGAAAGAACCCCGACAGCCTGGGCTGTCGGGGTTCCGTCGAGGCCTGTCAGGAGCCGCTGATCTTCCCTGCCGCGATGAGCTGCTGGGCGCGCTGCTGCTGCTCATCGTCGCCAAAGCGCGCCACCGCCGTCAGCAGGTCCATGCCGTCCTCAAGTCCGCCATAGATGTCCTCCAGCCGCTCGCGCGAGCCGCCGAGCAGGCTGATACCGCCCAGCGCGTTGATCTGCTCGAGCTGCAGGTACGCGCGGTACACGAGGTCGACGTGCACACCGTCATCGGCGGTGAAGGGGTTCGGGACGTAGTCGGCGTCCGGCGTAAGGCCATCCGTGTCGAGGCCCAACCGGGCCAGCTCGTTCTTGTTCATGGATGCTTCTCCTTGGTTTTAGGACTGTCACTCGGCTGTGACGACTCTCGATCTGAGACCGCCAGGATGCCCCCGGCCGGGCTCCGCCTGGCTGGAACGCCAGCGGGCCGACCACGATGATCACATTGCTTTGACGTCACTTGCCTGGAGTACCAGGACGTTATCAACGCCTTTCAGCATACCGATGGGTGGACCAGCAAGCGTGGCATGCAGAAAGTGATTGAGCAGTTGCACAGGGGCCTGCCGGGAGGGCTTGAAGAGCTTGCCCGGCTGGGCCGGACGGGCTCAGGTGCCGGCGTTCTGCAAGCGTGGAGGCGCATCGAACGGTCCGGGCGGCTGCGTCCATGCCCTTCTGCCGCGTTTCCGCAGCTAAGGGACCGAGGAATGGGCCTGGACAATGTAGTCCGGTTCACCGTCAATCTGCTCGATTGACCGTGAATACAGACCCGCACCGTCAACCTACGGGGTCTTGAGTACTGGCCTGCCCTTTTCATCGACGGCAAAGCTTTCGATGACCTTTCCTGTCGCTGTATCGAAGATGACCACTGACTTGGCCGGCCAGTTGGGATCCTGGACAACGTCGAAGTGAACCTCTGAAATCAAGGTTGGCTCGTCTGCGCAACGCGGCGTTTCGCGCTGGAAGGCATGAATTTTCAGTGATGCCCAAGTTCAGCCCGGGCAATGTCCGCGCCCTCGCCGCCCTGCGGAGAGGGAACTGGCATGCCACCAGTTACAGGGACTCCCAGCGGAACCATGGGATCCCAACCATGGCAAACAGGATTATGTATCCGGCGCAGGCGAGCAGGGCCTTCCCGTCAGAATCGCTCCAGGCTGCGTTGTTCAGCACTTCGGAGAAGAATGTCATGAGCGCACCGATGGTTGCCCACTCTGCGATGGCCTTCAGGGTGTCGCCCAGGATTCCGGTTCTACCAAGGAGGCCAAGGAGTACCAGGATGATGAAAAGGACCCGGCCGCTAGCGTTGACAGTGGCAGTGGATTTGACCAGGGCAACGAGTGCCTGGCCGATGGAGAGGAACACGGCCGCGCAACGGACGGCGAGCCCGATAAGGAGGGCGAACTGGGCGATGCTGAGCGAGAGCCCGCGCAGGATGGCGCAGGCTCTGACGACGATGACGGAAGCTACCAGGGTGGAGGTTATCTGCACGATGACGTAGCCACCACGTAGGGAATTCTCGTCGCCGCTGACATGAGTTGCAGGGGTCCTTAGCCCGTAGTTGCAGCGTGCTCACCCGGGAATACTTCCCTTATGGCCTACATCGTGAACTACAGGACCGGAACCAGCACCGGCTGGTTCAGGGTGGAAGGCTTGCACCTCAGCGATGCTCTCGCCAAAGCGAAAAACGCACTACGGGGTTTGAATTGTGCCTATGCAGTGCTGCTTTTTTCCATCTACCCAGCCCAGTCCGGCGGTGAAGTCTCCGTCGTCGCGACATACACCCAAGCCGAGGGATGGAGCGTCCAGGAAACTTGGGATGATCATTAGCCTGCCTCCCCGAAAGCCTGAGGATCGATGACCCAACTGCGGTTCCGCCATCGCCAGGACAATGACTTGACGATTGCTAAGGGCGCGAGGGGTTCCTGACCCCACACCTGGTTTTTAGGGCAGAGGACGACATCGCCAGATGGCACGATCATGATCTCAGCGATGCTGTGGTACCTGCTGGTCTTACATCTGTCGATTTAGGCCGTGGCGGCGACCGCAGTCCGTCCCCGGACCGGTTCTTCCGTCAGCTTGCCCTGCTGCAGCCGGAACCGGCGGTCGGTCTTGTTCGCAAGTGCCCTGTCGTGGGTGACCACCAGGATGGTGGTGTTGTGGTCGCGGCTCAGCGAGCTGAGGAGCTCGATGATGTGGTCGCCGGTCTGCTCATCCAGGTTCCCGGTGGGCTCGTCGGCCAGGATCAGTTTCGGCTCGTTGGCCAGGGCACGGGCGATGGCCACGCGCTGCTGCTCGCCGCCGGAAAGCCTGTTGATCCGCCGGTCGTGCTTGGACGGATCAAGCTGCACCTGTTCCAGCAATCCCTTGGCCCGCTCCAGCCTGGCGGACTTCCGCATGCCGGCGAATTCCATGGGCAGCATGACATTGGCAGCGGCGGACAGGTTGGGGATCAGGTTGAACTGCTGGAACACGAAGCCGATGTCCCGGCGGCGGTATTCCGTCAACTTGCTGCCCGGCAGGCTTGCCAGGCTGACACCGTTGACGACGACGTCTCCGCTGGTGGGTTTGTCCAGTGCACCAAGGAGGGACAACAGGGTGCTTTTGCCGCTGCCGCTCTTGCCAACGATCGAGGCGAGGGTGCCCTGCTCCAGGACGAAGCTGACGTCGTTGACCGGCTTGATGGTGCGGTCACCTGAGTTGAAGGTCCGCACCAGGTTCTTGACTTCAATCACGACTATTCTCCTCGCAGGACTTCGATGGGACGGATACGCGCCGTGAGCAGCGCGGGAACCAGGGCCCCGATGATGGCCACGCCGAACACGGCGGCGATGCCGCCGGCAATCACGCCGGGTGAGGCGCTGGCGGTCACAGAGTTCAACAGCTGGGAAGCGCCGCCGCCAAACCCGCCCCCGAAGGATCCGCCCTGGCCGCCGGGGAACCCGCCGGCCCCGCCCCGGGCGGCGGCTCCGGCTGCCCTGCGCGTCGCTCCGCCCGGGGTGCTTGTGGCGGTGTTGCTGCTGATCAGGGCCGAGGCGATCCCGCCGCTGGCGAACGACGCAATGGCCGCGCCGACTGCGCTGCCCAGAGCCGCGAGGACCAGGGCTTCGAGGACGAACTGCAGCCCGATGGTCCGGTTGGGCGCACCGATGGCCTTCAGGACGCCGATTTCGCGGCGGCGTTCACGGACCAGCATCACCATGATGAGCAGGATGATCAGGCCTGCGGTTCCCAGTGCGGCGATGAACGCGATGAAGGAGATGTTCTTGACGCTGTCAAGGGAGCTGACGGCCGTCTGCAGGCTCTGGCTCTGGGTGACGTCGGCCTTATCGGTGCCCAGAGCGGATTGCAGTGCGGTCTTGGTGGAGTCCACGTTCTCGAGGCTGTTGACGGTGACGATCATGCTGGACAGCTCATCGGACGTCCCGGCAAGTGTTTGGGCCGTCGGGAGCGTGACGTAGACGGCGTTGTTGCCGAAGGCTGTGCCGGCGTCGAATAAGCCGGCAACGGCAAACCTCTGGTTGTTGATGGTGAAGGTAGAGCCGACGTCGAGGTTGTTCTTTGCCGCCAGGGTGGTTCCCAACAGAGCACTGGTGGATGCTGCCGAGTAATCGCCGAGCCCGGTGCCTTCCGTGATATTCAGTGGCTGGCCCGTGGTGTCGGTCTCGGCGCTGATGCCGGTGGCAGTGATTGGAAGGAGGCGGGGCGTTCTGGTGGCGCCGCTGCCGTTCGTTCCGTTCGCCTGGTTGCGATTGCCCAGGGTGCCCGCGTCGATTGCGGCCGTAAGACTGGTTGTCAGGGTAATGGTGTTCTGCCCCCCGGGGCCTCCTTGGCCTCCGCCACGGGCGCTTTGGGTTCCGCTGGCTGCCTCGGCTGCCGCCTGCGCGGCGTTGTTGAGCCGAAGGGCCTTGGTGCCGACAACGGAACTCACGTTTGGCACGGCAGCGGCAGCGGATGCCTGTTCGGCTGTCAAGGGCTCGCCGCCACCTTCAAAGCCCTGGCCGCCGGCAGGATTGACGGTCAGGACGGTACCGACGGAGGCGTTCAGCTCCTGGACTTTGGCTCCCACGGCCTGGTTGGCCACCAGCATGGCCAGCGCCAAGCCGATCGCCACGGCCAGCACCGCTACAACTGCTGCGGTCCGGACCTTATTTCTGAAGGCATTACCTACGCTGCGCGCAAGGACACTCACGAGACTCCTAGATGATCTACTGCCGGCGTGGCAAACAAGCCAGGAGGCAAGGATGGCAGCCGTTGCTGTAAGCAAGCGGGACCAAAGCTGGATGACACCTGAGAGGGAACAGAGGCACGATGGCGACTCGACCTGTATCCCGAGTCGTGCGTAGCTCAGGGTAAACCGTTGTAGCGAAAGCATTGAAAATCTTCCGCATACCCGGCCGACGCCCCGCTCGTGGGTCCCTGAAAGCACCAATGCGTGGAGAGAGAAGCGCAATGGGCCAGTGCAGATTGATAGTTCTGGAGGGGTGCATGCGAGGTTTCCCGGTGGACTCCCAGGCTGCGAGGGGCATAATGAACCGAAGTTTTGATCGGGAGGTTCGCCAACGACAGTTGGGAGGGAAAGCAGAGCGTGCGGGGCGTGGAAATGTATTCACGAATTGTTGGTCTTCAGTGCCCGCCCCCAGACTCAAAGCCCGCAGGCAATCGAACATCGCCGGAATCGCCGCGACCGGGCCCGGCGGCCGGCCCAACCAATTAGCTGCCTGTCCCGCCTAATCACCGCAAGGGAAAATTCCATGCAAGTACCGATTTTGTCCACCCGAGATTTAAAGAAAACCTACGGGCGCGGCCCGGACCGGTTCGACGCCCTCAAGGGCGTCTCCCTCGACATCGAGCGCGGCGACTCCGTGGCAATCGTGGGCAAGAGCGGGTCCGGTAAATCCACCCTGATGCACCTGCTCGCCCTCCTGGACGCCCCCGGCGGAGGAGAAGTCCACGTTGACGGAACCAACGCGAAGACCCTCAGTGGCCGGAGACTGAACATGCTGCGGAACCAGATGTTCGGCTTCGTCTTCCAGCAGTTCTTCCTGAACCACACCACCAGTGTCCTTGAGAACGTCGTGCTGCCTCTGAAGATTGCCGGAACAGGGGCGCGGGAACGCCGCGCCCGGGGCATGGAGGTCCTGGAACAGCTCGAACTGGCCGACAAGGCCCGCAACAAGGCCGGGAACCTCTCCGGCGGCCAGAAGCAGCGCGTCGTCATCGCCCGCGCCCTGGCGAACAACCCGCAGGTCCTCTTCGCTGACGAACCCACCGGGAACCTGGACACCGCCACCGGGACCATCGTCGAAGACATCCTGTTCGACCTGAACCAAAACCACGGCATCACGCTCATCACGGTGACCCACGACCACGACCTCGCCGCCCGATTCAACCGCCGCCTGTACATCCGCGACGGTCAACTGATCTCCAGCGACGAGGAGCACGCGGCATGAAACCGCTCGAAACCCTGACAACGGCCATCGCCAACAGCTTCCGCAGCAAACTCCGCACCACCTTGACCATTTTGGCGATCTTCGTCGGAGCCTTTACACTCACCATCACCAACGGGCTGGGCACCGGCATCTCGAACTACATCGACAGCCAGGTCGCCGCCGTCGGCCCAGGCAACGCCTTCACCGTCACCAAAACCGATACCAGCAGCTCCCCCGGATCCGGCCCCCAAAAATACGACCCCAACACCCGGGTCCTCGCCGCGGGAGGACGCCCCGGCTCAACCCAGGTCGCCCTGAACCAATCCGATCTCGACACCATCGCCGCAGTGTCAGGGATCACCGGGGTTACCCCGGTCAGCCGGCTCAACCCCGCCTACATCCAGTGGAACAACCGGGACAAATACCAGCTTTCCGTCAGCCCCCTCGCCGGGGCCCAGCCGCAGCTGGCCGCCGGCGAAGCCCTGGACGACGCCGGAACCCAGCCCCAGATCATCCTCCCCACCAGCTACATCACCCCGCTCGGCTTCACCGGCAACGACCAGGCCATCGGCCAGGATGTGATCATCGGGATCCAGGACGCCACGGGCACCATGCACACCGTCACCGCACGCATCAACGGCGTTGAAGACAATGCCCTGCTGGGCTCCGGCGGCGCGTTCGCCAACAAGACCCTCACCGCCGCCCTCACGGACGCCCAAAGCACCGGCGCGCCAGCGACAACGAAAAACACCTGGACCGCCGCGACCGCGACCTTCGCATCGGCCTCAAAAACCCAGATCAGCGACATGAAATCTCAGCTCAGCGCCGCCGGCTACACAGCCCAGACACTTGAGGACCGCATCGGCACCGTAAAAACCGTCATCAACGGCATCATCGGCGTCCTGGACGCCTTCGCGGTCATTGCCCTCGTTGCCGCCGGATTCGGCATCGTGAACACGCTGCTGATGTCGGTGCAGGAGCGGACGCGGGAAATCGGCCTCATGAAGGCCATGGGCATGGGCAGCGGCTCCGTTTTCGCGCTCTTCAGCACCGAAGCCGCCTTCATCGGCCTGCTGGGCAGCCTCATCGGATCCGGCGCTGCCATCGGCCTGGGCACCGCCATCAGCGGCGCCCTCGCCCGGGGACCCCTGAGCGACCTCGCCGGGCTGCAGATCCTCAGCTTCGCCCCCGCACCGGTCGCCGGGGTGATCCTGCTGGTCATGGCCATCGCCTTCATCGCCGGCACCCTGCCCGCCTGGCGCGCGGCACGGCAAAACCCCATCGATTCCCTACGCTACGAATAGCCCGGAACGGGCGATGAGCGGCAAGTCAAAGGACGAGCGGGGACGATAAGAGGTGGACATGAGGGGACCAGAGGCCCTGGCATACTTCGCGGCCGACGCCCGATGGTCGGGTGGACCCCACTTCATCGGCATGAAGGTCGGAGTGGCTCTTCTGGCGCTGATCGTGATCCTTCGCCTCCGTCGGCGCCTGCTGGTGAGGGTCCGGGGGCTGGGATGGCGGCGCCTGGCAATCGGCTGCGGGGCAGCGTCAACCCTCTTCTACGTGGCGTGGATTCTCTACCTGAGCCAGACGATGCCGTCGGTAACCGTCGCCTACAACTGGAACATGGCATGGCTGGCTTTGGACGCTTTCGAGTGCCTCACCGCCCTGCTGACCGCGGTGTTTCTCTTCAGAAACAGCATCGGAGCAATCCTTACTGCCGCAGCGTTTTCGACCAGCCTGTGCATTGACGCCCTCTTCGACGTCACGACAGCCCAGCAGGGTCCACCCCTTCTCACCGCGGTCCTGGAAGCGGTCCTCGTTGAACTTCCCTTCGCGGCCCTCTCGGCAACCCTTGCCGTGAAGCTCCTCGCCGCGGCCGCACGGGGAAACCCCGCCCGTGCCGGCCAGGGCCACTGACGCCAATAGGCGTGCCGGTCAGGTCAGGGTTTTGGCCACGGCAGCGGTGATCTCGTGTATGATTGCGGTCCGCTCGGGGACATCGGTGATGTCCCCTCCTTTGGTGTAGATCACCAGGACGACGCTGCGGGCGGGTGTGCTCAAGATGGCGGCGTCATGCAGCTCACCATCGAGCAGCCCGTATTTGTGGAAGACGGCCACTCCGGCTGGCACGGCTGCGGGGATGAGATCCTCATCGTTGGTGTTCTGCATGTAGGAAAGCAGTTGCTGGGTGTGTTCCTGGTTCAGGAGCTTTCCGCCGTAAAGGTCGGCGAGAATCTGCGCCATCCCGGCGGGGGTAAGGGTGTTTTCTGCAGAGTCGTACGCCACCCCCATGGCCGCCGCATCCCCCTCCAGCGCGGACAGCCCCACAGCGTTCACCAGCAGTGACCAGGAGTCGTTATCGCTGTCCTGGATCATCTCCCGGATCTGGAAGCCGGCCGTGTACTCCCCCATGGGATCGTCAAGAGAGGCCTGCCCTGCCTCCACCAGCTTGTAGTAAGAGACGGCCGTCAGGACTTTGGCGGTGCTGGCCGCCTCAAAGGGCGCGTCCACGCCGTACGTCCGCAGTGCACCCGAGTCCGGGTCCCGGACGGCCACACCCACCTGATACTGGTTGTTGTCCGCCAGTACGCCTTGGATGGCAGCGTCCAAGCCGGCAGTGTGCCCGTCAGGCACTGGAGCCGCGGAAGAAGGAGCGGGAGCGGGAGCAGGGGCAGCAGCAACGCCCGGCTTGACTGCGGCGCTTCGCTGCGGCGCCAGCTGCAGGAAGACGAGGATCGTGACCCCGAGGGCGGCGACGAGAAATAGCGTCCTCGCCAGACGGAATGAACGGCGCTTGCGCCAGGAAAAGGTCACCACCCGAAACTAGCAAGGACACATAAGTATCAGCTGTGAATGCCCGCCCACCTCACCAGCGCCAGCGCCCCAGTGAACAACCAGTCAGGTGCAGTGAGCGCGGAGCCGGAGACACGACGAAGAAGAGCCGAGTGTCGGCGGGTGCCGGTGCCGCCCTGGGGAGCCGTACATACGGGAAGCGATGCACTGCTCCTCTGACCTGCCAGCCAACCGGGGCGGTGCGGTGGGTGTCTCCCTGTCCACGACAACACAGCGTCCATTGGCTCGAGGCCGGGATGGGCCCGCGTGGTGGACGTCTTATACGGCGATCGTCACTGAAGTGGCCAGGACGGCGCCGGTCCGGTCCAGGGCCTGCACGGCCAGAAATGGTGCTGCGGCGATCGCTGCAGAGGTTTCGAAGCCGCGTTTCGGAATCGTTGCGGCGACACCCAGCGAATTAGGTGAGCCTCCTCTGAGGAACCGCCACGAGGCGATCTCGGTAGCGCCGTTCCAGCTCGCGTAGACCTGCATCGTGGAACCGTTGCCCGGGACGCCCGCGATGTCCGGCTGTGTGTGGGGCTGGGCGGTCCAATCGCTGCGGTAGGCGCGGTACGACCCGTTTCCGACGCGGGTGGCCTCAAAGACGGCTGTCCCGTCCGGGGTGAACTCTGTGAGGGCGGGATCGGTACCCCACCCCACCAGCACGTTGCCGTTTGGCAGGGACTGCAGGCTGCCCATGGCGTTGCAGCGGTGCCCGGCGTTGCTGAATTCGGAATCGACGACGGCGGTCCGCGCTTTCTCGTCCACGGCCAGTACTAAACCGCGGGAGTTCCCGGCAGAACCGGAATAGTAGTGGTTGTCGAACATGCTGATCGAGCCGTCAGGGCGGCGCCGGGCATCGTGTTGCCAGGCAAATTCCGCCCTCGGGCCCAGGCTGAAGTCGCTGCGTTTGCCCCCCAGCCGCCATCTGACGGATCCGGTCGTCCGGTCCACCAAGTACAGGGTGTGGGCGTGCCGGGCGGAGACCAAAAGGGCATCCCCACTCTCCTCCACAGAGTTCAGGTGGTAGGGGTCGTAGGCTTTCTCCGGCGTCGAACCATCACTGCTGGCATCGTCTGCAGGCCGCAGGTAGGAATCGGAGAGCGGGATATGCGCAAGAGCATCCCAGTCCATGAGGACGGCGCCACTGGCCGTCCACTTCCTGGACGTGGCAGTTGTACATGTACCCCGCCGCCGGACCGCCGACCTCGCTGAGATCGTACTGGATGGTCGGGTAAGCCATCAGAAGGGCAGTGCCAGCGGCCGGTGCCAGGCCCGTCGTGGCCCAGCCAGTGACGTGCGGTGCGGTCAGGTGGGTACTGATACCGTGTGACATGAGCGGCCGCCGGACGAAATGTCACCGCGGCAGTAACGAGTATGCCGTTATGGGCGACCCGCGCCAGGCAGCATTGGACATGGTGCAACAAAACAAGGCTGACATCGAAGCCACCTGGTTGAGGTACTTTGCTAATGGCGGCAACGCCGATCAGATTGACTTCGAGGCCTGCGTTTACGGTCTTCTGGACTTGGACGAGTACGACGCTCGTATTTTGTCTTGGGCTGTCGAAGAAATATCGGCTCTGTAGCTCATTTTGCATTTCGGCGTACCCCGCGCAGCGATGTCGTTCCTCCCGGCAAATCGGCTACAGCGTTTCCGTCGTCGAGGGATCATCGGCGCAACCCATCTGCCCGAAGTTGACCGGATGGTGGCCTCCAGATCGTGGGCGGGATCGCAAAGAAGGCAGCAGCGCCGATCCGGAGGCAGGTTCTCCGCGGGATGGTCTGGAGTTTGAACAACCGGCGCAGTACCCGCTTCTTATCCAGAACTGCGCCCGAAGGTCTGTACTCGCAATACACGTCTGGCTCCGCGCCCTGAAACAGTTGGTTCAACAAGGCGGGTCTTTGGACCGTAGCCCGGACTTATCCAACCTGAAGTCCAGGGACGCTCAACAGCGGCCGGTTGGTAGATGCAGTTATGTCAGTGCTGTGTGCCCTGGCACGGTGAGTTGCTGTCGCAGTACCCGGACCGGTTCCGGGGGTACGGTCAGTTTCTCCCTTTAAGCTTGAGCCACCGCGGCCTGTTGGGGGCCGCAGTGGAGGGGATGCGTTCAGATGACGGAAGTGAATGAACCGCCAGCGCAGTCGTTGCTGGAGATCAGCGACCTGCGGGTCGCTTACGGGGCACGCACAGTAGTGGATGGTCTGACTTTGGAAGTGAGGCGGGGAGAGATCTTCGGACTGCTCGGCCCCAATGGTGCGGGGAAGACGAGCACACTGAGCGTTCTGGAGGGGTTGATCGAACCCGTGTCCGGTCGCGTAAGCGTCAATGGGATGGATATTCAACAGCATCCCTTGGAGGTGAAATCCCTCCTCGGTGTGCAATTACAGTCCTCCAGCTTCCAGGACGAACTGAGCATCGGCCAGATAGTGAAGGTCTACGGTGGCCTTTACGGGGTGAAACTCTCGAGGGAGCAGATCAGCGGGAGCATGAACAGCATCGGACTCGGCGAGGAACTGCGTAAACGGTTCAAACAGCTCTCCGGTGGCCAGCAACAACGCCTCGCGCTCTTCATCGCCTCTCTCCACAACCCAATGTTCCTCCTGCTGGATGAACCGACGGCAGGACTGGACCCACAATCCCGGCGGGCACTATGGAGCCGGATCGAGCGGCTGCGCGGTGAAGGCAGCAGCATCCTGCTCACCACCCATTCCATGGAAGAAGCCCAAGCGGTGTGTGACCGGGTGGCGATCATCGACCACGGGAAATTGCTCACCGTCGGGACACCTGCCCAGCTGATCGCTAAACATAAGGAAGATCCTGAGGTGCTGGCCGTAGCACGCGGTACGGTCACCCTTGAGGACGTCTTCATCGGCCTGACGGGAAGTGAAATCCATGACTGAAGCAAGTGTCGGTAGTGAGCGCGGACGGACGGGCCTTGCAATGCGGTCCCTGCTTCGTGCGGATGCCACGGTGCTGCTCCGCAGCAGGGTCTCGACGGTGCTGAGTGTTCTCCTGCCGATCGTGATCATAGTGGCGACGACTTTCGGCAAGGCCCAGCCGCGGCTCGGGAGCCCCGAATCCGTCCTCGGCCTGGCACTGACGCTGGGCCTGGTCACTTCCTGCCTGCTGGGTTACAGCCTGACCCTGGCGCATGACCGTGAAGTCGGCGTGCTGCAACGGCTTCGCGTGACGCCCGCACCAACCTGGATGATCATGGCCAGCAGGCTCATCGTGCAGCTAACTTCCAACCTCGTCGCCTCGGTCATCGTCGTGATTGTCGGAAGCATCCTGCGCGGGCTCTCGCTCAGCATCGGTCAGTATGCTCTTGTTGTCGCCGTCGCCGTCCTGGGCGCAGCAATGTTCCTTTCCATCGGCCAGGCACTTGTTGCCCTGGTGAAATCTACTGCCGCGATCAACGCTGTCGGGCGGGTCCTTTTCATCATCCTCGTACTCCTGGGCATCCTTGGTGGAACCGGGATCCTGGGCGACACCTTGAAGGTCATCGCTGAGTGGTCACCGATCGGCGCCCTCATGACGCTCTTCGCCGACGCGCTGAACAACGCCTCCTGGAGCGATCAGGACGGCTACTCACTTCTGGCCTGCGCCGCATACATCATTGCGTTCTCTTTCGTCGGAATCCGGTGGTTCCGCTGGGAATCCCGATAACCGGAGGCGTGCGGGACCTTCACCCAGTTCGCGCTGACGACGAGGATACCCGCGCCAACGACGGCGATGATTTCTCTGCCGGCGCATTCTACACCGTTGGTGACTTCTAGGCGCCCCCACCCCGCCGTGGTCTTGAAGGTACCGGACCAATGGGTTTCCGCCATCTCGCGCCTGGAACGCGGACATCTCCGTAATGACGACCTGGCGCCGACGACAATGACCCACCCTGCAAGGAACTGGTTGTGAAGACCTACATGCGGAATGTATCAGCCGCGTGCCCCGCTGATTTAGCGGGACACGGGATCAATGGTTGTCGTGTTTGGTGTTCCCTGTGACAATTTGCAGGTGGCGACTCCAATAGAAGTATCGTGGCAGCTGGACGGCATCACAATGGAGGGAACCACTGTCCGGCCGGATGGAGCCGACCCCTGCAGTGATCATGGTCGCGGGGTCCAATCTGATCTAAGCACTCCGCTGACGCTAATCCGAAAACGCCGAAGTGACATTCCAACGCTGACGCAAAGGTAGGGGTGCATGACCAAAGCCCAGGGAGAGGCGCTGCAATACCTTGTTACACCAGTGATCACGTGAGCCTACTTGAAAGGCAGTTCCGCGCCCTTCGGAAACGGAAGGGCCCCTTGTTCAGGCTCCACGGTCACGCAATCTCTTCCCTGCTCAGTCGCGAAGATGATGACACGATCCGAAGTCTGAAGCGGGTCCCCGTTTGGGTAAGACTTGCCCCCGGTGCAAGTCTGAGGCATAGACAAAATGCGGACATTTCCCGTCCCAGGATTTCCCTTGAGCACCTGTTCTACCTGGACCAGGTGGCCAGTCGCTTGGTAGCCGTAGATGACCCTAAGTACGGATACGTCGGCGTCGGCACGGTCACGGGCGAAGCGGTGCCCTTCAGGTACGCCGAGGTACTTCTGGATGGCACCACCCGTCTCGCCGATCTGCCCCTTCAGGGGACCTATGGGTCACCCCAGGACACCACAGAGTCCGCGGAGTATGTCGTCCCCGTCAATTGGAATTCAACCACGACCCGAGAGCGCGCATACCGGCAGAAAGGCATGTTTGCCAACCAAAACAGCGCCTGCCCACTGCGCAATCAGTTCACCATCGACCAACTTGCCGCGTTCTTCGGCATCGAGGCCTGAGCACACCCCCATCAATGGCCGGCTGCCTGACAACGTACCATCCGGTAGAGGATCCGCCTACGGTACGTTCCTCGTGGAGTCATGTTCCCGCCGGAGACTCGTTGTTAGTCTGCTAATTGCACACCCCTTGTGAGCACGTAACCGGTTAGCTATTATGGGATGAATCACATACTTTTCCCTTGGCGCGTAGACACAGGAAGCGCAAAGTGCAGAAAATATCCCACCTTTCGTGCCTTGTATCCGCAATCTAGCACCAAGAATGTGACGTAACCGGTTACGCAGCGCTGTGGGAACGTCGTCCTCTGCGGCTGTCGCCAATCAAAAGAACAAAGGAGATCTGCGATGGGTGAGTACATGACTTCCAGGCGTTCGATACTGAAGTTGGGGTCGGGGGTGTTGTTGAGTGCGGCAGCGGTGCCGCTCCTGTCGGCATGCGGAGGAGGTGCAGGCAGTGCAAAGGAGCAGCTGAAGCTCAAGATGTCGTCCTCAATGTCGGGCCAGCCCGGCAACGCTCACAGCACGTGGTTCACCAAGTTCCAGACGCTGCTAAAGGACAAGGTCGGCGACGCCGTAACGGTCGATTATTTCCCCGACAGCCAACTGGGCGATGAGGCGAAAATGGTTCAGCAACTGAAACTTGGGGCTGCAGACATGATGATCTCGGGCTCGTCCATCTGGTCTCAAGTTGCACCAGAGTTCGGAGTGTTGGACATGGGCTATATTTTCAACAGCTGGGACGGTGTTGGAAAGGCATTGGACTCCGGGGCGGGAGATCAGCTGTCCGGGATACTCAAGGCCAAAGGCGGGGCGCAGATCGTTGGCTGGGCATACAATTTTGGCGCCAGGAACATGATGACCAAAAACGCCGTGGCCGGGCCCGGCGATCTGCACGGGATGAAGATCCGCACCCTGCAGGCCCCGCAGGTGATCGCCACGGTCAATCTCATGGGTGCTGTTGCAACCCCCTTGCCCACGACGGAGGTCTACACTTCCTTGCAGACCGGCCTGATTGACGGGCTTGGGCACGATGCCCCGACGATTCTGCAGAATAAATGGTACGAGACGGCTAAGCACCTCGCGCTGACGGAGCATATTTTCAACCCACTCACCGTGGTCGTTGCCGCCACGACAATGGACAAGATCCCAACCGAGCATCGCGATGGCTTCATGAGTGCGGCCAAGGAGGCCACAGCCTTCCAACGGACCCAGGCAGTAGACGCTGAAAAGAAGGCCATGACTGACCTCCAAGCCCAAGGCGTGGCCGTGACCAAGGTGGACAAGGCAGAATTCAAGAACCTGGTTAAGCCTCTGTGGGAAAAGTTCACCAGCGACAATCCGGAGGCCAAGCCGATTCTGGATGAGATCCTGAAGCAGTCATAACATGGGACCCTCCGAAGAGCACATGCACGCAAGTTTGGCTGCTTCGCCGGATCCATCCGTGGACCGTCCTGGAGGCGTACTGGGTCCGGTCTTGCCGATGGCCAGGGGCCGTTTCGCCAGAGGGTTGGAAGTGGCGATCGCAATAGCCGCTTCGCTTGCCCTGGTAGCAAGCCTGGTCGTGGTCTTTATCTCTGTCATCTCGCGTTATTTCTTCAACAACCCCCTCGCCTGGGCTGGCGAGGTCAGCGGAACGATGCTGGTGACTATCGGGTTTTTCGGCGGCGCATTGGCCTTGGCACGGGGTGAGCACCTGGGCGTAGCCGCGCTTCGAGATCGGCTGCACGGCTGGGTCGGGGAGGTCAATGAGGGGCTGATCGCCTGGATTGTGGTGATCGTCGCTGTGGCGCTGTGCTGGTCAAGCAGGGCCATTATCGGCGCAGTGGCGGGTCAGACGATGTCCAGCGGGCTCCCGGAATATCTCAACTTCTATCCCGTTCTGATCAGTGGCGTCGTAATGGCAGTATTCGCCGTCGTGGATCTGGTTCGCCTCAGGGTGCGGGCACTGCTGAGCTCAGCTGGCGTACTTGTTGCGCTTGCTGGAATCTGGATGCTTTGGGTGTACCTTCTTCCGGGCTTCGCGCCGTTGCCGATTGTGGTGTTGTTGGTGGGGTTTGCCGCGGCGCTGATCATTGGCGTGCCGATCGCGTTCGCGCTTTGCCTGGGTGCCCTGTTGTTCTTCTGGACCGGCGGTGGTGTACCAATCGCCCTTTTTGCCCAGCAAATGGAGTCCGGGATTTCCAACGGGGTGCTGCTCGCGATTCCGTTTTTTGTCTTGGCAGGCTTGGTTATGGAAATCAATGGCATGTCCAAGAGGCTTATTGATCTGCTGTTGCTTGGTGCGGGGCGCTCCCGTGGCGGCCTCCGGATTGTGATGATCGGTGCGATGGCACTCTTCTCCGGGATCTCGGGGTCGAAAAGCGCGGACGTTGCGGCGGTCGGGACGACCCTATTGCCGGCCATCCGGAAGGCAGGTCAGGATGATAAGGACGCCGTGGCGCTGCTGGCCGCCACGGCCGTGATGGGGGAAACGATTCCGCCTTGCATCAACATGATTATCCTGGGCTACGTAGCCAACCTCTCCATCGGTGGCCTGTTCGTGGCCGGTGTTGTGCCGGCCGCTGTCATTGGCATTGCCCTGCTGGTTGTAGCTGTCGCCACGGCACCGAGTATTGGCGACGCTGCCAAGCTGGGCGCAGGCGCTTTTGTGCCGCGACGAAGCGGATCGCAGATTTTGAAGCTGGTCGCCGGGGCATCAACAGCCCTGGTTATGATCGTGATCATCTTCGGCGGCATCCTCGGAGGAATTGCCACCCCAACAGAAGTCGCTGCTTTCGCGGTCGTCTATGCTTTCGTAGTCGGCGGCCTCATTTTTCGGGAAATGAAATTGGGCATGACCGCATCATTCCTCGTACGCTCCGCTTCCCTGTCCGGAATGATCTTGTTTATCGTCGCAGCAGCCCAGGCTGTCACCTACGTACTTACGGCCCAGCAGGTCCCTCAGGCCATGGCGCAGTTCCTCGTCGGACTCGCCCATGCGCAAGGAACGTGGTTGTTCCTGTTGGTCTGCACGGCGATGCTAGTCGTGATGGGCTCTGTCCTGGAGGGTGCTCCGGCATTGATTATCTTCGGTCCCTTGTTGCTGCCAATTGCTGTTCAGCTCGGCGTGAATGAGCTTCAGTTCGGGATTCTGCTTATTCTGGCCATGGGTCTCGGGCTGTTCTCGCCACCATTAGGAGTAGGCCTTTACACGGCGTGCGCCATTGGGGGTGTGCCGATGGAAAAGGTTGCCCGGCCCATGATCAAGTATCTCGTGGCGATCGTCGCAGTACTCATCGGGATCATTTTCATACCCTGGCTGACTCTGGCACTGCCCCATGCTTTAGGGCTGGGATGATGACCATTATGAACGGTAAAAACCCTGTGCCCACGATCCGGGCAGTGGCCGTCGAAGCTGGCGTCTCCGTCGCGACCGTCTCCGCTGTCATCAACCAGACCCGTTTTGTCAGCGCGGAGACTGCCCGTCGGGTAAACGAGGCCATCAAACGCAGCGGCTACCGGCCCAATCGGCTCGCCCGTGGCCTCAGTACCCGGCAGACAAAGACCATCGGCATCGTCATGCCGACCATCCTGAGCCCCATTGCTCCGCTGCTTCTCAAGTCGGCTGCTGACGTTTTGCACGAGCACGGCTTCGCTGTCCTCTTCTCGAATACGGAGATGCAGGCGACATGGGAGGAGCAGGCGATCGAGCTGATGTTCGATTCACAGGTGGACGGCCTTCTGGTGGTGCCTGCCAGTGAAACGCTGGACACCCTCAAGCTGTTCGCCGATGCAGGGAAGCCAGTGGTTCTGCTTCTTCACGGGCTCAGCGGGGTCAGCGGATGCGACGTCATACGGTCAGGAAACTTCAAAGGATCGCTGGATGCTGTGAACCATCTGATTGGCCAGGGAGCCCAGCGCATCGCGGTTCTCGCACTTCCTCTGGTCAGCGAGTCGGAGAAGGACCGCATGGATGGATTCCGTACCGGGATCCTGGCAGCGGGAAGGACCCTTGACCCCGAACTAATCCGAGTGGGCGCGCCCAGTGAAAGCGGCGACAGTGAGCAGCACGGCTACCAGGAAACCCTAAAGCTCATGACCCTGCAACACCCCCCGGACGCGATCTTCGCGATGAATCAGTACATGGCTATTGGCGCCCTGTCGGCTCTTAAGGAACTGGGTCAGCGAATACCGTCGGACGTGGCCCTGATCGGGTACGACGATCTCATTTGGACAAGAAACCTTGAGCCGCCACTGTCCGTGGTCGCCCAACAAGTAGAGCTTATCGGGCGTATGGGTGCCATGCGTCTCATCGGCAGGCTCGAGAACAACGACAGGTATGACACCCCGGAGTCTGTCACCGTTGACACCCACCTCATCGTCAGGGCATCCAGCGACCGCGCTGGCACGGCCACCGGTTGAGCCCCCCCTTCCTGTTCCACTTTCCCCAATAGCGCTCGTTCGGCGGGAACACGCCCCCGATGGGCTTACCGACTGATATGGAGATTACCTGAATGGCACTTTTACTCACCAACAAGAACGTCCTGGTCACTGGCGGAGGAATCGGCATTGGAAGAGAAATTTCCCTCGAGCTTGCCCGCTCCGGCGCCAACGTGGCGATCACCTACTTCACCCACCACCCCGACGAGGAGTTGGCCCGGGAAGTCAAGGAGGCCTCGGGCAGGGAACTCACGGCAGTCCAACTCGACGTCACCTCTGAGGCTGACGTTCGGAAAGCCCTGAGCGATATCGGAACCCGGTTTGGCAGCATCGACGTACTTGTCAACAATGCCGGCGGTCTCATTGAACGGGCATCAATCGATGAAATGGATTTCGCGCTGTGGAACAAGGTCATGGCCGTCAACCTTGACAGCACGTTTCTCGTTACCCACTACGCTCTGCCTTTCATGACTACCGGCTGGGGCAGGATCATCAACATCGCTTCTTTGGCCGGCCACAATGGCGGCCACCCCGGCGCGGTTGCGTATGGCACTTCGAAGGCTGCGATCTTTGGCTTCACCAGAGGCCTCTCCAAGGAGGTTGCCGCCCGGGGAATCACAGTGAACGCCGTGGCCCCCGGCTTCATCGAAGCCACACCGTTTCACGACACCTTCACGACAGCTGAATCCAAGTCATCAACCATCGCCTCCATCCCACTACAGCGGGCCGGTAACCCGTCCGATGTTGCCGGCGCCGTAGCCTGGCTTGCTTCACCCCAGGCCTCATTTGTGACCGGGACCACCGTCAACGTCAACGGAGGCCAATATTTTGCGTAGTGCAGAGGCGACACAAACCGGAGCGGAGAGGGAAAGGGCGTGATTACCGCTAGACTCACACACCCGAACATGCTCGCAGCCCTTGCCGCCGCCGGGCATGGTTCCTCTGTGCTCCTGACCGACGGTCACTACCCGGCCAAAACAGCAGTGGGTCGCCATGCCCAGACGGTCCATCTGAACCTCACATCGGGCACGCCGACAGTTCCCGAGGTCCTAACCATTGTGCTTGACACAATTCCTGTAGAGCAGGCTACGCTGATCAGTCCAAGTGCCGACGCCCTGCCCTCAGTGGTCCAGCACGAAATCCTGCAATTGCTTCCCGACCCGATTCCTATCGCATACGTGGGGAGGCATGATTTCTATGCACTTGCGCGAACTACTGATCTGGCCCTGTGCGTGGTCACCGGCGATAACCGCAGGTTTGCCAACGTGCTGCTCACCATTGGTGTCCTTAACCCTAGATAAAGCGCCTGCCGTCACCGCCCGGGGCAACCGCGGGCTCCATCTTCACGGCAGCGAAGTGGACGTGCTCCACACGCTGACCCCGGCCCGCCTCGGCGCCATGGATGAGCGACGCGACTCTGCGGCTGCCGCGATCACTCCGGCAGCGTTTGCGGTACGGGCACTTCAATCAATGGTCTCGACAACAGGCCGCTGAGCAAGCAGCTTGCGTGGATGCGACAGGACCAACGCGAGTCGTAGGGCCGCGGGACTGTGTCGACGGAACAACTGACCCTAGTAATAGTGCGGGACAAAGGGGACCCTTCGTGCCGTTGGCTCTTGTCGAAAGCCGGTAGTTAGCGGGGAGTACTGCAGTGGCGGTGTTCTACCTTGCTGGGGAGGTTCCTTCTAGCCTTCATCGAGGAGCTCCGCCAAGGGTTGGCTCCTGGTCTCAGGAAAAATTCAGGAGCCAACCCGACCTCTGCATGTGCCATCCCAAAGAGGGTCGATGTGAGTTCAGTAGTGTGCTGCAGCGTCGCAGTGTTGTTGCTCGACAAACAGCGCACTATCCGGGCGTAGGCCGACTCCCGCGCTGCTACAGGAGTCGGCTTACAGGGCCAAGCGCCGCATCTGCTTCACGGGCCGCTACATCTTCGCTTCTGCGCCTCAAGATTGCCCCAAGATCTCTCCACCATGCCCGCAATCTTGGATTTCAGTCCGCAGAGCGGAGGCCTCAGCCTATGAAGAAGGCCCGCAGGTTGGGGGGAACCGCGGGCCTTCGACGAAATGATATAAAGCAATCACAAGAATAACGAATGGACAATTAGGACCGCAGCTTCGCGGCCGGTTCCATTTGTCGGGGCATACTATTTTCGCAATCAACGAGAGCTGGTGCGCCACCAGCGGCAGAACCGCAAACAATAAGCCGAGGGGGCCATGAGTCAGGAACAGGGCGCTCAAGCTCATCCTGCGCCGTCGGAACGGACGATACACAAGGCACCGAACGCTGAGTCGGTGGCAATGTACCGGAATGGCATTCCGACATCGAAGATCGCTTCTAGTGCGGGCGTGGAGGGCAGTACCGTCCGCTACCATCTGGGCATCGCAGCCCCGGCCGAACCTGACATCAAAGCCGAGCACAAGGCGGCCAAGGGCCCTGTCGCCGGGCGACAGCAGGTGGGCTGCAGAACACGGCCGACACCATCAGCTTCCATGAAAGGGAAGGCCGGCTCCCATCCAGCAGTGGTTACACGCCCCGTGAACGAGCCTTGGCCTCGTGGCTCCTTACGCGATCGAGGGCGGCGGCCCGCGGCACCCTCTCCCCGGCATACCGTGAGGGCCTGGCCGTCATTCCCGGCTGGGACAGGCAGCTGACGCGGGCGGAGGAGAACACGGCCCGTTGGGACCGCCGTCTGGCCGAGCTGGTTAAATACCGGCAGGACGGTAACGACTGGCCCCTGCTCCAGAAAGCGTCCAGCGAAGAGTACGGATGCTGGGGGCGTGGTTGCACGGGCAACGAATCAGCTTCCGCAAGGGAACCCTCAGCAAGGAACACGAACGCAAGCTGGATGCCCAGTTCGACGGTTGGCGGCAAGGCAGATCACACAGACGTGCCGGTGACAAAACCAGTCACGCCGCGGTTAAGGCCATGCACGGAGCCCCGGCGCAGCACAGGCACGCCATCGACTGATGCGTGCCCGGTTTTTCGGGTTACCTGTGGGAGCACTGTTTTTTCTTGGACGCCGGACGTACTGTAAGCGGAATCCCTCGACTTTGGGATTCGGGTTCAACGGGAATGATGAGGATGGGCTGAAGGAGATGACGCTCAAAGAGGAGTGGGACCGGCTTGATTCAGAGACACGCCAGTGGCTTCTCGATAATCCAGGATGCGTCCTTGTGCCGAACACGATCACAGCCCGGATCCAAGACACTTCCGCTAGGCAGATCGAAGTAGATGAGCACGGTCAGATGATCCTCTCCTCTCTCGTGAAGATCTCGATTTCATCCGCGAGAAGGGTACTGGCGTGGGCGCAGCCCACATCAGTGACGACCTGCGGTTCTTCGATGCAACCAAGCCCAGGGAAAGCGAATAGAGACCTTTAGGCCTCGCAGCATGCCTTTGCTGACCAGGCCCGCACTACTTATTTCAATGCTCGAAGCCAGGGTTGAGGACCTGAACGACCAGGTGCGGGCTGCGCAGTCCATCAACCGGACCATGATGAAACAGAAGGACTAGCGGGCTCCAGAGGTTCGCGACCTGTTCGGCGGTCATGCCGGCTTCCCGGATGTGCCGCCGGCCGCTGCCAGTTCACCGGCTTCCTTGCCGACCGCGGTGATGCCCATGATCCGGCCGATGCTGCCGTCGGCAAGGATTTTGATAAAGCCGCGGGTGTCGCGGTTCACGAGGGGACCGGTAGAAGGCCTGCCGGCCACGGACTACCTGACCTCCACCACCGCAATGGAACTGGAGGAAGTGCCCGACCCCCTACTTGTCTTCGGCGGTGGTTACGTCGCCCTGGAACAGGCACAGCTCTTTGCCCGCCTCGGATCCCAGGAATCATGCTGATCCCTTCCCGCCTCGCCTCTGCAGATGACTTCAGAAGCCCCCGGGCCCTGAAGTCATCGCAGACGAGGTCGTCCGGCGGGTCAGTGCGCGGACGTAACTTCCGTCCGCACGGACCCCGACACAGCAGAAGTGATCGCCAGAGCCACAATCGCCGGAGGCCAGGAGGAGTTCCGTGCCTCGACACTGCTGGTCGCCACCGGACGCCGCGCTGTCACCGCCGGCATGAACCTGGAAACTGTCGGCGTCAAAACCGGAGACCGCGGAGAGATCCTGGTCCAGAACACGCTCGTTAGCTCCAACCCCAGGATATGGGCCGCCGGAGACGTGACCGGGGCACCGCGAATTGGTCTACGTGGCCGCCGCGCACGGCTCCATCATGGTCAAAGACGCGTTCAACGACCCCGGGAGCGACGTGGACTGCGGCACCGGCCGCTGTCAGGTTCACCAGCTGGGCCCTGGCCGCGGTGCGCATGACCGACAAGGAAGCTAGGGACGTCGGCATCCAATGCGAATGCCGGGTCCCGCCGCTCGAATACGTTCGCGGGCGGCGCCCAGGGGCTCGATTCGGTGGTGACGAGGTAGTGGGCGGCGCGGACCTCGCTCCGGGCACCGTCGGGGCCTGTGAATTCAGGACGGCTGACACAGTCAAGCGCATGCATTAACTCAAGATCATTATTGAGTGCATCTTATTACTGTTGGTCGAGCACATGCTTTGCGGTTTACTCAGGTTTTTGGATCTCGTCCGGCTTGCACGGTAGGACGACTGATTTCAAGGGCGTTGTCCGTGGCGCCGAGCCGGTCAACGTGCCTGGTGACTGACGTGCGATGGCGGCTCCCATTCGCACTGGAAGTCAGGCATCCATCCCTCGGAACACAGCTTCAGCGGCGGCCCCGAATGCCAGGTGCGGAATTATGTCCGCCGCCCAGTCGGCGACTGACCATTGCCGCGGGTCTGTGACCCGCAGCACGATCATTGGGGCGTTGCCGGCCAGCAGCGCCATCGCGGACGCTGCTACGGTGCCGGCTGTCCGTCCCGGCCTCCACCCGGCTGTACGCAGTCCTGCCGCCGCAATTCCGGCGGCTAGCCCGGCGCCCACCCCCACCAGCGGGCCGAGACCGGCGACCCGGTTTTCTTGTTCCTTTTCGCTGCCCTGGAGGCGAATTCCGAATACCTCCGCCACCTTACGGACGGATTTTTCCGGAGTGCTGCTGCCAGGGCGCCCGCGCAGCACCATGTCCAGATAGGTCAAACTGTTCAGCGCAGTAGTCCCAGCGGCGCCGGCCGCAGCACCAACAAACAGCGTTCGCCGCAGAGGTCCACTTCCTAACATCACCATCGCTTCCTCCCTCTCCGCTCTCTCCCAAGTTTCCTCTTCGGCAGGCCTTAACCCGGCCACGGGCCGGGGCATCCGATCAGTCGCGTCCCCGGTCGACAGCGGTCTGCGCTGCGGCCGGTGGGGTCTCCCCAGGGGAAACGCCTCCTCCGGGTTCCAGGCCGGTTATTGGCTCATCTGCAGGATTGGGGTTTACGCCGTCATAGCTGTCCGTGGGGCCTTCCTTTGATGTCACATCGTCATTGTCGGGATTGTCCAAACTGGAAGGGTCCTTATCCGGATGGTCGTTGCTCATTGTCCTGCCTCCGAAGCGGTCACCGTGACTATAATCAAAGCCCTTTCAGTGTCTCCTATTCGGACCGCTCGCTCCAGCAAATCTTTGTCGCACGTACACAGTGAACCGTCACAGCGGGCTCCCGGTATTGCCCAAGCCGCGATGTTCGTGGCCTTTCCTATCGTGGCGGCCATCCTCGGATCGGTCATCGACATTTTCCGGCCCCCCGGGGGGCGAAAACCACAAGTGCTGTGCAGCACTTCGCGGCCGGGTGGTGATGGCCGCTCTGGCTGGTGAGGTGCTCCCGGACCTGCGCAAAGAAGGAAGCCTGCTGTTGGCTGTCGTCGGGTTCGTTGCTGGCACGGCCGTCATGCTGACACTGGCCGCGGTCGGTCGGAGGCTTGACCGGAAGCAGGGATCGTCTGAGGCGGGGCTGCCCGTGGGCTTGCTCGCGGCGGTGGGAATCGATCTGCTCCTGGACGCCCTGCTGGTTGGCCTCGGCGCGGCGCTTGGCGCGAAGCAGGGTCTCATCCTGACTGTCGCCCTGACCATCGACATACTCTTCATTGGTCTGACCGTAACGATTGAGCTGACTCGGCACCGCCTGTCCCGGATGAAGGCTGTCCTCACGACCAGTGGTCTCGGCTTACTCACAGGTGTTGGAGCGCTGGGCGGGGCCGCTGTCCTGGGCGGCGCCAGTCACCAAATCCTCGCCCTGGTCCTTGCCTTCGGCGCTGCGGCACTTCTCTACCTCGTCGTTGAGGAGTTGCTGACCGAGGCCCACGAGCACGCCGAAACCGCATTCCTGGGCTCGATGTTCTTCATCGGCTTCCTCACCATCTACATAATGTCTGCTCTATAAGCCCCGTTGGAGCACAGAAAGTCAGGTGTCTTGTCCAATTTCTTCCGGCGGCGATTCAGGTCAGGATCCCCGCAGGACCTGCCACCCAGCGCCATATGGTCCACATGTTCGCCGGACGCATCGGAATGGTCACCGTCGCATCGGCTCTCGCGCTCTCTTCCCGGGCCCGGCTGTACCAACTCCCCGAGGAAGGCCGCGTCATCGGATAGCTCCTCCAGCGCCTTGTGCGGACCCTTCCCCGACCGGCGCTCAGTTTAGGCTTGGAAAAGAATAGGGAGGTGGCTGTGGCTACTGCACTGTTGTTGTCTTTCGCTGTCCTGCTGCTTATCGGGGTGCTGATCTCCGAGCGGGCCCACCGAACGGTGCTGTCCACCGCCGTTCTCTTCCTCGTCGGGGGTTTCGTCCTGGGCCCCGGAGCTATGGGGGTCATACCCGTCACCTCCGGTGACCCGATCGTGAGCGGGTTGGCGGAACTGGCGTTGTTCTCGGTGCTCTTCACGGACGGGATGCGCGTCGGCTTCCGCGACTTGGCCACTGCATGGCGGCTGCCCGGCAGGGCATTGCTTCTCGGCCTGCCGCTTACGCTCGCCCTGACCGCTGTCTTCGCCCACTACATCGTCGGTATGCCCTGGCTGGAGTCCTTCCTCCTCGGGGCCATCCTCGCCCCCACGGACCCGGTCTTCGCCTCCGCGATCGTCGGCAGGGAAGAAGTCCCCGGCCGGCTCAGGCACCTGCTCAATGTCGAATCCGGCGTCAACGATGGCCTGGCGCTGCCGATCGTGCTGATCCTGCTCGCCGCCGCCGGCGGCAGCAACACCCGTGGCGAGGATCTCCTCGTCGAAATCGTCCTCGGCGTCGCGGTTGGAATCGTCGTCCCGATCATCGTGCTTGGACTCGAACGCCTGCCCTTCCTGCAGGCCATCCAGTCCCTGCAGCCCTTGCTCGCGGTATCCATCGGGCTGCTGGTCCTGGCGATCTGCCAGGCGACCCATGCGAACCTCTTTCTGGGCGCTTTCGCCGCCGGCATCACCGTGGCCACCTTTGGCACCGCACTCCGCCACGAGTTTGAGCAGTTCGGAGAACTCGTCACCGAACTGCTCAAACTGGCCGCCATCATGGTTTTCGGGGCCTTGATTACGCCAACCTTCCTGTTCAGCGAGATCTCCTTCGCCGGCTGGGTTTTCGCCCTGCTCGCCCTGATCGTGGCCAGGCCCCTGGCTCTGCTGGTGGCCTTCATCGGCGCCAAACTCAGTCTCGGGGAACAAGTCACTGCGATGTGGTTCGGCCCCAAGGGTTTTGCCTCGGTCGTCTATGGCCTGATCATCCTCGAATCAGGCATCGCACGTGCCGACCAGATCTACCATCTCGTCGCCCTGGTCATCGTCCTTTCCATCTTGTCCCACTCCTCCACCGACGTCCTCATCGCCCGCCGGTTCGCCCGCAATCAAAAGGCAACGCCAGTTGCCGCCAAGGATTGATGAAAGCGGGCCTCATGCTCCGGAACGAACAGTTCCGTCCGGAGCACGGATTCTCTCCCCTGACACTCTTCGCCAGGACGCACTCGATGGGTCCACCCTCGCCGCCGCAGCACCCAAATTTCGCGACTGCGGACAATTTACGCCCTGCCGTGGCAGCCCCCACCAGCGTCAGCGCAACATCGTGTCTATCGAGATGGATGTCCGCTAGAAATTCGGGGCATCATTGCGCGTGAAAGCTGTTATTCGCGTCCGTCCTGCCTTTTGATGGGCATGTGGTTCTCCCGTAGTCTTCGTCCCCGCCGAATGTCCTCTTTCTCCTGCTCATGGAGCTTCTCGCTCTTCTCGGTGTCCCTAGGTGGCAACTGAATGCTCTCCTCGGCTTTGATGCCTGCCTGAAGTTCCCGGCCGCGCTCAATCTCAGCGTCGAACTCTGCTCCAAAAAGCAGCGAGAGGTTAAGGATCCAGAGCTACAGCAGCATAATGATCACACCGCCGATCGCTCCGTAGGTCTTGTTGTAACTACCGAAGTTGGCGACATAAAAGCCGAACGCAAGAGATGCCAGCACGAAGACCATCAGTGCTATGAAGGAGCCGGGGCTCAACCAGCGGAACCTGGGCTGTCGGACGTTGGGGGTGGCGTAGTACAGGACGGCGATCACCACAATGACCAAGATAGTAATGACTGGCCACTTAGCGATGTTCCACACCATCACGAACAGCGCGCCAAGTCCCAGTACCTCGCCTATCCCTTTGGCCAAAGGGCCGGTGATCACCAGCATGGCCGCAAGCAGGGCCACGATCACGATGGCAAGGACCGTCACGCCCAGCATCGTCGCGCGGAACTCGACGAAGCCGCGGCCTTCATCTATTTCGTAAATGCGGTTCATGGCACGGCCAAAGGCGCTGACGTATCCTGAGGCCGTCCAAAGAGCGGTTAGGACACCGATAATGAGGGTAAAGCCTGCCGCCGGTGATGTGGTCAGCTCCTCGAGGGGCTGACGGATCATGTCCCCCGTCGAACCGGGGGCTATGTTCCTCACGACGGCCAGGAGGGCGCCCGTCGTTTTCTCAGCCTGACCAAAGATTCCCAGTAGGGACACCAGGGCGAGCAGCGCCGGGAAGAGAGACAAAACGGAGTAGTAGGTCAAAGCGGCCGCAAGGTCGGGACATTGGTCTTCACTGAACTCCCGAAAGGTTCTCCTGAGGATATATTTCCAAAACAGCCGGGTCAGGTCCGTAGGGCTGTCGGGTTTGCGGTCATCATCCGGAGCCGGCGCGGCCGCCTTTGCTGTGCTCGATTCTGGATGCTCACGAGTTGCCATGCCAATCCTTCCTCGATAAGCAGGTTAATATCAACCCGCAGGGAAACTTCATCAAGAGATCGAACCGTTCGTGCGGCTGCCATCGGGACAGCACGTAATTCGAGCCCCACAACAACGCATCCCGGAAACGCCTTTAGCTGCCGGCACCTGTGCCGGAGGGCCCGTCCCAGCCTGTCTGGGCCGTGGTGCACTTCTCACGAAAGACGTATTGGGAGGGCTCCTTGCGTTCGCGGCTGGACCAGTCGATGACGGGCCGGCGCTGCTCCGGCGGGAGGTAACCCAGCCGATACACGGCCATCAGTTGGAGGTCCTGGGGAACCTGCAGCAATTCCTCGATGCGCTTCCAGTTCTCGGGAACTTCCATCGGGAAGGAAACGAACTGGATGCCCATGCCGAGTTGCACCGTAGCCAGCCACAGATTTTCCACCGCTGCACCCATGCTGAAGACGGAATAGAATGCCGAGAGTTGGCCCACTTGGTATTCGGCCCGCTCCAGCATCACACCCAACAGCAGTGGCGATCCGGCGACCAGTTTGCGGTTCTCCTGGCCTAATGTTTGGGGAACGCGCAGCAGATTCATCAGGGCTTGCCCGGACGAGGTCAGAGCTGTTTTGGCGAACGGGCGCAGCAGGGCTGGTAACTGGTCGAAGAGCATCCCGCTGCGGTGTTCGTCCATTTCTTCGCGACTGAACCGAAAGTACTTTTTGTAGCGTCGGAAGAAGCTCCCCTCGGCCATCACTTTGGTCATGCTGGTGCCGCTGATCCGGGCTATGTGGTCAATTGTGTTCCTGTCCTCGATCAGGACGAATCGCCACGGCTGGCTGTTGAACTGTGATGGCGCTGCCGCGCCGGCTCTAACAAGCAGCTGCTGGTGTTCTTCGCTGACCTTGTCCGGCAGAAACGGCCCGTTTGTAGTTTTTCGGTTGAATACCACATCCAGGAATTCCATAGCTTTACCTCCACGCGTTGAGATACTGATCAAATACAAGAGGGGACGCAGCCAGTGCGATGAGTGCGTGCCGGAGGGTGCTACAGGATCCGGCCACCGGCAGAGCAGCAAGCGGCACGGCCGCCGGAAGCAGAAACCATCCAGCCCGAGAGGAGGACCAGTGGACTGACCGCCACGGCCGCGAGGACACAGGTGGCGATGAACGGAATTGTGATGCACTCGGCGGGCACGGGCAGAACGGCGCCTCGCCGGACAGTCACTACTCCCCACCCGCAGCTCCCCACGTAACTGGCTTCGGCGAGCCCAAAACAGGCTTGAACGCCCGTCACCAGCTTCCCCTCTCGGTTCCAGCGCACCTGAGGCCCTCGGTCCTGTCCCGGGGGTGCCCCGGAAGGGGATAATGCCATGCCAAGGACGCGGCGTCCTGTCCTTCGAAACCACCCGGACTCCGAAATCGGTCCCTGGCCTGAAAATTCCCAGTCAACACCTTCGGTGATGGCAGGGTAGGCAAGGTACGCATCCACCAGCGCCTGGACATCGTCGGGCAGGTATCGGACATGGACCCCGTGCTCCTGATCGGCGGCTGATTCTTCCAGCACCGGCAGGACGGCCTGCCTGAATGTTGGGTCTTTGTCGGTGAGGAACTGGATGTAGGAGTCGGGCAGACGTGACAGGACGCCCTGTCGTTTTTCTGTAACCGAGGAACCGGCCCCTTCCTCAAAATTGTCGGGTCCAAGAGGAGCAGGTGCCAGCCACTCAAACGTCTCGCCGAGTACGCCTCCGTAGAGTTGCTGCCAGGTAAGGTTGCGGCCCGTTGCCGCAGGGAGCAGCTGCTCAGGGTGCGGTGGCCAGGTTCCCGAGGGTGACGTGCAGGGTCTGTGGTGTTGAGTCGCGCTGCACCACGATGTCGACCTGCTGTCCGGGATCCTGCTTCCTGAGGGCCACGAGCAGGTCCGTAACGTTTCCAACCTGGGTTTCGGCGAATTTGGTGATGATGTCACCAGCTTTCATGCCGGCGCTCTCCGCGGGACCGCCTGGGGAAACGTTGACGATCAACGCTCCGGCCGTAGCAGGCAGAGAGAACCGTTGGGCCAGTTGCGGTGTGATATCCGTGGGCACGACACCAAGCGCAGCGTGTTTGACCGCTCCACGGGCCAGGAGTTGGTCGGCAACGACGGTAACCGTGGAAGATGGGGTGACAAACCCGATTGCAACCGCGCCGGAGCTGGGTGGCAGGTACGCCTCGGATAGTCCGATGACCTGTCCGGAGGAGTCTGCTACTGCCCCGCCGGAGTTACCGGGAGAAATGGGGGCATCGGTTTGCAGTAGGTCGATGGCTCCGTGTGGAGATTCCTTGGAAGGCGGCATGTTCCGGTGCAGACTGGACACGATTCCTGCGGTGACTGTTTCCTCCAACCCCAAAGGACTTCCGATCACAACGGTCATTGAGCCCACTTCCGGATCGGAAGAAGCGAATTTGGCTGCCGGAAGGCCATTGCGGTCGACCTTGATGACGCCAACGTCCGTGACATCGTCCACGCCCAGGACGGTGCCTTGGGACTGCGAGCCGTCGGCGAACTGCACCTGAACGTTCTTGAAGGGCTGTTTCTGCTCGTTCTCGACGACGTGGGCGTCGGTGACGATGGATCCGTCGCTGTGGTAGATGACTCCGCTGCCGAGGCCGATATCTGTGCGGATCGTCACGACTGACGGTTCAACTTCCTTGACCACGCCCGGAACCGCAGGCAGTCCCCCACTTGCCGGCGGGGCAGCCGCTGGAACGGAAACCGTCGATGATGCTGCGGAGGAGCTGGATGTTGGCGTGGAATTCCCGGTGCACCCAGCCAAGGCGAGTGCCGCTGCCGTCACTGCAGCTGCCGGGCAAATCCTGAAGCATTTCATGGGGTTACTCCTTCTTGAGAGCCCCCAAGGAAGCGGGCCCCTTGCGCCTCTGAAACTGTTCCGGCAGCACCGTTTTGGCTGGTGAGAAGCATTCGCACCCCGCCCGCCTGGATTTTCCGGGTTGCCAGGAAGAACTAGGTAGTTTTATTCAACCGCACTAATTGCGTAAACGCAACGGTCACTGCCTGGCAGCTCGCTGAAGGCATGACCTCAGGATGAAGACTTCCGCCCCCTCGGGAGGCGGTGGAAGTTGTGCTTTTCTGAGATTCGCATCTTGGTGAGTGGTTGTTCGGGGTGCTCGACGCTCCGCGGCGCCGCGGTGTCGATGGTCCCATGTGCGCTGACTGGTACTGGTCTTCGGGTCCGCTGGACGTCAGCGGGATGGGCTTGGAGATGGAATGTACGGCCGGTACTGGTCAAAGGTTCCGTTCTGGATGGGCACGTTGATTGAGGCCTGTTGCCCTTTCACTGTTACCAGTAGATCGGTACGGGCACCGGGCGGCTCCTGCGTGCTGTTGAAGATCAGACGTGACTGGTCAAACTCGACGTGTCCCAGAGCGGGGATCTTCACTGGATGTTGTTCATCGGAGTCGGCAAGGACCATTTGTATGTCCGTAGCGGTCGTATTGAAGATCGTTCCCAGGACGCGCCCGGGTTCGCTCTGCCCGGACGTCACGATCAGGACGCTCCGCAATTGCAGTCCCGAGAAGTTCAGGTCCGCGCCGAGGGCAATGGGGTCGCGATCTCCTTCAGAGGAGTGGTAGCAGCCGGTCAACACAGCCGCTGATATCGCCAGGGCCGGGATCAGGCGGAAGAACTCTGTGATGCTTCGGGCGGGTTTCATGGGAGGTCCTTATCGTGGTGCTGTGAATTGATTGGCTGATCAAACCTGAAGCCGCAGGCGCAACTGTAGGTGATGACAACGTCGTGGACGGTGCTGGTGCGGCATTCTCCAAGGGGTCCCTGGCGTGATGTCGTCATTGGCTCGCCGCAATGGGTGTGCGTTGTGAGCATCCGAAGAAGCTGGGGATCGATTGACATTGCTTTCAGGCCTTCCGTCCCGCGTTGTTTCATGACTCATCACGGCCTGTTTTGACCTCGGCGCCGGTGGATCTTGTATGCATTGTGGCCTCTCTGGGATATGTCGGTGGTGGGATGGCCGCCCCTCGCCGGCCGGTAGCGCCCCTGCCTGTGAAGGAGTGGATCGTCTAATTACGCCGGGCGGGAAAGCAAGGGCTCGCCCGTTCGCCGGTTAGCTGGCTCATCCTCGAGACGCCAACGCCCGTCCTGGCATCCAGATAGTGCTTGATGCCCGCTGATTCCATGACCAGCCCGTACAGCCGCTGAAAGTCGTCGTCGAGATTCTGGCCGCTCATGCTTCCCACCTAAAAAATGTGGCTGCGGGCGCGCAGTACGCCCGCGGGTCCTGTGCCGGATCGAGGACGGAGCCGCGCCGGCCCCGTGCCGGCAGGTGGTGCCGGCGACGAAAGTAGATATTGCGGACATCGACGCCTCATCTCAGGCTGAGCCGGAGGCGGGAACCGGCTCGGTGTCTTTTTGCCATGGCCACCGTCCGGTGATTTCCAGCTCCAGAGAGAAGCTTAGGAATGTCCGGATGACCACGATCACCGACAGGACGCCGACACTGGTAAAGGTGGGCGTCACGGCCACGGTGCGAATGATGTCTGCGGCGACCAGGAGTTCAAGGCCAAGAAGGATGGACCGCCCCAGCAACTGCCGGTATTCCCGGTAGAGCGACCGGTTTAGGGGACGGCTGCCTTCCTCGAGGTTTCGGCGGCGTACAGCCAGCGGCACGGAGACCACGGCGCCGATGACCATGACGGCCACTCCCGCAAAGTCCAGGTACCGCCCGCTGGTTTCGATAATGAGTCGCAAATCCACGTCTGTCTCCCCGCAAGCTGCGTCTCGCCCGGTCATGCCGACAGGACCCAGCCTGCTCGGCAGCTCCTGGCATGTCCGTCCCCTAATGAAGAGGCCTTAAACAAGTCTGGCCCATCACTTGCGAACAAGCAATCAATTGTCCGCGCCTCGCTCCCTTCCTGCTGCATCGTTGCACTCCTGTAACCACTCACGGCGCCGGCACGGGCAATGGGGCGATAGGGTTATTTGCTAATTGGTAACTATTCGAAAGGTGCGTCCTAAACCGCAGCGGCGTTTCGACCGCCTCTTGGCATGCCCCGGCAGGGCTTAATAGCCTTACCTCTGGCGTGCGATACGAACGAAGGAAGTCTTGCATGCTGATCAAAGACATTCTGTGGAAGAAAGCCGGGGCCTTTATCGCCGCCGCCGTTATCGGCGGCTTCCTGGTCGCCGGACTCCTGGCCCCGGCGGCCGCGTTGAGCTCGACGGCGGCAGGGGCATCCATTAGGTTCTTTGATCAACTCCCCTCGAATCTGGAGCTGGAGCCGCCGGCCAGGAAATCCCGGGTCCTGGCGAAAAACGGGTCGGTCATCGCCACTTTTTACGCCCAGAACCGGGCCCCGGTGGACCTGGAACAGATGTCACCGTTCATCCGGGACGGGATCGTGGCGATCGAAGACGCACGTTTCTACGACCACGGCGGAATTGATCCCACCGGCATCCTTCGCGCGCTCTTCGTGAACGCCCGGGGCGGCAGGCAGGGCGCATCGACAATCACCCAGCAGTACATCAAGAACGTCCTCATCCTGTCATCTGCACCCGGCAGCAGCAGCGCAGACGTCGCTAAGACAGACGCCTCCCGAAGCATCGGCGACAAGCTTCGGGAAATGAAGCTTGCCATCGGGCTTGAGGAGAAATACTCCAAAGACCAGATCCTGCAGGGTTACCTGAATCTCGTCTATTTTGGCAATGGGGCCTACGGAGTTCAGGCGGCAGCGAAAACATATTTCGGAGTGCCCGCCAACGCTCTGACCCTTCCCCAGGCCGCAGCACTGGCCGGGATAGTGAACAGGCCAGCTTACTACGATCCCCTCACACAGCCAGACCACGTGGTGGCCCGGCGGAACGAAGTCCTGGACAAAATGCTTCAGCAGGGAAATATCTCCCCCACGCAGCACGACAAAGCTACGGCATCACCCTTGGCCTTGGACGTCCAACACACCCAACAGGGCTGCGCCGCTGCGACCGCACCCTATTTCTGTGACTACATCCAACGGCTGATCCTCAACGATCCCGCCTTCGGAACAGACGAGGCAGCCCGGCACAGGCTCCTCTACGAAGGCGGACTGACCATCCGCACCACGCTGGACCCGGACCTGCAAAAGACCGCCCAGGAACAGGTCAACGCCTCACTGCCCGCAACAGACCCCCTGCAACGCGGCGCCGCCCTTGTCAGCGTTGAACCCGGCACCGGCAAAATCCTGACCATGGCCCAAAACACCATCTACGACCCGACCCCAGGACCCGGACACTACACAGGCAACCTCACCCTTCCCGAGAAGGACAGCAACGGCAATCCGCTTCACGGAGCGGGCGGCTTCCAGATTGGATCCACCATGAAACCGTTCGTGTTCGCCGAGTGGCTGAACTCCGGCCGGTCCATGGCCACAATACTGGACGGCTCGGTCCGCATCTACAAAGCCGGTTATCCGTGGAAAAACAGCTGCGGCACGACAACCGGCTCCTACGATCCAGCCCTGGGCCAGACTCCCCTGCCCAACGACGACCCCTACCACTACTACCGGATGAGTGTCCTTCAGGGCCTGTACCAATCAATCAACACCATCACGTTCCAGTCAGCGGCCCGGTTGGACTTTTGCAACATCCAAAAAATGGCCACGGCCGCCGGAATCAAGAACGGCCACACCAACAAGCCCTACGACCTCTCCAGCATCGCGAGCCTGATCGGTACCCAGGACGTCGCACCACTGGACATGGCGAACGCTTATGCTACGTTCGCCGCAAACGGAGTCCACTGCAAGCCGGTAGCACTGGAGTCCGCCACCGGCCCCGACGGCCGCAACTATCCGATGCCGGCAGCCGACTGCCGGCGGACCATCAAGTCGGACGTCGCCGCGGGCGTCACATATGCCCTTAAACCCGTGCTCACCAAGGGCTCGGGCTACAACATCCCCGTGGGCAAGGAACAAGATATCTTCGCCAAAACCGGCACCACCGACGGCCACACCCAGACATGGACGGTAGGGGCTACCACGGGCATCTCGACCGCCTCCTGGTTCGGCAGCTACAAGGGATTCGGACCAAAGTGGGCGAACGAGAACATCACCATCAACGGAACGTACTACACCGGACTGGACGGGGCTAACATCGCCGGCACCCAATGGGCCCGCCTCATGAACGCCGCAGCGCCGCAATATCCAGGCCACCGGTTCCCCACACCGCCGCCATCAATGTTGCGCTGAACGCGGCGGTCGGCAGCACCCAGACGGCCGGGACGACAGAACCCGCCGAATTGGTCCTAGTCAACGCCTTCGGTGACCTGAGGATAGGGAACGGCGGGATCTACGAGTGCCTGCACCCCTCCGGGGACGAAACGCACGTGAACGCCATGTTCCTCCGTTGCTGCCGACTGTTCCAGGACCGGCAGCACTGTCGCGGTGAAGGCAGGATCCTTGGCGGCAAGGTAGGAGACGTACGAATCCGGTAGCCGGGACGGAAGGTCAAGGGGGTACACATTGCCTGAAGGCGCGGACGCGCCACCAAGCTCAGCAGGGACACGCTCCGCCAGGACCCGCCTGCCAAGGGCTTTGCCCAGCACGGCGCCGTAAAGCAGATGGGCGGCCAGCATCGTCACCGCCCTGCCGGCCTTGTCCCGGTGCGCAGGGGGCAATATTCCCATCGCCGGCAGCCAACCCTCGTACCCCACCGCCCACACAAGTGCACCATAGGCGAGGCCCGCGCCCGAGGTGGCCTGCTTCCTGCGTACCACGGCATAAAGACATCCACCGGCCGCCCCATACCCAAAATGGGCAAGGACAGCAGCCGCGTCCCTGAGCGGTACTGGAAACCGGGGAAGGAACTTATCGATGATTTTCCGGGGCGGCTCGTAATTCATCATGCCGGTGACATCGGCGGCAACGAGCAGCGCGCTCATCACTCCTGTAGCGACCAGCCCCGCCAAACCGCCGCTGGCAACAGTCTCGGACGTTGGTTCACTGCTATAGATATCCATCCCTTCATGGAACCCGGATATTTGTGTGAGCGCAAGCAAGCTCATGATTAGACGGGCTTTCCCCAATCACGGCAGCCTGACAACATGAGTCCCGTTGGATGCGGCAACTTGAGAAGTCCAACTGCTTGCCCGGGTTACGAAACCCCTGTCCCGGACACCCCCATCAGCGGAATTTTGCCCGAGGGGAGGAGGCGATACAAATAGCCATTGCGGACTGGTAACTATTGCGATACGCTTCCTATCTCTTCCGCATAAAGCGAAAGGAGAGTTACAGATGGAAACAGCAGGCAGGGTTGTCCTCGTAACGGGAGCCACCGGGGGGACCGGCAGGGCCGCGGCGGCCCTGAGTCGAAAGGATGCCCCGTGAGACCTTTGGAAGTGGTCAGAGCAGGATTTGGCAGCGCGGAGCTCCTGGCTCCGGGAGCGGCGGAATGCTCCCTGATCGCCCGCGGCCCCGATGCCCACGCCCGCACGTTCATCCGTGTTCTAGGGGCACGGCACCTAGTACAGGCCACCGCCACTACCATCTTCGGTGGCGGCGCTCCCCTGCACTGGATCAGTGCCGCGGTCGATGCCCTTCATGCCTTGACGATGTTGGGCCAGGCCGCGGTGGACCGGCGACGGCGGCACGCCGCGGTCGCCAATGCGGCCATCGCCCTGGCTTTCGCCGCGGGGGAACTTCGATCAGGGACCCTCAGAGGCCGTCTGCACCTAGACAGAGAGCACCGCGCCGGCATTACGGGGCAGGCGGTGGGCCACGAGCAGGCAGACGCACTGGTCAGCGGTGCGCGTCATACAAGGATCGGACCATGACTACCGATCAAAGCAGTGGCGAAGGGGCCGGCTTCTTCACCAGATTCACCTCCAGGACGGCAAAAGTTCTGGGCCACGCCTGGATCTTCGCCGCGGCCGTCGCCGTTCTGGTGCTGTGGGCCTGCACCGGGCCGCTGCTGGGTTTCTCCAATACCTGGCAGCTGGTGATCAACACTGGCACGACGATCGTGACGTTTTTGATGGTGTTCATCATCCAGAACACGCAGAACCGGGACTCCGCCGCGTTGCACCTCAAACTTGACGCCATAATGCACGAGCTTCGCGTCACCAGCTCCAAACTCTACGAAGCTGAAGACCAGGGCGAAGACGAAATCGAGCGTCAGCGCAAGCACATCGAAGCACAATCCGAAGAGCCTCCGGGCAAAGTAGAGCGGCACGTCAATCAGGCGAACAAGAACGAGGAGAAATGAGTACCCGCCATGGCCAGCGATTACGACGAAGTCCGCCCTGAGGTAAAAGAGTCCCAGGAAAGTTCCCTGGAGGCGCTCCGGACAGAAAACACCCCCGACGCACACAGCGTCGTGAGGGAACTCGAGGAGGCCGACAGCATCGACGGCGTCGACCTGCCCGGCGACTTCATCGCCGAGGAGCTCATCGTAGAAGTTGTGCCCCGAAAGAAGGATGAGTTCGTATGCTCCTCCTGCTTTCTGGTCCACCACCGTTCCCAGGTGGCCAAGGAGAAAGACGGACACGTCTACTGCATTGAATGCGAGGGATGAAGCAGTGACGGTCCTGCCAGCCCCTGACCACAACCATGTGACCTTGAGGGGCGTGGGCCTGCCACCCCAGCAGCTTGGCGGCTCCGTCCAATGAACAGCGGTCGTGCGCGGGTCGAGCAGAACAGGCAGAAGCATTTCCGCTTAGGCGGCGGCTACAGGGTCGCCACCGGCCGGTTCCTGGTTCTTCATGCCGTATCACTGTGCCTGGTCCTGGCAGGCATGTCCTCGTTTGTACTGACCCTTGGCGACGTGCTGAACAGCAGCGGGCTTGCAACCATCGACGGACCCCTGACCGACTGGTTCGTCGATCATCGGACGGATACAGCCACGGTGGTTATGGCCGGATTCGCCTTCGTTTTCGGGCCCGCGGCGCTTCCCGTGATCATTTTGGTGGCCGTCGTTGCGTGGGCTTTGGTGACCCGTCGCCTGTGGCGCCCAATACTGCTGGCCGGGACGATGATCACCGGGGTGGTCCTAACGGAGGTCATCGCTCACGTGGTCGGACGTTCGAGGCCCCCTGCCGAAATAATGATGCTTGGCGCAGACGCGACATCCTCTTTTCCCTCCGGACATGTCGTTGGCGCCTCGAACTTTCTGCTCGTCGGGGCTTACCTGCTCTTTTCGCGATCCTCCCGCAGAACTGCCCTGATCGCTGCCTTCGGTACCGCTGCGCTCGGCATCACAGTGGAAGCAGCAAGCCGTGTCTACCTCGGCTACCACTGGTTCACCGACACGGTGGCCTCCGCTTCCCTCTCCATCGTTCTCCTCGCAGTCGTGATCCTGCTGGATGTTAGCCGCGGTGAGCGGTCAGGTCCTGAACACACAGAGTGATCTCTCCCGGGGACCTGATCCCCCGCTTCCTCCTGCCGGAACGCCTCCGGGGGCGCGCCCCGAGGGTCCGATGGTACAGGGAGCCTCGCCGAGTGACACACGATATCAGGGACCGGGAAACGCTACGGCCAGGAAAATTCAGTCGGCCGGTGGCAACCGGTGAAGGTGCATCGCGCCCGCAAAGCCTGCCCGGAACTCCGACTGCCCCAACTGAAGCCCTTGGGGAGGCAGGCCCGCTTAAGACCTTTCTTCTGCAGCAGGTCCCTGACGTAGGCTGTGTTTTTCCCGGAGCTCGCGTCCGCGCCGGATCTCTTCTTCCTCCTGCCGGTGCAGTTTGTCGCTCTTCTTTGTGTCCCTTGGCGGCAGCTGAACAGTTACTTCGGCTGTGAAGCCGCCGTGGAATTCCCTGCCCCGCTCTGTCTCGGCATCGAACTCGGCTCAGAAAAGCATAGAAACATTCAGAATCCACAGCCACAGCAGCATGATGACTACGCCTCCGATGGTGCCATAAGTCTTGTTGTGATTGCCGAAGTTGCCGTGTAGGCACCGAAACCCACAGATGCCAGCACGAAGGGCCCACCAGCGCGATAAACGTCCGTGGGCTCAACCAGCGGAACCGGGGCTGGCGCAGCTTGGGGGTGACTTAGTAAAGAACCGCGACGCTGACGACTACCGGTAAGATAATGACTGGCCATCTAGCAATACTCCACACGGTCAGGAACAGGCCGCCAAGTCCCAGCAGAGGGCCCACGGCCTCGGCGATGGGGCTCGTGGATACGAGCAGGGCCGCCAGCATCGCAACGAAAACCACGGCAAGAATCGCTACGCCGGTTGGTCAGGCAGGTGGGACCACCGCTGCGCTTCTCGATATGCTGCCCAGCATTGCGCCCCGCTCCACGGTCAACGTGATTCGCGGCCCCATTGAGGAACTGAGGACATCACAGACGGCCGGCGTCGCCCTCACGATCGTCATCGTAGCGGCCTTCTGGACCGCTTCACGAAGGGGCGTAGTGCAGGAAAGAGAGCGGGCTGCCGCAACCTGGTCTGTCACGTTTGCCAGCCGATTTACTGCCGATGCCCCATCCTGGCCCCTTCATATCGCAGACTGTTGCAATATCGCCGACTGTTGCGCAAACGCAACTAGTGCGGGAAGCTTGACAAGGAACGGTTTTAATCTGAGGAGGAGAAGTTATGCGTGCGTTGACAGTTACTCCCGGAAAAAAAGATTCAGTCAAACTGCGCGATGTGCCGGAGCCGGCCAGTGGGGAGGGTGAGGTGCTGGTGGAGGCCCTGGCGGTGGGCCTGTGTGGAACCGACAGCGAAATCATCGCCGCGGAATACGGTAAGGCGCCCCCTGGGCAGGATTATCTGGTGCTGGGGCACGAAAATCTGGGCCGGGTGCTGGATGCTCCCCCGGGCTGCGGCGTGGCCGCCGGCGACCTCGTAGTGGGTATTGTTCGCAGACCCGACCCTGAGCCCTGCAAAGCCTGCACCGCCGGGGAATGGGACATGTGTCTGAACGGCAAGTACACCGAACACGGAATCAAGGGCGTGGATGGCTTCGCAAGGGAACGCTGGCGGGCGGACGCCCACGCGATGGTAAAACTGGACCCCGGCCTGGCGGATGTGGGCGTTCTGCTGGAGCCCACCACCATCGTGGCCAAAGCATGGGAGCAGATCAACCGGATCGGACAGCGCGCATTTTTTGACCCCCACACCGCCGTCGTGACCGGGGCGGGCCCCGTTGGCCTGCTGGCCGCGCTGCTGGGAGTCCAGCAAGGCCTGGACGTCCACGTGTTCGACATCGTCACGGACGGCCCCAAGCCGGACCTTGTCCATGATTTGGGCGCCACCTACCACAGCGAACCCCTGCCGCAGTCAGGCATCAAGCCCAACATCCTGGTCGAATGCACCGGCGTCACCCCCGTGGTCCTGGACGCCCTCAAATGCCGCGCCCAGGACGCCATCACTTGCCTGACCGGCGTTTCCGGAACAGGTAAGCAAACACCTGTCGACGTGGGTGCACTCAACCGCGAGGAGGTACTCATGAACGGCGTGATCTTCGGCAGCGTCAACGCAAACCGCCGCCACTACGACGCCGCCGCTCAAGCACTGGCCAAAGCGGACGGGGTATGGCTGCGCAGCCTCATCAATCGCCGGCTCCCGCTGGATAGCTTTGCTGAGGCCTTCAAACGCCAGACCGACGATGTCAAAGTCGTCCTCGATGTCACCCGCGGCACCGACGAAAGCCTAAGCCATGAGTGAGGGGGCGCAGTGGGACGCCGGGACCGGCCATTGCCTCCCCTCGGGACGTCAATATGAAATTTCCTTTGAACGGCAAAGGGCCCTAGTGACCGAAGTCGGGGGCGCCCTCCGGGATTACCTGCTGGACGGATGGCCCCTGCTGGACGGTTATGGGCCTGATGAGATGTGCACGGGCGCGCGTGGCCAGTCCCTGATTCCCTGGCCCAACCGCATCCAGGGCGGCAGTTACGAGTGGGAGGGCCAGCGGCTGCAGCTCGACCTGAGCGAGCCGGACAAGGGCGGGGCCATCCACGGGCTCACGCGTTGGCGGAACTGGGGGACCCCGGCGGTGGAGCACACTGAGGACTCCATCTCCTTTACCTACACGCTCCACTCCTGCCAGGGCTGGCCCTGGATCCTTGACTGCCTTGTGGAGTACCACCTGGGCCCGGGAGGTCTGACCGTGCGGACCACGGCGATGAACCGAAGTGCGTCACGGTGCCCCTACGGGACAGGGGCGCATCCTTACCTCAGCACCGGAGTCAGCACTCCAGGGGCCATCAATGCCGCGTTGGTCCAGGTGCCAGGTCGCACTTTCCTGCCCGTGGACGGGCGTGGCATACCCACCGGCCGGGAGCGGGTTGAGGGCACCGCGTACGACCTGCGGGAACTCCAACAACTTGGCGGGCGGCACATCGACGTCGCCTACACGGACCTGGTCCGTGACACTGAGGGGCGGGCCCGGGTGAAACTCCTGCGCCCGGATAACTCCGGAGGAGTTGAGCTGTGGGTGGACGGTTCCTATCCGTACCTGGAAATCTTCACCGGGGACACGCTCCCCCAGCCCGGCAGGCATCGGAGCGGGCTGGGGGTTGAACCAATGACGTGCGCCCCGGACGCTTTTAACTCGGGCGAGGGCCTGATCACCCTTGAGCCCGGGCAATCCCACACCGGCGAGTGGGGGATCACGCCGCTCTGACCGGCCCGCTAGGTCCTCGCAGCGGTATTGGCACTGCCATGAGCCGTTCGCCAACTATTGCTTAAACGCAATCATTGGGGTTCAATGAAGACATGGCTTGCGGCACCGGGACTTCGTCATTTCATGTGTTGGCTCCCAGGGTAAAGCGGCCGTCAGTGGTGCCTTGGACACCGGCGGCGGCCGCGAAAGCCTCAAGTGCCGCAGCCAGTGCCGGGCGGCGACCCGATGGCATCCTCAAGATAACCTCCGCGATGGCTTGCCGCCGGTGCTCGAGCACGGAGTTCACCAGAGCTTTTCCTTTTGCGGTCAGTTCGAGGCGGATGTATCGCCGGTCGGCGGGGTCTTCGCGCCGCTCAAGCAGGTCAGCAGCGACGAGCCGGTCGCAGATGCGAGTGGCGTTGGAGGCATGCACGCCCAGTTCCGCGGCCACGCCGCCCAGATTTTGCGGTCCCCGCGTGTGGATGAGGACCAGGACCCGCAATTGCGGGGTGTTCACCACGTCCTCGACCTCTGCCACTGAGCGGGATACGACGCGCAAAAGGGTATCCGCGGCCCGCATTACCGCTTCAACTTCCCGGCTCGAAGGTTCCGGGACTAATTCAGATCCACCAGCTGTATCCATGAGTACCAGTTTCCTCCGGTAGTTGCTTTCCCGCAAAATTTGAAGATTACAGAGCCGCAGTACGGGAAATCCCGGATAAGGAGAAATTGTGGGAACACAACGGGTAAAGGGCGCCTTGGCCGGAACCGTCGATGGGATCGGCCCGTTCACCGGGAAGGTGCTGGCCGGCCGGTTTGAGCGGTCCCGTTCGGCACTGACCTCCGTGAGGATCTTCCCCGAGCCATCAGAGCCAGCAAAGGGAGGTGCGGCCTCCGGCCCCGACCCCTTTTTGAGCAGCGGCGGGGGTGGTGCAAGCCTGCCGCCGCACAGCCAAGAATAGAGCTTCCTGTGAGGTCCATACATATCGGACCCGCTACACGTTGACAACAATGGAAAGGATTCATCCTGTGAAAATCCTGCGAACCGAACCGGCACCTTGCCTCCTGGTGGGGATACTGTGATGCCCGCATGGTTGCTGGCATGGATGTGGGGCACCATCGCCGGCGGCGCGCTAGTCGTGGGGTGCGGCCTGGCGTGGAAGTGGAAGATCCCGTCCAAGGTCGTGTCATCGGTGATGTCCTTTGGCGCGGGCGTCTTGATCTCGGCCCTCGCCTTTGAACTCGTGGAACAAGCTGTCAACGGCGGGGGCCTGTGGCCGACGGTCGGCGGCTTCGCCACCGGCGCTGTGCTCTACGTAGCCGCGAACGCCCTGCTGGCCCGCAAAGGGGCCAAGCACCGGAAGCGGTCAGGCGGGAAACAGCCCTCCGAGCAACAAAAGCCGGGCAGCGGGACGGCTATCGCGATCGGGGCCCTCCTGGACGGTATCCCGGAATCGGTCGTTCTGGGCGTGGGTTTGGTGACCGCCGGTGCAGTCAGCCCCGCCATGCTGGCGGCCGTCTTTATCTCCAACGTCCCGGAAGGCCTCTCCAGCACCGCGGGCATGAAAAAGGCCGGCCGGAGCGCCAAATATGTGTTTGGGGTGTGGGTGGGAATTGCTGTCATTTCCGGTCTCGCAGCCTTGGTTGGCTTCCTGGTCCTGCAGGACGCACCGGCGGAAGTTGTCGCCTTCATCACCGCCGTGGCCGCCGGGGCGATCCTGGCCATGCTCGCCGACACGATGATCCCCGAAGCCTTCGAAGAACACCACCTGCTCACCGGCCTCATCGCGGCCGTCGGATTCCTGGCCGCCTTCACCGTCGATCAGGTAGGCGGCTGAACCACGACTGAAAGGAAACCCATGACCTCCAATCCAGACAAGGCCGGCCGCGCCAACCCTGAGCCACTGAACCCTGACCCCACGGGCCAGGACCCCAGCGCCACAGACCCAGGCGTGGACGCAAAACTGCAGCTCCAGCTCGCTATCTTCGGCGTCACCAAGGACGCCCAGGGCAAAAGCCTGCAAGAGATCCTGCAAAGGCTGCGGTCTGCCTTCGCAGACCACGGCGTTCAAACACCGCCGGGCACTTGGCTCGAGTCCGTGGCTTCCTCGGCGTTCTACGGCGAGCCCTACATTATCGACCTCCCCGCGGCTCTTGCGGCCGACAGTACCCTGCCCGCCCCAAGCACAGACGTGCGTCGCAGGCTTGCCATCCGACGCCGGCTGCGGCAGGAGAAACTACCGGCCGGCACCTTCCCCTCCCCGGCCGCATGGGATGTACCGGCCAACGAGATCACCCACCCCGGCAGATCCGGGCACATCCACCCGGTCACCATCTCCCGGACAGCAAGAGGGACCCGCATGGTCCTGGCGGCTGTCGGGGCGGTAATGGCGGTGCTTATGGCCATCCGGGCTGTCCGGGGGCCCAAAACACACCCCAGCGCTGCCGCTCCAAACACTCGACGGTGCGGGCCGGAAGGATAACAATGCCTGAAATCAGTGATTACGCACTCATCGGTGACCTGCACACAGCCGCACTGATCAGCACCAGCGGGTCAATCGACTGGATGTGCCTGCCAAATTTCGACTCCCCCGCCTGCTTCGCCGCCTTGCTGGATACCACTGCAGCGGGGCGCTGGCTCCTGGCACCTGCCGGGGCCCAGAAGTGCACCCGCCGGCGGTACCGCCCCGGCACACTCATCCTGGAAACCGAATGGGAATCAGCCGACGGAAGAGTCAGGGTCACAGACTTCATGCCGATCCGCGACGACGCCGCCGACCTGGTACGGATCGTCGAAGGGCTCAGCGGCACCGTACAGATGTACGGGGAACTATGTATCCGCTTCGATTACGGCCACATCGTCCCGTGGGTGCGGCGCAAAGACCACGGGCTCAGCGCTGTCGCCGGCCCCGACGCCGCCTACCTCACCACCGAAGCCCCACTCGAAGGCCGGGACATGCGCACGATCAGTGAATTCACGGTCCGGGCCGGCGAAACGGTGCCCTTCGTGCTGACCTGGGTTCCCAGCAGCAAACCAGCCCCGCGCCAAACAGACCCCGACAGGGCACTCCGAGTAACGGAGGACTTCTGGCAGGACTGGCTCAGCCGGAGCAGGATGGAAGGAAAGTACAAGGACGCCGTAGAACGTTCGTTGATCACCCTCAAAGGGCTCATTTACGCTCCAACGGGTGGCATCGTCGCCGCCCCAACCACTTCCCTGCCAGAGGACCCGGGTGGATCCAGGAACTGGGATTACCGGTTCTGCTGGCTTCGCGACGCGACCCTAACGCTGCAGTCACTGCTCGCGGGCGGCTACACAGAAGAAGCAGCCGCCTGGCGGGAATGGCTGCTGCGTGCCGTCGCCGGGGACCCTGCCGACCTGCAAATCATGTACGGTATCGACGGCACCCGCCGGCTCCCCGAGACGGAACTACCTTGGCTGTCAGGATTCGAGAACTCCAAACCTGTCCGGATAGGAAACGCTGCCGCTCCCCAGCTGCAACTGGATGTATGGGGTGAGGTCCTGGATGGTCTCTCCCTGACCCGTTCGGCCTTTCCGGATACTGTTGATGATTCCTGGGACATCCAGGTGGCCCTCATGGAATACCTCGAAGGGGCATGGGACAAACCAGACAACGGGCTCTGGGAGATGCGCGGCCCCCGCCGCCAGAACACCCACTCAAAAGTCATGGCCTGGGTCGCCGCAGACCGCATGGTCAAAGGAATCCACAAATACGGCCCCCCAGGTCCCGAGGCCCGCTGGGCCGCACTTCGCGACACCATCCATAAAGATGTCATGACGCACGGCTTCGACACCGAGTGCAACACCTTTGTCCAGTCTTACGGAAGTAAAGAGCTGGACGCGAGCCTCCTGCTGATTCCCCGCGTCGGTTTCCTGCCCCACGACCATCCCCGCGTCGTCGGCACCGTCGACGCCATCCAGCAGCACCTCACCGAAGACGGCTTCGTGCTCCGCTACCGCCCACAGGCGAGCAATGATGGCCTGCCCGGAACGGAAGGCGTCTTCCTCGCCTGCTCCTTCTGGCTGGTCGACGCCCTGCTGGGGATCAACCGCCGCCCCGAGGCCGAGGAACTTTTCGAGCGCCTCCTCAGCCTCCGCAACGACGTGGGCCTGCTCAGCGAGGAATGGGACCCCAAGAACCAGCGGCAACTGGGCAACACCCCACAGGCATTCAGCCACTTCCCCCTCATCCACTGCGCCCTGCAACTCCACCAGGGGCGTGCCAGGCAGAGCGACACGCCTCTGCCGAGCCCCAAAGACGGCGACCGCGGCCGGCCCGACGGGCACGAGGAACCCGTCAGAGGAAGCGCCACGTGAAGGCTGACGCTGTAGTTGTGGGGGCGGGACCCAACGGGCTCGCTGCTGCCGTAACCTTGGCGCGGGCCGGGCTGAAGGTGCGGATGATTGAGGGAGCACAGACGGTCGGGGGCGGAGCCCGGACGGCAGAGCTGACGTTGCCCGGGTTCCGCCACGACGTGTGTTCAGCCGTCCACCCCATGGCCCTTGCCAGCCCTTTCTTCCGGGCCTTTGAACTTGACAAGCGCATTGAGCTCCGTGTGCCCGAAATCTCCTACGCCCATGCAGTGGACGCAGCCACAGCCGGGATCGCACACCACAGCCTTGCCCGAACCGCTGAGGACCTGGGCCCTGACGGGGAACGGTACCTCCGGCTGTTCCAACCCCTCGTTGAACGGGTCGACGGGATTACTGATCTCACCATGCACCAACTGCTGCGTATCCCCCGCGACCCCCTCGGATCGCTCCTCTACGCGGCCCGGACGTTGGAACAGGGAGGGCCCTGGTGGAACGCACGCTTCAAAGGAGACATCGCCCCAGCCATGATCACTGGCGTCGGCGCCCATTGCATCGGGTCACTGCCCGGGCTTGCGACCAGCGGCACGGCGATGTTGTTGGGCGCGCTCGCCCATGCCGGCGGCTGGCCGCTCCCCGTCGGCGGATCCCAATCGATCGCCAACGCCATGGCAGAGGACCTGCTGAACCATGGCGGTGAGATAGTCCTCGGCTCACCGATCACCGACTTGGCTGAAGTCCGCGACGGTTTCCGGCCCAGGGCCATCCTTGTGGACCTCTCAGCAGCGGGGCTTGCCCAAGTCGCCGGAGCCGAGCTCCCCACAAGCTACCTTCGCAAACTTGCCTCGTTCCGGTACGGAAACGGGGTCAGCAAGGTCGATTTCGCACTCTCAGAGCCCGTACCGTGGGCAAACCCTGCCCTTGGCGCAGCCCCCACCGTGCACTTGGGCGGAACCAGGGCAGAGATGTCACGGGCGGAGGCGGAGGTAGCGTCCGGAGGGTATCCCCGACAACCTTTTATCCTTGTGTGCCAACCATCAACCCTGGACAGCGGCCGTGCCCCCTCCGGGAACCACATCCTGTGGACCTACACTCACGTCCCTGCGGGCTCGGGCGTGGACTCGACCGAATCGATCATCCGGCGGGTCGAACAATTCGCACCGGGCTTCCGGGACGTCATCCTGGGTACGCACTCCATCACAGCCCACCAATACAGCCAGTACAACCCGAACTACGTTGGAGGCGACTTCTCCGCAGGCGCACTGTCCGCCCGTCAACTACTCAAACGGCCGGTTATTTCATCCGACCCCTGGCGGACGCCGGCAAAAGGTGTCTATCTGTGTTCATCCTCAACGCCACCGGGGCCCTCGGTCCATGGCCTATGCGGGTGGTACGCCGCCCAATCCGCCCTTAAACGAGAATTCGGTCTGCCCTCACCGGAACTGACCTACAGGACGGTGCCACGGGGTAAGCAGGCACTGGATGACGGGGCAAGGTAGCCCCAAAGAATCAGGCTCCAGAAGATCGGGGGCGGACTGAGACCTGGGGCCTGGAAGAGGAATAAGCGAATGCTCGAGTGTCCTCGGTAAGGGGACGGTCCGAAAACATTTCATTTGCGTTATCGCAATGGTAGCGTAGTGACAAGGACCTAAGGCCAGCGTCCGGCCGGCACCCCTTCGGAAAGGGAAAATCATGGATCAAGGTTCAACGGCCTTCCTCCAGTGGCTGTGCTGGATAGTTGCCGTGGTCAGCGCCGGCACCGCACTGATACGGGCCGGTGTGGCTTCCACCGCTGGGGTCATTCGGCAGAAAAGCGGACAGATAGGCGCGCTCTGGATCCTGTGCGCCGCTTCTGTTCTCACGGGCTTTATCCTCGCGGCAGCCGCTGTCCGGAGCGGCAGCTGAACAAACGCCACGGTGCGCGAACCGGTGGTCCTCAGTTAGGCCCGAACTGGTCACGATCATCATTCGGTCAACACCAAAAAAGCAGGAGGAAGAACCATGGCAACTGTCAGCGATTTTGTAGTCCAGCGCGTGAGGGATTGGGGGGTCAGCCGCATCTTCGCTTTTCCCGGCGACGGGATCGGCGAGTTCGACGGTGCTTTGGAGAAAGCCCAACGCGCTGCAGCGGGCCTGAAGTATGTGCGCCCCACACATGAGGAGATCTGTTCGCTGATGGCCACGGCCCACGCGAAGTTCACCGGTGAAGTTGGCGTCTGCGTTGCCACGTCCAGCCCGGGTGCTTTCCACATGCTCAACGGACTCTATGACGCGCAGATGGACAATCAGCCGGTCGTGGCAATCGTGGGCCAGCAGGGGCTCAACGCGCTGGGCACCTTCACCCAGCAGGAGAGCAACCTCGAACGCACCCTTGCCGATGTCGCCGTCTATGTCCAGACGATCGTCTCCCCTGAGCAGGCCCAGGCCGTGGTTGACACCGCGTTCCGTACCGCCAAAGTTCGGCTGGGACCTGCCGTGATCATCTTTCCCCACGACGTGCAGGGAATGAAGATGCCCGAGCTTGCCCCCCAGAACTGGGTATCTCGCTCCAGCGCTGTTGCGCCGTCCATCTCAATCGTCCCCCCGCAAAGTGAGATCGAGAAGGCAGCAGCAATCATCAACGCGGGCAGTAAAGTCACGTTCATCGTCGGCCATGGGGCGAACGGGGCCACGGATGAGGTTCTTAGGGCCGCAGAACTCTGCGGAGCGGGCCTGATTACGGCCTTACGCGCGAAACAGGTGATCCCCTCCGACGTGCCGCACCATTCCCAACAGCTCGGTCTCCTGGGTTCCCTGCCAAGCGCGCATCAAATGAGCGGCTGCGACACTCTCGTACTTCTCGGCACCAACTACCCCTACAGCCAATTCCTGCCCAAGAGCGGGCAGGCGCGGGCGATTCAGATCGATCTCAAACCCGAGCAGATGGGGCTGCGCTACCCCACCGAACTCAACCTGTGGGGAGACGTGAGAGCAACCCTCACCGCGCTTATCCCGCATCTGAACTCGAAAACCGACCTCTCCTGGCAGAAGACCGTCGCCGAGGAGATGCTGGAATGGGAAAGGGAGATGGAAGCGCAGGCCATGCTGTCCTACCAAGACGGCGTCAACCCCCGGCGCGTCTATCACGAATTGAACAAGCGCCTGCCCGCGGGCGCCATCGTCACCGCGGACGCCGGTTCAACGGCAGACTGGTACGGCCACCACATCAGGCTCCGCCGCGGCATGCTCGGTGATCTTTCCGGGCGGCTCGCCAGCATGCTCGCCGCCATGCCGTACGCCACCGCAGCCAAGTTCGCCTACTCCGACCGGTCAGTTATCTGCACCATCGGCGACGGCGCCTTCCAGATGCTTGGCATGAACGAACTGATAACCATCAAAAAATACCTGCAGGAATGGGAGAACCCGCAACTGATCATCATGGTCCTGCACAATAACGACCTCACACAAGTGTCCTGGGAGATGCGCACCGAGGACGCTAACCCTGTATGGTCCACCTCCCAGGACGTTCAGTCAGTTGACTACGCTGGGTGGGCGGAATTGCTCGGCTTCAGCGGAATCCGGGTCAAGACCGACGACGAGGTCGCGGGCGCTTGGGACACGGCATTCGCGCACCAGGGGGTCACCGTCATCGATGCCTACACGAGCAAAAACGTACCGCCCCTTCCGCCGCACATCACCCTTGAGTTCGCAAAGCACACTGCGGAGGCGCTACTCAAGAAAGATCCGGACGGGGTGGACGTGGTGCGCGACTCGGCCAAGGCGCTCCTTACCGAAGGAATTGAACGCGTCAAAGGAACACTCCACATCGGCCAGGACCACGACGAGAACGAACACTAACGAGAGCACCAACGGAAGCCGGGAATTGGAAAACTGATCTAGTCGGACCACTGTGGATGACCTGCGGAAGCGTCAATAAGGCTGTACCAGTTGATTAGCGCGAACCGCTGCTTGCGGTAAAGCAACAATTGCGTGAAAATAAGAGCAGGGTTGCATCATGAAGCCTCCTCCTCAGCCGGCTGAGGGGTGCGTTCCATTGTTGGCGGCCCAACATGTAAAAGTCCTGCTCGTTCCGCCCAGGTAGCGGAAAGCGGACCGCCGGGGTCCGCGGGAGAGCAACAGCGTGCTGGGGCGCGGTCCCATCGGCCATATTGCGAAGGAGCAACTCTGATGGCACGCAACGTGACGTCCGCCCCTGCCGTGGGTAATGCCCGGTGGAAGCGGCTGATTCCCGTCGCAATCATCGTCTACATCATTTCGTTCATGGACAGAACCAATATCGGGTTCGCCCTCAACGGACTCCACCAGGACCTGGGCATTGATGCCGCCCAACAGGGACTGGCTGCCGGTATCTTCTTCATCGGCTACCTCGTCCTGCAAATCCCCGGTGGCCATCTGGCCGAACACTGGAGCGCGAAGAAATTCGTCGGCATTATGGTGCTCATCTGGGGTGTGCTGGCTGTCCTTTCCGGATTCATCCAGGATTTCACCCAACTGCTCGTGGTGCGATTCTTCCTCGGCGTCGCCGAAGCCGGGATCTGGCCGGCGATCCTTGTCCTGATCAGCCACTGGTTCCCCGCCGCTGAACGCGCCCGGGCCTACGCGTTCTGGATGATGAACATCGCCATTGCGTCCATCATCACCGCGCCCCTTTCCGGGTGGATCCTGTCGTTCTCAGACTGGCGGTGGCTGTTTATCATCGAAGGTCTTTTCCCGTTCGTGGTCGCGGCACCGCTGTGGTGGGCCCTGATCGCCGACCACCCGCGTGAAGCGAAGTGGTGCTCGGTGCAGGAGCGTGAGTACATCGAGAAGGGACTGGCTGCTGACGCCGCGGCCCATCCCCAGCAGGAAAAGCTGGGCCTGCGCCATGTCCTGTCCAACGCAGTGGTGTGGCGCCTGACCCTGGTGTACTTCCTCATCCAGATCGGCTTCTACGGAATCAACATCTGGCTGCCCCATGTGATCAAGACGATCACCTCCGGATCCTCCATCGAGGTCGGCTTCGTCACGGCGATCCCGTACGTGCTGGCTATGTTCGGCCTCTGGTACAACGCCAAGGCAGCCGACCGCTCCGGCCGTTACTCCACCCACGTGCTGCTGTCCATGGCCGTCGGTGCTGTTGCCCTCGTCATCTCGGTGGCAACCGGGGACAATCTTCCGTTCCTCGCAGTCACCCTCATCAGCATCGCCGTCGCCGGCGCCCTGGCCTACGACGGCCCCTTCTGGGCCTCCGCGTCCCGCGCGATGCCCGTAGCCGTCGCCGGAACCGCCATGGGGCTGATCAACGCGGTGGGCAACCTCGGTGGATTCGTCGGACCCTACGTTGGCGGGTACCTGCAAGACGTGACACATGGCAGCTTCCTCGCGACGTCGGTCTTCCTGGCGGCATGTTTGCTGGCTGCGGGCCTGGTGATGCTGACTCTGCGGCGCGGCGGCGACCGGCCGGTGCACGGCCGGTTGCGGGAGGAACAAGGGCGAACGATACGAACGGAAAAGCACGCCTAGAAGATAAGATGCGGGCACTCAGGTCACCGGCCGTCGGTTTTGGCCGGTGACCTGAGTGCAATTCACGCCCTCTCGGGAGGAGGATCAGGCAGCGAGAAGGGAACGAGGGAGCTGAACCGACTCCGGCAGTTCTTTGAAGGCCTGCTGGCTGGACGGAGGAGCTTGGCCCTTCCCCGGGGGTTGCTTTGGTGTTCAGGTCAAACAACACCGCATCAAACAACCCGACCAATCGTATGACGGCGATTTGTGGTTACCTTTCCGATGGCGGACGCCTGGATCTGATCGGCCACACCGGGAGGCGCTGCCAGGCTCATAATCCTCCCCTGATAACCCTCGACGATGGCGCGGCTGAGTGGGGACCTGGGGTTTGGGCAGGTGTCTGCCACGTTTGTCTAACCCACCCGGTACTTTTCGACGGCCGCGGTGCGAAAGGTCAGACCGTTGCCTGGGGAGTCTGCATCAGGTGCGATCGTGCCGCCGCTGGGGTCCAAGGTCCCGTCAAAGAACATCCCTTCGATCCGGACGTGGTCGTGGAACCACTCCAGATGACGAAAGTTTCCTGTCGCGGCTGCGACGGCAGCGCTCAGGTTCGGCGCACAGTGCCCGGACACCTGAAGTCCATATGCTGCCACCGCAGCGGCTATCCGCAGCCACTGGGTGATGCCGCCGCAGCGTGAGACGTCCAGCTGGACGCAGTCCACGGCCTCGGCTTGACATAACCGCTGGAAGTAAAACAAGTCGGTACCGTATTCCCCCGCGGCGACGTCGGCAGTTATTGCCTCTTTGACGGTCCGCAGTCCGAGCAGGTGATCCGAGGACACGGGCTCTTCAAACCACGCGAGCCGAGATTCCTGAGCCGCTTCGAAAACCCTTATCGCTTGTTTTGCCGTGTAGGCGCCATTGGCGTCGACGAACAGTTCTGCACCGTCCCCGATGATGGTGCGTGCCTCGTGAATGCGCCGCAAATCCCGTGGGATGTCATTTCCGTTGTCCTGACCGATCTTTATTTTCACCCGAGGGATCTGCTGGCCGTGGGCCCAGCCGCCGAGCTGGTCCTCCAGTTGCTGGCGCGAGTAGGTGGTGAACCCGCCGCTGCCATAAATGTTGACCGTGTCGCGCGCCGCTCCCAGGAGGCGGTATAAGGGAAGGCCAAGCAAGCGTGCCTTCAGATCCCATAAGGCACAGTCCACCGCGGAGATGCCGTAGCCGGCGAGCCCGCTCCGGCCGGCATTGCGAACGGCCCCCAGCATCGAAAGGGCAGCGCCTGTGGTGTCCCAGGCAACCCGACCGGAAACAGCCGGTTCGAGCAGTTCTGTGATCAGCTTCGAGCAGGAGGCAGGTGCATACGTCCAGCCGATCCCTTCGCAGTCGCCGGCCCGGGCGCGGACCACAACAACCGTGGTGGAATCCCAGGCGAAAGTGCCGTCTGCCTCCGGGCTGTCGGTGGGAATTGTGTACGTGCCGACGTCCAGACCGATGAGGACCGGATCGGATGTAGTTCGCGTGGCGGCCATGGTCAGCCTTTCTTGTTTGAGAGGTTTCCTGAAATTCTGCTTTGGCTCCACCATGCCGCCGTTAGCACCAACTACTGGAGCCGGAGGCTTCCCCGCAGCTCCTTGGCAACTCTGCAAAGGAGGAAGCATCGGACGTTCGGGTCTCTTTTGCCGTTGTTTGTTCATTTTGCGAGCGGTGGCTGGGCTCATAAGCCGGGGGCTGGACGTGCGGGCCGTGCGGGTTAGGTGGTTTTGCTGGCACCGCCTGCGATCAACCGGTTCGCGGCGCGGGCTGCGACGGCCATGATGGTTAGTGCTGGGTTGGCACTTCCCTGGGTCGGCAATACGCTTCCGTCCGTGATGTAGAGGTTGGGTACGGCGAAGCTGCGGCAATCTGCGTCGACAACGCCGTGCTGTTCGTCGGCGGCCATTCGCGCTCCGCCCACAAGGTGGGCAAAACGTCTAATGGTGATGACTTCCTGGGCGCCTGCAGCCTGCAGGATCTTCTCCATGGCTTCCTGGGCGGCCTGCATCAGTTGGCGGTCATTGTCACATTGGGAGTAGTGGAAATGCGCCACTGGCATTGAATTCCTGTCCTTTTCCGACGCGAGTGTTACTCGGTTGTCGGTCTGGGGCAAGAACTCGCACAGGGCTCCCAGGCAGGCCCAGTGTACGTAGTCGCTCATGTATTCACGCAGTTTCCCTCCCCAATGACCCTGGGCAGCGACGTGTTCTGCCCAGGTGATGGGCAGCGGCGAGACCGTCTGTATGGAGAATCCGCGCTTGTACGGTTTGGATGGGTCGGTTTCGTAGAAGTCCTCGGAGCTGACTTCCGGCGGTGGGGCCTTCCACATCCGTACCTCTGACTCGAACCTACCCGCCGTCTGGGGTGCCCCCTGGACCATCAGGTATCGCCCCACCTGGTCGAAGTCATTGCATAGCCCCTCCGGGAATCGTTTGCAGGCGGAGTTGAGCAGCAGGCGTGGGGTCTCGATGGAATATCCGGCGACGGCGACGATCCGGGCACGTTGGAAGCGGGCCCGTCCGTGCCGGACGTAATGCACCCCGGTGGCCTTGCCCGTTGTGTCGTCTATTTCAATCCTGGTGACCATCGAGTCGGCCCGAACTTCCGCCCCGTGGTGCAGGGCGTCGGGGATATGGGTGATCAGAGGGGAGGCTTTTGCGTTGACCTTGCAGCCCTGAAGGCAGAACCCGCGGTAAATGCAGTGCGGCCGGTTGCCGAAGCGGCCATTGGAGATGGCAACCGGTCCAACTTTGGCCGTAATGCCGGACGCGAGGGCACCCCGCAGGAACAATTCGCCGTTTCCCGATACGGGGTGCGGGCTGTGGGGATATGAGTGTGGGTCGCCCCACGGCCAGTGTTCCCCTGCTACGGGCAGTTCTCCCTCGATGTCTTCGTAGTAGGACTTGAGGTCCCCATACTCCAGCGGCCAGTCGGCGCCCACGCCATCCGTGCTGTAGGTATGAAAGTCGCTGGGATGGAACCTGGGCGTGTAGCCGGCGTAGTGCACCATGGAGCCGCCCACTCCCCTCCCGGAGTTATTCGAACCGAGCGGTACCGGATCGTCCCCGGAAATGATGCGGGGTTCGGTCCAGTACAGATGGTGCGACCCTGCCTCGTCGCTCACCCAGTCGCGTTCCGGGTCCCAAAACGGGCCCGCGTCCAAGGCCACAGCCTTCCAACCTGCTCGGGCTAAGCGCTGCAGCAGGGTCGAGCCGCCCGCACCACAGCCGACGATCGCTACGTCGACCTCTTCCTCGTCGCGAAACTGGGCCATGTCGGTACGCATGGCATGATTTGTTCCAGGCACGGGAGGCAGCAACCACGCAGAGGCGTTGCGATCTTTTACCGAAGCCATCAGCGTTGCCTTCCTGTTCGGGACTTGGCCGTATGTGCTGCAGGATCCTGGGCCGGGCGCGCGTCCGCCACCTCGAAAGGTTCGCGGGCGTTGAGACCGAGATTCTTGTATCCCCGGGGATAGGCGGGCCCGGCGAAACCTATCTCATCCCAGGCCAGGGGGTGCGAGTAGAAGGCCGTGCATGCGTACCGCGTCCACAAGCTCCAGACCCGCGACGCCTGTCGGCCCCGCCACGTTTCCGCTGCCTGGATGTCGGTCAGGAGCAGCGTTTGTTCTTCCCAGGAAAGCTCGACGAATGGCCTTTTCTGGCGTTCACGGGCCTCGGCGTCCAGCTCGGCCAGGGTGCTGCGCCAGGCAGCCGGGTCCGGTTCCATGTCTTCGTAATGCCAGCCGTCAGTCTGTTCCTCCGCCAGCCGGGCATCGACCATGTTCACCACTGGAACCCGGGGCTCGTGGCGCTGGTCAAGCAGCTGATCAAAGAGCGCCCTGGCGGCCGCCTCCTCCGCTACGGTAAAAAACCGCAGGTCTGTGGGCCGTCCCAGGCGGGCCAGCACCACGCCCTGGGTCACCCGGTCCCAATGCGGGGACTGTCGTTGTGCGTCGAAGCCGGGAAAGCGTCCGCCGCCGTCCTTGGGGTCAAGCGGGAGTGCTGTCACTTTTCCCTCCTCAGTACTGCGGCAAGCAAACCCATCCCGCCGACCAGCGTCACCAGAAGCGGTGCCAGTAACGGTGGTCCCATTTCCATGTTGTAGGTCAGGTTGGAGAAACCTCCCGGCTTTTGGGCGATGCCCCGCGCGTGCAGATACGTCCCCTGCAAGCCGTTGGCGACGATCGCCGCGGACGCCAGGGGCAGCGCTGTCTTGGCCATCCTCTTGCTAAAGATTCCGGCGATCCCGGCAGCCGCTCCCACCGGACCGAGGGCGACCGGGAGCCACATGAGTTTGTTGCCGAAGCTTGCCTTGTCGTGTTCAAAATATATTTCCGCAGCCGTAACCAGGGCGCCGACCGCAGTGAGCCCGGAAAGTGAACGCTCAAAGCGTCCGGTTTCCACATTCCGGATAATGCGGTCTATCCCGTGAATGGTTGCCTTTGTTGGAACTGGTGTTTTCATGCCGCTCCCCGTTCTCACGCTGCTTCTCTCTTTATTCCACAAAACTTTCCCTACAACGCAAACCTGGTGCTGATCCCACGTGACCCAATCAGCACCGCATCATCCGCGCCAACGTCGCTCCGGGGCGGGAGAGCCTCTTTTGCGCCGTCCGGCGACCACGAATTCCATGCCTGCGAACAACCCGGCGATCACCGCGTCCAGGGCGGCTGGCCTGCGGCGCCGCCGGTCCGCGATGGCCAGGGCAATCATGCTGACGGAATGCAGTGAGTCCACCACGCCGGCACCCAGATGGAGGGCGGTTGAGGTCGGAACTGCCCCGACGGCTACGGCTTGAATGAGGTGTCTGGCACCCAGAATCCGCATCACTGCCCGGACACGCGAATCCGGTTGCTGGCCTACCGCAACACGGTAAATCGGCGCCGGGAACACCACCTGGCATACGCCAAAGACAGCGCGGGACGCCTCCAGCGCCCTCATCACCGATGCCTCTTTCCCAGCACCATAGGGAAGCACGTCAACAAGCACGCTGCCGCTGCTCCGCTCACCGCGAGAAGGGCACCGTGGTGATGGGATGCCCACAATTGGACGCTTCGGCCTGCTGAGCGGGCATCGAATGCGCCATGGGTGCCGAAGTCCCGCTTTTCGTCGGCCGGTTTCCAGAGGTTGGCTGGCTGTTCGGGGTCGCGCGGTTGCGGCATTTGCTGGGATTTGAATCCTGTCCGGGCAAGGTACCTGTCGAGCAGCCCGGGGGCGACGGCATTGGCCACGAGGGTGCCCATGGTGCTTCCTCCCACCCAGTACTCCCGGCGCTGCGGGTGGGCGGCGGCGTAAAGGACGCCTCGCGCTGCAACTTCGGGCTGGTAGATCGGCGGCACCGGCTGGGCTTTTTTCGGCAGACGGGAAAGCACCCAGCTGAACTGTGGGGTGTTGACAGCCGGCATCTGAACCATCGTTGTCCTGATCGGGATTCGATCGTGCAGCAGTTCGCATCGAAGGGATTCATTGAAGCCCTGGATGGCGTGCTTTGCACCGCAGTAGGCTGACTGGAGCGGGATTCCCCGATAGGCAAGTGCCGAGCCCACCTGGACAATAGTGCCCTGCCCCCGCTTCTTCATCCGATCCAGAGCAATCATTGTTCCGTAGACATACCCGAGATAGCTGACCTCGGTGACGCGCTTGTACTCCTCGGGTTCAATCTCCATAAAGGGCGCGAAGACGGAAGTGAAAGCGACGTTAACCCAGATGTCGATTGGACCGAGTTCCCGCTCAACTTCGGTGGCTGCCGCGTCGAGGGCCTCGTGATCGGAGGTGTCCACCGTGATCGTCAGTGCCCGTCCCCCAGCAGCCTCCACTTCCTTTGCTGCACCAGCCAGCCCTGCTTCTCCCCGTGCCAGCAGAGCGATGGAGGCTCCTTGCTGACCGAAGCCGATCGCCGTAGCCCGACCGATGCCGCCGCTCGCGCCCGTAACGACCACTGTCTTGCCTTTAAAGGTGTTCATGCAATGCTCCTCGTCGTGTCTTGGTTACTTCCCCGAACATGTGGTTGGTGGTGATCGCGGTCAGGAACCCAGGCCTCGCCACGGGGGCGGAGGATCCGCGAGCCGACGCGAGGTTTCGAGCATGGCCGCGTGCACAAAGGCCTGCGGGAAGTTGCCACGAAGTTGGCGCTGCTCGACGTCGTACTCCTCCGTGAAGAGGCCGGGGGAACCACAGGCGGCCCGGTTTCTTTCGAACCAGCGGATCGCTTCGGTGGTCTCTCCGCTCTGATGCAGGGCCATGGCCATGTCAAAACCACAGAGCAGGAAAGCGCCCTCGGACTTGGCCAGGGCCCGTCCATCCTGGCGGAAGCGGTACAAGTACCTGTCCCGGGCCAAGTTGTCCTGCACTGTTTTAAGGGTGGCCACGGACCGGGGGTCATCCGGCGGAAGGGCACCACGGATCACCGGAAGAAGCAGGGAGGCGTCCACGCGGTCATCATCCGGTGCGCGTTGCCACCGCCCGCTGGGGTGCAGGCAGTCGCTGGCCACGTCCGTGATCAACCTGTCAGCCTGTGAGGTCCACTTCGCACCCTGTTGCGATGGGGCGTTGCGCCCAATGGCCCGCAGACCGGCAGCACAAATGAGGCGGGAGTGGGCCCACCGGCGGTTGTCCAGTTCCCACATGCCCGCATCGGGTTCCTGCCACCGCCCCATAATGGCATCTGCGCAAATCTCTGCCGCCTTCCAGTGCTCTAGGTTCAGCCGGTCGTTCTCGGCGGCGGCGGCGAACAGCAGCAGCGACTCCCCGAAGGCGTCCAACTGAAACTGCTTATTGACCCAGTTCCCGGCCCGGCCCGCGCCACCGGGGTATCCTGGCAGCCCAACGTCCCATTCATCCGGGACCTGGCCGCCCTCGGTGGTGTAAGCCGGCCGCATGTCCGGTCCGTCCGCGAGCAGTCTGGAGGCAACAAAACCCACCGCGTCGTCCAGCAGCGGAAACATCTTGCAGGCCGCGACTGCCTGGCCGACATAGCACTGGTCCCGGATCCACGCATAGCGGTAGTCGTAATTCCTCTTCTGCTCCGCCCGCTCCGGCAAGCCCATGGTGGACGCCGCCACCATGGCTCCCCCCACCCCTGTCATTCCGCGGAGAACAGCATATGACTGCCGGCAGTCATCGGCGGATATTGTGTTATCGAACCGCGGGACCACCGAATGCCAGGCATTCTCTGTGGCACTCCAAGTAGGGCCCGGTTCCGCCGGCTCTCCGGGCAATTGCTGGTCGGAGATTTCAAGCACCAGATCGTGGTATTCGCCTTCCGCCAGGTCAAAAACAGCTTCAAGACCGTCGTTCGCGGCCTTGGCCCCCGCCGCACCTACCAGACGTACCCTCAGGTTCCCCGAACGCCCGGTCCAGACACCGCCTTGACAGGAAAGTCTGGTCATTTTGTGCTTGCCGAAGTTCGCCCGTGCGTCCAGAATCATCCGAACGGACGCGGGGCCCAGGGCAGCAGAAATCCGCCGGAGCAGTACGGCACGGGCAGGATCACCTGGATATGCCAGCGCTTCGCGGCACTCTATAATCCCTGTCCCGGTTACCCACCTGCTCACCCAAATCAGGGTGCCGTCCTCGTACTGTCCGCCCCACACATACCGGGAATCAGTCGGACTTACAGCGAAAGTCCCAGGCCCACCCAGCAGGCCCGAGAAGGTGGCATCATCATGCCAGCGTGGGGCACACATCCACACCACATCTCCGCGGGGACCTATCAACGCCGCCCGGGCACCGTCAGCAACCATCGCATACTCGCGTAAGACATGCGGGGGGAAGTCGGTTGACGCGTCAGCCATACGAACGAGCATAGAGACAATAGTTGCTGGACCGCAATAGATATCCCGAAACCCTGGCTGCTGGAATACTCCGATCTCCTGCGTTCAGTCGCAGCTCTTCTTGCGATTCTTTTACCTTCAGCAGTCAGACAGGGTCCGGTACCACCAATATCGCCGAAAGGGTCAGAAGCATCCTTTTCATTGCGCAACCGCAATGGTATGTTGTAGGCAATTACATGTGGGTTTCCTGTTACCGTCCCGGCAGGAACCTGGAAGAGTCAGAATCGGGAAATGCGCTGCACTGCAGGCGGACCTACCCGTCGGGAACGCCCCAGCAATGCTCACTTTCCATTGATCAGACGTCAAGAGGGAAAGACAAGATTACAGGGAGGTGCTGGCGATGGCTGGGTTTGTAGGCGAGATGCGCCGGAGCGGCAACGGCTTGCTGTTGCGTGCCTCGGTTATCGCGGCGGTAGGTGGTTTGCTGTTCGGTTACGACACCGGCGTAATTTCCGGTGCGCTGCTGTTCATCAAGAGTGATCTGAATGCGAGTGCGACCGCCCAGGAATGGATCGTGTCCTCCCTGTTGCTTGGTGCGATGCTTGGTGCCCTGATCTCGGGGTATCTCGCGGACAAAATCAGCCGGAAATGGACGAAGGTCATTTCCGGTTCCATTTATGTCGTCGGCGCTTTGGGATGTGCCCTTTCGATGAGCGTTCCCATGCTGATCGGCTTCAGGTTCCTGCTGGGGGTATCAGTTGGCACAGCCTCCTTTGTGGCCCCGTTATACATTTCCGAGGTAAGTCCGCCACGCGTCCGGGGCGGGCTGGTGTCCTTTAACCAACTCGCGGTCACCGCCGGAATCCTGCTGGCCTATATAGTGAACTTCCTGTTCCAGGGCTTCACTAACAATTGGCGCTGGATGCTCGGCTTCGGTGTCATCCCCGGCGCGGTCCTGGCCATCGGTATGCTGACCGTCCCACACACCCCTCGCTGGCTCGTGCAGCAGGGCCGCAGCGGGGAGGCGCACAAGGTGCTGGAGCGTTTGCGCGAGGGCGTTAAGGGCGCGCAGGTGGAACAGGAAATCCAAGACATAAAAGAGGCCAACGACGCTGAATCCGCCGCGAAGGTCCGGGACCTGCTTAGGCGCGAAATACGTCCGCTGCTGTGGATCGGTTTAGGTTTGGCCGTTTTCCAGCAGTTCGTGGGTATCAACACGGTTATCTACTACGCCCCGACAATCCTCTCCGACACCGGCCTGACCAAGAGCACCTCCATCACTCAGACCCTGTTCGTCGGGCTGACCAACCTGATATTCACTGTAATCGCAGTACTTCTGATCGACCGGCTGGGCCGCCGCAAACTGCTGCTCACCGGGACAGTGGGGCTTACGCTGTCCTTGGTATTGCTTGCCGTCTACTTCAGCTCCGGCGCCCTCCAACAGCACGCAAGCTATCTTGCGCTGGTGGGTCTGCTGCTTTACATCGCTTCTTTCGCGATTGGCCTGGGCCCGGTCTTTTGGTTGATGATCTCCGAGATTTACCCTACGGGGATCCGCAGCAAGGCCATGTCCGTGGCCACTCTCGTGAATTGGGGCGCCAACTTCCTGGTTGCCGCCACGTTCCTGAGCCTGGGACAGATTATCACCCGCCAGGGCACGTTCTACCTCTATGCCGGCCTTGGCATCCTGGCGTTCCTGTTCTTCCTGAAGAAGGTCCCCGAGACGAAAGACCGTTCTCTTGAGAACATCCAGTCCGACCTGCTCGCGAAGAACACCAGCAGAGACTAGCCCCCGCTCCCTCGACAGCGTTTGCCGGGACTTGTGTTGTTTTATGGCGGACTCGCCCCTGTTTTCCCCCACCAGCCGATGCCGAAATAGCAGCAGAAAGAGGACGGAAATGGATCACTTGTTCGACCCCCGGGGTAGCCAGAGATCCTCGGCACACGAACGGTTGTATGCCACTATCGAGTTCATCTACACTGTGGTCGATTTCTCCGCTGCGGGCCTTTTCATTATCGGAAGCGTCCTGTTCTTTTCTCCCGAAGCAACGACCCCGGCGCTATGGAGCTTCCTCATCGGATCCACCTGTTTCGCCCTTAAGCCGACGCTGCGCCTCATCCGGCAATTCCGCTACCTCAAGCTGGACAAGATCGACACACTGGCCCAAAAAGAAAAAAGCCACGGGTGAAGGGCCATCTCGTGCTGGCGTCACCACCGCTTTTTTGTGCAGCGTCTCAAGCTGGACACCTACTGCGCCTCCCCGGGCCCGGGCCACCTGACACCGCGTATTTTTCGGAGCAACCAGTTCGCTAGAAGCGCCACACCGCCAGCCACAGCAATAACCATGGAAAGTCCGCCCCAACCTGGCGGGCTGCCGGATGAACGGAACGCCGCCTCGGTTCGGGCACGCTGTGCTTGATCCGCCACAGATTCCAACGCTACCGGGGTTGGGAGTTTCCCGAGCCACTGGCGGTCCCTCGTGTGCCGGCTAATTTCGCTGGAAGGGGCGCCGGGGCCACGCCCCCTTAGAAGTGCGGCGCGCAGGTGAGCGAGTTCTTGTTGGACGGTGTCGGTGCCGTAACGGGCCATACCCACCAGTCTGAGCCGAGTCGTTCTTTTCCGCCAGTAGAGCGGAGGCGGCCAAGTGCCACACGTTTATTTGTCGCGGCGAGGCGTCCAATCGTCATCGCCGGGTAATGAGGAGGACGTATGCCTGAGTTTTTTCCCGTGTGGGTGGTGGTAACCCATTTTCTGAACCTTGCCCTGATGCTGATGCTCTTCCGGTCCGGCATAGAGGTACTCTCAGCCTTCCCGAAGTTGTACTGGCATGATGACTGCCCGCCAGGACGTCAATGGCTCCGGTTGTCGAAGAAGAATTTCGGGGCCGACTCGCGTAAACCATGGTCGTCTCTTGACGAGGAGGAGTCCTGGTCTCCGGTGGTTGCCCTTCCGGGCAGAAAAAACCTCGGCCTGGGCCGCCACTGGCACTTCATGACCGTCCAGTTCTGGATACTCACTGGCATCGTGTATGTCGTCACCATGTTTGTTACGGGCTATTGGCAGTACATTGTTCCCACCCATTGGTCGATCATCCCCGATTCGCTGAAGGCAGTCGGCACCTATCTGCAATTCGAGTTGCCGGCCAAGATCCCCGGCGAACCCTTCGAACCGGCACAAAAACTGGCCTACTTCGTAGTGATCTTCCTGATGGCACCGCTACAGATTCTGACCGGCGCAGCTATGTCACCTTCAGTGCTTGCCCGCTTCCCCCGCTACGGGAAGCTGTTCGGCGGGAAACAAGGAGCGCGCAGCCTGCACTTCCTGATCATGTGTGCGTTCGCGGCGTTCACCGTCGTACACGTGTTTTTGGTCATCATCCATGGCCTTCCGCAGGAATTCGCTGCCATCGTTCTCGGGAATCCCAACGGGGACCGCCGGCTTGCCACGGGCATCGGCCTGGCAGGGCTCCTGGCGATCGCAATTTTCCATGTGGTTATCACCTGGTTCTCCCTGCGTTACCGTCGCCGTACCCAACGGCTTCTGGGCCGGTTGGTGAATCCATTTGAGCGGGTCATATCCCGGGCCAGCATTTCGCGTCAGCGTTTCTCCCGAAGCGATATTTCTCCCTTTTTCCGTGTCAACGGTTACCCGCCGCCCAGCAAAGCCTACGAGCAGATGGCAGCGAACGGCTTCCGTGACTACCGCCTGACCGTCGGCGGCCTCGTTGCAGAACCAATGACGTTCTCGCTGCCGGAATTGCGTGAGCTCGGCGAACAACGGCAGATCACCAAGCACAACTGCATCCAGGGCTGGACCGCCATTGCCGAATGGGCAGGAATTCCGCTGTCCGACATCATGCGACAGGTGCAACCCCAGCCCGACGCCAAGCACGTGGTTTTCTACGGCATGGACGACAAAGGCTTGACCGAAGGAGACGGGCGGTACGGTTTCTACTACACATCCATCCCGATCTACCTCGCGTGGCAGCCTCAAGCCCTCCTGGCCCTGGAAATGAACGGCGCACCACTGCCCATCGAACACGGAGCACCACTGCGCCTCAGGCTTGAGACCCAACTCGGATACAAAATGATCAAATGGGTCCAGGGCATCGAATTCGTCACCGACGTCAAGGACATCGGAATGGGCATGGGCGGCTGGCGCGAAGACCAACAGTTTTACGCCAACGCCGCAGGGATCTGACACGATCAGCGAAGCATGCTGTCCCGCACCTGTATCCCAGACCGCCCGGAACCCTCTTTCACCGGGCAACGAGGACGCCCTCAAATGGATCTTTCCCCCAACACCGATACTTCGTATCGTAGATGTCTTCCGCCGATCAAGGCATGAGGTAGGCGTGGACTGGACCACGACGATTCCGGACCATGTCTTACATGGCGCAGCGCTCAACCACTATGGGACAGTGCCGACGTCCTCGTCAATAGCGCCGGCATCATGCTCCTCGGCCCATTCAGCCCTGAGCAGCACCAGGACTACAGGGCCATGATCGAGGCCAACCTCCTCGGCGCCATCACCGCCACCGAGGTCTTCCTCGAGCAGCTCAGGGACGGCAGTGCCGGAGATTTGATCAATATCTCCTCTGTCGCCGGCCGCACGGCCCGCGCCGGGAACGGCGTCTACGCCGCCTCCAAGTGGGGCATGAACGGATGGTCGGAGTCCCTGCGCCAGGAGCTCCTGCCCGGCGTCCGCGTCACCCTCATCGAGCCCGGCGGTGGCGACACGGAATTGCCGACCCACATCACACACGTGGCCACCCGCGAGACCGTCCAGAAAGGCTACGACCAGGCCACCGTCAAGCCCGAAGAGGTTGCCGAGATCATCGCCTTCGTCCTCGCCCGGCCCCGGCACCTGGCGATCAACGAGGTCCTGCGCCGCCCCGCCGACCAACTCGGCTGAGCACAGTAAAAAATCGCACAGAAATCCTGCCATATTGAGCACGACTCTGGGGCGAGGTTCTCCTCATCCTCGAGGCATCCACCACCAGCTCACTTAAAGGTGGAGCCCCGGCGGCCCCGTGAGGAGCAGGTGGTGTGCCCCTGCGGCAGCCACTTCCAACGCCTGGCGCGCCTCGGCCTGGCCGGCAACATCGGCCATGTCCGGACACGGGCCGGCCGCCGGGTGTCCATCGTCAACATCGTCGGCGTCGTCCGGTTCGAAGTCCAGGGCGAGCTCCTGCGGATCCGCCCCGAAGTCCAGGGCCAGCCGGGCCAGCGTGCGGTAGCCGCGGACACTTGCGCCGGGCACTAGCGAAGCCTCGGCAAGGTTTGCCTGCGCCACGACGACGTCCGGATAGCCGGCTTGTACCGCGGCCATCACGGCAGGCAGGATTCCCCGGACCGGCCGCAACCGTCCGTCGAGGCCGAGCTCGGCAATGAAGACGGTACGTCCGGTGGCTTTGACGTCGTTCGATGCCCTCAGCACGGCCATGGTGACCGCGAGGTCGAAACCCGAACCACGTTTAGGCAGCGACGCCGGAATGAGGTTGGCGGTGATCTTCCGGCGGCTGAGCGGGATGCCGGAGTTCTTCGCGGCGGAACGGATCCTTTCCTTGGCCTCGTTGAGGGCCGCGTCCGGAAGCCCGAGAATGACGAATGCCGGCAGCGTCTGGCCGATGTCGGCCTCGACTTCGACCACGTAGCCGTTCAGGCCTACCAGGGCGATCGAGTAAGTCCGCCCCAGGGCCATCACCCCACCCCCTTGAGGTGTTCCACTACAGGGTGGCCGCCGCCGTCGTCCACCACGGCGACAACGTCCACGCGGCGCAGGGGCATCCGCAATTCCCGGTCGCGGCACCAGGCGGCGCCGAGCCGGTGCAGGCGTGCCAGCTTCTCCGGCCCCACAGCTTCAAAGGGATGGCCAAAGTCCAGGGAGCGGCGTGTCTTTACTTCAGCGATGACCAGCGCGTCACCGTCAAGGGCCACGATGTCGATCTCGCCCTCGGCGCACCGCCAGTTTCGCTCCACCACCAGCATGCCCAGCGTTTCCAGATACCCGGTGGCGAGGTCTTCCCCGCGCCGGCCCAGCAGGTCCTTCGATTTCATGTCTACCTCCGGAACCAGCTTGGAGGTCAACCGCCGCGGGGCACAGAAAGGCCCTGCCGTATGTGGACAGGGCCTGCCTGTGGAGGGAAAGTCGGAGCGCTACTAGTTGCCCAGGTCCACGTCCTTGGGCAGGGCCAGCTCCTCGTTGCGCGGCAGTTCCTCGACGTTGACGTCCTTGAAGGTCAGGACCCTGACGCTCTTGACGAAGCGGGCCGAGCGGTAAACGTCCCAGACCCAGGCGTCCTGGAGGGTCAGGTCGAAGTAGACCTCGCCGTCGGCGCTGCGGGCCTGCAGGTCCACGTGGTTGGCGAGGTAGAAACGCCGCTCGGTCTCGACAACGTAGGTGAACAGGCCGACGACGTCGCGGTATTCACGGTAGAGCTGAAGCTCCATGTCGGTTTCATAGTTCTCAAGATCCTCGGCACTCATGCTTCCATCTTGCACCATGTCCGGCGGCGCCGGCGCCGGCGGCAGGACTCAGGCTTGGTCCTGCGCTTCTTGGTCGGGGGATTCGATGCCCTGCAGCTCGCCGCCGAGCAGCCGCCAACTGACCCGGTGGTAGGGAGTGGGTCCGGCTGCGCGCAGGACGTCACGGTGGGCTGCGGTGGCGTAACCCTTGTTGATGTCCCAGCCGTAATCCGGGTACTCGAGGTGCAGTTCGCGCATGATCCGGTCACGCTCAACTTTGGCGATGACGCTCGCTGCGGCCACACTCAGGCACTGCATGTCCGCTTTGACCTTGGTGTGGACGGGCGCTTCACAAGCGGCTTCCACCACCGGCTGGTCGAACAAGGAAAGCTGCTCTGCCGGGGAGAGCCAGTTGTGGCTTCCGTCCAGCAGCACCGCTTCCGGAATGACTCCGGCGCCCAGGACGGCCCCCCAGGCACGGGTTCCTGCCAGCCGCAGGGCTGCAATGATGCCGAGCGAATCGATCTCGGCGGCGGTCGCATGGCCAACCGCCGAAGCAACGCTCCAGCGCCGCACCAACGGTTCCAGCCGCTCGCGCTCGGCCGGGCTGAGGAGCTTGCTGTCACGCACGCCCGCCAGCGGCTTTTGGCGCTCCAGGTCCACGACGGCGATTCCCACGCTGACCGGTCCGGCAAGCGCACCGCGGCCCACCTCGTCAACACCGGCCAGGAGCCGCACGCCTTGGGCCTTGAAGGTACGCTCGTGCCGCAAAGTGGGCGCCTTGGTCCCGCGCGCCGGCTTGGCTCCCACGCTTCTGCGCGGTGTTGCTGCGGGGACGGTGCGGGTGGCAGAGGGCATGGTCAGCGGGCCGCCGGGACGTTGCGGAACACGTCCGGGTAGTTGTCCAGGGTCTTGATCCGGTTCAGCGGCCACGCGATGACCGCTGCCTTGCCCTCAAGGTCCTTGAGGTCGATGAAGCCGCCGTCATTGTCCATGTGTGAGCGGGAATCCGCCGAATGGTTGCGGTTATCGCCCATCACCCACACTTTGCCCTCCGGAACGGTAACGTCAAAGTTTCGGACCTGCGGGACTTCGGCGGGGTTGATGTAGGTCTCGTCCACGGCGGTTCCGTTGATGGTCAGTTTACCGCCGGCGTCGCAGCACACCACGTGGTCGCCGGGCAGCCCGATGACCCGCTTAACCAGGTGCTGGTCCGTATTGTCGGGCAGAAGCCCGACAAACGTCAGGCCGTCCTGGACCCAGGTGAACGGCCCCTGGGTTTTTGCTGCTGTGGGCGGCAGCCAGCCCTTGGTGTCGCGGAACACCACCACGTCCCCGCGGCTGAGCGCAAACGGCTCAGGGACCAGGAGGTTGACGAAGATCCGGTCGTCCACATCGAGGGTGTTCACCATGGACTCGGACGGGATGAAGAACGCCCGGAAGAGGAACGTCTTGATAAGGAAGGACAGCACAACGGCGATGACCACGACGGTGGCAATCTCCTTGAGCCACCCGAGCAATGGGTTGCCCGCGGCCTTTCCGGCCGCTTTGGAGCCGGAGCCGCCCTTCCGGTGGGAGGGAGCGTCGACATCGGCACTGTCGCCTGACTCTGCGGGGGTTGGAACGGCCTGGTTCCCTGCGGCGCCGTCATGGCGCGGCTCAGGATTCCGCGCTGGGTTCTCGGGCATTTACCGTCCGTTCTGTGTTGTCGGCCCCACCACTGGCGGCCGTGCTACTGGAGCAAATCTATCAAGGGGCCACAGGATCTGGACCGGCCGGCCGATCACGCGCTCCAGCGGGACCATGCCGCCACCCGGTGCTCCCAGCAGGCTGCGCGAATCGGCGGACACCGACCGGTGGTCCCCCATCAGCCACAGCCTGCCCTCGGGGACCACCGAGTTGAACTTCTGCGTGCTGGGGACCTCCCCGGGAAAGATGTACGGCTCATCCAGCGGCACCCCGTTCACGGTGACTTTGCCGCCCGCGTCACAGCAGACCACGGTATCGCCCGGGAGGCCTATGACCCGCTTGACGTAGGTGGTGTCGCTCCCGGTAAGGCCCAGCCACTGGGTGATGCCGGCAGCCGCGTCCATCAGCGGACCCTTGCCGCTGTTCAGGGGCGCGAACGTACCGCGTCCGTCAAAGACGACGATGTCCCCGCGCCTGATGGGGTCTGACTGGAAATCCGTGCGCGAGACCAGGATCCGGTCGCCGCCTTGGAGCAGCGGCTCCATGGACTCCGAGGGAATGTAGTAGACATCGACCCAGAAGGAGCGCACCACGCCGCTGATGGTGACGGCAAGGACCAGGGCCAGGAACACAAAACGCCAGCCCATGGTGCGGGGCTGGCGTTTTGTCTGGTGCATGGTCCGTATCCTGGCGCTGGTGGATTGCTCCGGCGCTGGCCGGCTACGGCCGCGTCCCAGCCGAGTGGCAAGTCCGAAAGGAACTTACTTGCCGGTGGCGAAGTCGCGCTTTTCCTTGATCTTCGCAGCCTTACCGCGCAGTGCGCGCATGTAGTAAAGCTTGGCGCGACGGACGTCACCCTTGGTAACGACCTCGATCTTTTCGATGATCGGGGAGTGCACCGGGAAGGTACGCTCCACGCCGACACCGAAGGAAACCTTGCGGACGGTGAAGGTTTCGCGGACGCCATCGCCCTGGCGGCCCAGGACGAAACCCTGGAACACCTGGACACGGGAGTTCTTGCCTTCGATGATGTTCACGTGGACCTTGAGGGTGTCGCCCGCGCGGAATTCGGGAACATCGTTGCGCAGCGAAGCTGCATCGAGGGAATCGAGAATATGCATGATTGCACTCCTGGTGAACGCCACAGGTCATTCACTTTGGGTCACGGCAGGCAGGTCCGGCCGCCGAAAAGCGGGCCGGATTGTTGCCGCCGAAGTAAAGTGGTCCGGCCGCTTCAATGGTTGACGGGGCCGGTTGTCCGGCTGTTGGCCGCGCTACCCCCTGTGGCAGGTGCGGACCCAGCAGACACAAAGACCAATTTTGCCACAGCGGAGGGGTTACGCCAATTCGGGGCCGGCGCGGGAGCTATTCCTGCCCCGCCGGCGCGGTATCCGGGCGGCGGGCCAACCTTCCGGCAACGACGTCGTATCCCAGGTTGTGCAGTTCGGTGCGGTCGGCACGCGGAAGATTGCCGGCGTCGAACGCCTCCAGGAGGTCCGGCCGGCGTTCGGCCGTCCTGCGGTATTGCTCGTGCCGGCGCCACTGCGCGATTTTGCCGTGGTTTCCGCTGAGCAGGACCGCGGGGACCTCGCGGTCCCGCCACACGGACGGCTTGGTGTAGACCGGATATTCCAGCAGGCCGTCGGAGTGGGACTCCTCCACCAAGGACTCAGGGTTGCCCACCACACCAGGCAGCAGCCTGCCGATGGCCTCCACCATGGCCAGGACTGCGACTTCCCCGCCGTTGAGCACGTAGTCGCCAAGGCTTACGGGGCGGACGGTGAAGTGCTCCTGCGCCCACTCGATGACGCGCTCGTCGATACCTTCGTAGCGGCCGCAGGCGAAAGCAAGGTGCTCTTCCTCGGCCAGTTCATAGGCCAGGGCCTGCGTGAACCTCTCGCCGGCGGGAGAGGGAACGATCAGGACAGGTTTGCGCTGCGGATCGGGACGGCCGGCGGCCACCGCTGCGAGGGCCTGCGCCCACGGTTCGGGCTTCATGACCATCCCCGCACCTCCGCCGTAGGGAGTGTCGTCCACGGAACGGTGCTTGTCCGTGGTGAAGCTGCGGAGGTCGTGGACATGCAGGTCCAGGATCCCGTCCTGGCGGGCCTTGCCGATCAGCGAGAGCTCCAGCGGGGCAAGGTATTCGGGGAAGATGCTGACGACGTCGATTCGCATCTAATCCCGGCCTTCGGGTTCCGGGGATGCGGCGTCGCCGGCGTTCAGTTCGAAGAGGCCGTCCGGTGGGGTGAGCAGGACGAAGCCCTCCTCAAGGTTGACCTCGGGCACGATCTGCTCCACGAAGGGAACCAAGATCTCTTCGCCGGCCGGGGTGGTCACGGTCAGCAGGTCCTGGACGGGCATGGTGGCCAGGGCAGTCACCTTTCCCACCACCTGTGAGCCGACCCGCGCCTGGAGGCCGACGAGTTCGTGCTCGTACCAGCCTTCGTCGTCATCCTCGTCGAGTTCTTCCGTTTCGATGAACAGCTTCGCGCCGCGGAGGGTTTCGGCCTGGTTGCGGTCCTTCACTTCCGCGAAGCCCAGCAGCAGGATGTCCTTGTTCCAGCGCGCACTGTCCACCGTCAAGGGGCCGGACGCGGCAGGTTCAACGACGAACTCCGTGCCGGGGACAAACCTGTCCTCGGGGGCATCGGTCAGCACCTGGACCGTGACTTCCCCGCGAATGCCGTGCGGCTTGCCGATCCGCGCCACCTGAAGCTGCATCTGTTCCTCTGTTCCGGGTTGTGGTTGGTGTGGGGTGAAAGCACTGTGTTGATCAAAGCAGTCCGGCCCCTCCACCAGGTGGTGGAGGGGCCGGACCAAAACTGAAAGTTGCCGAGCGCTCAGCGGCGGCGGTCGGTATCGACGACGTCGACCCTGACCGGTTCGCCGCCGGCCAGTGCTGCCACCACGGTGCGCAGTGCGCGTGCGGTGCGGCCCTGGCGGCCAATCACCCGTCCGAGGTCATCCTGGTGAACCCGCACCTCGAGGGTGTCCCCGCGGCGGTTGTTCTTCGAACTGACCTTGACGTCGTCCGGGGAATCAACGATTCCACGGACCAGGTGCTCCAGCGCTTCTGCCAGCAATCTACTCAGCCTCGGTGGTCTCAGCTTCGGCGTCGGCCGGGGCCTCGGCAGCGTCAGACTTGGAGGCCTTCTTGGTGATGGCTTCCGGGATGATGACCGAGCCCTTCTCGGGAGCTACGAAAGCGTCCTTCGCGACCTTGGTCTTGAGGGTGCCTTCCTGGCCCGGGAGGCCCTTGAACTTCTGCCAGTCACCGGTGATCTTCAGGATGGCGGCAACCTGCTCGGACGGCTGGGCGCCGACGGACAGCCAGTACTGGGCACGCTCGGAGTTGACCTCGATGAACGAGGGCTCTTCGGTGGGGTGGTACTTGCCGATCTCCTCGATGGCGCGGCCGTCACGCTTGGTGCGTGAGTCCGCGACGACGATGCGGTAGTACGGGGCGCGCATCTTGCCGAAGCGCTTAAGGCGAATCTTTACGGCCACTTTTGTGGTCACTCCTGTTTCAGAAAAGGGGTGAACCCGGCGTTCTGCACCCGTGGGGCGGGCCGTACTTGCGGGTTCGAAGGACAGGATCCGGACGCGGAGAGAGGGGCCACGCAGATCGAGTACCTGTTTATTGTGCCAGATCAGCGAACTTATTTCGACTCGGCGTTGACGCGCTTCGCGCCGGCGCCGGCCGCGGGATCCGCCCTGCGGCGCCGGTCAGGCGGACCAGACGTACAGCCCGGTCCGCTCGGCGTCGTCCAGCCCGGCCGCGAGCCTGGCGAGCTGCTCCACGTAGGTCCGGGCCTGGGCCGCGCCGAAGGGCACGTCGTCCTGGGCGGCCCACTGCCCGGCGACGTCTTCGAGGACGTTGCCCTCGCCCTCGGTCTCGTAGGACAGGAGGTCGGCCAGAGCACGGACCATGGCAGGCGGAACTGCGAGGAGGGAGTCGCTGGCGACGTCCACCATGGTCAGCTCATAGTCGGCACCACCGGCGTGGACAGCAGTCCCGGCGAGGTCGCCGAGCTGTTCGATTTCGAAGTCGCTGACTCCCTCGATCCGCACGGCATGGCTGTCAGGACCGACGTTTGCCGCGGGAGCGCTCCCTGCGTCAAGGAGGCCGGCGCGTTTGAGCGCGGCGTCATGGGTGGCAACAAAGATCTCGGTGAAGCCCATGGCTGTTTGCCCTTCTTCCGTTGGCGGAACTGCGCGCCGGGCACTGCCTGCGTCCCGGCCGTACGGAATCAGCCTAGTAGCTGGGCACCGGCAGGCGCACGCGCCGGGCCGGGGCCGCAGATGGCAGTTCGCGGCACTGGCCCGCCTCCGCCGGCAGCGCAGCTCAGCGGACGGCCACCCGCAGCCGGTTGCGCCATGGATCCTCGAACCGGAGTTCGGCACCGGTGTGGTGCGCGGTCACTCCGGCGACCTTGAGGCGGTCAGCCAAGGCGCCGACGTCGTCCCCTGACGGAACTTCGATGAGGACTTCGCCCAGCCCAAGCGTGTCCTTGCGGGGGCCGGCCCCGCGGCTGTTCCAGACGTTCATGGCCATGTGGTGGTGGTACCGCCCGGCGGAAACGAACAAGGCCTGCCCGTGCCAGCCCGCCGTCTTTTCGAAACCGAGGGTGCCCACGTAGAAGTCGCGCGCCGTCTGGACATCTCCCACCTGGAGGTGGACGTGCCCCACGCCTGCGGCCGTCACGCGCTGGCCTTCGAGCGATTCCTCGGTGAGGTGCTGCTCCAGGTAGCGCTGCGGGGGAAGGGCAAGGCTGTCCATGACCACGTCCGTCCCGTTCCAGGACCAGTTGCTGCGCGGCCGGTCCCAATACAGTTCGATGCCGTTGCCTTCCGGATCGGTGAAGTAGAAGGCTTCGCTGACCAGGTGGTCGGCGCTGCCGGTGAAGGACATCGGCTCGTATTGGGCCGCGGTGGCGATGGTGGCGGCGAGGGAGGCCTGGTCTTCAAACAGCAGCGCGGTGTGGAAGAGTCCGGCCTCTCCCCTGCCGGGCAGGTTCAGCCCGGGGGCCGGAGCCAGGTGGACCAGGGGGCGGCCAAGGCGGCCAAGGTACAGTCCGCCGTCCTGCTCGGCCACCACCTCCAGGCCCAGTGCGCGCTGGTAGTAGTCGGTCATGACCTTCATGTCCCCCACCTTGAGCATCACCGTGCCCATGGCGAGGTCGGCAGGAAGCAGGTCCTGGCTGTTGGCTGATGCGGTCATTGGAGGCTCCTTGGATTGGCGGCCGTCCCGATGGCGGCCTGTCACTTCTTAAAATTACTTGAAGCTTCAATTTATTCCAAGTCCCGGGCGCACTTTTGGTCAGCGGATAATGCTGCCGCCGATCACGACGTGTTCCAACCTGCCGATGGTCTCCGGGACCGCCCGTGGATCCTCACGGCACACGATCACATCGGCGCGTGCGCCTTCTTCCAGGCCGTCCGCTCCGAGCCAACGGCGGGCCGCCCAGCACGCTGCATCCAGTGCGGCAGTCATCGGCAGGCCCGCACCGTGCAGGGCGAGGATTTCGTCCGCGATGCGGCCGTGCCCGATGACGCTGCCGGCGTCTGTTCCGGCGAAGATGCGCACCCCCGCGGCATGGGCCTCGGCCACGCGCTCCAGCCTCCGCTCCCAGAGGGACCGCATGTGGGCTGCGTACCGTGGAAACTTCGGCTCCGCTTGGGCGGCAATGTCCGGGAAGGTGGCGATGTTGATCAGGGTGGGCACGATCGGCACGCCCTGCCCGGCGAACCGGGGCAGGTGCCGTGGCAGCAGCCCGGTGGCGTGCTCGATGCAGTCGATGCCGGCGTCGAGCATCTGGTCCAGGGTGTCTTCGGCGAAGCAGTGGGCTGTCACCCGGGCACCTTCGTCGTGTGCAGCCTGGACCGCGTCGCGGACGACGGCGGCCGGAAAGGACGGCGCCAGGTCACCGGCGCCGCGGTCGATCCAGTCCCCCACCAGTTTGACCCAGCCGTCCCCGTCCCGGGCCTGCTTGCGCACGGCCTCTACCAGGTCCTCGGGTTCGACCTCATGGGCAAAGCCGCGCAGGTAGCGCCGGGTCCGGGCTATGTGCCGGCCTGCGCGGATCAGCACCGGGAAGTCCTTGCCGCCCTGCATCCAGCGGGTATCGGCCGGCGAGCCCGCATCGCGGACCAGGAGGGTTCCGGAATTGAGGTCCGCAAGCGCCTGTTCCTGCGCCACGGCGGCCTCCACCGGACCGGCCGGCCCCAGCCCGATATGGCAATGGGCGTCCACGAAGCCCGGCAGTACCCAGCCGTCAAGTACCCGGTCGGGTGGCTGTGCGGGCCGGCGGAAAGTGAGCGTGCCGCCAACGGACCAGAGTCCCTGCCGCACCCTGTCCGGTGCAGTCAGGACGGGACCGCGAAAGTGAATGATTCCTGCCATCCGGGCATCCTTTCGTTGCCCGGTCAGGCTAGCACCATCGATTGTTACAGCGGGCTTCGGGAGGGCTGTGGTAGCTTCGTTGCTGACCACACGGGTGCCCCTGCAGGGGCTGAGATCGGGCTGACGCAGCCTGCGACCGTTGAACCTGTCCGGGTAATGCCGGCGAAGGAAGTGAGTATTCCCTTGAGTACGCAAAACACCCAGTTGAACCCTGCCCTGGTGCCATCCGGTTCCGATGCGGCCAACGGTCCCGGCACCGGGTCCAGTGCCGAATCCCACGTCCAGGCAACGCAGTCGCTGAAGTCGCATTCACTGGCTTACATCGACGACGCCGGTTCCGGCATCCGGGTCCCGGTCACCGAAATTGCCCTGGAGCCATCCCCCAACGGGCAGCCGAACGCACCTTTCCGCACGTACCGGACCGCCGGACCGGGAAGCGACCCCGTCCGCGGCCTGGAGCCCTTCCGGGCCGAATGGATCGTGGCGCGCGGGGACACCGAGGCCTACACCGGCAGGGAACGCAACCTGCTCGACGACGGCCGCTCGGCCGTGCGCCGTGGCGCCGCCTCCGCGGAGTGGAAGGGCGCCCGGCCCGTGCCCCGCCGCGCCGTCGACGGCCGTACCGTGACGCAGATGCACTACGCCCGGCAAGGCACCATCACGCAGGAAATGCGTTTCGTGGCGCTCCGGGAGAACTGCGACGTGGAACTGGTCAGGAGCGAGGTAGCCGCCGGGCGCGCCATCATCCCGAACAACATCAACCACCCTGAGTCCGAGCCCATGATCATCGGCAAGGCCTTCCTGGTGAAAATCAACGCAAACATCGGTAATTCTGCCGTGACGAGCTCCATCGCCGAGGAAGTGGACAAGCTGCAGTGGGCCACCCAATGGGGTGCCGACACGGTGATGGACCTGTCCACGGGGGACGACATCCACACCACCCGGGAATGGATCATCCGCAACTCCCCTGTCCCGATCGGAACGGTTCCGATCTACCAGGCACTGGAAAAGGTCAACGGCGAGGCCAACGCGCTGACCTGGGAAATCTTCCGGGACACCGTCATTGAGCAGTGCGAGCAAGGTGTGGACTACATGACCATCCACGCCGGCGTCCTGCTGCGGTACGTCCCGCTCACGGCCAACCGGGTGACGGGCATCGTCTCACGCGGTGGCTCCATCATGGCCGGCTGGTGCCTGGCCCACCACCAGGAGAACTTCCTGTACACCCATTTTGACGAACTTTGCGAAATCTTCGCGAAGTACGATGTCGCGTTCTCCCTGGGTGACGGGTTGCGGCCCGGCTCCACGGCGGACGCCAACGACGCGGCGCAGTTCGCTGAGCTGGATACGCTGGCCGAGCTGACGCAGCGTGCCTGGGAGTACGACGTCCAGGTGATGGTCGAAGGCCCCGGCCACGTGCCATTCCACCTGGTCCGGGAAAACGTGGAGCGGCAGCAGGAGCTGTGCAAGGGTGCGCCGTTCTACACCCTCGGTCCGCTGGTGACCGATGTGGCGCCCGGCTATGACCACATCACCTCGGCAATCGGGGCCACCGAAATCGCACGGTACGGCACCGCCATGCTCTGCTACGTCACGCCCAAGGAACACCTGGGCCTGCCCAACAAAGACGACGTGAAGACCGGCGTCATCACGTACAAGATTGCGGCCCATGCAGCGGACCTGGCCAAGGGCCACCCGGGGGCGCGGGAGCGGGACGATGCGTTGTCCAAGGCACGGTTCGAATTCCGCTGGCGCGACCAGTTCGCGCTGTCGCTGGACCCGGTGACGGCGGAATCCTTCCACGATGAGACGTTGCCGGCCGAACCCGCCAAGACAGCGCACTTCTGCTCAATGTGCGGACCCAAGTTCTGCTCGATGCGGATCAGCCAGGACATCAGGAATGAATACGGCTCGGCTGAGGCGCAGGCGGCGCTCACCGAGGCGGCGTCGGGGATGCGGGCGAAGAGCCAGGAGTTCCTGGCTGCCGGCGGCAAGGTCTACCTTCCGGAGTTGCAGGTGCCTGCCGGCGGCTAGGAGGCGCGGGCCGGCTGGCTGCGGCTGACCTCGCTGATGAACTGGCGGATGGTCCGGTCGCCTTCCACCGAGTCGTGGGGCCGGTGCCCGCCCGCGGCTACGCGGTGCAGGGCGCCGGTCTCCCGCAGGTAACCGGCAATTTCCTCGTACAGCGGCTCCCACCCCCCGGTCAGGACCAGGGTGGGGACGCCGGGAACAATATGCAGGGGTGCTTCCCACGACGGGACCTGGAGCCGCAGCCGACGCGCGGACCGTTTCTCCTCCGTGGTGGCAGGTTGCTGCAGGTCCGTGGCATAGACCCGCCGGACGAACTCCCGTTGGAAGTCCTCGTCACTGAGCTGGTGGCGGACCTCGAGGAGCGGCTTCATCAGGCTGATGTGTGCCGCCGTGGCCGGCAGCTCCGCGGTCAGGGAGAGGCACGCCGGTTCCACCAGGGTCAGTGAGTAGACGAGGTCGGGGCGTTCGACGGCCGCCATCATGGCAGGAATGGCTCCCTGGGAGTGCGCCACCACGTGTCCGCCGGCGGCGCCGCGGCCATCATCGGCCAGGGACCGCAGCACAATGGCAGTGTCCTCGGCAAATGATGATTCAACCGGCTCCGCGACGGCGTCATAGCCCTGCCGGCGAAGGAACAGGGCGTCGAAGGACAGCGCCATGCCGTGCTGGCGGGGCCACGCGGCGGCGCCGAAAGCACCGGCGCCGTGCACGAAAACTACCCGCTGCTTGAACATGACCCAACCCTATTCCACGGCACCGACATCCGTGGGGAACTGCTACTTGCCCAGGAACTTGTCGAAGCCCTTGGGGAGGTTCAACTGCGACGGATCGAAGTCGCCGCCCTGCTGCCCGAACGCGGCACCGGTGGGCAGCGCCTTGCCTGCATTGGCGCGCCGGGCCTCGGCATCCTTGCGTTCCTGCGCAGCCTTGGCCGGGTTGCCGGACTTCGCCTTCTTCTTGGGCGCGTTCTTGGCGTTCTTCCGCGCACCCCCACCGGCACCGGGCATACCCGGCATCCCGGGCATTCCCGGCATGCCGCCCTGGGCCATCTTCTTCATCATCTTCTGGGCCTGCGCAAAGCGTTCCAGCAGGCCGTTGACCTCGGAGACGTGGACGCCGGAGCCGCGGGCGATGCGCGCCCGGCGGGATCCGTTGATGATCTTCGGGGCGAGGCGCTCGTGCGGTGTCATGGACCGGACAATTGCCTCGACGCGGTCGATTTCGCGCTCGTCGAACTGCTCCAGCTGCTGCCGGATGTTCTGCGCGCCCGGCATCATCATGAGCATCTTCTTCATGGAGCCCATGTTGCGGATCTGCTGCATTTGGGCGAGGAAGTCCTCGAGTGTGAAGTCTTCCTGGTCGGCGAACTTCTTCGCCATCCGGGCTGCTTCGTCCTTGTCCCAGGACTTCTCGGCCTGCTCGATGAGGGTGAGGATGTCGCCCATGTCCAGGATGCGCGAGGCCATCCGGTCCGGGTGGAAGAGTTCGAAGTCGTCCAGGCCTTCGCCGGTGGAGGCGAACATGACCGGTTTCCCGGTCACCGAGGCGACCGACAGTGCGGCACCGCCGCGGGCATCGCCGTCGAGCTTGGACAGCACGATGCCGGTGAAGTTGACGCCCTCATCGAAGGCGAGGGCCGTGTTGACCGCGTCCTGGCCGATCATGGAGTCGATCACGAAGAGGACTTCGTTCGGGACGATGGCGCGGCGGATCTGGCGGGCCTGCTCCATCATGTCCGCGTCGACGCCCAGGCGGCCGGCGGTGTCCACGATCACGACGTCGTGCAGGGTGCGCTTGGCTTCCTCGACGCCGGCACGGGCGACGGCGACCGGGTCGCCGGCAGGGTGGTCCAGCTCTGTGGACGTGGCGCCGGGGTGCGGGGCGAAGACGGGGACGTTGGCGCGCTGGCCCACCACCTGGAGCTGGGTGACGGCGTTGGGGCGCTGGAGGTCGCAGGCCACCAGCATGGGGCTGTGGCCCTGGGCCTTCAGCCACTTGGAGAGCTTTCCGGCCAGGGTGGTCTTGCCTGCACCCTGGAGGCCGGCCAGCATGATGATGGTGGGTCCGCTCTTGGCCAGCCGGATCCTGCGGGTTTCGCCGCCAAGGATCTCCACGAGTTCCTCGTTGACGATCTTGACGATCTGCTGGCTGGGATTCAGGGCGGCCGAGACCTCGGCGCCGAGCGCACGCTCGCGGACCTTCCCGGTGAACTCGCGGACCACCGGAACGGCGACGTCTGCGTCCAGCAGGGCACGGCGGATCTCGCGGACCGTGGCATCGACATCGGCCTCGGTGAGGCGGCCCTTGCCGCGGAGATTTTTGAAGGTTGCTGTCAACCGGTCAGAGAGTGAATTGAACACGCGCCGTGAACTTCTTTCAAGAGATGATCGGGACTCGACTACCTAGGGTATCAAGTCAGCCGCGTCAGGTGGCATGCTGGCAAAATGACGAGCCAAACATCTGTGCAGACCTTGCTCATCCTCGGCGCCTCGGGCGACCTCACCGGCCGGCTCCTCCTTCCCGGCCTTGCCCGGCTGGCGGCGGCGGGCCGGGCGGAAGGACTCCGGCTGGTAGGTGCCGGATCGGATCCATGGACCAAGGAACAGTGGCAGGAACGGGTCCGCTCGTCGTTCGCGGCCGCAGCCGGTGCGGCGGACGGCCCGGGGAATGAAGCCCTCGAAGCACTGCAGAAGGAAACGGCCTACCACCAGGTGGATGTCACGGCCAAGGGTGCCCTGGCGTCCCTGCTCGCAGGGCTCAAGGGCCCGGTGGCCGTCTATTTTGCGCTTCCGCCCCGCATCAGCCAGCAGGCCTGCGAGACACTCCAGCCGGAGGAGGTTCCCGAGGGCACCCGGCTGGTCATGGAGAAGCCGTTCGGTTCCAGTGAGGAGTCGGCGCGCTCCTTGAACCGTACGCTGGCCCGCCTGGTTCCGGAGGACCACATCCACCGCGTGGACCACTTCCTGGGCAAGGCGACGGTGCTTAACATCCTGGGCCTGCGGTTTGCCAACAACTTCCTGGAGCCGGTCTGGAACCGGCAGCACGTGGAGAAAGTGGAGATCTTCTTCGACGAGGACCTGGCCCTTGAGGGCAGGGCCCGCTACTACGACAGTGCCGGCGCACTCCGCGACATGATCCAGAGCCACTTGCTGGAGGTCATGGCCCTCATGGCCATCGAACCGCCGGCCACCATCGGCGAGCGCGACCTCCGCGACGCGGTATCCAGCGTGCTCCGGGCCAGCAGCGTCCATGCACCGTTCACCGGCACTACCCGCCGGGCGCGCTACACGGCGGGATCGATTGCGGGGAAGGCCGTCCCCGACTACGCAAAGGAGGAGGGGGTGGATGCCGCCCGCGGAACGGAGACTCTCGCGGAGATCCAGGTGGATATCGACAACTGGCGCTGGCGGGGAGTGCCGTTCATCCTGCGGTCCGGGAAGGCGCTGGGCGACAAGCGCAAGGAAGCGGTGGTCACCTTCCTTCCCGTGCCCCACCTGCCGCGGGGATTCACGGGGGTGGACTCCCCCAACCAGCTGCGGATCGGGTTTGGTCCGGACACGCTGGAGTTCGACGTCGACGTCAACGGCCCGGGGAACATTTTCAGCCTGGGCCGGGTCACCTTGGAGGCGGAGTTGAGTGCCTCCGACCTGCTGCCGTACGGGGAGGTGCTGGAGGGCGTCCTGACCGGAGACCCGTTGCTGTCTGTCCGCGGCGATACCGCGGAGGACTGCTGGCGGATTGTGGAGCCGGTGCTCACGGCGTGGGCAAAGGATGAAGTCCCGTTGGAGGAGTACGACGCCGGTTCGGCCGGCCCGGCTTCGTGGCCCACCAACCGCGAAACCGGCGCGGGCGGCGGCGACTGATCAGGGAAGGGCACCAGCGCAGGAAACAGCACAGCGGGCGGGAACCTTTCGGTTCCCGCCCGCTGTGCTGTTGCGTTCTGTCGTTCCTGGCCCCAGGACCGGTGTGTCCCGCCTAGATGGCGGCTACTCCGCGTTCCCCGGTCCGGACGCGCACTGCTTCATGGACGTCGATGGTCCAGACCTTGCCGTCCCCGGCCCGGCCGGTGTTGGAGCTGGCGATGATCACGTCCAGGATGTCGTCTGACTGTTCGTCGGTGGCCAGGACCTCAACGCGGATCTTGGGGAGCAGGTCCACGTTGTATTCGGCTCCGCGGTACACCTCGGTGTAGCCGCGCTGGCGTCCGTAGCCGCTGGCCGCGCTGACGGTGAGTCCTTGGACGCCGTAGGCTTCCAGCCCTTCCCGGATTGTTTCGAGCTTTTCCGGCCTGACGATTGCAGTGATCAGTTTCATGCCCCCACGCTTTCCTTGCCTGCTGCCGGCTGTGCCTGCTGTGCTCCGGTTGCGGATTCCCGGTTTTCCGCCTGGGTCTTGCCGGTCACCATGTCGTGCAGCGGCTGGAAGCTGCCACCGTGGCCGCCGACGCCGAACTCGTAGGCGGTCTCGGCGTGCAGGCTGAGGTCCGCGCCGGCGATTTCCTGGTGCTCGGAGATGCGGAAGCCCATGGTCTTGTGGATCGGGTAGGCGATGATCAGGGTCATCACCGCGGTGAAGGCGATGGAGAGCAGCGCTGCCAATACCTGTGCCACCAGCTGGGTGGCGCCGCCGCCGTAAAACAGGCCGGCAGCACCCTGGTCCGGGGTGGCGAGGAAGCCGATGGCGACGGTGCCGATGACACCTGCGACAAGGTGGACGCCCACAACATCCAGGGAGTCGTCATAACCGAGCTTGAACTTCAGGCCGACTGCCAGGGCAGAGGCGATACCGGCGACGACGCCCAGGGCAATCGCGCCGAGCGGGGAGACGTTGGCGCAGGCCGGGGTGATGGCTACGAGGCCGGCCACCACGCCTGAAGCGGCGCCGAGCGAGGTGGGGTGTCCGTCCCGGATACGTTCCACAGCGAGCCAGCCCAGCATCGCGGCGGCCGGGGCTGCCAGGGTGTTGATCCAGATCAGGCCGGCCTGTTCCACGGTGGCGGCGGCGCCGGCGTTGAAGCCGAACCAGCCGAACCACAGGATGGCTGCGCCGAGCATGACGAACGGGATGTTGTGCGGGCGGTGGTTCGGGTCCTTGCCGAAGCCCTTGCGGTTACCAATGATCAGCACCAGCACCAGGCCGGCAACACCGGCGTTGATGTGCACCACGGTGCCTCCGGCGAAGTCGATGACCGGAGCGAAGGTCTGGCCGAACCAGCCGTCCTTGGAGAACAGGCCGCCACCCCACACCATGAAGGCCAGGGGCGCGTACACCAGCGTGGCCCAGATCGGGGTGAAGATCACCCAGGCCGAGAACTTCGCGCGGTCCGCGACGGCACCGGAGATCAAAGCGACGGTGATGATCGCGAACGTTGCCGCATAGCCCACCTTCAGCAGGTCCGCCGGATCCGTAAAGTTGTGCAGGCCGAAGTGGCTGAACGGGTTGGCGAAGATCTGGAAGAAGTTGTCCTCGTTGCTCGTGGACATCGAGGCGCCCCACAGCACCCACGTAATGCCGACCGTTCCGATGGCGACGAAGCTCATCATCATCATGTTCAGTGCCGACTTGGCGCGCGTCATGCCGCCATAAAAGAATGCCAGGCCCGGGGTCATGAACAGCACGAGTGCTGCCGCAACCAGGAGCCAAACGAGACCTGCGGTGAGTTCCATGGCCTACGTCCTCTCTTGCTTTCGGTGCGGACTTGTCCGCCTGCCAACGCCTTTTTGCGTCCTGTAATGAGTTTGTGGGTGGCGTGTTTCGGCCGCGGAGGATTTAGATTGCGGGCCTGTTACAACAACCTCTAGGAAGTAAATGGTGCATATCCGCCTTGTTACGGTTATGTTTCCGCACTCGCGCAGCCACCCGGCTCCCTTTCCAGCAAGGACTTCAGCACCATGACGGCACCACCCCCGGTAAACGGCGCCACCGCACGGATTTTGGCCCGTCTGAGGCCGCAACGGGAGAAGCTTCCGCGGGACATCAAGGTGATGCTGGCCGCAGCGTTCCTCATCGCCCTTGGATTCGGCCTTGTTGCCCCCGTATTGCCGCAATTCGCAACAACCTTTGGCGTGGGAAACACCGAGGCCGCCGTCATCGTGGCGATCTTCGCGTTCATGCGCCTTGCGTTCGCCCCTGCCGGGGGCGCGCTGATCGGTAAACGTGGGGAACGCCCCGTTTACGTTGCGGGCCTGTTGATCGTGGCGCTGTCCACGGCGGCGTGCGCGTTCGCCCAGGACTACTGGCAGCTCCTGCTGTTCCGCGGCCTGGGCGGCGCCGGCTCGGTAATGTTCACCGTTGCCTCGATGGCCCTGGTGATCCGGTTGGCGCCCCCGGAAAGCAGGGGCCGGGTGTCCGGCGCCTACGCGTCGGCGTTCCTGATCGGGAACGTCTGCGGCCCGATCGTGGGAGGACTGCTGGCGGGGCTGGGCCTGCGGGTCCCGTTCCTGGCGTACGCGGGGGCCCTGCTCGTGGCAGCCTTCGTGGTGCAGACCCAGTTGAGCCATCAGCGCCGCGGCACCGGCGAGGCGCGGGAACGCGCACCGGACATGCGATTCGGCGATGCCCTGTCAACCGGAACCTACCGGTCGGCGCTCCTGTCCAGCTTCGCGAATGGTTGGGCAACCTTCGGCGTCCGGATGGCAACGGTGCCGTTGTTCGCCGCGGCCGCCTTTGGGGCGGGGCCGCAGGCGGCAGGCTTGGCGCTGGCGGTGTTCGCGGCCGGGAACGCGGCCGCCCTGGCCTTCTCGGGCCGGCTGGCGGATTCCCTGGGGCGCAAGCCCATGATGATTTCCGGGCTGGTGGTGGCTGGCCTGTCAACCGCGTCGATCGGCATTACCCACGATCTGCCCTGGTTCCTCGCGGCATCGACGCTGGCCGGCGTCGGATCCGGTCTTTTCGGTCCTGCGCAGCAGGCTGCCGTCGCGGACGTGATCGGCAACGGGCGCTCCGGCGGCAAGGTGCTGGCCGCCTACCAGATGACGTCCGACGTCGGGGCGATCGTGGGACCGGTCGTGGCGGGCCTGCTCGCCGACGGCCTGGGGTTCGGCTGGGCGTTCGCGGTCACCGGCGCCATGATGCTGCTGGCGGCCGGCGGCTGGTTGCCCACCCGGGAAACCCTCCGGGTTAAACCCAACTAGCTCGCATTTGTTGTCGTTTTGAGGGCTCAAAACGACAACAAGTGCGAGCCAGTGGGGCGGGCAGCTAGTTCAGCAGCGCGTCAACGAAGCTTTCGGTATCGAACGGGGCGAGGTCGTCGGCGCCTTCCCCCAGGCCCACGAGTTTGACGGGCACGCCAAGCGCCCGCTGGATGGCGACGACGATGCCGCCTTTGGCGGTTCCATCCAGTTTGGTCAACACGATGCCGGTGATGTTGACCACCTCGGAGAAGACCCTCGCCTGGTTCAGGCCGTTCTGGCCGGTGGTGGCGTCCAGCACCAGCAGGACCTCGTCCACCTCGGCCAGCTTCTCCACCACGCGCTTGACCTTGCCCAGTTCATCCATCAGGCCCACCTTGTTCTGCAGGCGCCCGGCGGTGTCGATCATGACGACGTCGACTTCCTGCTCAATGCCTGCCTTCACCGCTTCGTAGGCGACCGACGCAGGATCCGCGCCGTCGATGTCGGACTTCACGGTGGGCACGCCCACCCGCTGGCCCCAGGTTGCCAATTGCTCGGCGGCGGCGGCCCGGAAGGTATCCGCTGCCCCAAGCAGGACGTCCTTGTCCTCGGCCACCAGGACCCGTGCCAGCTTGCCCACGGTGGTGGTCTTTCCGACGCCGTTGACGCCCACCACCATCATGACGGCGGGCTTGTCCGCGTGCCGCTCCACGTTCAGGCTGCGGTCCATGGTGGGATCGACCAGTTTGATGAGTTCTTCGCGGAGCATGGCCTTGACATGTTCGGGGGTCCTGGTGCCCAGGACCTTGACCCGCTCGCGGAGGGCATCCACCAGCTGCATGGTGGGTTCGGTACCCAGGTCAGCGAGCAGGAGCGTTTCCTCCACCTCGTCCCAAACGCTCTCGTCGATCCGGTCGCTGGACAGCAGGGCCAGCAGGCCCTTGCCCATGATGTTGTTGGAGCGGACCAGCCGTTCCCGCAGCCGGGTGAGGCGCCCTGCGACTGGCAGCGGGGTTTCGACCGGGATGGTTTCGAGTCCGGCGGCATCGTCCGGGACGGTGGTGGTGTCCACAACGTCGGGGCCGGCGCCGCCGGGGGTTCCGAGTTCAATGGTGCCGGTGCTGTCATCCACCGCCGTGCCGCCCCCGGAGCGGACCTCGGGATCGTTCGCGTCCCGGGTTTCCGGGTAGCGGGTGATGTTCCTCCGCGTCTTGATCAGGACCGGGATCAGCGCGCCGATGACCAGCACGGCAGCAAGGATGGACAGGACAATGGGAAGGATGTCATTCACTCCCCTAGCTTCTCATACGGGGTCGGCCCGGTCCGGGCGCCGGCAGGGCGCCTGACCTGCTCCGATGCCGGCGGTGCGGCTGCTACACCTCGGCCCCGATGCGCTGGCTGATGACGGTGGAGACGCCGTCGCCGCGCATGGTGACGCCATAGAGCGCGTCCGCCACTTCCATGGTCCGCTTTTGGTGGGTGATGACGATCAGCTGGCTGGACTCCCGGAGTTCCTCGAAGATGGTGATCAGGCGGCCCAGGTTGGTGTCATCCAGCGCCGCCTCCACCTCGTCCATGACATAGAACGGGGACGGCCGGGCCTTGAAGATGGCCACCAGCAGGGCCACCGCGGTGAGTGAGCGTTCGCCGCCGGAGAGCAGGGAGAGCCGCTTGATCCTCTTGCCGGCGGGACGGGCCTCCACGTCAATGCCGGTGGTCAGCATGTCGGCGGGGTCGGTGAGGACCAGGCGCCCCTCGCCGCCCGGGAACAGCCGCTCGAAGACCCTGACGAACTGGGCCTGGGTGTCCTCGAAGGCTTCCGCGAATACCCGCTGGACCCGGTCATCCACCTCTTTGATGATGTCCATCAGGTCACGGCGGGACGCTTTGAGGTCTTCCAGCTGGGTGCTGAGGAACTGGTGCCGCTCCTCCAGCGCCGCGAATTCCTCCAGTGCCAGCGGGTTGACCTTGCCCAGGCTTGCGAGGTCCCGTTCGGCCTTCCGCAGCCGCTTCTCCTGCTCCTGCCGCACATAGGGTTTGCCTTCGCGGATCTCCTCGCCGCCGGCGTCGACAGGAGCACGCAGGGCGGCCCATTTGTCGCCGGACTCTTCCGCCGGGACCGGCACGGGGACGTGCGGCCCAAACTCCGCGACCAAGGCCTCCGGGGTAATGCCCAGTTCGTCCACGGACCGGGTCTCCACCGCCTCGATCCTGGCCCGCTGCTGGGCCCGGGCAAGTTCGTCGCGGTGCACATTGTCTGTGAGGTCCGCCAGTTCGCGGGCCAGGGCGTCGTTCGAGTCCCGGATCTCCCGGAGTCCGCGGTCCCGCAGCTCCCGGTTCTCCTCCGCGAGGTCGCGTTCATGCCGGGCGAGCTCGACCGAGACATCCACATAGCCAAGTGCCATGTCCACCCCCGCGGAAACGGCTGCGGCCCGCCGGGCCTGGATGCGGCGGCGCCGCGCGCGTTCGGCCGCTTCCTCCCGCGCCCGGCGCTCCGTGGCGGCCGCGCGTTCCAGGGAGGCTGCCCGGTTGCCGGTGGCTGCCAGTTGCTCCTCTGCGCTGCGCAGGGACAACCGTGCTTCCACCTCGGCGGCGCGGGCGGCAGACGCGGCTCCGGCCAGCTCGTCGCGCTGTTCGGTGGAGGGTTCCTGCTCGACGGGAGCTTCCTGGGCGGCCGCGAGCCGGGCGGTGATGGCCGCGAGCGCTTCTTCCTCGGCAGCCACGTTCTCTTCTGCGCGGGCCAGGGAGGCTGCCAGCCGGTCGCTTTCGCCGACGGCGCTGCGCAGGACCGAGTTGAGGTGCCCCAGGCGTTCGGCGACGGCGGCGAGCCGGGCATCGGATTCATGCAGCCGGTCCAGGGCAGCGTCCGCAGTCTCCTGTGCCCCGGCGCGCCGGGCCTCGGCGGCGGCCAGTGCGAACCTGTTCCGCTCCAGGTCCGCCGTCACCGTCGAAAGCTCACGTCCGGCGTCGTCCACGGCTGCCTGCACCTCCAGGAGGGATGGTGCTTTGGCCGAACCGCCGGTGGCCGAGACGGCGGTGAACACGTCGCCTTCCCGGGTGACGGCCGTGACGCCGGGCTGCGAGGCTACCAGCGCCGCCGCGGCGTCCATGCCGGCGACGACGACGGTTCCGGACAGCAGGTGCCGTACCAGTGCCACCTCCACCGCCGGGCCGTCCACCAATCCGGCAGCCCACCGGGCGCCGCCGGGAAGCTCCAGGTCCGGGGCGTCCGTTGGCTGGTCCACGGCAGCGGACGCGAGGAGGAGGGCCGCCCGGCCGCCGTCGTCGTCTTTAAGCACCTGCAGGACCGCGGCCGCCGTGCCGGTGTCCTGGACGAGGACGGCCTCCGACGCCTGCCCCAGTGCAGCAGCGATGGCGGCCTCGAACCCGGCCTGCACGGTGAGTGCGGCTGCGAGGCTGCCCTGTATACCCGGGAGGCCGGCCTCCATCACGTGCCGGGCGCCGTCCTTGCGGTCAAGGCCGAGTTTCAGGGCGTCCAGGCGCGCGGCGAGGGCGTCCCGTTTGCGGATTCCTTCGTTGACGGCGTTCTTGAGGCCTGCGATATCGCCCAGCACCGCATCGAGCACATCGCTGGCGGCCTCGTACTCGGCGTCGAGGGACTCCTCCCCCTCCTCCACTCCCGCCACCTGGTTTTCCAGGGCCGTGAATTCGGATTGTGCCTTGGCGCGCCGTTCGGTGCCGGCGGCAAGGGATTCGCGGAGCCGGCCCAGCTCGGCCTGGGCTGACTCCACCCTGGACCGTGCCGCCGCGACCTGCCCGGCGAGGCGCGCCAGGCCTTCCCGGCGGTCAGCGGCCGCCCTCAACTGGGCGGTGAGCCGCTGGTCCTCGGCGCGCGCAGCCTGTTCGGCGTCGGCCTTCGCGGTGCTTGCGGCGTCCAGGACACGGCGCCGGCGCACAATGTCCGCCTCGAGTTCGGCCAACTCCTGCCGCACCCGTGCAGCTTGGCGTTCCAGTTGTTCCGGGTCCCGCCCGGACGGGGCCGGGGCGTCGTCGGAGCCCAGCAGGCGGCTGCGTTCGGTAGCCAAGGTGCCCAGTGAACGGAGCCGTTCCCGGGCGGTTGACAGCCGGTACCAGGTATCGCGGGCAGCGTTGAGCCTGGGGGTGGCCTCCGCGGCCAGCTGTTCCAGGGCGGCCTGCTGCCTGCGGCCGGCTTCAAGTTCCTGTTCGACGGCGGTGCGCCGGGCCTTGAGCGCGGCTTCGTCGGCTACGTCCTGTTCGAGGGCATGCTGGAGCTGGACAAGGTCATCGGCCAGGAGGCGTGCCCTGGCGTCCCGGACATCGAACTGGACACGCTGGGCGCGGCGGGCCACTTCCGCCTGCTTGCCCAGCGGCGTGAGCTGGCGCCGGATCTCCCCCGTGAGGTCGGTCAGCCGCTGGAGGTTGGCCTGCATCGCCTCCAGTTTGCGGACCGTCCGCTCCTTGCGCCGCCGGTGCTTGAGGATGCCGGCGGCCTCTTCGATAAATCCGCGCCGGTCCTCCGGGGTGGCGTGCAGCACCCGGTCCAACTGCCCTTGGCCCACAATGACGTGCATTTCCCGGCCCAGCCCGGAATCGGACAACAGTTCCTGGATGTCCAGCAACCGGCAACCGGCACCGTTAATGGCGTACTCGGATCCGCCTGTCCGGAACAGGGTCCGTGAAATGGTGACTTCGCTGTACTCGATGGGCAGGGCGCCGTCCGTGTTGTCGATGGTCAGCGAGACATGGGCGCGTCCCAGCGGCGGCCGGCCGGACGTCCCAGCGAAGATGACGTCCTCCATCTTGCCGCCGCGAAGCGTCTTGGCTCCTTGCTCGCCCATGACCCAGGCCAGGGCGTCAACCACATTGGACTTGCCGGAGCCGTTGGGACCCACGACGGCGGTGACGCCGGGTTCGAAGTCGAAGGTGGTGGCCGACGCAAAGGACTTGAACCCCCGGACGGTGAGGCTTTTGAGGTGCAAGGCTTTCCTGGTCTCCTGGCGGGGTAGGGAACGATGCTGGAACCGGCTCCCTATAATCTACTGCGCAGGAGCGACATTTCCCGTCCAGCACTCCGCGGCCGGCGGCGGCGCCCCCCGGCCAATATGCATGATCGGGGGCAGCAAAGGCATAGTTAAGCTCTTGGGCCTGCACTGATGTGGGTACAGTCACCGCGTGGCTGCAGGACAAAAACGAAGAGGGGCTTGAATTGGCAGGTAACGCAACCTTCCGGCACAGCAATACCGCGCTGCTTTCCGTAAGCAGCGTCGAGGCTCCGCGGATCGTCAGCTCCACGGATTTCGACCGCAGGCTGGCCTCCACCCTGCAGCGGCTGAAGTTTCCGCCGCGGCTGCTCGAGCGCGTGGCCGGTATCACGCACCGCCGCTGGTGGGCTGCGGGAACTTCGTTCGATGATGCTGCCATTGAGGCCGGCGCCAAGGCTTTGGCCGAAGCGGGCATCGAAGCGTCGGAGGTGGGCCTGTTGATCAACACGTCGGTGACGCGGCGGAACCTGGAACCCTCGGTTGCGGTGAAGATCCATCACGGACTCAGCCTTCCGTCGTCGGCCATGAACTTCGACCTCGCCAACGCCTGCCTGGGATTCGTCAACGCGCTGACCCTCGCCGCCAACATGATCGATTCCGGCCAGATCCGGTACGCGGTGATCGTGAACGGCGAGGATGCCCAGCTGACCCAGGAAGCCACGCTTGCCCGGCTGCAGCGCCCCGAAACGACGCGTGACGACTTCAACCGGGAATTCGCCACGCTGACGCTCGGTTCCGGGGCGGCCGCCGCCGTCCTGGGTCCGGCGGACCAGCACCCGGGCGCCCACCGGATCGTGGGCGGTGTGATGCGGGCCGGCACCGAGCACCACGAACTCTGCGTGGGCGGCATCGACGGCATGGCTACCGACACCAAGGGCTTGCTCGACGGCGGCCTGCAACTTGTGGTCGATGCCTGGCACGAGGCCCAGCCGGAGTGGGACTGGGCGGAGATGGACCGCTACGTCACGCACCAGGTGAGCAACGCCTATACCCAGGCGATCATCAACGCGATCGACCTTGATCCGGACAAGGTACCCATCACCTTCCCGCACTGGGGCAACGTGGGCCCGGCGTCGTTGCCGATGACGCTGGCCGCCGAGACTCAGACCCTGGGAAGCGGTGACCGGGTCCTGTGCATGGGCGTCGGTTCGGGCCTGAACACCGCAATGCTGGAAATCGTTTGGTGATCGCGGCCTGGCCTGGCGTGGACGCCGAGTGGTCGCGCCGGATCGATGTTCCGTCCACCGCGGCCGCGGACCCGGCAGGCACGGTGCACCGCTGGCATGTGCTCGATAACGGCCCGCAGCTGGAGCGGCTGGGCCTGGCCCCGGCCGGAACCCTGCTGTGCGTCCACGGCAACCCCACCTGGTCCTACCTCTGGCGGCGTTTCCTTGCCGCCGGAACCGATCCGGTCCATCCCTGGCGCGTGGTGGCGGTGGACCAACTGGATATGGGCTTCTCCGAACGCACCGGCGTGTTCCGCCGCCTCGCCGACAGGATCAGCGACCTCGGCGACCTCACCGATGTGCTGGGCCTGCAAGGTCCGGTGGTCACCGCCGGCCACGACTGGGGCGGCGTGATCAGCCTCGGCTGGGCCCTGGCCCACCAGCACCAGCTCGCCGGTGTGGTGCTCACCAACACCGCCGTCCATCAACCCGGCAGTTCGCAGATCCCGCCGGCGCTGCGCCTGGCGCTTCACCCCGCCGTGCACAAGTGGGGAACCACGACGTCGGACGCTTTCCTGCGGGTGACGCACTCGCTCGCCAGCCCGCCGCTGCCCGCGGATATCCGCGCCGCTTACATGGCCCCCTACCGCGGGGCTTCCCGCCGTGAGGGCGTGGGAAACTTTGTCGCCGACATCCCCGTGGACGCATCCCATCCAAGCCACCCGGCGCTGGCCCGTGTGGCGGAGGGCCTGCGCGGCCTGGACGTCCCCGCCCTGATGTTGTGGGGCCCGCGGGACCCGATCTTCTCCGACCGGTACCTCAAGGACCTCATCCAACGGATTCCCGCAGCCAAGGTGCACCGCTACGAGGGCGCCGGACACCTGCTCGCGGAGGACAGGGACATCGCACCGGCCGTCTTCGACTGGCTCACCGCCAACATCGCCGGCATCGGTTCCGGGACGGACGGTACCGCTGCGGCCGGCAGTGCCGGAACGCGGGGCACCGGACCGGGGCACGCCGTCCCCGCCGGGCAGGACACGTTCCGCCCCCTCTGGGCTCTCCCCGGTGAACTGTCGGCCGGGCCCGCCGGTACCGGGACCGCGATTTCCGAGATGGCGCCCGACGGCACTACCGCCCGCACGCTCACCTGGGCACAACTGGAAAAGAACGTTGCAGACGTATCTGCAGGGCTCGCCGGAATAGGCGTCGGCAACGGAAGCCGCGTGAGCCTGATGGTCCCGCCCGGCGTGGACCTCACGGTGGCGCTCTATGCCTGCCTGCGCCTGGGAGCCGTGGTGGTCGTGGCCGACGCCGGCCTGGGCACCAAGGGGCTGAGCCGTGCCGTGAAGGGTGCCACCCCGGATGTCCTGGTCGGGATCGACAGGGCGCTGGCCGCAGCCCGCGCCCTCGGCTGGGCTGCCAGGCTCGTCAGCGTGCACGACCTGCCCGCCGCCCGCCGCCACATCCTCGGGGCGGAAACGTCCCTCGCCGCCTTGGCACGGGCAGGTGCCCGGAGTGGACACCGCACCGCCGATGGGCCGGACCCGGACCAGGCCGCAGCCGTCCTGTTCACGTCCGGTTCAACCGGACCCGCCAAGGGCGTCCTCTACACGCACCGGCAGCTGGCAGCGATGCGGGACACCGTGGCGGAAACCTTCGGGATCAATCCGGGTGACCGGCTGGTGGCGGGCTTCGCGCCCTTCGCCCTGCTGGGGCCAGCCCTGGGCGCCGTCTCGGTGACGCCCGCCATGGACGTCACGGCCCCGCGTACCTTGACGGCACGTGCCCTCGGCCAGGCGGCCGCGGCTGTTGACGCAACGGTGGTCTTCGCCTCCCCGGCGGCACTGCGCAACGTCCTGGCCACCCAAGACGGCCTCACCACCGGCGGCGCCGCGGCGTTGGCCCGCGTGGAACTGCTGCTCTCCGCCGGCGCCCCGGTTCCTGAACCCCTGCTCGCCGGGGTGCAGCGGCTGCTGCCCCGGGCCTCGCTGCACACACCGTACGGAATGACCGAAGCCCTTCCCGTCACCGACATCAGCCTCGAACAAATCCGGGCCGCCGGTACCGGGAACGCAGCGGGGGCCGGCAACGGGGTCTGCGTGGGCCTGCCCGTCCATGGCGCCCGGGTTGCCGTCCTGCCACTGGCCCCGGACGGCACCGTTTCCGCGGACGGCACCACTCCCGTGGCCGAACCCGTGACGGCGCCCGGCGTCACCGGGGAGATCTTGGTCAGCGCCCCGCATGTCAAGGACTCTTACGACCGGCTCTGGCTCACCCAGCAGGCGAGCGCGGCCACGACCGGCTGGCACCGCACCGGGGACGTGGGACACTTCGACGCCGAGGGACGACTGTGGGTGGAAGGGCGCCTGGCACACATCGTGACGGCTCCGGGATCGGTGGTAACGCCGGTGGGCCCCGAACAGGCCATCGAATCCCTCGACAGTGTCAGACTGGCCGCCGTCGTTGGAGTGGGCCCGGTCGGGACCCAGGCCGTCGTCGCGGTCGTGGAAACCATGCCGGCCGTCCGCAAGGCAGGTCCCGCGGATCCCCAACTGGCCGCGCGGGTGCGTGCGGCGGCGGCCGCAGCCGGAGTGCCCCTTGCAGCGGTCCTGGTGGTTCCCGCCCAGCCCACGGATATCCGCCACAACGCCAAAATCGACCGGATCCGGCTTTCCCTGTGGGCGTCGAAGGTGCTCGCCGGCGGCCGTCCGGAGACGCCATGAAAGTCCTGGTCACCGGCGCGAGCGGGCTCCTGGGCCGGGAGGTGGCCGCGTTGCTGGTACGCCGGGGGCACGCCGTGGCCACCTTCCAGCGGCGTCCCTCCAGGGTCGACGGCGCCGAGGACCGTTGCGGCTCCCTCACCGACGATGCAGCGGTCCGGGACGCGGTGCGGGACATGGCCGCGGTGGTCCACCTTGCCGCCAAGGTTTCCTTCACCGGCCGTGCAGCGGACTTTGACGAGGTGAACGTCCAGGGAACCCGGCGCCTGCTTGACGCCGCCCGCGAAGCTGGGGTGCGGGACCTGGTGTACGTGTCATCCCCCTCCGTGGCCAACACGGGCGCCGCAATCGCCGGGCAGGGCGCCGAACCGGCGGACCCCGAGCACGCGCATGGGAACTACGCGCGCACCAAGGCCCGCGCCGAACTGCTGGCCCTCGCAGCGGACGCCCAGGACTTCCGCACCACCGCGGTGCGCCCGCACGTCGTATGGGGTCCGGGAGACACCCAGTTGGTGGAGCGTGTGCTGGAGCGGGCCGCGCGGGGCCGGCTGCCCCTGCTCGATGCCGGCGCTGCCCTGATCGACACCACGTTCATTGACAATGCGGCGGCCGCCATCGTGGCGGCACTGGACCGCATGGGGCACGTCCACGGCAAGGCCCTGGTGGTCACTAACGGGGAACCCCGGCCTGTCGGGGAGCTGCTGGCAGGCATCTGCGCTGCAGGCGGAGTGCCGGCTCCGTCGTGGTCCGTGCCCGGCAGGCTTGCGCGGATTGCCGGCTCGGTGGTGGAACGGGCCTGGCTCCGGTTTGGCCGCCAGGAGGAACCTCCCATGACGGCCTTCCTTGCCGAGCAGCTGTCCACGGCCCACTGGTTCGACCAGCGAGAAACCCGGAGGCTCCTGGACTGGACCCCGGAGGTATCGCTGGACGAGGGTCTGGCACGGCTGGCCGGCTACTACCAGCCAGGTTCAACGGCGGGCCCGCGGCGCACCTGAGGGCCGCGGAGCCGCCTTGTCAGCGGACGACGGCGGGCGACCAGGCATGCTCGATGAACAGCCGGGGTGCCGCGCCGGGTTCCAGGGACAGCGACCAGATATCGCTGTCCGGGCCCGCCCCTTCCCTGGGCATCCCGTACAGGATGGTGCCGTTGTCAAGCCACTCGATTTGGTCGTCCAGGTCCCGTTGCTCACCCAGGACGGTGACGTTCCCGGTGGCCAGCTCGAGGACGGCGGGCTGCCGGGCTCCTGCCAGGGTTCCCGATGTGCTCTTCTTGAAGGCGATCCGTTGCCCGTCGGGAGAGACCGAAGGGCACTCGACGCCGGACGCGGCGATGGTGAGCGTCCGGGCGGCGATATCCCCGTGGACCAGCCAGATATTGCCCTGCGACGAGGCGGTGGCATAGAACTCATTCGGCTTGCCAGGGCTGAAGGTCACGCCCCAAATATTCCTGTCGGTGGCCTTGATCCGTGCGCCATGGTCCATCAGGGCGTAGTCCTCGAGGTTGGTATGGCTGCTTCCGTCCGCCGGGCCAATCAGCGTTTGCGTTGAAAAACTCGACGACGCATAGGAATGGCCGGAGACGAAGACGGTGGTTGCCACCAGGGAACCATCCGCACTGACCCGTGTCCTGTTGGGAATCCCGCCGAGTGCCCACGTCCCCTGCTGCACCAGCGACCTGTCATAGGTTGAAGCCTCGAAGGAGGTGGGCATCCCGTTCCTGGTCTCCAGGCAGCTGACCAGGTTCCGGGCCGCGTAGACCCTGTCGCAGGCCTTGCCCAGGAGGGTCCGCCGGCCGTTTGGTTCAGACAGGGCCGCCGTGGCTGCCTCCCCGAACCCTTGGCCGGGGGCCGTGTTCCTGAACAGCACGAAGGGGCCGGACGGCAACGCACCGGCGGAGGCAACCTGCACGTCCGGGGCGGCCTGCCGGCTCGCGCTTGACTGCTGGTAGGCGGTGAACGCCTGGGCACCTGCGGCGCCAAGTGTGGCTATGACGACCGCAAGAAGAAAGAGCAGCCGCTTCCTCACGAGGTGGGCACCGCTGCGGTGCTGCCGCGGAACAGCAACGCTGCTCCCGCGATGGCTGCCGCCAGCAACGCAGTCGCGATGGCAACGGCCATGCCCGGCCCGGCCGCGAACCAGAGGACGCCAAATCCGGATGCGGCCGCCATCCGGCTGACGGCCACCACCGTCTGTGCGGTGCCCAGGGCGGTGCCCAGCCTTTCGGGTGGTGCCAGCTGGCTGACAAGCGCCGCCAGGACACCGTCAGTTGCCGCGTAGAAGAGCCCCAGGAGCAGCAAACAACTGATGGTGGCGGGGATCCCTGCAGTTGGCAGCCCGGCCAGCAGGTAGCAGGCCAACAAGGCACCGTGGCCGGCCAGGAAGACCGGTACTCTCCCCCACCGGTCCGCGATCCTGCCGACCGGCACGGCGAACAGCAGGAAGGCGGCGTTGGTGCCCACGAACAGCAGCGGGAACCACTGGATGGCGAAGGACTCACGGTGCTGGAGGAGGAGGTAGATGAAGCCGTCACCGATGGTGAGGACGCCCAACAAGCCGGCGGCGGCCATGGGGCGGGCCAGGCCCGGTTCCCGCAGGCGCGACCACCGCAACAGATTCCAGCTGACGACCGGCCTGGACCGGCCGGGGTGTTGCCGCCGCCGCTGGAGCCGGTCCGGCACCACCAGGAGAAGCACCGCGACGCCGATCACGGCGAAGGCGAGTGAGACGCCAAAGACGGTGCTGAAGCCATTGGGGATCAGCATCAGGACCAGGAACGCGATGAGCGGGCCGGCGGCCGCCCCGATGTTGTCCAGCATCCGGTGGATGCCGAAGGATCGCGCCAGGTACTCCGGCTGGGCCTCCGCCGCGATCATGGCATCCCGTGGCGCCGTCCGGATTCCTTTGCCGATCCTGTCGCCGGTGACGATGCCGGCAAGGGCCCAGAAGCCCCCGGCCACGAGGAACCCCGCCCGCGCCAGCATGGACAGCCCGTAGCCGGCAGCTGCCACGTACTTGGGATGGCCGGTGCGGTCGGACACCCAGCCCGCGCCGATCCGCACGATGGCGCTGGCGCCCTGGTTTATTCCGTCGATGACACCGAATGCGATGGTGGACAGCCCCAGGTAGCCCGTGACGTAGAGCGGGAGGATGGCGGCGACGGACTCGGACGATATGTCCGTCATCATGCTGACCACGCCCAGCCAGATGATCACCGGGGACAACCGGAAAGCCGGGTGGACCGAGGCAGGACCGGCGCCGGCCTGGTCCTGTTGGCCGCCTTTGCGGTCCGAGATCGAGATGTACAAGGGCTGCCTGTCCTTCCCGGGGCGGGAAGCGGTGCGCGTGCAGCGGGCCCCACCCGAAGTTCGTGCAGACAGTCTTGCAGCCGGCCCGCAGCCGCGGGTACCGAAGAATCCGCAGACCTGTTGTGGAAACCTACCAGCGGCCGTTCCGCGGCCGGGGCTGGCAGACCGGGCACGTGTGGGACGAGCGGTTCATGAACTGCTCGCGCCGGATGATCGACTGGATTCCCGCTGCGGCACAGCGTTTGCAGGGCTCGCCCTGGCGTCCGTAAGCGTTGAGGGACCTGTCGAAGTAGCCGGAGGCTCCGTTGACGTTGACGTACAGGGAGTCGAAGCTGGTGCCCCCGGCCGCCAGGGCGTCCAGCATCACCTCCCGGGCGCTGTCCAGGACCCGCTGGGCCTCGGCGCGGCGGAGCGTGTCGGTGGCCCGCGCGTAGTGAAGTTTTGCGCGCCACAGGGCTTCGTCGGCGTAGATGTTGCCGATCCCGGACACCAGCCCCTGATCCAGGAGTGCCCGTTTGAGCCCGGTTTTGCGTTTCCGGAGGCGTTGGTAGAAGAGGTCGAAGGAGAATGCGGGGTCCAGCGGGTCCCGGGCAATATGGGCTGCCTCCGCTGCGATCAACGGAAGCGGCGATTCGGCGAGACCGCCGGGGCCGCCGTCCTCCGTAGGCACCAGGGCAGTAACGAAAAGGCCGCCGAAAATCCGTTGGTCAACGAACCGCAGCTGGTCCGGCATGCCCTCACGTGGACTGAGCCCCAACCGTACTTTGAGGTGTTTTTCGTCGGGAACGCCGACGCCCTGCATCAACAGCTGGCCGCTCATCCCCAAGTGGGCCATCAGTGCCACCGCCGGTGCCTGGTGCTGTTCGGCGTGTCCCGCCCCGGCCATGCCGTTGTCCGTCAGCGGCAGCCACAGGAATTTGCCGCGTCGGACGACGTCGGACACTGTGGCGCCCTCAAGGTTGCCGATGAAGTCGCCGGCCCCAAGGGCGTGGCGGCGGATGGAGCGCGGGTCCAGGACGTCGACGGTTTGGATGGTCCTGCCGCGGACCCAGCGAACCAGGCCGCGGCGCACCACCTCAACCTCGGGCAGTTCCGGCACGGAGGCTACTTAGCAGCTGCGGAGCCGGCGGACGTACCAGCGGCATCGTGGGCTTCAGCCCCGGAAAGCACCCGCCAGGCGTCGGCCGCCGCTTCCTGCTCGGCTTCCTTTTTGGAGTGCCCGGAGCCCTTGCCGTAGGCGTTGCCGCCGATGCTCAGGACGGCAGTGAACGTGCGGGCGTGGTCCGGACCCGAGCCGTCCACGGCGTAGTGGATGCTTCCGAGCTGCCGGCTGGCAGCCAGTTCCTGGATGCTGGTTTTCCAGTCGGTTCCGGCGCCCAGGACGGCGGCATCCTTCAGCATCGGGCCGATCAGCCGCATAACCAGCTGGCGGGCGGTCTCGATATCGTTGGAGACGTAGGTGGCGCCGATCAGGGCCTCCATGGTGTCCGCGAGGATAGAGGCCTTGTTCTTCCCGTGGGTGAGCTTTTCGCCCTGCCCCAGGTAGATGTATTCGCCAATGCCCAGGCTGCGTCCAATGCCGGCCAGGGCACGGGTGCTGACGACGGCGGACCGGCGCTTGGCGAGCTCGCCTTCGGGCAGGTCCGGGTTGTCCCGGTACAGGGCATCGGTCACGGAGAAGCCCAGGATGGAGTCCCCCAGGAACTCGAGCCGCTCGTTGGTGGGTATGCCGCCATTCTCGTAGGCATACGAACGGTGGGTGAGCGCAAGACGAAGCGTCCCGGCGTCAATAGAGACACCGAGACGCTTCAGAAGCTCTTCAGTTGACGACATCAGTCAGCCTGTTGGGCCGATTAGACGTCAGCGACCTTGCGGCCCTTGTACTCAAGGAACAGCGCGGTGCCAGCAGAGTCGGTAACGACCTTTGCCTGGTGCGGCAGGCTGTAGGTGACCTGGCCGTTCTCAACGGTCTTCACCAGGTGGGGGGCGGTCGCCTTCCACTGCGAGCGGCGGGCGCGGGTATTCGAGCGAGACATTTTCCGCTTGGGAACAGCCACGGCTAACTCATTTCTCTCTAGACAAACACGTACAAATCAATTTTGCCGGTCAGGCTTAGCCATATCAGCTAGGGCAGCCCAGCGAGGATCCAGGACCTCGTGGTGGTGCCCCGGCTCGTCTTCCAGGCGAACTCCGCATTCGGAGCAAAGGCCCTGGCAGTCTTCCCGGCACACCGGCTGGAACGGCAGGTTGGTGACAACCGCGTCCCGCAACACCGGTTCAAGATCGATTACATCGTGCTCGACTCGACGTTGCTCTTCATCTTCTTCTCCGTCCGAAAGCTCAGCGCCTTCATAGAAGAAAAGTTCTTGCACATTGACCTCAAGGTCATACGCAAGGGGATCCAGGCATCGGCCGCATTCGCCGGTTACTTCGACGGCTGCAGTTCCTGATACCAGAATTCCTTCGTGTACGGCCTCAAGCCTCAGGTCGAGCTCGACATCCGAGCCTTCCTGAACACCAATGAGCGCCACACCAAGATCACCCGGTGCGGGTACATGTTCCTTCAGTGTCCGCATGCTTCCCGGGCTGCGCCCGAGGTCCTTGACGTCGAACGCCAGGGGCGAACCAGCATCTCTTTTAATGAGAACTCCTGTTGAACATATGACCGACGTACCATCTTAGCCTGAAGAGCCATGGTGACTCAAACCGGCATGCGGCGGCGCCGAAGTACCCATCCATCCTACCGTCTTGGCTGCTGATCCGGGCCAGGCTCGCCGGTCACCAGGCGGCGGTGCACCGAGCGGGGCACGTAATCGGAGACGCTCCCGCCCAGTGCCGCCACCTCCTTGATCAGGGTGGACGACAAGTGGACGTAGCTGGCTTCCGCCGGGAGGAACACCGTTTCCACCCCGCTCAGCTGCCGGTTCATCGTCGCCATGGGCAGCTCGTAGTCAAAATCCGACGACGAGCGCAGCCCTTTGACGATGGCGGACACCCCCCGGTGGCGGCAGTATTCCGCGAGGAGTCCCGCGCCGACAGGCTCCACCACGATGCCCTTGAGCGAAGCCAACGTCTCGCGCGCCATGTCCAGCCGCTCTTCCAGGGTGAACATGTACTTCTTGGCGTAGTTGGTGGAGATGGCCACGATGACCTCATCAAAAAGGCCGGCAGCCCTGGCAATGACTTCGAGATGGCCGTTGTGGATGGGGTCGAAGGATCCGGGGCACACAGCGCGTCTCATGCTCCGAACCTACCGCATGGAAAGCCCGGGATACCATGACTGGATGCATCCTCCACGGGAACTTTCCACGCCCCTGGCACCTGCTCCCTGGCAGCGGACAGCGCTCGGCGCCAACCTGCTGGCGCCCGACGGCGGACTGGGGGTCACCATCTTCGAAGAGATGACCACCCTTGCCGTCCGGACGGGTGCCATCAACCTGGGCCAGGGCTTCCCGGACGAGGACGGGCCGCTGGAGATCAGGGAGGCGGCGCGGGCGGCCATCGCCGCCGGAGCCAACCAGTACGCACCCGGCAGGGGCATCCCCGAACTCCGCGAGGCGGTGGCCGCGCACCAGGAACGCTTCTACGGGTTGACGCCCGACCCCGCCACGGAGGTCATCATCACCACCGGGGCCACCGAAGGCATCGCGGCCTCGCTGCTGGCTTTCGCCGGGCCCGGTGACGAAGTCCTGACGTTCGAGCCCTTCTATGACTCCTACGGCGCGGTCATCGGCCTCACCGGCGCCACCCATGTGACCGTGCCGCTGGCCGCCCCGGACTTCATGCCTGACCTTTCCGCCCTGGAGTCGGCCTTCAGTGACCGCACCCGGGTGGTCCTGCTGAACAACCCGCACAATCCCACCGGCGCCGTTTTTCCGGAGGCCGTGCTGCAGCGCGTCGTGGACCTTGCAGCCAAGCACGGCAGCATCATCGTCACAGACGAGGTGTACGAGCACCTGACGTTCGGCGTCCCCCATATCCCGGTGGCAACGCTGCCCGGAGCCGCCGCGAACACCATCACCATCTCCTCCGCGGGGAAGACGTTCTCACTGACAGGATGGAAGGTGGGCTGGCTGACCGGTCCGGAGGACCTGGTGGCCGCCGTGCGTACGGTGAAGCAATTCCTCACCTACAGCTCCGGGACCCCGTTCCAGGCGGCAATCGCCACGGGCCTGGGCCAGCCGGACGCTTTCTTCCACGGGATCGCGGCCACCCTGCAGAAGAAACGGGACATCCTCAGCGAGGGGCTCAGGGACGCCGGGTTCGATGTCTTCACGCCCCGCGGCACCTACTTCGTCAACGTGGACACCGCACCGCTCGGCATCACCGACGCTCTGGACCTCGCCCGGCGCCTGCCGGAATTGGTGGGAGTTGCCGCCATCCCGGTCCCCGTGTTCTGCCACCCCGAGGGCGCGGAACGGACAAGGAGCCTGCTGCGCTTCGCCTTTTGCAAGAAGACCGATGTCCTGGAGGAAGCCGCCTCGCGGCTGGCAACGCTCCGCGGCAGGCTCTGATGTCCGGCGGCGCCAGGGGAACTGCGAGCCGGTTCCTGCGGACCACCGGCCAGCACGCCACCATCGAACCGGACTCGTTCACGGACGGCGGCTATGTGCTCAGCATCGGCGGAGCGGAGCAGTCCCATGTCAACCTCAGCCGGCCCGACGAGATTTTCTACGAGTACCTGCGCAGGATCGGCCACCTGGTGGATCTCGCCGCACCGGCAGGGGAACCGGTGAAGGCCCTGCACCTTGGCGCCGGTGCGCTGACCCTTGCACGCTACATCCAGGCCACCCGGCCCGGCTCACCGCAGTACGCGGTGGAGCTGGAACGCGAACTGCTGGACTTTGTCCTCCGGCACCTTCCCCTGCCCGACGGCACGGACCTGACCACCGTGATCGGCGATGCCCGCGAGGCACTTGGCACGCTGGCCCCGGGACTGACGTTCGACGTCGTCATCCTGGATATCTTTTCCGGGCCGAAGGCGCCGGCCCACATCGCGTCCAGTGGTTTCTACCGGGAGGCCCGGGACCGGCTGAGCCCGGACGGCGTGCTGATTGTCAATGTGGGCGACGAGCCCGCCCTCACGTTGGTCAGGAGCCAGGTGGCGGCCATGCGCGAGGCCATGGCCGATGTTGCGGCGTTCGGGGAAGCCGGAATGTTCGACGCACGGTACCCGGGAAATGTCATCCTGGCAGGCACGCAAGGCCCCTGGCCGGAATCGTGGACGACAGAGCTGGCCGCCCGCGGCCCCCACCCTGCCCGGGTCCTGTCCGGCGTGGACCTGGACCCCTTCTCGGCCTAGGCCCAGGCCTTACCCCTCGGTCCCGTCCGGCAGGTCGTCGGCGGAGATGGCATCGGGTACCGACGGTTCGGCAAACCACAACCGGGTCTCGCCGTACTTTTTGTCCGCAAACCGCGCCAGTCCGTCGGGCCACTCCGGCTCCGGAGAACGCGAGGACCGCTCCACCACCACCACAGCCCCGGCTGCCAGGTGGCCGGCGAGCTTTTGGAGCACCGCCGCCAGCGCCGCTTCATCCAGTGGATAAGGCGGATCCAGGAACACGAGGTCCCAGGCAGCGGAGCCTGGCGCGCGGTCAAGGAAGGGCTCCACCCTGGCCCGGTGCACGCTGACGGTCTTGCGGCCAAGCACGCCGTCGATGAGGTCCGCATTGCGCTGGCACACCGCACTGGCCTTGGCGTCGGACTCCACCAGGTCCACGGCCTGCGCTCCCCTGCTGGCACTTTCCACGCCCAGGGACCCCGAACCCGCGTACAGGTCAAGAACCCTGGCGCCCGAGATCACGCCAAAAGCGTCGAGCCGGGAGAACAGCGCTTCCTTGACGCGGTCGGTGGTGGGCCGGGTCAACGAGCCCGGGACCGCGTTCAGCGGGGTTCCGCCCGCGGCGCCGGAGATAACCCGGGTCATTGCGGCTGCCGCCGTCCGCCTGCGCCCTGGGGCCCTGCCGTGCTAACCGCGTTCAAGGAACGCCTCCTTCTCGGGGTTGAGGTACTTCTTGATGGCATCGGCGAGTTCGGGATGGCCTGCCAGCAACGGGTCCCTGCCGACGATCTGCTGTGCGTCTTCCCTGGCCCGGGCGATGACGTCTTCGTGTTCGAGGACGCGCAGGAGTTTCAGGGTGGAGCGTCCGCCGGACTGGGAGGCGCCCAGGATATCGCCTTCGCGGCGCAGTTTGAGGTCTTCCTGCGAGAGGACGAAACCGTCCGTTGTGGCCACGACGGCTTCCAGTCGCCGCCGGCTGGTATGCCCCGGCTCCAGGGCGGTGACCAGCAGGCAGGTGCCGGGCAGTCCGCCACGGCCGACGCGCCCGCGGAGCTGGTGCAGCTGGGAGATCCCGAACCTGTCGGCGTCCAGGATGACCATCAAGGTGGCGTTGTGCACATCCACGCCCACTTCGATCACGGTGGTGGAGACGAGCAGTTTGATCCGGTTGGCGGTGAAGCCGGCCATCGTCTCCGTTTTCAGCTCAGGCTCCTGGCGTCCGTGCAGGGGTGCGAGCGGCACCCCTGCCAGGGACGGCTCGGCCTGCAGGTGTTCCACGACGGCGGTGACGGACGCAAGCTCCCGCCCTTCCTCGCCGTCCGCCCCCGGAGGTGCGGCCTCGCCGGGGCTGAAGTCGCCGTCGTCGTCCGTCCCGATCTTGGGACAGACCACGTACACCTGGCGCCCGGCATCGATCTCTTCCCGGGCGCGCGCCCAGATCCGCGCCGCCCAGGCGGGGTTCTCCGCGAGGCCCACAAGGTGGGTGGTGATCGGGGCCCGGCCTTTGGGCAGTTCGCTGAGGGTGGACGTTTCCAGGTCCCCGAAAACCGTCATGGCAACGGTCCGCGGGATGGGGGTGGCTGTCATGACCAGCAGGTGCGGGGGCTTGCGCGCCTTGGCCCGCAGGGCGTCGCGCTGCTCCACGCCGAAACGGTGCTGCTCGTCCACCACGATGAGTCCGAGGTCGTAGAAGGAGACGTTGTCGCCCAGGAGCGCGTGGGTGCCGATGATGATTCCGGCCGTCCCGGAGGCGGCATCCAGCATGGCTTGCCTGCGTGCGGCGGTGGGCATGGAGCCGGTCAGCAGCGTGACTTGCACGGAGGCGCCGCTTCCGCCGGCGAGACCGCCCAGGAGGCCGTCGCCGGACAACGGTCCAAGGCTGCGCCGGATGGAGTCGTAATGCTGGGCGGCGAGCACTTCGGTAGGGGCCAGGAGCGCGGCCTGCCCGCCGGAATCAATGACCTGCAGCATGGCACGCAGCGCCACGACTGTCTTGCCCGAGCCGACCTCGCCCTGCAGCAGCCGGTTCATGGGGGTGTCGCGAGCCAGTTCCGCGGCGAGGGTTTGGCCGACGGCGGATTGGCCGGCCGTGAGCGTGAACGGCAGGTTGGCGTCGAAGGCGGCCAGGAGGCCGTCGCCCACCGGGCGGCGGGCCGTGGCTTCCTCGGCAGCGAGCTGGGCGCGGCGCCGCGCCAGCGCTGACTGCAGCACCAAGGCCTCGTGGTAGCGCAGGCGGTCCCGGGCCCTGCGCCAGTCGTCGGCGGACTCGGGTACGTGGATCAACCGGTAGGCGCGGGACACCGGCAGAAACCCTTCACGGGCGGAAACCTCGGTTGGCACCGGGTCGGGCAGGGCGTCGAGGTCGAGTGTTTCCAGGAGGGTGGCGATGGTCTTCTGGATCTTCCAGCTGGGAAGCTTGGCGGTTGCCGGGTACACCGGGATGGGCATGGCGGCGAGTTTCTCCGGGTCCTGGCCACTGTCGGTGAACGGATCTTCGTCCACCAGCTGGAAATCAGGGTTGGTCAGGCCCAGTTGCCCCTTGAAACTGGTGACCTTCCCGGAAAACAGGGCCCGCCGCCCCTGCAGGAGTTCCGTTTTGGCTTTGTACCCGTTGAAGAAGCTGATTTTGAGGGTTCCGGGCACCTTGCCGCGGAAGTCCCGGCCGCCCACCAGCCGGAGCCCCTGCTGACCGTCGTCGTCGGACACGATGACGTCGGTGATCGATCCCCGTCGGGCCTGCATGGTGCGCGTGCTGCTGGACAGCACCCGGGCGATCAGGGTCACGTCCTCGTCCAGCGGCAGCTCGCTGATGGGGGTCAGCTCACCGCGGCTCATGTAACGGCGCGGAAAGTAATTCAGGAGTCCGTCCACGGTGGTGATCCCGAGGTGTTTCTCAATGACCGCTGCCGAGCGCTTGCCGATGCGCCGCTCCAGGGCCAGGTCGAGCTCAGCGTTCATGCCCGCCGGTGTTCACTGCGTCCATGTCCGGGTCCCTGGGCAGCGCAAGTTCGCTGACGCTGATCTGGGACGGCTCGCCCAGGGACCTGATGACGGTGACGGCCTGGTCCGGATGCGGCACGTGCACATGGACCCGCCACCGGTACTTCCCGTCCGGGTCAACTTCGCCGCCCACCTGGCTCATGATGACGGACTCGCCGATTTCGTCCAGGCGCTGCCGAAGGGTGGCGGCGTCCAGCGGCGACAGGCTGATGGTGCACATGACTTCCACGCCGTCGGCGTCGGGCATGGCGGTGTGGATGTGGGGATCGGAGACGTCGTAGCCGTGCAGGCCGTCGAGGAGTTCATTCTGCAGTTCCTCGCCCAGGACCGCCGATCGCAGGCAGTCAAGGATGAGCAGCATTCCCACCCCGCCGGCATCGACGACGTGGGCGGACTGCAGGGCATCGAGCTGCTCTTCGGTATGGATCACCGCTGCCAGGGCTCCCTCCACCGCGGCGTCCAGGGCAAGGCCCAGCGCGTGGTTGCTGTCGTCCCCGTCCTGGGCCGCGTCCACGGCGGCCGCGGCGCGGGCGGCTGCTTCCATGACGGAAAGCATGGTTCCGGGAACGGGATCGCTGAGTGCTGACCAGGCACGGATCTGGGCGCGGTTCAGCGCGGCCGACAGGAGCGTGGACGTCACCCTGGTGTGGCCGGCCAGGGGCTCGGCCGCTGCACACAGGAACACGGAGAAGAGGGTGCCGGAGTTTCCCCGGGCTTCCTCCATGGCCGCCTGCCCTGCCGTGGCGAGGACTTCACCGACGTCCACCGGAGCGGGCTGGTCGTCGGTGAGCACCAACGAGCGGGCTGCGGCGCGAACGGTGAGGTAGAGGTTGGTGCCGGTATCGCCGTCAGCCACCGGGAAGATGTTGATGGCGTTGAGCCGGTCGCTGTGGTTGCCCAGGGCCGTTTCCGCCTTGCCCAGCCACCTCTTCATCGCCAGCGCGTTGGCGGCAACCTTAGTGTGCAAAGTGATCCCATCCCCCGGTGTCCGCGGCCCGGCCCGCTATCAGGACGCCCGGGCCTTCGTCGGTTCCGAGTGCATGTACCGAGCCTATCGCAGTGAATCCGGGTGGCAGCTGAATGCCGGCCGGGAAAGTGGCCAGCAGGCCGTGGTCCTCGCCGCCGGCCAGCACCCAGGGTGCCGGGTCCGTGTCCAGGAGGGTCGCGGCCGGGCGCAGCAGTTCGGCAAGGTGCGCCAGCCGGGCGGGATCGAGGTCGACGGCGACGTTGCTGGCGGCCGCCAGCCGTTGCCCGTCCCGCAGGAGTCCGTCCGAAACATCAAGCATGGCCGTCGCCCCCGCAGCCCGTGCAGCCGGCCCTGCGTCCAGGGGCGGCCGGGGCCGGCACTGCAGGTCGGGGAAGATCCGTTCGGCGGGGCCGAGGGTGTCCGCGGCGATGCCGGATTCCAGCAGGGCCAGGCCGGCAGCGGCATGCCCGACGGTTCCGGCCAAGGCCAGGACATCTCCCGGCCGGGCGCCGGACCGCAGGACAGCCCGGCCGCCGTCGAGCGTTCCCAGGACGGCGACCGTCACGGAAATCTCGCGGCCGCGGCCCAGGTCCCCGCCGGCAACGGAACACCCGGTGGCTCCGAGGGCCTGGATTCCAGCTGCCAAGCCGTCCGCCAGGCCTTCCACCCAACTGACCGGCGTGTCCACCGGCAGGGTGAGGCTGACCACCATGGAGGTTGCCGTGGCACCCATCGCGTTGATATCGCTGAGGTTCTGGGCCGCGGCTTTCCACCCGACGTCGAATCCGGTAGTGCGGTAGCCGTTGGGCCAGAGGAGGCGGAAATCCTGGTCCTGGACTTGGGTGTCGATGCTGACCACCGCCCTGCCGTCCGGGGCAGCGACAATGGCGGCATCATCCCCGGGGCCCAGCAGCGTGCTTGCCGTGTGGGAGCCCGCCATCCGCAGGCGCGGGAAGATCCGGGCCAGCAGGTCTGATTCGGACAGGCCCGCAACGGTGGGCTGGCGGTCAACGCGGTTTCGGAGGTCTTCAGGCACGCCACTACGCTACCGCGACCGGCCGACATCGTGTCCTGGCGGGGGCGCCGGCGGCGATAGGCTGGAACCATGCACCATCCCCAGCTGCCCCTGACCGCCCGCGCCACCAGGATGGCAGTTCTTGGGGCAGTCGCCGCCCTGTCCATGACTGCGTGCTCCCCAGCGGTCGACGTTACCGCCGCCAAGGACGCGGCAAACCCTGCCTGCGCGCCGATGATGGTGGCCCTGCCGGATGCGATCGGCGATTCCCGGCTGCGGAAGACCAACAGCCAGGCGACTGCCGCGTGGGGTGATCCGTCGCTGGTCATCCTCCGCTGCGGCGTCAACGTGCCGGGCCCGACGACGGACCGCTGCGTGACCGTCAACGGCGTCGACTGGGTCATCAAGGAAGGCGATCCGGTGTGGACGCTGACCACTTACGGCCGGGAACCGGCCACGGAGATCCTGATGGACCCTGACAAGATCAGCTCCGCAACCGTTCTCGCGGACCTGGCAGGCGCCGCCGCGAAGGTCCCGTCGGTGCGGAACTGCGTGGGTCAGGAAGACCTGCAGAACCTCCCGCAGAGCAAGTAGGTTCTGCGGGCCCAACCACCGGGTTGGGCCCGCGGTTCAGCCCGGGGCTTCAGCGGAGGCCGGTCTTCCGGTGCAGCGCCAGGTGGATGAGCTCATCGATCAGGTCTGCGTAGCCCAGTCCCGAGGCCGCCCACATTTGCGGGTACATGCTCTTGGGCGTGAACCCGGGCATGGTGTTGATCTCATTGATGATCAGCTCACCGTCGGGGGTGTAGAAGAAGTCAACGCGGCTCAAGCCCTCGGCGCCCACGGCATCGAAGGCCAGCGCTGCCAGCTCACGGACCCGCGAAATGGCTTCTGCCGGAATGTCCGCCGGGCAACTCAGCGCGGCAGCATCGTCCTCGACGTACTTGGCGTTGAAATCATAGAACTCGTGGGTGCCGCCGGCGACCGATATCTCCCCCGGCATGGAGGTCCGGGGAGCGTCCGTTCCCCTGCCTTCCAAGACCGCGCACTCAATTTCGCGTCCCACGATTCCGGCCTCGATGACCAGTTTGAGGTCGTGTCGGCGTGCTTCCTCGATCGCGGCGTCGAGCTCGTCGAGGGAGTCCACTTTGGAAATGCCCATGGACGAGCCCGCGCGTGCGGGCTTGACGAAGACGGGGAAGCCCAGCCGGTCCACCTGTTTCCGAACGGATTCGGGGTCATTGCGCCACTGCCTGTCGGTGACCGCCACGTAAGGGCCAACGCGGAGCCCGGCGGCCTCGAAGACCACTTTCATGTAGTGCTTGTCCATGCCGACGGCGGAAGCCAGGACGCCGGCACCCACGTAGCGGGTGTCCGACAATTCCAGGAGCCCCTGGATGGTGCCGTCTTCGCCGAAGGGTCCGTGCAGGAGCGGGAAGACGACGTCCACGGCGCCCAGTTCCTGGGGTACCTCGTTGGGGGAGGCGACAATCAACTGGTGTTCGCCGCCGATCTCGGCCAGGGTTACGGTCTGGGCGGACGGCGATACTTCCGGCAACGATGAAGCCGCCAAGGACCATTGCGCGGTATCGGCCGGCGCCAGGACCCATTGCCCGGTCTTGGCGATCCCGATCGGGATGACCTCGTACTTCTCCCTGTCGATGGCGCCGAGCACGCCGGCTGCCGTCACGCAACTTACGGCGTGCTCGCTGGAACGGCCGCCGAACAGCACGGCTACCCGCGGCTTCCTGCTGCTCGCCGTTTCCCCTGTGGTGGGTGTGTCTTGGGACATGGTCAGTAATCGCCTTCAGGTTTCAATTCCCGGGACAGCAGGACGGGCCCCAGTTGGTCAACGGACAGCTTGCCTGCCAGCACCGCGACGACGGCGGCGGTGATAGGCATTTCGACGCCGAGCTTACCGGCAAGTTCGTGCACGGCCTGGCCGGACTTGATGCCTTCGGCGGTCTGGGTCATTTTGCGGCCCACCTCGTCCAGGGTCAGCCCTTGGCCGAGGAGCCGGCCGGCGGTGTGGTTCCGGGACAATGCGGACGAGCAGGTCGCCACAAGGTCACCCAGCCCGGCAAGGCCGGCCATGGTCTTGGCTTCGCCGCCGAGCGCCAAGGCGAGGCGCGAGGTCTCCGCCAGGCCGCGGGTAATGACCGAGGCTTTGGTGTTGTCCCCCATTTCCTTGCCTTCGCAGATGCCCACGGCCAGCGCGATCACGTTCTTGACGATGCCGCCGATTTCGACGCCGACGACGTCGGACGTGGTGTAGGGACGGAAGTAGGGTGCCGTGCAGGTTCTGGCGAGCCACCCGGCGGTCGCGGAATCCGCGCAGGCCACCACCGACGCCGTCGGCTCTTCGCGCGCGATTTCCATGGCCAGGTTGGGCCCGGAGACCACGGCGATGCGTTCGGGCGGCAGGCCCAGTTCCTGGCTGATGACCTCACTCATGCGGGCATCCGTGCCAAGTTCGAGGCCCTTCATGAGGGACACGACGACGGCTCCGGGCTCGATCATGTCCTTCCATTCCCGCAGCTGCGGGCGAAGGGATTGGGCAGGGACGGCCACCACCACAAGATCGGCCCCGGCCAGCACCTCCCCGACGTCAGTGGAAGCGGTGATGCTGGCGGGCAGGACGATGTCCTTGAGGTAATCGCTGTTGCGGTGGGCCTGGTTGATCTGGTCCACCACCTCGGCGCGCCGGCCCCACACCTTGATTTCGCGCGGGCTCCCGGCGGCGCCGGCGGCGTCTGCGAGGATCTTCGCGAAGGTGGTCCCCCAGGAACCGGCGCCCAGGACAGCCACGGTCCGGGCAGATCCTGGCCTTCGGTCAACGGTCACTGTGCATCCGTTTCCGGGCCGGACTGCTGTCCGCGGTCGATGAACCGTCCGTGCTTGGCCTGTTGCTGCTTGGCCGGATCCCAGCGTTGAGCCGGCGGCTCTTCCCCGCGCAGGCCCGCCAGCAGGTCGGTGATCGCGGCCATGATGACCTCGGTGGCTTCGGTCAGCGTCGCTTTGTCCAACGGGCGGCCGCTGAAGGCGCTGAGGTCCACCGGGTCCCCCACCACTACCCGGGAAAGCTTCCGCGGGAACAGGTGGAACCGCTTGCCGTAGCGGGGAAACACCTCATGGGCGCCCCAGTGGGCGATCGGCACTACGGGGATTCCGCCTTCAAGGGCGAGCCTGGCCGCACCCGTATGGCCTTTCATGGGCCAGAGCGCGGGGTCGCGGGTCAGCGTGCCCTCCGGGTAGATGATGATCGCTCCGCCCTCGGCCACGATTTCCTGGGCCACCTGCAGCGACCGGTTCGCACCCGTCGTCGAACGCTCAACGGGGACCTGCTTGGTGGCGTTCAGGAGCCAGCCCAGGCCGGGGACTTTGAACAGGCCGGCCTTGGCCAGGAAGTGCGGGGCACGCCCCTGGTTGTAGAGCATGTGTCCCACAACCAGGGGATCGATTTCGGTGCAATGGTTGGGTGCGGCGATGAAGCCGCCGGCAGGGAGTTTCTCGGTGCCTTCCCATTTCTTGGCCATCATGAGGTTCAGCAGCGGACGGGCGATCCCGGCGATGAACACGAACGTGGCCCTGCTTTTGGCAGTTTCCTTCACGGTCCGCCGCTACTTCGTGGTGGCGATGTCGAAGTCGGCACCGAGGCCGGCGAGCTTTTCGGTGAAGCGTTCGTAGCCGCGGTTGATGATGTCGATGCCCGTGACCCGGGAGGTTCCGGTGGCGGCCAGGGCGGCAATGAGATGGCTGAACCCGCCGCGCAGGTCCGGCACGTCGATATCCGTTCCCTTGAGCTGGGTGGGACCGGAGATGACGGCCGAGTGCAGGAAGTTGCGCTGGCCGAACCGGCACGGGACGCTTCCGAGGCACTCACGGTGGACCTGGATGCTGGCGCCCATGCGGATGAGGGCGTCGGTGAAGCCGAAGCGGTTCTCGTACACCGTTTCGTGGACGATTGAGACGCCCTCGGCCTGGGTCAATGCGACCACCAGCGGCTGCTGCCAGTCCGTCATGAATCCGGGATGGACGTCCGTTTCAAGGACCAGCGGGGTGAGCTTGCCGCCCTTGTGGTAGAACCGGATGCCGTCCTCGCCGATGTCCATTCCGCCGCCCACTTTGCGGTAGGTGTTCAGGAAGGTCATCATGTCGCGCTGGGATGCGCCTTCAACGAAGATGTCACCGCGGGTGACCAAGGCGGCCGAGGCCCAGGACGCGGACTCGTTGCGGTCCGAGAGCGCGCGGTGGTTGTAGCCGCCGAGGTCGCGGACGCCCTCGATTCGGATGGTCCGGTCCGTCTGGACGCTGATGATGGCGCCCATCTTCTGCAGCACGGCGATCAGGTCGATGACCTCCGGCTCGGTGGCGGCACCGGAGAGCTCCGTGATGCCTTCCGCGCGGGTGGCGCTGAGGAGGACCTGCTCGGTGGCCCCCACGGACGGGTACGGCAGCGAGATCTTGGCGCCGTGCAGTCCCTTTGGTGCGGAGATGTGGATCCCGCCGGGGCGCTTTTCCACGACGGCGCCAAACTGGCGCAGGACGTCCAGGTGGTAGTCGATGGGGCGGTCGCCGATCTTGCAGCCGCCGAGGTCGGGGATGAACGCTTCCCCGATGGCATGGATCAGTGGACCGCACAGCAGGATGGGAATCCGGGAATCGCCGGCGTGCGCATCGATGGCGGTGCTTGAGGCCGTCTTCGCCGACGTCGGATCGAGGGTAAGGTCGCCGCTGACCGGGTCTTTCTCCACGGTCACGCCATGCAGCTGCAGCAGGGACGTGACGACCTCGACGTCCTTGATCTCCGGCACGTTGCGCAACACCGAGGGTTCGTTGCCCAGCAGTGCTGCCACCATGGCCTTCGGTACAAGATTCTTTGCCCCGCGGACGCTGACGCGGCCGGTAAGCGGGACTCCGCCGCGGATTGTCAGAACACTACTCATATACCGGTTTCCTCACGATCACTAGCCCACAAATCCTTGCAAAGGCTCCAACCAAGCATAGGAGGTCGCGTTACCGAACCGAAATAAGCGGGCGCCGGCGGCAGTCCGTGGCGGGGTATTTCCTGCCGCCGGGCCCGTTCCTGCGCGCTAGGACAGCCGGGCGGGAAGTGTCTTCGGCTTGAAGCTGGGGCGGGTGGCCTCGTACGCCGTGATGTCGGCTTCATGCTGGAGGGTCAACCCAATGTCGTCCAGGCCTTCGAGGAGCCGCCAACGGGTGTAGTCGTCGATCTCGAAGGGCGCCACGATGGGACCGCACACGACGGTCTTGGACTCAAGGTCCACCGTGACTTCGGTTCCGGGCGCGTTTTCGAGCTCCTTCCAGATCAGTTCAATGTCGTCCTGCGCCACCTGGGCGGCCAGCAGGCCCTGCTTGCCGGAATTGCCGCGGAAGATGTCGGCGAAACGGGAAGACAGGACGGCCTTGAACCCGTAGTCCTTCAGCGCCCAGACGGCGTGTTCGCGGGAGGATCCGGTGCCAAAGTCGGGCCCTGCAACGAGCACCGAACCGGTGGTGTAAGGCTCCTGGTTGAGGATGAACGAGGGGTCTTTCCGCCAGGCGGAGAACAGGGCGTCCTCGAACCCGGTCCGGGTGATGCGCTTGAGGTACACCGCCGGGATGATCTGGTCGGTGTCGACATTGCTCTGGCGCAGCGGGACGCCAACGCCGGTGTGCTTGGTGAACTTTTCCATGGTGCTGTCCTAGGCTGCGTGGCTTGCGGATGGGGTTTGGGCAGGCTCAACCACCGGCTCGGGAGCCGGGTCAAGGTCCGACGGCGAGCTGAGCGTGCCTCGGACTGCCGTGGCTGCTGCCACCACCGGGGAAACCAGGTGGGTGCGGCCGCCCTTGCCCTGCCGGCCTTCGAAGTTCCGGTTGGAGGTTGAGGCGCAACGCTCCCCCACTTCCAGCTGGTCCGGGTTCATGCCCAAGCACATGGAGCAGCCGGCAAAGCGCCATTCGGCACCGAAGTCCTTGAAGACCTTGTCCAGGCCCTCGGCCTCCGCTTCCAGGCGGACGCGGGCAGAGCCAGGGACCACCAGCATCCGGATGTTGGGGTCCTTTTGCCGGCCGCGGATGATGTCGGCAGCGGCGCGCAGGTCCTCCATCCGGGAGTTGGTGCAGGAGCCCAGGAAGACGGTGTCCACGCGGATGTCCTTCATGGGCGTGCCGGCTTCGAGTCCCATGTACTGCAAGGCGCGCTCGGCAGCGGCCTTGGCGTTTTCGTCGCCGAAGTCCTCCGGTGACGGCACGGACTCGGACAGGGATACACCCTGGCCCGGGTTGGTGCCCCAGGTGACAAACGGCTCCAACGTGTTGGCATCCAGGTCCACCTGCACGTCGAAGGTGGCGTCGTCGTCGGTACGCAGCGTGTTCCAGTACTCGACGGCGGCGTCCCAGTCCGCGCCTTCAGGCGCGTGGGGGCGGCCCTTCATGTACTCGTAGGTGGTCTGGTCCGGCGCCACCATGCCGGCCCGGGCGCCGGCCTCGATGGACATGTTGCAGATGGTCATCCGGGCTTCCATGGAGAGCGCGCGGATGGCGGAGCCGCGGTATTCCAGTACGTAGCCCTGGCCGCCGCCGGTGCCGATCTTGGCGATCACGGCGAGGATGATGTCCTTGGCGGTGACGCCCGGGCGCAACGTGCCCTCGACGTTGATGGCCATGGTCTTGAAGGGCTTCAGGGACAGGGTCTGGGTGGCCATGACGTGCTCCACCTCGGAGGTGCCGATACCCATGGCCAGCGCGCCGAAGGCGCCGTGGGTGGAGGTGTGCGAGTCGCCGCAGACCACCGTCATGCCGGGTTGGGTCAGGCCGAGCTGCGGGCCGACCACGTGGACGATGCCCTGTTCGGCGTCGCCCAGGCTGTGCAGGCGGACGCCGAACTCGGCGCAGTTGTTGCGCAGGGTCTGGATCTGGGTCCGGCTGGTGAGGTCGGCAATCGGCTTGTCGATGTCCAGCGTGGGGGTGTTGTGGTCCTCGGTGGCAATGGTCAGGTCCGGCCGGCGCAGCGGGCGGCCGGCGAGCCGCAGCCCTTCGAAGGCCTGCGGGGAGGTAACTTCGTGGACCAGGTGGAGATCGATAAAGAGGAGGTCGGGCTGGGCGTTGGCTCCTTCGCCGTCGCCTTTGCGCACCACGTGCGCGTCCCAGACTTTCTCGGCCAATGTCTTTGCCATGGCCATCTCCCTTCACTGCTGTTTGGCTGATGAGTCCAACTGAATCAGGACGGCTCCGCACTGCGCCAGCCGAAAGATTTGCATCTCAGATATTGAGACGGCAATATCATTACATGGACAATTCTAGTGGAGTCGGCGTCATTGATAAAGCAGCCCAGGTGCTCGATGCTCTCGAGGCCGGCCCCACCACGCTGGCGCAACTCGTGGCCGCCACCGGACTGGCCCGGCCAACCGTCCACCGGCTCGCCCTGGCACTCGTCCACCACCGGCTGGTCAGCCGCGATATCCAGGGCCGGTTCGTCCTTGGCAGCCGGCTCGTGGAACTTGCCTCGGCAGCGGGCGAGGACCGCCTGATCGCCTCCGCGGGCCCCGTCCTGATGCAACTGCGGGACGCCACGGGCGAAAGCGCCCAGATCTTCCGCCGGCAAGGCGACTGGCGTGTGTGCGTCGCCTCCGCCGAACGCCCCATCGGCCTGCGCGACACCATCCCGGTGGGCACGCAGCTGTCCATGAAGGCAGGCTCTGCCGCCCAGGTACTGCTCGCCTGGGAAGACCACGACCGGCTCCTCGAGGGCCTGCAGTCAGCGCGCTTCACGCCCACCGTCCTGGCAGGCGTACGACGACGCGGCTGGGGACAGAGCCTTGGCGAACGTGAGCCCGGGGTCGCCTCCGTCTCCGCGCCGGTGCGGGGACCGTCCGGCCGGGTGATCGCCGCCGTCTCAATTTCCGGCCCGATCGAGCGGCTGACCCGCCAGCCGGGACGCCTGCACGCAGAGGTGGTCTGCAACGCCGGCCGCATCCTCACCGAAGCACTGCGCAAGACAAACGACTAAGGCCACCCACCGCGTTGTCCGCTCCAGCGGACGGCGCGGCCACTAGGCTGTGGCCATGGGCAGCTACGCAGTCTTCCTCCGTGGAATCAATGTTGGCGGAATCAACATCAAAATGGCGGACCTTCGGGACGCCTTGAAAGCTTCGGGTTTCGCGGATGCCAAGACACTGCTGGCCAGCGGGAACGTAGTGCTGACCAGCAGCCTGGACGCAGCCGGCGTCAAACGCGAAACCGAAAAATGCCTCCGGACAGCGTTCGGCTATGAAGCCTGGGTGGTCGTCGTGGACGCCGGACGGGTGGCCGAACTGGTGGATGCCTGCCCGTATCCGGAAGACGACAAATCCACCCACACCTACATCACCTTCTCCTCAGATACCGCAACCCTGGACGAACTGGAAGCGGCCGGCGCAGCCATTGACGGCCAGGACCAGAAGCGCCTTGGACCTGAAGCGCTGGCGTGGCTGGCGCCGGTGGGCGGCACCCTGGAAAGCCCCTTCAGCAAGATCAGCTCGAAGGCCAGGTTCAAGTCCGCTACCACCACCCGCAACCTGCGCACCCTGGTCAAAGTCCGGGATGCAGCGGCCGCCATGGCGTCGGACTCCTAAACGGCTCCAGCGGACGCCCCCCCCCCCCCCGCACGGAGGACCACTCCCCGCCGGGCGGCGCGGGGTTCAGTCCATTGAGCGGGGATTGTCCGCCAGCGAATTCCGGGCAAATAAAAAATGGTCCCGGGCTGATGCCCGGGACCATTCCATGGTGACCCCAGCGGGATTCGAACCCGCGTTACCGCCGTGAGAGGGCGGCGTACTAGGCCGCTATACGATGGGGCCGCGTACTTTCCGGCAGCGTTTCCGCTGCTCGGCTCAGTGAGTATTTCACACACTTTGCCGTGGTTTCAAATCGGCGAACCGAATGGAAACCTTCTGTTTTGCGTGCCCGAATGGGCTTCAAACCAGAGCTGGGATACCAGGACTCGAACCTAGAATGACGGTACCAGAAACCGTAGTGTTGCCAATTACACCATATCCCAATGGCACTTTCGGGCCGGATTCCAGGGCGTTTTCCCTGCTCCGTGCGCCTCAGCACGAGAAATTACTTTACCCGAGACTTGGGGCTCGCACAAATCCGGCGCGGCCTGCGCCTCCGGGCTTCGCGAAAGCGAACCGTCCAAACCCTTGCCCGGCATCCACCGTTATGGTTACCCTCGAGTAAGTTACCGATCAGTAACAAGCCCCCTGCCCTGTCCCCCGGGGCACCCACGAGGTCAAGGGACCGCCCTGCCAACCACGGTTTCGCCACCGGACACCGCTGTCCGGCGGAAGTTAGGAAGTGTCAGCGTTGACAACCCGTACAGCAGCCATTGCAACCGCAACCCGCAAACCCCGGCCACAATTCATCGCCATCATGGCCCTCTCCCTCCTGCTCGTCCTCTTCCTCGCCTTCTATACCTACCTCACGGGCCAGATCGCCAACGGCTCTGCCCAGCTGATGGACGGGGCGGAACAAGCCGCAGCAGGCGCCGCCCAGCTCAAGGACGGCTCTGGCCAGCTGGCAGCGGGAGCGGGCGCAGCAAACAAGGGCGCCGCGCAAGTGCAGGACGGATCGCTCAAGGTCAAGGACGGCACCACCCAACTCAACAACGGAGCCCTCGCCCTGCAATCGGGTGCGGGCAAGATCTACTCAGGAGTCAGGGACCAGCTCGCCCCCGGTGTGGACAAACTTCATGCCGGAACCACCAAGCTGCAAAATGACGTCCTGAACAAACTCGTCCCTGGCGTCTACCAGGTGGATGACGGCGCCCGGAAGCTCCAGGCCGGCGCCGTGGCGCTTTCCGCAGCGCTCACCCCCACCGCGGCCGGCAACGCCCCCAACAACCTTGCCGACGGTGCCGGACAGCTGGCGTCGGGTACGGGCCGGCTCGCGGCAGGCGCAGGCCAGCTCGACGCCGGCGCCACCAGCCTGAGCGCAGGGACAGCGGCGCTGAAGAACGGGACAGCACAGCTGAAGGGCTACCCAGGTGCCGGGAACGATCCAACCAAGGGAGACGGGCTGGCCGCGCTCAGCCAGGGGCTGGACCAGCTTGAAGCAGCAGCGAACGGGCCCCAGGGCCTGGTTCCCCTGGCCGTCATCAAGGACCAGATCGCCAAGTTGGCCGACGGCGGCCGGCGCGCCTACGCGGGAGCGGGCCAGCTCGATGCGGGAGCAGCAAAGCTGAACGACGGCGCCGGGCAGCTCAAGGCCGGAACCGGCAGCCTGGCCGCGGGAGCCGCCCAGCTGGATGACGGGGCGGGCCGGCTGAAGGCGGGCTTCGCCACGCTGGCGGAGAAGCTCAACGCCACCGATCCCCAAAACCCCGGCGTGGTGCTTGGCACCTCGATGCTGGCGGACGGCACGGCAAAGATCCGGACCGGCATGGATGGCGTCCCCGGCGATCCGGACAGCCCCGGCCTGATCTACGCCGCCAACAACCTCCAGGACGGCACCACCAAACTCAGTGCCGGCGTCAATGGCGACGGCGACCCCGCCAACCCGGGACTCCTGGCCGGAACCGAGGCATTGTCGGAGGGCACCACCACCCTGAGCCAGGGCACCGGACAACTGCAGTCGGGGTCCGCCCAGCTGGCGGATGGAACCGGGAAACTCGCCGACGGCAACGGCAAGCTTGATGACGGTTCGGGCAAGCTGGCCGACGGTGCCGGCAAGCTGGCCGAGGGCAACGCCAGGATCGCGGCCGGAACGCAGGAACTGCACACGAAGGTGGCCGCCGTGTCGCCGTCGTCCTGGCTGGACAGCCCCGTCACGGCATTGCTGCTGATCGCCCTGCTGGTGGGGGCCGCCGTCGGCGGGTATCTCATCCTTCGCCGCACCGCCCTGCTCAGGGCCGCCTGATGAACGGCCGCCCGGACAGGACCTAAGCGAAGAGCGGGCGAAGGTCCGCCAGCGTGGTGACCGCGGTTCCACCAAAGTGGGCCGCGGTCTCGGCGTTCCGGTTGAGCCAGACGCCAACCAGTCCGGCCGCCGTCGAGCCTTCCGCGTCCAGCAGGCGGTTATCGCCCACGTACATCGTCTCGGCCGGGACAGTGCCCAGGAGCCTGACGCCTTCCAGGTAGATGGCCGGATCCGGCTTGGCCACGCCCAGGGTGTCAGTTCCCACGAGGTGCTTCACGCGTTCAAGGCCGGCGCCGTCCAGCTTGGCGCGCTGGTAATCGTGAACGTTGTTGCTGACGGCTCCGTACGGGATCCCGGCGGCGTCCAAAACGTCAAGAAGCGGCGAAACATCCGGGAACGGCTTCACATAGGACGGCTGCTTCTCCACGTACGCGGCCAGCCAGCGGTGCGATTCATCGCCGTCGCCCAGTTCCACGCCAAAGTGGCCCAGGGCGGCGCGGCCCCGGAGGAGGCGCTGTTCGTTGAACGTCAGCTCGCCGGCCAGGTAGCGGTCGTAATAGTGCGTGGTCTCATGGGTGAAAATCCGGCCGAACCGTTCCCACCCGGCCTGGTCCAGGCCGGGCAGGAGGTGTTCACTGACCTCGCGCAGGGCGGTGGTCATTGAGTACTCAAGGTCCACCAGGGTGTCGTCGATGTCGAACAGGACGCCCCTGACCACTCCCCACGGCGTGGGCCGGGCACCCGACCGGGCTTCGCTCGGTGCCGTCATCAGCCGCGGAAGGCGCGGAGCCTGCGCAGGGAGGACTCCTTGCCCAGGATGACCATCGATTCGAACAGGGGCGGGGAGATCCGACGGCCGGAAACAGCTGTCCGGACGGGCCCGAACGCGAGCCGCGGTTTGATGCCAAGGTCCTCCACCAGGGCCTGCTTCAGGGCTGCCTGGATGCCCTCCGCTGTCCAGTCTGCCACCGGTTCCAGGGCGGCAAGGGCGGCATCCAGCACCTCGGAAAGGTTCTCGGGAAGGCCCTTGCGGGCGTCAGCGGCGACGTCGACGGCGTCGTCCGCCTTGAACAGGAAGGCCAGCATGTCCGGCGCCTCACCCAGCAGAGTGATGCGTTCCTGGATCAGCGGTGCGGCTTCGGTGAGGATTTCTTCCTCGCGGTCAGTGAGGATCTCCCCCACCAGGCCTGCGTCGCGCAGGTAGTGCGCCACCCGGTCGCGGAAGACCTTGGGCTCCAGCATCCGGACGTGCGTGCCGTTGATGGCCTCGGCCTTCTTCAGGTCGAAACGCGCGGGGTTGCCCAGGACGTCGTGGATGTCGAAGTGCTCCACCAGCTGTTCGACGGTGAAGATGTCTTCGTCGGCGCTCAGCGACCAGCCAAGCAGGGAAAGGTAGTTGAGCAGCCCTTCCGGGATGAAGCCCCGCTCGCGGTGCAGGAACAGGCTGGACTCGGGATCCCGCTTGGAAAGCTTCTTGTTGCCCTGGCCCATGACATAGGGCAAGTGGCCGAACTCCGGCATGTACTCCGCGACGCCCACGGCGTACAGCGCCCGGTACAGGGCCACCTGGCGCGGAGTGGAGCTGAGCAGGTCTTCGCCACGGAGCACGTGGGTGATCCCCATCAGGGCGTCGTCCACAGGGTTGACCAGGGTGTACAACGGGGCACCGTTGGCACGCACCACGGCGAAGTCCGGCACCGATCCGGCCTTGAACGTGATTTCGCCGCGGACCAGGTCGGTGAACGTGATGTCCTCGTCCGGCATGCGCAGGCGCAGGACGGCCTGCCGGCCTTCGGCCCGGTACTGTGCCAGCTGCTCCTCGGTCAGGTGCCGGTCGAAGCCGTCGTAGCCCAGCTTCGGGTCCCGGCCGGCGGCGCGGTGGCGCGCCTCGATCTCCTCCGGGGTGGAGAAGGACTCGTAGATGAATCCGGCGTCGTGCAGGCGCTTGATGACGTCCTGGTAGATGTCGCCACGCTGGGACTGCCGGTACGGTTCGTGCGGGCCGCCCACCTCGACGCCCTCGTCCCAGTCGATGCCCAGCCACTTCAGCGCGTCCAGCAGCTGGTGGTAGCTCTCCTCACTGTCCCGGGCTGCGTCCGTGTCTTCAATCCGGAACACCAGGGTGCCCTTGGTATGGCGGGCGTAGGCCCAGTTGAAGAGCGCGGTCCGGATCAGTCCGACGTGCGGGGTACCCGTGGGCGAGGGGCAAAACCGGACGCGAACGGGGGTCTCAGCGGTGACTGGCGGAATGGAGGCGGCAAGCGACGAAGAAGCGATAGTCATAGTGGCTTCAACTTTACCCGCCTGCCCGCCCTCCGGCCTTCCGCGCGGCAGCCGGGGTCAGCGGCGGACGATCGGGTTGGAGAGCCGGCCGATGCCTTCTATTTCCACTTCGAAGCGGTCGCCTTCCTTGACCAGTCCCACGCCGGCCGGTGTTCCGGTCATGATGACGTCGCCGGGCAGGAGGGTGAACGCGTGCGAGACGACGGATACGAGCTCCCGGACGCCCCGGATCATCTGGCTGGTGCTGCCGTCCTGGCGGATTTCCCCGTTGAGCCGGCCCTGGATCTGCAGGTCCTCGGTGTCCAGATCGGTCTCGATCCACGGGCCCAGCGGAGCGGAGGTATCGAAGCCCTTGGCCCGGGTCCACTGCAGGTCCGTCTTCTGGACATCGCGGGCAGTGAGGTCGTTGCCGCACGTGTAGCCAAAGATGACATCGTCAACGCGGTCTTCGGGGACGTCCTTGCAGATCCGCCCGATCACCACGCACAGTTCGGCTTCGAAGGAGACTTCTTCGGAAAACTCCGGCAGCACCACGGGGTCGTTCGGACCCACCACCGCGGTGTTGGGCTTCAGGAACAGCAGTGGCTGGGCGGGCACCTCGTTGCCCAGCTCGTGCGCGTGCTCCACGAAGTTCCGGCCCACCCCGATGACCTTGCTCCGCGGGATGATGGGTGCCAGCAGCCGGACGTCCTCCAGCTTGTGGCGAACGGAAGTGCGCTCCACACCGTTGAAGAAAGGGTCGCCGTGGATGACAGTGATTTCCTCACTCCCGGTATCACCTTCCACAACGCCGTACAGGGGATCGGAATCGACAACAAACCTCGCAATACGCATGGCTCCTACCCTACCGTTTCGCCGGCGCCGTCCTGCCTGCCGCGTTCAAGCCCGCGAAGGTAGGAAAGCTGTGCGGCCACGGACAGCTCGGCGGCGCGCCGGACGGAAGGGTCGACGCCGGCATAGACGGCGTCCGCCACCTCGCGCACGGATGCGTCCCCGCCGAGGGTGCGGAGCGCGGCACGGATCTGGGCCAGCCGTTCCTCCCGGTGCCGGCGGTAGTCCCGGACGATGTCCCGCAGGGACGGCAGCACCGGGCCGTGGGCCGGCAGCACGGTCGCGTTCCCGAGGGCCTCCAGCCGGTCCAAAGTAGCGAGGTAATCCCCCAGCGTGCCGTCCGGAAAGTCCAGGACGGTGGTGCCCCGGCCCAGGACGGTGTCCCCCGTCAGCACCGAGCCGTGCTGCCCGTCGGCAGCGAGATGGAAGCACACGGAATCCGAAGTGTGGCCGGGGGCAGCCAGCACCGTGATGTCCACTCCCGCCGCCTGGATCAGTTCTCCGTCGGCCAGCGGCGCTCCGCCGCCATGGCAGTGGCGGTGGTCAGCCGCCCGCACCGGCGCTCCGGTCAGTTCGTGCAGGCGGGCCGAACCGGCAGTATGGTCCGCATGCCGGTGCGTGACCAGGACCAGTTCGACGACGCCGGCACTGGCCAGTGCCTCCAGGTGCGGTTCATCGTCGGGTCCTGGGTCAACCACCACGACGGCGGAGTGGCCGGGGGCGCGCAGGAGGTAGGAGTTGGTGCCGTCCAGGCTCATGGGGCCCGGGTTGGGTGCCAGGATGAACTGGGTGAGGCCGGAGCTGCGCTGCAGGCCGGGGCCGGTAACTGGGGTCACTGATCCATCCTTGCACCAAGCCCCGCCCTCCCCCACCCCCTTTTCCCTGAGTGCACCGGCGGAATAGATCGGCCGCCTGCGGGGGTTGGCAACCTGTGACAGCACAACGATCTTCACCAGGAAGCCGGACCCCGCCCCATGAGCACACCATCACTCGCCGACCTTCTCGCCCGCGCGGACGCAGACGGCCACGACCATTCGGCGACCGAAAAGGCCACCGGCCTCCTGCACATCCACAACCACGCGACCGGCAGCATCATCTGGTTTCCCACCTGGAAGAAGTTCCGCGAGACAACCGACTGGACGGACGCCGTCACCGGCATCACGGCGGAACTGTCTGCCGCCCCCGCGCCCGCTGACCAGGCCGGCGCCGCACTGATCGCTGCAGACCTGGAAGCGCTGCTGGACCAGGCCTCCCGCTCGGCTGACGCCGCCGTCTTCGTCCAGGAAAACCTCATCCGCCACCTGACCCGGACGTGGGCTGTCGGCGACGCAGTGGCACAGGCCGGCGGCAAGGACCTGTTCAGCAGCGGCTCCACCCCCGCCGTCTACGCCGGCTACCCCTACGACGTCTATGCCCAGGACGGCGGCGTCTTTGCCACCACGCTGTGGAACGACCTCATCGATGCCCGGCGCAACCGCGCCCTGGCGGAAGAAGCTGCCCGCAAGGCACTCAAGCCCGTGTCCCGCAAAGCGATGAAGAACGCTGCCCGGAAGGCCGCGCGCCGCTGACCCAGCACCGCCTGCGGCAACGCAAAACGGCGCCTTCCGGACCTAAGTCCGGGAGGCGCCGTCGTACGCGGAGAACCTAGGCCAGGCGGGTCAGCCAGCCGTGCGTGTCAGGTTCGGCTCCGGTTTGGATGCCCAGGAGCTTTTCGCGGATGGCCATGGTGGTTTCGCCGGCTTTGGCGTCCTCGGAGCCGATGAACTCGGTGGCGTCCTTCAGTACCCCTATGGGCGTGATCACGGCCGCTGTGCCACATGCGAACACTTCGGCAATGTCGCCGGAGGCCACGCCGTCGCGCCACTCGTCAAGGGTGATCTTCCGCTCGGCCACGTCGCGGCCCATGTCCTTGGCCACCTGGATCACGGACATCCGGGTGACGCCCTCCAGGATGGTGCCGGTGAGGGCGGGCGTGACCAGGGAGCCGTCCTTCATGACGAAGAAGACGTTCATGCCGCCCAGCTCTTCCACGGCGTTGTCATTGGCCTGGTCGAGGAACAGGACCTGCTTGCAGCCGTTGGCTTCGGCCTCCTGCTGCGCGATGAGCGAAGCGGCGTAATTGCCGCCGCACTTGGCGTCGCCGGTGCCGCCGCGGCCGGCGCGGGCGTACTGGCGCGAGATCCAGATAGAGACCGGCTTGAGTTCACCGCCGAAGTAGTTGCCGGCAGGAGAGGCGATCACCCGGAAGGACACCTCGCGGGCGGCGCGGACACCCAGGAACGCCTCGGTGGCGATCATGAAGGGGCGCAGGTAGAGGGCTTCGCCGTCGCCGGAGGGCACCCATTCCTTGTCGGCAGCAACCAGTTCGCGGATGGCGCCGAGGAAGTATTCAGCCGGCAGTTCGGGCAAGGCCAGGCGGCGGGCCGACTTGTTCAGCCGGGCCGCGTTCGCCTCGGGCCGGAAGGTCCAGACGGAGCCGTCAGCGTGCCGGTACGCCTTGAGTCCCTCGAAGATTTCCTGGCCGTAATGGAACACAGCGGCGGAAGGGTCAAGGACGATCGGGCCGTAGGGCTCGATCCGGGCATCGTGCCAGCCGCCGTTGCCGTCCGCGTCAACGCTGTAGTCGACGATGGCGGTGTGGTCGGTGAAGTAGTTGCCGAATCCCGGGTTTGCCAGGATGGCTGCACGCTCTTCGGCGGACTTCGGGTTCTCCGAAGGCTGCCGGGTGAATTCGACGCCATGGGCGGTCTGAGTCATGGTTCCTCCACGATCGGCCGCCCCGGGGTTCAGCGCTGAACAGCGAGGCGGCATTTGGTGATTCGAGTCAAGCTTACGCCCGAAGCCGGGGCCCCCGGCGTGGGCTAGAGTCCGGCGGCGATGGCGTCGCCGACGGCGCTGGTGCTGCGGGCGGTTTCGTCGCGCTTTTCGACGTCGGCAACCACAGCGGCTTCGATCCGGCGAGCGGCTTCGGCGTACCCCAGGTGGTCCAGCAGGAGTGCCGCGGAGAGGATGGCGGCGGTGGGGTCGGCCTTGCCCTGGCCGGCGATGTCCGGCGCCGAACCGTGGACCGGCTCGAACATGGAGGGCGCGGTGCGGTCCATGTTGATGTTGCCGGACGCCGCCAGGCCGATGCCGCCGGTGATGGCGGCAGCGAGGTCGGTGATGATGTCGCCGAACAGGTTGTCGGTGACGATGACGTCGAAGCGGGACGGGTCCGTGACCATGAAGATGGTGGCGGCATCAACGTGCAGGTAGTCGTGGGTGACGCCGGGGAATTCCTGGGCGACAGCCTCGACGGTGCGCTTCCAGAGATGCCCGGCGAAGACCAGGACGTTGTGCTTGTGGACCAGGGTGACGTGCTTGCGTTCGCGGAGGCTGGCGCGGCGGAAGGCGTCGCGGACCACGCGCTCCACGCCGTGGGCGGTGTTCAGGGACACTTCCGTGGCGACCTCGTGCGGGGTTCCGGCACGCAGTGTGCCGCCGTTTCCGACGTAGGGCCCTTCGGTTCCTTCACGCACCACGATGAAGTCGATGGTCCCGGGGTTGGCCAGCGGGCTGCCGACCGTTCCGTAGAGCCGCGACGGCCGCAGGTTAACGAAGTGGTCCAGGCTGAAGCGGAGCTTGAGGAGCAGTTCGCGTTCGATGATTCCTGAGGGGATGCGCGTGTCGCCCGGGGCGGCGCCCACGGCACCGAAGAGGATCGCGTCGCGCGTCTTCAGGTCCGCCAGGACGTGGTCCGGCAGGGTTTCGCCGGTGGCGAGCCAGTGCTCGGCGCCGAGCTCGTAAAGTGTCGGCTTGAGCTGCACGCCCTCCGCGGCCACGGCCTTCTCGAGGACTTTGAGGGCCTCGGCAATGACTTCGGGGCCGATGCCGTCGCCGGGAATAACTGCAAGATCGATGGAGGATGCGCTCATGTTTTCAGGGTAGCCAAGTCATCCATATGGTGGGCAAGCCGTCCCACATTTCGGACACGTCGTCAGCGGGCGGCGTGGCGGGCGCGGCGGCCGGAGAAGGATCAGCCCCAGGGATGAGGCACTCGCCACCACGACAGCATAGAGTTCCGGGGTGGAATTACGGCACAAGGTTTATCGCTGGATCCGGGTCAACACTTTCCGAGTTGACCTGGTCCTCATGCTGGCGGTCCTGCTGATATGCGGTCCCGTTTACCTCATGGCGGACCGTCCCTGGCACTTCCTGCTGTCCTGCGCCCTGGTGGTGCCGCTGGCGTGGCGGCGCACCAGGCCGGTGCACGCGGCCGGCGCCATCGTACTGGCGTGCCTCGTCTTGTGGGCAACCGGGCTGGAGCCGCTGGCCGGGCTGCTGGCTGTTCCGCTGATTATCTATGCCGTTGCCGCCTACGGTCCTGCCCGGGCCAGCCGTACGGTCCTGGCACTGGGACTGCTGGGCGGCGTGCTGCTGACCACCCGCAATCTCAGCAGCACGGCTGAGACAGGCGTGCTGGGCCTGACCATCAGCGCTGTCTACACGGTCCTGATCTGGATGCTGGTCCTGTTCAGCTGGACCCTCGGAGACCTGACGCGCGTGCGCCGGCAGCAAATGCAGACCCTGGCCGACCGTGCCCGCCGGCTCGAAATCGAACAGCAGCAGGAACGCTCCCTGGCGGCAGCCGATGAACGGGCGCACATTGCCCGTGAGATGCATGACATCGTGGCGCATTCCCTGTCCGTGATCATCACGCAATCTGACGGTGCGCGGTACGCCGCGGCTGCCGACCCCGCCGTGGCCACGGAGACGCTGGCCACGGTTGCCGCCACGGCACGGACGTCACTGGCCGAAATGCGCCGCCTCCTGGGTGTGCTGCGGCACGGCGATGAGTCCACCACCCGCCCGTTGCCCGGACTTGCGGACCTCGATGAACTGTTCCTGGGGTTCCGTGCGGCAGGCCTTCCGCTGGACGTCGAACAGTTGGGGTCTCCGCGGCGCACCCTGCCTCCGGGCGCCGAACTCACGGCATACCGGGTCCTCCAGGAATCCCTGACGAACGTCCTCAAGCATGCAGGTCCGCAAGCCCGGGCCCGGGTCTTGGTGCGGTGGCAGCCGCGCGGGCTGCAGCTTGAGGTGCACGACGACGGCCGGGGCGCTTCTGCCCATCCGGCAGTCGGAGCCGGGGAAGGCGGCGGTAACGGGCTGCGGGGCATGCGGGAGCGGATCAGCCTTTACGATGGTTCGTTGGCGGCCGGCCCGGCCGCGGGCGGGGGCTTCCAGGTTTCGGCCTTCCTTCCCTACACCGAGGCTTGAGCATGACTTTGCCACTAGACCGCGACAGCACCGCTCCTATCCGCGTGGCGCTGGTCGATGACCAGCAACTGGTGCGCTCGGGATTCAGCATGCTGATCAACTCCCAGCCGGACCTTGACGTCGTGGTCGAGGCCGGGAACGGGCTCGAGGCACTCCAGGCCCTCGGAGCAGCAGCCGCGGACGTCGTCCTGATGGACGTGCGCATGCCGGGAATGGACGGCATCGAGGCCACCCGCAGGCTCATCGAACGCGCCGCTTCCGCCCCGGCCGGGTCTGCCAGGGCTGAACTTCGCATCGTCGTGCTCACGACCTTCGACCTGGACGAGTACGCACTGGCGGCCATCGAAGCCGGGGCCAGCGGTTTCCTCCTGAAGGACGCACCACCGGAGGAACTGCTGGACGCCATCCGCACGGTGCACCGCGGGGACGCCGTCATCGCCCCCTCCACCACCCGCCGGCTCCTGGACCATGTAGCTCCGCTGCTGCGCGCACAGGGCAACGAACGGCCCGAGGACCAGGAAGCCGTCGAACGGCTCACAGCCCGCGAGCGCGAAGTCTTCACCCTCATGGCCCAAGGTCGGTCCAACCCTGAGATCGGGGCAGACCTGTTTGTCTCCGAAGCAACCGTCAAAACGCACGTAGGGCACATCCTGGCCAAGCTTGGGGCACGCGACCGGGTCCAGGCAGTCGTGATCGCCTACGAGACCGGGGTGGTCACTCCCGGAGGCTGACGCTCGGCACGGTGGTGTCAGACCTGGGTATGAGTCCGGCCCCGGCAGGACCAGACCACCGGCCGATTCCCGGGCGCCGGGCCCGGCCATAGCGTGGAACCATGACAACTTCCGCGCATGCCCATACTGCTTTGAACAGGCAAAATATCCCATCCGCTCCCGCCGTGCAGGCCCTCTCCCTGGCCAAGACGTACGGCCGCGGCGCCACCCGCGTCAGCGCCCTGCGCGAGGTCAGCGTCACGTTCGATGCCGGCCGCTTCACCGCAATAATGGGCCCTTCCGGCTCCGGAAAGTCCACCCTTATGCACTGCCTCGCTGGACTCGACAGTGCCGACTCCGGCCAGATCCTGGTTGGCGGAACAGACATTACGGCCCTCAATGACAAACAGCTGACAGCGCTTCGCCGCGACCGGATCGGATTCGTGTTCCAGGCCTTCAACCTGGTGCCCACACTGACCGCCGAACAGAACATCACGTTGCCGCTGGCGCTGGCGAACAAAGCCACGGACGCGGCCTGGTTCGACACGGTGGTGGCCACGCTCGGCCTCAAGGACAGGCTCCGGCACCGGCCGCATGAGCTCTCCGGCGGCCAGCAGCAGCGGGTCGCCGTAGCCCGGGCCCTGCTGACCCGTCCCGACGTGGTGTTCGGGGACGAACCCACCGGCAACCTTGATTCGACCGCTGGCGGCGAGGTCCTCGCACTGCTGCGCCGCAGCAGCCGGGAAATGGGCCAGACCATCATCATGGTCACCCATGATCCGGTGGCGGCCAGCTACGCCGACCGGGTGGTCCTGATGAACGACGGCGGCCTGGTGGGCGAGATCGCCGAGCCCACCGCCGGGTCCGTCCTGGCCGCCCTCGGCAAGCTGGGAGGCTGAGCGTGCTGCGCGTTGCCTTCTCGCAATTCCAGTCCCACAGCCGCCGCTTCATAGCCGTCGGCCTGGCAGTCATGCTCTCCGTGGCGTTCCTGTCCACCACCCTGATGGTCGGGGCGAGTACCCGTGCTTCGCTGGGTGCCAGCCTCGGGGAGGCCTACAGCAAGGCCGGCCTCATCGCCACCCCGGACACGGGAACCTTCAACGATGCCGCGCTGGCAGCAGCCCGTGCGGTCCCCGGCGTGACCGAGGCCTATGGCCGGATGCAGGCGTACGCCGAGTTCACCGCAGGCGGCCAGGAGGTGTTGGCGCAAGCCCGGAACCTGGCGCCAATGGCCTTGGAAACCGCGACCGTGACCGGCGGCGCCCTCCCGGAGAGGGCTGACGGCGTCGCCGTGGACGGGGCTACCGCCGCCCGATACGGGCTGCGCGTCGGCGACTCCCTGACCCTCAAGGCCCCCGACGCCGCCACAACAGTGGCCATGACCGTCACCGGGATCCTGCGAGGCAGCAACGACCCCTTCACCTCTGCCCTCCCGCAGATCCTCTCCGGGACACCGGCCGTCAGTGCCCTGGCTGCCGGCGCCCGGGACGCTCAAGGTGGTACCGGCGCCGCTGGCTACGGAAGCATCCAGCTGGCCCTGGCTTCGGGCTCCGACGCCGCCACAACCAGCAAGAACGTGGCGGCGGCGCTCACCGGTGCCGGCGCCGGGGTGCAGGTGAAGACAGCAGACGAACAAGTCACCGCCCAGGTGGCGATGATGACCGGAGGCCAGGATGAACTGACGATCATCCTGCTGGCATTCGCCGGGGTCGCCCTGATTGTCTCCGGACTGGTGGTGACCAACACCTTCGCGGTGCTGGTGGCCCAACGCACCAGGGAACTGGCGCTGCTCAGGTGCCTGGGGGCGGGCCGGAACCAGGTGCGCAACTCGGTCCTGGCCGAAGCCCTGGTGGTGGGCCTGGTCTCCTCCGCCGCCGGTGTGCTCGCCGCCGTCGCCCTGATGGCTGCCCTCATCGGCTGGGCCGGGACGCAGCCGGACATGACGTTTGCCACCATGGCCGTCCCGCCGTCGTCCGTCATTGCGGGGCTGGCGGTAGGCACACTCCTGACCCTGGGCGCCGCCCTGGTTCCCGCGAAAGCTGCCACGGCTGTGGCTCCGCTTGCTGCCCTGCGGCCGGTTGACGATGCCGGAATCGGGAACCGGCGGGGCCGCCTGCGGCTGGTGCTGGGCCTTGCCGCCCTTGCCCTCGGGGTTCCGTTGCTGGCCCTCGGCGCCGCGGGCGTGATGCTGGTCGTGGCCTTCGCCGGCGGCGTGCTCTCCTTCGTGGGCGTCCTGCTCTGCGCCACCCTGTTCGTGCCGCGGCTGGTGGGCCTGGCGGGACGGTTGGCCTCTCCTGCCGGCGTCCCCGGGAAGCTGGCCGCCCTCAATGCCGTCCGCAACCCGGCCCGGACCTCCGTCACTGCTGCCGCCCTCTTGATCGGCGTCACGCTGGTGTCCCTGATGATGACCGGGGCTGCCACTGCCCGGCAGGCGTTCGATGACGCCCTCGCCGGCACCTACCCCGTGGATATGGTGATCACCGGGGATGCTCTGACATCCGCCGAGCGTGACGCAGTGGCACGGGTGGACGGCGTCGCAACCGCGGCTTTGCTGCCGGCAGCGGGCACCTTGGCCGGCGAAGGGATGGGCAGCCCCGTCTATGCCCTCGACGCGGCAGAGGCCGGCCGGCTGCTCCGCGACACCGCGCTCACCCTTGAGCCGGGCAGGATCTACCTGCCGGAAGGCTCCACGGCCGGACCGGTTGAGGTCACCGGGCCGGCCGGGCCGGCCTCCCTGGAAGCGGTGGTCATGCGGACCCGCAACTTCCCGGCACTGGTCTCCACCGACACCGCCCGCCAGTCGGGCCTGACGGGCGGTGGCGTTGCCCCAACCGACAATGCGCGGACAGATGGCACCGGTCCCGCGGACAGTGCCGTGTGGCTGCGCCTGGCCGACGCTCCCGGCGGCTCCCTGTCCGCGGACCGGATCAAGGACATCCAGTCCGCTGTTGCGGCGGCAGCAGGCGTGTCCGCGGGTGCAGTCAGCGGCGCCGCCATCGAGCGGGTCACCTTCAATGAGGTCATCGACTTACTGCTCTTGGTGGTCACGGGCCTGTTGGGGGTGGCGGTGCTGATCGCGCTGATCGGCGTGGCCAATACATTGTCGCTGTCCGTCCTCGAACGGACCAGGGAAAACTCCCTGCTCCGGGCGCTGGGCCTTAGCAAGGGCCAGCTGCGGGGCATGCTGGCCCTCGAGGCAGCCCTGGTGGCCGGCGTCGCCGCAGTGATTGGTGCTGCCCTGGGCAGCATCTATGGCTGGCTGGGCGCGCGGTCGGCGCTCGGCAGCCTGGCCGAGGTCACCCCCTCCGTCCCCTGGCTGCAGTTGCTGGGCGTGCTGGGGGTGGCCGTCGTCGCCGGCCTGCTGGCGTCGGTCATTCCTGCCCGGCGCGCGGCACGGCTGTCACCCGTCGAGGGACTTGCCACCGCATAGCCGTGACGGCGGGTCAGTGCGCCTGCAATGGGAAAGGGCAGGTGGCGCGGAAGTCCGCGCCACCTGCCCTCATCCGCACCGGAACCTCAGGCTTCGGCCGGTTCCTCGAATTTGGGGAAGACGGGAACCGGGGCGGGCAGCGCCGTACCGGGAACGATCGGTGTTGCGATCGCGGTGAACTGGCGTGCATCCCCCTCTGGCTGGCCCAGGGCGTCCAGGAGCTTCGCGGTGGCGCCGGGCATGACCGGCTGGGCGAGGATCGCCACAATCCGGAGCACCTCCAGCGTCACGTACAGCACCGTGTTCATGCGCTCGACGTCGGTCTTTCGGAGCACCCAGGGCGCCTGCTCGGCGAAGTAGGCGTTGGTGTCCCCCAGCACGGCCCAGATGGCCTCCAGCGCGCGGCTGAACTCCTGCTTGTCGAACGCCGCCCGTGCGGCGTCCAGCAGGCCGTTGGCCCGGGCCAGGATGGCGGTGTCGGCGGCTGTGAGCCCGCCGGGGGCGGGTACGGCGGCGCCGCAGTTCTTGGCCACCATGGACAGGGAGCGCTGGGCGAGGTTGCCGAAGTTGTTCGCCAGGTCCGAGTTCATCCGGCCCACGATGGCCTCATGGTTGTAGCTGCCGTCGGCCCCGAACGGGACTTCGCGCAGGAAGAAGAAGCGCACCTGGTCCAGGCCGTAGCGTGCCACGAAGTCGGCGGGAGCCACCACGTTGCCCAGGGACTTGGACATCTTGACCCCGTTGTTGTTCAGGAAGCCGTGGATCATGACGCGCTTAGGCAGTTCCAGCCCGGCGCTCATCAGGAACGCCGGCCAGTAGATCGCGTGGAAGCGTGAAATGTCCTTGCCGATGACGTGCACGTCGGCGGGCCAGTACTTCCGGAACTTTTCGGACTCGACATCCGGGTAGCCCACGCCGGTGAGGTAGTTGGTCAGCGCATCCACCCACACGTACATGACGTGCCTGTCGTTGCCGGGGACAGGGACACCCCAGTCGAACGTGGTCCGGCTTATGGAGAGGTCCTCCAGGCCGCGCTTGACGAAACTGATGACCTCGTTGAACCGGTACTGCGGGGCACCGAATTCGGGGTGCGCCTCGTAGAGCGCCAGCAGTTTGTCCTGGTAGGCGGACAACCGGAAGAAGTAGCTCTCCTCCGCCGTCCACGTCACCTCGGTGTCCGTCTCTTTCGAGTAGCGCACGCCGTCGTCCTTCACCACCGTGTCATCTTCGCCGTAGAAGGCCTCGTCCCGGACGGAGTACCAGCCTTCGTACTTGGAAAGGTAGATGTCGCCGTTGGCTTCCATCTTCTTCCAAATGGCCTGCGATGCGGTGTAGTGGTCCTCGTCCGTGGTCCGGATAAACCGGTCGTAGCTGACGCCCAGCGCAGCGTGCGCCGCCTTGTAGATCTCGGCGTTCCGGGTCACCAGTTCCTTGGGCGTAATGCCTTCCTTCTCCGCGGCCTGGGCGATCTTCATGCCGTGCTCGTCCGTGCCGGTCAGGAACATCACGTCATAGCCGTCCAGCCGCTTGAAGCGCGCCATGGCGTCGGTGGCTATGTACTCGTAGGCGTGGCCGATGTGCGGCACGCCGTTGGGGTAGGTGATGGCCGTGGTGATGTAGAACGGCGTTTTCTCTGAAGCAGTCACGGTCGGACGTTACCTTCGGTGCGTGAGTGGGTGGGCTAGATCAGTTCTGTCAGGGTATCGCTGAGCCGGACCAGTTCGTGGTCGTGCGAGGCCACCAGGACGGCGATGCCGTCGGAGGTGGTGTCCTTCAGGATGCTGATGATGCGGTTGGCGGACGCGCGGTCCAGGCTGGCAGTGGGTTCGTCCACCACCAGGACGCGGGTGCCCAGGATCAGGGCCCTGGCGATGGCCACGCGCTGCCGTTCACCGCCGGAGAGCTGGGCCGGGCGGTGCCGCATGCGGCGGCCAAGACCCACCAGGTCCAGCAGGTCCTTGGCCATGTCGCGCCGCTGCTCCACTTCGCCGTCGGGCACGGCGGGCAGCAGCACGTTTTCGAGGGCACTCATGCCGTCGATCAGTGCACCGCCCTGGTCCACGTAGCCGATGAGCGCACGGCGGCGGTCGGCGATTTCGTCGTCGCCCATGCTTTCGAGCGAGTCGCCTTCCCAGAAGACGCGGCCCGACGTTGGCAGGGTCAGCCCCGCGCCAACGGTCAGGATGCTGGTCTTGCCCGAACCGCTTCGGCCGGCGACGCAGTGCATCTCCCCCGCGTGCAGGGTCAGGTCGAAGCCCTCCACCACGCTGACTGCCTCGGCGCCGCCCTTTCCGCCACCGTAACGGATGGTGATGTCGCGCATCTCCAGCGGGGTGGCGTGATCGGCAGACTTGACGATGGTGTTGGCCCGGGTCTGCAGGGGGACCTCAGTGGAGCCGCTCCGGCGGCTGCGCTGGACATTCGTCGGGTTTGTCATTGGACCACTTTCGTTGCAATCGGTATCCAGCAAAGTACGGCCACCAGCCCGGCCACGGCGGCCCAGATGGCCGCGTAGGGTGCCAGCAGCAGGCCGATGCCCAGGGCGCCCAGCACGCCCAGCGGCAAGGCCACGGTTCCCACCAGCGCGTTCTCGAACAAACGCACCTGGCGAAGCATGTCCGGGTTCCAGCCCATGGCCTGGAGGATGCCCAGGTATTGGCGCTTGGAGTTGAGCTCGAAGCGTCCGGTCACCAGGGTGAGCACCAGCCCCACGGCCACGCCGGCCACTGCCAGCAGGATGCTGGGCAGCGTCACGCTGGCCGCGGCAAGTCCGCTCAGGGCACTGGCACCTGCAGCGCGTGGAATGTCGATCAGCAGGGCGATCAGGCCGCCGACGGCGGCGCCGAAGACACCCACCGCCACGGCCAGGGACAGGGTGTTGAACTTGTTGGTGCCCAGCTGACGGTTGGCGAAGGTCAGCGGCGAATCGACGGGGATGAGGCGCTCGTCATGCTGCGGTTCCTGGTCGATCACGTCGCGGTGGCGGAGTTGTTGCGCGGCGAACAGGGCCGCGCCGCAGTAGAGGACCACGACGGCGGCGCACACCAGGGCGGTCGGCAGGCTCCAGCTCAGCAGGCTCAGCAGGATCCCGGCGGCGGCAAGCAGGACGGCGCCGACGCCGAACTCCTCAAGGACCCAGGTGCGGATCCGCCGTTGGGTCCAGCCCATGGCCCGCAGTGTTCCGGCCTCGCTGCGGCGTTTCCGGATGTAGCTGACGGTTGACGCACCGGTCAGCAGGGCCGCACCGCAGAGGGTGAGGAACAGCAGGGTGACGTTCGTGCCGGACAGGGATCCTGCCACGGCGTCGGCGGCATTCTGCCGGACCCAGGACTGCTGGACCGTTCCCAAAGCGGACTCCTTGCCCGCCCCGTCCTTGGAGTAGCCGGGGACGGCGATGCTGGTCTCCTCGCGGGCCGAACCGGCCACGATGGTGGCGTCCAGGCCCATGTCCCGGATTTCGGCGGCAAGCTTCTCCACCTCGGGCTGGGCTTCCTTCCAGCTGCCCGGAGCCTTGGCCCGGACGCGGACGGCGTCGATGACCGAGGCGTTCTGCTTGTAGCCGCGGGCCGCCGCGAGGCCGTAGTAGTCGGTGATCGCACCGGCAGACTGGCTCGCCAGCCCGGTGGCGCTGAGGGAAGGCTTCAGTTCCGCGGCGGGGACATCCTTCCCTGCGGCGTCCTTGACCAAGGTGAACGGCGTGGGGTCGTAGCCGCCCAATGGAAGCTTGTTGACGTCACCCGAGGCGGCGGCAACGGCAGCGGGGTCGAATGTGCCGTAGACCATGGGCAGCGGCTGGGCGGGCTGCTGCTGGCCGGTGGACAGGTTGTCCCGGTACGAGCGCTCGTCTACCGGATCGCGCTGCGTCTGGTCCACGGGGGCGCCGCTGGCAGCCTTGTCCGGCAGCCGGTTCACGGTGACCCAGTCACCGGGAACCGCGGTCTTGTCCACGGCACCGTTGGCGGCGGTGTCACCGTCGGTGTACTTGGGGGCGCCGGCGAAGTTGGTGCTCCACTTGGCGGGAGTGTAGAGGCCTTGGTTGAAGTTGCCGTTGTTCCCCAGGAGGGACGAGTGGTCGGTGGAGCCGGGCCATGACAGCACGAAAGGGTCCTTGGACACGAATGGCAGGTAATCCTTGCCCAGCGACTTGGACACCGTGCCGACGTCCTTGACCACCTTGCCGGCGTCGTCGATTTCCTCGATCTTGACGTTGTACTTCAGGTCCAGCGACGTGCCCGACCGGACGATCAGCGGCACGGCCTGTGAGCCGCCGGTGAGCTGGCCGGTTCGCTTGGCCTGCTGGTACTGGGTCATCAGGGGGGCCCAGTACTTGAGCTTGACGCCGAGGAAATCGGGGCCTTCCTTGAGCTGGTCCATGCTGATGCCGTTGGTGAAGAGGCCTTCCAGGTACCGTCCAACGGCGCCGGCGTCACGGGCGTCGGCAGGGGGCGCCTTTTCCAGCGGAGCCAGGAAGTCGCCCGCGGAGCCCAGGAGGGCGCGCTCGGCCGCCGGATCCACTGCCACGACCGATTCGGTGACCTCGGGGGCGAGCGGCAGCGCCACGGAGAGGTTGAAGAGGTTGTGCTCTGAGCCGCCGGCGGGGTTGGGGAATTTGATGCCCGTCTCCCCTGCCGGTGCGGCGATGCGGATGCTGCTGCCACCCTGGGCCTTCTCTTCGACGAGCCGCGCCTTGCCCAGGGTGCCTTCGGCGGTGGTTTTGAAGAGGGTCTGCTCGGAGTTTCCGTCGGAGCTCACGGCGCTGGCCGTCAGCCGGTACTTCTTGGCAGTGTCGCTGAGGACGGATTCGGCTGCCGGCCACTGGTTCGGGGCGGTGGCCCCTGCGGCCTGGTCGGCGGTGGCGGTGCCGGCGAGCCCGGCGTTGTAGCCGAGGTAGTCCATGGCGTCGAGCCGCGGCGTCTCAAGGTTCTGGGTTACCCGCGAGACCAGGCTGATGGGTGCGGCCACGGACGTGCCGGAGAGTTTCCGGATGGAGTCCAGCTGGTCGAAGCCAATGCCACCGGCGCCATTGGCGATCTCAGGCTGGAGGAGTGCTCCGGAGGGCGCCTTGGCCTGGACCAGGATGTCGTAGAGCCCCCTCGAATTTTCGTCGATTGTCCGGTTGAGCGCGGCCTGTGACTGGCTCTGGACGACGACCGACAAGCACATGGCTGCGATCAAGATGGCCGCGGTCAACAGCAGCACCCTGCTTCTGATGAACCTCTGGACGGCGTTCATGGAACTCCCTGAAACCTGGATTGCGTGCGCGCACTTCCAACCGCCGGGCAGACGTGGGCGATGGCGGACGGATGTGCAAAAGGTATTGGCCGGTCTGCCGGCTACGGTCCTGAACCAGGACCAAGCCATTGTAAGCAGACCGGCCAATCATACGTGGCTCCGCCCGGGCGTGCCCGCGCGGAGGAGCGGCTTCGGCGTTTCGGCCGGTGTGTCGCGTTAGTCTTCCAGGTCCACTTCCCGGACCATTTCAGCGCCGATGCCGGCCTTGATGGCGTCCAGCACCTGCTGGGGCACGGAGCTGTCGATGGTCAGCAGGGCCAGGACCTGGCCGCCTTCGTCGGAGCGGGCCACCTGCATGCCGGCGATGTTGATGTTGTTCATGCCAAGGATGTGGCCGATGGTGCCGATGACGCCGGGGCGGTCGGTGTAGGCCACCACCACCAGGTGCTCGCTGATGGGGATTTCGACTTCGAAACCGTTGATGCCCACCAGCTTCTCCACCTGCTTGGGGCCGGTCAGGGTCCCGGCCACGGAGATCTGGCTGCCGTCGCTCAGGGCGCCGCGGAGCGTCAGGACGTTGCGGTACGACTCGGTGTCGGGGGTGGTGATCAGGCGGACGTTGATGCCGCGCTGCTCGGCGATGACGGGTGCATTGACGTAGGACACCTGCTCGGTCACGATGTCGGCGAAGATGCCCTTCAGCGCAGCCAACTCCAGGACCTTGACGTCGAGGGAGGAGATTTCGCCGGCAACTTCGACGTCGAACTGGGTCAGGGACGCGTGGGTCAGCGCGGTGAAGATGCGGCCCAGCTTTTCGATCAGCGGGATGCCCGGGCGGACGTCGGGAGCGATCACGCCGCCGGCCACGTTGACGGCGTCCGGCACCAGTTCGCCGGCGAGGGCCAGGCGGACTGACTTGGCCACGGAGACGCCGGCCTTTTCCTGGGCTTCATCGGTCGAGGCACCCAGGTGCGGGGTCACCACCACGTTGTCGAGCTTGAAGAACGGCAGGTCGGTGCTGGGTTCCTTGGCGAAGACGTCGACGCCGGCTCCGGCGATCTCGCCGTCCTGCAGGGCCGTGAAGAGGGCTTCCTCGTCCACGAGGCCACCGCGGGCGACGTTCACCACGTAGGCGGTGCTCTTCATCTTCTTGAAGGCGTCAGCGCCGAGCATGCCCACGGTCTCCGGCGTCTTGGGCATGTGGATGGTGATGAAGTCGGACTGGGCCAGGAGCTCATCCAGGGTGACCAGCTGCACCCCCAGCTGCGCCGCGCGGGCGGACGTGATGTAGGGGTCGTAGGCAAGGATCTTGGTGTCGAAGCCCTTAAGACGGGCTGCCACGAGAGCGCCGATCCGGCCGAGGCCGATGATGCCGATCTTCTTCTCGAACAGCTCGATGCCGGTGTACTTGGAGCGCTTCCACTCGCCATCCTTGAGGGCGGCACTGGCCTGCGGGATGTGGCGGGCCAGGCTGAGGATGTGGCCCACGGTCAGCTCGGCGGCGGACACGATGTTGGACGTGGGGGCGTTGACCACCATGACGCCGGCCTGGGTGGCCGCCTTAATGTCGACGTTGTCCAGGCCCACGCCGGCACGGGCGATGACCTTAAGGTTCTTGGCGGCGGCGATGGCTTCGGCGTCCACCTGGGTGGCGGAACGGACCAGGATGGCGTCTACGTCACTGATCGCCGAGAGCAGCTGGGAACGGTCTGCGCCGTCAGTCTGGCGGATTTCAAAGTCCGGGCCGAGGGCCTCGACGGTGGCGGGGGAAAGTTCTTCGGCGAGCAGTACTACGGGTTTTGACACGGCTGATCCTCTGCGTTGCAGTCCTGGGGATGGAAACAAGTCTAGGCCGACGGAAAGGCCGGGCTCACATTGTTAAGTGTGAACCCGGCCTCACCGCTGCGGTCTGCGTGGTTGGGCTGGCAGCCTTAGCGGGCTGCGGAGCCTTCCACGTAGTCCACGTCCTGCTGCTGCCAGGAGAACAGGGAACGCAGCTCGCGGCCCACGGCCTCGATGGGGTGCTGTTCAGCCTTGGCGCGCAGTTCCTTGAACTCGACGCCGCCGTTGTCCTGGTCCTCGATGAAGCGCTTGGCAAAGGCACCGGACTGGATGTCGGCCAGGACGGCCTTCATGTTTTCCTTCACCTCCGGGGTGATGACGCGCGGGCCGGAGACGTAGTCGCCGTACTCGGCGGTGTCGGAAACGCTCCAACGCTGCTTTGCGATGCCGCCTTCCCACATGAGGTCAACGATGAGCTTGAGCTCATGCAGCACCTCGAAGTAGGCGATCTGCGGCTGGTAGCCGGCTTCGGTGAGGGTTTCGAAACCGTACTGGATCAGCTGGGACACGCCGCCGCAGAGCACGGACTGCTCGCCGAAGAGGTCGGTTTCGGTTTCCTCGGTGAAGGTGGTCTTGATGACGCCGGCGCGGGTGCCGCCGATGGCCTTGGCGTAGGACTTCGCCAGCTCCCAGGCGGAACCGGAGGCGTCCTGCTCGACGGCGATGATGTCCGGGATGCCGCGGCCGGCTTCGAACTCGCGGCGGACGGTGTGGCCCGGCGCCTTCGGGGCGATCAGGATGACGTCAACGCCCTCGGGGGCCTTGATGTAGCCGAAGCGGATGTTGAAGCCGTGGGCGAAGGCGAGGGCCTTGCCCGGGGTCAGCTTGTCCTTGATGGAGTCGTTGTAGATCGCGCGCTGGTGCTGGTCCGGCGCGAGGATCATGATGACGTCGGCCCATTCGGCGGCGTCGGCAACGTTCTTGACCGTGAAGCCGGCGTCCTCGGCCTTGGCGGTCGACTTGGAGCCTTCCTTCAGGGCGATAACGACCTCGACGCCGGAATCGCGCAGGTTCAGCGCGTGGGCGTGGCCCTGCGAGCCGTAGCCGACAATGGCAACCTTGCGGCCCTGGATGATGGAAAGGTCGGCGTCGTCGTCGTAGAACATTTCAGTCACTTGCGTAACTCCTCTTGAGTGGTTGTAGATAGTGGTCTTGCGGTGCTGCGGTTGCGGGCGCCAGGTCCCGCCCGGGCTGGTGCCTAGGCGGAACGGAGGGCCCGGTCACTCATGGAGCGGGATCCCCGTCCAACGGCCAGGGTGCCGGACTGCACGATTTCGCGGATGCCGAAGGGCTCCAGCACTGAAAGCAGGGCTGTGAGCTTTTCCGGATGGCCGGTGGCCTCAATGACGACCGAGTCGGTGGACACGTCCACCACTGAGGCGCGGAACAGGTCTGCGGCCTGGGTTACCTGCAGGCGTGTTGCGGCATCCGCCCGTACCTTGACCAGGATGTGGTCGCGCTGTACGGAAGTTTCTGGTGTCAGCTCAACTATCTTGATCACGTTGACCAGCTTGTTGAGCTGTTTGGTGACCTGCTCGATGAGGTCGCCGTCGGCGTCGACCACCACGGTCATGCGGGACACGCCCGGCACTTCCGTGGGGCCGACGGCCAAGGAGTTGATGTTGAAGGCGCGGCGGGCGAACAGGCTCGCCACGCGGGTCAGGACGCCTGGCTTGTCCTCGACCAGGACGGAAAGTGTGTGGCGGCTCATGCTCAGTCTTCCTCTTCCCATTCCGGGGTCATGTTTCGGGCAACCTGGATCTGGTCATTGCTCACTCCGGAGGGCACCATCGGCCACACCATGGAGTTGGGGCTCACCACGAAGTCGATGACCACGGGGCGGTCATTGATTTCGAGTGCCTTCTGGATGGTGGCGTCGATGTCCTCTTCGCGTTCGCAGCGGAACGAGGCGCAGCCGTAGGCCTCGCCCAGCTTGACGAAGTCCGGGATGCGCACGGTGTCGTGGCCGGTGTTGAGGTCGGTGTTGGAGTAGCGGCCCTCGTAGAAGAGGGTCTGCCACTGCCGCACCATGCCCAGCGAGGAGTTGTTGATGACGGCAACCTTGATGGGGATCTTGTTAATGGCGCAGGTGGCCAGCTCCTGGTTGGTCATCTGGAAGCAGCCGTCGCCGTCGATGGCCCAGACCACCCGGTCAGGCTCGCCCACCTTGGCGCCCATGGCCGCGGGAACGGCGTAGCCCATGGTGCCGGCGCCGCCGGAGTTCAGCCAGGCGTGCGGGCGCTCGTACTTGATGAACTGGGCAGCCCACATCTGGTGCTGGCCAACGCCCGCGACGTACACGCCTTCGGGGCCGGTCAGCGCACCGATCCGTTCGATGACCTTCTGCGGGGCGATCAGGCCGTCGTCCGGTTCCGTCCAGCCCAGCGGGTAGGTTTCCTTGAGGTTGTTCAGGAAGGCCCACCAGGTGGTCAAGTCCGGCGTGCCGGAAGCCTCGAACTGGCTGCGGACGGCCTCTGTCAGTTCCGGAATGATCTCCTTGACCGAGCCCACGATGGGCACATCGGCGGTGCGGTTCTTGGAGATCTCTGCGGGGTCGATGTCAGCGTGGATGACCTTGGCATGCGGTGCGAAGGTGCGCAGCACGCCGGTCACGCGGTCATCGAAACGGGCGCCGAGCGTGATCAGGAGGTCCGACTGCTGAAGGGCCGTGACGGCGGAAACGCTGCCGTGCATGCCCGGCATGCCCACGTGCTGCGGGTGGGAATCCGGGAAGGCGCCCTTTGCCATCAGGGTGGTCACCACGGGCGCACCCGTGGCCTCGGCGAGGGCGCGCAGTTCCGCGGAGGCGTGCGCCTTCACCACGCCGCCACCGACGTACAGGACCGGCTTGGAAGCGGCGGCGATGAGTTTCGCCGCCTCGCGCACCTGCTTGTTGTGGCCGCGGGTGACCGGCCGGTACCCGGGCAGGTCGATCCTTGGCGGCCAGGAGAACGTCATCTGTCCCACCTGGGCATCCTTGGCAACGTCCACCAGCACGGGGCCGGGACGGCCGGTGGAGGCCAGGTGGAAGGCCTCTGCCATGACGTGGGGGATGTCGTTCGGGTCGGTCACCAGGAACGAGTGCTTGGTGATCGGCATGGTGATGCCCACGATGTCGGCTTCCTGGAACGCATCGGTACCAATGACGCCGCTGGCGACCTGGCCGGTGATGGCCACCAGGGGCACGGAGTCCATGTGGGCATCCATGATGGCGGTAACGAGGTTGGTGGCGCCGGGACCCGAGGTGGCGATGCAGACGCCAACCCGCCCGGTAACCATGGCGTAGCCTTGCGCGGCGTGGCCGGCTCCCTGTTCGTGACGGACCAGCACGTGGTTCATGGTGGAGGCCATCAAGGGGTCGTAGGTGGGCAGGATCGCGCCACCAGGCAAACCGAAAATGTCGTCGACGCCGAGTTCTTCGAGCGAACGGACGATTGCTTGCGAGCCGGTCATCACCGTCGGGGGTACGACGTTGTTCGGCCCAAGGACAGGAGAGACGGCAGCAAGGTCGGCGACGACGGCGGCATGCTCAGCCGTCCGGTCGGCGCGTTCCGGAGCCTTGGCGGCTCCAGCGGACTTGGTGGCCATCAGCGAGGGGCTGATGGGCGATCCTTTGCTCATCGGACTCTTCCTTGTGGATCTTCTCTGGTGTTGGAATGTGACTGGAAAGGCGGGAAATAAAAAAACCCCTCAGCCTGGTGGCTCTGTGAGGGGTTCGCGCGTGACGGTTCGTTACCAGGGCTAATGTGCCACGCGCTTGGTAAGGACGACGACGATGCCGGTAACGAAAGTCATGCGTTCAGTTTTCCCTCTGGTGTGATGGGTGTCAACGAGCAACAACCCTATCTCACCATGTGGACAACACTGTCCACTCTTTGATCCTATCGCGGAAGGACCAGCCGAAATCGAAGGTCAGCCGGTGTAGGCACCTTGGCTGGCACTGTGTACCAGCTTGGCGTACTTGGCGAGCACTCCCTTGGTGTAGCGGGCCGGAAGCGGCTCCCAGCCCACTTTGCGGGCTTCAAGTTCCGCATCGTCCACCAGCAGGTCGAACGTGCGCGCGGCGATGTCCACCCTGATCCGGTCGCCGTCCTTGACGAAGGCGATCGGGCCGCCGTCGACCGCTTCCGGCGCAACGTGGCCGATGCACAAGCCGGTGGTCCCGCCGGAGAAGCGGCCGTCCGTCAGCAGCAGGACGTCCTTGCCGAGGCCGGCACCCTTGATGGCGCCGGTGATCGCCAGCATTTCCCGCATGCCGGGGCCGCCCTTGGGACCTTCGTACCGGATGACCACCACGTCGCCGGCCTTGATCTCGCCGTTGTCAAGCGCGTCCAGCGCCCCCTTTTCACGCTCGAAGACCCGGGCTGAGCCCTCGAAGACGTCGGCGTCGAAGCCGGCGCTCTTGACGACGGCGCCTTCCGGAGCCATTGAGCCGTGCAGGATGGTGATGCCGCCGGTTTTATGGATCGGGTTGTCCAGGGCGCGCAGGATCTTGCCGTCAACGTCCGGCGGGTTGATCGCGTCGAGGTTTTCGGCGACGGTCTTGCCGGTAACGGTGAGGCAGTCGCCGTGCAGCAGGCCGGCGTCGAGCAGGGCCTTCATGATGACGGGCACGCCGCCGATCCGGTCGACGTCGGTCATGACGTAGCGGCCAAATGGCTTGAGGTCGCCCAGGTGCGGGATCCGGTCGCCGATTCGGTTGAAGTCGTCGAGGGTCAGCTCCACCTCGGCTTCGCGTGCGATGGCCAGCAGGTGAAGGACGGCGTTGGTGGAGCCGCCGAACGCCATGGTGACGGCGATGGCGTTTTCGAAGGCTTTCTTGGTCATGATGTCGCGGGCGGTGATGCCCAGGCGCAGCAGGTTGACCACGGCTTCGCCGGACTTGCGGGCAAATTCATCACGACGGCGGTCTGCCGAGGGCGGGGCGGCCGAGCCGGGGAGGGACATGCCCAGGGCCTCGCCGATGCAGGCCATGGTGTTGGCCGTGTACATGCCGCCGCAGGCGCCTTCGCCTGGGCAGATGGCCTTTTCGATCCGGGTGAGGTCTTCCATGCTCATCTTGCCCGCGGCGCAGGCACCCACCGCTTCGAAGGCGTCGATGAGGGTGACTTCCTTTTCGGAGCCGTCCTCGAGCTTCACCCAGCCGGGCATGATGGAACCGGCGTAAAGGAAGACGCTGGCCAGGTCCAGGCGGGCGGCCGCCATGAGCATGCCGGGCAGGGACTTGTCGCAGCCGGCCAGCAGGACCGAACCGTCGATCCGCTCCGCCTGCATGACGGTCTCCACGGAGTCGGCGATGACTTCGCGGGAGACCAGGGAGAAGTGCATTCCCTCGTGGCCCATTGAAATGCCGTCCGAAACCGAAATGGTGCCGAACTGCATGGGGAATCCGCCGCCTGCGTGGACGCCTTCCTTGGCGCCCTGCGCGAGGCGGTTCAGGGACAGGTTGCAGGGAGTGATCTCGTTCCACGAGCTCGCCACGCCAATCTGGGGCTTGGCGAAGTCGTCATCGCCCATGCCGACAGCCCGGAACATGCCGCGCGCGGGCGCCGCATGGATCCCATCGGTGACGACGCGGCTGCGGGGCTTGATATCAGGCGTGTTCTCGGTTGCGGTCTGGGCGTCACTCATAGGGGAAAGTCTAGGGCGCGCACCGCGGCCGGACGACCGTCAAATCAGCTTTCTGGTGAAATGACGGCAAAAATTGGCCAAATAGTGGACTTGTGTCTCACATAATGAGACGTCGCGGGTGTTCGAGGCTCCGGCCGGCCAACCTTGCGACCGGGTAGGACGCCTGCCTGCGGCCTGCGGCTTCTCTGGACAGCAGTGCCTGCCCGACGTAGCGTCGGGGACAGGACACCCCCGCCGCCCGGATCGAAAGGCCTGCCATGGACATTCTTTTCTGGATCATTCTCATCGTTGTTGTCGCGGCAGTCGTTTGGTGGCTGCTGAACCGCAACAAGTCGGCCAGTGCTCCTGGCGCCTCCGCCATCAGGTCGGATGGCGCCCTGGAGGGAGGCAGCGCCGCGGCTTCGGCCGAGGCTGCCGCGACCACCGGGATACCCACGGCAGCGGGCTTCGGCCGCGCCGCCGAACCGGAAGCCCCGCCAACGGCTGAGGAACCGGCGGATTCGTCGGCGACGCCACGGACGGCGGCACCCGCGGCTGCCGAGGCCACCGACAACCCGGTCCAGGGCCCTTCCGGCGCCAATGACGGCACGGCTTCTCCCGGCGCCGTCGGCCGGGAAGAGGAGCGCAGGCTGCAGGATGAAGCCGAGTGGGAAACCCAGTGGTCGGAGGCCGGGCCGTCCGGGTCACGGCCCGCACCGCCAGCCACCAATGATGCAGCGGCAACGGCCGCAGCGTCACAGGCAGCCCCGCCCGCCGCAGGGGCCGGGGCCGACGCGGCGGACGACGGCGCCGGGCGGCAGGAATCCCGGGCGCACAGCTCCCCCGCACCTGCCCAGACTGTCCAGTCTGTCGTCCATCATGACGAATACACCGCACCCCACGCCCCGACGCTGCCCGGCGCCGAGACGGCCGCCGGGGAAGAGACAGCAGCGGCCGAAGCGACGGACCATGCGGAGGCCTCGGCCCCGGCGGAGGAAGCATCAGGCCACCACGACGTCGCCCCGGGGCACAGCGAAGCGGCGGGAGAACCAGCCGGGCACCTTGCGGCAGAGGAACCGTACGGGGCAGGCTCGGCATCGCCGGCCGCCGACGGAAGCGGTCCGGCGGACTACAGCGTCAAGGGAGACGCCGCCGCGATGGTCTACTACGAAGAAGGACATCCCGACCATGAGCAAATCCGGGCGGACGTCTGGTTTGAGTCTGCCGCGCACGCCGAGGCTGCAGGTTTCCGCGCTCCGCGCCGCAAGCGGCTCTAGCCCAAAGACGGTCCGCCGCACGGCACCACGCCCCAGCTGGGCGGCATGCCTGCTCTTCCTGCTGGCAGCGTGAACCGGCTCGCCCGCCCCAACGCCTGGCAGCGGGGCCGGCACCACGGCCAATCCGCCCGTCTCCGTACCCGAGGTGCAGGAAAAGCTGGAACTGAAGCTGGCCGTCCCCTGGGCGGCCATCTTCCTTCAGGACGGCACGGCCATCATCTCCGAGCGTGGAACGGCGTTGTTGAAGGCGGTCCGCGACGGACAGGCCACCACCGTGGGCAAGGTCCCGGGAGTGGTGCCCGGCGGCGAAGGCGGCCTGCTGGGCCTGGCGCTGTCACCGCATTTTGACGTTGACCACTACATGTACGCGTACGTGACGGGGCCGGAGGACAACCGGGTGGTCCGGCTGACGCTCCAAAGGGGACGCCGACGGCGCACTCTCCCCCGGTCCACCGCAAACCGTCTTTGCCGGCATACCGAAAGCAACGACGCACAATGGCGGGAGGATCCGGTTCGGCCCGGACAGCTTCCTCTATGTTGGCACCGGCGACGCCCAGCGCCGGGAACAGCCCCAGGATCCGGTCGTCCTGGGCGGCAAGATCCTCCGGCTCGCCCCGGACGGCAGTCCGGCGCCAGGGAACCCGTTCGGCAATGCCGTCTACAGCCTGGGACACCGGAACGTCCAGGGGTTGGCCTGGGACGGCGAGGGCAGGCTGTGGGCCAGTGAATTTGGTCCCGACATCAATGACGAGCTCAACCTGATTCTTCCGGCGCCAACTACGGCTGGCCCGAAGTGACGGGCGCACCCCACCGGCCGGAATTCCAGGATGCAAAGGCCGTACGGCCGGCCACCGGTGAATCATCGCCCAGCGGCCTGGAAATAGCCGGCGGCACCGCGTACCTGGGTGCGCTTCGCGGGGAGCAACTGTGGGCCGTCACCCTCCACGGCACCGAGGCAGGAAGTCCTGTGGCCTATTTCACAGGAATGTACGGACGGATCAGGGACGTGATTCGCGACCCGAACGGCGGGTTGTGGCTGATGACGAACAACGAAAACCCTGATTTCGTGCTGGTTTTGGGGCTGCAGCGGTGACGGCATCTCCTTCGTGGGCGCCGATTTCACTTGCACCGGAAGTTCGTGTAGAGTTTCATGTCGTTGCGGAGATCAACGGGAAAGAAAAAGCCCGAAAGGTTGAAGCAAAGAAGATGCACCTCTAGCTCAATTGGCAGAGCAATTGACTCTTAATCAATGGGTTCCGGGTTCAAGTCCCGGGGGGTGCACCAAAGAAACCCCGTCTTTACTGGCCGAGAGGCCACGTAAAGGCGGGGTTTCGTTTTGCGCTTGCAACGGAAGTGCCACTGTGGGGATAACACTGGTTGGGCGCCTCCTGTCGGCCCAACCCGCAGCGGTGCGGCTATGACTGCCCTACACGTCGGCACGCCAGTTCCATAACGAGAACGGCTCGGGACCTCTTCAACCGTTATAGCTTTGACGACGACTACTGGTTTGCCGGACGGCGACCTGGTGGTTCACCTCCATTTCCCCATAATCTGCCTGTTGGCTTCCCGGAGGTAGTCGAAACCCTGCTCCGGCGAACCCGACACGCTGCAGGACGAGATCGGCAGGCCGGGCGAAGCTGTGGCTGGTCTTCTTGCAGGTTGCCATGATGTCCTGTCAGGGTGCGACCGCGGCCTGCCCGGGCTGCAAGCCGGGACCCGGGGTACCCGCACACCTGACCGGGGTACCCGTTTCCTCATTGAAAGTAGTCTCAGTTGAAAAAACAGCTCGCCGTCACTGCCGCCCTCGCCGGCATCACCCTGGCAGTCGCAGGATGCTCCGCGACCGTCACCCCCGGCCCCGGCACCGCCGTGTCCACGCCCGGCACGTCAGCTCCGACCACCGCGTCCTCCCCGGCAGCCTCCGCCGCGGCATCCACCGGATGGGAACTGAAGCCACAGGGCAGCGCTGACCGGATCAAGGCCGCCGGTCTGCAGGTCCTCAACGCCGAAGGCGCTGCAGAGCACTTCCATGCGCACTTGGACGTCCTCGTGGACGGCAAGCCGGTCGCCGTCCCGGCGGACATCGGCTTCAGCTTCACCCCGGCCGGCCAGCCCAACGGGATCTCCGCGCTGCACAGCCATGACAAATCCGGAATCATCCACATCGAAGCACCAACCGCCGGCGCCACCTACACGCTCGGGCAGTTCCTCACCGAATGGGGTGTCCTGGACGGCACCGACCCCACGCCCGGAACGCCACACTCCGCCCAGGACGGCTGGAGCGTGGCCGTCAACGGCGTTCCGCGCGACGGGAAGATCGCCGATGTGGTCCTAAAAGCCCACGACGAGGTCGTCCTGTTCCACGGCGCGGCGCCAACTCCGGTCCCCGCCACGTTCACCTTTCCGGCAGGGCTGTAGCCCCCTCACCGGCGGCCGCTGATGAAGACCCATATGTGGTGCGCGCGCACCTAACAGTGTGGCCGCCGGACACAAAAAAGCGTGGCCCCGGAATTCCTCGCCGGGGCCACGCTTCAATGGCGTTTTGAAAAGCCGGTTACTTGTTCGAGTCCACCAGCGCAGAGGCGTTGCTCGGCGTCGTCGCGAACTGGCTGGCGAGTTCACGTACTACAGCCTTGAGCTCCTGGCGCAGGACCTCGGGGTCGATCGAAGAGGAAGCCAACACCGAACGCTCCATCTCCACTGCCTGGGCTACCGCTTCCTTGCCACGCTCGGTCAGCGAGACCACGTGGCTCCTGCGGTCCGAGGTGCTCCGCACCCGGGCGATATGGCCGTGGGACTCAAGCCGGCTGAGCGTCTTGCCCATGGTCTGGGCCTGGACGCGGACGTACTGGGCGAGTTGGGCCTGGGTCATGGGCCCTTGCGCAGCCAGCACTTCGATGGCGATGACACCGGCGTGCGTGAGTCCGATGGCGCCAAGTTTTTCGTTCCAAGAGTGTTCAACGAGGCGCGCAGCAGTGGACAGGAGGCGCCCTGTGGGCCAGTGATCCATATCAGGCATAGCAGCCAGTATAACCAAGTGCCGATTAGCACTCGCCCCACCCGCTTACTAGGCTGTTGTGTCCCGCCCGCAACAAGGAGAAAAACAATGGCTGAAAGACTCGTTACCGGCGACAAAGCACCCGCCTTCACCTTGCAGGACTCACACGGGAAGGAGGTCAGCCTGGACCCGGCATCCGGCCGCTCCACCATTGTCTACTTCTATCCGGCAGCGTCCACGCCCGGGTGCACCAAGGAAGCCTGCGACTTCCGTGACAGCCTTGCCTCCCTGCAGGCCTCCGGATACGACGTCCTGGGCATTTCGCCGGACCCCGTCGGGAAACTGGCAAAATTTGCGGCAAATGAAGCCCTGACGTTCCCCCTGCTCTCCGATGAAGACCACGCAGTGGCCGAGGCCTACGGCGCCTGGGGCGAAAAGAAGAACTACGGCAAGACGTACCAGGGCCTGATCCGCTCCACCATCGTGGTGGATCCCGACGGCACGGTCTCCCTCGCACAGTACAACGTCCGCGCAACCGGACATGTGGCCAAGCTGCGGCGGGACCTCAACCTGGACGCCTGACCACGCCGCACCTGCCGGACCACCCCGCCGGCGCGACGCTACAATGGACACTGGCATCCCGCCGTCGAACGCCTTGCGTTCCTGTCGGGAAGCCTGCGCGCGAGTGGTGAAATTGGCAGACACGCAGGATTTAGGTTCCTGTGCCTTCGGGCGTGGGGGTTCAAGTCCCCCCTTGCGCACACCGCGGATCCCCCGGCTTCGGCCGGGGGATCCTTTGCTTTAAGCCGGCCCCCTGCTGCCAGTTCATGCCCCGAATAGAAAAACTCCACGGATCCACCCATCCACTTCCGCCCACCGGCCGAATAGCCATTGAGACACCAGCCAAGGGCAGGTGCTTACCCCAAAGTCAGACTGCAAGCCACGGGCACCGTTCCAAGGGCAGCAGGCTCAACGATCCAAGGAGTACTGAAATGCAGACCTTCAAGCGCACCACTTTCACCGTCGCAGGCGTTGCAGCGGCCGCTCTGCTCAGCCTCACCGCGTGTGGCGGTTCGGGCAGCACCTCCGGGTCCTCGGCATCTTCGGCGCCGATGTCCTCCGCCCCCAGCTCCAGCATGGCCTCACCGTCGTCCAGCGCGATGGCCAGCTCCTCGGCCGGCAGCATGGACCCGGCAGCAAACCTGGTCGGCCCGGGCTGCGCCGCCTACGCCCAGCAGGTTCCCACAGGCGCGGGCTCCGTAGCCGGCATGGCCCTGGATCCGGTGGCCGTCGCCGCATCCAACAACCCCATCCTCACCACGCTGACCGCATCGGTGTCCGGCAAGCTCAACCCCAAGGTCAACCTGGTGGACACCCTCAACGGCGGCGAATTCACTGTCTTCGCACCGGTGGATGACGCCTTCAAGAAGATTGACGCCGCCACCATCGACACCCTTAAGACGGACGATGCCCTGCTGAGCAAGATCCTGACCTACCACGTTGTTCCCGGCCAGATCACCCCTGACAAGATCGCCGGCACCCACGCCACCGTCGAGGGCGGCTCCGTCACCGTCACCGGCAGCGGCAACAACCTCAAGGTGGACAACGCCAACGTCATCTGCGGCGGCGTCAAGACCAAGAACGCCACGGTCTACCTGATCGACTCCGTCCTGATGCCCAAGTAGCCCTCACAGGCAACAGGCGTTCTTCGACCAAGCCGGGTTCCACTGGTTTTCCAGGGGCCCGGCATTGGCGTGTCCGGGTCCGGGCAGCGTCCAGGTCGTGTCCCTTAGACTGGATCCCGGCCCGCAAACGGCGGAGCCGGCAGGATCCAGAGGTGATAAACGAGTGCCCAGCAGTACATCGCGGCGGACTGCCCTCAAGGCCGGCGCCGTCCTCATGGCGCTGGGCGTGACATCATGCACAGGCACGCCGGCCCCCTCCCCCACGCCCGGCCAGAACAACTCCACGCCCGCGGAACCGGAAGCCACCTTCAGCTTCGGAACCGCCGCCCAGCCACTGGGCCTTGACCCGGCGTTGTCCAACGACGTCGAGTCCCAGCGCATCACGCGGCAAATCATGGAGGGCCTCGTGGGAGTTGACCAGACCACGGGAAAGCCGACGCCCCTGCTGGCCACCGAATGGAATGAATCCAACGAGGGCCGCACCTACACCTTCAAGCTCCGTACCGGCGTGACCTTCCAGGACGGCACCCCGTTCAACGCCGACGCCGTCTGCACCAATTTCAACCGCTGGTTCGCCTTCCCCGCCGAACTGCGGAAGCAGGCACCGGGCAGTTCCTTCAAGGGGGTCTTCAAGGCCCACTCGGACGAAGCCGGCCTCTCAATCTTCAAGAGCTGCACCGCGGTGGCCGCGGACACCGTGCAGATCGACCTCACCCAGCGCTTCACCGCGTTCCTGCAGGCATTGACACTGCCCGCATTCGCGATGGCCTCCCCCGCCGCCCTCGCTGCCGGCAAAGCCGACGTGCTGGACCAAAACCGCGGCGGCCAGGCCTTGTCCGTTTTCGCCACCAACCCGGTGGGCACCGGCCCCTTCACACTCGCCGCCTGGGGCAGCGACAACGTGACCCTGTCCAGCAACAAGACCTACTGGGGCGACCGCGGACAGATCGCCACCATCAACTTCCTGGCCTACAACTACCCGCAAACCCGCCTCCAGGCGCTTCTGGACGGAAAGATCGACGGCTACGACGCCGTGACCGTCGGGAACTTCGACCAGCTGGTCAAGCGAGGCAAGCAGATCGTCCAGCGCGACCCGTTCTCCGTGATGTACGTGGGCATGAACCAGGACGTCCCGGTGCTGCAAAACCAAAAGATCCGGCAGGCGGTGGAGCTTGCGATCGATAAGGAAACCCTGATCCGGAAGTTCTTCATCGACAACACCGCCAAAGCCACGCAGTTCGTCCCGCCCAAAATCAGCGGATTCAACAACGATGCTCCGGAACTGGGCCATGACCCGGAAAAGGCCAAGAGCTACCTCAAGGACGCCGGCTACGCGGGCGAGGAACTCAAGTTCTACTATCCCCTGAACGTCACCCGGCCCTACCTCCCGACCCCCGAAAAGGTCTACGCCGAGCTCAGCCGCCAGCTCACCGCCGCCGGCTTCAACATCCGGCCCGTCCCGGTCGACTGGGCCGATGGCTACCTCCAGAAAGTCCAGTCCCCCGGCGACCACGCCCTGCACATCCTCGGCTGGAACGGCTCGTACTCGGACGCCGACAACTTTGTCGGCCCGCTGTTCGGCGAGAAGAACGGCGAATTCGGGTACCAGGATCCGCAGGTATTCTCGAAAATCAACAGGGCCCGCGGCCTGCCGGACGGCAAGGAGCGCGATGACTTGTATCACACCATCAACTCCCAGATCGCAGCTACGGTTCCGGCCGTTCCCATCGCCTTTCCCATCTCCGCCCTTGCCCTGTCAGACCGGGTCCTGAGCTACCCGGCGTCCCCGGTCTTAAATGAAGTTTTTACGAAGGTCCAACTAAAGCCTTGACGGGCCGGTCCAATTTCAGTATGTCGGCTGCCCGGGGATATTCTGTGACAGCCAGAGCCGCTGCAATCGGAGACTGATCGTGACTTTCATTTCCAAGACCCCACATGCCGACGTTGTCCTGATAGGCGGCGGCATCATGAGCGCGACGCTGGGGGCATTCCTCAAGCAGCTGGAGCCGGACTGGACCATCTCGCTGTTCGAACGGCTGGACCAGCCGGGGCTCGAGAGCTCAGATCCTTGGAACAACGCGGGAACGGGCCACGCGGCCCTCTGCGAACTGAACTACTCCCCCGCAGCCAAAGACGGCTCGGTAAGCCCCAACAAGGCGCTGCTCATCAATGAACAGTTCCAGCTTTCCCGCCAGTTCTGGTCCCACTTGGTGGACAACAACCTGATCGGCTCCCCCAAGGGCTTCATCAACACCGTCCCGCACATGAGCTTCGTGATCGGCGAGGACCACACCCGGTTCCTGAAGACGCGCTACGAGGCCTTGAAGCCGCACACCCTGTTCCGGTCCATGGAGTACTCCGAGGACCACGCACAGATTGCCAAGTGGGCGCCGCTGATCGTCAAGGGCCGCGACCCCAAGCAGCGCGTCGCCGCCACCCGGGCAGCTGAAGGAACCGACGTCGACTTCGGGGCGTTGACCCGTGAGCTCACCGGCTACCTGGGGAACAACGGCGTCGAAATCAGCTATGGCCACGACGTCACCGGCATCTCCCGCGCGTCCGACGGCGGCTGGGACCTGACGCTGAAGCACCCGCGTTCCGGGGAGCACGGCAAGATCCACGCCAAGTTCGTCTTCGTCGGCGCCGGCGGCGGTGCGCTGCACCTCCTGCAGGCCTCGGGCATCCCCGAAAGCAAGGGTTACGGCGGCTTCCCCGTCTCCGGGCAGTTCTTCCGCTGCACGGACGAGACCATCGCCGCCCAGCACAGCGCAAAGGTATACGGCCAGGCCTCGGTTGGTGCCCCGCCCATGTCCGTGCCGCACCTGGACACCCGCTACGTCAACGGCAAGCGCTCGCTCCTGTTCGGACCCTACGCCGGCTTCTCCACGAACTTCCTGAAGAACGGCTCCTACCTGGACCTGCCGCTGTCCATCCGCCCGGGCAACATCATCCCGATGCTCGCCGTGGCCAAGGACAACATGGACCTCACCGCCTACCTGGTCAAGGAAGTGGCAAAGCGGCACGACCAGAAGGTCGAAGCCCTTCGCGAGTACTACCCCGAGGCAAAGGGCGGCGACTGGGAACTTATCACCGCCGGACAGCGTGTGCAGATCATCAAGAAAGATCCGCAAAAGGGCGGCATCCTTCAGTTCGGAACCGAAGTGATCGCCGGCCGCGACGGCTCCATCGGTGCGCTCCTGGGCGCCTCGCCCGGAGCCTCCACCGCTGTCCCCATCATGATTGAACTGCTGCAGAAGACGTTCCCCCGGAATTTCAAGGGCTGGCAGTCCAAGCTCAAGGACATGATGCCCGGTTACGGGGTCAAGCTGGATGAAAATCCGGACCTGGCCGCGGAGCTGGAACGGGCCACGGCCAAGTCCCTCCAGCTGGAGAGCGTTTCCGCCAGCCATTGACCCTGCCGGGGCCAGCGGCTGGCACCCAGGGCATGTACCAGTCACTAAACCCCCAGGAGGGCATCCATGTTCCGGCTGGCGCACCTTTCCCTTGCCAACAGGGCCCTGATCGCGCTGATCACCGTCTTTGCCTCGGTTTTCGGCGTGATCACCATGTCCTCGCTGAAGCAGGAGCTCATCCCGTCTATTGAGTTCCCGCAGATCACCGTGCTCAGCTCCATGCCGGGCGCGTCGCCGGAGGTGGTGGACAAGCAGGTCAGCGGCCCGCTGGAGAAGGCGCTGAACGGCGTGGAGGGGCTGGAATCCACCTCCTCCACGTCACGCACCGGCGTCTCGCAGATCACCCTGGTGTTCACCTATGGTTCCAACCTTGACCGGGCCCGGAACCAGATCGACCGCGCGATCTCCAACGCCAAACGGACGCTTCCCAGCGATGTCCAGCCACAGGCCATCGCCGGGAGCATCAGCGACTTCCCCATCGTGTTCCTCGCGGTGTCCTCGGACAAGTCCCTGAGTGACCTGAACGCCGACCTGCAGCGCCTGACCGTGCCCCGGCTGCAGAAGATCGACGGCGTCCGCAGCGCCGACGTGACCGGCGGCGCGTCCCAGCACATCGAGATCCTGCCACGCACCGATGCTCTCGCCGCCGCGGGCGTGGGCGTGACCGCGATAAAGGACGCCCTTTCCAACAACGGAGCCCTGGTCCCGGCCGGAACCCTCGAGGACCAGGGAAAGACCCTCTCACTGCAGATCGGCAGCCCGGTGGATTCCCTTGACGCCATCAAGGCCCTTCCGCTGGCCGGGGCGAAGAACGCTGCGACCGTCGGCTCGGTGGCTGACGTCTCGCTCAAGGACGACGAACGCACCTCCATCACCCGCACCAACGGGGCCGAGACCCTGGCCGTTTCGGTCACCAAGAAACCCGAGGGCGACACAGTGGGGATTTCCCACGCGGTGCGGGACTCCCTGCAGGATCTCCAGGCGGAGCTGGGCTCGAACGCAAAGTTCACACCTGTCTTTGACCAGGCACCGTTCATCGAAAAGTCCATCAAGGACCTCACCACGGAAGGCCTGCTGGGGCTGGGATTCGCGGTGGGGGTCATCCTGCTGTTCCTGATGTCGGCCCGCTCCACGCTCGTCACCGCCGTCTCGATCCCGCTGTCGCTGCTCATCACGTTCATCGGCCTTTCAGGCACGGGCTATTCGCTGAACATCCTGACCCTCGGTGCGCTCACCATCGCGATCGGACGCGTGGTGGACGACTCGATCGTGGTCATCGAAAACATCAAAAGGCACCTCAGCTACGGCGAAGAAAAGTCGACGGCGATCCTCACCGCCATCAGGGAAGTGGCCGGCGCCATCACGGCCTCCACGCTGACGACGGTGGCCGTATTCCTGCCGATTGCCTTCGTCGGCGATCTGGCCGGTGAACTGTTCCGGCCGTTCGCCCTGACCGTCACCATGGCGCTGCTGGCGTCGCTGCTGGTGTCCCTGACCATCGTTCCGGTACTCGCCTTCTGGTTCCTCAGAAATCCCAAGGGCGCCCCGGAAGGAGCACCGGCCGGTTCCGCCGAGGCGCGCCGGATTGCCGCGGAAGCCACAGCAAAGGCGCACGACGCCGAGCAGCGCAGCCGCCTGCAGCGCGGCTACCTGCCCATCCTCCGGTCCACCCAGAAACACCCGGTCATCACCCTGGTGGCGGCCGTCCTGGTACTCGGTGCCACGGGCGCCATGACGCCCCTGCTGGCAACCAACCTGCTGGGGAACTCGGGACAGAACAGCCTGACCGTGCGCCAGGTGCTGCCTGCCGGAACCAGCCTCGCCGACACCAGCGCCGCCGCCATCCGGCTCGAGGAGGTCCTGCGCGGCATCGACGGCATCAAGGACGTCCAGGTGACGTCGGGCAATGCGCAGGCCGGGTTCGCCGCGCTCACCTCCACCGGATCCTCAAACTCCACGTTCACTGTGGTCACTGACGAAAAGGCCAACCAGGAACGGCTCCAGGACACCGTCCGGACCGAACTGGCCAAGGTGCCTGATTCCGGCAAGATCTCCGTGGGCACCCAGCAGGGCGGCTTCGGCACCTCGTCCACCGTGGACATTACGCTGAAGGCCGCCACCAGTGCCGACCTCCAGTCCGCCAGCGACACCATGGTTGCCGCCATGTCCGGCGTTCCCGGCACCAGCGAGGTGGCCAGCAACCTGGCGGCCAGCAACCCTGTGGTCCAGGTGAAGGTGGACAGGGCAAAGGCGGTGGCCGCAGGACTGAACGAGCAACAGGTGGCCGGGGTCCTGGCTTCCACCATCAGCCCCATCCCAGCGGGGACGGTCCGCATCGACACCAATGATTTCCCGGTGCGGATCGGCCAGGGCACCAAATTCACCAGCATTGACGCCGTCCGGAGCATCCCGCTGCCGGCCGGCGGAAAACCGGTAACGCTGGGAAGCATTGCCTCCGTGGAGCAGGTGGACGTCCCCGTCTCCATCACCGCCAGCAACGGTGAGCGCACCGCCAAAGTGTCCATCACGCCGTCGGGATCCAACCTGGGTGCCGTGAACACCGAGGTCCAAAAGCGCCTGGCGGACGTCCAGCTGCCTGCCGGCGTCACTGCGACGATCGGCGGCGCCACCACCCAGCAGGCGGACTCCTTCCGGCAGTTGGGCCTGGCCCTGCTGGCTGCGATTGCCATCGTGTACGTGATCATGGTGGCCACCTTCAAATCCCTTATCCAGCCGCTGATCCTGTTGGTCTCGGTTCCCTTCGCGGCCACCGGCGCCGTGGCCCTGCTGCTGGTTACGGGTGTTCCGCTGGGCCTGCCGTCGCTGATTGGCATGCTCATGCTGGTGGGCATCGTGGTGACCAATGCCATTGTGCTGATCGACCTGATCAACCAGTACCGCCAGCCGCGTGACGGCCGGCCGGGCATGAACGTGGCGGACGCCATCACCAACGGTGCCCGGCAGCGCCTGCGGCCCATCCTGATGACGGCACTCGCCACGGTCTTTGCCCTGACGCCCATGGCGCTGGGCCTCACGGGCGGGGGCGGTTTCATCTCGCAGCCGCTTGCCGTGGTGGTCATCGGCGGCCTGGTGTCCTCCACCGCGCTGACCCTCATCCTGGTGCCCGTGCTGTACCGGCTGGTGGAGGGTCGCCGCGAGAAGAAGGCGTTGCTGAAGGATCTCCACGCCCGGCCTGAACGCGGCCCGGGGTCCGACGTCGACGCCGGTGTCAAGGACTGGACCACGGGCCAGATTCCCAAACTCAGCGGCCGCCGCGCCGCCCCCGGCGGCGCCGAGTAGCAACAGCGCCTCTCCCTGATGCCCGTACCGCCCAGCGGTGCGGGCATCAGCTTTTGGAGGCCCGCCTGCGAACACACGCGGGAATATTCACCGTGCCGGGGCGTTACAGCAGGCGATAGATGCAAATGCATCTAAATTGGTTTACACTTAAACCAAGCCAGCAAGTCCAGTAACGGAAAGGCACATCATGCAGATCGGTGTTTTCAGCGTCAGTGACATCACCACGGATCCCACAACGGGCCGCACCCCCACCGAGCACGAACGCATCAAGGCCTCGGTGGCCATCGCCAAGAAGGTCGAGGAGATCGGCATGGATGTCTACGCCCTGGGCGAGCACCACAACCGGCCCTTCTTCTCCTCCTCCCCCACCACAACGCTGGCCTACATCGCAGCGCAGACCAACCGCATCATCCTCTCGACCGCCACCACGCTGATCACCACGAACGATCCCGTGAAAATCGCCGAGGACTTCGCCATGCTCCAGCACCTGTCCGACGGACGCGTGGACCTCGTCCTGGGCCGGGGCAACACCGCCCCCGTCTATCCCTGGTTCGGCAAGAACATCCAGGACGGCGTGGAGCTGGCCATCGAGAACTACAGCCTCCTGCGCAAGCTCTGGGACGAGGACACCGTGAACTGGTCCGGCAAGTTCCGCACCCCGCTGCAGAACTTCACGTCCACGCCCCGGCCGCTGGACGGTGTGGCGCCGTTCGTGTGGCACGGCTCCATCCGGACGCCGCAGATCGCAGAGGTGGCCGCATACTTCGGTGACGGTTTCTTCGCCAACAACATCTTCTGGCCCAAGGAGCACTACCAGCAGCTGATCGGCCTCTACCGCGAGCGTTACGAGCACTACGGCCACGGCACGGCAGACCAGGCGATCGTTGGACTGGGCGGCCAGTTCTTCATGCGGAAGAACTCCCAGGACGCCGTAAAGGAGTTCCGCCCATACTTCGACAACGCTCCGGTGTATGGCCACGGCCCTTCGCTGGAGGACTTCACCTCGCAGACTCCGCTGACCGTGGGCAGCCCGCAGGAAGTCATCGAGAAGACCCTGACCTTCCGCGAGTACTTCGGCGACTACCAGCGCCAGCTGTTCCTGATCGACCACGCCGGCCTGCCGCTGAAGACCGTCCTGGAGCAGCTGGACCTGTTCGGCGAGGAAGTCCTGCCCACGCTGCGCAAGGAGTATGCAGCACTCAAGCCCGCACAGGTTCCCGAGCCGCCTACCCACGCCGGGCGGGTCGCCGCGCTGCTGGCCGCCCAGGACGCCGAAAAAGCCACCTCGGAGGCATGATGGCCGCGCAAGGATCCGACTCGCCGGTCCGGCTGGCGGCCGAAACCTGGGAGTCGCTGTTCCGGGCGCAGGTTGCGGTGATGCGCAAGCTGCAGTCCGGGCCGGCGTTCCGCAAGCTGGCCGTGAACGAATACGACGTCCTCTTCACGCTGTCCCGCTGCCCTTCGGGCTGGTTGCGGCTTAACGAGCTCAACGACAACGTCCTGCTCAGCCAGTCCAGCCTCAGCCGGCTGGTGGACAGGCTGGAGAAGCGCGGCCTGGTTTCCAGGATGGCAGCTCCCCAAGACGGCCGCGGAGTGCTGCTCAAGCTCACGGATGAAGGGCGGGAGCTGCAGAAGGAAATCGGCCGCGAGCACGTCCGGGACATCTCCGCGCTGGTGGCTCCCGCGCTGACGACGGCCGAGCAAAAGGAACTCAGGCGGCTCACCGACAAGCTGCGGGCCTCCCTGGGTCCCCTGCCACGCTAATCCCGACGCCGGGCCGGCAGGTCCGGCGTCAGCCCAGCGCCACCAGCCGGGACGGGTCCTCAACCGGCAACTCGCCGTTGACCACGGCCGTGATGCGCAGCTGGGTCAGGGTCAGGCTGCCGCCCACGGTGGAAAGGAACGCCGTGTCCGACGAGTCCCGGCCCGCGGTGATCCGGAGCATCGATTCCCGCGGGGCAAGCCCCGTGGGGTCGATGACATGCCACGCACCCGCCACGTAGGCTTCCGCCACCGCATGGAAATCCATCGGGCTGAGGCCTGGGGCGTAGACGGCCGCAAGGCGGGCGGGGATGTCCTTGGAACGGAGCAGGGCGATGGCCAGGTGCGCGAAGTCCCGGCAGACGCCGCGGCGGCTCAGCAGGGTCTCGACTGCCCCGTCCGTGCCCCGGGAGGAACCGCTGATGTAGCGCAGCTCGCCATTGACCCAGTTCCGGACCGCATGCAGCAGGGCGGCCCCATGGATCCCGCCAAATTCGGCGTAGGCGGTGGGCAGCAGCCGGTCGGATTCCGCGTAGCGGCTGGGGCGGACATAGCGAATCCGGTCGGCCAGCTCCGCCTCCTCGGGAACGGCGCGTCCGGACACCGTGGCGGTGTATTCCACGGCGACCTCGGTGGGTTCGTCGAACTCCATGTAGTGGAACCGGCCGCCGTGGTGGTCGGACACCTCCGTGAGCGGCACGTCGGCACCGCCGGCCGTGACGGACAAGGATTCCTCAAAGGACGAATAGCCGCTGTTCCTCGCCGCGGCAATGGCCATGGCCACTTTGGTATGGGCGGTGGTCCTGAAGGCCAGGCGTGCGGAAACAGAGCGTTCCATGTCTCTCCGGGGGTGTTGGGGGCGGACGGCAAGTCGCGGTCCCCGGCACCGGGTGAGTGCGGGCAGCGGGACTAGTTTTTGACCTTCAGCGACATTAGCATCCGCTGTACGTTGGCGAAGTCGGAACTGTCGTTGACATACTGCGCGGCCTGGGCAAGGGTGTCGAACGGCATTGCCGGTGCCACTTTCTCGTCCGGGGCGAAGGCCTTCAACGACACCACGTCGCCAAACGAGTAGTCTCCTTTGCCAGCCGGTCCGCGCACCACGTTGCGCAGCTCGCACGCCTGCCCGTCGCTTCCGCCCACCAGGTTGGTGATGCCGTAGGAGCCAAAGTAGCGGTAGCCCTGGATCACCCGGTAGACCATCCGGGGCGGGATGGTTCCGTCCCCGCCCTGGGCGGCCAGGTCGAAGGGCACGCTGCTGATCACCGTGTAGGGGTGCCTGGCGTTGTCCGGGCAAGCGGCGGAAGACGGCGGCAGTCCCGTCCGCAGTGCGGCGACGTACGTCCCGTCGGGTTTCTTGACCTCGATTTTCAGGCCGCCGGGGAGTACGCCTTCCTCCGGCGCCACCGACTGGGCGATCCAGTCCTGCGGCAGGTCGAAGCTCACGGTCTTCGCCGGGTCCGAGAAGGTCTTCCAGGAGGACGCCGTGGCGGCGCCCTGGGGTTCGGAGGGGGTGGCGGACGCAGAAGCGGGGGCGCTGCCTGACGCGCCCGGCGAGGCCGCTGCCGCCCCTGATCCGGTGGATCCGGAGGCGTCCGGCTGCGCCGTCCAGCCCGGTCCGCTGCCGGCCTGGGGTCCCGAGCAGCCCGCCAGCAGGAGCGCGGCGGCCACCAGGGACATCCGGGAAAGAACCGTGATTATTGCCTTGCCTTTCATGGCAGCCAGCCTAACCGTGCCGCGCCGCCTTCCGTGGCTGGCACGGCAGGTGTTTCCGGGCCACCGCCCGGTTCCGCCACCCGGGCACCCGGCCTGCGTGTCGCCGTCGGACGTTACCTGCCTTGGCCGGGGACTAGGCTGGAGGCTATGGCGGAAGAGCAGCACGGCACAGCCGAAGAGAATCCTGCGGAAATGTCCGCCCTTGACATCGCCGACTGGCGGCTGAGGACCTTTGCCCTCTACGACAATGTCCGCAAGATCTCAGCGGAGGACCCGGCCGAGGCGCACTCGTACTGGCGCCACCAACGCGACCTCATGTTCGCCACCCACCCTGCGTCCGCGCTCACGGCAGCGGACAAGGCACGCTTCTCCGGGTTGAAGACGGCGGACTACGATCCGATCTACCGGTTCCACGTACCGCTGACCAAGGAAGGCGCCGGCCGGCAGATGAGCGTGGACACCGGTACCGACGGCGTGGTCAATTTCGTGCGCCTGGGCACGTTCGACCTACCGGAGATGGGCCAACTTGGGGTCTGGAAGATCCACGGCTATGGCGGCGGTATCTTCGTCCCGTTCCGGGATGCGACTGCCGGCCAGCCCGGTGGAACGTACGGGGCCGGACGCTACCTGCTGGACACCATCAAGGGCGCATTCCATGGTGTCCAGGGCACCGGCCCGGACGCCATGTTCGTTGTCGACTTCAACTTTGCCTACAACCCCTCCTGTGCCTACAACGAGGCTTGGGCCTGCCCGCTGCCCGGGCCGTCCAACCGGCTGGCAGTGGAAATTCCCGTAGGCGAGCTGTACTGACCATGGTTTGCTCCCCCACGCGCCGGCAGCATGCCCTGTTCCCGCTGGACAGCCGGTCCCCTGTACCCGGCGCCAACAGCGCCCCCGGTGGGACCGCATGAGGGACGGTACGTCCGCCCCCGCCGTCCAGGAGACGCCAACCCGCCGTCTTCCCGCCACCAGGCACTACCGCGGAGTCCTCCGCTTCCCGGTCATCCGGCAACTGCTGCGCTTCACCGGCGTCGGCATCATCTGCACCGCCGCCTCACTTGGGCTGTACGCACTGCTGCGTCCGTGGCTGGGCGCACAGTTGGCCAACGCGGTGGCCCTGGTCCTCACGTCGCTGTTGAATACAGCCTTGAACCGGCGGCTGACGTTCAAGATTGCCGGTGGACAACGGCGGACCCGCGATCACCTCAACGGCCTGGTGGTGATCGCCGTGGCGCTGGTGATCACGGGCAGCAGCCTGGGCGTGCTGCACTGGATCAACCCGGACGCCACCGTGGGGGATGAACTGGTGGCAACCACCCTGTCCGGCTTCCTGGCCACCGCCGTCCGGTTCAGCATGCTGCGGCATTGGATCTTCCGCCGTGCGCGGCACCGCTGACCCCATGGCACGGATCCGCTAGCGTCCCTGGCCTGCGCCGAGGTTTTTGACACTGGCGACGGCGGCCCGAACCGCCTCGGCAGCCTCCTCCAGTTCCTCCGGGGTTACGGATGAGTCGAAACTGAAGCGGACAGCGGTCTGGGCAAGCTCTGCGGTGAATCCCAGGGCAGTCAGGACCGGCGAGGGGGCATCGGAGCCGGCGGCGCAGGCCGACCCGCTGGAGCACACCACTCCGCGGCGTTCCAGTTCCAGGAGGACGGATTCGCCGCTGGTGCCCGGGAAGCAGAACGATGCCACCGACGGCAGCCGTTCGGCGGGATGGCCGGTGAGGACGGCGTCCGGCACGGCTTCCAGCACCGCTGCGATGAACCGGTCGCGCAAGGCGGCCACTCTCTCCCGTTGCTGTTGTTGTCTCGCATGGGCCAGGGTGAGCGCCGTGGCCAAGCCCACCGCACCGGCCACATTCTCCGTGCCTGAGCGGCGTCCGCGCTCTTGTCCCCCGCCGTGGACCACCGGTTCGAGCCTGGTGCGGCTGCGGACGTAGAGCATCCCGCACCCTTTCGGAGCGCCCAGCTTGTGCCCCGAGATGCTCATCGCGTCCACTCCCAGCGCCTTGGCGTCCAGCGGCAGCCAGCCGGCCGCCTGGACGGCATCGGTGTGGAACGGGATGCCTTGGCCGCGGGCCAGTTCCGCCAAGGCTGTTATGGGCTGCACGGTACCGACCTCGTTGTTGGCGTACATGACGCTGACCAGTGCTGTTTCCGGTCCGAGCAGCGCGGCGAGCGCATCCGGGCTGACCAGGCCGGACCTGTCTACCGGCACCACGTCCACCGCGAACCCGTGGAACCGCTCCAGGTACCGGGCGGATTCCTCCACGGCGGGGTGTTCGACGGCGCTGATCACCACCCGGTCCAGTCGCGGGTTGGCGGCCTGCCGTGCCAGCGCAATTCCTTTGACGGCAAGGTTGTCCGCTTCCGTGCCGCCGGAGGTGAACACCACTTCCCCCGGACGGCAGCCCAGGACGGCGGCCACGGCGGACCGTGCCCCGGCCAGTGCCGCCGCCGCAGCCTCACCGAGCGTGTGGTGGCTGGAGGGGTTCCCGAACCCGCCGGCGAGGTACGGCCACATGGCGTCCAGCACCTCGCGGCGGACGGGCGTGGTGGCGGCGGCATCAAGGAAGATCACGGGTCACCCGGCAGTCAGTTCGACGTCAAGGCCCAGGTCCAGGGCGGCCACGGTGTGCGTGAGGGCCCCTACCGAGATGACGTCCACGCCGGTGCCGGCGATCGCCGCGACGGTATCGAGGTTGACGTTGCCGCTGGCCTCCACCAGGGCACGTCCGGCAACCAGGGCCACTCCGGCCTGCAGTTCCGGCACCGTGAAGTTGTCCAGCATGATGGTGTCCACCCCTGCCGCGAGGACGGGCTCGATCTGGTCCATCCGGTCGACTTCCACTTCGAAGTGGATGGTGTGTCCCAGCTGTGCCTTGGCTGCCAGCAGGAGACCGGTGAGTTTGGCAGGGTCTCCGCCGGTCATCACGGCCAGGTGGTTGTCCTTGGCCAGGACGGCATCCGACAGGCTGTACCGGTGGTTGGAGCCGCCGCCGCACCGGACGGCGAAGCGTTCCAGGACGCGCAGGCCGGGGGTGGTCTTGCGGGTGTCGGTGATGCGGGCGCGGGTGCCCTCCGTGAGCCGGACGAACCCGGCGGTCTTGGTGGCGATCGCGGACATCCGCTGCACCAGGTTGAGCGCCACGCGTTCGCCCAGCAGCACCGAACGCGCGGATCCGCTGACCCGGGCCAGGTGGGTGCCGGCCGCGAACGCCTGGCCGTCCGCGACGAGCAGTTCCACCCGGGTGGCAGGGTCCACGAGCTCCATGGCATCCCGGAAGACCGTGGCGCCGCTGAAAATGCCCGGGACACGGGCGTTGAGGACGGCGGTGGCGCGCGCTCCGGCGGGAATCAGGAGTTGGGAGGTGATGTCCCCGGAGGGTGCGTCCTCGGCGAAGGCCCGCACCAGAATCTCCCGCACGGGGGCCGCCGGAAGGGCCAGGTCGAGGGGCCGCACGGCAGCGGCGTGGTCGATTACGGCGGGTTCAGTCATGGAGCAGGCTCGCTTTCGGGCGCGGAGGGCAGGTGTTCTCGGGTTCGGCGGCTTCGTCGCTGCGGTAGTGGGCGCCCAGCGATTCGGTGCGGTCCAGCGCGGCAGCCACCAGCAGCCGGGCGGCCAGCAGAAGGTTCCGGTCCTCGGACGCCACAGGGTCTACGGAGGAATCAACGGCATCAAGACGGACGACGGCGGCCCAGGACTCAAGCGTGGCGGCCGCCTCCCGCAACAGATGCCCGGAGCGCAGCACCCCGGCATGGGACGTCATGATGCGGCGAAGAGCGTCCCGCGAAAAGGGTTCCCCCACCTCCCCATCCCCGCCGAAGCCGGACGGCCAATTTCCGCCTGGCCCACCTGAGCGATCCGCCGCGCCTTCTAAAGCAGCAGGGATGGTGACACGCGGGCTCGCGTTTCGCGGCAGGGCTGCGGAAGCGTGCGTCAAGCGGAGGCCGCCCGCGGCCGAGGCAGCACGTGGAGCATCGCTGCCGCGGGGCGCGTCCCAGCCCAGGGCACCGGAGAGCAAGTCTTCAACGGCGCGGCGGCCGAAGACGAGTCCTTCAAGGAGCGAGTTGGACGCCAGCCGGTTTGCACCTTGGACGCCGGTGCACGCAACCTCGCCGGCGGCGTAGAGGCCGGGGACGCTGGTGCGGGCGTTGAGGTCGGTGGTTACCCCGCCCATCCAGTAGTGGGCGGCGGGAGCGACGGGGACCAGTTCACGGGTCCAGTCAATGCCGGCCTCAAGGGTTTTCCGGGTGAGGGTGGGGAACCGCCGGCGAAGGAAGCCCTCGCCCTTGGCCTGCTCGATGGCGCGGGCGTCGAGGTAGACGTGGCCGTTGGCGTCGCCGAGTTTGGCCAGGTGAAGGGCGATGCTGCGGGAGACGACGTCGCGGGGCGCGAGCTCGGCGTCGGGGTGGTAGGCCTGCATGAAGCGCCTTCCTCCGGCGTCCAGCAGGGTGGCTCCTTCGCCGCGGACGGCTTCTGAAATCAGCAAGGGACCGTCCAGCCGGCCGGGGTGGGCGGTGGCGGAACTGACCAGGCAGGTGGGGTGGAACTGGAAGAATTCGAGGTCCTTCACGGCTGCGCCGGCGCGGACGGCTAGCGCCAGTCCGTCCGCGGTGGCGACGGCCGGGTTCGTGGTTTGGGCGAACAGCTGGCCTGCTCCGCCGCTGGCCAGGAGGACGGCGTCGGCCGCCAGGACGGACGGCCGGCCCGCCTGGAGGTATTCGACTCCGCTGACGCTGCCGCTTATGGTGACCAGGGCGGTTGCCTGGGCTTGGGAAAGGATGCGGAGCGTGCCGCGGTCGCGCCGGTCCCGGACCGCCTGGATGAGCGCAGCGGCCACCCGCGCCCCCGTGGCATCCCCGCCGGCGTGCAGGATGCGCGGGGCACTGTGTGCGGCTTCGAGCCCAAGCGCCGGGCCGTCGTCGTGCGCGGCGTCGAAGCGGACCCCGTACCGCTGGAGCCCGGCGATGTCCTCGCGCGCCTCGGTGCACATGAGCCGGACGGCGGCCTCGTTGCAGTGTCCTGCCCCGGCGCGGAGGGTGTCGGCGATGTGCGCGGCGACGGTGTCCCCGGGCGACGGTTGGTCGAGCACTGCCGAGATGCCGCCTTGCGCGTACCAGGTGTTGCTGTCTTCCAGGGCACCTTTGGTCAGCAGCACCACGTCCGCACCGGCGTCCGCGGCGAGCAGGGCAGCGTAGAGGCCGGCGATGCCGCTGCCAACGACGGCGAGGCGACCCGCCGGCGTGCCGGGCTGGCGGGTCATTAGGGCCTCGCAGCGAGCATGCGCTCGAGTGCCGTCCTGGCGTTGGCCTGCACATCCTCGTCCACCGTGATGCGGTTGACGATGCGGCCGGCGACCAGTTCCTCCAGGACCCAGGCCAGGTAGCCGGGGTGGATGCGGTACATGGTGGAGCAGGGGCAGATCACCGGGTCCAGGCAGAAGATGGTGTGCTGCGGGTACTCGGCGGCGAGCCGGTTCACCATGTTGATTTCGGTGCCGATGGCGAACGTGGTGGGCTCGGTGGCGGCCGCGATGGCTTTCTTGATGAAGTCGGTGGAGCCGGCTGAATCCGCGGCGTCCACCACCTCCATGGGGCATTCGGGGTGCACGATGACCTGCACGCCCGGGAAGTCGGCCCGGGCCTTTTCGATCTGCGCCACGCTGAACCGCTTGTGCACGGAGCAGAAGCCGTGCCAGAGGATCACCCGGGAATCGAGCAGTGCCTGTTCGTCGTTGCCGCCGAGGTCCTTGCGCGGGTTCCACATAGGCATCTGGTCAAGGGGAACGCCGAGCGCCTTGGCGGTGTTGCGGCCCAGGTGCTGGTCGGGGAAGAACAGCACCCGCTGCCCGCGCTGGAACGCCCACTCCAGGACGGTCCTGGCGTTCGAGGAGGTGCAGACGATGCCGCCGTGTTCGCCGCAGAACGCTTTCAGGGCTGCGGAGGAATTCATATAGGTGACGGGGATGACCGGAACCCGGCCCTCGGCGTCGGGCTCGGTGCCGAAGATTTCTGCCAGCTGCTCCCAGCATTCCTCGACGGAGTCTTCGTCCGCCATGTCCGCCATGGAGCAGCCGGCCGCGAGGTTGGGCAGGATGACGGCCTGTTCCGGGGTGGACAGGATATCCGCGGTCTCGGCCATGAAGTGGACCCCGCAGAAGATGATCGCTTCCGCCTCCGGCCGGGTCAGGGCTGCGTTGGCGAGCTGGAACGAGTCACCCACGAAGTCGGCGTACTGGACCACCTCGTCGCGCTGGTAGAAGTGGCCCAGGATGACGGCACGCTCACCAAGGCTGGCCTTGGCCGCCTTGATCCGTTCACCCAGTTCGGCATCGCCGGCCAGCTTGTATTCCTCCGGCAGCTGGCCCTGGCGTGGCGTGGAGGCGGGAGCGGGATCGGCGCTCGATGCGCCCGGACCGTAGGCCGGAGTACCTGCGAGCGCCTCGGCGAGGTCGTAGTCCCAGGGGCCTTTCGCCAGTGCCGGGCTGCAGGTGCTGCGCTCCGCAGCGGCGCCCTTTTCGGCTTGTTCGCGCGTGATCAGCTGGATTGCCGTATTGACGCTGCTCATGGTGTGCTCCTGTTGTCTGGGTCAAGGCCTGGCCGGCCGGTGTAGCGGTAGAGGCGTGGCGGGCGGTGCTTGCCGCCCTGGAGGTATTCCCCGGTTTCTTCGATTTCCGGGGTGGACTTGAGCTGGCGGCGGAAGTTGGCGGGATCCAGCTGGCGGTCCAGGACGGCTTCGTAGACTTCGCGGACCTGGGCCAGGGTGAAATACTCCCCCAGCAGGTGGTAGGCAATGGAGCCATAGGCGAGCTTGTTGCGCAGGCGCCAGAGGGCGTAGTCGACGATCGCGTTGTGGTCGAAGGCCAGGTCCCCCAGGCGGTCGGCCCGGAACCACCTGACGTTCTCCGACTCGTCCGCGAGCGCCGCTTCCGTGGGCTGGACCAGTGCCCAGTAGACGATCGAGACAACGCGCTGGGTGGGCGAGCGGTGCAGGCCGCCGAACGCATACAACTGCTCGAGGTAGCTGGGGCTCAGTCCCGTGGTTTCCCGGAGGTTCCTGGACGCGGCGTCCTGCAGCGACTCGTCGTGGCTCAGGGGCCCGCCCGGCAGCGCCCACAGGCCTTTGAAGGGTTCCCTGATCCGGCGGACCAGCGGCAGCCACAAGGTGGGGCGGCCCGAGGTGGCGCTGGGGCGCAGGGCGAAGATCACCGTGGAGATGGCGAGCGACGGCGGTGCGGCCTGCCGCTCGGACACGTTGGCTGAGCTGGAATACACCGTCACACCCCTTCCACACCCCTGCCCCGGGGTCGCTATCTTAGTTATAGTCACTTTGACCAAAACTAATTTTACGACCAGCCGGACGGAAAAGGAAATGTTTCCGCGCCGGCAGCCAGGCGCAGCCGCATCCCCGGGAAGCCGCAACCTGGTGCCGGACGGGGCGCGCGTTTTTGGCCGGCTGCCGGAAGCGGTAAATTCAAGTGGTCCCAAAAGGACCTCCGGCCCCCGTGACCGGACCCCGAACCAACCCCAAGAAGGTTTACCGCCCCATGACGATGAAGTCCGCCCCGACCACATCCGCCACAGCCGCACCCAAGGCTGCGGCAGGCCACAGCATGAAGCCGCGCCAGCTCACCATGATGGGGCTGGGCAGCGCCATCGGTGCCGGGTTGTTCCTGGGATCGGGCGCCGGAGTGCAGGCGGCAGGCCCGGCGGTCCTCATCTCCTACCTGGTGGCGGGGACCCTCATCATCCTGGTGATGTGGGCCCTGGGTGAGATGGCAGCCGCGAACCCGAACAGCGGAGCGTTCTCGGTCTACGCTGCACGTGCCCTGGGCCGGACCGCGGGAGCCACCATCGGTTGGCTTTGGTGGCTTCAACTGGTGGTGGTGATCGCGGCCGAGGCCCTGGGCGCCGCCGGCCTGCTGTTTTCCGTCTGGCCCGTGGTGCCGGTCTGGGCACTGGCACTGCTGTTCATGGTGGTGTTCACCGGAATCAACCTGGCCGGCGTCCGGAACTTCGGCGAATTCGAGTTCTGGTTCGCCATCCTCAAGGTGGCCGTCATTGTCCTTTTCCTGGCCATCGGCGCCGCTTTGCTCCTGGGCCTGCTGCCCGGCGTCGAGTCTCCCGGCGCGTCAAACCTCACCACCAACTTTGCTCCGCAGGGACTGGGCGGGGTGGCCTCGGCCCTCTTCGTGGTGATCTTCGCGTTCGGCGGCACGGAAATCGTCTCCGTCGCCGCGGCCGAAACCGAGGATCCCCAGCGCAGCGTCGGCAAAGCCATCCGGACCGTGGTGTGGCGGATCCTGGTGTTCTACATCGGCTCGGTCTTCGTCATCGCCGCGGTCCTTCCGGCCACGTCCGCGGGCCTTGCCTCGCCATTCGCCGGAGTGCTCGACGCCGCCCGGATCCCCGGCGCCTCCACCGCCATCACCCTGGTGGCCGTCGTCGCGCTCCTCTCGGCGCTGAACGCGAACCTCTTTGGCGCCTCCCGCATGGCATACTCGCTGGCGCAGCGGGGCGAGGCGCCGCGCGTCCTTGCCCGCCTCAACACCGCCGGCGTCCCCATGCTTGCCGTTGCGGTCTCCGTGGCCTTCGGCTTCATCGCCACCGTCCTGGAGCTGTTGTTCCCGGACCGGGTCCTGCCCGCGCTGTTCCAGCTGGTCGGCTCAACGTGCCTGGTGGTGTGGGGCAGCGCGCTGGTGTCCCAGCTGATCCTGCGGCGCCGCGCCGACCGGGACGGGGTTCAATTGCCGCTGCGGATGGAGGGATTCCCCGGCTTGACCATCGTGGGACTGGTCCTGCTGGGACTGATCTTTGCCGTCGGCTTCAGCGCCGAGGCCAGCCGCCTCCAACTCGTGGGCACCTTGGGCCTGGTCGCCGGCATCGCGCTGGCCTGCGCTTTCGCCGGCCGGCTCACCCGCCGGAACCGGCCTGCCAACAGGTAGAGTGAAGCTACCTTTCCAAGGAAGACGCACCGACGCGCCGGGTCCGCCTGGGCGCCGTACCTGATGAGGAACTGACAGCATGAGCGGCAGGCACACCGGACAGCAGCAGGCGCACACCGTCGAGGGCACCGACCCGCAACTCTTCGTGGCGGTGCACGAGCCCGCAGAGGACGCCGGGCTCCGGCCGGTACTCCTGCTGCACGGGTTCTCCTCCTCGTCCAAACTCAACTGGGAGGACACAGGCTGGGTGGCCGCCCTGCTGGAGGCCGGGCGCCGGGTCATAACCGTGGACCTTCCCGGCCATGGCCGCAGCGGCGCCCCGGAAGACCGGGACTCCTACTCCCCCAGCAGGATCAGGGCGGACCTGCTTCAGGCAGCGTTCGACGCCGGGACGCGCCCGCTGCACGACGGCGATCCTTCCAGCGGCCTGGACGTGGTGGGATATTCCCTGGGTTCCCGGCTCGCCTGGGAGTTCGCCGCAACCCAGCCGGAACTCGTCCACAGGCTGGTGCTGGGCGGACCCAACAACGCCGACCCGCTGGCGGCCTTCGATCTGCGGGCCGCCCAGGACTACCTGGCGGACGGTACGCCGATCGCTGACGAATCGACGGCCCAGCTGCTGAAGATGGCGCTGCTGCTGCCGAGCAACAACATCTTCGCGCTGCTGTCTCTGGTCGAAGCCATCAAGGCGGAGCCCTATGACCCCGCCGAGGCGGTGCCCCACGTGCCCATGCTCCTGGTTGCCGGGGACCAGGACGAACGGGCCGGCACGCTGCCCCACCTCGCCGAACTGGCGCGCGGAGCCGGCTCCATGGCCGAGCAACTGCTCCTCCCGGGCCGGAACCACACCAATGCCATCACCAGCAGGGCCTTCAAGCAGGCCGCCATTTCCTTCCTGGGTGTCTAGCCACCGGCGGCACCCGGCCGCCGCCCCACGCGCTTTCGTTCACGCCGGACCTGACCGGCGGGGAGGGTCAGATGGCGACGCGTTTTGAGGACCGCACGGAAGCGGGCGTGCGCCTGGCGGCCGCGCTTTCAGCGTTCCACGGGCGGCCTGGCACCGTGGTCCTTGGCCTGGCCCGCGGCGGCATCCCGGTAGCGGCGGCCACAGCAGGTGTCCTCGGCCTTCCCCTGGGCACCGTCCTGGTGCGGAAGCTCGGGATCCCGGGGTATGAGGAAACCGCCTACGGCGCCCTTGCCTGGGCAACGGGAAGGATCGTCCGGCTGATCAACAAGCCCATGCTGGAGCGGGTCCTTCAGCACGGCGTGCGCCAGGAGCAGCTGGATGAGGTGGAGGACCGTGAACGCACGGAAATCCTGCGCCGGGCCGCCCTGTACCCGGGGACCATGATGGACCTGGCCGGAAAGGCCGTCCTGCTCGTGGATGACGGCCTGGCCACCGGCGCCACCATGCGGGCCGCCGTCGAGGCCGTGCGTGCCGGTGGGGCGGCGACCGTGGTGGCCGCGGCTCCGGTGGGTTCAGTTGATGCCGAGGCCTCGCTGGAGCGCGTGTGCGACGCCGTCGTTTGCCTGCACCTGCCGGGGAAATTCCGTGCCGTGGGCAGCTTCTACCGGCACTTCGGGCAGCTGACCGACGACGACGCCATCGCCGTGCTGCGGCAGGAACGCCCCTGCCGCACGGCGCAGGCCCGGAGCGAAGTCCGGGCCTGCGGGGCTGAGGACCGGCAAGCCGGCTCCAGGCAACGGTGCTAGTGGTGGCTGCTGACGCCCAGCGGCCGTCCCTTGGTTTCCTTGGCCAGCACCACTCCAACGGCGGAGATGACGCACAGGACCATGATGCAGATGCCGATCGAACCGGCCCACTTGGTGGACTGCAGCAGGGATTCGGCGATGGTGGCGGCAAAGGCTCCGCCCAGGATGGCGCCAAAGGCGTACCCGATGGAGATGCCGGAGTACCGCACTTCGGCCGGGAACATCTCGGCGTACATGGCGGACATGGGGCCGTAGGAGAGGCCAAGGCCAATGGTCAGGACGAACAGGGCCACCCCGTACAGGACGATGTCCTTGGTGTCGATCAGCGCGAACATGGGGATCATCCAGGCGAACACGATGGCGTACCCGATCAGGAACGTCTTGACGCGGCCGATCCGGTCGGACAGCCAGCCGCCCACCAGCGTGAAGATCAGCCAGCCGAAGGACGCCAGGGTGGTGGCGAGCAGGATCTGCGGGGTGGGCATCTTCAGCGACTTGGTGGCGTAGGAGATGAAGAAGGCGATGAGCAGGTAGCCGGCTGCGTTGTTGCCGATGAAGATCATGGTCGAGTACAGGACGGGCTTCTTGTGGTTGCGGACCAGTTCGCCCAGGGGCGCCTTGCTTTCCTTCTTCCGCAGGGCCATTTCCTGGAAGACGGGACTCTCGGCCACAGCGCGGCGGATCAGGTAGCCCACCACGATCAGCACGATGGAGAGCAGGAACGGAACCCGCCAGCCCCAGGCGGCGAAGTCTTCCTTGGACATGCCGGTGTTGAGGAAGAACAACAGGCCGGTGGCCAGGATCATGCCCACCGGGACACCGATCTGCGGGTAGGCGCCGAACAGGCCGCGGCGGTTCAATGGTGCGTGTTCAACGGCCATCAGCGCGGCCCCGCCCCATTCACCGCCGGCCGAGAAGCCCTGGATGATACGCAGCACGATCAGCAGCACGGGGGCCCAGGCGCCGATCTGCGCGTAGGTGGGGAGCACGCCGATCAGCGCAGTGGCCGCACCCATCATCACCAAGGTGAAGACCAGCATGGCCTTGCGTCCCAGGCGGTCGCCGAGGTGCCCGGCAATGACGGCGCCCAGGGGGCGGAACAGGAAGCTGATGCCGATGAGGGCGAAGGACAGGATCTGCGCCAGGCCCGGGTTGGACTCGTTGAGCGGTGCCAGGAACAGCGGTGACAGCAGCGTTGCGGTCAGCTGGGCAAAAATGAAGAAGTCATACCACTCGATAGTGGTGCCCACGAGGGTGCCTGCGAGGACTTTACGTTCCTCAGTCCGGCTGCTGGGGCCGGCGGGTGTGTCCACTTTGGAAGGTGTGGTCATTTAAACTCCATTGTTTTTATTGGGCAGCGGTGCCGCCCGGACGCCTTCAGGGATTACCGACAGAACGGTCAGTTAGTTAGCAGGGTACTACGAAAACGTGATGCGGGACACGGAGGACCGGCTTGGGTGGAACCCGCCGCATACTATGTGTTCGATAATTGAACTCAATGTTCGTATAGAGGACAATACAGTCACGACGCGGCGGGGACAAGGGTCCTGTGCCCGCAGTTTCGGCAACCTAGGATGGACACATGACTCCTCCCGCCGCAGCGCAGGCCGGAGCGGCCCTGCCGCAGGCTTCCCCGTCCCAGACCCTGTCGCGCGGTATCCGTGCCCTTGAGATCCTGGCGGCAGCGCCGGGGCCGCTGACCATCGCCGAGCTTGCGGATGCCATGGGTGTCCACCGCTCCGTCGCCTACCGGATCCTGCGTACCCTGGAGGACCATTCGCTCCTGGTGCGCGATGACGCGGGTCGGGTGCAGCCCGGACCTGGCCTCGCGGTCCTGGCCCGCGGCGTCTCGCGCAACCTGCAGAGCGCCGCGCTTCCGGAACTGACCCAGCTGGCAAACTCACTGAACATGACGGCCTTCGTGGCCGTGTGGGACCACCATGACTGCATCACCCTGGTCACGGTTGAGCCGCGGCACTCCGGAGCCACCGTGGCCCAGCACCCGGGGACCCGGCATCCCATCAACGCCGGCGCACCCGGAATCGCCATCCAGTCCGCCCTGACGGAGGCCGAGTGGAACAGGCTGGAAACCGGGATCCCCTACCGCCAGGAGGCCACCGAAGCGCGCCGGAAGGGATACTCCGCCAGCCATGACGAGGTCATCGCCGGAGTTTCCTCCCTGGCGGCGCCCGTCCGGGTGCCCGGCGGCCGGCCGGCCGCCCTCGCCGTCGTCTACATCCGGTCGGCCCACGACCCCGACGCCGTGGGCACCGCCATTGCCGAGAGCGCGGCCCGGATCGAGAGCCAGCTGGCCTGAGCCGGCGGAACGCCGGCCCTGGGTTCGCCCGTCAGCGCCGCCGGCGGAGTGCGACGGCGGTCCCCGCACCAAGCAGCGCCAGCGCCGCCGCCGCGCACACCGGGACCAGGAACGCCGCGCCGGCCCCGTGGACCTGGGCCAGCTGCCCGCCAATGGCTGAGCCGACGGCCGTGCCGGCGACAATCCCGCTGGCCAGGCCGGTCATCACGGTGCCCAGTCGGCCGGCGGGAGCCAAGGTGCCGCCGACGGCAAACACCGTGACCATGACCGGCCCCACCGGGAGCCCAAGGACCAGCAGGACTGCCGCCATCATGGGCAGGGATGACGGCAACAGCAGCAGGACGGCAAGCGCTGCCATGAGGACGGCGCACACCACCCAGCGCAGCGCCAGGCCTGCCCTGCGCGGCCAGTAGGCAACCGAGAGCGCAGCGGCCGCAGAGCTCAAGCCCATGACCGCGTACAGCAATCCCGCGATCTCCGCACCCGCCAGGCCGGCGGAGAAAGCACTGAGGGCCGCTTGGGTGGACCCGAAGAACGTGCCCATGCAGACCATCGCCACCACGGGCAGCGCCACGGCCAGGGGCAGCCTTCGGGATGTCGCAGCACCCGCGCCTTTCCCGCCCCGGGCGTGCCGGGTGACCGGCACGGCCCGATGGGTGGGGTGAACGGCGAAGGCCGGGACAAGCGTGATGGTCAGGGCCGCAGCCAGGGCCAGCGGCAGCCAGGGCGCCACCAGGCTGGCAAGCGCCCCAACAAGTGCGGGCCCCAGGACAAAGGTCACTTCGTCAGCAGTACTTTCGTAGGAGAGCGCGGTGTCAAGGTCGCGTTGGCCGCGGACGCCGGCGCCGGCACCTGCCGCGGCACTTGTCAGTGACATCCACCGGACCCTGGCCAGGGGGCCCACCTGCGGGCATGTTGCTCCGGCAGCAAAGGCCGCCGCCAGGACTCCCAGCGGGAATCCGCCTGTTTTTCCGGTGGCAAGGGCGGCCAGGACCAGCACCAGCACGGCCACTGTGTTGAGCACTGCCGATACCAGCAGCACGGGGCGTTGTCCCCGTCTGTCCGCCAGTGCCCCAAGGAAGGGCGCACCCAGTGCCGAGCCTATGCCTACTGCGCCGGCGGCCGTCCCTCCGACGGCAAAGGAGCCGCTGACGGAGGTGACCAAAGTCAGGGTGCCGACGGTCAGCATGGCCAGCGGCAGCCGCGCGAAAAGCCCCAGCGGAAGAAAAGTCCTGCCGGCAAGTTCGGGGAGGCGCGCGAAGCGGCCTGCTGCCGTTCCACCGGAATCTCGGGCAGGGACGGCCTCGGCGGACGGGTCCGTACCCAGGGCCGGAACGTCGCGGGTGGTTGAAGGGGTGGTTTGAGGTGTCAATTCCGGGCTCGTTCAGTCACTGCGCATCGTCCCTCCTCCCGATGCGCGAAACCCGGTAACGCGGTCCAGTATATCCGCCGGGGTCAGGAAAGTGCGTCCACGCTTTCAGATATCCGCAGGGTGGAGCCGTTCCGGCTCTTGAGCACCTGCAGTTGGGTGCCGATCCGCTGTTTCATCTCGGCCACGTGGCTGACCAGTCCCACCACCCGGCCGCCGTCGCGGAGGCCTTCGAGGGCGTCCATGACTTGTTCAAGGGACTGTTCGTCCAGGCTGCCGAAGCCTTCATCAACGAACAGGGTCTCAATCTCCACGCCCCCTGACTCCTGCTGGACCACATCCGCCAGGCCCAGGGCCAGCGACAGCGAGGCCATAAAGGATTCGCCGCCGGACAGTGTGGACGTGTCCCTGCGGAAGCCCGTCCACTGGTCCACCACTTCAAGGCCCAGCCCCGATTTGGCGCCGCGGGCCGCCTTGGCATCGGTGTGCTGCAACAGGTAGCGGCCATCGCTCATGGCCACCAGGCGCTCCGAGGCGGCGAGGGCGACCTGCTCCAGCCGCGCAGCCAGGACGTAGCTGTTCAGGCTCATCCGGTAGGTGTTCTCACCCCGGCCCGCTGCCGCTTCGGCCAGTCCGGCGAGCATCTGCGCCCGCTCCGCCGGTTCCCGGGACGAGGACGCCAGGTCCTCATATTCCGCCGCCATCGAGGTCAGGGCGGCCAGGCACCGGCGGGCCAGGCCTGCGGCGAGATCAGCCTCCCGGGCGTCATGGTGCGCGGCAGCAGCTTGGCTGCGGAGTGCTTCGAGCCGTTCATCGTCAGGTAGAAAGCCGTCGCCTGCTTCGGCCAGAGCCAGCACCAGGTCTTCCGACTCGAACAGCCCGGCTACCCGGGCAGCTTCTTCCCTGGCCGTCCGGACTGCAGCTTCGAGTGCTGCCACTTCCACAGCTCCCAGCAGTTGGCTGCGAACATCGGCGGCAGAGGCGAAACCCGCCCCGGGCAGGGCAAGCTCCAGGTTCTCTTCCGCCTCGGCGGCCTGCGCCCTGGCGGTGTCCAGCCGTGATTGCGCTTCAACAGCTTTGTCCAGGACCGCCACGGCGTCTTCAAGGACCCGCAGCCGCCGGTCCAAACTGCGGTGGTTTCCCCGCAGGCCGGCAAGGGCCCCGTCCAAGGCGGCAGCCTGTTCGGCGAGGTCGGCGAGCTGGACAACGGTGTGGGTCAGCTCAGCCTCCGCCTCTGACAGTGCGGCGCGGGCCTGGTCGATACCGGTATCGAGTGCTTCCAGCCGTTGCCGCTTTTCCTGGAGCTCTTCCGCGGCCTGCTCCGCGGCGCCTGCCGCTGCCAACGCCTCCTCGGCTCCTTTGCGGGCCTCGGCCACGGGGATGGTCCCGCCTTGTCCGGCGAGCACGGCAACTGTTTGCTCGGCTTCGGCACGTTTAGCACTGACGGCGCTGTGGGCTGCCTCGGCCGCTTCATAGGCGGCATGGGCTTCTTCCTCGGCCTGGGCCAGAGACGGCCCTCCCGTGCCCGATCCCGCCGGCGCCGGATGTTCTCCGCTTCCACAGACCGGGCAGGGCTCGCCGGCCACCAGTTTGGCGGCAAGCTCGGATGCGGCGTTGGCAAGCCGAACCTCCCGCAGGTCCAGCCAGCGGCCTTTCGCCTCCAGCAGGCTTTCCCGTGAGTCGTCGAAGCGGGCGTTTACGAGGTCCCTGCCCTTCACAGCCGTCCCGTACCGCCGGACGACGTCGAGCAGTTCCGCGGCAGCGGCCGCCTCCTTGCGACGGAGGGCGGCGTCGGCGGCACGGGGCTCCAGCTGGTCCAGGGTTCCGGCCAGCAGCTCCCGGTCCGCCAGCAACTGCGCAACCCTGCTTCCCAGCGCCTCAACGTCCAGCCTGAGTTCGTCCTGCCTCCCGGCCAGGCTGCCGTGCCGCCCGCGCAGCTCCTGCAGCCTCTGCTCATCCGGCAGCCGTGCTTCGACGACGGCCAGCAGCGACCGAAGCCGGGCCAGCTCCTGCGCAGCCCCCGGCACACTTTCCGCCGTGTCATGGCCTGCGGTCCCCTTGCGGGCTTGGACCGACGGCCCGGCGGCCTCATCCGCGCCCAAGTTAAGCTGGGCGAGTTCGGTACTGTCCGCCGCGGCCATCCTGAGGAGGGTCATGGCGGCCTCAGCGGCGCCCCCAGCGCTCCGCACCTTGCCGGCCGCCGCATCCACCGCCTGCAGCTGCCCCTGGAGGACTTCCGCCTCCCGGTGCCGGCCCAGCCTGGCAGCGAGTTCTTCCTGCCGGTCTGCCCCGTCCTTCACGGCCTGCTGCCGCACGGTGGCCGCCTGGAGTTTGCGGGCCCGCTCGTGCCGTGTGGTCTCCCGTTCCACTTCACTGCGACGGTCCTGGCTCACGGATGCCGCGTTCGCAGCCTGCTCCGTGAGCTCTGCCAGTCGCGTAGCAACAGCGGCCTGCAACCAGCCAAGCCTGCCGGCGGTATCCTCTGCCGCCGGGGCCCCCTCCTGCGGGAGCTGGAGCGGCGCTGCCTCGGCTTCGGCACGGGCGGCCAGGATGCCCAGCTGGCTGCCCAGGGCCGCGACGTCTTCCTTGGCCGCGGCGGCCTGGCGGGACAGTTCCTGTTCCAGGGCTTCGAACCGCTGCGTCCCGAAGAGTTTCTGCAGCAGGTCAAGGCGGTCCGCAGCTTTGGACCTGAGGAACGCGGCGAATTCCCCCTGCGGCAGCATGATGACGCGGGTGAACCGTTCACGGTCCATGCCCAGCAAGGCCATGATCTCCGCGCCGGCCTCGTCATTGCGGGCAGATTTCTCCACCCAGGTGCCGCCGACGCGTTCACGGAGCAGGGTCTTGGCCTGCTGGGTGGTGAAGCCGTTCCTGCCGCGTGCACTGGGCTTGTCCCATGCGGGCGATCGGGTCACCTCGAAGCGGCGCCCCTGGGCGGAGAATTCGCAGGTTACGGCCGGCTCCTGGCCGGGCTCCGCATGGTCGCTGCGGAGCCGTTTGCCGTCCTGCCGGGCACCCGGAACGGATCCATACAGGGCGAAGCAGATGGCGTCGAGGACGCTGGTCTTGCCCGCACCGGTGGGCCCGTTCAGCAGGAACAGGCCGTGGGCGCTGAGGCGGTCGAAATCGATGTCTTCTGTTCCGGCAAACGGGCCGAAGCCCGAGATGCGCAGATGATGGATCCTCACCGCGAGGCCTCCATCAGGCGGACGTTCTCCAACGCGGCGGCGAGCGCCGCTGTTTCACCCTGGTCCGCGCTGCGCCCACGCACGTGGTCCAGGAAGCCGCAGCACACGGCGAGGTCGTCCGGGGCGTGGGCAAGCCTGCTGCTATAGCTGGCCTGGTCCGGGTCGTTCCCGCCTTGCGGGTCGAAAGCCAGGACCAGTGTGTCAGGGAACCGCGCACGGAGCCGCTCCATCGCCCGCACGGGACGCTGGGCATCAGTGAGTGTGACCTGGCAGTAGGCGGTCTCGGCCCAGGCATGCCCGGGCTCCTCAAGGAGCTCGGCCAGGGTGCCGCGCAGCACGGCAAGGGTTCGCGGGGCATCCCACTCGATCTCCCGCACCGAGGTGACTCCGTCCGGTCCCAGGTCCACGAGCCAGGCACCTTTCCGCTGCGTGGACTCGGAAAAGGAATAGGCCAGCGGTGAGCCCGAATAGCGCACGCGCTCAGACAGCGCCTGGCGTCCGTGGAGATGGCCGAGTGCGGTGTAGCTGAATCCGTCGAACAGGTCCAGCGGAACGGCACCCACGCCACCGATACTGAGGTCCCGCTCGCTGTCCGAACTGATGCCGCCGCTGGCGAAGGTGTGGGCCAGGACCACCGAATGGACGGTGGCGGCGGCTGCACGCCGTGCGACGTCGGCCCGGATAAGGGCGGTGGCCGCCCGGGTCACCTCGAAGTGGCTCGCCGTTTCCACGCCCAGCTGGTCGGCAACGAGCCGTGGTTCCAGCCAGGGAATGCCGTACAGGGCCAGGACCGCGTCCTGGCCTGCGGCGTCCGGCCCGAGCGGCAGGAGCAGTGGATGGTCGAGCTCGGCCACCTTGGTGCGCAGGTGGACTCCCCCGCGTTCCAGCAGCCGCGAGGCGAAACCCAGCCGGATCGCGGAGTCGTGGTTGCCACTGGTGAGCACCACCTTGGCTCCGGCGGAGGTGAGCCTGACCAGGGCGTCATCCAGCAAGTGGACGACGTCTACCCCGGGCAGTGCCCGGTCGTAGACATCGCCGGCAATCAGGACGACGTCGATGCGCTCCCGCTCCACCGTTGCCACCAGCTGGTCAATGAAGGCCCGCTGGGCGTCCAGCATGCCAACGCCGTGGAATGACCGGCCCAGGTGCCAGTCCGATGTATGAAGTAACCGCATATTCCTACGCTATCGGCAGCCACTGACAGTGGCGGAAACCGCCGCGGCCCGGACTGCTCAGGATCGCTTGCCCTCGAAGAACTCCTGGGCCTCGCTGACGTTGCGCGCCCGCTTGTCCGGTGCGGCAGTGCGTGCCGCGGGGAGCTTCGGCTCCGCACCCGGAGCGTCGCCGCCGTCGTCCACCCGGGACTGGACCGGCGACGACCCGGCGCCGGCGTCCCCGGAACCTGTTTCCACGCCCGCGGCGTCCTCGTCGTGGTCGGCATCGTCCGGCGCTTCAGCGCTGTGCATGGCGTCAGCCGTGCCTGAAATCCGGAACACCAGGCCCGCGATGGCGGCGCCGGCCAGCGGGGCCACCAGGAATACCCACACCTGTCCCAGCGCCGCACCGGAGCTGAAGACGGCAGAGGCGAGGGCCCGGGCGGGGTTGAACGGCAGGTTGCCGACGGACTGGCCCACCTGGAGCAGCGCCGCGAAGGACAGGCCCACGGCAACGGCGGCAACCGTCCGGCTGCCGCCGTCCACGCCGGCGTTGTCGCGCAGGGCGCCGTTGTCCCGGCCGGCAGCGCCCAGGAAGATGGCAACGATGATTGCGGTTCCCAGCAATTCCAGCAGCACCACCGCGGCGAGGGGCGCCTGGATAATGGAGTGGTCGCCGAAGCCGGCGGCCACCGTATCGAAGGCGGTCCGGCTGTCTGGAATGCTGGGCAGGGTACGCAGGATGCCGAACAAGGCAAGGGCACCCACCAGGGCACCCACGACCTGGGCGGCGGCGTACGCTGCGGCCGCGCCGGCCCGGATCCGGCCGGCCAGGAGATGGCCCAAGGTGATGGCCGGGTTGAAATGGCCGCCGGAGATATGCCCGAAGGCGAGCATGGCGGCCGTGATGGCGAGGCCGGCAGCCAGGGCGGCGGGTACCGGGCTGGACTGCGGAATGCTGAACAGCGGTGCGCCCAGTCCGGCCACCGCCAGGAAGAGGCTGCCGAATGCCTCGGCTGCCAGGCGGGGCAGCAGGGCCCGGCGTTCGGGCTCCGTGCCGCCGGTCTGCAGTGCGTCGCGGGCTGGGACAGGGGTGCTCATGATGGGACCTTTGCTCGTCGGGTGCTCTCTGGGGTTCCCGAGCCGCCCCGGCCGGCAGGGGCGGCGGGCAGCGCAGGCAACCCGAGCAGTATTCCAGCCCAGTCTGGGCGTTCGCTGGATACCTGCTGTCCGCGGCCGCTCCCCCCGGTCCACCATCGCGGGACGCAGCCCCAACCGTTCGGAGCACGTCCGGACGGTAAATTTGTCTCCATGAGCATCGACCACGGCACGCCCACCCCCACTCCCAAGTCCCGGATCCACGGCTCCCTGTTGGGCGGGGCCCTGGGCGACGCGCTGGGCTACGCCGTGGAGTTCGATTCCATCGACGAGATCCACCGGCGTTTCGGCGCCGGCGGCCTGACTGGCTTTGACGACCTCTCCGGTCCGTGCCATTTCTCCGACGATACGCAATTGACCCTCTACACCGTGGACGGCCTGGTGGAGGCGCTGGAATGGGCCAACTCCGGTGTGGGCGCGGACGTGAATGCGTGCGTCTGGCTGGCCTACCTGCGCTGGCTGGCCACCCAAGGCGCAGACGCCGGGCCCTCCGCGCCGGCTCCCCAGCCCCGCTGGATCGACGGTAATAAGGTGCTGCGGCAGCGGCGCCACCCGGAGCAGGACTGCATCACCGGGCTGGCCACCGGTGAGATGGGAACGTCGGTGCGGCCCGTCAATCCGGACTCGAAAGGTGCCGGCACGGTGATGCGCTCGGCGCCGTTCGGGTTGATCCCGCACATCTCGCCCGAGGCGGCCTATAAGTTGAGTTCCGATGCCGCGTCACTGACCCACGGCCACCCGGCGGCACGCCAAAGTTCCGGTATCTTCAGCCTCCTGATCCACCGGCTGGTCGCCGGTGAAGACCTGCGGGTAGCCGCCGCAGCCGTGACCGCCCACGCGGCCGCCATCCCGCACTTGGCACCCGAACTGCCCCACCGGCTTGAAGCGGCACTGCGGCTCGCTGGCACGGCGGTTGTTCCACCTGTGGAACTGATCCGGGCACTGGGTGAGGGCTGGTTCGCGGAGGAGGCACTCGCCGTCGCGCTCTACGCCGTCCTCGCCACGCTTCCGGCAGGGGGCGCCCCAATGCTGCCGGAACAACACTTCCGGGACGCCATCGCCGTGGCGGTGAACCACAGCGGCGGCAGCGACACCGCCGGGTCCCTGGCGGGCAACATCCTGGGCGCCTGGTACGGGGAGGACTGCCTGCCCGCCCCATGGCTCCGTGCCTTGGAAGGCCTGGAGGTAATCCGGGGGATGGCGGATCAGCTGGTTAGGGTCACGACCGGCGAAGGCTGATGTTGTTGCAGGCCTCGCAGACGTCCTCGGGGATCACTCCGCGGCGCTGCAGGAAGCCGAAAATCGTGCAGCCCAGGCAGAATCCGGCAAAAGCTTCAAGCGATGCCGCCACCACCAGGATCCCCAGCAGCAACCACGCTGCCAAGCCCAGGCCGGAGACGAACAACAGCAGGGCTGCCGTGGAGACGGCGGCGCCGATGCCTTGCGCAAAGCGCTTTGGCGGCCCGGGGACGAGCTTCACCTTTCCCAGCCGCGGGGTGATGACCTTCACGGAGAGGACCGCCAACGGTGAGATCCGCGGGCCGAAGAGCAGCCGCAGCCAGAACCCGACGGCGATGGCCAGCAGGCCCCACACGGAACCTGTCACGGCGGTGACCACCGCGAGCAGGACCACCAGGGCAGCCGTCGTGCGGGCCGCATACTCGTTGACCGGATTGGGGAAAGCGAACAAGGAACTCATCACGCAAGGCTAGGAGGGTAGCGCCCGGCGGCCAAGATTTGTTGCGCCGGATGAACCCTGGCGGATACCTCGAGGCCGCCTCAGGCGTTGAGGGCCGGCGCGAAGGCATCCGTTCCGGCGGGTGCGGCGGGGGCGTTCAAGCGGTGCGCAGGGACGGCTGCACTGCCCACCATCTGCAGGAACTCGCCCTCGGACAACACCTCGATGGCCTGCCCCCGATCATGGAGCTCCAGCACACGCCGTGCCTTCCCGGTCAGCCTCCCGGAGCGCAGGTCCGAGGCCACGAACCCATCCCCCACGACCAGGACGGTGGTGCGGCCGGTCACCCGGCTCTCTGTACGGGCACCGTGGTGGGCCGAGCGGAGCTTGGCGTCCGGGCGGCCGATGGACAGCTGCCCGGTGAACACGACGGTCTGGCCGTAGAGCGGGTGGCCGGGCTCGGCGTCGGCGTTCGGTTCGGGGTTGAGCCCTTCTTCGGGCCAGCCGGACTGGAACCGCCGCACCAGCGCCGCGCCGTTGCCGGAGGCGCCGGACATGGCCGCCAGGCTGGGCTTCGATACATCACCGGTGGCGGGATCGAATGCCTGCTGGCGCGGCATGGCCAAACCCAGGGAGAGATACAGTTCGGCGATGCTGTTGGCACCGTTGCGGGCGGCAATGTCGATCAGGATGCCGGCGCAGGCGCGGGCATCCTCCGCGGCGTCGTGGTGGTTCACCAGCGGCACGCCCGCTTCCTCCGCGGCAAAGGGAAGCGAATTGGAGACCAGCGAATAGCAGCGGCGCGACAACATGACCGTGCAGACGTAGTCGTAGGCCGGGCCCGGCAGCCCTGACACTTCCAGCGCCGAGCGGATGACACCCAGGTCGAAGGCCGCGTTGTGCGCGGCCAGTACGTCCTCGCCGATGAACGCCCCGATCTCCGGGAACAGCTCCCCGAACCGCGGCTGCACCGCAACATCGGCAGGAGTGATTCCATGGATACGGACGTTGTGGTGGTCAAAGTGGTCGTAGCCGGCCGGGGGCCGCATCAGCCAGGAGGCCTCCTCGACAATTTTCCCGCCCCTTACCTTCGTCAGGCCCACCGAGCACGGGGAGCCCCGGAAGCCGTTGGCCGTTTCGAAGTCGATCGCCGTAAAATCCAAACCCACGGCCCCCACCTTACCGCCGCCGGCGCCCCCGGGCCGGGAGGGACAGGCCCGGGAGGCGCAGGCCGGTCAAGTACGCTTGAGGGGTGAACTTTCCTGTGATGAACCACCTCGCTGTGTCCATGCTGGGCGGCGCGGGTCCGGTGCAGCCGCCAATGGCCTCCTTCCTGCCCGACTGGCTGAACCCCCAGGTCTTCCTGGCCGATCCGGCGCTCGCCCCGTGGGTGGTCCTGCTGGTCTGCGGCATCGTCTTCGCCGAGACCGGCCTGCTCGTGGGATTCTTCCTCCCCGGCGACTCCATGCTGTTCACCGCCGGCCTGCTGGTCGCCACCGGCACCATCAAGTTCAACATCTGGCTCCTCGCCCTGCTGATCGTGGTCTCGGCCATCATCGGCAACCAGGCGGGCTACCTGATCGGTTCCAAAGCGGGCCCTGCCCTCTTCAACAAGCCCGACTCCAAACTGTTCAAGCGCGAGAACGTCGAAAGCGCGCACGCGTTCTTTGAGAAGCACGGCGGCAAGGCGCTTATCCTTGCCCGGTTCGTTCCCATCATCCGGACGTTTGTCCCCGTGATCGTCGGCGTGGCGCAGATGAGCAAGCGCAAGTTCTTCATCTACAACGTCATTGGGGCCGTGCTCTGGGGTGGCGGCGTGACCCTGCTCGGGTTCCTGCTGGGCGACACCGTTCCGTGGGTCCGGGACAACCTGGACATCATCTTCATCGCCATCGTGCTGGTCTCCGTGGTTCCGATCGGCATTGAACTCCTGCGCGGCATGTCAGCGAAGCGCCAGGCGCAGGCCTACGGCACCGACGCCGTCGACGAATTCATCGAGGAGCACGAACCGGAAGCGGAGCAGAAGACTCCGCGCAAGTTCCCCAGCGGCCGGCAGGATTAGTCCGGCCGTTCAACAGGAAAGGTGCGCACCCCGGCGGGGTGCGCACCTTTTCTGTTGTGCGGCGTGCCGCGTCCTTCAGTCCGCTGCTTCCAGGGCTGCCACGATGGCGGGCAGCAGGGCACGGAAGGCCTTTCCGCGGTGGCTGATGGCGTTCTTTTCGTCGGCGGACAGCTCGGCGCAGCTGCGGTTCTCGCCGGCCGGCTGCAGCACCGGATCGTAGCCGAAGCCGCCGGCACCCCGGGGTTCGCGCAGGAGGACGCCCTCCAGCTGGCCGTACTCCACCACTTCACGGCCCGGCCCGGCGGTGCCGGCGGGCACGGCCAGGGCTGCCGCGCAGACGAATGCCGCGCCGCGGTGCTCATCGGGAACGTCCGAGAGCTGGTTCAGCAGCAGGTCGAGATTGGCGGCGTCGTCGCCGTGCCGTCCGGCCCAGCGGGCGGAGAAGATGCCCGGCGCCCCGCCCATGACGTCCACGGCCAGCCCGGAGTCGTCGGCGATGGCCACCAGGCCGGTGGCCCCGGCCACCGCCCGGGCCTTTAGCAGCGAATTCTCGGCGAAGGTCACGCCGGTTTCGACGACGTCCGGCGCACCTGCCGCCGCCGCATCCAACACCTGGGTGTCGACGTCGAGCCCGGGCACCTGCCCGCGCAGCAGGTCACGGAGTTCGCGCAGTTTCCCGGCGTTGTGCGTGGCGAGCACGAGCCGGGGTGAGGGCGTGCTCACAGGGCGTCCGCCAGGGTTTCCCGCTGGATGGCGGCCAGCTGCGTAGTGCCCAGCAGGGCCAGGTCCAGGAGCTGGTTCAGCTCCTCCCGGTCGAACGGGGCGCCTTCCGCGGTGCCCTGGACCTCGACGAACTTGCCGGAGCCGGTGACCACCACGTTCATGTCGGTTTCGGCCCGCACGTCTTCCACGTACGGCAGGTCCAGCATGGGAACGCCGTCGATAATACCGACCGAGACGGCGGCAATGGTGTCGAGGAGGGGCTGGGCGTTCTTGGCGATCAGCTTGGTGTCGCGGGCGAACCGGATGGCATCCGCCAGCGCTACGTAGGCGCCGGTGATCGCGGCGGTGCGTGTCCCGCCGTCGGCCTGCAGCACGTCGCAGTCCAGCACGATGGTGTTTTCGCCCAGCGCCTTGGTGTCGATGATGGAGCGCAGCGAACGACCGATCAAGCGCGAGATCTCGTGGGTGCGGCCGCCGATCTTGCCCTTGACCGATTCCCGGTCCGAGCGCGTGTTGGTGGCGCGGGGCAGCATGGCGTACTCGGCCGTGACCCAGCCGCGGCCTTCGCCTTTGAGCCAGCGGGGAACGCCGGCAGTCAGGGAGGCCGTGCACAGCACCCGGGTGTTGCCGAACTCGATCAGTGCCGACCCCTCAGCTTGGTTGGACCATCCGCGGGTGATGCTGATGGGCCGGAGCTGGTCGGGGGCACGGCCGTCGGCGCGCACGATGGGCACTGCAGTTGCTTCAGATGTCATGCCTTTAGCTTATCGAGTGCGGCCCGCCGCTAGATCGTGTAGTGCACACCGGCCACGGCAACCGCCACATCGCCGGGAAAAACCGGCCGGGCCTCGGCCATGACAGTGGTGGGTGATGTCCACACCGGAATGTGGGTCAGCAGGAGCCGGCGGGCGCCGGCCACGGCTGCGGTCTCCCCCGCCCGTTTTCCGGTCAGGTGCACGTCCTTGATGCCGTCGTCGCGGCCCTCTTCGAAGGCTGCCTCGCACAGGAACAAGTCGGCGTCCTTGGCGGCTTCCTCAAGCCCGGCGCAGGAGTCGGTGTCGCCGGAATACGTCAGCGTCCGGGTGACAGGGACACCGTCCTTGCCGGGTTCCACCACCTCCACCCGCAGGGCGTAGGCCTCCTCGATGGGGTGGTTGACGGCGAAGGGCGTGACGGTAAACGGCCCAACGGTCACGGGTTCGCGTTCGGTCCAGTTGCTGAAGTCGAATTCCTCATGCATGCCGGGATCCGGGTCCAAGCCGTAGGCGGTGGCCATCCGGTTGGCCGTCGCGGCCGGGCCCCACACCGGGATGCGGCCACGGCCCCAGCCGCCGGGCTTCCAGCGGATGGCGACGTGCAGCCCGCACAGGTCCATGCAGTGGTCCGGGTGCAGGTGGGTAAGGAAGATGGCGTCAATGTCCTCCAGGTCGGTGTACCGCTGGATGGCGCCCAGCGCACCGCTGCCGAGGTCCATCACCACCTTCCAGGTGCGGTCGCCGTCGGTGGCGGTCAGCAGGTAGCACGACGCCGGGGAGCCGGGCCCGGGGAAGGAGCCCGTGCACCCCACGATGGTCAGCTTCACGGGCGGGGTCCTCCGGCTCGGCCGGCGTCGGCGAGTCCGCCCACGAAATTGGAGATCCGGGGGCGTCCGCGCGCGGCCTGGGCGGCGGCGATCATTTCCGGCGTGATGCGGGCGAGGCTTCCGGTGGGGTACTGCGCGGCGACGTGGTCCACGTGCCGGACGGAGAGGACCTCGGGGCCCAGGAACCTCCGGGCGAGCGCCTCGAACTGGCCGGCATCGCCGGTGGCCACGAAGTGGTGCTCGGGCGGGGTGCCGGACGGGCGCTGCAGGTTGTGGGTGGCCAGCGCGCGGTACACGTCTTTGGCCGTCTCTTCGGCACTGGAAACGAGGGTGACGTCCGCGCCCATCACAAAGGAGATGACGCCGGTCAGCAACGGGTAATGCGTGCAGCCCAGGACCACTGTGTCCACCCCGGCGGCCTTCAGGGGTGCCAGGTATTCCTCTGCGACGGCCAGCAGCGCCGGCCCGGTGGTGATGCCGGCCTCGACATAGCTGACGAATTCGGGGCAGGCCACGGACGTGATGTCCAGGTCCGGGGCGGCGGCGAAGGTGTCCTCGTACGCGCGCGAGCCCACCGTGGCTGAGGTGCCGATCACGCCGATTTTCCCGCTGCGGGTGGCGGCGACGGCGCGCCGCACGGCAGGCTGGATGACCTCGATGACGGGGATGCCGTATTTGGCGGTGTACCGCTCGCGGGCGTCCCGAAGGACCGCGGCCGACGCCGAGTTGCAGGCGATGGTGAGCAGCTTGACACCGGAGTCCACCAGTTCGTCCATCACGCCCAGGGCGTTGGCGCGCACCTCGGCGATGGGCAGCGGACCGTACGGCCCGTGGGCGGTATCGCCGACGTAGAGGATTGATTCGTTGGGCAGCTGGTCAATGATGGAGCGGGCCACGGTGAGGCCGCCGACACCGGAGTCGAAGACGCCGATGGGCCGGGTTTCCGGTGCGGCGGCCGGGAGGTCGCCGTCGCCGGCAGGCTGCGCATCCAACGTCGGGTCCGTGCTCGAGGCTGTTGTCATGATTATTCGAGGATAGGTCTTCCCGGAAGGCTCAGCCATCATCTTGTGTCCAGCGACTCATGTCGAATGTGTCACAACCAACGGCCTCCCCCTGGCCGCCGCAGCTCACCGGCGGGATTCCAGGGACTGCAGCATGGCCTGGACCACGGACTCTTGAAGCCAGGTGGTGAAGTTGTAAACCAGCGCCAGATAGCTTTCCACATCCTCGGCCTGGGACCAGTCCTGCATGCGGTGGACGTGTTCGGCGTCGGCCTCGTCGCGGATGTCCAGACGCTCTGCCAGGACGAGCCGGACGTCATTGAGCGCCATGGACCAGTACTTGGCCCCCTCCGGCGTCAGGACGATCTCGTCCTTGTCCAAGTCCAACGCCGCCGCACGGAGCGCGCCGATCTTGGTTTCCCGCAGCGAACGCTCCGTGAGCTGGCGGAACTCCAGGGACGCAGCGTCGTCGTTCTTGGAGATGTTGGGCAGGAGCCGCTTGACCGCGCGGTCCGTAGGTTCGGCAACGTCCATGTCCAGGCCGATGAGGGCAGCCAGCGGATCCTGTCCGTCGCGTTCCTCCGGCTGGAGCATGGAGATGACGTCATCGATCAGGCTGCGCAGCAGGTCCCGCTCGGCAGGTTCCAGGAACCCGGTGATGCCCTTGAGGCCGTATTTGAATGCCTTAGCCACGCTTCCCCTTACCCTGGCCCGGACCGCCGGACTTCCCGGCTTTGCCGCCATGGCCGCCGCTGGCCTTTTCCACCGTGGCCCACAGCCCGAACCCGTGCATGGCCACCGCGTGGCGTTCCACCTGTTCCTTGCTGCCTGCCGCGACGATCGAGCGGCCCTTCTTGTGGACCTCCATCATGAGCTTGTTGGCTTTGGTCTCGGAGTAGCCGAAGTAGCTTTGGAAGACGTAGCTCACATAGCTCATGAGATTGACGGGATCGTTCCAGATCACCAGGTTCCAGGGGATGTCCGGAGCGGTGAGGGAGTCGGTGGACTCCGCTGTTCCGGTCCGGATGCCCTCCCGTGTATCGGGGCCGGGCGCAACGCTTATGGTCATCTGTCCATTCTAGGGTGGGCCCACACCGGCGAGGGCCCCACGGCGAAGCGAAGCGAGACGAGGGAGCCGGTGGGGACTAGAGTGACTTTCGTGAGCACCTCCGCCGGCTGGGACCATCCCCGCACGTCCTTTTACACCGACCATTACGAGCTGACCATGCTGCAGGCGTCCCTCCATTCGGGGGCGGCGCACCGCAAATCGGTGTTCGAGGCCTTCGCCCGGCGGCTGCCGGACGGCCGGCGCTACGGAATTGTGGCGGGTACCGGACGCCTGTTGGAGGGCATCGCAAGCTTCCGGTTCGGCGAGGCCGAGCTGGACTTCCTGGAACGTACCCGGGTGGTCAACCAGGAGACGCTGGAGTACCTGGCCAACTACAGGTTCTCCGGGGACATCTGGGGCTACGCGGAGGGCGAAGCCTACTTCCCCAACTCCCCCATCCTTATCGTCGAGGCCTCCTTCGCCGAGGCCTGCATGCTCGAGACATACCTGCTCTCCGTCCTGAACCACGACAGCGCCATTGCCTCCGCAGCGTCCCGGATGGTCAGCGCCGCCGGCGGCCGGCCGTGCATTGAAATGGGTTCGCGCCGGACGCACGAGGAAGCTGCGGCGTCCGCCGCGCGGGCTGCGGTGATCGCCGGCTTTGACAGCACCTCCAACCTGGAAGCGGGCGCGCGCTACGGTATCCGGACGGTGGGTACGGCCGCGCACTCGTTCACGCTGCTGCATGACACCGAGCGGGCGGCTTTCGAGGCCCAGATCGCGTCGCTGGGCGAAGGCACGTCCCTGTTGGTGGACACGTACGACGTCGAGACGGCGGTCCGCACGGCCGTGGACCTGGCAGGGCCCCGGCTGGGCGCGGTCCGGCTGGACTCCGGCGACCTCGTGGCCCAGGCGCAGTGGGTGCGCCGGCTGCTCGACGACCTCGGCAACGAGCACACGAAGATCGTGGTCACGTCGGACCTTGATGAGTACGCCATCGCTGCGCTGCAGTCGGCTCCCGTTGATTCCTACGGAGTGGGGACCTCACTGGTCACCGGCTCCGGGGCTCCCACGGCCAGCATGGTCTACAAGCTGGTCAGCCGGACGGACGACGCCGGAAACTTCGTCTCTGTGGCCAAGGCGGCCAAGAACAAGGCCAGCGTGGGCGGCCGGAAGTATGCCTTGCGGAAACTGGACGAGCGCGGCACCGCCACGGCCGAGGTTGTGGGTGTGGGCCACCGGCCGGAGGATGACGGCAACGACCGGCCGCTGCTGCAGCAGTTCATGAAGAACGGCGAACTGCTGCCGGGCTGGACCGGGCACGAAGGCGTGGTCCGCGCACGGCAGCGGCACGCCGATTCGATGGCGGAGTTGCCCCCGGTGGTAAACCGCCTTCAGCGGGGCGAGCCCGCCATTCCCACGCTCTATGAAGACCACTGAGGAGGACTGATGTCCCGCGCACTGATCATCGTCGATGTCCAGAACGATTTCTGCGAGGGCGGCTCGCTCGCCGTGGACGGCGGTGCGGCCGTGGCCGGCGCCATCAGCGAGTACCTGGACGCCCACCACAGCGAATTCGACTTCGTGGTGGCCACCCAGGACTGGCACATCGATCCGGGCAGCCATTTCTCCGAGGCACCCGATTTCATTGACAGCTGGCCACGGCACTGCGTGGCCGGAACCCGCGGCGCCGAGCTGCACCCGGACCTGGACACCGAGTACATCGACGCGTATTTCCGGAAGGGCCAGTTCGCAGCTGCGTATTCAGGGTTCGAGGGCCTGTTGGCTCCCGAGGACGCCGTTCCCACCGGGGAGCGCCAGGCCGGCTCAATGGCAGGGTCCGTGGTCGCGTCGGGAGTGGACGAGGACGCGATCGGGCTCGATGACTGGCTGCAGAGCCATGACGTCGAGGACGTAGTGGTGGTGGGCATCGCCACCGACTACTGCGTGAAGGCCACCTCGCTGGACGCGGTCCAGGCTGGCTACGGCGTCACCGTGGTGCGGTCCCTGACGGCAGGGATTGCCGACGACCTCGAAGACGCCGTAGCTGAAATGGAACTGGGCGGCGTGGATATCGCCTGAGCCCTACTTACGGCCGATGAACCAGTCTTGGAGCTTCCTGAGCCTGGACTGCAGCTGTTCCTCGTTGGCCTGTGCCACCGGGGGCCCGCCGCACACGGTGCGCAGCTTGGTATGGACCACGCCATGCGGGGTGCCCGTCCGGGCCGCCCACGCTGCCACGTTCTTGGCCAGCTCGTTGCGCAGGTCCATCAGCATCCGGTGGTCAGGGACGGCGGGAACCTGGCTTTCGGCGGCCGGGGCCTTCCGGTTTTTCCGGTTCAGTTGTTCGTGCTGGCGCTGGCGCAGCAGCGTCCCAACCTGCTCCGCGTCCAGCAGGCCCGGGATCCCCAGGAAGTCCATTTCGTCGTCGGACCCTACCTCGCCGCCGGTGCCGAACTCGCCGCCGTCAAAGAGGACCCGGTCGAAGGAGGCCTGCGAGTCGAGTGCCTCGAACTTGCCCTTGGTGAGGCTGTCGGAGGCCTTTTCTTCCCGGTTGGCCTCCTCCATCAGCGAGTCTTCGGGGTTGAAGAGTCCGTCGCCGTCCTCTTTCTCCGGCCGGTCCAGCGCGTGGTCGCGTTCCATTTCCATGGAGTTGGCCAGCGCCATCAACTGCGGCACGGACGGCAGGAAGACCGACGCCGTTTCGCCCCTTTTGCGGGCACGCACGAAACGCCCCACGGCCTGGGCAAAGAACAGTGGGGTGGAGGTGGACGTTGCGTAGACGCCCACGGAGAGCCGGGGCACGTCCACGCCTTCGGATACCATGCGGACCGCGACCATCCAGCGCTTCTCGCCGGCGGAGAATTCCTCGATCTTGCTGGAGGCCTTGGCATCGTCCGACAGGATGACGGTGGGCGATTCACCGGTGATCCTCTTCAGCTGCCCGGCGTAGGCCCGCGCATCTTCATGGTCCGTGGCGATGACCAGTCCGCCGGCGTCCGGTACGGTGCGCCGGACTTCGCTGAGCCGCTTGTCCGCACCGGCCAGGACAGCGGGGATCCACTCCCCCGCAGGATTCAGCGCGGTTCGCCAGGCGTGGCTGGTGATGTCCTTGGTGACGGCCGCCTCCCCGAGCGAGGCAGCCATCTCTTCGCCCGCGCTGGTGCGCCAGCGCATCTGCCCGGAGTAGGCCATGAACATCACCGGCCGGACCACGTGGTCCCGCAGGGCGTTGCCGTAACCATAGGTGTAATCCGCCTTGGAGCGGCGGATGCCTTCCCGGTCCTCCGCATACTCCACGAACGGGATGGGCGAGGTGTCCGAACGGAAGGGTGTTCCGGTCAGGGACAGCCGCCGCACCGCCGGATCGAACGCCTCGCGAAGGCCATCGCCCCAGGACAGGGCTTCGCCGCCGTGATGGATCTCGTCGAGGATCACCAGCGTCCGGGCGGCCTCGGTCTTGGCGCGGTGCAGCATGGGTTTGCTGGCCACCTGCGCATACGTGACCGCGACACCGATGAATCCGCGGCCGTGCTGGCCGTCGGAGTTCTTGAAGTTGGGATCGATGGCGATGCCCACCTTGGCGGCGGCGTCAGCCCACTGCCGCTTCAGGTGGTCGGTGGGCGCCACGATGGTCACCCGGTTCACGGCACCGGAATCGATCAGCGTCGAGGCAATCCGCAGCGCGAAGGTGGTCTTACCGGCTCCGGGGGTTGCCACCGCAAGGAAGTCGCGGGGACTTTTCGCCAGGTAGAGGTCGAGTGCCTCCTGTTGCCAGGCACGGAGTTTGGGCGCGGTTCCCCAGGCTGCGCGTTCCGGATAAGCCGGAGGCAGGGTGGGGCCGCCAAAGAGCGTCTCCGTCACTACTTGTTGTTGCCCGAGTCGCCCGGACCCTTCCCGCCGTCGTTGCCCGGCCGGAGGCCTTCGTAGACTTCCTTGCACTCAGGGCACACCGGGAATTTCTGCGGGTCCCGGCCCGGCGTCCAGACTTTGCCGCACAGCGCGATGACGGGCTCTCCCGTCATGGCGGACTCCATGATCTTTTCCTTGCGCACATAGTGGGCAAAGCGCTCCCGGTCGCCCGGTTCTACCTCTTGGCGCACTTCCTCGCGCTCAATGGTGGCTGTGGACGTTCCAGCCCCGGAAAGCTCGCGCATCGGGTCGTTTTCGAGAGGGTCCGTCATGCTAGTCATGGCATCCATCTTAGCCTTTCCGGTGGCCGGGCGTTCGACGGCGGCACGCCCGCGCCGGGGTCCGGCACCGGCCGCCGTCGTCCCTTTCAGGCACGCAAAGGATGGCAAAGCAAGCCTCTACAGCCCCTGCCAGCCGGGCTTGTTCTCATAGGTGTGGCGGTAGAAATCCGCAAGTTTCAGGGCGGACGCCGCGGCCTCGTCCAGAAGGACCGTGGCATGCGGGTGGAACTGCAGGATGGAGGCCGGGCAGATGGCCGCTACCGGGCCTTCCACGAAGTCGCGGACGGCTTTGGCCTTTTGCGCGCCAGTGGCGAGGAGGATCACATGCCGCGCTGCCATGATGGTGCCAAGGCCCTGGGTCAGTACGTGGTGCGGGACCTCGGCAAGGCTGGTGAAGAACCTGGCGTTGTCCCGGCGTGTCTGTTCGATCAGGCTTTTGATCCTGGTTCGTGAGGCAAAGGACGAGCCCGGTTCGTTGAAACCGATATGGCCGTCCGTCCCCACTCCCAGCAGCTGCAGGTCCACGCCACCGGCCCCGGCGATGGCCTGCTCATACGCGGCGCACGCTGCCGGGATGTCCGCAGCGGTTCCGTCCGGTCCGTGGACGTTCTCCGGCGCGATGTTCACCCGGTTGGTGAATTCCCGGCGGATCACCTCCCGGTACGACTCAGGGTGGCCGGCGGGCAGGCCCACGTACTCGTCAAGCGCGAACCCGGAAGTCCTGCTGAAGTCCAGGCCCTGCTGGTGCCGGGCAGCGAGTTCGTCATAGACGGGCAGCGGTGAGGATCCCGTGGCGAGGCCAAGCACCGCATCCGGTTTGCGCCGGACCAGTTTTTCGATGGCGTCGGCCGCGAGCCTTCCGGCTTGCCTGCCGCTGCCGAGGATGACGACTTCCATGCTCTTTCCTCCCGGGTTTGTCAGCGGTTGATGGAAACCTGCGCCAGGAGTTCCGGTCCCCTGGCGTCAAGCCATTTGCCGCCCAGGCGGACACCGGCCACGAACAGGACCAGGCCCAGGATGAGGCCGACGGCCAGGTTGATCCACCCGAACAGGGCCCTGCCCGTCACGGCCTGTGCCACCAGCAGGGCTGCCTCGGGGAGCACCAGGACCATAAGGACCAGCATTCCCACAAACTGCACGGCGAGGGTCTGGCCGACGTTCCCGGGCGGTTTCTTGAACGGGCTGTCGCCGGGCAGCGGAACCGTGACTGTGTACCGGGCAGATACCACCGAAGACAAGCCGAGGCCGCTGAAGAGGATCCCCAGGCTGAGCCCCAGCTGGCCGGGCAGCGCAGCCCAGTCGCGGGTCAGCGCCGCAGCCCCCACCGCGAACACCAGGACCACCGGCAGGGCGAATGCCAGGCACGCAAGGGACCGGCCCAGCCGGTCCGCCACGCCGCGGACCCCGGTGGCCACGTGCAGGGCGAACGCGGTGTTGTCATAGGACACGTCGGCAGAGATGGACCAGGCAAGGATGAACGCCGAGACCGGGGCAAGGAAGGCCAGTCCCCCGTAGTGGCCTGTCTGCGCACCCTGGAACAGCATGATCACGGGAAGCAGTGGGATCACCACGAGGGAACCGGAATACCGCGGGTCCCGGAGCCAGTAGGTGAGGGACCTAGCCATCACAGCCCCTGCCGGGGTGGGCGGAAGGACCCCGAGCAGCCCAAGGCGGCCGCCTTTCCGTTTACCGGCACCGGCGTAGGGCGGGGTGACGAGGGCCCTCTCCAGCAGCAGCTTCCAGCACCAGGCCAGGCCGGCCAGGACCGCCAACGACACCAGCAGCTTCACGGCAGCCGCGCCCGGCCGGCCGGCAGCGACATCACCGCCCAGCGCCCACGGCGCGCCCAGCGGGGTCCAGGACAGGGTCCCGGCGAAATCCGGCAGGAATCCCGTGGAGGCAGACACCCCGCGGCCTACGGCCGCCACGATAGGCCCGAGCAGGACCAGGGGAACCATGAAGGCGATGGCGCTGATGTCCTTGAACCGCCTGGACGCGGTGAGGCTCGCAGTGGCGGTGGTGACAACCTTTGCCAGCACGATGCACGTCATGATTCCCAGGCACGCGCCCACGAGGGCCGCGAGCGCCGGCAGGACACCGCGGGACCAGGTGGCTACCGTGGCCAGGGCGACCAGGGTGGTGGCAACGCCCGGGATGCCGATCAAGCCGCCAAGGGCAAGGCCTGCCAGCAGCTGCTTCATGGGAATGGCGAAGGTCGTGAAGCGTGCCGGATCCAAGGTCATGTCCGTGGCGGAGGCCACCACCGGGATGACGCCCCAGCCGAGCACGGCGGCGGAACCGCCCAGCACCACCGCCGTGTGGGCGGTTGCGGTGCCGGCGTTCCGCAGCAGGACCAGGGCGATGACGAGCATGGCCACCAAGCCCAGCGCGTAGAGCCCTGCGATGGCCATACCCACCAGCTGCCAGGGGCTGCGGCGCAGTCCGTTTCGCAGCAGCGTGAGCTTGAGCCTCAGAAGGTGCGCAACCATTCGAGCCCTTCCGTGTGGCTGTGACCGCCCACGAGCTGGACGAACCGGTCCTCCAGGGAAGCGCCGGCCCGGACCTCGTCCACCGTCCCTGCGGACAGGACCCGGCCGCGGGCAACCACGGCCACGTGGTCGCACATGCGCTGCACCAGGTCCATCACGTGGCTGGAGACGATGACGGTGCCCCCGGAAGCCACGTACCGGTCCAGGATGGAGCGGATGTTCGCGGCGGAGACCGGGTCCACTGCTTCGAAGGGTTCGTCCAGGACCAGGACCCGCGGGGCGTGGATCATGGCGGAGGCAAGGGCGATCTTCTTGGTCATGCCGGCGGAATAGTCCACCACCAACGTCCCGGCGTCCTGGGTCAGGTCCATTGCCGCGAGGAGATCCGCCACCCGGGCCGCCACCACGGCCTTGTCCATGCCGCGCAGCAACCCGGCGTAGGTAATGAGCTGTTCGCCGGTGAGCCGGTCGAAGAGGCGGACACCGTCGGGCAGGATTCCCATCAACCGCTTTGCCTCCAGCGGATGCTGCCAGACATCCACCCCGTGGACCACGGCGGTACCAAAGTCAGGGCGCAACAGCCCCGTGGCCATGGACAAGGTAGTGGTTTTGCCCGCACCGTTCGGACCCACAATGCCGAAGAATGAGCCGGCCGGAACCTCCAGGCTGATGCCGTCCACCGCGATCTTTCCGCCGAACCTCTTGGCCAGCCCGCGGATGGACAGGGCCGGGATGGGCCCGGAATTCGACACCTGGTCAGGGAACGGAGCAGTCATGGTGCCAGCCTAGCCCGCGGAGGGGCGCTGCGCGGGGTGCGAGACTATCGTCATGGACATTGCGCTGGGCCTGCTGGTGATCGTTGCTGTGGTGTGCGCCGGCAGCGCCATCGGCCGCAGATTCAATATCCCCGTGCCGCTGCTGCTGGTCCTGGCCGGCGTGGCGGGCTCGTTCCTGCCTTTCATTCCGCCCGTTGAGCTGAATCCCGAACTGGTGCTGGTGGGCCTGCTGCCGCCACTGCTGTATGCGGCGGCGTTCCGGACATCGCTGTTCGACTTCAAGTCGAACCGCCGGTCCATTGGCCTCCTGTCCGTGGGCTACGTCATTTTCGGCACCCTGGCCGTCGGGATGGTGGTGTGGTTGCTGTTCCCGGAAATCCCGCCGGCCGCCGCCATAGCGCTGGGCGCAGTGGTGGCACCCCCGGACGCGGTGGCGGCCACCGCCATCGCCCGGAAGGTGGGCATGCCCCGGCGGATCGTCAACATCCTCGAGGGCGAATCGCTGCTCAACGACGCCACCGCACTGGTCTGCCTCCGGGCCGCCGTCGCGGCCATTGCCGGCTCCGTCTCAGCCCTGGACGTGGCCGGAGGCTTCGTGCTGGCCGCCGGCGGCGGACTGGTGGTGGGCCTCGCCGCCGCGTACCTCCTCACCGAAATCCGGAAACGGATCAGCAACGTCGCCATCAACACCTCGGCGTCCCTGATGGCTCCGTTCGTCGCGTTCCTCCCTGCCGAAGCCATCCACGCGTCAGGGGTGCTCGCCGTCGTCGTCACCGGCCTGGTCATGGGCACCAAGGCGCCCTCGATGCCCAACGGTGCAGCCCGGCAAAGTGCCCGGAGCAACTGGGACACCGTGCAGTTCCTCCTGGAGAATGCGGTGTTCCTGCTGATCGGCCTGCAGGTACGGACCATTATCGACAGCGTCCAGGACGACTCCCTCGGTGCCGGCCGCGTGTGGCTCGGCTGTGCCGTGATCCTGCTGGCCGTCCTGGTGCTGCGCCCGGTTTGGGTCTTCCCCGCCACCTACCTTCCGCGCATGATCCCCTCGGTGCGGCGGACTGACCCGGCTCCGCCCTGGCAATTTCCGGCCATCGTGTCCTGGGCGGGCATGCGGGGTGTGGTCACGCTGGCCGCCGTCCTGACGCTGCCCGATGACCTGGAGCACCGCAATGTGCTGGTCCTGGCAGCCATGGTGGTGGTGGCCGGCACCCTGGTGCTGCAGGGATTCACGCTGCCGGCTCTGGTCCGGTCCCTGGGACTGCCCGGACCGGACAGGCGGGAAGATGCCTTGAACCAGGCCTCACTGATGCAGCTGACCACCGCCGCGGGAATGGAGCGCCTGGACCAGCTGCGGCGCGAGAGCGATCCCCCGGAAGTCATGGACATGCTGCGGCGCCGGACGCAGGAGCGGGGCCTGGCCGCCTGGGAACGCCTGGGCCGGCCAGGGGCGGAGTCCACCACGCCCAGCCAGCGCTACGCCCAGCTGCGGATGGCCATGCTGGAAGCCGAACGGGACAAGGTCCTGGAGCTGCGCCGCGGCGGCGACTTCGCCCATGAAGTCCTCAGCGAAGTCCTCGAACGGCTGGACATAGAGGAGTCCATGCTGGACGCTTCCCTCAACGAACTCGATTCCGCCACGGACGCCGGCGGCGGCGAGGGATTGGCCCAACCCGGGGGCGTCTGCGACCACCTGACGGCGGCCATGCTGTCCCCGGTCCCCGACAACCCTGCCTGTGCGGGTTGTGGACGGGAGGGGACCACACCGGTGCACCTGCGCATGTGCCTGGCCTGCGGCCAGGTGGGCTGCTGCGACTCGTCCGCCGGACGGCACGCCAGCCGGCACTTCAAGGAGACCGGGCACCCCGTCATGCGGAGCATCGAACCCGGCGAACAGTGGCGCTGGTGCTATGTGGATGACCTGCTGGGCTGACCCGCACCGGACCGTTTACGCTTGCCGGGCCCTGCGGATGCGGACAGGGCCCTTGGCCGCCGCCGGATCCACCACGGCACCGCCTTGGGTGACCTCCACCTCGCCCGCTTCCACCAGCCGTCGCGCGGCCTGGCGCGCAGCCTCCATCAGTCCCCGCCAGTCCGCCCCGCCAACTGCGCGGGCGGCATCGGACGGGCAGATGCTGGACGTCGCGGCGCGTGACGCGAGCAGCTCAAGGATGCCGGCTTCGAGCGCGCGGTCAACGGAGGACAGGCCGTGGTCCGGCTGCCGGTTGTCCATGGGCTCAGGCGGCCATCAGAAGGAACGCCGCGGCACAGCCCGCTCGTACTGCGGCGGCCAGGTGATGTCGTAGCCGAGTTCGAAGGCTGCGCGCAGCCACCAGTGCGGGTCGCGGAGGGCCGCCCGGGCGATGAAGACCCCGTCTGCCTGTCCGGTGGCAATGGCGTGCTCCGCTTGGCCCGGGGTGGTCAGGAGTCCCACCGCCCCCGTGGCCACCTGCGCCTCCTGCCGGATGGCTGCGGAGAATCCTGTCTGGTAGCCCAGGCCCGGTTTGATCTGCTGGTCCGCCACCGCCCCGCCGCTGGAGACATCCACCAGGTCCACGCCATGGCCGGCGGCCTCTCGGGCCAGGCGGACCGAAGCGGCCAGGTCCACCCCGCCGGGCGCCCAGTCGGTGGCCGAGATCCGGAGCAGCAAGGGCATGGAATCCGGAATGACGGCACGGACGGCATCGACCACCGCCAGGGTCAGCCGGTTCCGGCCGGCTTCGTCACCGCCCCACTCGTCGCCGCGCTGGTTGATCAGCGGGCTCTGGAACTGGTGCAGGAGGTAGCCGTGCGCGGCGTGGATCTCCACGGTGTCAAAGCCTGCCTCCACGGCGCGGACCGCCGCGGCGGCGAAGTCGGAAATGACACCGCGGATGTGCTCCACGGTCATGGCCGCAGGGGCGGCGTACCCTTCGAAGGCGGTTTCGGAGGGGCCAAAGGTCGGCCATCCGCCTGCCGACGCCGGGACACTGCCCTGCTTGCCGGAGAACGGCCAATAGGTGGACGCCTTCCGGCCGGCGTGGGCCAGCTGGACGCCGATCTTGGCATCGGCGGCCCCGTTCCGGTGGACGAACGACGTGATCCGCTGCCAGGCTCCGGCCTGCTCATCGTTGTACAGCCCGGCGTCGCGGGGACTGATCCGGCCCTCGGCGTTGACGGCTGCCGCTTCGGTGAGGATCAGCGCCGCGCCGCCCGTGGCAAACGCCCCCAGGTGCACCAGGTGCCAGTCGTTCGGAAACCCCGGGGCGTCGTCGGGATCGCAGCTGTACTGGCACATGGGCGAAACCCAGCCCCGGTGCTGCAGCTCGAGCGACCTCAAGGCCAGCGGCTGGAACAGGGCAGGCACTAGAACAGCACCCGTGCGAGTGACTGGCGCGCCTTGGCGACGCGCTCGTCTCCGGCGCCAACGACGTCGAACAGTTCCAGCAGCCGGACGCGGACTGTTTCCCGCTCGGGACCAAAGTTCCTGCCGATGAACGCCACCAGGCGGTTCAGGGCATCCTCCACGTGGCCGCCTGCCACGTCCAGGTCCGCCACCGCCAGCTGCGCGTCAAGGTTGTCCGGCTCGTTCGCCGCCCGGGCGCGGAGGGCCTCGCTGTCCTGGGCGGACAGCGGCTGCAGCCGGTCCATCAGTTCTACCTGCGCCAGCCCGGCTTTCGCCTCGTGGTCCGAGGGCATTTCCCGCAAAGCCTGGCGGTAGGCCTCCGCGGCGGCGGCGTAGTCGCCGGCTTCGATGGCATCGAAGGCGGCCTGGTGCAGCGGCGGAAGCGGCGCGGGTTCCTGCTCTCCGGCCGGACCGCCGTCGAGGCTCCCGGTCACGCCGTTGGCTGCCGCCACCTTGAGGAGTTCATCGAACAGGCCGCGCACCTGCTGTTCGTCCGCGGCGCCCTGGAAGAGCGGCACCGGCTGCCCCTTGAGGACGGCGACGGCGGTGGGGACGGCCTGCACCTGGAAGGCCTGGGCAAGCTGCGGGAAGGCTTCGATGTCCGCGGCGCCCAAGACCAGGCGGCCCCCGAAAGAGGCAACCACGCGCTCGAGGGTCTCCAGCATCCTGCCGGACTCCGGCGAGTAGGAAGCCCACAGGGCAAACACCACCGGAACCTGGGCGGAGAGTTCAACGAGCTGCTGGAAGTTCGCTTCGGTGACGTTGACCCTGAGCTCCGGGCCGCCTTCCGTTGCCTCCTGGCCACGCGCCGGGCCTGAGCCGGCTGCGGGGCCGGACGGTGCAGCGGGAGCTGCGGGCCGCTTCAGCGAGGAAAGGTCGACGGCGCCGCGCAGGTTAAGCAGGCTGGCAGCGGCAGGAGGGACAGGGCGGGAAGCTGGCGAACTCATGATTCCCACTCTAGCCACTCCGGCCGCTGCCGGTGGCAATACGTTCAGGGGCCTACTTGAAGCTGGCCCCCACCAGGCCGCGGGTGGCGGCAACGAGCTTCATCGGGTCGGTCGATCCTGCCGGCGGCACGTAGACGGCCATGGATTCGGCGAAGCTCAAGACCATGCCGGTGCTGGTTTCCTTGCCGCCGGCAAGGGCCGCCGCGTCGTCGCCGATGCTGAGCTTGTCACCGGCAGCCTTGGGGGTTCCCTCGAAGCCGAAGTTGATGCGGCCCAGGACGAGTGCCCCGCCGTCGGATGTACGGAAAACGACTGTGCTTTCCGGCACCACCTTGTGGGTGAAGGAGAAGTTGCCGTTCTCGCCGGCCTTCACCACCTCTGCCTGGTAGGACAGGGTGTCGGCGATGTACGGCGAGGATGAACCCTCCACCAGCTTGTCCTTGAACGGCGAGTCCGCTGAGGTGAGCCTGTCGGCCAGGCCGGACATGGCTTCCTCGCCGCTGTAGAGCAGCCCGGACTTGTCCGAGGCCGCCAGGGTCTGCGTGCCGCTGCGGCCGATGGTGGGGAACGTGGTGCCCGGCTGGAGGGGGGTGGTCTCCATCAGCTTGTAGTTCTCGCGCGGGGACTGCTGGACCAGCGTCAGGATTTGCGGTACCACGTTGCCGTCGCCCTGGGTCACGGCGAGCACCTGCCGCGGCCAGTCGCGGCCGCTGGTGATCACGGTGGTCAGCAGCTTGGTGGAGCGGACAGGCATGCGGGGCTCGTAGGAGCCGACCTGGGATCGGATCTTGTAGTTCTGGGTCCGGATTTCCAGCTCGGGTCCGGCCACGCGGTCGGCAAGCTTCGCCGCATCCTTGGCGGCGTCCCCGGCGTCGGTGGCGCTTGAGACCTGCTCCAGGATGCGCCGGAACTGGGCTTCGAGGAGGACCGGTGAACCGGCGCCGTCCTTGGCCGCTGGTGACGACGCACTGCCCGACGGCTGCGGGCTGGGGCTTGCCGCCTGCGCTGCGGTGCCGGATCCCGCCAGGACCACCGCCGCCACACCCGCGGCCACCATGGTGGCCTTGGTGGGAGACTGCGCCTGCGAACGGGCGCGGGCCCGCCGGGCGTAGCCGCTGCCGCCGCCGTCGCGGCCCTCGCCGTCCTTGGTCCGTGCGGACACCAAGGCCAGCACGACGCCGCCCACCATCAGCAGTCCGCCGATGACCATCAGCGGAACGGCCCACGGGGTGGACGTGTCGTTCGGGAAGGTCATGGACACCGATGCGGGGGCCGCCTTGGTGCCGTCGGAGGCCAGCAGGAGGCTCCAGTCGCCGTCAGCCGGCGGAGTCCAGGTGTAGTCCAGTTGGCCGCTGGCATTCTCGTTGGATGCCCAGAGGTCCGAGCCCGCCGGGTTGGGCGCCGTGGCGTCGCCGTCGGCATGCTCAACCTGCAGGGACTTTCCGTCCTCGGATACCCCGTTGATGGTGTTGTGGGCGGTCTTGCCGACCCACGCGTTGACGTCGTCGGGCCGGCCCGTTGCCAGCATGAAGTTGCCGTCGCCCTGGACCGAGATCTTGACGGTTCCGCCGTGCAGGGTGCGCAGCTTCTGGTCAATGACAGTCAGTGGGGCCGCAGCGGCGTCGGCCGGCAGGGACGCGGTGAACGTCTCGGATGGAGCCCAGATGGTTCTCTGGCCGATGCCGGCCAAAAGTGTCAGGAGGCCGAGCAGCACAAGTGCGGCTGCAGTCTTTAAACGCAAGGGAAACACCTATCATCAGCGGGGGTTTACCTTCAATAGTAACCTTTTTGTTACCAGGGGCCCCGAATCCGTGGTCCAAGCCGGCAGTCCCGGGGTCCGCCGGCGGCGCCTTCGGCTGTTGCTGACAAGCCTGCTGATAGTGTTTGCGATGATCATCACACCGGCCCGCGAAGGCGGTGCCACACACGGAACAGGCCCCAAAAACCAGTGACTGACACGACGGACCCGTCCTCCCCGGCAGCCGAAAATTCCGGGGATCCGGGCAGGGCTGTCCCGGTCCCGGCTCCGCAGGCCATGGCAGCTGCCCGACGGCGCGGCGGCGCCGCGGCGGCCCTCGGCCAGGTGGTCCGCCGGCTCCGCCAGCCGCTGCCCGGCGCCCAGCCCCGGCTTCGCTTCGAGATGCCGCCGGAGTTCGGCGGCCAGGCTCCCGAGCAGGAGTACGACGACGAGGACGAGCCGCAGTTCGGGCATCCCGGGCCGCGGATGTCTCCCCAGCATCCGTTGTACATGGGATTCATGGGAACGGTCGGCGTTGGGCTCGCCCTGCTGGTGTACTGGATCGGATCCCACACCACGCAACTGTTGCTCTGGATTGTTGCCGCGCTGTTCATCGCCCTGGGCCTGGAACCGGTGGTGGGCTGGCTGGAGAACCGGAAGATTCCCCGGCCCGCCGGAATCCTCGTTTCGGTGGCCGTGCTGATGGGCGCCGTCGTCGGATTTTTCGCCACCCTGATCCCCACGATCGTTGAGCAGGTCTCCGAAATCGTGCGCCAGGCACCGGACTGGGTCCGCAACTTCATGGATTCTGATTTCTTCCGCAGCGTCGATGACCAGTTCGGGGTCAGGGACCGCATTACCGAGGAACTGAACAAGTTCGTCAATGATCCGGCAGCCATGGGCGGAATCTTCGGCGGGGTCGTCGGATTTGGTTCAACCCTTGCCAACAGCCTTTTCGGCACCCTCATCGTGCTGGTGCTGAGCCTGTATTTCCTGGCGGCGCTGCCGGCCATGAAGAAGTGGGGCTACCGCCTGGCGCCGCGGTCCCGCCGGAAGCGGGTGGCCGCCCTCTCGGAGGAAATCACCCGGTCGGTGGGAAATTACGTCATCGGCCAGGCCTGTGTGGCCTTGCTCAACGCCACGTTCGCCTTCATCGTGATGTCCATCGTCGGCGTGCCGTTCGCCCTGCTGCTGGCGTTCGTGGTGGTGCTGCTCGCCTTTATTCCGCTGGTGGGCGGCATGATCGCGGGCATCGTGGTCACCCTGGTGTCACTCACGCAGGGCTGGCAGACGGCTGCGGTCTACGCGATCTGCTACTTCGCCTACCTGCAGTTCGAGGCTTACTTCATCTCCCCGCGCATCATGCAGAAGGCAGTGGCGGTCCCGGGTGCGGTTGCGGTGATCTCGGTCATCGCCGGCGGCAGCCTGCTGGGTGTCCTGGGCGCCCTGATTGCGATCCCCACCGCGGCCGCCGTGCTGCTCCTGGTCCGCGAAATCTACATCGCGCGCCAGGACCAGCACTAGCGGACGCCGCCGCGTTCCGGGGGTGGAACCGCCTCGACGCAACCTCAGGACGCGGCGGTCGCCGTCGGGCCATCCCAGTCCTGCGGAAGCGGCGTTCCTGATCCCTCGGGACTGACCCGGGCGACGATGTCGTTCAAGACCCGCGCGGCGTACTTCTCGCCCACCCACAGGTGCTTGGCGCCGGCCACGCCAACGACGTCCGCCTGGGGCACCAGGCTGAAGCGCCCGGCGGCCTCGTCCGGCTGGAGGAAGTCGTCATGCTCCGGCACCAGGACGGTGAGGGGCTTGCCGGATTCGGCCCATTGCTGCAGGTGCTTGTCTGTGGCCCGGTGCAGCGGGGGCGAGAGCAGCACCGCACCCTCGATCTGGCCGGCCACCGGCTCCACGGCGCCGTACATCAGCGCCAGTTCCGTTCCAAAGGACCAGCCCACCAGCCACCGGTGGGGCAGGCCGCGGTCGACGGCGAAACGCACGGCGGCCTCGACGTCGTACCGTTCCCCGATGCCTGCCTCGAAACCGCCGCTGCTGGTGCCGCGGGGTGAGGCCGTGCCGCGGGTGTTGAACCGGAGGACGGCGATGCCGGCCAGTGCCGGGAGGCGGTAGGAGGCCTTGCGGAACACGTGGGAATCCATGAATCCGCCGTGCGTCGGCAGCGGGTGCAGGGTAATCAGCGTGGCGATGACCGGGCCGCTCTCCGGCAGTGCCAGTTCGCCCACCAGGGTGTGGCCGTCCTCGGTCTGCAGCTCGATGTTCTCCCGCCGGGCGGGAAGGACCGTAGAGGCACGGATGGGAGTGGGCCCCTGGGCTTGGGTGAAGTGGAACGACGCCGGATCAAAAGTCATGGTTTCCAGCTTAGCGACCAGCGGATGGCCGAAGCCCGGATGGCCGGCTGCGCAGGCGTCGCCGCCCGGGCGGTCAGCGGTACCGGTAGCTGCGGGACATCCAGCAGTTGGTGTGCCAGTGCCGCCGTTCGGCGAGGCCGGCCGCCGCACCGAACAGGTGGTCGTCCTTCCAGACCACCAGGTGCGCAACGCCGGGCAGGACGGCCGTGGAGCACTCCGGGCAAATGTAGGTCTTCTCCGCGTTTTTGGCGGTCATGGTGCGGACCATCCATTCGCCGTCCGGGGCGCTCTCCCGGCGTGCGATGCCGGCCCGGGCCCGTTCCAGGTCAAGTTCCGGGACCTCCTGGCCCTTGCGCCCCGCTCCCCTGCCGGAAGCGCCCTTGCCGGATACAGGACGGCGGGGACGATTCGAACGCGGCATGCATCCATTCTGCCCCAGCCGCCCGCCCGCCGGCGCCACCACGCACTCCCGGCCGCCCGCCGTCGGCATGGCCGATGCGGCTCCACGCGGTAGTCTGTACGGCGTGCGACTCGTCATAGCCCATTGCTCCGTTGATTACGTTGGCCGGCTCAAAGCCCACCTTCCCCTGGCCACCAGGCTCCTGCTGGTCAAGGCCGACGGTTCGGTGCTGGTGCATTCAGACGGCGGTTCCTACAAGCCGCTGAACTGGATGAGCCCGCCGGCCACGCTGCGGGTTTCATCCCCCGACGAGGTGGACCTGGAACTTGGCGTGGTGGAGCAATGGACTGTGCAGTCGGCGAAGACCGATGACCGGCTCATCATCAACATCCACGAGAAGATCACCGAGTCCTCCCACGACCTCGGGGTTGATCCCGGGCTGATCAAGGACGGCGTCGAAGCCGACCTGCAGCGGCTCCTGGCCGAGCAGATAGAGACGCTGGGCGAGGGATATTCCCTGATCCGGCGCGAGTACTTCACCGCGATCGGACCGGTGGACATCCTGGCACGGGACGCCGACGGCGCCACTGTGGCCGTGGAACTGAAGCGGCGCGGCGACATCGACGGTGTGGAGCAGCTGACGCGGTACCTGGAGCTGCTCAACCGCGATCCCCTGCTGGCGCCGGTCCGCGGCATCTTTGCGGCCCAGCAGATCAAGCCGCAAGCCAAGGTGCTCGCCAACGACCGCGGCATCGCCTGCGTGACGCTGGACTATGACGCCATGCGCGGTGTGGACGACAGCGAATCGCGGCTTTTCTGACCGGATGGCCCGTTGCTTTGGGCACCTAATAATTGGCCGGAAATCCCGGAGCATCATTGTCACCTGGTTTTTACCTAAATTTTATGCATTTTCGTGTTCGGGCCGTTGACCTGCGGGAACGGGCATGAAATTCTGGTCTCAGTCTTTGTGTAGGTGTTTTTCATGCTCGCAAGACATGTTGCGAGCGCGAAGCTCCTGCAGCGCCGGACCTTTTGTGGCAAGGCAATCCAGGATTCTTCTCGCGGAGTGACCAAGGTCGGCACGAGGTGTGCCGGTCTTAAAAAGTTCCACAATGAGGAGAAATAAATGGCACAGGGAACTGTGAAGTGGTTCAACGCTGAAAAGGGCTTCGGCTTCATCACCCCGGATGACTCCGACGGCGATGTCTTCGTTCACTACTCCGAGATCCAGACCGGCGGCTTCAAGACCCTCGACGAGAACCAGCGCGTTCAGTTCGAGATCGGCCAGGGCGCCAAGGGTCCCCAGGCTACCGGCGTAACGCTCGTCTAGTCACCCTGCGCGGCCGCTCGGCGGCCGTCAGCGACGCAAATGATCCCCGGCAGGAATGCCGGGGATCATGTGCGTTTGCGCACGTTGGGAGCGCCGGGGGTGCCCGGCGGCCGCCGGCCGTATCCGCGGTCAGGTGACCAGTTTGCCCACCAGGCGTGCTCCCTGGGCGAGCGAGAGGCCGGGAAGGTAGGCCCGGGTCAGTGCCCTGCCAATGGCCGGCAAATGAAGCGGATCCTGGTAGTACAGATAGAGCGCACGGTACTCGGGCTTGAACCGGGACTTGAACGCTGCCAGCGAGCGGAAGCCATAGACCGGCTCCAGGGCGTGGCCCACCAGGTCCAGGATGCGCACCAGGTTTTCCGCCCCCTCGTCGGTGGCGCCGGTGCCTGCGTCGGCGTCCTCCCCCGCGTTGGCCTGCTCCTCCGGCCGGCTCGCCAGCGGAGAACCGGACAGGGAAATGACGTCCACCGAATCCTTCAGCTCCAGGACCGCCGACGCAATCAGGAACTCCATCACGCCCGGGAATCCCTCGCTGCCGCGGCGCATGACGTCAAGCGTCCTGCTGACCAGCCGGCCGCCGTCGTACACGGGAAGCCAACTGGTCACACCGTGCACGGCGCCGTTGCCATCCACCGCCAGGCAGCACAGGACCTCCTCGTCGTCGAGTTCGTCCACTCCCCCCAGCGTGAACCCCATTTCCGGAACGGACTTCCCCGCCGCCCATTCCTCCGATACCTCATTGAGCCGGGAACGCAGGGCCGCAGGCAGTGAGTGATAGGAACCCCACACGGCGTGGACGCCGAGCTTTGCGGCCCTGTTGAGGGCGGTCCGAACGTTCTGCCATTCCTTGCCCTTGAACTCGAGCTCATTGAGCCTCAGCCGCGTTTCCTGCGCCACTGCCACCCGCGAGAAGCCCCGCTCCCGCAGCACCGGCCACAGGGTGTCGTCACAGGAATAGAGCGCAGGGATCAGGGCCTGGGTGCGGCAGTAGTCCAGGAACCCTTCGGTAACCCTTTGCTCTGCCTGACGGTCGCCGATGGCTCCGCCCAAAGTCAATGCCACGGTCCCGTGCTGCTGGAAGGCCATGGCGCCGGCGCCGTCCGGACTGAACCAATACGTGTTGGGCTCCCACAGGGCCATCCAGGACAGCGGTCCGCCGCCCTGGTGAAGCAGCTCGCGGGCACGGTCCCGGTCCTGCCGGCCGAAGCCGAGGCCGTGATGCCGCCCCAGCAGCACCCATGACACCGCCACCAGGGCGACGGTCCAGAACACCGGACCGGAGAAGGCAAACAGCACTGCCTCGGCGCTGTCCCGTTCTGGGAACACCCGACGAAAATTCTGTGGAATCGGCACCGGCACGTACTGCCTCGCCAGTTCGGCGAAGAGGCCCAGCAGACCGCCGTCCCGGGCAAGTCCGCCGGCCAGGAACCACGCCACCGCGTACGAGCCGGACAACGTAACCCAGGTGCCCGAGACGAGCGTCGCGAGCGTCCGCCGTGCGCCGGGCCTCGTCTGGACACGGAACTGGCGGCGGTTCAGCCACAGGATCACGGCCAGCAGCAGCGGGACGACGACCAGGGGCAGCACGTGGGCGAAGGCCGATGACAGGGGCGTCGAGTGGTTGCCCTGAAGGCGCGACGGGACCAGGGCGAACAGGGCCAGGTAGACAGCCGCCAGTGCCGTCACGGCCAGCTGGATGGCCAGGGCGATGTTGAGGGCCAGGCGGCGGCCGCGGCGCATGCCGTCCGCGCAGATCAGCAGCAGGATGACCGGCACCACTGCCAGCGCCAGGCCGAACGGCCCGGCAAACCCGGCCCTGCCGGTCTCCAGGCAGGTCGCGTCCACTGTTGCCCCGCAGTTGAACACCAGCTGGCTGAGGGTCGGCATCGGGCTGAGGACGACGTCGCGCAGCAGTGCCAGCGGGCCGGTAGGGGCGCGTGTAATCCCGGTCAGGATCGGACCCACGGCAAAAACCGCGACGGTGAGGGCCAGGAGGTTCCTGGTTTCGCGGCCAGTGGAACGGTGCCGGTGGAGCCGCCCCTGGTCCCCCTGGATCCACCAACCGGCCAGGAGGCCGAGGAGGGCTCCGATGAGGCCGATCACCGTTTCCGCGTGTCCTACGTAGAGGACCAGCAGGATCGACACGGACAACACAGCGGTCCGGAGCCGGCGCTGCCACAGCAGCGTGATCCTGGCACTGGCTGCCAGGCCGGCGGTCAGGACCGGGGCGTAAGGTCCGATCAGGATGTCGCCCGCCATGTGGTCCAACCAGCCGTCCCCAACGTACACGGCCACCTGCGTGACCAGGAGGAAGACGGTGACTGCGGCGAACTGCCCGCCAAAATAGAGTCCGACGGCGGCGCGGCGTCCCAGCCTGCGCTCGGCCAGGCCCAGGAGCAGGATGATCATCAAGGACGCCGTGAGGTAGGCGAGCGGGTTGGTGGCAAAGAACATGCTGGTGAAAAGGGTCCACCACTGCCCGGCACGAAGGCCCGGAGCGCTGACCGAGGCAAATCCCAGGAGTTGTTCCGGCGGGCCGTCCAGGAAGCTTCCGGTCGCGGCGGCTGCCACCAGGAACACTGCCACGACGCCCAAGGTGAACGGCATGGATTTCAGGGTGTCAAGGGTTTGGTGCACTGCAGGACGGCCAACGGAGGCCCACATCAACGCCACCGTGCGGTCCGGTTTGGTGGTGTTTACCATTGCAGCCCCCATTGGCTGCCGAGGAATGCCAGGGCATCGCCAAAGCGCTTCGAGGACGTATCCCACGAGTGTCCGGTGCGTTCAACCTCGTAGGCCTGCACAGTAAAGCCCGCATCCTTGGCCGCCGCGGCGAGCGTATGGAGGTTCCCCACGAACTCCGGATCGTTCTGGCCTGCGGTCAGGTACATGCCGCTGGTCTCAAACCGTTGGTGTTTCATGATCTCCAGTGGAGTCTGCTTAATGAATTCGTCCGGATTCCCGGGGAAGGCTGCGTCGATGGTCTTTTGCCGCTCTTTGGCGATGGCGGGCTCGGCTTCGCCGGAAAATCCGAGCACGTCAGCGTAGACGTCCGGATGCCTGGTTCCCATTTGGATCGCGCACGTGCCGCCGAAGGAGAATCCACCCACGGCCCAGTGGCTGTGGTTGGTGTCAACGGCCAGGGTGGAACTGATCCACCGCGGCACGTCCTGCGACAGGTACGTGTCCGCTTTCGCGATCTTGCTGTCCATGCACATGGTGTTGGCGGACTGTGACCCGTTGGGATCGGGGATGACCACCACCGGGGCCACTCCCCCGTGCGCCGCGGCAAACGAATCCATGTGGCCACGGATCGCACCGCCGGTCAGCCAGTCCGCGGGGCCGCCGGGCTGGCCCGCCACCAGGACAAGCACCGGGAGGGCGGGACGGTTGGCAGCGAAGTAGGCCGGCGGAAGGTAGATGTACGCATCGCGGTTGCTCATCCCGGACAGAGTTCCCGGGATGGCTGTCTTACGAAGGACACCGCCGGCTGGCAGGTCTCCGGTGGGCTTCCAGCCCTGGAGGGACACGCCATCGGTTTCACCGGGGTGGCGCATGAGCTCCTGTTCCAGCACGGGTATCCGGGCCAAAGCGGTACCCAGCAAGTCGCTGACAGTCCGGTTCAGGCCGAAGTAGGCGTTGATTTGGAGGGTAGAGAGGGCCACCACCAGGAGCGCGGCGACGAATCCACTCCCGTAATGGGTCCAGGAGGTCCGCGGCAGCCTCAGGATTCCCAGGATGACGGCCGAAACACCCGGCACGAACCACAGCAGAACGGGCTCCGGGATGTCCTCCGGAAAAACGGTAAGGACGTTGATCATGACCCAGTGGACGGTTGCCACCAGTACGAAGGCTGAGGCGATGGCGATAAAAACCCGGATGGCCCAGGCGCGGATCCTTAAGTCCACAGTTTCCCAGGCGCGCGAAGGTGGTACCAGGAGGTAGGCCGCCCCGCCCAATCCCAATACCAGGACAGTCCCAAAGAGAGGGCCGTCCGTAAGCCGGATGTCTGAAAGCCAGTCCACGTGGCTAGCGCCAGGTCCCTACGCCGATGACCGGACCGGCTTCGAGCCATGAGGAAAGGCCCGTGTATGCGTCGAACTTCATGGCCAGGTGCAGGTCCTGGCCCTCATAGCGGAGCTCGACGATGACCACATCCGGCTGGACCTTGACGGCTTCGGCTTCGGTGGGCTGGCGCCTGCCCAGGAGCTCCAGCGAGCTGCGCTTGAAGGTGTACTTCGGGCGGACGCTCAGGGAAATCAACCGGAACCATTCAAGGTCGTTGGCCTGATAACGACAAACCCCCATTTGCCAGCTGTTACCAGCAACGCAAATGGAGGCGTCCACCGTGCCGAGGGCGCGCCGCAAATTGAAACGGCGCACCCCCGAAAGGCACAGTGCAAAAATCAGCAATCCGAACACGATTGCCAGTGCGATGAACGAAATACCCGGCGCGTCCATCAAGGTCGTGCTAGCGGATCCCAGCGGTAGCCGAGCCGCCCAGCTGGGCGTTGTCAGCAACGATGACCACGCGGTTGTTGTCCACGGAGAAGAACCCACCGTCAACGTCTACCGCAATACGGTCCCCTGACACTGGCTGGATGGCCAGTTCACCTTCGGCCAGGATCGCCAGCAGGGGCGAGTGGCCGGGCAGGATTCCGATTTCACCATCGCTGGTGCGGGCCTTGACCATCTTGGCCGCTCCGGACCACACAAAGTGGTCCGCTGCGACAATCTCAACCTCAAGCTCAGCCATATTACTTGGTCTGTTCCTGGATCTTGGCCCACTGGCGCTCAACGTCATCGAGGCCACCGACGTTGAAGAACGCCTGCTCCGCGATGTGGTCGAGTTCGCCATCGCAGATCGCCGAGAAGCCTTCAACGGTGTCCTTGATGGAAACCGTGGAGCCCTCAACACCGGTGAACTGCTTGGCGGTGTAGGTGTTCTGCGAGAGGAACTGCTGGATGCGGCGCGCACGCGACACCACGATCTTGTCTTCTTCGGAGAGCTCATCGACACCGAGGATGGCGATGATGTCCTGGAGTTCCTTGTTCTTCTGCAGGATCTGCTTCACGCGGACAGCCGTGTTGTAGTGGTCCTTGCCGATGTACTGGGGATCCAGGATGCGGGAGGTGGACGTCAGCGGGTCAACGGCCGGGTACAGACCACGGGAGGCGATTTCACGGGAAAGTTCCGTGGTCGCGTCGAGGTGTGCGAAGGTCGTGGCCGGAGCCGGGTCGGTGTAGTCATCTGCGGGAACGTAAATGGCCTGCATCGAGGTGATGGAGTGGCCCTTGGTGGAGGTGATGCGCTCCTGCAGGAGGCCCATCTCATCCGCCAGGTTCGGCTGGTAGCCAACGGCTGAAGGCATGCGGCCCAGCAGGGTCGATACCTCGGAACCGGCCTGGGTGAACCGGAAGATGTTATCGATGAACAGCAGCACGTCCTGGTTCTGGACATCGCGGAAGTACTCCGCCATGGTCAGGGCGGACAGTGCCACGCGCAGGCGCGTTCCCGGCGGCTCATCCATCTGGCCGAACACAAGGGCGGTGTCCTTGAGGACGCCTGCCTCTTCCATTTCAACCCAGAGGTCGTTACCTTCACGGGTACGCTCACCGACACCGGCGAACACGGAAGTACCACCGAAGTTGCGGGCAACACGGGTGATCATTTCCTGGATCAGGACGGTCTTGCCCACGCCGGCGCCGCCGAAGAGGCCGATCTTTCCACCCTTGATGTACGGGGTGAGGAGGTCGATGACTTTGATGCCGGTCTCCAGCATCTCGGTGGAGCCTTCGAGCGAAGCAAAGCTCGGGGCCTTGCGGTGGATCGGCCAGCGTTCGCTGATGTCCAGTTCCGACTCCGCAACGTCCAGGGGCTGGCCCAGCACGTTGAAGATGTGGCCCTTGACACCGTCGCCGACGGGCACGGAGATGGGGGCGCCGCTGTCCACCACGGACGTGCCGCGGACCAGGCCGTCGGTTGCCTGCAGGGAGATGGCGCGCACGAGGTTGTCGCCCAGGTGCTGGGAGGTCTCGAACGTGATGGTCTTGGTCTCACCGTTGAGCGTGATCTCGGTGGTGAGGGCGTTGTAGATCGACGGGATTGCGTCAGCCGGGAATTCGACGTCGACAACCGGGCCGATTACGCGCGCAATACGGCCGGTTGCACCGGACGTTGCGGCTACGTGTTCGGTAGCAGTGGCAGTCATCTCTCTCACTTCATTCAGTAGATGGCGTGGGGTTAAGTTTATCTGTGGTGGTGCTGGTTACGCGGAACCGGGGCTGTGCAGGCTAGGACGCGAGGGCGTCCGCACCGGCAACAATCTCGGAGAGTTCCTGCGTGATCTCGGCCTGGCGGGCCGTGTTGCGCAGACGCGTGTACTTCTTGATCAGGTCCGTTGCGTTGTCGCCTGCGGACTTCATCGCCCGCTGGCGGGCTGCGAGCTCGGAAGCTGCTGCCTGCAACATGGCTGCGAAGATACGGGATTCGATGTAGCGCGGCAGCAAGGCGTCAAGGACACGCTCCGCTTCCGGTTCGAACTCGTACAGCGGCAGGAGATCCGATTCGGATTCAGCCTGCTCTTCCACTACTTCAAGCGGGAGCAGGCGGATGACCGTCGGCTCCTGGGTGACCATGGACTTGAAGCGGGTGTAGACAACGTGGATTTCGTCCACGCCGCCGTCTTCGAAGTCGGTCGCGAATTCTGCCAGCAACGCTGCGCCGATTTCACGGGCAGTAGCGAACTCGGGTGCGTCGGTTCCTCCGGTCCAGACCCGCGCGTATTCGCGGTTCCGAAAATCGAAGTACGCCTGGGCTTTGCGGCCCACGACATAGGTCTTGACTTCCTTGCCTTCGGCGCGGAGCAGCTCGTTGAGACCTTCCGCCTGCTTGAGGACGCTGGCCGAGTAGGAACCTGCCAGGCCGCGGTCCGAGGTGATTACCAGGACTGCGGCACGGCGGATCTGCTCTGGCTCAGTGATCAGCGGGTGGTCGATTTCGCTTTGGCTGGCGACAGCAGAAACGGCGCGCGTGATCGCGTTCGCGTAAGGCAGTGAAGCTGCTACGCGCGCACGGGCCTTCCCGATGCGCGAGGTAGCGATCAGTTCCATCGCCTTGAAGATCTTGCGCATCGACGTGGTCGAGCTGATCTTCTGGCGGTAGACCCGGATCTGGGCTCCCATACTTATCCTTTCCTAACATTCCGTCGCCGGGTGTGCCGGGCCTTTGCGGCCCGGCACACCCGGCGGTGCGGAACTAGCGCTTCTGCTTGACGATCTTTTCCTGGTCGACTTCGCCCTCGGAGATAGCGTCGTGCTCCTCGTGGCCGGCGCCTACCAGGTGGTTGTCACCCTCGCCGAAGAAGCCCTTCTTGAAGTCCACGATTGAGGACTTCAGAGCTGCAACGGTGTCATCGTCCAGGACGTTGGTCTGTGCCAGCGTGGTCAGGATCGAGGACTTGTGGCGGAGGTGCTCAAGGAACTCAGCCTCGAACCGGCTGATGTCCTCGACCGGAACGTCGTCCAGGTAGCCGTTGGTGCCGGCCCAGATGGAAACAACCTGGTCCTCGACCGGGAACGGTGAGTACTGGCCCTGCTTCAGCAGTTCCATCAGGCGGGCACCACGGGTGAGCTGCTGGCGCGATGCAGCATCCAGGTCGGATGCGAACATGGCAAACGCCTGCATGTCGCGGTACTGGGCCAGGTCCAGCTTCAACGTACCGGAGACCTTCTTCATGGACTTCACCTGGGCGGCACCGCCAACGCGGGACACCGAGACACCAACGTCCACAGCCGGCCGCTGGTTGGCGTTGAAGAGGTCCGACTGGAGGAAGATCTGGCCGTCGGTGATGGAGATGACGTTGGTCGGGATGTAGGCGGACACGTCGTTCGCCTTGGTCTCGATCAGCGGCAGGCCCGTCATGGAGCCGGCACCGAGCTCGTCGGAGAGCTTGGCACAACGCTCCAGCAGGCGGGAGTGCAGGTAGAAGACGTCACCCGGGTAAGCTTCGCGTCCCGGCGGGCGGCGGAGCAGCAGGGACACTGCACGGTAGGCCTCGGCCTGCTTGGAAAGGTCATCGAACACGATGAGGACGTGCTTGCCGCCGTACATCCAGTGCTGGCCGATGGCCGAACCGGCGTACGGTGCCAGGTACTTGAAGCCTGCGGGGTCGGAGGCGGGAGAAGCCACGATGGTGGTGTACTCCAGCGCGCCGTTGTCCTCAAGGGTCTGGCGGATGGCGGCAATCGTGGACGCCTTCTGGCCGATGGCGACATAGATGCAGCGGACCTGCTTGGTGACATCGCCGGAGGCCCAGTTGGCCTTCTGGTTGATGATGGTGTCGATCGCGATCGCGGACTTGCCGGTCTGGCGGTCGCCAATGATCAGCTGGCGCTGGCCACGGCCGATCGGGATCATCGCGTCGATGGCCTTCAGGCCGGTCTGCATCGGTTCGTGGACCGACTTACGCTGGGTCACGCCGGGAGCCTGGAGCTCCAGCGCGCGGGTGGTCTCGGCCTTGATCTCGCCAAGATCGTCGATGGGCACGCCCAGCGGGTCCACCACGCGGCCGAGGAAGGCGTCGCCAACGGGAACGGACAGAACCTGCCCGGTCCGGTGGACTTCCTGGCCTTCTTCGATGCCGGTGAAGTCACCGAGGATGATGACGCCGATCTCGCGGACGTCAAGGTTCTGGGCCAGGCCCAGGGTGCCGTCCTCGAAGCGCAGCAGCTCGTTCGCCATGACCGAGGGAAGGCCCTCAACACGGGCGATGCCGTCACTTGCGGTGGTTACGCGGCCGACCTCTACGCGCTCTGCGTTCCCGGGTTCGTAGGACGCCGCGAACTCGTTCAGCGCATTACGGACGTCGTCGGCGTTGATGGTCAATTCGGCCATCTGCAGTCCCTGCTCTCCTGTTTGTGATCACCGCAAACGGTGACCGGGGTTTCTATCAGTTTGGTTGTGCTTGTCCGGCTAGCCGGCCAGCTGGCGTTGCAGTTCTCCCAGCCGGGTAAGGACCGAGGCATCGAGTACCTCGTCGCCCACCTGGACGCGGATTCCGCCAATGAGCGACGGGTCAACAATGACGTTGACCTTCAATTCCCGCCCGTACAGTGCGTTCATGCCCGCCTGGAGGCGTGCCAGCTGTGTCTCCGACAACGGCCGGGTCACGCTGACTGTTGCAATCCAGCGCTGCTGCCGCTTGGCCGCCAGTTCGGCAAACCTTTCCACCAGCCGGGTGGGCTTGATGCCGCGGGGCTGGGTGACTGCCTGGATGATGAGGACCTTTGCTTCCTCACTGGCACCGGGCACCAGCCTCTCGGCGAGCCTCGCCTTGGCTGCAGCGCTTGCCTGTGGTTCGGACAGAGCACGTTGTACCTCATGGCTGGAGGCAACGGCCTGGTTGAAGGAAAACAGGTCGTTTTCCAGCTCTTCCAGGCCAGTGATTCCGGAGGCAGAAACGGCCGACTTGTTTTCAGCAACGGAAATGACCACCGTTGCGGCAAGAGTCTCGAGTGCATCGCCGATGTCGCGCGCCGATGCCCAGCGTGAGCTGGCCAGTCCGCCCGCGATTTCAGCCGCATCAGCGGAGACTTTTCCGCCAACCAGCTGCCTGACCAGCGCCGATTTCTCGTCGCCGCTGCGGGAGGGGTCAGTCAGGGCACGGCGCAAACCAGCCGAGCTGTCCACCATTCCCAGAATTCCGAAGAGTTCCTTTGCCAGCTGCAGCGACGCGGTCGGAAGCTTCGCTTCCAAGGCGGCCAGGGCTGTTGCCAGCGATTCGCTCGATACGCCTGCCATTATTTAGCTGCACCTGCGTTCTGGGACTCCAGATCTGCCAGGAAACGGTCCACGACCCGTGCTGCACGGGCGTCGTCATCGAGGGACTCGCCCACGATGCGGCCTGCCAGGGTGGTGGCAAGGGTGCCGACCTCGGAACGCAGGGACACAACGGCCGCCTGGCGCTCTGATTCGATCTGTGCGTGGGCCTGCGCAGTGATGCGGGCAGACTCTGCTGCCGCCTTTTCCTTGAGATCCGCGAGGATCTGGGCACCTTCGGCGCGGGCTTCCTCACGGATGCGGTTTGCTTCGGTGCGGGCGTCGGTCAGCTGCTGCTTGTACTCTTCGAGTGCAGCAGACGCCTCAGCCTGGGCCTTTTCAGCCTTGGCGATGCCGCCTTCAATGGCCTCGGCACGCTCGGCGAAGGTCTTCTCGAACATCGGGACAACGTACTTGACCACGATGAAAAAGAGGATGGCGAAGCCAACGAAGACAACCAGCATTTCCCAGCCATTGGGAACAAGGGGGTTGACGTCGCCCTCAGCGGCGGCTGAGATGTTCAGCTGATGCATATTTCACCCGTCCTTTATCTACTCGGTTCTGAATGTTCGCTGAAGTTCTCTGGGTTTACTTGAGAACGAAAGCGAAGACCAGGCCCAGGATGGCGAGTGCTTCGGTCAGCGCCAGGCCAAGGAATGCGATGGGCTGCAGGACGCGCTGGGCTTCCGGCTGGCGCGCAACGCCGTTGATGTAGGCAGCGAACACGAGACCCACACCGATACCACCGCCGATAGCCGAGAGGCCATAGCCGATGAGGTTGAGGGAGCCGTTGATGGAGCCTTCCATTTTTTTTCCTTTCAAGATGCCACTTGTGTGGCAGGTTGTTTGGGTTGCTTCATCCCCGCGAGGGGAATTCTGTGTGTGCCGTCAGGGACGTGGCGCCCCGCCGGCGTGCCTAGTGGCTGTCGGCGTGGAGTGCGCCTTCGATGTAGATCGCGGTCAGCAGCGTGAAGACGTAGGCCTGCAGGACCATGATCAGGGCTTCAAGCATGTACATGGCGATCGCACCGGCCAGGACCAGGACCGACGTGCCCTTGAGCAGGAAGTTCTCCTGCATGATCAGGTACTCAATGCCGGAGCCCGCGATCATCACGATGAGGTGGCCGGCGAGCATGGTCGCGAACAGACGAAGGCTGTGCGTGACCGGCCGGACAACGAAGTTGGAGATGATCTCGATCGGGATAACGATCGGCAGGATGTACCACGGAACCCCGGAGGGTACGGTGGCCAGCTTGAAGTAGCGCAGGCCGTTCTTCTTGATGCCGATGGCGATCCAGGTCACGTAGACCAGGCCGGCCAGCACATACGCTCCACCCACGTGCGAGAACGTGGGGAGCTGGAACACCGGAATGGCGCCGTAGATGTTGTTGACCAGGATGAAGAAGAACAGGCTGAACAGCAGCGGGACGTACTTGATGAAGTCCCTGCCGCCGATGATGTCCTTGGCGATTCCGTTGCGGACGAAGCCGTAGGCGGCCTCGCCGGCGAACTGGAGCTTGCCGGGTACCAGCTGCTGCTTGCGTGCGGCGAGCACGAAGAAGACGGCGATAAAGACGACAGAGAGGAGGACCAGCAGCATCTGCTTGGAGAATCCTTCTGCGGCACCCCACGGCAGGATTGCCGGCAAATGCATTTCGTTAATTCCAGGAGGAGTGAACTCTCCTGAATCTTGGGCCGGGAGCGCAAGCGCGATCAACGCGTTTCCTCTCTGCAGTGTCCATCATTGGGCGTTGGGCGGGGTCCGGCAGCCTGACAGCCTGCTGTTCCCCCTGTGAAATTATTTGGCATTAGTGTTGCCGTCCTGGGACGGCCCGCTGGCAGCATGGCGATCACCAGCGTTTGTGCGAGAACTGGTAAGGCCATGCATATGGGAAAGGTAAAAACCTCCGACGGCTCCAAGCAGAGCGCCTGCGAGCACGATCCAGCGCGTTCCCCACACGTAATCCAGTCCCCACCCTATCAAACTCCAGACGATGATTCCGCCAATGATGTAGCTGAACACCGCCATTCCAGCGTTGTAGCCGCCGTCGTTCGAAGCCTCGGAATCACCGGGTGCGGAGCCGTTGGATCGGCGATTGGCGTTTGCTGCCGCGTCGGATTTCTTCGGGTTACGCATCGGTGGTTCCCTTCTCTTCCGGATCGTTGTAGATCTGGAGGCGGGCTTTGCTGAAGCCATGGATCTCGGCAGCCTGCCAGAGGACGACGGCGACCACGGCACCTATGACGAACCAGCGTCCGTGCAGCCACGCCGGAGCCCCGACAATGAAGAGGACAACCGCGAAGCCAACCACCTTGATGAAGTAGGTGGCTACGAACACCCCAATCGCGCCGGACGGATTGCGGCGTCCCACGAAGTGGCCAACCAGCAGGCTGATTCCGAAGAACAGCATGACCAGCAGGCCGCCGAGGAAACTGGAAATTGCCCCGCTGACTCCATTGAGGAGCGCGGCAGGAATGGCGCACAGCGCCAGGCCGGCCGTGGCGGCAATGGAACTGCGCTTGAGCAGGTTCAGCCAGAGCGAACGTGTGGGACCCGAAGAGCCAACGTGTCCATGGCCGGACACAGGTCCGGACTCGGCGTTGGAGGTCATTCGATCCCAATCGTCGGCACCCCATGGCTCAGCGCCAGGAGGTAAAGGGTGGAGGAGCAGCTTGGGCTGCCCCTAAATTCTACACGAGATAGAACATGGCTAGGTCACCGGCAGCCGTGTGACTTTGGACCTGCGGCGGCGGCGTCCGATCAGGTCCGGGCTGGCCAGGTACACGACGAGGACCAGGACGGTGCCGGCCACGCACAGGGCCACCACCGGCAACGACGCGGTGGCGGCGACAAAGCCGAGGATGATGACGGCGACCGTGCAGCAAGTAACGGCGGCAGCCGACTGCAGGTGCGAGAAGCCGACATCCGTAAGCCGCTGGTAGACGTGCTCACGGTGGGATGCGTACCAGCGCTCCCCCGCCTTGATCCGTCGCAGCAATGTGTAGCCGGTGTCCGCGGCGTACACCAGGATGGGTGAAAGGACGTATTCCACGTAGACACCGCCAAGGAAGCCGGCTACGGCCAGGGCGGCTACGGATGCGCCGAGCAGGTAGCTGCCCACGTCTCCCAGGAAGACTGAACCCCGGCCCAGGTTCCAAGGCAGGAACCCCAGGAAGGACATCGCGAGCACGGCTCCACCAGCCGTGAGCCACGGTTGTTCCGCCAGCGCGCCGGCCAGCGCGTAGGCCCCGCCGGCAGTGACCCCGTGCAGGCCCGAGATTCCGTTGACGCCGTCCATGAAGTTGGCAATGTTGACGTACGCCGCGATCGCCAGGGCAGCGAGGGGCAGCCACCAGAACGACTGGCCGGTCAGCAGGATCAGGGCCACGGAACCGGCGGCCCCGATGCCGAGCTGGGCAGCTGCGCGGCCGCGGATGGACAGGCCGCGCAGGTCCTCGACCCAGCCGACAACGGAGCAGGCCACAATGATCGCCAGGACGACGGCGGCCACGGACCGGTCAACCGTGACCACGCCCAGGAGGACCGCTGCCGCGTAGCCGATGACGGTGGCGAGGGCGGCGGCGACCCCCATGCCGCGGATGGTTGCCTTGACGTGCGATGAGCGGGCGGAGGGAACGTCCACCACGCCCATCCGGACCAACCACGGCTTCACCGCGAACGGGAGGAGGAGGCTCGCCAGCAGGGTTGCCAGTGCCACCAGCAGGAGCGGCATCATGACGCAACCCTGATGGCGCCCGTATCATCGGCCTCGTCGTCGGGAATGTCGCTGATGCTGACGCCTTGTTCAGCTTCACAACGGGCCAGCCAAACGTTGAGGTCGAGCTTGTCCGGATCCTGCTCGGTGGCCCGGGTGTGTGAAATCTTGGGGTGCAGCGGGCGTTTGTCCAGTTCCCCGGCGCCCACCAGTTCCTCGTGCAGCTTCTCCCCCGGCCGCAGTCCCGTATAGATGATCTCCACGTCCTTGCCGGACATGGCGATCATTCGTTGTGCCACGTCGAGGATCCGGACAGGTTCGCCCATGTCGAGGATCAGGACATCGCCGCCGGCACCGATCGCACCGGCCTGGATCACCAGCTGGCAGGCTTCGGGAATGGTCATGAAGAAGCGCGTCACATCGGGGTCGGTGACCGTGACCGGACCGCCAACGCGGATCTGTTCGGTGAAGAGCGGCAGCATGGAGCCGCGGCTGCCCATGACGTTGCCGAAACGGACGGAGACGAACTTCTTTTGCGTCTGCCCTGCCATCCAGGCGGTCAGCTTTTCGGCAACCCGCTTGGAGTGGCCGAGCGCGGTGGTGGGGTTGGCGGCCTTGTCGGTGGAAATGTTGACGAAGTTCGAGACGCCTGCCCGGCGGGCAGCGCGCAGCACGTTCAACGTGCCGCACACGTTCGTCTTCCACGCCTCCACCGGGTACTGCTGGAGCAGTGGAGCATGCTTGAGGGCTGCCGCGTGGAACACCACTTCGGGCTGCCGGTCGGCGAAGATCTCCTGGAGGGCCTCGCCGTCGCGGATGTTTGCCAGGACGGTGTCGCGGCCGGCCAGCAGGCCGCGCCCGGTGATGGAAATCTGGGTCTGCTGCAGCCCGGTTTCATCGTGGTCCAGCATGATCAGTTCCGAGGGTTCGAACTGCACGATCTGGCGGCAGAGTTCAGAGCCGATGGATCCGCCGGCGCCGGTCACCAGCACCCGCTTGCCCTTGATGTAGCCGGCAATCTCGTCGACCTTGATGTCCACCGGGCGCCGGCCGATCAGGTCTTCGACCGCCACGTCGCGGAAATCGGAGAACCCTGCGGGCGCACCGCTGCCCAGCATGTCCCTCAGCGGAGGCAGGACGAGGACGCGGACGTTCAGCCCGGCCACGGCGTCGGAGATGCGGCGCACCAGTCCCGCTTCGACGTTGGCGAACGCCACCACCAGGACGGTTGCCCGGGTGCGCCGGATGATGGCGGGGAGGTCGTCCCCGCGGCCCTGGACCTGGACACCGGAAAGGCGCAGGTGCTTTTTGGCGGGATCGTCATCCACCAGGCCCACCGGGAAGTAGGGCGAGTCCGGGTCCTGCAGCATCCGGGTTACCAAGGAGTTGCCGAGGAACCCTGCGCCGTAGACCAGCGTGTTTTGCGCCCCGTCACCGGGCCTGGTCTTGCTTTCGGCGTAGAGCCGCTTGGCGTAGCGGGCGGCGCCCATGAAGAGGCAAGCGAACGGGAAGGCGATGAGGCCCACGCTGCGGCCGATGTTGATGGCCTCATAGAGGACCAGCAGGCTGGCGGTGATGGAGGCGGCCACGATGACCGTGACGAACACCAGTGCCCGGGCTTCCTGGAAGCTGCCGAAGGGATAGCGGCCCCGGTACAAGGCGAGGGAGTATCCTGCCAGCATCTGGACGACGACGGCGATGGCAGCGATGGCGAAGGCACCGGCGAACTGCTCCACCCGGATGCCCATCTCGTAGCGCAGCAGCAGTGCCAGGACGATGGCCACAACCCACGACATGGAGTCGAGGAATACCTGGATCCAGATCCAGATGGCGGGTTTCTCGTCCCGTACGGCGGCGGGTGCGCGCGTTTCAGATTTTGTACTCAACAGAAGATGCAACCGACTTCCACTACCACGGCGGCCAGCGCCTTTTTCATAATGCCCCGCCGCAAAAACCGTCGGACGGCGTCGGGACCTAGAACGATACTAATCTCTTCGGCTTCCACTTCCCGGATGCGCGGGCACTGGAGGCATGGGTTTCCATCCGGTGTCCGAGAGGATCGTGCGTGATTCACGCCATCCGCGCCACAGCGCACCGGAGCCCTTGAGGGTGCGTTCCACCAGGACCAGCCGGGCTATTTCCTTGAGGAAAGTCAGCGCCGTCCCGGCCGCGAAACCGGCCTTGTTGTACTTGCCGTACGCCTTCAGGTAGTGCGCCACGTGTCCCCGATTGCGCATCACGTAGCGCCGGCTGAGGTCGGAAGAATCGTTTAGGTGGCGCAGTCCCAGGTCCACCTGCCGCTGGGCACGGACCTTCTTGATGACGAAGGCGTTCACGTACACCACCTGGGTCCGCTGTGCGGCGAGCCAGCCGTAGATGAGGTCGTCCCAGGTGATGAAGAAGCGCGGGTCCGGCAGGCCGATCTCGCGGGCCACCGAGGCCCTGACCAGCATGCCCTCAAAATTCCCCACGTTGGTGCGGAACACGTCCGAATGCTTGAACACGTCCCGGGACACCGGCAGGAAGACGCCCAGCGATTCCACGAAATGGTGCTGCCAAAAGAAGGGCTTGCCGTTGGCGTCGTACCGGCGGCCGATCATGCAGGAATACTCGGGCGTGAATTTGTCCAGGGCGTCCACGGCACCGGGAAGGACCTCGACGTCGTCGTCCATCAGCCACAGCCACTCGGCACCCGACTCCAGCGCGAGTTGGACGCCGCGGGAAAATCCCCCGGCGCCGCCCACGTTCCGGTCCAGCTTCTCGTACCGGATGGGCGGGCCGCCGGCGGACATCGCCTGCGCCACGACGTCGGCCGTGTGGTCGGTGCTGGCGTTATCCACCACCAGGACCTGCGCGGGAGCGCTGCCCGGCCCGGTGAAGGAGCGGAGCAGGTTGCGGAGGAACTCGGCACGGTTGAAGGTGACGACGACGGCGTACAGGTTGTCCACGGCGGCCTAGTTCCTGGCGGACATCAGTTCCGCGGGCGAGCCGAAGCCCTTGCCGCGGAAGCCGGTGGAGTAGGCGCCGAACCAGTGTGCGAGGCCCTTGAAGTCACCGGTCTTCAGGAAGTAGTACGGGAAACCGACGATGTCGGCGCTGAACCAGCGCAGGTTGCGGTATTTCCGGGTCAGGTAGCCGCGGTTGCGGAAGTAGCAGTAGCGCTTGAACTCGCCCTCCGGGATGACGGGGGTGATGAAGCCGCCGAACACCGGCTTCATCTCGGTCCAGGTGGCGGGGTGCTGCACGGCCACGGTGGCCAGGGTGCCGTATTTCAGGCCTGCCTTTTTCACCCGGGACAGGAAGTCCACCTCATCCCCGCGGATGAAGAATTTCACATCGGGAATGCCGATCTTGTAGAAGACCTCGGTCCGGATCAGAGCGCCGTTGAAGAAGTGCACCATGTCGGGGAGGTAGCCCATGGGAGCGAGCCGGGACCTGTCGTTGGTCAGCAGGCCGTTGATGCGGAAATTGAAGGAGAGCCGGTTGGGGTCTGCGGTGGCGGCAACCAGCGGGCTGATGATGTCCAGCTGGTGCTCGTCGGCGGTGCGGAGCAGTTCGGCCAGGCAGCTGGCGTCCTCCGGGTGGCCGTCGTCGTCCATCATCCAGATCCAGTCCGCGCCGCTGGCCATGGCGGCGAGGATGGCGTAGGCGAACCCGCCGGCGCCGCCGAGGTTCGCTTCGGAGCGCAGGTAGTTGATGTTGTCCGCGCCCACGGCGCTGACGACGTCGGTGGCGGGGACGGTGCCGGAGTCCACCAGGGCGATGGAATGGATGGGAGCGGTTTGGGTGGCCAGGCCTTGCAGGAGCAGGGCCAGCTCCTCGTGGCGGTCGAAGGTGACGGCTGCTACGGCGACTTTGGGCTGCATGTCAGTTTTCCGGAGCGGCGTCGGGGTTGCCCGCAACGCTGGCGTCCGGTTCACTGGCGTTTTCGGCGTGCGGTTCTTCCTCTGCCATCGGGATTTCGCCGAGCCCCAGGACGCCGGGGACGTGCTCGCGCAACCGGTCGAGGCTGACCGCCCCGTTGCGTACCACGCGGAGGATGGGGCCGGTGGCGTCCACGATGGTTGACGGGACGCCGGCTTCACCTTCAAGCGGACGCGGGCCGCCCTCCAAGTACACCTCGACGGAGTCAGCCAGCTGTTCGCGCGCTGCTGCCGCGGTTTGCGCCGGCGCCTGGCCGGTGCGGTTGGCTGAGGAGACGGCGAGCGGGCCGGTCAGGGTCAGCAGTTCCAGGGCTACCTCGTCGGCAGGCATCCGCAGCGCCACGGTGCCCTTGGTCTCGCCGAGGTCCCAGTCGAGCGAGGGCTGGGCGTGCAGGATCAGGGTGAGGCCGCCGGGCCAAAAGGCTTCGGCGAGCTTGCGCGCGTCGGCTGACACTTCCGTGGCCAGGCCGTCCAGTGCGTTGATGCGCGGAATCAGGACAGGAGGCGGCATGGTCCGGCTGCGGCCTTTTGATACCAGCAGCATGGTGACGGCGTGCGGCGAGAAGGCGTCCGCACCGATCCCGTAGACCGTGTCCGTGGGGAGAACCACGCACTTCTTTTCGCTAATGGCACGCTGGGCGTGTTCCAGGCCCTGTGCCCGCTCGTCATCGATGGTGCAGTTGTAGGTTGTGGTCACTGGCCCATTCTTTCATTCCGTGTGGCCTGGTCCGCGAGCACGGCGCTGGTGGCGCGCTCTTTGCCGTTGAGGTCCAGGTGCGTACTGATGCTTGTCCAGGCGCCGGCCCGGCTGAGCATGGCGGCAATCCAGCCGGCCTGGACTTCAGCGTGTTCCATGACGAAGTAGCCCCCGGGACGCAGGAGCCGGGCAGCCGAGGCTGCTGCCGCCGTCGGGAGTTCCATGCCGTCCGCTCCCCCGCCGTACAACGCCTCGGGCGGGTCATGCAGGGCAACTTCGGGTTCATTGGGGGTGGCGGCGGCCGGGATGTACGGCGGGTTGGAGATCACGACGTCGACAGTTCCGTTGAGTTCCGGCAGCGCGTTGCGCAGGTCCCCCAGGACGAGGTTGACGCCGAGGGGTGCAAGGTTCCTCGCCGCCCAGGCGTGCGCAAACGGGCTGAACTCGACCGCGTGCACGTCGGCACCGGGCACCTCGTGCGCGACGGAGCCAGCGATGGCGCCCGAGCCGGTGCCCAGGTCCACGATCCGGGGAGCCTGCATGCCCTTGACGTGGTCAATGGCCAGTTGGACCACGGATTCGGTTTCCGGCCGGGGGATGAACACGCCGGGACCAACCGCCAGCTCAAGGTAGCGGAAGTGCGCCACCCCGGTGATGTGCTGCAACGGAACGCGGCGGACGCGTTCAGCCACCAGCTCGGCGTAGCCCGCGGGCGCAGCCGTATCACCGAGCATCAGGGCACGGAGGCGTCCCAGCCCGACGTTGAGGAGGTGGTCCGCCAGCAGCTCTGCGTCGGCCCGGGGACTGGGGACACCGGCCTCGGCCAGGTGTTCCGCGGCCTCGCGTACGGCTGCGGCCAGGGACTGGGCTGGGGCAGTCTCGGTGGGCTCACTCATGGTTGGCTTCCGGTCAGTCGCCGATGGCGTCCAGACGCGCCTGCTCGTCCATCTCGATGGCGGACTGGATGACCGGTTCCAGGTCGCCATTCATCACCTGGTCCAGGTTGTACGCCTTGTAGCCGGTGCGGTGGTCCGCGATCCGGTTTTCCGGGTAGTTGTACGTGCGGATGCGCTCGGAGCGGTCCATGGTGCGGATCTGCGACTTGCGCTGGGCCGAGTTCTCGGCGTCGATCTGCTCCTGCTGGTGCGCCAGGATACGCGCGCGGAGCACGCGCATGCCGGCTTCGCGGTTTTGCAGCTGGGACTTCTCGTTCTGCATGGCCACCACGATGCCGGTGGGAAGGTGCGTGATGCGGACGGCCGAGTCCGTGGTGTTGACGGACTGGCCGCCGGGACCGGAGGACCGGTAGACGTCGATCTTGAGGTCGTTCTGGTTGATCTCCAGCTCTTCGGGCTCATCAACCTCGGGCAGGACCAGCACGCCGGCAGCAGAGGTGTGGATGCGGCCCTGGGATTCGGTGACGGGCACGCGCTGGACGCGGTGCACGCCGCCCTCGAACTTGAGCCGGGCGTAGACGCCCTCGGCGGGGTCGTTGGAGTTGCCCTTGACCGCAACCTGGACGTCCTTGTACCCGCCAAGGTCGGATTCCGTGGCGGAGATGATTTCGGTCTTCCAGCCGCGGGATTCGGCGTACCGGGTGTACATGCGCAGCAGGTCGCCGGCGAACAGGGCGGCCTCATCGCCGCCTTCGCCGCCCTTGACTTCAAGGATCACGTTGCGGGCGTCGTCGGGGTCGCGCGGAATCAGGAGGCGCCGCAGCTTGGCGGCAGCGGTCTCGAGCGAGGCTTCCAGTTCCGGCACCTCGGCAGCGAATTCGGGGTCCTCGGCAGCCATTTCCTTGGCAGCGGCGAGATCGTCCCTGAGCCCCTCCCACCGGTGGTAAGCCTCCACGATGCCATTAAGCTGAGCCGACCGCCGCCCCAGCTTCCGGGCAAGCCGCTGGTCAGCGTAAACAGCAGGATCCCCCAGCTGCGCCTGGATAGCGTCATGCTCATCAAGCAGGCCCTGTACGGACTCAAACATATTTCAAAACCTTTCGTTCTGTGCCCATCTTAAATCAGGCACAGGAAGCGGCGCGCCATGGTGAGCGAGCCCGCAACTGCCGCGCGGATGTTCCGCCCCGGGAGTGGCATCGGGCCTGTCGGAGCGTTGCAGTTGACGTACGCAGTACGTCAACTGCAACGCGAAGGGGCGGGGGCGGAACATCCGCGCGGCACCCACCGCACGAACGCACCAGCGCCCGCCCCTAAACTCAGCTACTTGTCGTTATCCGACTTCGCACCAAGCGTCGTCTTCTGGACCTGCATGAGGAACTCAACGTTGCTCTGGGTTTCCCGGATCTTGTTGGTGAGCAGTTCAAGGCTCTGCTGGGTTTCGAGTCCGGAGAGGACGCGGCGCAGCTTCCACATGATCTTCACTTCTTCGGCCGAGAGCAAGTTCTCCTCACGCCGCGTGCCGGAGGCGTTCACGTCTACGGCGGGGAAGATGCGCTTGTCTGCCAGCTGGCGGGACAGGCGCAGTTCCATGTTGCCGGTGCCCTTGAACTCTTCGAAGATGACCTCGTCCATCTTGGATCCGGTCTCCACGAGGGCGGTGGCCAGGATGGTGAGCGAGCCGCCGTTTTCGATGTTGCGGGCGGCGCCGAAGAAGCGCTTGGGCGGGTAGAGGGCGGCGGAGTCGACACCACCGGACAGGATGCGGCCGGAGGCCGGTGCTGCCAGGTTGTAGGCACGGCCCAGGCGGGTCATGGAGTCCAGGAGGACAACCACGTCCATGCCCATTTCCACGAGGCGCTTGGCGCGTTCGATGGAGAGCTCGGCCACGGTGGTGTGGTCGTCGGCGGGACGGTCAAAGGTGGAAGCGATGACCTCGCCCTTGACGGTGCGCTGCATATCCGTCACTTCTTCAGGACGTTCGTCAACGAGCACCATCATGAGGTGGACCTCAGGGTTGTTGGTGGTGATGGCGTTGGCGATGGACTGCAGGATGAGCGTCTTTCCGGCCTTGGGCGGGGAGACGATCAGGCCGCGCTGGCCCTTGCCGATCGGGGCAACGAGGTCGATGACGCGGGGACCGATTTTCTTGGGGTCGGTCTCGAGGCGCAGTCGCTCGGACGGGTAGAGCGGCACCAGCTTGGCGAACTCGACGCGGTCCTTGAGTTCTTCGGCGGTCTTGCCGTTGACCGAGGTGACGCGGACCAGGGCGTTGAACTTCTGGCGGTTGGACTGCTGGTTGCGGTCTTCGCCTTCGCGGGGGGCGCGGATGGCGCCGACGACGGCGTCACCCTTGCGCAGGTTGTACTTCTTGACCTGGGCGAGCGAGACATAGACGTCGTTGGGGCCGGGCAGGTAGCCGGACGTGCGGATGAATGCGTAGTTCTCCAGGACGTCCAGGATGCCGGCGACCGGAAGCAGGACGTCGTCCTCGGTGACCTCGACGTCGTCGACGTCCGGTCCCTGGTTGCGCCCGCGGCGGCGGTCGTTGCGGTCGCGGAAGCGGTCGTTGCGCGAGTTGTCGCGGTCCTGGCCGCCGGAGCGGTCGTTGCGGTCATTCCGGTCGCGGCGGTTCCGGCGGTTCCGGCGGCTGCCGCCGTCGGTGTCGTCGTTGTCGCGGTTGCCGTCACGCTGGCCGGCGTCGCGGCTGCCGGCGTTGTCCCGGCCGCCGTCGGAGTCCCGGGAGGTGGTGTCGCGGCCGCCGCGGGTGCGGCCGCCGTCACGGCGCTCGGTGCGCTGGCCGGCGTCGCCGGAGTCGGCTGCGGGGGCTTCGCTGCGCTGGTCGCCTGCCCGCTGCTCCGTGGCCGGCTGCTCTGCCGGGGTTTCCACCGGAGCCTCCTGGACGGAGGCTGCAGCGGCCTCGCTGCGGCGGCGGTTGCGGGTGCGGGGCTGGCGGCGCTCCGAGGCGCCTTCCGTGCCCTCGGTGGCTTCTGCGGACACCGCAGACGGCGCTTCGGCGGCCGGGGCAGCAGTGGTTTCGACGACGGGAGCCGCGGCTGCCGGGGCAACCACGCCGTCGCTGACCGCACGGCGGCTGCGGCCGCGACCACGGGCTCGGCTGCCTTCTGCGGCGGGGGCCTCTGCGGCGGGAGCTTCCGAAGCCGCCGGGGCGGCTGCTGCAGCCGGGGCCTCAACGCTCTCCGGTGCCTTGACGGTTGCCTTGGCAGGAACCTTGGCGGTGAGGGTTCCGGCACGGTGGGCGGAAATGGCCGAGACCAGGTCCCCCTTGCGCATGCGGGAGCCGCCGGAAATACCGAGCTGGCTGGCGAGGGCCTGCAGCTGGGCGAGCTTCAGGCCTGCAAGGCCGCTGCTCTTGGCGGGTGCAGCCGATGATTCGGCAGCAGAAGTTGTGTGGTCCACAGCTGGTGACAGCTCAGTGGTTTCGGTCACGAAGGATCCTTCCCCCTCGACGGCGTCCAGACGAGGAGCTGGACGCGATGATTTGATCTGGGCTGCAGTTCAGATCTGCAGCCGGGATTTTTCGGCCTTGCCGGTTGGATTTCGGCCAGCAGGGCCGGATACTGATTCACCTTGCGCTGCACTCTTGGAGCAACGCCGGGCTGACGGTTCAGGGGCAGTTGGATGCTGCATTTTCCTGCGACAGACCAAGCAGGTGGCACCGGAATACATTCACAGTCGGTAGATCAAAACAGCAACTGAATGCACGAGCAGATCAGATAGGCGGAATTACCGCCGGTGCATGTCCACCTTAGCACCTTCAACGTCCACTGCGAGCTTCAGTACGCGCCAGCCGATATCCGGCGTGTTGGTTGCGGTGAAGGACTCAATGAAGGCCAGGGCATCCCCTGCCTGGGCGCCGCCGTTCGCCAGCACCAGGACGGTGGGGCCGGCGCCTGAAACAACCGCGGCATAGCCCGCTTTGCGCAGGGCGCCGATCAGCGCCGCGCTGGGCCGCATGGCCTCTGCGCGGTAGCTCTGGTGCAGGTAGTCTTCGGTGCCCGGCAACAGGAATTCGGGTTTTTGGGTGAGCGCATGGATCAGCAGCGCTGCACGGCCGGAATTCATTGCGGCGGCGTGGTGTCCCACGGAGGCCGGGAGCAGGGCCCGGGCGGCCTCCGTGGAGAGTTCGAAGTCCGGCACGGCGACGATGGGAATGACGTCCCCGGCCACGGTGGCGCTGGTGCTGCTGTACTGCTCACTGTCCTGCCATGACAGCGCCAGTCCGCCGAATATGGCGGGTGCGACGTTGTCCGGGTGGCCCTCCAGTTCGCTGGTGAGCTGGAGGATCCAGTCCTTTCCGCGCCGGCTGCCGGCAGGCACCATGGCGTTGGCGGCAGAGACGGCGGCCACCACGGCAGAGGCGGAGGAACCGAGCCCACGCCCGTGCGGGTTGACGTTCTCGGCGGTCACCTTCAGGCCGCCGTGGCGGTAACCCAGCCGCTCGAACGCTGCGTCCATGGCGCGGATGACCAGGTGGCTGGCATCGCGGGGCAGCGTGTCGGCACCCTCGCCGCGGAGCTCGAACAGGAGTTCGTCGGTATCCAGGCTTTCCACGGTGAGGGTGTCGTGCAGGGCCAGGGCAAGCCCCAGGCTGTCGTAGCCGGGGCCCAGGTTGGCCGACGTCGCGGGGACACGGACGGTGACGCGCTGGCCCGGCTCAATGAGGTGCAGCCCGACGGCGGCCTGCGAGGTGGCGTCCAAGGCTACTGCTCTTCCAGTCCCAGCTCAGCGGCTACGGTGACGACGTCGTTAGGCACCTTGACCGGCTGCACGTCGCTGCCGTCCTCGGTGCGAAGGGCCCACTGCGGGTCCTTGAGCCCGTGCCCGGTGACGGTGATGACGATGGTCTTCCCGCCGGGGACTTCGCCTGCGGCGTGCTTCTTGAGCAGGCCGGCCACGCCGGCTGCGGAGCCGGGCTCGACGAAGACGCCTTCCTTGGCCGACAGCCAGCGGTGGGCGTGCAGGATTTCTTCGTCCGTGACGGCGTCGATGAGTCCGCCGGACTCGTCGCGTGCGCCGACGGCACCGTCCCAGGATGCGGGGTTGCCGATGCGGATGGCGGTGGCGATGGTGTCCGGCTCGGTGATCGGATGTCCGGCGACGAAGGGTGCGGCTCCGGCGGCCTGGAAGCCCCACATGGCAGGCGTCTTGGTGGAGACGGCGGGCAGCGTCCCGGCGGTCTCCGACTCAAACGGTGCGGAGTACTCCTTGTAGCCCTTCCAATAGGCGGTGATGTTGCCGGCGTTGCCCACTGGCAGGACGTGGATGTCCGGGGCGTCGCCCAGGGCGTCCACCACTTCGAAGGCGCCGGTCTTCTGGCCTTGGATGCGGGCAGGGTTGACGGAGTTGACCAGGAAGACGGGGTAGGACTCCCCCAGCTTGCGGGCGATGTCCAGGCAGTTGTCGAAGTTGCCGTCGACCTGCAGCAGGGTGGCGCCGTGCGCGATGGCCTGGCTGAGCTTGCCCATGGAGATCTTGCCTTCGGGCACCAGGACGGCGCACTTCAGCCCGGCGGCGGTGGCGTAGGCGGCAGCGGAAGCGGAGGTGTTGCCGGTGGAGGCGCACACCACAGCCTTGGCGCCGGAAGCCACTGCGGCCGTCATGGCCATGGTCATGCCACGGTCCTTGAAGGATCCGGTGGGGTTCATCCCCTCCACCTTCAGGTAGACCTGGGAGCCGGTGAGTTCGGAGAGCTTCTGCGCGTGCACCAGCGGGGTGCCGCCCTCGCCCAGGGTGATGACCCTGGTGGACTCCGTCACGGGCAGACGGTCAGCGTATTCGCGGATGACGCCGCGCCATTGGTGAGCCACTTAGACTCCTTCTACCCGCAGAACGGATGTAACTGAATTGATGACGTCCAGGCCCTTCACGGCCTCGACGGTGGCTGCGAGGGCAGCCTCTGACGCGCGGTGGGTGACGATCCGAAGCTCGGCCGACTCCACGTTGGATTCGGCGTCGCGGTGGATGGTTTGCCGCATGATTTCGATGGACACGCCGTGCTCGGCAAAGAGCTGGGCGATCCGGGCCAGCACGCCGGGCTGGTCGGCGACGTCCAAGCCGATGTAGTAGCTGGTGGTTGCCGCCTCGATGGGCAGCGCCGGGACGTGGCCGGTGGTGGTCTCGGTGCGCTGCGGTCCGCCCAGGACCAGTCGCCGTGCGGCGGAAACGAGGTCTCCCATCACGGCGGACGCGGTGGGAGTACCGCCGGCGCCCTGGCCGTAGAACATCAGCTCGCCGGCGTTTTCGGCCTCGATGAAGACGGCGTTGAAGGCGCCGCGCACGGCCGCCAGCGGGTGCTCGCGCGGCAGCAGGGTGGGGTGGACCCGGACGGACACGCCTTCCTTGCCGTCGGCACCGGTCAGTTTCTCCGCGATGGCCAGCAGCTTGATGACGAAGCCGGCGTCTTTGGCCGCGGCGATGTCAGAGGCCGTGACGGCGGAAATCCCTTCGCAGTGGACGTTCTCCAGCGCGAACCGGGTGTGGAACGACAGTGACGCCAGGATGGCAGCCTTCGCCGCGGCGTCGTGCCCTTCGACGTCGGCGGTGGGGTCCGCTTCGGCGTAGCCGAGGCGCTGGGCTTCGGCGAGGGCGTCCGCGAACTGGGCACCTGTTGAATCCATCTGGTCGAGGATGAAGTTGGTGGTGCCGTTGACGATGCCCAGCACCCGGGTGATCCGGTCGCCGGAGAGGCTGTCGCGGATGGGGCGGAGGATCGGGATGGCTCCGGCGACGGCGGCTTCATAGGAGAGCTGGACGCCGGCTTTGTCTGCCTCTTCGTAGAGCGTGGGGCCATCCTGCGCGAGGAGTGCCTTGTTGCCGGTGACCACGCAGGCACCGTTCTGCAGCGCCGAGAGGATCAGGGTGCGCGCCGGTTCGATGCCGCCCATCAGTTCAATCACCAGGTCCGCGTCCTTAACCAGGGTCCCGGCGTCGGTGGTGAAGAGTTCCTGGGGCAGTTCGACATCGCGGTGGCCGTTGACGTTGCGCACGGCGATCCCGCTGAGCTGAAGGCGCGCCCCGGCACGGGCGGCAAGGGCGTCGGCGTCCTCGAGCAGGATCCGCGCAACCTGGGCCCCTACGTTGCCACAGCCGAGCAGGGCCACTTTCAGGGTTCGCATTTCCGTCATTCAGGCTCCCATGTCGCGGTTCAAAAGATCTTCTTCGGTTTCCCCGCGGACAATCAGCCGGGCAGATCCGTCGCGCACCGCGACAACGCCCGGCCGGGCCAGATAGTTGTAGTTGCTCGAGAGGGCCCAGCAGTAGGCGCCGGTCCCCGGTACGGCAAGCAGATCACCGGCTGCCACGTCCCCGGGCAGATATACATCTCTAACAACTATGTCGCCGCTCTCGCAATGTTTGCCCACCACGCGGGACAACTGCGGGGCTGCGCCGGAGGTGCGGGAGGCCAGGACAGCCGAATAATCCGCGTCGTACAGCACCGGGCGGGCGTTATCGCTCATGCCGCCGTCCACCGAAACATACCGGCGCGGATACGTAACGTTGTTGCCGCCGTCACTGTCGGCCCCGGAGGGAGCGTCCACGCGAACGGTCTTGAGCGTACCCACCTCGTACAGGGTGAAGGTGGTGCTGCCCACGATGGCGCGGCCGGGTTCGATCGAGATGCGCGGCGCGTCAATGCCGAGCTCGGCGCAGGTGGAACGCACGACGGCGGCCATCGCCGTCGCGATCTCCGCTGCGGGGCGGGGGGTGTCCACCGGCGTGTAGGCGATCCCGTAGCCGCCCCCGAGGTCGAGTTCCGGCATGGTGATCGAGTATTTCTCCTGCATGGCTGCCAGGAAGCGGAGCAGTTTTTCGGCAGCCAGCGCGAAGCCGTCGGGTTCGAAGATCTGCGACCCGATGTGGCAGTGCAGGCCCAGTAACTCGATGCCGGGGTGTGCTGACGCCGCGGCAACTGCTTCTTCGGCTGCGGACACGCCTGCTTCCGCGGTGGTGTCCGCTGCCATCGAGAGGCCGAACTTCTGGTCCTCATGCGCGGTGGCGATGAACTCGTGCGTGTGGGCGTGCACGCCGGGCGTCAGCCGGAGCATGACCTTGGCCTGTTCGCCGCGGGCCTGCGCGATGGCCCCGACGCGGACCAGCTCGTCCAGGCTGTCCACCACGATGCGGCCGAGCTTCATGTCCAGCGCCCGGTGGATCTCGGCGTCGGATTTGTTGTTGCCGTGCAGTGCCACCCGTTCGCCGGGAATTCCGGCGCGTGCTGCCACCGCCAGTTCACCGCCGGAGGCAGTATCCAGGCGCAGTCCTTCCTCCTCGACCCACTTCACCACTGCGGTGCAAAGGAAGGACTTCCCTGCGTAGTAGACGTCCACGCCGCCACAGATATCGGCAAAGGCGGCGTCGAAGGAGTCCTTGAAGGCCCGGGCGCGGGAGCGGAAGTCGGCCTCGTCCATGACGAACAGCGGCGTCCCGAACTGCTCCTTCAGGGCGTGGACGTCCACTCCCCCCACGGTGAGGGCGCCGGCGGCGTTCCGGACCACGCTGCCGGCCCACATGGGTTCGTGGAGCGCGTTCAGGTCGGCCGGGACCTGCAGCCATTCGGGGGCGAGCGGGGATGCGGTGGTTGCGGATACCGTCACGGTGCTCACATCCGTTCCGGCGCCGAAACGCCCAGCAGGTCAAGTCCGTTGGCGAGCACCTGGCTGGTGGCGTCGTTGAGCCACAGCCGCGTGCGGTTGAGGTCGGTGACCGGTTCGTCGCCCATGGGCGCAATCCGGCACGCGTCATACCACCGGTGGTAGGCCCCGGCGATGGCTTCGAGGTGCCGTGCCACTCGGTGCGGTTCACGCAGTTCCGCGGCCTTCGCCACGATGGACGGGTAGCTGCCCAGGTAGGAAAGCAGTTCGTTTTCCGTGGCGTGGTCCAGCAGCGAGGCCTCGAAGCTGTCGCGGCTGTCCACCTGGCGTTCCACGCCGGCGGCCACCGCATTGCGCGCGGCGCCGCGGGAACGTGCGTGGGCGTACTGGACGTAGAACACCGGGTTCTCGTTGCTGTGCTTCTTGAGCAGCTCGGGGTCCAGTGTCAGCGGTGAATCGGCCGGGAACCGGGCCAGCGAGTAGCGGACCGCGTCCTTGCCGAGCCATTCGATCAAGTCTTTGAGCTCGATGATGTTGCCCGCGCGCTTGGACAGTTTGGCTCCGTTGACGGAGACCAGCTGGCCGATCAGGACCTCGATGTTCACCTCGGGATCGTCGCCCGCGGCCGCGGCAATCGCCTTGAGCCGGTTGATGTACCCGTGGTGGTCGGCACCGAGCAGGTAGATCTTCTCGGTGAAGCCGCGGTCCTTCTTGGACAGGTAGTAGGCGGCGTCGGCGGCGAAATAGGTGGGCTCGCCGTTGGCACGGACCATCACCCGGTCCTTGTCATCGCCAAAGTCCGTGGTCCGCAGCCACACCGCACCGCCGTCGTCGAAAACATGTCCCTGTTCGCGCAGGCGCGCCACGGCACTCTCGATCGCGCCGGCGTCGTGCAGTTCCTGCTCGGAAAAGAAGACGTCGAACTCGACGCCGAAGTCCGCCAGCGTGGCTTTGATGTCCTTCATCTGGGCTTCGTAGGCCGCGGCGCGGATGACGGGCAGCGCAGCCACCTCGGTGAGTTCGCGGATGTCCGGGTGCGCGGCGAGGACCTCGTGGCCGAGATCGGCGATGTACTGCCCGGGGTAGCCGCCGTCGGGCACCGGAAGGCCGTGCAGCCGGTTGTAGACGGAATGGGCGAAGGTGTTCATCTGCGACCCGGCGTCGTTGATGTAATACTCGGCCGTGACATCGGCCCCGGAAGCCCGCAGCACGCGCGCGATGGCATCCCCGAGCGCTGCCCAGCGGGTGTGGCCGATGTGCAGCGGCCCGGTGGGATTGGCGGAGACGAACTCCATGTTGACGGTGTGCCCGGCGAGCGCGGTGTTCGTGCCGTAGCTCCGGCCGGCCTCGACGATGGCCTTGGCCAGGGCACCAGCCGCCGCGGCGTCAACGGTGATGTTCAGGAAGCCCGGGCCGGCGATGTCCACAGCGGAAACACCGTTGATGGACTTCAGCCGGGTACTGAGGATGGCAGCGAATTCCCGCGGGTTGGTCCCTGCCGGCTTGGCGAGCTGGAGGGCTATGTTGGTGGCCCAGTCGCCGTGGTCCCTGTTCTTGGGTCGCTCCACGCGCACCTCAGCGGGAATTGCTGATTCCGCAAGGGCGATTTCGCCGGCGGCGACGGCGTCCTTGAGGCAGGCGGATATGGCGAGGGAAAGTTCTTCGGGAGTCACACCCCTAGCCTACCGGGGGCCAGTGACAGCAAAGAATTTAACGCCGGCCGGAGCCCACCGGTGAACCTTTCGGGCAGATCCGGCGTTGTCCAGAGGGTAGCCACTGCCGCACGGCATGACCTCCGAGTGAAACGAGAGCCTTCATGAGACCCTCCACCCGCACAAACCCGTCAGTAACCGCAGGGCCCCCGGCAGCGGGCGGCGCCCTCCGCCGGACCCTCTACGCCGGAATTGCCGGCTTGTCACTGGCCGGAGCCGTGGCGGGCTGTGCACCCTCGGCGGCGGAAGCCCCGGCGGCCACCAACGGCGCCGCAGGAAACACCTCCGGCGCACCATCGGGCGGCTCCACCGCCTTGGCCGGCAGCGGTGGCAGCTACAAGGACGGCACCTACAGCGCGGACGGCAACTACGTTTCCCCCAATGGCACGGAGACGGTCGGCGTGCAGTTGACCCTGGCCTCGGGAAAAGTCACCGATGTGCAGATCACCCAACACCCGTCCAACCCGAATACCCGCAAGTTCCAGGGCGAGTTCGCCGGCGGCATCGCGGCGCAGGTGGTGGGCAAGAACCTCGACGAGCTCAACGTTTCCAAGGTTGCCGGCTCCTCCCTGACCAGCGGAGGCTTCAACCAGGCCGTGGGCAAGATCAAGTCGGAGGCGCAGTAGGCGGTGACCGGCACGGACTGGGAGGGCTTTGCGTTCCAGGGGATCGGCACCGACTGGGAGATCTCCACTCCCCTGCCCTTGACGGCGGCGCTGCGGGAGAGCCTCCTGGACCGCATTGAAAGGTTCGACGCCGCGTGGTCCAGGTTCAGGGCCGACTCGCTGGTGGCGGCGATGGCACGCGCACCGGGGCGTTACCGGTTTCCCGACGAGGCCGCAGCGCTCGGCCCTTTGTATTCCACCCTGTACGGTTTGACCGGTGGCGCCATGACGCCGCTGATCGGCGGCAGCCTGGAACGGCTGGGTTACGATCCCGCCTACTCGCTCCAGCCGGCAGGTCCGCCACTCCCCGCGCCCGCCTGGGAGTCGGTGCTCAACTGGTCCGGGACCAGCCTGACAACCAGTGAGCCGGTGGTACTGGACATAGGCGCCGCCGGCAAGGGTTTGCTGGTGGACCTGCTCGCCGCCGAACTGGAGGGCGCAGGCACCGGATCCTTCATCATTGATGCCAGCGGCGACCTGCTGGTGCGCGGCCCGGACGCCGTCAGTGTTGCCCTCGAACACCCCTACAACGCGGCCCAGGCCATCGGCGTCGTGGAGCTGGCCGGGCGGGCCCTGTGTGCTTCCGCGGCCAACCGGCGTGCCTGGGGCGACGGACTGCACCACGTGCTCGACGGAACAACCGGACAGCCGGTCCGGACCGCCGTCGCCACCTGGGCAGTGGCGGACACCGCGGTGCTGGCCGACGCCCTGGCGACTGCGCTTTTCTTCGTTCCCGGCGGCACGCTCCAGGAGGAGTTCGAGTTTTCCTGGCTGACTGTCTTTTCCGACGGCAGCGCAGCCTATTCAGCCGCCTTCGAAGGGACACTGTTCTCATGAACCCCGTGGAAACACCGCAAGCAGGCCCGCTTCCCTCCCTGGCCGGCCGGGTGGGCTCTGCCGTGGGCAAGCTCACCATGTACCGGCTGATCCTGCTGGTCCTGGCCGCCCTTGCCGCCTACAGCCTGCTGCTTGACGTGCTGGGCTGGTTGACGTTCGGCATTCCGGAGATGCTGGCACACCTGGCCCTGTGCCTGGTACTGACCTATGCCACCAACCGTGGACTGGCAGCGGTCTTCCGGGTGAACCCCCATTCGGAGTCTTCGCTGATTACGGGGCTCCTCTTGTATTTCCTGTTCTGGCCGTCCCTGCAACCGATGGATCTCGCGGGGGTGGCGCTGGCATGCGTGCTGGCGTCGGCGTCGAAATATGCCTTGGCATGGCAGGGCCGGCACATCTTCAATCCCGCCGCGGCAGGTGCTTTCGTCACCGGGCTCACCGGACTTAACATCGCCACCTGGTGGGCCGCCACTCCCGCCATGCTGTGGCTGGTGGTTCCTGGCGTGCTGCTGGTCCTCTACCGGACCCGCAAGGTGCTGATGGCATCGGTATTCACCGTGGTGTCCACCGCGGTCATCACCGGTGAACTGCTCCGCGCGGGCATGACGGCCGGCATGGGCGCCTACCAGGCCCTGGCCCAGCGGCCGGTGCTGTTCTTCGTGAGTTTCATGCTCACCGAACCCTTGACCCTGCCTCCGCGGCGTTGGCAGCAACTGTCCCTGGCCGCCGTGGTGGGAATACTGTTTGCCGTCCCCTACAACCTGGGATTTTTTGCGAATTCGCCGGAAGCGGCCCTCCTGGCCGGCAACCTCCTGGCCTTCCTGGCGGGCCAGCGCGGCGCGGTGAAGCTGCGGCTCGCGGGCACCCGGCCGCTCACTCCCAGCACTACGGAGTTCTCGTTCGAACCGTCCCGGCCGGTCCGGTTCGTGCCCGGGCAATACATGGAACTGGATCTTCCGCACGGGAAGCGTGACGGCAAAGGCCGGCGCCGGGTGTTCAGCCTGACGGGTTCTCCGCGCGACCGGTTAATCCGGTTCGGGGTGCGGACGGCCGGGCCGCTGTCCGGGGCCAAGAAGGCGTTGTTGGACCTGCGCCCGGGCGATGAAGTCACGGCTACGTCCGTAGGCGGCGATTTCGTCCTTCCCCGCGACCCCCACCGGCCCGTGCTCCTGGTCGCGGCGGGCATCGGTATCACCCCGTTCGTATCGCATCTGTCCGCCGGAGGACTGCGGGACCGGGATGCCGTGCTCCTGCTGCTGGCCCGGAGCGCGGACGAGGTGGCGTATGCGGACGAGCTCCGCAACTCGGGCATCCGGGTGCTGGTGCGGGTGGCGGATGGTTCCGGGCCGCCGTCGGGACTGGCTCCCGCATTCCCCGGGCCCGAAGGTGCGGCCGTGGCGGGTGCCGGCACCGACACGCCGGGTCAAAGGCTGGACGCAGGGATGCTGGCCGCGCTGGTGCCGGATATCGCCGGCCGGGAGGTCTACGTGTCCGGCTCCCCGGCGAGCGTTGCCGCACTGCGCCGCGGTGCCCGCCGGGCGGGCGCGCGCCGCGTCCACACCGACTCCTTCGCCGGCTACTGAAGAGGCGCCGCCGCCTGCCCAAAGCGTGCCGCCAGGGACGGTTTTCCCTTGCGGGCCACCTTCCTGCTAAGCTCTAGGACGTCCCGCCGGCAACGGCAGGAAATCCGGATTGCCCTCGTAGCTCAGGGGATAGAGCGTCTGCCTCCGGAGCAGAAGGTCGTAGGTTCGAATCCTATCGAGGGCACCACAGGAAAACCCCGCCGCTTCAGTGAAGCGGCGGGGTTTTTGGTTTTCGCCGCGTTAGAAATGCAGTGCGGCCTCATCCGGCGTGGCCAGGGTCAGCACGGCTTCCTCCACCGTTTCGTGGTCCTCCAGTTCGCGCTCGATCCGGCGCAGGGCCACCGCCACTTCGTGCTCAGGGTGGTCGCCTTGCAAGTCCACGGCGGCAACAAGGTACAGCTTCCGGGGCCCGACGAACTCAAGGTGCAGGTACGTGAGCCTGGCGATGTCCTGGTGCTCCAGCATCCGCCGTGCCATGGACCGTTCGATGTCCGGGGTGACGCCTTGGCCCACCAGGAAGCGCCGGTTGCGGTCGATCAACAGGACGGCGACGACGGCGAGCAGCACCCCCACGACGATCGAACCGATGGCATCGGGCAGCGGCGAGCCGGTGACCTGGTGCAGGAGCACGCCGATAAAGGCCACGACGAGTCCGATCAACGCGGCAGCATCCTCCGCGAAGACGGCCCGCAGGGTGGGGTCGGAGCTGATGAGGACCTGCTCCAGGGTGTGCCGTTCCAGCTCCTGGGCCGCCTTCCGGGTTTCCCGGAAGGCCTGGATGAAGGAAATCCCCTCAAAAACGAAGGCGACGGCCAGGACCACGTAAGCCACCATGAAGTCTGCCGCAGGCTCGGGCTGAATAATCTCCTGGATGCCGTGCATGATGGAAACCACTGCGCCGGCCGTGAAAAGCCCAAATGCTGCGAACATCGACCACACGTAGGCTTCCCGCCCGTAGCCCATGGGATGGCCCTTGTCGCGGGGCCGGGCGGACCGCCGCTCCGCGAAGAACAGGAATACCTGGTTTCCGGTGTCCGCCCAGGAATGCGCTGCCTCGGCGGCCATCGAGGCCGATCCGGACAGGACGGCAGCCACCGACTTAGCCGCCGCCACAAGGATATTGGCCGCGAACGCGATGATGACCGTCAGCAGCGTGGAACTGGACTTGGACCGCTTTTCGGTTTGCGCCATGCGCCTACCGTACCCAACGGCCGGGCTTCCGGACGCCGGCGCGGCCCATCAGGTCCGAGTGCCGTGCCTGCCGCCGATTGTCAGTGCCCGCTCGTAGCCTGAAAAGACCTGACTGAGGGGGTACGCCATGCATGTTCCGTTCTGTTCCATCGTTCCGCCCTATCTGTTGCGGCGGCTGGCCCGGCAGCCCGCCCCGCAATACTCCGCCGCGGCGAGCGCCGCCAGGAAGGCCCTGGGGCACGTCGAATCGTTCCAGGCTGCACGCGCCCAGGGGGCGGCCGCCGTGACGGCCGGTTTGCGCCAGGCACCGCCGGAACCGGTGACGCGCAGCATTTACGACGCCGGAGGTACCGAAACACTGCCCGGCACCTTGGTCCGCGCTGAAGGTGCCGCTCCTTCCGGCGACGCCGCAGCGGACGAAGCCTATGACGGGCTGGGCCATACGCACCGCCTGTATGCCGAGGCCTTCGGACGGGACTCGGTGGACGGCCGCGGAATGAAGCTCGATGCCACGGTGCATTTTGGCAAGCTTTACGACAATGCCTTTTGGAACGGCAGCCAGATGGTCTTCGGTGACGGCGACGGCGAGGTCTTCGAACGCTTCACCAAATCCGTTAGCGTCATCGGGCACGAGCTTGCCCACGGCGTCACCCAGTACTCTGCCGGGCTCGCTTACCGAAACCAGGCGGGCGCCCTGAACGAATCGATGTCCGACGTCTTCGGCGCGCTCGTTGAACAGTTCGTCAGGAAACAGCCGGCCGCCGAGGCAAGCTGGCTGATCGGCGAAGGCCTCTTTACGCCCCAGGTGCAGGGGGCAGCGCTCCGCTCCATGAAGGCGCCCGGAACAGCGTACGACGACGACGTGCTCGGCAAGGATCCGCAGCCGGACTCGATGGATTCCTACGTCCGGACCAGCGCTGACAACGGTGGCGTCCACATCAACTCCGGCATCCCGAACCGCGCCTTCTACCTGCTGGCCAGCGCGCTCGGGGGCAACGCCTGGGAGGCGCCCGGCCGGATCTGGTACGAGACACTGACCAACGGCACGCTGCCGGCAGCGGCCACGTTCACCGTCTTTGCCCGTGCCACGTTGCGCGCTGCCGTGGACCTGTTCGGCGCCGGTACCAAGGAACATGACGCCGTCCGCGGCGCGTGGGAAACTGTGAGGGTCAAGGTTTAGCCAGTGTTCCGGCGTGCCGGCCTCCGGCCGCCGGAATGTCCGAAAGCCCGGGGGCCTGCAATGAAGATCAAGGTGGAGCGCAGCGGCGGGCTTGCGGCCGTCACCAGGGTGTGGACCGTCGACGCCCGGACGGACAGTGACCTCAGCCAATGGCAGCCTCTCCTGGAGGCCTGCCCGTGGGATAGCGTTCCCAGCACCAGGCGGGCGGCAGCCGCCATCGAGTCGCCGCAGCCGGACCGCTTCGTCTACGCCATCACTGCCGGCCGGCGCAAGGCGGCTCTTCCGGAACAGGCCCTCACCGGTCCCTGGCGGATCCTGGTGGACACAGCACGGGCCGCGGCGGAGGAGTCCGGTGCCGGGGCACGTGCCCCGGACAGTCCCGAAGAGCCCACCTGACCGCCGGGCTTCGGGCCGGCCCCTGCCGATCGCTCCCCCACGCAGCAGTAGACTGTCTGCAGCCATGACTTTTCATATTTCCTATCCCGCCGAGCTGCCGGTTTCCGAGCGCCGCGAGGACCTGATGGCAGCGATCGCCGCCAACCAGGTGACCATCATCGCCGGCGAGACCGGCTCCGGAAAAACCACCCAGATCCCCAAGATGTGCCTGGAACTGGGGTTGGGCGAGAAGGGCCTGATCGGGCACACGCAGCCCCGCCGGCTGGCCGCGCGCACCGTGGCCGAGCGCATCGCAGAGGAACTGGGCGTGGAGATCGGCCAGGAAGTCGGCTTCCAGGTGCGGTTCACCGGCGAAGTCAGCAAGGACACCAAGGTCAAGCTGATGACCGACGGCATCCTGCTCGCCGAGATCCAGCGCGACAAGCTGCTGCGCAAGTACAGCACCATCATCATTGATGAGGCCCACGAGCGAAGCCTGAACATCGACTTCATCCTGGGCTACCTCAAGCGGATCCTTCCGCAACGGCCGGACCTGAAGGTCATCATCACCTCGGCCACCATCGATCCCGAACGGTTTGCCAACCACTTCGGCAGTCCGGACACACCGGCTCCCATCATCGAAGTCTCCGGCCGCACATACCCCGTGGAAGTCCGTTACCGTCCGCTGTCGCAGCCGAAATCCGATGAGGACGACGCCTCGGACGACGAACTTGAGGAAGACCGGGATCCCCTGGACGCCGTCTGCGACGCCGTCGACGAACTCGCGGCGGAGGCTCCCGGGGACATCCTGGTGTTCTTTTCCGGGGAGCGTGAAATCCGTGACGCGGCGGAGGCGCTGCAGCCACGCATCCAGGCCAACCGCAGGCTGGCCAACACCGAGATCCTCCCCCTGTTTGCCCGCCTGAGCCTGCAGGAGCAGCACAAAGTGTTCCACCCGGGCAGCAAGCGCCGGATCATCCTGGCCACCAACGTGGCCGAAACATCGCTGACGGTTCCAGGCATCAAGTACGTGGTGGATACGGGTACCGCCCGTATCTCCCGCTATTCGCACCGCACGAAGGTCCAGCGCCTCCCCATCGAGCGTGTCTCGCAAGCGTCAGCGAACCAGCGTTCCGGCCGGTGCGGACGCGTGTCCGACGGCATCGCCATCCGCCTCTACTCCGAGGAGGACTTCGAGTCGCGGCCAAAGTTCACGGATCCGGAGATCCTGCGGACCAACCTTGCTGCCGTGATCCTGCAAATGACGGCCATGGGCGTGGCCAAGAGCCCCAAGGACGTGGAGGACTTCCCTTTCGTCGAGCCCCCGGAGACCAGGGCCATCAACGACGGCGTCACCCTCCTGCGCGAACTCGGCGCACTGGCCCCGGCCGGGCCACAGCGCGCGGCCGGCACTCCGGACGCCGGCGCCAAGGGCGGGGCCAGGGGCAGCGGCCTCACCGCCGTCGGGCAAAAACTCGCCCAGCTGCCGGTGGACCCCCGCCTCGGCCGGATGATCGTGGAGGCCGGGAAACGCGGCTGTGTCCGCGAAGTCATGGTCCTGGCCGCCGCCCTCACGATCCAGGACCCGCGGGAGCGGCCCACGGACAAACAGCAGCTGGCAGCGGAAAAGCACAACCGCTTCCGCGATGAGAATTCCGACTTCACCGGCTTCCTGAACCTCTGGAACTACCTGCAGGAGAAGCAGCAGGAACTGTCGTCGTCGGCGTTCCGCCGCCTCTGCCGCGCCGAATTCATCAACTACCTTCGGGTCCGTGAATGGCAGGACCTCTTTGCCCAGCTGCGCCAGCTCGCCCGGCCGCTGGGCATCACCCTGGACAACAAGCGCCTCACGGATCCGGTGGGGAACCATGACGGCATCCACATCAGCCTGCTCTCCGGGCTCCTGAGCCACATCGGAATCCTGGACGAACGCAAACGCGAGTACGCCGGCGCCCGCGGCAGCAGGTTCGCCATTTTCCCGGGCTCCGCGCTGTTCAAGAAGTCCCCCACGTTCGTGATGGCAGCGGAGCTGGTGGAGACCAGCCGGCTGTGGGCCAGGGTGGCAGCGAAGTTCGATCCGGTGTGGGCAGAGCAGGTGGCGCCGGACCTGGTGAAGCGCAGCTACAGCGAACCGCATTGGTCCACCAAGCAGGGCGCCGTCATGGCGTACGAAAAGGTCACCCTTTACGGCGTGCCCATCATCGCCCAGCGGCGGATCAACTACGGCCGCGTTGACCCGGTGGTGGCCAGGGAGCTGTTCATCCGGCACGCGTTGGTGGAGGGCGACTGGCGCACGCACCACAAGTTCTTCCATCGCAACCGGGCGCTGCTGCATGAGGTTGAGGAACTCGAGGCGCGCATGCGGCGCCGCGACCTGATGGTGGACGATGAAACCCTGTTCGATTTCTATGACGCCCGGATTGGGTCCGATGTGGTGTCCGAGCGCCATTTCGACAAATGGTGGAAGGACGCCCGGCGCGATAACCCGGACCTGCTGGACTACGACAAGTCGCTGCTGCTCAGTGACGACGCCGAGGACCTGGACGAGTCCGCCTATCCGAAGACCTGGCTGCACAAGGGCTTCGAACTCCCGTTGACGTACGAGTTCCATCCGGTGGCTCCGGGCGGGTTGCCCGACCCCTCCGACGGCGTCACGGCCGAGGTGCCTGTCCTGTTCCTGAACCAGCTCGACGATGCCCCCTTCCGCTGGCTCATCCCGGGCCAGCGGGTGGAGCTGGTGACTGCCCTGATCAAGTCGCTGCCCAAGCAGGTCCGGAAGAATTTTGTTCCGGCCCCTGACGTTGCCCGCCAGGCGGTGGCGCTCCTCGAAGCGGACTTCGACCCCGCCTCCGACGAGCTGGAGCCGTCGCTGGAACTGGCACTGCGGCGCCTCCGCGGCGCGGTCATCCCGCCCGGTTCCTGGAACTGGGATTCCGTGCCCGCGCACCTGCGCGTCAGCTTCAAGGTGGTGGACAGCAAGGGAAAGGTCCTCGGCGAGGGCAAGGACCTTGCCGGCTTGCAGGAGCAGCTGGCACCGGCAACGCGGCGTGCCATCGCCGAATCGCTCGGCGCCACTCCCGCGTCCACAGCGCCAGGCGGCAAGGGCCCGGGGCAGCGCCGGGGCGGCAAGGCGTCCGACGACGGCCCGGCGGCCCGGCAGCAGGCCCCGGGAGCGCCAGGGCAGCACGCCGCGGCCGGGTTCGTGGAGCGGGACGGCCTGACGGAGTGGAGCTTCGGCGCGATCGAGCGCCAGGTCAGCAGCATGGTCAAAGGCCACACCGTCACCGGCTACCCCGCACTGGTGGACCAGGGCCAGTCTGTTTCCCTCCGCGTCTTCCAAACCCCTGAGGAACAGCTTGAGGCGATGCGCGGCGGCGTCATCAGGCTGCTGGCCCTGCGCGTGCCGGCCCCGGACCGCTACGTCCTGGAGCACCTGAGCAACACGGAGAAGCTCACCTTCAGCCAGAACCCGCACGGTTCGGTCTCCGCCCTGATCGCTGACTGCGCGCTGGCGGCCATCGACAAGCTCACGCCGGTGGACCTCCCCTGGGACCGTACAGCCTTCGATTCACTCTATGAGGTGGTCCGCGCCGAACTGATCGATACCGTGTTCACGGTGACCGCGGTGGTCGAACGCATCCTGGCGAGCACCCGACGGATTGAAAAACAGCTCAAGGGCACCACCAGCCTGGCCCTGATCAGTGCGTTGAACGACATCAGGAGCCAGCTGGAACAGCTGGTCTACCCGGGTTTTGTAGCACGCACGGGTTACGCCCAGCTGAGCCAGCTGCCGCGCTATCTGGCCGCGATCGAAAAGCGGCTGGAGCGGCTGCCGGGGAACGTCCAGCGCGACGCCGTCAATATGGCCGTGGTCCAGCGGCTTGAAGACGACTACGACGACGCCGTCTCCGCGCTGCTCCCCGGCCGCCGTGCCGGCCGGGAGTTAACCCAGGTGCGCTGGATGCTCGAGGAGCTTCGGGTGAGCCTGTTCGCTGTCGAGCTGGGAACCGCGTATTCGGTGTCCGAGAAACGCATCCGCGCGGTGCTCAACAAGGCACTCGCACCGGCCTGACAGCGCCCGTCCAGAGAAGAGGAACTCAATGAAGATCACGCTTGCCCAGGGTCCTGCCGGGACAGAGCTCGCCGGCCTGGGCCACGCCCAGCCGGCGCATGTCATGGACAACCATGAACTGGAAGGCATGATGGACACGAGCGACGAGTGGATTCGGCAGCGTACGGGCATCGTGACCCGGCACATTGCGGCCGAGGGAGAAACGGTGGTGGACCTCGCGGTTCCCGCTGCGCGCATGGCCCTCGCTGATTCCGGCGTCGACGCTTCCGACATCGACCTGGTGGTGGTCGCCACCACCACTGCGGCGGAGCGGTCCCCGAACACCGCGGGCCGCATCGCGGAGGCACTGGGCCTCGGCAGGGACGGCCGCGGCCCGGGAATCATGGACATCAACACCGCGTGCTCCGGCTTCGAATACGCCCTCGGCGTGGCTGACCAGGCCATCCGTACCGGAAGCGCCACGCACGCAATCGTGGTCGGGGCGGAAACCCTTTCCGCGGTCACGGACTGGACGGACCGCGCGACGGCGGTGCTGACCGCCGACGGTGCGGGCGCCGCCGTCGTCCGCCCGTCCGCCACACCGCGGGTGGGGCCGGTGGTCTGGGGTTCTGAGGCCGGCATGGCGGACGCCGTCCGGATCTCCCCGCCGACGGGCAGGTTCTCGCAGAACGGCAGGGAGGTCCTCCGGTGGGCCTTGACCAGGGCCCCGGAGCGCGCCCGCGAAGTGGTGGCCCGCGCCGGCCTGGCCATGGACGACATCCAGGTCCTGGCAGCACACCAGGCCAACCTGCGCATCATCGAACCGCTCGCGGAAGCCCTCGGCCTGACGGACCGGATCGTCATCACCGATGTCACCGAGTCCGGGAACACTTCCGCGGCCAGTGTGCCCCTGGGGTTGAGCAAATGGTGGCATGCCGGGCGGATTCCGGAGGATGTCCCCACCCTGCTGTTCGGGTTCGGCGGCGGCTTCACCTATGCGGGCATGGTCGCGATGACGCCGCGCCGGGGCTGAACCTACCCTTCGGGGACGAACTCCCCGTAGCCGGCCGCCCGGAGGCCTTTACGGAGTTTTTCCGCGTTGGCGTCCAGGACAGCGGGGTCCGGGTTCTGGTCTGCCGAACCGAAGTCGAAGTCGGCCATGCTCCGGGACGGCCATACGTGGACGTGCAGGTGGTTGACCTCGTACCCGGCCACGATCAGGCCGGCCCGCCGGGCGTTGAAAATGTCCACTTGCACGGCCCCGATGCGCCGGGCAACCTCCATGACGCGGGCCAGGGTCTCCGGGGATGCGTCCGTCCAGCGGTCCACCTCCTTGGTGGGAACCACCAGCGTGTGGCCATCGGCGAGCGGTCCGGTCGTGAGGAATGCGGACACGTCGGCTTCACGCCAAACGAACCTGCCGGGGATCTCACCGTTCAGGATCCGGGTGAAAAGGGTGCTCATGCGTCTGCCTCCTCGGCGGCTGGCTGCAACGTGCCGGTATCCAGCACGAACCGGTATTTTACGTCTCCCGCAACCATACGGTCGTAGGCGTCATTGAGTTCTCCGGCGGACACCAGTTCGATGTCGGCCACCACGCCGTGCTCGGCGCAGAAGTCCAGCATCTCCTGGGTTTCGGCGATGCCGCCGATCAGCGATCCGGCGTAGGCTATCCGGCGCCGGATCAGTGAGCCCGGGTTGACCGGGGGCATGGCCTCGGACGGCAGGCCCAGCTGGAACAGCGCCCCGTCGACCCGCAGGGTTCGGAAATACGGGTTCAGGTCGTGCGGGGCGGCAACGGTATCGATAATGAGGTCGATGGTCCGGTCGGCACCGGACATTGCGGCGTCGTCCCGGGACAGGACAACCCGGTCCGCACCCAGTTCCAGGGCGGCGGCGGTCTTCGCCTCGGACGTGGTGAACACCACCACGGTGGCGCCCATGGCCTTGGCGAGCTTAACGGCCATGTGGCCAAGTCCGCCGAGGCCCACTACGCCCACGACGTCGCCTTCCTCCACACCGAAGTGCCGCAGCGGGGAGAAGGTGGTGACGCCTGCGCAGAGCAGTGGCGCGACGGCGGCCGGGTCCAGGGTTGCGGGGACCCGAAGGACGTACCGCCGGTCCACCACGATGGAGGAGGAGTATCCGCCCTGGGTGATCGCGTCGCCGTTCCGCCGGTCCTTGGCACCGTAGGTTCCGGTCATCCCGTTTTCGCAGTACTGTTCCAGGCCGTCCAGGCAACTCTCGCATTCGCGGCAGGAGTCCACCATGCAGCCCACGCCCACGCGGTCGCCGATGGCGAAGCCGGTGACACCGGCACCAATCCGGCTGACCGTTCCGACGATCTCGTGCCCGGGAACCAGTGGGTAGGCCTGCGTGCCCCACTCTCCGCGGGTGGCGTGCACATCCGAATGGCAGAGCCCGCAGAATTCAATGGCGATCTCGACGTCGTCCGGTTTGGGAGTGCGCCGGGCCACGGTCAGGGGCACGAGCCCGCTGTCCCCGGAGGTTGCGCCGAAGGCGGCGGCCAGCCGTCCGCCGTCCTCGGCCGGCCGCGGGCCGGCGTCGGTCGCAATGGGTTGGGCGAGGGGTGGCGGCACAGGGCGTCCAGGTGTCATGGTTCGACGCTACCCTTGCCGTCGGCGAAGTTTCCAGCCGGGGCGCCGGGGCCTCCCGGTTCCGGACCGGTTGCCACCGGCAGGCCGGGGCGGTTGGACCATTCCGAGAACGACCCCGGATAGAGCGCAGCCGTGAAGCCGGCCAGTTCCAGCGCGGCCACCTGGTGGGCCGCTGTGACGCCGGACCCGCAGTAGACGGCGATGGGCAGGTCACCGCCGGCCCCGAGGGACTCAAACCACCGGCGCAGCTCTGCCGGTGGCAGGAAGTACCCGGAATCGTCCACGTTGTCCGCCGTGGGCGCGCTGACCGCTCCTGGAATGTGCCCGGCCCGCGGATCAACGGGTTCCACCTCGCCCCGGTACCTCTCCCCCGCCCGCGCATCGAGCAACAACCCGTGACTGGACCAGGTGGCGGCAGCGCCGGCGTCGAGTACCGGCATCCCGCCGCCGCCCAGGTCAACGTCGCCGCGCACGGGCTGGACGGGGCCGGATTCAAGGGGCAGGCCGGCCTTTCGCCAGGCGGCCAGGCCGCCGTCGAGCAGGTATGCCTCGGCAAACCCTGCGTTGCGCAGCATCCACCAGAGCCTGGCGGCCGCCATATTGGCGCTGTCATCGTAGGCGACCACGACGTCGCCGTTTCGGATCCCCCACCGCCGCGCCGCCTCCTGGAACTGCCCGGAGCCAGGCAACGGGTGCCTCCCGCGGTCCGGGATGGCCGGGTCCGCAAGCTCATTGGCGAGATCAACGAAGACAGCTCCCGGCAGGTGCTCCCGCAGGTAATGCTCGTGCCCGCGGGGGTCTCCGAGCACCCAGCGGACATCCAGCAGGACTGTTCGGTGGCCGGCGGCCCGCCGCGACTCAAGGCGGGTGACATCCATCAGCGGGTTCATGTGCACTCCTTCTGCGGATCCGGGCCGCGGCTCAGGCTTGGTGTGTGGATCTTGCCGACGGATCCCACTCTAAGCGCGCCGCGGCCGCCCGCGCGGGTAGGCTGGTCCGGTGAAGATCGAGGGCAGCGCAGAGACGGGCGGCAGCCGCCGCAGCGGGGCAGACCGTGATTGGGCAGACAACGCCATCCGGACCATCCGGGCGGAAAACAACCGGTCGGCAGACACCCATCTCTACGCGGTGCCGCTGCCGGAGCAGTGGGGCATCCAGCTCTACCTCAAGGACGAATCCACCCACCGCTCCGGCAGCCTCAAGCACCGGCTGGCGCGGTCCCTTTTCTTGTTCGGACTGGTGAACGGATGGATCCGCGAGGACACCACCATCGTGGAAGCCTCCAGCGGCAGCACCGCCGTTTCCGAGGCCTACTTCGCCCGGTTGCTGGGGCTGCCCTTCATCGCGGTGATGGCCCGTACCACCAGCCAGGAAAAGATCGCGTTGATCGAACAGTTCGGCGGCGCGTGCCTGCTGGTGGAGAACGCCTCGGATGTCTACGCCGTGGCCGAGGACGTGGCGGCCACCTGCAACGGACACTACATGGACCAGTTCACCTATGCGGAGCGGGCCACCGACTGGCGCGGCAACAACAACATTGCCGAGTCGATCTTTGGCCAGCTCAGCCTGGAACAGCATCCGGTGCCGGACTGGATCGTGGTGGGTGCGGGGACCGGCGGGACCAGCGCCACGATCGGCCGCTACCTGCGATACCACAGCCATCCCACCCGGCTCCTAGTGGTGGACCCTGAAAACTCGGCCTTCTACCCCGGCTGGCTGGCGGACACGGCTGAACAGCCCACCGGATTGCCGTCACGCATCGAAGGTATTGGCCGGGCGCGGATGGAGCCAAGCTTCGTCCCCACGGTGATCGACCGGATGGTCCAGGTGCCGGACGCGGCGTCCGTCGGCGCCATGCGCCACCTGGACTCCTACGCCGGCCTGCACGCCGGCCCGTCCACCGGCACCAACCTTTGGGGTGTCTGGCAAACGGTGGCACGGATGCTGTCCGATGGCCGGCAGGGCAGCATTGTGTCGTTGATGTGCGACGGCGGCGAGCGCTATGCGGGCAACTACTACAACCCGGAGTGGCTGGCGTTGCAGGGGCTGGATCCGGCGCCCTACGAGGCCGTGATCTCACACTTCCTCGACACCGGCGAGTGGACGGCGGACTAGACCTCCACGGACTCGCGTGCAGCCAGGTGCCGGTATTCGGTGCCATACTTCGCACCGATCCGCTGCACATGGCTCTCAATAATGCCCAGTCCGATCTCATTGAGCAGGCCGTCGTGGATCTGGAACGCCTGCGGTGCCCGCACTCCGATGACGAAGTCCACCACCTCGGCGGACTTGCTCCATGGTGCGTGCAGCGGCACCAGAAGGGTCTTCACGCCAAGGCCGTCCGGGATGATGAATGAATCTCCCGGGTGGTAGACGTTGCGGTCCACCAGGTAGCCAATGTTTGCCACCATCGGGATCTGGGGGTGGATGAGGGCATGCTGTCCGCCGAAGCTGCGAATCTCGAAGCCTGCAACCTGGAACGAGGACCCCGGGTCAACCGTGTGGATCCTCCCGGCGGCGCCAGGAGCTTCCCCGCGCAGCTGGCCGGCCACGGAACCGGGCGCGTACAGCGCCAGATCCTGGTGGCTGGTGAGGGCCTCCACCACGGCCTTGGTGTCCAGGTGGTCCTGGTGCTCATGGGTCACCAGGATGGCGTCGGCCCCGGCAAGGGCTTCGGCTGATTCGGAGAAGGTACCCGGGTCCAGGACCAAAACCCCGGATTCCTTCTCGAGCCGGACACAGGCGTGGGTGTATTTGGTCAGCTTCATGGCGCCAGCCTAGGGCGCGTTCCGGAACCGTGTCCACGAGGCGCCGGCTGGTAATCTTGGTGTTTGCCCCCCACGGAAGCGAGTTTGTCCATGCCGATCGGCGTCAAGGCTGATTCCGCCGCCCCATCCCCGGCAGGAGGCGGCAAGGAACAGCGCGTTACCAAGCAACGCAAGGCCGTCAGTGCGGCCTTGGACCACCTTGATGACTTCGTCAGCACGCAGGAGCTCTACCGGATCCTGCACAACCAGGGCGTGTCCGTATCCCTCGCCACGGCCTACCGGATCCTCCAGTCCCTCGCGGATGAGGGCCTGGTGGATGTGCTGCGCAACGGCGACGGCGAGGCCGTGTACCGGCGCTGCAACGTGACCGTGCACCACCATCACCTGCTGTGCAGGAACTGCGGCAAGGCCGTGGAGGTGGAGGCACCCGCCGTCGAAACCTGGGCGGCGCGGACAGCAGCCGAACACGGTTTCACCGAGGTGGACCACACGGTGGAGATCTTCGGGCTGTGCCCGGACTGCACTGCCCTTAAGGCTGCCGGGCAGCTGTAAGGACCCTGCCGTTGATTCCGCGGGCCGCCCGCACGGAACCGATGATGCGGCACACCACGTAGATCAGGAATGACAACGTGGTGACGTAGGGGCTGATCGGGATCCGGCCGCCCAGGGCCAGCAGGATTCCGCCCACCGTCGCCGTGACGGCGAAGAGGACACTCAGGATGACCACCCATACCGGCGATGAGGTGACCCGCAGTGCAGCAGCCGCGGGGGTGATCAGCAGTGCGAGCACCAGCAGGGCCCCCACCACCTGGATGGACAGCGCCACACTGACGCCCAGCAGGATCATGAAAACGATGGCCAGGCTGCGCACGGGAACTCCCCGCGCCTCCGCAAGTTCCGGATCGATGCTGGCAAAGTTCAGCGGCCGCCAGATGGCCAGCAGTACGAGCATTACCACGAGGGCCGCCCCGGCCAGCGCCTGGAGCTGGACGGTGTCCACCGAGACGATCTGCCCGGTGAGCAGCCCGAACTTGTTCGCTGCGCGGCCTTGGTAGAGGGACAGGAACAGGATTCCCAAGCCCAGCCCGAACGGCATGATCACGCCGATGATCGAGTTCTTGTCCCTGGCCCGGACGCCCATCAGGCCCAGCAACAGTGCTGCCGCCACGGATCCGATCAGCGAGCCGAAGACCACGTCCGCGCCGATGAGCAGGGCAAAGGCCGCACCCGCGAAGGAGAGCTCGGAAATGCCGTGGACCGCGAAGGCAAGGTCGCGCTTCATGACGAAGGTCCCCACCAGTCCTCCGAGGAGTCCGAGGACGGCGCCGGCCCAGATCGAATTCTGGACCAGGACGAGCAGCTCGCCGTAGTTGTCGAAGTTGAAGATGGCCCCCAGGATGCTGTTGGCGTCCATCACGCCACCTCCCCGGCCAGGGCGTCCGCCCCGGCATGATGATGGTGCGTGGTGGCATCCGGCAGGCCGACCACGACGATCCTGCCGTTGGCGTGGATCACCTCAACGTGGCTGCCATACAGGTCAGAGAGCACTTCCGTGGTCATGACCTCTTCCGGCGTTCCCACCCGGAAACGTCCGCCGGCCAGGTACAACACCCGGTCCACGTAATCGATAATGGGGTTGATCTCATGGGTGACGAAGACGACCGCGCTGTTCTTCTCGTGGCTTTGCTTGTTGATGAGCGCACTGACCGCCTGCTGATGGTGCAGGTCCAAGGACAGCAGCGGCTCGTCGCAGAGCAAAACCTGGGGATCAGTGGCCAGCGCCTGGGCCACCCGGAGGCGCTGCTGCTCGCCGCCGGAGAGCTGGCCCACCGGCACCTTGGCGTAGTCGGTTGCCCCTACCAGTTCCAGGAGCTGGTCCACCCGCCGGTTTGTTTTCGCCGCGGACAGCCGGACGCCCCAGCGGTGGCCGTCCACCCCCAGTCCCACCAGGTCGCGGGCGCGCATGGGAGTGTCCACCGGGAATGATTTTTGCTGCGGAATGTAGCCGATCAGGCTGCTGCCGCGTTCCACGGGACGGCCACCCAGCGTGGCTTGGCCCGCGTGCAGCTTTTGCAGGCCCAGAAGGACCTTCAGGAAGCTGGTCTTGCCGCTGCCGTTCGGGCCCAGCACGGCGAAGAACTCGCCCGGCCGGATGTCCAGGTCAAGGTCGGACCAGAGCGTCCGCTGGCCGAACGCAAGCCCGGCGCCCTTGAGGCTGACAACGGAATTCACCGGTTGGCCTCCACGACATTGCTGATGTTGTTCACGTTGTCCGTCATCCACTGCAGGTAGGTCTTGCCTTCGGGCAGGGTCTCGTTGAAATCCACCACCGGAACGCCGGCAGCCTCCGCCGCCTTCTTCAGCGCCTCGGTCTGGGGCCCTTCGGTCTGGGCGTTGTAAGCCAGCAGCCGGACGCTCTTGGACGCCACCAGGTCAGTGGCTTCCTTCAGGACGGCAGGCGGAACATCGCTTCCCTCTTCAATCGCAGCAGTGTATTGCTCCGGCGTGGCGTTCTCCAAGCCCGCGTCCTCCAGCAGGTACAGCGGAACGGGCTCCGTGACGGCCACCTTGCCGCCTGCCGCGGAAGCCTTCACGGCGTCCAGCCGGTTGTGCAGGGCGGACAACCCGGATTTGAACGAGGCTGCGTTGGAAGTGAAGGTGGCGGCGGAGGCCGGGTCCAGCGTGCCAAGCTTGCCGGCGATGCTGTCGGCCATCCGCTCCATGGCCGCCAGGCTGTACCAGACGTGTTCGTTGAAGTCGCCGTGGTCATGCGTGTCGGTGGCGGCAGTTGCGGACGCCGCGGCCTGGTCCGTGGCGTCCTCCGGGTGGGCGAGGCCCGAGACCTCGACGGCGGTGAGGACGGCCGCGCTGTCCAGCTTGCTCCCCTCCACCAAAGTGTGGAGGAAGTCGTCATAGCCGCCGCCGTTTTCGATGACCAACTGGGCTTTTGAAACGGCGAGCCGGTCCTGCGCGGTTGCCTCATAGGAGTGCGGATCCTGCGCCGTGTTGTTGATGATGGAGGTGACCTTCACCTTGTCGCCACCGATCGCCCTGGCGATGTCCCCGTAGACGTTCGTCGACGCTACGACATTGACGCCCGCCCCGGGGTCGGGCGTCGATGCGGACTGCGTGCTGCATGCACTCAGCAGGAGGCCAAGCCCTGCGAGGGCGGCAACGAAGGAGCTGGCAGCGGCATTACGGCGCACGGGAGATACCTCAGTTCACAGGAGGGGACGTCAACAGTGCCAGCCTATACCTAAATGCGAATGATTCCTATTTAGCCTTCTGGTTTCCGTTGGGCTGGCCCAGCCGGCGTATCCCGGTTGCCTGCGTGGCATCCCTGATTTCGCCGACGAGCTGTTCGATCACGTCTTCGAGGAACAACACCCCGCGCGTCCTGCCATCCGGGCCGATCACCCGGGCAAGGTGGGAGCCCGTGCGCTGCATGACGGACATGGCCTTTTCAATCTCGTCATCCAAGGCAAGGTTGGCCAGCGACCGGACACGGCCCTCGGCGATCGGCAGCTCATAGCCGGACTCCGGGATGGACAACACATCCTTGACGTGGAGGTAGCCATACAGCATGTCCTCGTCATCCAGCATGGGGAACCGGGAGAACCCGGTCCTGCTGACCGCCTTCTCGAACTCCACGGGGGTGGTGGCCGCACCAAGCATGACCAGGTTCTCCAACGGCACCATGATGTCCTCGGCGGTGTGCTCGGAAAACTCGAGGGCGCCGTTGATAAGCCCGGCGTCGTCGTCCACCAGGCCGTGGCGGGTGGACTCCTGGACGATCGACTGGACTTCCTCGAGCGTAAACGAGGAGGTTACCTCGTCCTTGGGCTCGATCCGCAGGAGTTTGAGGATGTGGTTGGCCGACCAGTTGAGGACCGAAATCACCGGGTGGACCAGCCGGGCTGCGAAGAGCAGCGGCGGCGCCAGCAGCAGCGCGGCTTTGTCCGCCACGGAGACGGAAATGTTCTTCGGCACCATCTCGCCGAAGGTGACATGGAGGAAGGTCACCAGCAGCAGGGCCACCGCGAAGGCAGCCACGCCCGCAGCCTCGGCCGGCAGGCCCACCGTCTCGATGGGAACAGCCAGCAGGTGGTGGATGGCGGGTTCGGCCACCAGCAGGATCAGCAGGGAGCAGACAGTGATGCCCAACTGCGCGCACGCCAGCATCAAAGAGACGTTCTCCATGGCCCGCAGGGTGGTCTGGGCCCGCTTGGACCCGGCGTCGGCCAATGGTTCGATCTGGCTGCGGCGCGCCGACATGATGGCGAACTCCGCTGCCACGAAGAAGGCGTTGCCAAGCAGGAGGACGCCCAGCCACAGGATTCCGGCCCAGTCGCTCATGCGTTGCTCCCGTCACTGGCGTCCGGCGTCCCGGTTTCCTTGTCGGGCCGGAAGCAGATGCGGTCGATCCTGCGGCCGTCCATCCTGGTCACGCTGAGTGTTCCGCCGCCGACCGGCACTGCGTCCCCCACGGCAGCGATCCTGCCCAGCTTGCTCATCACGTACCCACCCACGGTCTCGTACGCAGCCTCATCCGGCACGCTGAGACCGGGAATCTGTTCGGACAGCTCGTCCGGACGCAGGAGGCCCGGAAAGTACCAGTCGCCGGAGGCGCTTTGCAGCAGCCCGGGCCGGACCTTGTCATGCTCGTCCGCCACTTCACCGACAATCTCCTCCACGAGGTCCTCCAGCGTGGCGATGCCGGCGGTCCCGCCGTATTCGTCCAGTACTACTGCCAGCTGGAGATTGCCCTCGCGCAACTCGGCCAGCAGGGCATCGAGGTGGATGGTCTCGGGCACCCGCAGGACCTCGGTCATGATGGCACCCGCCTCGAGGTTCCGCCGGCGTTCCCACGGGACGGCGACGGCCTTCTTGACGTGGACCAGCCCGCGGATGTCATCGGCTGAATCACCGATCACCGGGAACCGGGAGTACCCGGTCCGGCGCGCGGCATCCACGACGTCGGACACCGGCTGGTCGGCGTCGATCGTCTCCACCCGGATGCGTGGCGTCATCACATCCGCGGCTGTCCGGGTGGAAAAGTCCAGGGTGCGCGCAATGAAGTTGGCGGTTCCGGCGTCGAGCGTTCCCATCGCCGCGGAACGGCGGACCAGCGAGGCCAGCTCCGCCGGGGTGCGGGCACCGGAAATTTCCTCTTTGGCTTCCAGGCCGAACACGTTCAGGACCCGGTTGGAGAATCCATTGAGGATCAGGATGGCGGGCTTGAAGATGGTGGTGAAGACCAGCTGCGGGCCGGCCAGGGCACGGCCCACAGGGAATGCCAGGGCGATCGCCATGTTCTTGGGCACCAGCTCCCCCAGGAGCATGGAGAGCAGGGTGGCCACCACCATGGCCAGGACAAGCGAGGCAGATTCCACCACCACGGGGGGCAGTCCGACGGCGGCCAGCGGGCCTTTGAGGATATGGCCCACTGAGGGTTCCATGACGTAACCGGTGAGGAGGGTGGTCAGGGTAATACCCAGCTGGCAGCTCGAGAGCTGGGTGGACAGCGACTTCAGGCAGGTGAGGAGCGGTACCGCGCCGGCGTCGCCGTCGTCGATGGCGCGTTGGACCGTGGGCTGGTCCAACGCTATGAGGGAAAACTCGACGGCCACGAAGAAGCCCGTGCCGGCAATCAGCAGCAAACCTGCTGCGAGGAGGAGCCACTCCATTCAGCACCCCGCCAGGTGCGCGGGAAAAGCAGTCAAATCTGGAGCGGGAAAGATGTGTCGTCCCGGCGGAGGATGATCGGCCGAAACCGACGCCTGGTCCGTGCGGGTTGCGGCAAGCTGGGCCGTCTTCTGGTGATGGGCGCGTTGTCGGGGTTTGCCGGCTCTGGGGGCGGACGGCGCGGCGCTTCTCTTCGAGCTCCGCTGACAGCGCCCAGGCCGGCACCTAGATTTACTGTCCATAAGAATTTCAGTCTACAGGAGCGGCCCCGAGCAACGACGCGGCACCGGGCGGTCACCGGGACCCGGAACCGCGGGCCCATGCATGCCTTTCCCGGTGTTCCGGCGGGGCCTGCTGCCCCATCCGCGGACCCCTTGATGGGGCCGCCGATCGTCACTTCATGATTTGGGTCACCCTTATTGGCAGTTAACACACGATGCTCACTAGACTTGCAAAGGTCTGGGTTCAGAGGACGCAGAGACTGGTTCGATCGCAGTGCTGAAGCACCGGGGGGCCGGAGAGAAATCAAACTCATGGAAGAGGCGTATTTCAAGTGCCAGAGCAGCCAAGCCACCGTCTACCAGAGGAATTTGGCGGAAACGAGTGGCTCGTTGACGAACTGTACGAGCAGTACCAGCAGGACAAGAACGCTGTGGATGCCAAGTGGTGGCCGCTGTTTGAATCCTTCGACTCGGGCAACGGTTCTTCTTCCAATGGAAATTCCGCACACGCAGCCCACCCCGCCACCCGGGAACTCCCGGTCGTGAAGGCGGCTCCCGCCGCGCCGGCACCGTCGCCGGCAGCAGCCCCCGCCGCTCCCCCTGCAGCACCCGCTGCCGCAGCACCCGCCGCCCCGGCCCCGGCCCCGGTCAAAAAGGCCCCTGCCACCGAGGCCCGCGACGGCGGCACGAAGACCGGCGCAGGCACCGGCGCCCAGCCCATCCCGGCCCAGTTGCCCAAGAACGTCAAGGCCCCCACGGCTCCCGAAGAGGACGTCGTCTCGATCCTGCGCGGCCCCGCCAAGGCCATCGCCACCAACATGGTGACCAGCCTCGAGGTGCCCACCGCAACCAGCGTGCGCGCCATCCCCGCCAAGCTGCTGATCGACAACCGCGTGGTCATCAACTCCAACCTTGCCCGTGCCCGTGGCGGCAAGGTTTCCTTCACGCACCTGATCGGCTACGCCGTCATCCGCGCGCTCTCCCAGTTCCCGTCCATGAACGTGTACTACGACGAAGTGGACGGCAAGCCCGTCGCCGTCCAGCCCGCGCACGTCAACTTCGGCATCGCCATCGACATGCCCAAGCCCGACGGCACCCGCCTGCTGATGGTCCCGAACATCAAGAAGGCCGAAACCCTCAACTTCGCCGAGTTCTGGCACACCTACGAGGACCTCATCAAGCGCGCCCGCAACGGCAAGCTGACCGCCGAGGACCACCAGGGCACCACGGTCTCCCTGACCAACCCCGGCGGCATCGGCACCGTCCACTCGGTGCCCCGCCTTTCCAAGGGCCAGGCAGCCATCATCGGCGTCGGTGCCCTCGACTACCCGGCCGAGTTCCAGGGTGCCAGCGAAAAGATCATTGCGCAGAACGCCATCAGCAAGGTCCTCACCCTGACCTCCACCTACGATCACCGCGTGATCCAGGGCGCAGGCAGCGGCGAGTTCCTCAAGCTGGTCCACCAGCTCCTGCTCGGGGCCCAGAACTTCTACGACGAGATCTTCGAAGCGCTGCGCATCCCGTACGAGCCCGTCCGATGGAGCCCCGACCTCCAGGTGGACCCCGCCGACGAGATCAACAAGGTGGCCCGGATCCAGCAGCTGATCCACTCATACCGCGTCCGCGGACACCTCATGGCGGACACGGATCCGCTCGAATACGTCCAGCGCAAGCACCCCGACCTCGACGTCCTCACCTACGGCCTGACCCTGTGGGACCTGGACCGCGAGTGGCCCACCGGCGGCTTCGGCGGCAAGCCGATGCTGAAGTTTCGCGACATCCTGGGCGTCCTGCGCGATGCCTACTGCCGCACCACCGGCATCGAGTACATGCACATCCAGGAGCCGGCCGAGCGCAAGTGGTTCCAGGACCAGCTCGAACACCCCTACTCGAAGCCCAGCCGCGAAGAACAAATCCGTATCGTTTCCAAGCTGAACGCCGCGGAGGCCTTCGAAACGTTCCTGCAGACCAAGTTCGTGGGCCAGAAGCGCTTCTCGCTCGAGGGCGGCGAATCGCTGATCCCACTGCTGGACGCCATCATGTCCGACGCTGCCGACGACGGCCTGGACGAAGTTGCCATCGGAATGGCCCACCGCGGCCGCCTCAACGTGCTCACGAATATCGCCGGCAAGACCTACGCCCAGGTGTTCCGCGAATTTGAAGGCACCCAGGATCCGCGTTCCGTCCAGGGCTCGGGCGACGTCAAGTACCACCTCGGCACCGAGGGTACCTTCACGTCGGACAACGGCAAGGAGACCAAGGTCTACCTCGCCGCCAACCCGTCGCACCTTGAAGCCGTCGATTCCGTCCTCGAAGGCATTGTCCGCGCCAAGCAGGATCGCCTGGACCAAGGCGAATCCTTCCCTGTGCTGCCCATCATGGTCCACGGCGACGCCGCCTTCGCAGGCCAGGGCGTGGTGGCCGAGACGCTCAACCTGTCCCAGCTGCGCGGCTACCGCACCGGCGGCACCATCCACGTGGTGGTCAACAACCAGGTGGGCTTCACCACCGCTCCGTCGTCCTCGCGTTCGTCCACGTACTCCACCGACGTTGCCAAGATGATCCAGGCGCCGGTCTTCCACGTGAACGGCGATGACCCGGAGGCAGTGGTCCGCATCGGCCAGCTCGCCTACGAGTTCCGGCAGCGCTTCCACAAGGACGTTGTCATCGACATGGTGTGCTACCGCCGCCGCGGCCACAACGAGGGCGATGACCCCTCGATGACCCAGCCGCTGATGTACAACCTGATCGAAGCCAAGCGCTCCGTCCGCAAGCTGTACACCGAATCGCTGATCGGCCGCGGTGACATCACCGAGGAAGAAGCCGAGCAGTTGCTTCGCGACTACCAGGAACGGCTGGAGCGGGTCTTCGCCGAGACCCACGCCGCGCAGACCTCGCCGATCCCGATCGTGACGGCCGACTCCGCCGCCGTGTCCGATATCGAGCGCCCCATGGCACAGCAGTCCGATTCCAACGTCAGCGCACCGGTCGCCACCGCCATCAGCGCCGAAACCCTGGCCCGGATCGGCAAGGCCCACGTCGAAGTTCCCGAGGGCTTCACCGTCCACGCCAAGCTCAAGCAACTGCTCGAGAAGCGCGAGCAGATGTCCCGCGAAGGCGGCATCGACTGGGGCTTCGGCGAGATCGCAGCGTTCGGCTCCCTCATCATGGAAGGTGTGCCCGTCCGCCTCGCCGGCCAGGACTCGCGCCGCGGCACGTTCGTCCAGCGCCACGCCGTCTTCCACGACCGCGCCAACGGCAAGGAATGGCTGCCCCTGGGCAACCTCTCCGATGACCAGGCCAAGCTGTGGATCTACGACTCCCTGCTGTCCGAATACGCTGCCATGGGCTTCGAATACGGCTACTCCGTGGAGCGCCCTGACGCGCTGGTCCTCTGGGAAGCCCAGTTCGGTGACTTCGTCAACGGTGCTCAGACCATCATCGACGAGTTCATCTCCTCCGCCGAGCAGAAGTGGGGCCAGCGCTCCTCGCTGGTCCTGATGCTCCCGCACGGCTACGAAGGCCAGGGCCCGGACCACTCCTCGGCAAGGATCGAGCGCTTCCTGCAGCTGTGCGCCGAGGACAACATGATCGTGGCCAACCCCACCACGGCGGCCTCGCACTTCCACCTGCTGCGCCGCCAGGCGTACAGCCGCCCGCGCAAGCCGCTGATCATCTTCACGCCCAAGCAGCTGCTGCGCCTGAAGGCTGCCGCTTCGTCCGTGGAGGACTTCACCACGGGCGCCTTCCGCCCGGTCATCGGCGAGCATGAGCAACTGCCGGCCACCGCCGTCGAGCGCGTCATCCTGGTCTCCGGCCGCCTGTACTACGATCTCCTGTCCACCCGCCAGAAGACCGGAGACAAGACCACCGCGATCGTGCGCGTCGAGCAGCTCTACCCGCTGCCGCACGCGGAGATCGCCGCAGAGCTTGCCAAGTACCCGAACGCCGAGGTCGTGTGGGCGCAGGACGAGCCCGCCAACCAGGGTCCGTGGCCGTTTATCGGCCTGAACCTGCCGGAGGCACTGGACCGCCGCGTCCGCCTGGTGTCCCGCCCGGCGTCCGCCTCAACGGCTGCAGGTTCCATGAAGCGGCACGCCGCTGAACAGGACCTGCTGCTCAAGCAGGCATTTGCAAAGAAGTAAACCGTAAGGCTGCCCGGCCGGACGTCGAAATACCAGACTCCGGCCGGGCAGTTCTGTTTAATGGTTGGACAGCGCCGCCCCGTACCTCCGCAGCCGCGGCGGCAACGGAGGCTGCGGCCGGTTCGGAAGTGAAGAGGAACGCGTGGAAGACAGGAAGCTGCGGATCGCAGCTGTAGGAGACGAACTGCTGGCTGGACTGGGCGATCCCCGGGCGCTGGGCTGGCTTGGCCGCGTCCTGGCCCGCACTCCCCAGGACGGCATGCTGCTGGAAAGCTACGCCCTCCCCTGTCCGCAGGAAGGTACCGAAGGGCTTGCGGCCCGGTGGCTGGAAGAAGCCGGCCGGCGCTTCAGCGACCAGGCCGAGAACAGGCTGGTCATCGGCCTGTCCGGGCGTGACATCGAATTCGGACTTTCAACCGCGCGGAGCAGGCTGAACCTGGCCAACATCCTGGACTCGGCGTCGCAGAACCGTATCGAGGTGTTCGTCGTCGGACCGCCCCCCACGCTCGATCCGACCCAAAACCGGAGGCTGGACGAACTGAACACCGCCTTCGCGGACGTCACCACCCGGCGCAAGCATCTGTACGTCGATACGTTCTCGCCCCTGCTGAACCACGAACAGTGGCGCCAGGATCTCGCCGCCAACGGGGGGACGCCGGGCCAGGCCGGCTATGGCCTCATGGCCTGGCTGGTGCTCCACCGCGGCTGGTTCCAGTGGCTCGGGATGGACGCGCCACAGTAAGCCACGACTGGACGCCTTGACCGGCGCAAGCCCGCGCGGCTAGGTTGAAGCCCAACGCGATATATCGCCTCTGGAGGGGACCATGGCTGACGGAAACTGGACTGTGCAAGGCCCGCAAACCATCGAGATCGAGGGCGCCACCGCCCTGAAGCTGGGCATGGTGCGCGGCAAGTTCACCGTGGCGGCCCATGCCGGGCCGGCGGTACGGGTGGAGATCTCGGAAGTCCACGGCGACCCCGTGGCGGTGTCAGCAAGCGGCGGCAGGGTGGAAGTCCGGCATCAACTGAATGGTCCGCAGGGATGGTTCAAGAATTTGATGGAATCCGTCAACCACACCAGCGACAACTCGGCCGTCATCAGCATTTCCGTTCCACCCGGCGTCGAGGTGGAGGCCGGTACCGTCAGCGGCGAGGGACTGGTCTCCGGCGTCGCCACCCACGTTCGGCTCAACACCGTGTCGGGCTCCGTCGTCGCCGACGGCACCTCCGGTGAGCTGCAGGTCAACACCGTGAGCGGCACCGCCGCCGTCAGGAACCACCGCGGCGTCCTCACGGTCAAGAGTGTCTCCGGGGCAGTCACTGCGTCCGGACACTTCACCAACGTACGCACGAACACAGTAAGCGGCCACCTCACTTTCGAACTGCTTGGCTTCACCCATGATTTCGGTTCCAACTCCGTCTCCGGAGACCTGACCATTCAGCTTCCGCACGATGTCGGCGTCGACATCGTGGCCAAGTCGGCCGGCGGGGCGGTGGTCCTCGACGGCCAGCAGTGCTTCCTGGCCAACGGAAGAGTGGAAACGATTGCCGGCCCGGATGAACAGCTCATGCTGGTCAGGACCAACTCGGTGTCCGGCAGGACATCCATTGTCCACGCCACGGAACCCGGCAGCGGGGAAGCGCACGGCTGATGCCTGCCGTCTTCGCACACGGTGCGTTGCGCTTGTACCTGCTTGCCCTGCTCGAAGGCGGCCCCAAGCACGGGTACGAGCTCATCAAGGCGCTCAAGGACCGGTTTGGCGGAGCCTACTCCCCCAGCGCGGGAACAATCTATCCACGCTTGGGCAAGCTTGAAGCGGACGGCCTGGTGGCCACTGAGCCGTCCGGACGACGCACGACGTACCGCATCACGGCAGAAGGCCTTGCCGAGCTGAACCACCGCCAGGTGGACCTGGCAGCAGTGGAACGCGGAATCACCGCTTCCGTGCAGCAGCTCGCCATAGACCGGATGGTGCAACAATTCCGCGATGGCATCCGCGCCGACCTGCAAAGCCAAGAACCGCCGGCGCCCCTCAACGCGGTGGCACTGGATCATGTCCGGCTTGTCCTGGAAGAAGCCCGCGCAGCCATCGGCGCTGCGCTCCACGGGTAGGACGCCGTCAACCTGCCAGACCGCCGCAGGTCACCCGCCTGCTCCGGTTCGCGGGTCGCCAGATCATGTGGGAGACTGGAGGGCAGCTCTTTTGAGTACCAACAGTAAGGAGGCCAGCTATGAGCAAGCGTGCACGCAAGCGTCGTGACCGTAAGCGTGGCGGCGCGAACCACGGGAAGCGCCCCAACACCTAGGCAAATGCCAGGGACTACGGTTCAAGCAAAGGACCCCGAAGCCATTCGGCTTTCGGGGTCCTTTGCTGTCTGCGGCCATTGTTCGCCGGCGTGTGGGCGTTCCTACGCCTCCACCGGACGGATGGCGTGGATCCGGTCCAGGATGGCGTTCTTCAGATTGTCCGGAGCGGACTCCGTGCAGGAGCGCTTGACCATGTTGCGGATCACGCACTCAAGGTCATACTGCTGCGTGCACTCGGGGCAGTCGTCAAGGTGGTTCTTGATTTCAGTAAGGTCCTCGCGGGTCAGCGCCCCGTCAAGGTACTCATAGATGCGTTGCATCCGGGTGTCGTCGCAATCGCCCAATCCCTGGCAGTCGCTCATTTCCTGTTCTCCTGTGGTTTGCTTCCTGCCGCATCCGATGCATCTGCGGCCGTTTTGAATCCGCGCTCGGCGGCATATTCCGCGAGCATGTCCCGCAACATTCTCCGGCCGCGGTGGAGCCGGGACATCACGGTGCCGATGGGCGTGTTCATGATGTCTGAGATTTCCTTGTAGGCGTAGCCCTCGACGTCGGCGAAGTACACCGCCAACCGGAATTCCTCCGGAATGTCCTGGAGCGCCCGTTTGACGTCCGAATCCGGGAGGTGGTCCAACGCCTCGGCCTCGGCCGACCGCAGTCCGCTCGACGTATGGGACTCCGCCCGGGCAAGCTGCCAGTCCTCGATCGTGTCCGAATTGGACTGAAGCGGCTCGCGCTGCCTCTTGCGGTAGAGGTTGATGTAGGTGTTGGTCAGGATCCGGTACAGCCACGCTTTGAGGTTCGTGCCCGGCTTGTACTGGTGGAACGCCGAAAATGCCTTGGTGTAGGCCTCCTGGACCAAGTCCTCGGCATCTGAGGGGTTCCGTGCCATGCGCATCGCAGCCGAGTACAGCTGGTCGACGTACTGCATGGCGTCCCGTTCGAAGCGCAGGCGGCGGTCCTCGACGGTCTCCGCGGCAACGTCCAGGGCGGCGTCCTCGGTTTCCGGCCCTGCGGCCGGACCAACCTCCTCCGCCGTTGCGGCAGATGCCGGCGGGGCCGGTGCCGAGCCGTTCGCTGCGCCAGGTGAAGCCTCATACATGGCCGCGACGGCCGGATCCAGGGTGCTCATTGCCTTCAAGTCTACTGTCAGGCGCCCTGCCCGGGGCGTGCCGTACTCCAAGGGATCGGCAGCCAGTGCTTCCACTGCCACCGGACCCGCAGGCCTCGTTCCGTCCAACACCTTCCCCAAGGGCCAACTCCGCTCTGTATCGGGTGAATAATCGTCGGGCCGCATGTCGGTGACCCGTCAGCCATAACCCCTTCCCGCAGGCAAATATTCCCCAAAAGTGCAAGACTAGGACCGACTCCGCCGCGTTCAGCGGTTCGTCCATCCAGGAGGAAATCCATGTCCTTTGTCCGCACGCTCGCACGGCCCATGCTCGCCTCCAGTTTTGTCATTGCCGGACTGGATAAGCTCAAGAACTCCGACGACACCGCGCAGCAGCTCTCACCACTGCTGCGCAAGGCCGCGGCCTCGCTTCCCTTCCAGGCGAGCGAGAAGACGCTCGCGCGTGTTATCGGCGGTACCCAGGTGGGCGCCGGCGTCCTGTTCGGCCTTGGAAAGTTCTCCAGGCTCTCCGCATCGCTGCTGACGGTGGTGTCCCTGCTCAACACGTTCGTTGAGTGGCGCAGCGCGGACATCAGCAGCAAGGAAGGTCGCGAGACCCGCCGCAACCAGCTCCTCAAGAACCTGTCCCTCAGCGGCGGTGCGCTGCTCGCCTCGGTGGACACCGCAGGAAAGCCGGGACTGGCCTGGCGCGCCGAGCACCTTGCCGCAGGTGCCCGCCGGAACGCCTCGCACCTGGCCGCCGATGCGCGCGAGACCACGAACAAGAAGCTGCACAAGGCGGACAAGGCTGTCCGCCGCGCCGTCGACCACGCCACGGGAGCCTAAGCACGAATGACCGCAGCAACTGCCGCCCGGGACGCTTCCGGAACACCTGTCCAGCACTGGGACGCGCCTTTCGCTTCCCGGCCCGTCAATGCCACCGTCACGGTGCCCGGCTCGAAGTCCCTGACCAACAGGTACCTCGTTCTGGCGGCATTGGCGGATGGGCCGTCCAAGTTGCGGGCGCCCCTGCATTCCAGGGATTCCGCGCTGATGATTGATGCGCTGCGGCAGCTTGGCGCCACGATCACGGAGGTCCCGGGCGACGGAACCTTCGGCCCTGACCTCGAAGTGGTTCCGTTGCCCGCATCCGCGCCGGCGACAGAGGCCAGGATCGACTGCGGGCTGGCCGGTACGGTGATGCGGTTCGTTCCGCCGCTCGCGGCGCTGCGCAACGGGGCCAGCGTGTTCGACGGCGACCCGCACGCACGCAAGCGTCCCATGGGGACCATTATCGAAGCCCTCAAGGCCCTGGGTGTGGGTGTCTCAGCCGAAGACGGCAGCGCCCCGTCGTCCCTCCCGTTCGCCGTGGCGGGCAAAGGCTCCGTCCGCGGCGGCCACTTGGTGATTGATGCCAGCGCTTCGTCCCAGTTCGTCTCCGCCCTCCTGCTCGTGGGGGCCCGGTTCGACGACGGCCTGCATCTTGAGCACGTGGGCAAACCGGTACCAAGCCTGGACCACATCAACATGACGATCGCGGTCCTGCGCGGCGCAGGCGTGTCCGTGGACGATTCCGTGCCCAACCACTGGGTGGTGGCGCCCGGACCCATCCGTGCCTTCGACCAGCGGATCGAACAGGACCTTTCCAACGCGGGCCCGTTCCTGGCGGCGGCCCTCGCCTCCCGGGGAACGGTCCGGATCCCCAACTGGCCGGCGGAAACCCAGCAGGTGGGCGACCTGTGGCGCAACATCCTCACCAGCATGGGCGCCACGGTCACGTTGGCCGGCGGCGTCCTGACCGTCACCGGCGGTCCGGAGATCAAGGGTGGCGACTTCGCGGACACCAGCGAACTCGCCCCCACCGTCGCTGCGTTGTGTGCCCTGGCCTCGGAGCCCTCCCGGCTCACCGGGATTGCGCACCTGCGAGGACACGAAACCGACAGGCTGGCCGCCCTGGTGGCCGAGATCAACCGGCTCGGCGGGGACGCCGAGGAAACCCCGGACGGGCTGCTCATCCGCCCCGCACGGCTGCACGCCGGCGTCGTGCACAGCTACGCGGACCACCGGATGGCCACGGCCGGGGCAATCCTGGGACTGGCAGTACCGGGCGTCCAGGTGGAGGATATTGCCACCACAGCCAAGACCATGCCCGACTTCCCACAGCTGTGGGCGGGCATGCTGGCCCAGGAGGGCACGTCCGCTGCCGGACCGGAAGGGCGCGGCAGTGGCGCGGAGCACTGATTCCTGGGACGAATCTGACGTCAGGATCCGCCCGAGCAAGAAAGGCTCCAGGCCCCGCACCAAAGACCGCCCCAGCCACGATGACGCTGTGACCGGCCGGATCATCACGGTGGACCGTGGCCGGTACACCGCGGTGGTGGGTGAGGACTCGGACAACGAGCGCGTGGTCATCGCTGCGCGGGCCCGCGAGCTTCGCCGCAATCCCGTGGTGGCCGGCGACTTCGTCTCACTGGTGGGGGACGTCTCGGGAGCCCCGGACACGCTGGCCCGGTTGGTGAAAATCCAGGACCGCCGCACGCTCCTTCGCCGCAGCGCCGACGATACCGACCCCGTGGAGCGTGCTGTGGTGGCCAACGCGGACCAACTGGTCATCGTTGTGGCGGCTGCCAACCCCGAGCCCCGCACCGGCTTCATCGACCGCGCCCTGGTGGCGGCTTACGACGCCGGGATCGCGCCGATCCTGCTGGTAACCAAGGCCGACGTCAAGGACCCCGCCGAGCTCCTCTCCAATTACACGCACCTGGACTTCCCGGTCATCATCAGCAAGACCGCCGACGCACAGGCCTCCGGGATCGACGCGCGGTCCGACGACGGCCTCTCGGCCCGGCTGGACAGCGCCGCGGTGGCCGCCCTCCGCGCGCACCTCGACGGTACCGTCACCGTGATGCTGGGGCATTCCGGGGTGGGCAAATCCACCATGGTGAACGCACTGACGGGTGCCGAGCGCGCCACCGGCGGCGTCAACGCCGTCACCGGGCGCGGCCGGCACACGTCGTCGTCCGCGCTGGCACTTCGGCTGGCGGACGCGCCGCCCGGCAGCTGGATCATCGACACCCCGGGGATCCGGTCCTTTGGCTTGGCGCATGTGGATCCGGACAGGATCCTGCGCTCGTTCCCGGATCTCTCCCCCGGCATCGAAAACTGCGAACGCGGCTGCAAGCACACGGCAACGGCGGTCAACTGCGGGCTGGACGAGTGGGTGGACGGCGGACACGCCGGCCCCACCGGCGCCGCCCGCCTGGCGTCCCTGCGGCGGCTGCTCGGCGCCGATCCTAGGATGGAAGCACAGGAAACGAAGGAGCTTGGCAGCGTCAACTGACGCGTTCTCCCGGCAGAAACGCCCGCAGACGGTAGTTTGGAACCATGATCCAACCCGCTTCGAGTTACAACGATGACCTGCGCCTGGCCCACGTCCTGGCCGACTCCGTGGACGACCAGACGATGAGCCGGTTCAAGGCCCTGGACCTCCACGTCGAGACCAAGCCGGACCTGACGCCGGTCACCGACGCCGACAAGGCGGCCGAGGAGGCCATCCGTGGCCAGCTCTCCCGCTCCCGGCCCCGCGATGCCGTCCTGGGTGAGGAATTCGGCAGCACCGGCCACGGCTCACGGCGCTGGATCATCGATCCCATCGACGGGACCAAGAACTTCGTCCGCGGCGTCCCGGTCTGGGCCACGCTGATCGCCCTCGTGGACGAGGGCGAGCCGGTGGTCGGCGTCGTCAGCGCACCGGCATTGGGCAAGCGCTGGTGGGCTGCCAAAGGCATGGGGGCGTACATGGGCAGGTCCCTGGCCGCCGCTACGCGGCTCCGGGTCTCCAACGTCTCCAACCTGGCCGACGCCTCCCTCTCCTACTCCAGCCTGGGCGGCTGGAAGGAACGCGGAAACCTTGACGACTTCCTGGGCCTGACGGAGGACGTGTGGCGGACCCGGGCGTACGGGGACTTCTGGTCCTACTGCATGGTGGCCGAGGGCTCGGTGGACATCGCCTGCGAACCCGAGCTGAACTTGTACGACATGGCTGCCCTCGTGCCGATCGTGGTGGAGGCAGGCGGCCGCTTCACGTCCCTCGAAGGCGAAGACGGACCGTTCGGCGGCAATGCCCTGGCAACGAACTCGATCTTGCATTCAGAGGTGCTCCACCGGCTGAACCCGGACCTCGACGACCTGCTGCAACAGGCTCCCTGACCGCAGAAAAATCGAAGAATACGACGCCGGACGCCTCCTTTGGGGGGCGTCCGCGGCCGTTTCTTCGGCAGGACGTAACAAAAGCCTTAACAATTGCCGCGGCTTCAGTCCTGCCCATTCCATGTTCTACGCTTTTATCCAGGTCACGAGTGCCAGCGCAAAACCCCGGTTTGCTGGCCGGCAACCCTCCATTCGCGGTGGGGTGCCCCGGGTGACGACCAGGCCGGTCCGGAGCGGATACGGCAAGCGCGGATTCCACTATGCCGGAGTCCTGTATCCAAGTGAGGTCTCTGTGACAACTGCCACCGTCTCCCCCCAGTCCGCCACCGCCAACACCGCCGCGCCGGATCCGCGCCAGGCCATTGCCGGCCGGCCCCTCGCTGCAGTCACCGGCGCCGAGATCCAGGCGCCGCTGATCTCCGGCGGCCACGTCCGCTACGCAAACCTCGACTACGGCGCTTCTGCCCCGGCACTGTCAGTGGTGTCCGCGTACCTGAACGAGATCCTCCCGTATTACGCCAGTGTCCACCGGGGCGCCGGGTACGCATCCCAGATCAGCACCTCCGTGTACGAAAACGCGCGCAACATTGTCCGGGACTTCGTCGGAGGCCGCCCCGATGATTCGGTCATCTTCACCCGTAACACCACCGACTCCCTGAACCTGCTGGCCGGCTGCCTGCCGCTGGCGGGCGGCCGCCCCGCCGGGGACGTGCTCTACCTGGACATCGAACACCACGCCAACCTCCTGCCCTGGCAGGGTGTCCCGCACCGCAGCATCGTCGCCGCGGACACCATCAGCGGCACACTGGAGGCAGTCCGCGCTGAACTGGAGCAGGGCGGGGTCAGCCTGCTGGCCGTCACCGGCGCCTCCAACGTCACCGGCGAGATCCTCCCCATCCGGGCCTTGGCTACACTGGCGCACCAGTACGGCGCACGGATCGTGGTGGACGCCGCCCAGCTTGCGCCGCACCGCCGGGTGGACATCAGCGCTGACGACGTCGACTATCTCGCCTTCTCCGGACACAAGCTCTACGCTCCGTTCGGCGCAGGCGTCCTGGTGGGACGTGCGGACTGGCTGGACGCCGGCGTTCCCCACCTGGCCGGGGGCGGTGCCGTCAAGGAAGCAAGGCTCGACGGCGTCAGCTGGGCCACCGGACCGGCCCGCCACGAGGGCGGCTCACCCAACGTGCTCGGCGCAGCCACCCTGGCCCGCGCCACCCAGGTGATCGCCGAACTGGACCAGGCCCGGTGGCACGCCCACGAATCCGCCATCCGTTCCTTCCTGGTGGAGGGCCTCCAGGGCATCGACGGCGTCACCGTCCACCAGATCTTCAAGGACACCAATCCGGAAACGGACACCATCGGCGTGGTCAACTTCTCGGTTGCAGGCTACGACGCCGGGCTGGTGGCCGCCTACCTCTCGGCGGAGCACGGCGTGGGCCTGCGTGACGGACGCTTCTGCGCCCACCCGCTGCTGAAGCGCCTGGGCCTGCCCAACGGATCACTCCGGGCGAGCTTCGGCGTCGGATCCCGGCTGGAGGATGCCGAACGCCTCCTTGCCGGCATCCGCACACTGCGCAGCAGCGGGTTGGGCTGGGACTACGTGGTTGACGCAGGCCGCTGGGTGCCGGCCAACGATTCCCGCACCTACCCGCACTGGGCACCCAACACCCCGGGCACGGCCGGCGCGGCCCCCTGTATCGACGACTAGGGGGCGCTTCCCGCTCCCGCTCCTGGTCCGCCGGCACATTTCCATGGCCGTGCGGTAAATTCGAGGGGCATCAACAGTCGGAATTGAAGGAGTCCACGCGTGGTTCGGGGTGGCCCCAAGCTTGATCACGTGCGCCGGCGGGAACTTGGCGGCAGTTTCCGGGACGGCGGACGGCATTACCAGCGCGTCAGGCCGGGGTACCCCGTCGAATCAGCCCGGTGGCTGGTGCCGGCGCAGGCCCGTGACGCACTCGACGTCGGGGCCGGTACCGGAAAGTTCACGGCCCTGCTGCTGGAGCTTGGCCTGGAGGTAACCGCCGTCGATCCTTCCACGGACATGCTCGCCCAACTCGCGGCGCACTGCCCTGCTGCCACGGCCTTGGCGGGAACCGCGGAGGCGACCGGGCTGGCCGAAGCCTCCTTCGACGTCGTCACCGTGGCGCAGGCCTGGCACTGGTGCGACGCGCTGCCGGCGAGCACCGAACTTGCCCGTGTCCTGCGCCCGCACGGAACGCTCGGACTCATCTGGAACCAGCTGGATACCTCGGTACCCTGGGTGCACAGGCTTTCCAGGATCATGCATGCCGGCGATGTGTACCGCCCGGGCCACAAGCCTGTGGTGGGGCCCGAATTCACCGGGCTCGAAGGGCACGTCATCCACTGGCAGGACAGCGTAACCACCACCGACCTGATGGAACTCACCAAGTCCAGGAGCTATTACCTGCGCGCCGGCGAGGCAACCAGGGCCAAGGTCCTGGCGAACCTGGACTGGTACCTCCACGACCACCTGGCCTACGCGCCCGACCAGGAACTCGATCTTCCCTACCTCACCTTGGCGTGGCGCGCCGTGAAGGCGTAGCGGGATGGGTTTTCCCGGCGCCGCCGCAGGCCACGCGGACCCGGCCACGGCAGGGAACCCGGTAGGCTTGAGCCTGTGAAGACCAGCGCGCCATCCTCCTCCATCGAGGACTACGTCAAGGTCATCTATTCATTCACTGAATGGCAGGACAAGCCCATCACGTCCTCCCAACTGGCCCAGCGGCTCGGGGTGGCGAACTCGTCAGTGTCGGAGATGGTCCGCAAGCTCAAGGACCAGGGCCTGGTGGACCACAAACCGTACAGCGCCGTGACCCTGACCGACGCGGGACTGCGGCTTGCGCTGGCCATGGTGCGGCGCCACCGGCTGATCGAAACCTATCTCGTGGAACGCCTGGGCTACAGCTGGGATGAAGTCCACGATGAAGCCGAGCAGCTGGAGCATGCAGTGTCGGACACGTTCATCGAGCGCGTCGCCGCCAAGCTCGGGGACCCCAGCCGGGATCCGCACGGCGATCCCATTCCCACGGCGGACGGCCAGGTGCTGATGCCGCGCGCCCACCTCCTCGCCGAATTGGACGAGGGCCATAGCGGCAGGATCACCCGGATCAGCGACGACAACCCTGAGCTGCTCCGCTACCTTGCCTCGCAGGACATCGAGCTTGACGCCCGCGTGGAAGTGCTGGGGCGGCGGCCCTTCGGCGGCGCACTCGTGGTGCGGATCGGCGGTGACCGTGAGTACGACCTCGCCGACGAGATCGCCTCGGCGTTGTGGGTCTCCAGCGACGCCCCGCACCCCGGCTGCAGCCTGGATCTGCCCTGACCAGCGGCGTTGCCGGGACCGCCGGCTGAGGGACTCCGAGGCAGGACGCGATTTGGCGGGTTCCCGTATGGTGGATGGTGATGATCAGCAGACGTGACGCCGCAATAGCCCTGGACGTACCCCTTGAAATGGCGCAGCGCCATGGCCTGCCGAAGTGGATGCCGGAAGCCGAGCTCCGCGGCATCCTGGACAATCCTCCCCCGTGGCTGGTGCAGTCACGGGCCAACCGGACAGGCAAGCGGCCCGTGTGGGTCCATCTCGAATGCGCCGTGTGCGGGTATGAGGAAGCGGCCCGGCCCAAGAAGTGGTGGCCTGACTTTACCTACGTGGTGTGCGGGCACCACGCCCCGGAAGAGATCCCGCCGGTACAGCCCGGTTGCGTCCGTGGCGAGTACGACGGCGTCGGGACGCGTTTCACAGGCATCGCGGACGTGGAAGCGCCGGCAGCCGGAGCCTAGCGCTTCCGGACGCACCGGCCCCGGTGCCTACGGTGTTCCGTTGCCCGTCATTTCCTCCGGAACGGCGGTGAGGTGCACTTCGGTGCCGTCCCGCAGCACGGCGACATCGAGCGGTTGGCCAATGGCGTCCGCGAACAGGAGCCGCTGCAGGCTCTCGGCGTTGCTGACAGGACGGCCTCCCGCCGTCAGGAGGATGTCCCCGGCCGCCAGCCCTGCCTTGTCCGCCGGAGATTCAGGCAGCACCTCCACAACGCGCAGCCCTTCGCGCCGCCCGGTGCGGATGACAGCGCTGGGAGTGAGCTGGATGGGCGTACTCACCAAGCCCAGGTAGGCCCGGCGCACCCTCCCGTCCGCAAGCAAAGCGGCAATGATCCGACGCGTGGTGGCGTTGATGGGAATGGCGAGCCCAAGCCCTGCTCCCGCCACTGCCGTGTTGATCCCAACGATCCTCGAGTGCGTGTCTGCCAGCGCGCCGCCTGAATTGCCGGGATTCAAGGCCGCATCCGTTTGGATGACGTCTTCGATGACCCGCCTGTTGCCCCCGGACCACACCGGAATGGCCCGGCCCAGGCCGCTGACCACACCGGCTGTTACGGATCCAGCCAGTCCCAGCGGGTTCCCAACCGCCACCACCAACTGGCCCACCCTGAGGGTTTCGGCGGCACCGAACCGGGCCGGCGGCACCTTGGGCCGGGAACCATGGACCACCGCGAGGTCAGACAACGGGTCCGTGCCCACGAGTTCCAGTTCCATCCTGCTGCCGTCGCCGAAAACCGCATAACCCTGGTGCGTGCCGGCAACCACGTGGGAATTCGTGAGCAGGTAGCCGTCTTCGGTAAAGAGCACTGCCGAACCTGCGCCCACCCGAGCCCGCCCGTTGCGGCGCCGGGCAGTCATCTCGATCGCCGCCACGTGCGGCGTAACCGTGGCCGCCACCCGCATGACCGTCTGCGAGTACGAGTCCAGGATGTCGTCGTCCTCCGGCGGCATGATTTTCCGCGCCTGCTCCATGGGGCACCTCCAGCCCTCGTGCCGGTTCGCCCGGTGCAGTCCCCCGGCCGTTGCCGCCCGTGCCAGGTTTCCATCGGGATCCTTACGCTTGTCAACGACCCAGCCGCAGATTCCAGTCCCGGTGCTGCTACGCCGTCGGTGAACAACACTGCGAGCGTCCGGCATTCCCTTCCCACCGGTGCGCTGGTGCTGCCGAGGCTCTAGGATCGGTAGCATGACTGGTTCCCCGGAGGGCTCTCCCACCGAAATTTTGGACGCAGATGCGTGCTGGCAGTACCTGAGGTCCTCCTATATCGGCCGCCTCGCGGTCATCAACGGCGAAATCCCAGAGATCTTTCCGGTGAATTTCTCCGCCTCCGGCGACACTCTGTTCTTTCGGACGGCGCCCGGAACCAAGCTTCGCGCCTTGCTGGGCGGGGCGGTGGCAGCGCTGGAGGTTGACGGACTCAATCCATACGCCACGGAGGTGTGGAGCGTGGTGGCAAAGGGCAGGCCGGAACCGTTCGATGAAACGCGCATGAGCCTGCCGGCAGTCGACGCCGACCGTGAACCGTGGGAGGCCGGGATCAAGGACCATCTGATCATCATCTCGCCCACCGAACTCACCGGCCGCCGGTTTGCGGTCACGCCGCCCACCCGGTGGTGGCCGCCGGTGGACTTCAACGCCGATTGGCTCTAGCCGCTGCACATTCGTCCGCCCAAGGCCGGGCCTTTGTGCCCTTTCCGGGCGCGCGCGACTTCCCTACGCTGTGCCCTATGACAGAGAACCCAAACGTACCTGCAGCTGAAATCCTCGATGCGGAAGAGTGCTGGTCGCTTCTCGCACAGACCGGGGTGGGACGGCTGGCCGTGATGGCCGACGGCCATCCTGACGTCTTTCCGGTCAACTACAAGGTGGACGGCCATACGCTGGTTTTCCGCACGGGCGGCGGCACCAAACAGCAGGCCATCGAGTCCGACTCCGTCGTGGCCCTCGAGGCGGACGCGGTCAGTTCCCAGTTCGGCCTGGCATGGAGCGTCGTGATTAAAGGCAAAGCCGCAGAGACGACGCCAACAGGACCTGACCTCGACGACATCCGGCGGGCGTTGTTCCCCTGGCAGGGAGTGGGCAAGGAATACTTCATCCGCATCACGCCCGAGTCCATCACGGGCAGGCGCTTCACCATGACCGCACCGCTGCTGTGGCAGACGCCGTTGGACGACGCAACCCGCGCAGGCTTCGAGTAGCCGCCACGGAACCGGACGCACCGTGCGTGCATGGTGGGTGGGCGCACCGGGCCCCATATCCACGCATCCCCTGGTCCAGGGGCAGAGGGCCACGCCGAAGCCGCGGCCGCATGAGCTCCTGGTGCAGGTCAGTGTCTGCGGTGTGTGCCGCACCGACCTCCATCTCGCTGAAGGAGACCTGGCACCCCACCATCCCCACGTGGTCCCCGGGCACGAGGCGGTCGGCGTCGTCATCGAAACGGGCGCGGACTGCACACGGTTCCACGCCGGCGACAGGGTGGGCGTCGCCTGGCTTGGCGGCGTGTGCGGCCGGTGCGACTACTGCCGCCGCGGCGACGAAAATCTGTGCTCATCGCCTGTGTTCACCGGGTGGGACACGGACGGAGGCTTTGCTGAACGGCTGGCGGTCGCCGAGGACTTCGCCTACCCGGTCCCGGCCGCCTTTTCCGACGAGCAGGCCGCACCGTTGCTGTGCTCCGGGATCATCGGGTACCGCGCCCTGAAACGCGCCGCATTGCCGGTTGGCGGCCGTCTTGGCATCTATGGCTTTGGCAGCTCCGCCCATATCACCGCGCAGCTGGCCATCAGGCAGGGCGCCTCCGTGTTCGTCATGACCCGGTCGGAGGAGGCCCGGTCACTCGCACTGGAACTGGGTGCAGAGTATGCCGGCGACGCCTACGGGCGGCCGCCGGTCCCGTTGGATTCGGCCATCCTCTTTGCCCCGGTGGGCGATCTTGTCCCGGTGGCGCTGGCGGCCCTCGACCGCGGCGGAACCCTTGCCGTCGCGGGCATCCACCTCAGTGATATTCCAGCCCTGAATTATGGCAGGGAGCTTTTCTACGAGCGTCAGCTGCGCAGCGTCACCGCCAATACCCGGGCGGACGGCCGTGAATTCCTGGCCCTGGCGGCCAAGCTGTCTTTGACCTTGAAAACTACCGCATACCCCTTCGACTCCGCCGATAAAGCGCTGGAAGACCTGGCCGCCGACAGGATCACCGGGTCGGCCGTCCTGCGCATCCGCCCGGCGCAGCCTGATTGAGTTCCGCCCATTCCGGCCCCTTCCGGCCGGTCGGATTATCCAAACAGCACCGCTTACCCAAACAGCACCGCGGCTTCCCGGTAGCGGGCCTCGGGAACCCTCTTAAGCTCGCCCAGGGCCTCGTCCAGGCCCACGTTCACGATGTCCGTGCCCCGGAGCGCCACCATCGTGCCCCAGCGTCCGGCCGCGGCTGATTCGACGGCAGCCAGGCCAAGCCGGGTGGCAAGGACCCGGTCAAAGGCGGTGGGCTCGCCGCCGCGCTGGATATGGCCCAGCACGGTGGCCCGGGTTTCGATTCCAGTCCGTTCCTGCAACTGTTCCTCAAGCAGCAGCCCGATCCCGCCGAGGCGCGGCCGGCCGAAGGTGTCCAGGCCGCGCGGCGCGTAGGGTGCCTGCCGGCCCTCCGGCGCGAAGGCTTCAGCCACTACCACCAGCGGAGCCCTGCCGCGGTCCCGTGCCGAAAGTACCCAGGTGGAGATCTGCTCGATGGGGACGGGATGTTCCGGGATCAGGATCGCGTGCGCACCGGAAGCCATGCCCGAATGCAGCGCTATCCAGCCGGCGTTCCTGCCCATGACCTCGGCAATCATGCACCGGTGGTGTGATTCCCCCGTGGTCCGCAACCGGTCAATCGCCTCGGTGGCAGTCTGGACGGCCGTGTCGAAACCAAAAGTGTAATCCGTGGCGCCCAGGTCGTTGTCGATGGTCTTTGGGACGCCCAGGACATTAAGCCCCTGTCCGCACAGCTCCCGGGCCGCCGCCAGGGTGCCTTCTCCCCCGATGGCAATAAGGCCGTCCAGCCCGTTGCGCTGGAAGCCGGCACGTACTGCCTCGATGCCGCCCGCGGCCAGCGGATTGGTCCGCGATGTCCCCAGGATAGTCCCGCCGAGGCGCGCGATCCCGCGGACACCCGTCCTGGGCAGGGGAACGACGTCATCCTCCAGGACACCCCGCCAACCGTCGCGGAAACCTACGAATTCGTACCCATGGGCGACGTCGCCGCCCAGCACCGCTCCACGGATCACCGCATTCACGCCGGGGCAGTCGCCGCCGCTGGTAAGGATCCCCAGCCGCCTCACGATGCCGCCACCCCGGTGGTCCGGGCGGGCAGCGGGAACTGCCGCGCTTGGCCTGGGGGCAGGACCACATCGGTGCCATAAACGTGCACTGTGATGGGGCCGGCGTCACCGGGCGCCGATGCGATGCTCATCTGACCGTCCTTGAGGTGGACCCGCAGCCGGTGTCCCCGGTAGAGGACTTCGAAGGCCACGGCACGGAGCCGTGTTGGCAGGTTGGGGGCGAACAGGATACTGTCCCCGCTGAAGCGCAGGCCGGCAAAGCTGCGCTGCACCACGTCGATGGTTCCTCCCATGGCTCCTAAATGGATACCCGCCCGGGTGGTGCCGTGCTGCGTGTCGTCGAGGTCGGCGTCGAGCGCTTCCCGGAAACTGTCCCAGGCACGGTCGGCGTCCACCCCGGCCAGGACGGAGGCGTGGGCCACCCGGCTTAGCGTGGAGCCATGGGCCGTCCTGGACAGGTAGTACTCGATGGTCCGGTTCAGCTGCTCCTGCGTGAAACCGTAGCCCAGCCGCTCGAGGATACCCAGCAGGCCTTCGTGGCCCAGTAGATACGGGAGCATCAGGACGTCCGCCTGTTTGGCCAGCTTGTACCCGTTGGTTCCGTCCCCCTCGGCCTCCAGGATCAGGTCCAGCCGCTCAATGTCGCCATACGTGTCGCGGTAGTGCTCCCAGTCCAGTTCCCTGAGCTGCTCGTATCCCTCGAACTGGCTGATGACGCCGTCGCCGTGGAACGGGACATACATGGCGGCGCCCGCGGATTCCCAGCCGGCGGCCTCCGTTGCGTCAACGCCCAGTGATTCCATCAGCCCGGCACGCTCGCTCCCGTGCAGGTAGTGAAGGATATCCGCCGCCTGCAAGCACACCCACGCCGCCATGACGTTGGTGTAGGCGTTGTCGTCCAGGCCAGGGTCGGCCTGGCCCGGATATCCCGTGTGGTATTCATCCGGGCCCACAACACCACGCAGGTGATATCTGCCATCCCGCTGGTCGAAAGTTGCCAGGGACCGGAAGAACCGGGCCACTTCGATCACCAGCTCCGCACCTTTTTGCAGGAGCCAGATCTTGTCACCGGTGGCCTGGAAATACTGCCAGGCGTTGAAGGCCACCGCGAGGCCCGAGTGCACCTGAAGATGGGAATAGTCCCTGACCCAACGTCCGGAACGCTCGTTGTACAACCACTTCGGCGTCTCCTCAGTCCCGTCGCTGCCGCTTTGCCACGGGAATTTCGCCCCTGCCAGGCCGGCCGCGGCGGCGGCGTGCCTGGCAGCGGGAAGCCGCCGCCACCGGTACTCGATGACCGAGCGGGCCACCGCAGGGGTCCTGGACGTGAGCACCGGGAGAACGAACAATTCGTCCCAGAAAACATGCCCGCGGTAGCCTTCTCCGTGCAGTCCACGCGCGGTGACGCCGGCGTCCAGCTCGGCCGTGTGGCGCGTCAGGGTCTGCAACAGGTGGAAGATGTGCAGGTTGAGGACCAGGCGTACCTGGACCGGGGCGTCGATCTCCACAAGGAACGGGCGGAGTTCCCTCCGCCATGCCTCCTCGTGGGATGCCAAGAGCCGGGGAAAGGAATCGCCCGCGCGTTCCAGCACTGCGCGGGCGCCGGTTTCCGGAGAGGAAATAGCCCGGTCACGGGACGTCACCACGGCCACTGTCTTGGTCAGCCTGACAGGGGTGCCCGGTGTGAGGGAAAGCCGGAACGTCCTGTAATGGAACGCCCCTTCTCCGCCCTCACCCACCGGCTCCGCCGCCACGGACACGCGCGTACGGTATGCCGCAGCGATACGGATGAGGCTTTGGGTGGTTTCGACTTCGACGACGGATGGAGCGTCCGGAGACAGTTTGACGGCGGCGCGGCGCGACGGCGTCAGGTCGGCCAGGTGGATGTCCGAGCCTTGGGCACGCTCCGGCAGGTTCGCGTTGCGGACGCCGGCGTTGATGCCGCTGCGCACTTCCACGGCGCCGCTCCACCCCAAGGCGGTGATGGTGGTTTCGAGCGCCAGGAGGTGGGGTTCGGCCATGGAGACAAAGCGGACCTGGACCACCTCCATGCGACGGCGGTCCGCGCCTTCGAGCAGCAGGCGCCGTTCCAGCACGGCCCGTCGGAGGTCCAGGACCCGGCGCTCACGCACCACGGCCAGGCCGCCGTCCGACCACCACTGCAGCCCGGCGATCCGGAGGTCCAGCGGGAGGCAGTCCGGCGCATTGACCATGTGCTCCTCGACCAGCGTCTCGTCGGCGGCTTTCACGGTGACCCTGTTGTACACGCCGGCAAGGTACATGCCCGCGTAGCTGAAGGGGCCTCCTTCAGGGGCCGCCCCCCGGACGCCCATGTAGCCGTTGCCCAACGTGGTCAGGGCTTCACGGTGGCCTTCGTGGGCGGCGTCGATGCCTTCATACACGAGATGCCAGGCGTTGCCGATGACCAGTCCCAGGTCCAGCTCACCCACGTCGTTCAGGACAGTACTTGCGCCGGCGGCCTCCAACTGGCGGCGGCTTCCGCTGCGGTCGATTCCGACCACCAGGCCGAACCCGCCCCGGCGCCCAGCTTCCACTCCCGCCGCCGAGTCCTCTATGACCACGGCGTGAGCCGGTGCGACGCCCAGCCGGCCGGCGGCGGCGAGGAAGACGTCCGGTGCCGGTTTCCCCCGCAAACCCAGCCCTGCCGCCGTCGTGCCGTCCATGACCACCGTGAACAGGTGCTTGATGCCGGCGGCTTCCAGGACCAGTCCGGCGTTCCGGCTGGCGGTGACCACGGCGGTAGGGACCGCAGCGCCGGCAAGCCGCTGCAGCAGTTGCAGGGTTCCCGGGTAGCTTTGCACCCCGTCCCGGCGCAGCCGCTGGTGGAACAGTTCGTTCTTCCAGGCGCCCAGGCCAAACCCGGTCCAGGCTCCCGGCTCGTCAGTCTCGGCTCCCCTGCCGATCTCTACCCCCCTCGCGGCGAGGAACCGGACCACGCCGTCCTCACGCGGCATGCCGTCGATGAAGGAGAGGTAGTCGGCCCTGGTCAGCGGAGCACGGTTGGCGCCGGCGGGCATCCGCGGGTCCTGGAGGATGCGGTCGAAGGCATCTTTCCACGCAGCCTGGTGGACCAGCGCCGTGTTGGTTACCACCCCATCCAAGTCGAAGATGACGGCGTCGAAAGGGGGCTTGGCGGCAGCGGCGGTTGGCGACCCGATCATAGGTCAGTGGTACCAGCACGCACGGGATTCCGGACAGGGCCGTTGGGCCCACTCCCGTCTTCCACCGTCATGCAGGTTCGTGCCGGGGGCCGTGCCCCACGTGGTTCCACCAGGTCAGCGGCGACGTGATGGTGAAGCGCCTGCCGGTTACCGAGGTGGGGACGATCCGGACAAAATGGTCCTTCTCCCCGGCCTGCCACGGAAACAGGGTAAGGCCCGCTCCGGCGAGGAGTTCATCGGAGGGCTCTAGGATGACCGCTTTTCCCTTGACCAGCACGCTCCAGGCTTTGGCGTCGTCATGGCCGTCGGCTTCCAGCGCGACCGCGAGCGGCCCGGCCGCGGCGCGCAGCTTGGTTCCCTCGCCCGTGCGGAAGACCAGCGACTGCTGGTCCACTTTGTAATTAACGGGGAAGACTTCCGGGTAGCCGTTGACGAACACGGCAAGGTGTCCAACCGAGACACCGCGCAGGAGGTCCCAGCAGCTGCCTGGGTCCAGGAGTTCAGTGGGCGTCTGCGGCGGGTCGTTGTGCATAAAGTCGACGGTAGCCGCGTGCCGGAACATGCCGCTAGAGCATTTAGGCCCGGGCGGTGTCGCCTCGCCGAACAAACGAAAACGCCCCGGTCCTGGGACCGGGGCGTTACGGCAGCAAAGGCCGGGACGTCCGTGGGATGTCCCGGCCTTTGCCGTGGGTGGAGATGGGGGGAATTGAACCCCCGTCCGATGTCGTGTTGTCAGGGCTTCTCCGGGCGCAGTTTGCGTCGGATTTTCTCGGCCCCAGCCATGCTGCAAACAGCTGGCTGATCCGGGCCCAGTCACCTAAGAGTCCCGTTTGCTCCGGTGACGGGAGCAAACAGCAGTGGCTATCTAAATGACGCCAGGATCCGGGGCGATAGCAACCCCGGGCTGACGGACTGTCTTACTGCTTAGGCAGCGAGAGCGAAGTCAGTGCGCTTAGATTCGGCACTTATTGGTTTGCAGACAGCGTTTACGAGATAATTCTGCATCCTCGGCCCGCTTCACCTGTCGCGACTAACATCGTCGAAACCGATCATCCCCGTATTTTGTTACCAAACCGGCTGGCAAGCCTGCCGGACTACCAATACTAACGCATGCCCGGCGGAAAAAATTCCTAGCGGCGCCGGTTGCGTTCGCGCATCTCGCGCTGGGCTTCGCGGTTGTCCTGCTGCTCACGCAGCGTTTGCCGCTTGTCGTATTCGCGCTTGCCGCGGGCCACGCCGATTTCCACTTTGGCCCGCCCGTCCACGAAGTACAACTGCAACGGAACAATGGTGTAGCCGGATTCCCGGACCTTGTGGGAGATCTTGATGAGCTCCTCGCGGTGCAGCAGCAGCTTGCGCCGGCGGCGGGCAGCGTGGTTGGTCCAGCTGCCCTGGTTGTATTCGGGAATGTGGATGGCTTCCATCCACAGTTCGTCGTTGTAGAACGTGCAGAATCCATCCACCATGGAGGCGTGGCCCTCCCGGAGGGACTTTACTTCGGTGCCCATCAGGGCGATGCCGGCCTCGTAGGTGTCCAGCACGTGATAGTCATGCCGGGCCTTGCGATTGGTGGCCACCACCTTACGGCCACTTTCTTTAGGCACGGGGAAACTCCTCAGGTTCAGGTTGGCTGCTCCGTGCCCGCGGCCCGGAGCTATACCAGTCTACGGCAGGGGCGGGACGCCCCTAGAGCAGTCCCATGGGGTCAACCGCGACGCCGTTGAGCCAGGTTTCAAAGTGGGCGTGGCAGCCTGTGGAGTTGCCCGTGCTGCCGGAGTAGGCAATCAGCTGGCCTTGCGAGACCCTTTGTCCGTTCGAAACCACGATGCTGGAGTTGTGGTAGTAAATGGTCGTCAGGGTGTTGCCCTGCACCACACCGTGGTCGATCTTGACGCGCCAGCCGCCGCCGTCGGCGGAGTTCCAGCCTGAGCTGAAGACTTCACCGGCTGCCGCAGCGTACACGGGAGTGCCGCAGGCCGCGCCGAAGTCGATACCGGTGTGCATGTATCCGCCGGTGCCGTAGAAGTCGATGGTGCCCGGCGGGGTGGTGCGGTAGCCGAAGCCGGAGGTGATGGGGATACTGCCGTCAAAGGGGTGGCGGAGGCCAAAGGCCGACGGCGACCCTGCTGCGGGCGGAACATACGGCTGGACAGGCGGGGCCGGGCGGTTCGCTGCCGCCGCTGCGGCGGCAGCTGCGGCAGCTGCAGCCGCTGCCTGCCTGCGCTGTTCGGCTTCCCATGCCTCGCGGGCCTTTCGGTCGCGTTCGGCGATTTCGTTGGCCACCTGGTTCTGGTTGGCCTGGACGCCCGCCAGCTGGGCCTGAATGCCGGGTTTGGCCGCCTGGAGCTCCGCATCGAGGCGGGTGGTATCGGCGATCAGCTGGTCAACCTGGGCTTTCTTGGCCGCGGCTTCGTCCCGTGCGGCCTTCTCACGTTCCAGTGCTGCATCGGCTTTGGCCTTGAGGTCCTTGATCTCACCTTCCACGGCCTGCAGCCGGGCTTCGGAGTTGACGTTGGTGGCGTTCTGCTGGTTGAGCTTGTCCATCGCCGCGTTCTGGCTGCGCATGGCCTGGTCGGCGAGGTCCATGGTGTCGGTCAGGCTGCCGCCGCCGCTGGACCCGAAGAAAAGGGAAAGATTGGAGGGCACGCCACCGGACTTGTAGGCCTGGGTGGCGATCTGGCCGATCAGCTTCTTTGTGTCGGCGATCTTTTGCTTGTCCGTTTCGAGCTGCTGGGTGATCTTGGCCTTGTTCTGCTGGGCCATGTCCACCCGGGCCGCCAGGGCTTCAGACTCTTTCACCGCGCTGGCCACGCGGCCCTGCGCGTCGAGGAGGGCCTGCTGCGCACCGGGGAGCTGGCCCTGGTAGATCACCAGGTCACCGGCGGCCTTGGCGATCCTGGAATCGACGAACTCAAGAGAGGCCTGGACACGGGCCGCTTCGGCCTCGAGCGCAGCCTTGCGGTCCTCGAGGTCGTCGGCGAAGGCTACGGGAGTTGCCACGGCCATCCCGGCGGAAAGGATGACGGCCAGTACACCGCTGACTATCCCCATGCGGCGGGCAGCGGCCCGTCCCCGGCGGAACCGGCGGCGCGGAGAGGTTTGATCGGTTACGTTCATGAGCATTCCTTGGTCGGTTTGCATAGCCTAAACGCGCAAGTATCTGCGAAGGGTCAAGAGAGACGAAATTCCTGCCAAGGATCCGCCAAGAATCAGCAGCGCCGGCGCGAGGATCAGTGTCTGGCCCGAGGAAATGAAAGCGGTGTCCGGGTACTGGCGGGACATATAGTCACCCAGGAAGAACTGCGCTACGGCCCACAAGGTGCCGGAGGCCAGCGCAGCGCCGATGACCGCGGCGATGACCCCTTCAAGGATGAAGGGCAACTGGATCACGGTTTTTGACGCGCCGACAAGCCGCATGATCCCGGTTTCCCGGCGCCTGCTGAAGGCGGAGAGCCGGATGGTAGTGGCGATCAGCAGGATCGCGCAGACGATCATCACTCCGGCGATGCCCACTGCGACCAGGGAGGCGCCGTTCATCACCGAGAAGAGGCGTTCGAGGAGCTGTCGCTGGTCGATCACGGTCTCCACGCCCGGCTGCGATGAGAAGGTCTCGCTGATGATCTGGTACTTCTCAGGGTCTTTCATGTTGATCCGGAAAGATGCCGGCAGCTGGTCCGGGGTAACCGAATCGACGATGGGCGAGTTGGAGAACTGGTCCTTGAAGTGCTTGTAGGCCTCATCGCGGGACTCGAATTGGAAGTCGTTGATGTACTGCGCCACGGCAGGTGATTCCAGCAGCGCGTTGAGGCCCTGCTGCTGCTCAGGGGTGACCGGCCCGGACGCGCACCCGGGCGCGGTCGAACCGTCACTGCACAGGAAGATGGCTACTTGTACTTTGTCGTACCAGTACCCCTTCATCTGGTTGATCTGCATCTGGAGCATCCCGGCGGCGCCCACGAAGGTAAGTGACACGAAGGTCACCAGGATGACCGAAACCACCATGGAAAGGTTGCGGCGCAGGCCGCTGCCGATCTCGGAAAGGATGAAGGCAAGCCTCATTGCCGCGCCTCACCTTCGGCACCGTTGCCCGGCAGGCCGTCGTGCGGCGCTTCCCTGCCGCTGGCGTCCTTGAGCCGCCTGGACTGGCCGACGACGGGGATCATCGAGGTGTACAGGGCCTTGGCTTCGTCGCGGATCACCACGCCGTTCTTGAGCTCGACCACCCGCTTGCGCATGTCGTTGACGATGTCGTCGTCGTGGGTGGCCATCACCACCGTGGTTCCGTTTTGGTTGATCTTGTCCAACACACCCATGATGCCCATGGACGTTGTGGGGTCCAGGTTTCCGGTGGGTTCGTCGGCCAGGAGGATCCCGGGCCGGTTGACCACGGCCCGGGCGATGGCCACCCGCTGCTGCTCGCCGCCGGACAGTTCGTGCGGCATGCGGTGTTCCTTGCCTTCGAGCCCAACGGTCTTGAGGACCTCGGGGACGGTGTCGCGGATGACGCTCCGGCTCTTGCCGATGACCTGCATGGCAAAAGCCACGTTGGCGAAGACGTTCTTTTGGGGCAGGAGGCGGAAGTCCTGAAAGACGACGCCGATGCCACGGCGGAGGCGCGGCACGCGCCAGCTCGAAATCCTGGCAACGTTTTGGCCGGCGACGTAGACGGCGCCTGAAGTTGCGCGGTCCTCCTTCAACACCAGCCGGAGGAAGGTGGACTTTCCGGAGCCCGAGGCCCCCACCAGGAAGGCGAATTCGCCGCGATCAATCTCAAGGTTGACGGAGTCCAGCGCGGGCCGGGCTTTTTGGTCGTAGACCTTGGTGACATTTTCGAATCGGATCATGGCCCTAAGTACCCTGCAGGGCATGGCTGATTGTTCTGATGCAGCCCAGTTCTGCAGCCGGTGCACGGGTTTTCGTTTGGGGGAAGTAGGGCCCCGGCCCCTCGACTATACGCAGGATGCCCGGCGCTTGGGAGGCCTTTCGGGGGCGTGTCGCCGGATCCGCTCGCGCCCGCCGTGCCGCCCGGCTACTTTTCGGCGTTGCGGTTGTCAGTGCGCCAGCGGATGCCGGCGTCGATGAAGTCGTCAATCTCGCCGTCGAACACTGCCGACGTGTTGCCCACCTCGTGTTCAGTGCGCAGGTCCTTGACCATCTGGTAGGGGTTGAGGACGTAGGAACGCATCTGGTCGCCCCATGAGGCTTTGACATCGCCCGCCAGGGCCTTCTTCTCCGCGTCTTCCTGTTCCTTCTTGAGCAAGAGGAGCCGGGATTGCAGCACGCGCATGGCGGCGGCGCGGTTTTGGAGTTGTGACTTCTCGTTCTGCATCGAGACGACGGTGCCGGTGGGAATGTGGGTGAGGCGCACGGCGGAGTCGGTGGTGTTCACCGACTGGCCTCCAGGGCCCGACGAGCGGAAAACGTCAACCCTGATTTCGTTGTCCGGGATGTCGATGGAATCGGTCTGTTCGATCAGGGGAATGACTTCCACGGCCGCGAACGATGTCTGGCGCCGGCCTTGGTTGTCGAACGGGCTGATCCGGACCAGGCGGTGGGTGCCTGCCTCCACACTGAGCGTGCCGTAAGCGTAGGGGGCCTTGACCTCGAACGTGGCCGATTTCAGGCCGGCTTCCTCCGCATAGGAGGTGTCCATGACCGTCGTGGGGTAACCATGCCGCTCGGCCCAGCGGAGGTACATGCGCATCAGCATCTCGGCGAAATCTGCCGCGTCGACACCGCCTGCTCCCGCACGGATGGACACCACGGCTTCGCGCTCGTCATATTCTCCGGACAACAGGGTGACCACTTCCAGGTCCTTGAGTGCCTTCTTGATGGATTCGAGTTCGGCCGCGGCCTCCCCCATCGAGGCGGCGTCGTCCTCGTCCTGGCCCAGTTCCACCAGGACTTCGAGATCGTCGATACGCGAGGCCAGGTTGGTGAGGCGTTCCAGCTCGGACTGCCGGTGGGAGAGACGGGAGGTGATCTTCTGCGCCGCTGCGGGGTCGTCCCACAGGTCCGGCTCCCCTGCCCGCTCGCTGAGTTCGGCGATGTCTTCACGGAGTGCATCCACGTCCGAGACGCGTTCGATGGACTCGTAGGTGGCGCGGAGGGCGCGGATTTCAGCGGAAAAATCAATATTGGCCATGGTGGTTTAACCCTACGCTATTGGCGCATACGGCCCGGCGCTGCCCGGCGCCGGTGATTGGACCGCCGGGTGGGCATCAACGGGTCAGCCGGGAACGCGCCGTCGAGGTGGCCTCGATGCGGATTCCGTCGGGAACCAGGAAGTTCACCACCGGCGGGTGCACTTCAGCGGTAAGGACTACGACGGCGGTGGAACCGTCGGGCGATCCCGTTCCGGAAGCGACGGCGAGGCCGGAGAACCGTTGGGCGGCCGGGCTCCTGTCGACGAAGTCGGCTGCCACGTTGCGCACACGGGCCGGGCTGAGGACAGCCGATGGGGTTCCGCCCTGCGATGAGACATCACCGAGCGTGTAGCTGGAGGCGGCGGCCAGCGATGCTCCGTCCGCCAGGGAGAGGAGCCGTTTGTGCTCGACATAGACACTCGATATCCCGATGACGACCGTTGCCACCAGCAAGGCCAAGGCCACGTAGCCGATGATCATCACCATCAGTTGGCCCTCCTCGGCTTCTTGCGCGCGGGGTGTCACCGGTACCGCCCCACCAGCTGGGTGGCGGAGGCCTGGACATCCGTGGCCGACAGTCCTTCGGCGAAAGGGAGGAACGGCAGCGGCACCCTGAGGCTGACGGTTACCGTGACTGCGCTTCCCGCAGCGGTGCAGTCTGCTGGTTCGCAGCTTGTCGTCATGTTTGCCCGCGCTGGTTCATGCCCGAAATCGGAAAGAGCCAAGGATACCGCCCGCTCTGCGGCCGCTTGTGCGGTGACGGGGTCGGACTGGGCAACGTACACCTTTGCTGCCTGGTCCGCGGCGCCCACGACGGCGAAGGAGCCTCCCTGGACCTGACCCACGGTGATGACGAAATACACCAGCGGGACCATCAGCAGGAGCGCCAGGAAGGTGAATTCGACGACTGCACTCCCTTGTTCGTGCTCGTTTGAGTGCCGCCGCAGGTGCTCGAGGCCAGGCCGCGACTGTTTCACCTCCAGGCCGGAGGCGTTCGCATTTTTCGGACGTTGCCCGGCATACGGTGCCGGTTCACGGCAGAGTGCTTCCGTGAGCCTTGTCCTGACGCGGAACGAGGTGGCGGTGCCGGGCGGCTTGTCTGGCGCTGATGGATCACGGCTGGATGGCGGCATGCCCTTTCACCTCCAGCATCTCCCGGGGACCGATCAGGCCAATGACCGGCAACGGTGACCGGACTGTCACTTCCAGCGTGCGCATCCCTTGAAGATTCACTTCGCGGGTGCTGACTTGCTCGGCGAATCCGGAATTCAGGGCAGTTCCGATGAGGCTGCGGGTCCGTTCCTCGGCGTCGGTGGAGTTGCGGTCTGCCAAGGTCCCGTAGCGGGCGCCGGATGCGGCAGCGTCGATGAGCGTATTCCGAACGTGCAGGACCAAAGTCAGCTGGATAATCACCAGGAAGAACAACGTGAGCAGCCCGCCAACCAGGACAAAATCCACGACGGCAGAGCCCCGCTCCCCCTCAGGGCGAAACCCGCGACGCGCCTCCGGCCGTGGAGCGGAGCGTGCCACGGATCACTTCCCTACTTTGTCCATGGCCTGATTGAACATGGCTTCCAGCGCAGGGCCGGCGAGCGCCAGGAGCGCTGCCACCAGGACGGCGGACATTAGCGTAATCATCACCCAACCCGGTACATCCCCACGTTCGGGGTTGTCTCCGGAACTCACTTTGCATCGGTGGCCGTTCACCGGCCGTTGCAATTCACACTGCACCAGGGCAGCCATACCGATAAACAGCGCCGCCAGGCGGGTTCCCATAGTTTTCATGTTGCGTCCTTTCCTGATGAATACGGTGTCCTTGCACGAGCTGCTTCACGGCAGGTAGCCCCCACAGGTTCAGAAGCCCATATTGATCGCTGCTATGCCCGGAAATACGGCGAATACCACCGTCAGCGGGAGTATTCCGAAGACCAAAGGCACCATCATTGCTATTTCTTTCCTGCCCGCCGCTTCCATGAGGTCCCGCTTGGCCGAATCACGAACATCCTGGGCCTGGGCACGGAGCACTTCGGCAAGGGGGGTTCCCCTGTCCACCGCAACGATGATGCCGTCAACGAACCTGACCAAGGGCGCAAGGTCCGTGCGCCCAGAAAACTCTTCCAAGGCTAGGACGAGCGGCTTGCCTGCCCGCGTCTCCGCGAGGATGTTCGCAAATTCCTTTGACAGTTCCCCGTGGGCGCTCCTGCAGACCCGGTCCAGTGCACCCGTCGCGCTGTCCCCTGCGCTGACAGCCAAGGCCATAAGCTCCGCCAGGCTGGGGAATTCGGCCATCATGCGCTCCTCCCGGCGCCGCACCTGGGCGCCCAGCCAGTAGTCCCGGAGGACAAAACCTGCCGCCGCGCTGCCAAGGATTGCGGCCACCGCAAAGATCGGGCTGAACCGTCCTGCGGCCGCTCCTGTGAGTACGACCGTTAAAGCGAGGGCAAAACCGGCCGCTGCCCAAAGCAACTGTTCCGCACGGAAGTCAATGGGTGACTTGCCGATCCCCGCTTGGGCCAGCCGCCGCTCCGTTGCTCCCGGTGATGGGTTGAGCCGGGCCAACGCGGAAAGCCAGTCGCGGAAGACGGGACGGAGAATCCGCTCCAGCGGGCCGAATGGTGTTAAGTTCGGATCGCCCACGTTCAGGAGCCGCGACTCCAGGTTCTGCGACTTAAGTTGGGGCTCGATCCGCTCAGCGAGAGTCATGGCACGCATCGGCGGGGACCTGAAAATCACCAGCCACAAGCCGAGGCCAAGGCCGATTCCGCAGACAATGGCGGCGGCCGGGACGGCCATCATCGGAGCACCCTTTCATCCTGGGGCAGCGCGCCGATCTTCACCATGACGGTGTAGCAAATGAGCGAAACCACCAGTCCCCCAAGCAGGACTGCAGCACCCATTGGTGTGTTGTACGCCTGGATTGCTTCCGGTCTGGTTGCCAGCAGCACCAGCACGATCCACGGTGCGGCAACAGCAAGCCGGGCCGCGTTGATCGTCCAGGATTGCCGCGCTTCCAGCTCACTGCGCGTGCGGGCGCTTTCACGGAGGAACTCTCCCAGGGTGCCGAGCAACCGCCCCAGATCCGAGCCGCCCACTTCACGGGTGAGGCGCAGGGCTTCGACGATGCGGTCTGCGACAGGATCGGCAAGCCGGTGTTTGAGCTTGTTCAGGGAGCCGTCGAATTGGCCGCCGGCCCGGTAATCGGCTCCGAACTCGCGGAACAGGGGCCGGAGTTCCTCGGGCCCTTTGTCGCCGAGTTGAATGAGGGCCTCAGGCAGCGGAAGGCCGGCGCGGATCGCCGAGCGAAGGTGATCAACGACGTCTGGCCAGAGCTGGCGGAGCAACGCTGACCTCTTTCGGGCCCGCCAGCGGAGCAGCGTGACAGGCAGCCACGATCCGAAGAGGCCGAAGCAGCCGGCAATCGGCCATGAACGACTGAGCGCGAAGAAGACAAGGGCAATGAACAGCCCCAGACCAAGGCAGGTCCCGACCAGGCCACGGGCCGATACTTTCTCCACGCCCGCGGCAACGAGCAGGTCGCTGATACGTCCTGGCTTCCGCTCCCGGCGTCCGGCATCAGGAGTCTCCCAGCAGGACCACCAGATGAGGAAGAAACCCACCCCGGCCACGGCTCCCACCATCGCGGAAATCATCGTGCGTCCAACAGGGCGGCGACGTCGTATCCCGCCCGCGAGAATTTTTCCGCGGCCGGCATTGCATTTGCCCTGGGCTGAAGGACGCCGCCCTCCAGGGCGAAGACGAGGGACGATTCAATGATTCCGTTCTCCACCCGGCGACCCAGAGAAAGGATCTGGGTGACCTGCCGCCGCCCATCTGCCTGCCTGCTGCAGTGCACAACAAGATCGATGCAGGATGCGACTGTGGGTACTACAAAAGCGCTGGAGATGTTCTCCCCCGCGAGCAACGGCAGCGTGCAAATCTTCGTGACGGCATCAGAGGTAGTGCAACCATGACGTGTACCAAGCGGTTCTTGTTTAGTCTAGGAAGTTCACGGGCCCTGGGGCGTCACATAGGGACTTGAACCGCCAGGCCCCGCTTATCGCGGCGAGGTATCCCGGGCATTCCCGGTTATTGCCGCCGCACCTTGATGTCGGGGTGGTTCTCCTCGACCCAGTCGGCCATCCGGTTGCCCCGCAACGCTATGAACTTCAGCGAGGCTTCCCGAACCTTGATGTACTCGTCCTTCGTGACCGGGACGCCCGGACGCTCGAAGACCTCGTCCTCATCCTCCTCGAGGAAGAAGTCGATCTTGCCCTCCGGCGTCACGAGATCCTGGAAGTGGAAGAACTCCACGAACTTCTCGAACGTGCCGAAGAGTTCGAAGAAGTCCCCATAGTTAGTGATGACGTCGGCGAGAGGGCCGCCTGGCTCGTTGGCATAGTGGCGCCGGATGCATTCCAGACTCAGGTCCATCCGGTCTGCGATCCGTATCCGCATTCCCCTTGCGGTGTTGAGGGTGGGCAGGTGTACTGTCCCGACGGGCCAGATCATGGCACTGCCGATCGTGTACGGCGGATTGAAATAGCGGCGCTTCTGCTCATCACTCAACGCGGCCTTAGCCTCAACCAAGGCCTTGGGCCTACCCCACCTGGTGTAGGAGTTCGTGATGGCGTCACTGCCGAACGTGAACCACTTGTCCGGCGTCTGCTCGAAAATCAGGTAGTTCTTCCGGCGCACCTTGGGATCTTCCGAGACCACCAGTTCGAACAGCTGCCCCTCGCATAGCTCTTTGGTCCAGAGCAGCTGATGGTCAGCCTTGAGCCGCCGACTGTGGGAGTCCGGGTCCTTTCCTGGAGGCGTGGTGTCGAGAAGGTAGTCGAAGGCGAGGTCGAAGACGCGCATGAACGGAAGTCTATGTGCCGGCCCCTTGCGAACCGCGGAACCTGCGGCTGAAACAAGCTTGTCCCCGCGGGCGGTCGCGGATGTCCCTCTACGGGTAGACGAATTGTTAATTTACTAGCGGAAAGCACGGGATTCCGATTGTTAAGGTCCGGCCAGAAACCCCGCAAACACAAGGACTAATGGTTGATTTTCGGGCCGATTGGACTGTTATTATGCGTGTCGTTAACGTATATGCGTCTCGTTTAACCCATCGCTGACAAAAGCTCGGCGCCGACGGACACAACCGGAGAGGTCTGCAGGATCTCGCCTTGTCCCTGCTCCGGCTGGGCTCGACTCGCGCGTTGGCGGAGTCAGCTCATATACAGTCGCGAGATCGCCCCTTCCACACGGCGTGCCAGCCGCGCCAATGCTCGCAGCTGGCGTGCTCCGTCGCTACTATCAGCTTGTGGTCACACGGGTCCGATCGTCGAAGCGAAGGACGGATTGCAGCACAAGTCCGCAATCGTCGAGATTGGGGAGTTAGATGTGGATAACGAGCGACGTGAATTTGCCCCAAGCCATTCTCGACGCACAAGCTGAAGGACGTCTTGTACTTTTCGTTGGAGCGGGGGCTTCGGTCGACGCTCCGTCCGACCTACCGCTGTTCGACAAGCTGGCCCGTCAGTTGGCAGAAATGGCACGGGTACCTTTCGACGAAGACGTCACAATCGATTTCTTCCTAGGGTCGATGCCGGAGAGTTTCGACACGCACCGACACACTTACGAGATAGTTTCTCGCGAAGACTCCGCGCCAAACACCACGCATGCAGCGCTCGTTGGGGTGGCCTCTTCAATCGGGCCGCTGCGAATCGTGACGACGAACTTCGATACGCATCTTTCGTCGGCGGCTACTGCTGGGGGAATCAAGGTTCCCGATACGTGGATTGGTCCTGCCCTGCCGCTAGGGGAAGATTTCACCGGCATCGTTCATCTTCACGGCTCGGTGCTCCGTTCACCTGAGGAGCTCGTTCTCACAGACCGCGACTTCGGCCGGGCGTACCTCACCAGCGCTTGGGCCACCCGTTTCTTGCTGCCGATGTTTCAAAGATTTACGGTGCTTTTCATTGGCTACAGCCACGATGACCCCATCATGCGATACCTCGCGCTTGGCCTACCATCAGGGACGCCGCGGTACGCCTTCACAAGTACCGACGAGGTGAACCACTCTAAGTGGTCAAGGCTCAAAGTGCAGCCGATCGGGTATCCAGTCCAGGGCCACGACCACACAGCCCTTGTCGCTGCACTCGAGGCCTGGAGCCTCCGCGCTCGGATGGGCCAGACCGAACACCGTGCGAGGATTCTCGAAGTGGTTGCCGGCGGCCCGCAACTCAGCCCGGTCGACTACGACTACCTCGTCGACCAACTCAAAAACCCTAACGGTGCTCGCGAGTTCGTCCACGCTGTCACGGTTGTTAAACCGAGGCTCCAGGTCGCCTGGCTCCATTGGGCGGAGGCTCTGCCAAAGTTCAAGTCTATCTTCAATGGTCACGACGGAGACTCCGCTGCCACCGTTCTTGGGAACTGGTTCTGTCAGAGCTTCATAGCGTCCGCCGAACTTCATGGGGCTGCATTGCAGACTCTACAACGGCTGGGCCAAGCGTTCGGCAACGGGCTTTTCCAAGCTGCCGGTTGGGCAGCAGATGAGCTGAGTAAAGCGGATTCTGGAGCTGGACGCAGGTGGAAGGCCCTCCTCGCTACGTCGGTCCATGGACACTCTGGACCAGTCGCCACGGCAACGCTCCTGTCATACGTCCCCGGCGACCAGGCGGAGGATTTGACGGTGATCCGAGCGGCGCTAAGACCCTACCTCGCGCTCAAGCGTCGATGGTCCCTTGATGACTCCGAGGACCTGACAACTTTGCCGCAGGCTGAAGTGCACTGGCTAAGCGAGGCGGAAAGCCTTACAGGACACGTCTTGAAGGTCGTCGAAACGGCACCTCCCGGAGATCCGAAACTGGGAACGGTCCTGGAGGACTCGTTGAGCGCAGCGTACGACCTTCTCGATGCCTACCACGGTCCCCGATCGTGGGATCCGTTAAGCTATGGTCGATCGGCAGTCGAACCGCATGAGCAGGATCAGTTCCGCGATCCCGTTGACGCAGTCCTAGATGGCCTAAGAGCATACGGTGAGAAGGCTCTTGTATCGTGCGCCGATCTCCCCGAAAAGTGGTGGTTTCTGGGTCGTGCTCTATTCCGCCGACTCGCATTGCATCTGCTCGCACGCGATGCCTCACGGTCGTACGACGAGAAGATCTCGTGGCTGCTCGAACGCTCAGTTCTTTTCGAAACCGACGTCAAACACGAAACTTACGGCGTCCTCAAAGCGTCGGCTGAGAAGGCATCGAAAGAGGTCCGCGCGCAGCTCCTTTCGGCAGCACTAGCCGGGCCGAATCAGTCCGAGGACATCCCGGATCTTCAACGTCACACAGCCTATGCCACCTACAACCTGCTTGTGTGGCTCACCCAGGTCGCACCCGGATGGGCAGAAGCTGGGTCAGCCTTGGAAGCGGTGCGGGCAAAGAACCCCGACTTCGCCCCGCGTGAGAATCCCGACTTTGACAGCTGGATGACGAGCGGCACCTGGGGTGAAAAGCTGCCCATGGAACTGGAAGACTTCATCAGATCATTTGAAGAGGACTCCACCGCCGCTGTCGCTGACCTACTCGCCCGGGATTATTCCGAACGGAACTTTGACGAACCGGATTGGCGCGGCGCACTTTCTCTTCTTAGCGGGTTGGCTGAGTCCCGCCCAGAACTGGGCCAACAGCTCTGGACACTCATAGATGAACTGCCCGGCTTTGAATCTCTGACAATCGATATTCGACTAGCTATTGTCGAGGGCTGGACCAAGGCAAATCTGCGCGGCAATGCAGACGCCGTCGTCGAACGTGTTGCAACACTCGTCCCAAATCCAAAGTCCGTGCGGTCAGTCAGCCGCTTTTTGCTGGAGCAGGTCCGCAAAGACATCGAAAGCGACGAGACACCTGCTCTCGCTGGCATGCGACGCATCGCCTTCCGACTCTGGAGAGAGCACTGCCAGTCGTTCACGCACGCGGAGGAACTGGACATGAATTCGTTTGCTCCGCTCTACCTCAATTCCTGGCCAGGAGACCTCGCCCAGTACTGGATCACGGAAGTTGATCGACGCTGGCGGAAGCATCGCGACGATTGGTCGGGCCTCAACGATGACGAGCGAAGCGCGCTGACGGAACTGCTCGATGGGCCACCACACGCCCTCGATGCGACCCGACCGGCAATGGCAAGCCACTTATTCTTCTTATTTGCCGCCGACGCGGCGTTCACCGCTAAACAAGTGCTTCCGCTATTCCGGGAAGACACTACAGCGGCGTTGGCCTGGATTCCTTATCTATTTCACCCGCGCTATAACGACAAACTCCTTGAGGCCGGCCTACTGGACAGCACGATCGCGGAGTGGGACCGGCTCGAAGCTCTCGGATCCCACCTGCAGAGCCAATTTTTCGCACTGGTAGCGTCGATCGTGTCCTTCGCTGGTATTCCTCCAGCGTCACGCCGAGCACTGCTCGATCAAAGCGTGCTCGCCAACGACGGTGCGCACGCAGCGGACTTCGCTCACGCGATTGTTCGTTTCCTCGGATCGGACGGGGTCGATGGCACAGAAGTGTGGAAGCAATGGCTTCGAGACCACCTCTCCGCGAGGCTCAACGGCTTGCCAAGGACGCCTGACAGCGAAGAACTAACCTGCTGGGCAGACATCGTCCCTTACCTGGGCGACGCTATTCCGGAGGCGACCGAACTGCTCGGCAACCACGGCATCGGTCTGGGCGATCGATTCTTCGTTCCGAAATTCCCACAAGACGCGCTCTCCGCCCATGGGCGGGTTCTGGTCTCACACTTCGCGGAACGCGTTCGCAACTCTTTACCCGGCGACTACTCCAGAATCCATCACGTGAACGAGTTGATCGAGGTGTTACGCGGCGCCCTCGGCGACACAGGTGTGCAAGCGCTAGTGCACGCAGCGACGGCGGGTGGATTCCTTGGCGGCAGCCCAAACGAGTGATGCCCGTGACAAATGTTTAGGCTACGAGGACGAAGTCACTCGCGCATACCGGCGATCGTGTCAGGCTCCTAGCGGTCACCCTACGCCGGCTGCGGCCGCATCCGGATCCGCCGAATGTGTCGGGTATTCTGACCATGAAAAGGCGGGGTGGGGCAGATGGACGAACAGCAGGCAATAGCGGCCGTAGCAAAGGCATTAGAGAGTATTCCCGAAAAGAATTTCAGCGCGTGGCCGGGCGGGTGGCCTGACCAAATTGGTGTGTCTCTCGTCGATGCCGTGTTCTCCATCCGAGCCGTCTATAAGACGAAGCACCCGGCCAAAGGCGTCCTCGGCAGGGCGAAGTTATTCCGAGACGCCTACCCCGACGCCGCAAACGACCTTGAGTGCTTGCGCAACCTAGGCGAGAAGCGAATAAGGGAGGTCATGGGGAACGGTAAAACCGTCGGACGCTTCAAGAGCGAGTGCATCATCGAAGCGGCCGACAACTTTCTTTCTCTCACTCCCCCAGTTCGCAGCGCGACGCACCTTCATGCACTCGACCCGGACCACAGAAGTTCCTACACGGAGGTAAAGGGCCTCGGCGACGTGACATACGAGTACCTCACCATGCTGCTTGGCCAGCCCGGGATCAAGGCAGACCGAATGATCCGTGGCTTTGTCGATGCCGCACTTAAAGAACAACATCTGGCGCCAGTGACGGCGGAAACTGCTAGGCGAATCGTCGCCGCCGTGCATGCCGCGGAGCGCCCCGATGTTGAGCTTCAGAAGTTCGACCACGCGATCTGGATCTTTCAGCGCGATCTCCCTAAAACCACCTTGTAGCTCCGGAACAGCGTGCACCGATGGAACCTCTGACCGGAGGCCGGCCGCCAACTTACTGCCCAGCACGTCCGCCTTCATGGTCTGGAATTCGTCTTCGGTCACGGTGCCAGATTCGCGGAGAGCCTGGAGGCGCTCAAGCCGCGAAATAGCCTCGTTCTCGAGTTCCGGGGCGGCCGGAGACGGTTTGTGATCTGGTACGCCACTCCTCGACGGACGCAATCCCACTTCGCCTACTTCGAACCCACGGTCTTCAGGCCCTTGGAGTGGCCGGGAAACAGTGTCCATGAGCTGATTCTCGTAAGCCTTGCGCTTGCGGCTTCGCACGACGGCGGAGATTCAAGCGCGATTACCAACGCGGCCACCAGCCATCCCAGCACCGGAATCAGACACAAAACGATGAATCCCAGTAAGGTCAGGAACCATCGGGCGGCTATCCCGAGAACGTTGATTCCTTTTCGTCCTCGGCCGTGTTTCCATAACGCCGAAGGATCCTGATTGAAAGCACGCAGGATATTTTCCGCCTGGCCCGTGGTCACGCTTTTACACGCACTCCGGCTAATGTACCGACCAAATGCATGTGCCCCTCCGTCCCCCCCTGCGCTGATTCATCCCAAATGGAAATACACGGAGACTTTGAGTTGTCAGAACCGGTTGGCTCCGGAAAGGGTAAATGTCGGTAGTATGGCGGAAGCCAACACGCTTCCCCGCCTTGTGATCCCTGCTCAGTTCCGGCAGTCCTCCGCAGCAGGGCATACGGGGAAGTAATGAGACAAAGTAGCGCGGGCTGCAGGTGTCGGTGAGACCGGTCTCCGGCCAGCTCCCGTGCGCCGGACTCTGTGACTGGCCTCGCTGTGCTCCACAGACCGACGCCCAGGAATACTGAAACAACACAGGACCCCGACCGACACGATTCCGCAAATGGCGTCGACGATTTTCAGGGCAGCTGCATCTCAGGCCTTGGCCGATCCTGTCACCGTGGGGTCGTATCCTTTTGGAATGGATGTAAGCCCCTTAAATCGAGCACCTATTGGTTGGTGCCACGGCTGCGGCACCGTGCAGCTCAAGTCGGAGATGCCACTGGCGTACATCGAGTGGCAGGAGGACACAGCTCAAGTATGCATTGAATGCAAGGCTGAACCTTGGTCATTGGGGGTGTGGAACAAGGGAGATCACGAGCCTTCGTGCTCTTGGACGGAAGCTGCGACCCAGCGCATCGTCGATTGGTCCCCTGCCTTCGCCTGCAACTGCCGGGAGGACCGCCGCGTCAATGAGGCCCAAGGGGTGAACTTGTGAGGTCGAAGCAGCGCGTGGTCGATCACGGTGAAGTGTTTACGCCGGCGTGGCTGGTTGACGCCATGCTCGAACTTGTAAGGGACGAAACGGAACGCATCGATTCACGGTTCCTTGAGTCAGCCTGCGGGTCCGGCAACTTTGTCGTACAAGTACTACGTCGAAAGTTGGCGGCCGTGGAGCTGAAGTACGGCCAGTCTGCGTTCGAGAGGGCCCATTACGCCTTATACGGCCTCATGTGCATCTACGGTATCGAGTTGCTGCCCGACAACGTGAGCGAGTGCCGGGCGAAAATGCTGGAGATTTTCGACGACTTCCTTGCGCTCAGCGAGGAAGATGAACTTCATAGAGCTGCCGCGTACGTGCTTCGTCATAACATCGTCCACGGTGACGCCGTGACGATGCTCGCCAGCGATGGCTCCGCGATCAGTTTTCCCGAGTGGGGCTACCTGGGCAAGGGTAAGTTCCAGCGTCGAGACTTCCGCTTCGACACCCTCACTCAGATGAGCGCTTTCGGTGGTGAAGACACACTCTTTGCCGACCTAGGCGATCACGAGGTGTTTACCCCGACCAAGATTTATCCTGCCGCCAACGTTAGACAATTGGCGTTATGACCAGCCACAGGGGTTTCTCGCTGCGGGGCCGCAATCCCGATGTGCTGACTTGTATAGCCAACCTCTCTAACGATGAGGTCTTCACGCCCCCGGAATTCGCTAACCGCATGCTCGACGACATGGCCTCGGCATGGACGCAATCACATCCTGGCGAAGACCTCTGGTCTAAACCTGATGTGACGTTCCTCGATCCATTTACTAAGTCGGGCGTGTTTTTGCGCGAGATTACCAGCCGCTTGGTCAAAGGACTGGAGGAGGAGATTCCCGATCTTGAAGAACGGGTGGACCACATTCTGACTAAGCAGGTATTCGGCATTGGCGTAACGCAGCTGACCAGTCTCCTCGCGCGCCGAAGCCTCTACTGTTCCAAATTCGCAAACGGACCACACTCCATCGCCAAATCCTTCAGCACGGACCAGGGCAACATCTGGTTCGAGCGCATAGAACACACATGGGCCGGCGGCACGGAATGGGTATACACAGCCGACAATGCCGGCAATCGCATCAAGAAATTCACCAATGGCAAGTGCATCTACTGTGGCGCGAGTCAGAAAACACTCGACCGTGGCGATGACTTGGAAACCCATGCCTACGCCTTCATTCACAACGACAACATCAATGCGCTTATCGCAGAGCTATTCGGAGAAGACATGCAGTTCGACGTGATCGTGGGGAACCCGCCCTACCAACTCAACGATGGCGGCTTTGGCACAAGCGCTGCTCCCATCTACGACAAGTTCGTGGAGCAGGCAAAGAAGCTCAACCCCCGCCTTCTCACCATGGTCATCCCATCCCGCTGGTTCGCAGGCGGTAAGGGCCTCGATGAGTTTCGTGAGTCCATGCTTGGTGATGCCCACCTGCGGAGCATCGATGACTTCCTAAGCGCAGCCGACGTCTTCCCAGGCGTGGGACTCAAAGGAGGGGTGTGTTACTTCCTTTGGGACCGTGACAACGCCGGCGACTGCCGAGTCCAGACGCACTTTAAGGACTGGCCCGTCAACGCGGCGGTACGGCCGCTGCTCGAAAAGGGCGCCGACGTGTTCATTCGCTTTAACCAGGGTCTTTCAATCCTCAAAAAGGTTGTTGCGGTGGAGACTGGGCAAACAGAGTCTCTTGAGCTGCCCGAAAGCCAAAGATTCGACCGAATTGTAAGCTCCCGAAAGCCTTTCGGGCTCGATACAACATTTAAGGGCAAAGCGACTAAAGCGCCTGGGGATGTGCTGATTTATCAGAACGGCGGAATAGGATACACGCCTCGTGATTCCGCTAAGGCCAACGAGCATCTCATTGATAAGTGGAAGATATTCACGGGCCGCGCTGCCCCTGGAACTGGCAACCGGGATACGTATCCACACAAGATCATTAGCACCCCATTTCTTGGTGAGCCGGGAAGCATCTCATCCGAGACTTATCTCGCTATCGGTCCTTTCGACACGCAAGCTGAGGCATCAAGTGCGCTGTCCTATCTCTCCTGTCGCCTGACGCGCTTGCTGATCTTGCTGCACAAACCCTCTCAGGACACAACACGGAAGGTCTACACTTTCGTGCCCACGCAAAAGTGGACGAAGAACTGGACCGACGAAGACCTTTACGCGAAGTACGACCTCGATAAGGAAGAAATTGCCTTCATCGAAAAGGTAGTTCGGCCGATGGATCTGAACCAGGCTGACGATGCCTAAGTCCATCGAAGAGCTCCTGCCGCCAAAACCAGATGCAAGACTGCGGGTCTACGCATACAGCATCGACAGCCCTGCACACCTGGGACTTATCAAGGTGGGGCAAACCACCCGCGATGTGAAGAAGCGGATTGAGGAACAGACCAAGACTGCTGGCATCACTCCGAAAATTCTTCTTGACATACCTGCTGAGCGGGAAGATGGCACTGCCTTTACGGATCATCAGGTGCGGGCCCGACTTGTAGCCAAAGGCTTCGAAAACTACCAGCTCGAATGGATGCGTTGCTCCATCGATGACGTCAAGACGGCGATCACCGAACTCCGCACTGGAAAAAAGCTCTCCGGTACGCACCATGAAACGTTCATGCCGAGGGCAGAACAGGCGCAAGCGGTCAAAAGGACCCGTGACTACTTTCACTCCGTCTGGCAGGAGGATATGCACGCCGTTCCACGTTTTCTCTGGAATGCCAAGATGAGGTTCGGCAAGACCTTCACGGCTTACCAACTGGCCAAAAGCTTGGGAGCAACTCGAGTTCTCGTTGTGACTTTCAAGCCGGCCGTGGAAGATGCGTGGCAGACTGACCTTGAAAGCCATTCAGACTTTGACGGCTGGCAATACATGAGCAAGCAGTCTGGTGTCGATCCACTGGCGGTCGCAAAAGACAAACCGCTTGTCTACTTCGGATCTTTTCAAGACCTGTTGGGCCGCGACAAAGCAGGCAACATCAAGGCTAAGAACCAGTGGGTCCATGAAATCAACTGGGACCTTGTGATTTTCGATGAGTATCACTTCGGTGCCTGGCGAGAGACTGCTAAAGAACTCTTCGAGGGCGAAGACAACTCGCAAATCACGGCCGAAACCCGGCTTGCCTACAATCCCGAGCTGGACGCGTACAACGAAGACCTGGACGAGTTGAACGAGCCGGAAGCGGAATTCCTTCCTATTACTACGCGGGCCTACCTGTACTTGTCCGGCACCCCCTTCAAAGCTCTCGCCACTGGCGAGTTCATTGAGGAACAGATATTTAACTGGACCTATACAGACGAGCAGAGGGCGAAAGAGGCATTTGGCAGGGCCAATCCCGGCAAGCTGAACCCATACGCAGCACTTCCCCAAATGCGCCTCATGACCTACCAGATGCCCGACGAACTTCTGGCCATCGCCAACATGGGCGAGTTCGATGAGTTCGACCTCAACGCCTTCTTTGCCGCCAATGGCAGTGGGGCGAATGCTGAGTTCAAACATAAAAACGACGTCCAGAAGTGGCTCGACATCGTCCGAGGGGCATACACCCCCACGCAAGTAGACAACCTCAAACAGGGCTCCCATCGGCCGCCGTTCCCGTACTCAGACGTTCGCCTGCTTCCCTATCTTGAGCACTCCTTCTGGTTCCTCCCGAATGTGGCAGCTTGCCATGCCATGGCAAATCTCCTTGCCGAGACGCAGAACAGCTACTTCCACAAGTACAAGGTGCTAACAGTTGCTGGCACGAGCGCAGGCGTCGGCCTGGACGCGCTGCCGCCAGTGCGGAAGGCCATTGCAAGTGGGCACGAGGCAGGCTCCATTACTTTGTCCTGTGGCAAGCTCACGACGGGCGTCACTGTTCCACAATGGTCGTCAATCCTCATGCTTCGTAATCTGAAGTCACCGGAGACATACTTTCAGGCCGCTTTCCGTGTCCAGTCGCCCTGGAGTCAAAAGAACCCCAACGGGGACAACCCAAACCAAGAAGAGATCTACAAACCGGTCTGTTTCGTGTTCGACTTCGCACCAACTCGCGCTTTGAGGCAGTTGTCCGAGTACGGGGTTGGTCTCAGCCCCAACGATAACCCCGAGAAGGCAGTTGAGGAACTCGTGTCGTTCCTCCCAGTACTCGCCTATAACGGTGCACGGATGGTTCAGATTGACGCTGGTGGCATTCTCGACATGGCCATGACTGGGACGAGCGCGACACTGCTTGCCCGCAAGTGGGAATCAGCACTCCTGGTTAACGTCGATAACGACACCCTGCGACGCATCCTCAATAACGAGGACGCGCTGAAGGCGGTCATGAATATTGAGGGCTTTCGAGCCCTAGGAGACAACGTTCTCGAAACCGTTATCAATAAGAGCGAGAAGGTCAAGGACACCAAGAAGTCCAAGGGTGAGAACCTATCACCCAAGGAAAAGTCGGAACTCACGGCTGAAGAAAAGGAATACAAGTCCAAGCGCAAGCAGATCCAAGAGAAGCTGATCAAGTTTGCAACCCGTATTCCAGCCTTTATGTACCTCACGGACTTCCGCGAGAACACACTCCAAGACGTAATCACGAAGTTGGAACCTGACCTTTTCAAGACAGTCACAGGGCTTTCTGTAGAGGACTTCCACCTGCTTGTAAGTCTGAAAGTGTTCAACACCGAACACATGAATCAGGCAGTCTTCGCATTTCGGCGGTACGAAGATGCTTCCCTGTCCTACGCAGGACTCGACAGCCATGAGGGCCTAACCAGGTACGGCCTTTACGACACTGTGGTTGCCCGAGACACTATTGAGGCGATGCCCGCCTAGGTGCCCTTTAGCGCTGCGACAGGCACACCCACCTTTAGGCGAAGCAGTCGTAGCTCCCGCCTGTCCCCATTGGAGTTTCAGGCAGGCGTGAGCGTTTCCACGCGCTTTCTCAGGTGCCAAGCCCGGGTTCTGCGCTCTCAACACAAAATTGACGAGTGTTAGTGGCACGCCTGAGCCTTTCTGGCATCTACAGGAGCCCTCGGCTGTGTTGTGCGACAGGCCCAGCCCCACCCACGCTCCCGAATTCCTTACAGTTGTGTATGTGAATGCAACCTGCTACATCCCCATTCAATTCCTCAGCCTTAGCTCAGAGATGTTGGTCCTAGGGGTCACATTTCTGCCGCCCGACGATGAGCGGATTCCCTATAAGGATCAGCTTGACCGGTTCGATAAGCCCGTTCATTCGGTCGCGGCCATACAGGTCAGTGGGGACACTTATGAGGACATGGTAGAGGTCGCACGGGCTTCGGCATCTCAAGCCCTAAGAAAGCTGCGTATCGCAATTGGTGGTATGGGGTTTCTGGAAGGGCAACGCCGCTTCAGGTTAGGAACCTCATACACCTTTGATGACGGCTCCAGGGGTTGGAGTATCCGTGACGACGCTGCACATGTTACCGAGCTGAACTCGTGGTTGGCCAAAGCGGCAGAGACCCAAGCGCTGGCCGCCCTGCCTGAAAAACCGTTTACCGATATTGAGAAGAAAGCCGAAACCGCCCTGCGGTGGATGGAACGCGCTTCACTTACCGGAGACGCCACCGCCGCCATGCTCTACCTCGTATTCGCGCTGGAGTCTTTGTTGGGAGACAAGTCCGAAGGGGCGAAGGGACATAAGTTAGCCTTTCTTCAGGCCGCCCTGCATGCAGCGCAGACGGGAACTTTTCAGCCTCCCGAGAAGACACTGCTCATATACTCTGAGTTACGGTCAGCCGCCGTGCACGGCGAGCATCTCATTTTGCCGGTGACCAAAAGCGACGTTCAGAATTTTTCAGAGACGCTCCATCAAACTCTTAACCTCTATCTTTCCTATGCGGCCAAGCATGGTCTAGGCCGTCGCGGCAAGCTCATGTCCAAGCTCCAACAGGAACCGATCATTCATGATGTAAGAGAATGGCTTCGGGCTAATGGGGGTCCGGGCTGGATTGACTATCTTGATCGAACTTCAGCCAGTGAAACTGCCGAGTAATATTTCAGCTACGGAATAATCGCCCTAGCGATCCTGGATCGAGCGGACTTACCACCGCCAGCGCCGGCAAATACGCCTGGGAAAACTCACGCCCATAGAATATGAAATAATCAACCGGACCGCGCTCACAGTGGCCCAAGACCCCGAGTCAACCAAAGTCGGGGCAGTCCCGACACAAATCAGCACGGACTCGATCTCGCTGCCGAGAAGGACCACGTCTTGGAGGCGCTGTACGCAGGGTTCGAAAGCCAGCACGTCTGCGTCGACCACGATGCGGACCCGAACGCACCGGATCTGATTCACCTCGCCGACCAAATTGTGAAGGCGCTGCTAAAGGTGGGCGTCGTCATCCCGGCGAACCTAAAGAGCCCGTACTCATCCGCCCGAAAGACACCTCAGCCGGCGTAAGCAATGTCCGGCACCGGCACCTGCATTGTCGGCCCTCGCCGGTGCCGGCGCCCATTCCATGTCCGGTAGTCGGGCATATCCTACTTGCACACAACTTTTGGGGGAGCCATGACCGACACGCACACCGAGCAGGCAGGAACACTGGAGGACGGCGGCTCGATGGAGCTGGTCCGCGTGCCGGCCTGGGAGGTGAAGTACCGAATGGGCGAGGATCCGGACGAGCTGGCGCACTTCGTGTGCTGCCGGGACCTGGACTGGCGCAAGGCCGCCTGCGGTCACGAGGAACCGGACATGCCGATCGTGAAGGAAGCCAAGGTCCTGTGCACCATGTGCATTGAAGTGATCCGGAGCCTCGGCGGTGAACCTGGGGTTCCCATCTGCCCGTACGACCAGCAGGCCTGCCCGGACGACGAAGAGGTGGACCGGATCATCGACGAGCGGACCTCGCGCTGACCGCGGCCATAGGGATCAGTGGTTCGCGGTCCAGGGCCAGCCTCAGCGGATTACCTTGCGGATGATGGCCGCCGCTTCCTGGATGGCGTCGTGGTCCATCGTGAGCGGTTCGGGGTCGCCGGCGACCTGCAGGCCCTTCACGTCCCAGAGCCCGATGCTGGCCCAGCGCGGTTCGTAGAAGGACCACCACGACAGGCCCTCGAAGGAACCCTTGTCGTAGATGGCCCTGGCCCACTGCTGGGTGGAGTCCCGGTCGCGGGAGACGACACTGCTGGGGCGCAGCGACCAGTCCAGAAGCACCTGCGGGTCATCGAGGTCCAGGACGGCGGGGTCCCCGGTGTACCGCACCAGCGCTTTCCGGGTCCCGTACGGGGTGCCGGGCGGCGGGGCCAGGATGTCGGGGGTCCAGGTCAGGTACCTGCCGAAGGCCTCGGCGACCGCACCCTCCGGACTGTCACCGACGTACAGCACCTTGTACTCACGGTCGGGGTCATCGACCCGGCCCGCCCCCTGGCGCGGCCAGATGTAGAGCGGGTGGCCGTTGGCGGACGGATCGGGGGCGGAGGGGTGCCAGTTCAGTACGCGCCAGAAATCCACTTACGCGAACGCTCCCTGCTCGAAGGCGCGGATGGCCTCCAGGACCGGAGCTGCCCCTTCGAGCCGGTACACGTCGATGGGCCGTGCCCCCAGGTGCGGATCCTGGCCCTCCAGCCACAGCCTGGCCTGGGCAGGGGTGAACGCGCTGTGCAGGTGGCCGACCAAGGCATCCAGATCTGCCAGCTGGGCACGGTTTTCCTCATTCGGCGAATCCTTGCCGGACACCCACCGGCCCGGCCTGTCCTTATTAACACCGAGCAGGGCTGCCACAGCATTGTTTCCCAGGGCGTTGACGAGACGGCTGGTGACGGCCCGCGGCCCATAGTCAGGCGCATCCTTCAGCCCGGCAAGGTTGACCGCGGCCGGACTGGCAACTGTCTTGGCCCGCTGCCGGGCCCGCCGGCCCACAGGCTTGAACCCCTTGGGCAGCAGGACTACACCGTTCCGGACGACGACCCGGGCCTCCTTGCCGTCAGCCTTCACGACGACCGTCTGCTCACCGGCCTTACGCTTCTCCATCCCCCAACACTAACTGTTGGGCACAGTTGCCGGTAGGGCCGGCCGCCGCGGTGCCGGGAGAGCAGGCACTACCGCCGGGCCGGGACCGTCTTCTTGGTCGAGTACCGGGACCTGCCCGGGCCGACGGCCAGCTGGGTTTCGTCCTCCGCCGGCGCCTCGTGGCCGTACATCTTCAGGTACCGGTACAGGGTGGCCCTGGACCAGCCAACGGTCTTGGCGACCCGGGTGGCAGTCTTGCCTTCAGCGAGCAGCTGCCGGGCTGTCTCGATCTTGTCCTCGATGGTGGTTTCGTCGACGGGCTGCTGGCCAAACTTCACTCCCCGGGCCTTGGCCGCCATGACGCCGGCGCGCACCCGCTCGTTGATAAGCTCCCGCTCGTACTCGGCCAGGGTGGCGAACAATCCGAGCTGGAGCCGACCGGAGGCCGTCGAAGGATCGATTCCGTCGACCAGGGACTTCAGGCCGATGCCCCGCTCCTGCATCTCCGCAACCGTGTTGAGGACGTCGATCAGGGACCGGCCCAGCCGGTCGATCCGGTACACCAGCACGGTGTCGCCCTCGCGGGCGAACGCCAGCAGCGCGGACAGGCCCGGCCGTTCCTTGGCGGCCTTCGCCCCGGAGAGCTGGTCGAAGTAGATGTACTTCTCCTCGACGCCGGCTTCGAGCAGCGCGTCCCGCTGCGCAGCGCCGTGCTGGTCGGTGGTCGATACCCTCACATATCCCAGTAGCAGTCCCATGCGCACATGCTAGTGCGGGGGTGTGTCATCAAGCCTCGAGACTTTGTGAGACTCTGCGGTGAGACAGGTTTGGTGAGACACTTTTGACCCCTAGAAGCCCGTATTCCAGGGGTTCGGGTCAGGTCTTATCAAGCTAGAGTTTGTGAGACGATCCGGGACGCGCCCGATGCCTACTGCCAGGCGGTGATCGGGAAGACGGGCGACGCCTCCCCTTCCTGACCGGTAGCCTCCCAGGCGAAACGCTCGTACAAGTCGTCCAGGGCGGTCCACCGGAGCAGGTTGCCCGCGGTGTCGATTGCGTAGAACTCGTAGCGCAGCCCGTCCACGAGATCCTGGCTCGACAGAGTGGCTCCACCTCCGGGCAGCAGGGTGGGCAGGCCCGGACCGGCGATGACGTAGGCCGGAAGAACGACGCTGAACGCGGCCGGGAAGGTGCCAGTCAGGCCGATGTCGCGGAAGCCACCGTCACCGTCCGCGACGGCGTGGCAGTCGTCGGAGTCGATGGTAATGGTGCCCTTTGGGAGGTTCTCCCTGGCTTCCGGGGTCAGGACGCGACGCTCGGCGGGCAGCAGCGCATTGAAGCTATGGACGATGGATACGAGGGACGGAATGACGGTCATGGCTGCCATGTGTGCGGATTCGTCGCATCCGATGCCCGCCGGCGGCGAAGCTGTCATGCTGACCGTGCCGATAATCAGAACTCGATCAGGTCGTCGATAGCCGAGTGCAGCCACGCGTTGAAGTCCTCGAATTCTCCCCTGACTTCCCACCCTGGCGAGGCCCAGTCGTGCACGAGAGCAATCTTGCCGGTGTCCAGGTCGAAGCAGACGCAGTCGTCGTTGTCCTGACGCTTGGCGAACAGCACCAGGTGCCGCGTCACGTACCGCTCCCGGAGGCCGGCCTGCAGGGCGCGCAGATGATCTCCGGTCAGGATCCACCAGGGTTCCAGTTCGAACAGCTGAATCTTTACCAGCCGGAGCAGGCCGCGGGGATAGGTGAACCCTTCCGGCAGTTCCTCCGGGGTGAAAAGCAGCTTGTCGGCAGATCCGTCCATGGGGACAGTCCGAACGGGCGGAAGCCACCGCTGCAACCAGCGAGGCAGCCGGGCGTTACCGGCGGTCATTTGCCGAAGACTCCTGTGCACGCAGCCATGGGACACCGTGGTCGCGGATGGCGTCCACAACGGACTCCAAAACTTCCACAGTGGGGCCGTTTGCCCGGACAGACAACCATGTATCGGTACCCGAGACGAGAATTCCCAAACGCTGCCACGCGGTGAGAGGACCTCGTAAGTTTGCGCTTGGCTTCTCGCCAATCCACGCGTCTGTCTGATATTTGGCAGCCCACGCCTGGCGGTCGACCGCGGACAGGTTCACCGTGAAGCGCACCTCATCCGCGGTACTCGATGTCGACTTCTGCAACCCCAGCAGTAGCCAATACGTGTCCGACGGCAGTTCAAACCTGGATCCGCTGCCCCGAAACCCCAGACGACGCAGCTGCGGAGCCAGCTCCTCCTTGACCATTGACCGAAAATGGTCCTGCGCAGACCCGCCATCGACACTCATGGCCAGAGCATATCGCGGACGCGGCATGGCCTTGACTTCTAAATCTATATAGCTAGATTTGGTTCATGGAGAGTTTGGGGAGAGTCACTCCGGCTACGGCATTGGTCCTTGAAGCCTTGTTGTCTGCGGAAAGCGTTTGGGGGCTGCAGATCGTTAAGGACGTCGGCAAGAAGCCCGGGACGGTGTACCCGATCCTGGACCGCCTGGAAGCCGCAGGCTGGGTTCAGGGCGAATGGGATTCGGCCGAGACACGGAAGGGTCCCCGTCGGCGCTACTACCGGCTGCTGGCTGAGGCGCGCCCATTGGCCAGAGATTACGTCTCCACCCACAAGGCGAAGGCCTCCCCGAGCGCGGGCCGCCCTTCCCCCGCGCTCCTCGAAGGCCAGTGGTCCGGGGCATGAGGTACACAGGCATGCTTCTCTCGCTGTGCCTGGCCGTAACCCCGGCCCGCTTCAGGAAGATCCGGGAGGAACAGTGGCAGGCCGACCTGAGGGACGGTCCAGCCATGGGTTTTACGACGTCGTCGCTGCTTTACGCGGTCGTCCGGTCGTCGGCGACGGCCAGATTCCATGACACGCTCCACCGCGGCCGCGCCCTGCTGTCGCGCCTAACAAATGGGGGAAACATGAAGATGCTCTTTGGTATTGCCGGAACTGCAGCGATCCTGGTGACGGGAACGGCCCTTGGCCTCCAAATGGTTCATTCCCAGGAAGACGCGCCAGTGGCCCGGACACCCGTGAATGAACGGCCAATCGCCGGCTACGAAGGGTGGTGGAACTCAACCCCCGTCAGCGGAAACACCACAGGCCTGCCCCAGGAGACGGTCACGGTCAACACCCGCACGGGGCAGGTCGTGGACGCCTTCAACCGGGCCAAAAACAGCACCCTCATCTCGGATGTGAACTACACGCCGGTCCCCGACGCAACGTGGCCCGCCAACTCGGTCATCATCATCGATACCGCCTCGGGCCAAATCATCGAGGACTTCCTGGTCGATGAACGAGGCGTGCCGCTCGACGAAATGGGCCGCCCCTACGGATCCGCAGCCGGATAACCGACGCGGGTAGACACGCAGGCAAGGTGCCGGAGTGCGAGGACTATGGTGATGACGTGAAAGAGAACGTTGAGTATCCGGGTCTCATCTGGGTCAAAGATCCGGTTCACCTTGATGGCCAGCCGACAGGTGCACCTCCGCGACGAAGGCACCATGAGGATTGCTCGCACTTCGAACGCAACGGTGACGGCTCGCTGCTTGGTCCCGCACCGTATGTGGCGTCGGAGGAGCAGATGCGGACTCTTCCTGCGTGCCTGACATGCGCCGAGACGTCGAACGGCTCGGGCTCCCCCGGACGCGGTGCTGTTGGCCGACGAGGCGCCGTCTGTGGGTCATGCTTCATGGAGCGGCCCCTGGTGGGCGCTTGCCCCAACTGCGGAGAAGAGTGACCTGCCACTGCAACCGATGACGGCAATGCTCGGGTAGAGTCATGCCCGCGGGCGTGTCCCGCATCGGGCAAAGGGGATCTGGTGGGGATTGGTTCGTGGCTTCGAGAAGCAATTGGCGGCAAGACGGCCACCCCTCGCCCGGTCACCGAACAAGCATCGCAGAATCAGCCATCCATAACTCTGTCGATCGGCTACAGCCCGTGTGTTGAGGTGGCCGGCACGACCACGTTCGCCGCCGACGCTGTCGCTGCCCTGGCGGACCGGGAGGGGATGGGCGAGCGGGGCTACTTCGAGGGCCAGGCCCAGCTGCAGCGGGATCCCGGTAACCCTGTTGATCGGAACGCCGTCGCTGTGCTGGTGGACGGCGAGAAGGTAGGATGCCTGCCGTCCTACGCCGCGAAGGACTTGCCTCTGCCGGTCGGCGCCAGCCACCCCGTCCCGTACCAGCTGCACGTCGCGGCCGGGAAGAAGCTGCTGGCCAAGGCGTATGTCTGGATGGGTGCGGGCGAGCCGGAGTGGGCCTACTCCCGGGAGAATCCGCCGGCCCTGACGGCGAAGGAGCGGATCAACGACTCCCACACCCAGAAGACCGAGATGGTCCGGGAGGCTCTGCAGGGCGGCGGTGCCCGGTCCCAGCAGTTCCGGCGCGGCATGGTCGACGGGGTGCATTACCTGGAGCTCGTGGAACCGATCAAGCAGCTGAAGCGCGACGGCCGGCTCAACGAGGCCCTGGCCCTTTGCTACAAGGCAATCGAGGCCGCCGAACGCAGCAGGGACGGCCGGGAGCCCGCACCCTGGTACACGGAGCAGGCGGCCATCGTCCACCGGAAGCTGGGCCAGAAAGAGGATGAGATCGACGTGCTGAAGCGCTGGCTGGCGGCGTGCCCGGCCGACCGGCGGGACGGCAGCCGCATCGCCGAACGGCTCGCCAAACTGGAGGGCTAACCCCTCCCCCTCGGGCCGGCAGTCGATGATGAACTGCATGAGCGTGGTGGCGTCGCCGTCGGCGTAGAGGGCGAAGAGGCCCTGGTTGAATTCGAGCCGGCGGGCGAAGGGAATGGAGATGGCGTCGTGGCCGGAGCTCATGAGGATGCCGTTCATCATCAGCCGTGAGGTGCGCTTGTTGCCGTCAAAGTAGAACTGCCGGCGGGTTCCGAGGCAGAAATAGGCGACCGCGCGTTCCACCGGGTCCTCGAGCGCAGCCAGGTGGGCCCCCGCGGTCGTATTCGGCGCTGAGCTCCTCTCCCCCACCCTCACAGCCGGCGGCGTAGAACGTTTTGAGCTACGAATACGCAATAGCTTGACGCCCTAACTATCAGCCTGCTTACAATGGCTGTAGACGGATGGGGATCCGGGGTACAGGGATCGAAGAGGGTGCGCTCAGCGAACGGGGCGCACCTTCTTCGCGTCTTGGCCAGCTTGAGGGAGCCAAGATCTGACACTATGTTCTGGTGAGCACCAGCGCGGCGCATGCTTCGGCCTTCTACGACGAGTCGCTCCTAACCGGAGAAGTCTGGGCCCTGCGGGACAGCACCGGATTCCCCGCACCCCTGAATGCAGATGGCAAAAGGAGCATGCCCTTCTGGTCGCTGGCCAGCCGCGCCGAGGTCATTCAGTCCGGAGTTGCCGATTACCAAGGCTTAGAGCTCGTAAAGATCTCCATGAAGGAGTGGCAATCAAGGTGGCTTCCGGGTTTGGCAGCTGATGGCTTACTGGTCGGCTTGAACTGGTCAGGCCCGCGCGCTACGGGGTACGACGCACATCCATCGGAAGTGGTCTCATCTTTGGCTGCCCGGACGCCGTCCTCCGGAGTGAAGCCCATATAGTCGCCACCAAGCCGCGCGCCGGTAGGCTCATTCCATGGGGGAATCAGAAGATCTGCGGGCACTGCCCGAAGGGTGGGCTTGGGACGGGCTGGCCGGCCCGGAGCTGGCGTGGATGGGTGACGGCTTCCTGAAGGATCCAGTGGGCGACACCCTCCCCAATGGATTCACGAACAGTGCTTGGATCCTTCACGCCCAGTTTTTCCGGCCGGCCAATGAGCCCGCGGAGCCAAAACCTGATGATCTGGATTCGATGCCAGGTTTCGGTTTTGGCGCGCATGCTCCCGCTGGGTGGCAGCGGATCACCTGGGCTGAGACCGCCTCGCTCAAGGCTGTGCCTGTGCGCGGCCCTGCCGGGGGCGACGGTCTAGAGATTCCACCCTGCTACCGGTGGGAGGCTCTGCTGAATGACAGGGATGCCGGCCACGTCGTGCACCCAGGCGCGCAGCGTGACTCTTCGGTCTGGCCGACGGAGGGGTCGCTGGGGAAGGCCGACTTGGAGGCGCTCGTACCGATTCTCGCGGCTCACACCGTCTCGACCCGTATGCTTGGCGGCAGGTTTGCCCCCATCACCAGCCTCGTCAATGCCGAGGCAACACGTTTTTTCACATTCGAGTTGGCGACCATGCTGCCCTCCATGCTCGCCACGGGGGTCCAGGAGTTCAGCCCGGAGTTGTGGTGGCCTGAAGACCGGGCCTGGGTAGTGTGGACCGACTATGACCTAATGGGCACCAGAGTTTTTGGCAGTACGGACCTGATCGTTGCGCTGAAGGAGTCCCACGACATCGAGACGCTGGACTGGCACCGGGCCAGGCTCGGTCCTCCTGCGCCCCCGCGGCCGCCGAGCCGCCTGGAGTTGCGCATTCAGGCGCTCCTTGCCAAAAAAGAAGCCGAAAGACAGCAGCTGAACGATGGCAATGGACAAGGTTGAAGTAGGGCGGCCGCAGCGCCTCACGTTCGGGGATCTGCGTCGGGAGCCCGGCGGCCAGGTTCTCAGCATGACCGTAACTGTGGAACTGGAGAGCCTCACAGCGCGTCGCGAGGTGGTCGCTTCGTACGTGTCCGGATTCGCTGACTTGGCCGGCTTCTTCACCGACCTCGGCGAGAACTGGCGCGGCTGGATCGGGACCCGAACCTACGAGTCGATAGAGCACGACCTGCTGCTGGAAGCGGTCCACACGGGCAGCCACGTCGAACTGCACTTCACGCTCCAAAATCTTGAAGCCAGCAGTTCCTGGTCACTGCGCGGCAAGCTGACGTTGGACGCCGGCGAAGAGCTCATGCGGGGCAGTGATGACCTTCGGGAACTGCTCTCTCACCCACCGGTAGACGCCTCATGACCCACCCCAAGCGCCCGGCCCCGGATCCGGAATGGGTGCTGATGTACCGGCAGGGCATACCGGCCGCGAAGATTGCCGCCGGCGCGGGCGTCGCAGGGTCCGTGGTCCGGTACCACCTGGCCCTGGCCGTGAAGCAGGACCCAGACCTGCGCGCCGAACACCAGAAGGCACTGCCGCCTCCTCCCCCGCGACTGACGGCCGCCGGCCAGCGCACCCTGGAGGAGCTTCTGGCCTTCCACGCGGCCGAGGGGCGGCTGCCGGTCGCCGGCCGGGACGCACGGGAGTCGAAGCTTGCCGGGTGGCTGGCCCGCCGCCGCAAAGAGGCTGCCGCCGGGGCCCTCTCCCCCGCGCACGCCCACGCGCTGGAGGCCATCCCTGGTTGGCGGGATCAGCCCACGAAACGGGACGCCGACGCGGCCCGCTGGGAGCGGCGCCTCACCGAGCTGGCCGCGTGGCTGGCCGCCGGGAACGACTGGCCCCGGCACCAGAAGACCGACGACCAGCAGGAACGCACCCTAGGGGTGTGGCTGCACACCCAGCGCATCGACTACCGGGCCGGGAAGCTGAGCGCCACCAAGGAAGCCCAGCTCAACAAGGTCATCCCTGGATGGCGGGAAGGCCGGCCGCGGCGGGGCGCGAACAGCTCGCGGCCGCCGGGGTGACGCCAGGCGCTGCTGCTCGTGGTGCTGCTCTGGGCCGGCAGCTGGGCCACCAGCCGCCAGGCGTCTACCCGGAGGGACGTTTAGTAGTCGAGTGGACCTGACCGGCGGACGCTCGTGGCACTCTGCGGGCCCGCCTTGGCCATAATTGCGGCTGCCAGGAGCGTGAATGCAGCAGCGAGGAGGACGTCGAACAGAACATCTGTGACGCCTACACCTCTGACAGCGGTGATGACTGCCGATACCAGGAAGTACGCCGCGATCATGATGCCGAGCGCGGATCCAATCCGGGCCCAATACGGAAGTGCTCTCAGGTGAACCACATTTCCCCCTTATGTAGTAGGGGGAGCCTAGCGGGGATTACTGCCGAAAACTAGGGCCTCGCCGCGCCAGGGCGCTGCTCCTGATCGTCCACTCCTGCCTGGCCATTGGCCTCCACGAGGGCAAGCAAGGACCGAAACGGCGTGGGGTCGAATTCGATCCGCCGACGCTTGGACCAGGCTTCGGCCTCATCAATCGAGTCTCGAATAGCCTGCACTCCATACGCATACGGGTTCTCCGGCGGGTTGACCGGGAGGGCTACCTGAACCTTCAGGAGGCGGTCGGCTTTGCGAAACGCTCCGGTGCGAACACCTTGAAAATCGGGTGCCAGGAGGTGCCCGGGCACGTGGAACTCAACATTCAGGTTCAATTCTGAATCGAGTTGATCTCGCAGACCTGAAACGCTCCGCGACAGCCGCATGAGCGCCTCACGCCAGATCTTGCTCTCGGGAGTAAACCCGCCAACAATGACCCCGACTGAGAGGGGCCTGGGCTGGGCGGAAAGCGGTTCAGTCACCCTCTACGTCTTCCGGCCCGGCATCCTCGAGCTCGCCGGCGGCGATCCGTTCGGCGGTGCGCCGGTACGCCTCGGCAATGTAGTCCTCGACGTCCTGGCGGCCGATGCGCCACATACCGCGACCACCGACCTGGAAAGCCCGCAGCTCGCCTGCCTTGATCAGCGCATGAACCTGGTTGGGTTTCACGTTCAGCTCTTCGGCTACCTGGGTGGGTGTCATAAAGCGGTGGTTGGTGGGTTCGTCAGTCACCCGGCCATCTTATGTGCGACGGCCGTCTCGATGCCCGGCCTCAAAACGGAAGCTCAAGATCGTGCCAAGAAAGAGAGGGAGGCATTCCGCACCCTCCTATGACTTCCTACAGTGTGGGTAGGAGGTCGTATGAGGAAGCGCGCAATCACGCTCAACAAGAAGGTGGCCGCTGGACTGGCGGCTGTGGCTGCGCTGATGAGTGTCAGCTCCTGCGGCGCGCAGGCCAAAGAAGTAAATCCGAAGTCGTACGTCGATGCCATCAACCAGTAGACCAAAGTCGTTGATCTGGTTGCCCAACGGATCTCTGTGGAAATCTACGCCAGAGACCGGCGGATAAGCAGTACCGCACCTCTGAGTAAGATGTACGATCTTCGGCCCGAATCGAAGGCGCCACCGACGCATGGCTGGCAGCTAGCGAAGAGTGCAGGCCGAGCGGTATGACAGACGAATGGTTCGACCTCCATCCCATTTGGTCAAGGGAGGACGCATTCTTTCCAACCAACACCAAGTGGTCCCCCACCGTAGGGACCGAGAAACAACCACCGCACAAGGAGACCCAACATGCGAGAACCGGAGCGGCCAGGCGAAGAATTGGCCTGGTACATCGATAAGTTTCATTGGAACCAAGCGATGTTTTCCGAGGTAATCGGCCGACCCGTTCAGTTTGTCAGCGACGTGGTCAACGGCAAGACGCGCATCACCCGAACATCGGCAGCACAGTTCGCCGCAGCTCTCGGCACGACTGCACAGCACTGGCTGGACCTTCAAAATGAGTACGAGCTGTGGGTGCTCTCCCGTGATAAAGAAATGCAGAAGATGCTCCGAGGCATAAAACGCAGGGCCAAGGCCTACACCGTGCACATGCCCGTCACCTAACTCGGCCATGCCATGCATTGATGCGTGGCGCACGCTACCAACGTTCGATCAAGATCAAGGTGGACTCAAGAGTTCCCGAGGATTCCGCATTCCCCTTCCCTCACGTCCTCCTGAGTTCCTACAGTGATTTCAAGGCAGGCAAGGACGACGTCTGGGGGACGTATGAGCACGAGCAGCATCCTGTCCGCAAAGGAAGCAGAAGCCTCGCCGGCGCCTGTCCCTTCTCCGCCACGGGGCCCCTCGGCAAAGCCACGGCCAGTTCAACTGGCTCCGGCACTCACGGGCCGAGAGCACGAAGTGTGGCGGCTCATCCGCGACCTTGCCGAACTTGCCGCGGCTCGCCATGGGAAAACGGCATGACCGCCGGCGTCGATACGTCCTTCGACTACCACGACGATGCTGGCGGGAAGGATCCCGACAAGTACAGCCCGACGCTGCGCCGGCACCACCAGCTCTTGTGGAGCAAGGAGCTGCCTATCGGAGGACGCTTCGACTTAACATATGAAGGCAGATCCCATCTAGCGCATAGGTCCTCGCTGGGAACCTTCCATGTTTCTAGCGATGCCATCACCACCAGGCTCCTTGGAAAGGCGTGGCGGGCAATTCGCGAAGTCCATGAAGGCGACATCCCGGTCTACCTTGGCTACACGGCCGGGAGCACGATCGTCTTTCCAGGAAACAAGATCAACAACCAGATGACAATTAACGGCGCACGCGGCTGCCATCCCCGCATCGCCGATTGCTTCGACCTGACGCTGGAGTGCATTCGGCTCCACTATCTTGGGCGGCCTAACCCTCTGGCGAAACCCCTGCTCAGGTACGAGAAGTTCTTCGCCCTGTTCCAGGATTTCGACGGGTATGTCGAGTTCTTCCTGCTGCAGGACCTCGTAAAAAAGAACGGCACAATATGCTTCTTCCACCCGTCCACTGCTGACTTCAGCACCCACTCTGCCGTCCCTCGGACCGGGAAAGAGTACCTCGGGTATTTGGCGAAGAAAAACGCCTTCATAACGGCGAGGAATGCGAGGATCGACCGGGAGCCGTAAGACCGGAACCGGTCCAAAATGATGCAGGTAGCGCCCTAGTTGTACTCAGTCAGTAGGTTGGTTGCACCTGCTGATGGGTGGTTTGCCTCCGAGGC
>NZ_JARVSE010000010.1:0-545184 GCF_030209315.1 Pseudarthrobacter sp. efr-133-R2A-89 | reverse complement strand
ACTTCCGTGGAGGTCGCGTGCGGGCACGACCTTGGGCGGGAGCTGCGGTCCTCGAAGCCGGCCCAGCCGTGCGTCCTGTACCTGCTGATCCAGCGGTGTGCGCAGGTCCGCGAGACACCCATTTCTTTGGCTACATGGGCGATGGGGCGGCCGGCGAGGACGCGCTCGATAAGGATCCGCCTACCGTTCGGGGTCAGGCGGGCATTACGGTGGGACATGAAGACCTCTTAGTCGTTGGCTGTGTGTGGTAACCACCAACCTAAGAGGTCTTCACCTATTCACGATGTAACCAACGTCCTGACTCAGTTCACCTAGTCGTCGATGGCTTTCCGGTCCATCGATTTGAGCGCGCCGAGGCGGGCTTCCACTTCGGTCTGCCCGCCGAGGTCTTCGAGGGAGGTGAACTGGGCGTCCAGGGATGAGGCGGCGAGTTCCTGCTGGCCGCGGACTGTGGCCTCTTCGCGGCGGAGCTTTTCCGCGTACCGGCCAATGGCCGAGGTGGGGTCTCCGGCGTCCACGGCACGAAGCGAGTCGTTCACCTGGGACTGGGTGGCGGCCACCCGTGCCCGGTTGACGAGCTCGTTGCGCTTGGCGGTCAGTTCCCCGAGCTTGCCGCGCATCTGGTCCAGGCCGCCCTTGAGCTTGTCGACGACCTCGTTCTGAGTGGCAAGGGCCGGCGCCTGGGCCTTGGCGGTGGATTCGGCGGTCATCTGCCGGCCGATGGCGACCTTGGCGAGGGCGTCGAACTTGTCAGCGTCCACGGGGTTCCCGGCGGCACGGAACTCGTCGGCCTTCTTGGAGGCGGCGATGGCCTTGCGGCCCCAGGTGTTGGCGTCCTCCACGGCCCGGTGGTGGTCCTCCTCAGCCATCCGGAGGTTGCCAATAGTGGTCGCGACGGCGGCTTCGGCTTCGCGGATGTTCTCCGAGTAGTCCCGAACCATCTGGTCCAGCATCTTCTGCGGGTCTTCGGCGGAGTCCAGGAGGGCATTCAGGTTGGCCTTCGCGAGCTGCGCGACGCGGGCGAAAATACTCTGCTTCACGGTGTCTTTCTATCGGTTGTTGATCGTTGAGCTCAATGTGTGCGGCAGTGGTGCGGCCCGGGCCCACCGGCAATATGTTGCCGACCCCTGGCCATATCGGCGCAGCCGTTCACCGGCGGAACTTCAGGCGGTCGGCCGAATCCGGGTCTCCGATCCAGTACATGAGCTGCCGCCCCGGGCCGCGGCCTTCGAAGGTCAGCTCGAACCCCCACCAGCCGCCGGCGATCTTGCACTGGACCTTTACGACCGGTTGATACCAGCTCGTAGACTGCTCCACTGACCACGTGCCCTCGTAGTCCGTTCTGGTCTCCCAACGGAGCTTCGCCGTCTCAGGCAAGTCATCGCGCAACCCATCGGGCACTCCTGACCAAGTCAGCGTCCCGTCCGGCCGCAGGACAAGCTCTGTCCGCCGCCCGTCTCCGTTGTCCGTGTGCCAGCTGCCTTCGACGTCGGCCGCGGACACATCGCCGGGCGGGTCGACGCCGGCCCGCCCGCACCCGGGCAGGACTGCAGCAGGCGCCAAGGCCGCCAGAACCTGGAGGAAACGTCTGCGGGCGAGGGTCATTTCCCGGCGAGTTCGCCGCGGCGGAAGGTCCCGGCGATGGAGAGTTTCCGGCCGTATTCGATGGACCCGTACCTGAACAGGTGGACGGCGAGGCGGATGATGAGGGCCCCGACGACCAGGAGCTCGACGATGACGATGGTCGCCTCGACGGTGGTGAGGGTGCCGAAGGCGTTGCGGAGCAGCGCGGTGACCGGGGCGGTCAGCGGGAAGTAGGTGAAGATCTGCACGATCAGGGCCCCGGGGTTGGAGATGACCAGGCTGAATGTGTAGAAGGGGATGAACATCATCGCCATCAGCGGACCGAAGATCGTCCCGGCTTCCTTCGCGGTCGGCATGATCGCCCCAATGGCCACGAGGACGCCGGTGAAGACGGTGAACCCGCCGACCAGGAGCAGGGCGCCGGTGATCATGGGGCCCGGTTCGAAGACCAGAGTGGACAGGTTCAGATCCGGCAAGGCCAGGGAGTCCCGGAAGAACAGGTACGCGAGCCCAACCGGGGCCAGGAACACCAAGATCTGGACCAGCCCGACGGCGAACAGGGAAATGATCTTGCCGGTGATCAGCGTGGTGGGGTTCAGGGTGGTCAGGATCATCTCGGTGACCCGGTTTTCCTTCTCCTCCAGGGTGGAGTTCAGCATCTGGTTGGAAAGCAGGATCATCGAAATGTAGAAGACGATCAGGAACAGCAGCGGCGGGATCACTCCCCCGATGCCGGCGGCGATCTGGCCGTCCTTGAAGGTCTCGGAGTCGAATTTCACGGTCCCGGTCAGGGCCGCCGTCAGCTTCGGTGAGCCGACCTGGTACTCGGCCGAGGCTTCCAGCAGCTGCTTGGCCACCGCCTCGTACTTGCCGTTCTCGAACATGCCCTTGTCGGCCCCGTACACCTTCACCGGTTCCTTGGTCGGGTCGGCCGGGTAGGCGAAGTACGCTTCCGAGGTCCCGTCTTTCACCGCGGCGATCGCCGCCTCCGGGTTGTCGGTGTACGTGCCGCCGGCCAGTTTCGCGCCCGGGGCCATGATGATCCCGGACGCGTCCGTGTAGGTGAAGGAGAACTGGGCGTTCTTTTGCGCGTCCGCGGTGTCCTGGGTGCTGGCGTTGGACGCGTACACGAGGGCGAAGACGATGATCAGGATGACCGGGATCGCCAGGGTCGCGATCGCGAAGCCGCGTTTCTTGATGGTCCGGACGAACTCGAACGCGACCACGGTGCCAAGGTTGTGCTGTCCCAATGCCATTACGCCTCCACCAGTTCCTGCTGTTCGCCGTAGACCTTGATGAAGATCTCATCGAGGGAAATCCGTGCCGGCGTGAACGACCGGACCGCCGCGCCGGAGTCGACCAGCTCGCGCAGGACGGCTGTCTCATCGGCGCCGTGCCGGGGTGCCAGCTCGGCCAGGCCGTCCTCATCGGTGACCACATCGAACTGACGGGAGGAGGGCAGGATCCCCTCGTAGGTGACCCGGTAGACGGTGCCGCCGAACTCTTCCTGGACCTCTTCGACCGTGCCGTAGGCGCGGGAGACCCCGTCCTTGAGCAGGATGACCCGGTCACAGAGCCGCTCGACCTCTTCCATCTGGTGGGTGACCATGATGACGGTCGCCCCGGCCCGCTTGTGCTCTTCGATGATGTCCATCAGCAGCCGCCGGTTGATCGGGTCGAACCCCTTCGTCGGCTCATCCAGGATCAGCAGCTCCGGGTTGTTCATGATGGTCACCCCGAGCTGGACCTTCTGCTGCTGGCCGCCGGAGAGCTTATCCAGCCGGACCTTGGCCTTGTCAGCCAGCCCTACCCGCTCCAGGTAGGCCTCGGACCAGGACCGGGCCGCGGCCTTCGACAACCCTTTCAGCCGGCCGAAGTAGACCATCACATCCAGGACAGCTTCCTTCTTGTACAGGCCGCGCTCCTCCGGCAGGTAGCCGAGCCGCGCCCCGTCCCGGGGTTCGAAGACCTTCCCGCCAATATGCAGGGTCCCAGCTGACGGCTGGTAAATCCCCAGCAGCGCCCGCAGCGTCGTGGTCTTCCCCGACCCGTTGCTGCCCAGAAACCCGAACGTCTCCCCCGCCCGGACATCGAACGACAAATCACGAATCACCGTGGTGTCCCCGAAATCCATCCGGAAGTCCTGAATATGCACAAGCGGCTCCGCCGCGTCCCCCAACGTCATGGACTCAGCCTATCTGTGGCTGACGGGTCCGTTGCCGGCGGGCATGCGTAGAGGGGCACGTGGCCATTCTCCAGAACCCCTGAGGGGGTCCCCTTTGGCTACCGTTGGCCCCGACAGGCGATCTTGGTGGCTACCCCGACAGGGCGGCTCGTCTCAGCGGAATGACCAGTCCAAGGGATTGCGTCTTCAGTGCCGCCGCCTCCGCAAATCGAGCACCAGGGTGGCCATGACGATTGCGGCAGCGACGATGGTTGATGGAGTTCGCCAGTGGCCGATTCCTGTGGGAGCCTCAGGTGCTGCCCCATCATTGAAAAGGATGCGACGTTGTCTGTTGGTCCTCCTGATAAGTCCCCGGGCTTCCCGGTCCGGGATGACTTCATGCCACGGCGTTGGTTTCAGCCAGCAGTAGACCGCGTCCTTCAAAATCGAAAGGAGCGGAACAATCTGACCAACGCCAAACACCGTGAAAATTTGGTCGAGAGTGGCGCCGTTTAGCCTTGCTTTGAACATTCGCCCAGCGTCACTGCAGTCGGGGCTGTACGAGACCTGAACCGGACATATTGTGGCGAGCCTCCAGTCCTCCCCATACAGGAATCCGGCAATTGCAGTGAGTGACAGGAGGATGAATGCAATGAATAGAGCGACTGCGGTGTCCGAGCGCTGTTTCAAATCGCCGTGGATTAGCACGACCCATCCTGAGACAACCATTGCCAAGGCCAGTGCGGACAGCATGGCCATGCTAAGAAAATTCCGCCCCAACCCCAGATTCTGTAGGAGCACGACAACCGCCAGGACAGGCACCCCGGCTATTACTGTCAGGTCAATCCTCTGCCAAATACTTCTTGAGAACGCTCCGGATTCCTCGGCAGTGCGCCTGGGCGTTTGCGGCATCCTCGGCCTCCTTTGAACGGAAGAAGAGACTACGCCGGCGCCACTGACTCGGCAATAAGGCGTCTGGGTGAGTATCTATTTTGATTCCCGAACACTAGGGATGACGAAGGGGCCACAGGTGCACGCGCGTGGCCTTTGCGTCCCGATCCGACGGCAGGGGCCGCGCGGGCTCGGCCCGCCGTTAGCACGTAATGGACGATGGATTCGTGGCCCTGCTCTTCCAGGCGTTGGTGGTACCGGGGCCTGGTACTGGGCCTGAACGTAATAGGTCCGGGTGCCGCCATGGGACTGGCTGCTCGAGTACGTATTGCTGACGTAGAGGTCGATGGCGGCGACCTGCCCGTGAGGTCGGTGACGACACGGAAGTAGGCCGGGGTACGGCCCCGTACCGGTTCACAGTGATGGTCGGGCGGAATTTGCCGCTGCTTGGTGAGCACGGTGTGCTCGTCTGGCCTGGCAAGGGTCCGCTTCGGGTTGAACTGCTCGAAATCAGAAATCCAGAGCGGGCCAGCTCCCTCACGGTGACCTGACTTAGTGTAGGAAGTATGGACGCGGCCGAATGGGCACAAGAGCTGGCTTATTCTCTGAGCGTTGGGCCCGGAACGCCCTCCTTACTGACGATTGCTAGTTGCACCGGACCTTCTGCGTGCAGGGAAGTCATAGAAACGGCCAAACGAGTAGTGGGGGAGGCCGGATGGCCGATCTATGAGCTCGTCGCTCGCGAGGTAGCCCCTGATCCGTCACTTCTGCGCGAAAGCGGCTTCCTAATCCTTCGGGACGTTCGCCAACCGTTAGCCCCAGGCGTGCCGGTTCTCATCGGCGCTCACCAACTACATATCAGTCGGGGCTTCCCAGTCGGTCTCCTCATCGTCGGGTCACCTGCCGGAATTAGGGGCCTTCGGAGACATCCAGGATTAGGCTTTCTCAGCCGCGCCGAATGGGTAGTACAGAACTAGCGCGGGACCCGGCGCCGGTACACCTAGCTAAGCCAGCCCCAGGAACCGTGTCTCAGGCCGCGGCTACACTCTCACCATGGTGCAAGAGCTGGGCAATGACGATGCGGGCCGCTACCTTGTGACCACTGCTACGGGCAGCCAGTATCTGCTGGATCTGACCGCCAGGACAGTGCAGAGGCTAATGGCCGCCACCGCTCCAATCGTCGAGTATCTGGATGTGGCATTTTCCCCACTTCGCCGCGACGGGGAGTCACTGGAGCTGCTCATGCTTGAGTCTTGCACTGTAGGCTGGCCCGCCCGGTACTGGCTTCAAATTCGCCCCGACCACGTTGTTACGCTCAGAACCACCTCCCCCGTGATGGACATCGTTGCCTTGGACCGATTGGAGGCGTGAACTGCGGGCCGGCCCTCAAGACTTCCATGAGACCGTAGCCGGGGTGGTCGAGGGCTTCTCGGCGTGACTCCTGGATTTAGTCCGTCGTCTCTTCGACCCTGACTTCGTCAATCCGGCGGCTGAAGGCTCCCAGCATCGCTTCGACGTCGGGATCGTAGTTTAGGTACTCTTCGGCCAGTGCTTCGTCGTTGGGGCGGCGGGTCCGGGCACCCGGCTTTTGCTGAGTCGCCGCCTTCAGCCGGAGCAGTTCCCGTAATCGGCGCTTGGCGGCCCGCAGCGCGTCTACAAACTCTTCAGCCCAGCTCTTGGCTTCTTCCAGATTTGCAGTTTGGACGAGATGTCGTCCGCCGAGGGAGAGGACGTAGACACCCTGCTCATCGTCGAAATGGATACAGTACAGGCCCGCGCTGCTGTTCGCGTAAAGATTGCCATCATTTCGTATGAACCATACGAGCCTCACAATGTCTCCCCCCGATCGGGCTGTGCGCAATAGCCTGTGGTCCACCCACGCTCGCACTTCTGGGTGCGCCCGCGCCATACTTGCCTGTACTCTTTTTTCGCCGTGAGGGTAGCAACGGGTACCCGCACGTAGGTCGCGTCCTCTGGCCGTACAGATTCTTGCGACCTCTGCCGCTGAGTTCCCGTTGAGGCCGAAGTGTTTTGTCCTCAGGGCTCGCCTGCAGAGGAGTCCGGCATCCACTCCTATATAGAGGTCCGGGACAAGACTACGCGCAGAATGCTGAACACAAAATGCTGGCCATGTCGTCTTGCCCCGGAAACGACGACCGGCCGCCTTGGTGGCGTCGGCAAGCTCACGCAGGGCGACTTGCCCGCTTTCGCCATCGCTCGCGTTGCCCCTCTATCGGCTGAGTATGCGTTCGGCACACCTGCCCGCGCGGGAGATCGCCGCAGAAGGAAAACGGGATCGATTCCCCGCACCTCCGGCCGCCCCATCGGATTCAGGCCGGAGGCACTGAAGTAGCCCGGTAATCAGTTTTCGATGCCAGCGCGGAACAAGACAGTCACGTGACTTCCTGTAAATATGTAAGTGGATCGACCGACACATATCGGAAAGGGACATGAGACGGCATGGACCGGCCGAAGTGGGTTTTTATCGGAGACACTCACGGCGATACGGGTTGGATGCGTACCGTGCTGCGTTCGGCCGCGAGGGCCGGCGTCCGCTCGTTGATCCACGTAGGGGATGACGCCTTCGACTGGCCGGGGCGGAACCGGCCAAAGCACGCTAACCGCGTGAACCACATTTTGGAGGAGCACGGGCAGACCCTGTACTTCTCGGGCGGCAACCATGACAACTGGACGACCCTGCTCAAGCTCAAGACGGAGCCGGACGGTCTGGCTTCCTGGCGCCCAAACATCCGCGTGTTTCCCCGCGGTGGCCGTGCAGTCGTGGAGGGCCTCACAGTAGGGGCCCTAGGCGGGGCGTTCAGTATCGATGCCCGCCACCGCACTTTGGGTACGTCGTGGTGGGACACGGAAGAGCCGACTCGGGAGGACGCGCAGCAGCTCCTTGACGGCGGCCCCGTTGATGTGCTCGTGACGCATGACGTGCCGCTGGCCGTGCCGATGGTGGGAGACTTCAAACTGCCCCCAGCCGTGGTTGACCGGGCAAACGTCACCAGGAGGCTGCTGCAGGACGTGGTGGACGAGCTCCGGCCGCCACACGTGTTCTGCGGGCACTGGCACCAACGGAAAACGCACCAACTCATGCACCCGGACGGAAGTGTTACCACAGTGGAGATACTGGCCAACGAGTACAACCGCCGAACCAACGCGGTTCTGGTGACGCGGAACGAGGACGGCCTCGTGGTGGAGCCCCTGGATTTGAGCGGCAATTGATACATGGATTTGGACTGGAGCGACAGATGCCACCGAGAGCAGAACCGCTGCAGTGACGGTAACCAATCGGCGAACTCCAGCACGGGGGGCGATGTTCTCCGGACTTGGGAGCCAACTCCCTTTCCTCCGTCGGGGCTTTACCCCCATGCGTCACCATTCATGGATGCCATGGGCCCGCGGTCAATGAGGTCAAGGATGGGTTCCACCACCCCCAAGCAACGGACAACACCCAGCAACTTCAAGCTGCGAGGTGTTGAGCCAACCGCTCCGATCAAGTGTTCTGTTGCCGGTTAAGGGCGAAGTGGCACAGGCTGATGTCGCAGTAGTCTTACTACGTACACGGGACGGGTCCGCCCACCTCATACCTCGGCAGAGTTAAGGATTGTTTCCACATCTACTGGCACGCCAGAGACCCTGTTGTCGCCGTTGCCCGGGCGGACCGTATTGAGGACCTTGCCGTTTTTTCTCTTCTCACGCTTAACCGATGTCGAAGCGTAGTTTTCGTCCCACACGGACGCCCAAGCAGCACCGACCCCATGCTCGTGCTGGATCAGCGTCGGGTAGGCCGCCGCCGCCTTGGAGAAAGCTGTGTTTCTGTCGAAAAGAATGACTCTTCTACCTCCCACCGTCACTATGGTGCCGATGGTCGGACCGACGGGGCGGAGGGATCCGTCAGCGCCGCCGGGCTTCCAGCCCAGCCGGTCGTTCATCAGTCCTTCGCCCTGTTCGTTGCCTGTGATCGGAGGCCGGGTGGGGTCGTCTCCAGCAATGACGTGGGCACCGCCCGAGGACAGCAGGGAGGACAACGCACGGATCAGGGAGGCGCCAGGGGCGGACTGCTGATTCTCGGCGTGGGCGTCGGTGACGAGCCGGATGACGCTGTCGCACAGCCCGTCCACGTCGAACTGGGAGACGAACTCCTCCTCCATTCCCAGTTCGGCGGCCATTTCCTGCAGCACGGACAGGGACAGCAGCACGTCCGAGGCAAGGGTGGAGGTGCGTTCCAGGGAGCCGCCGGAGGCGCCGAGTTCGCGCATGACGTCGGCGACGGAGAACTTCACGTTGTCCCTGATCTGTTCGAGGTGCTGCATATAGCCGGCCCAGCCCCCTCGATAGTTCGAAGCCACGTGCCGGATGTAGCGGATGACGTGACTGGTGAAGCGTGCCTGGGTGCCGTCCTGGCTGGCCATACTGATGATTCGGTCTGTCTTGCCACGGTCCGGGTGCAGCTTGCCCTTGCCGATGAAGACCGGAATCAGGCGCTCCTTCACTGACGGGGTGGTCAATTCGTTCTCGGCCGTGATGATCAACTGCGCGATCGGCTTATTGACCTTGCGTGAGGTCATGTCCGCGTTCATGCGCCCCTTAGTGGCGTTGTTAAAGATCGCGCGAGTGATGTCGCTCAGCTTTGCATCCTCGGCCTCGGCCTGCTTCTTTACGGCGGACGGAGCCAGATCATCAATCACCCAGATCGGGGTGTGGGCGATTGCGTTCTCGGTGTATGCCTGAGTGTCCTTGGCAGATCCTGGCAGAGACCCGTCCTGCCAGGAGGACTTCCGGCGCGCCCAGAAGTACATGCAGGCCTGCGCCGAGTAGGACTTACCGGTGCCTTTCGGGCCCCAGAAGAATAGGGTGGTACGGGGTCGAAGCGGGACCGTGGGACGCAGACCGCCCGCGAGAACCAGCACGGCAGCGGACTGATCGGTCCAGGCACCGGCGGTGATATACGCCTCGATGACGGCTCTGAAGTCCGTCTCGACCTGCTTGCGGTATTCCGCGTCGTCCCACGAGCCGTCCAGACGGTCAGTGCCGACGCCATAGCTTTCCGCCACTGGCAGGGCTTCCTTGTCGATGCCTGCCATGGCAGCGCCTGAGAGCTCTCCGCCGACGACCTGGTTGCCTACTATGAAAACCGGTACGTCGTTTTCAACGGGTACCCAGCCCATCTGCATCCATCGCGTCTTGCTGGTTTGGTCATGGGGCCTGTTGCCTTTAACTGCCCGGATCCAGGCGTCTCCCCGTGCGGCGCGTGGCGGCCACTCGCCGTTTAGTAGGAGGTTGTCCGGAACTTCAGCGCCGATCTTCATCCAGTCGGCAGGAGGATCGTTCAGGATACGGTTTGGGCCTTCGATGACAGCAGAGTCACCGACACCGTCGGACTGCCAAGTCACTTCGAGAGAAGTCCGGGAATCCTCTGGAGCGGTCTTAGCATTTCTGTTGAAAACACCGGTTTCGAGTTCCTCGTCCGTGACCTGTCTTCTTTTCTCCATGAAGAGGATCCGTCCGCCCAACTGGAGCCTTGCATCCCAGCGATAGCCGCTAAGAGTGCCACCGGGGCCGTTGTTGATCGGCACGCATTCCTCAACGGAGTAGCCATCCTTTGAGACGCGGAATGAACCTGGCCTTTCATCAGCACTACGGGCCGGGGCAGGCGGCATGGTGGTTGTCAGTTGCCGAAGCAGCATCTTCCAGTCGCCCGTCGTGGCGAGGTAGTCATCGACGCCGGCCTTGGCCATGGACCCGTTGTCGCCGGATGTGACGGTCGGGTTCAGGAATTTGATGGTCTTCATCCTGGACTTTTCGTCCAGGTGCTCGTAGAGCTTCTTGGCCGCGGCGTGCACCAACGGGTTGGTTTCCAGGTCGGCGTCGAACGCGATCCAGCCCTCGCGGTTCTTCAGGTCAATTTCGCGCCAGTCCACGGGGGTCTGGTGGGCGTTGTTGATCCCGGCGATGGAGACGATCAGGACACGGTCGGCCTCGGGGATGGCTTCCATGAGTTTGCGCATTCTCTTGGTTGCATTGAACGTGTCGTCGAAGCTGAGTCCATCCCAATCTATGCCCTGCGATCGCAGATAGGCCGACATGGCAGCATCACCTTTGAGCATGCCTTCGGCGAACATGACGACCGGAGTAGTGTCGATCCAGTCCACGGGCGTGGCCGGGTGGACGTCTAACGGGGTTCCGGTCATCGGCTTAAACTCGTACTTGATGGGCTTGCCGTGCTCGTTGTTTTCGGGCATTGCGGGCCGGACCTGGTAGGTGAACGGCCCGACCTTTTCGTTGCGGCGGTCAGCGGACTGAAGGTCTGCGACCGAGTACCAAGGCATCTGCATGGCATCGCTGTTCTCGCCGATGATGCAGCGCTTGAGCCGCTTGCCCTGCGTGGTGGTCTGCTTCATGTCCATCTTCTTCATTTCGGCGGTGAAGTTGGTGGAGTCGATTTTGGCGTAACCGCGGGCGGCCGCGACTAGCGGCGCGACGCCGGAGTCCGCCAGCTTTGCTGCGCCGGAGCCGGTGATGAAGTCGGCGTAATCTTCCAAGGTCCAGGATGGCAGGTCGGGGATTTCATGAGGACCAACAGTGGTAGTTGATCTCGCATTTCTATCGAAAACGCCGTTAGTCACCTCGGAAGGAACTTCGTCGCGAAGACGAACTTTCTCGTCGATGAAGGTCGCCGGGTCGAGGGGTGGTGTGTCGGAAAAGTGGGTCATGCTTGGTTCTATGCAAGGACTCCAGCGACGGCGGCCCGTCGCGGCAAACGGGAATAGATGGCCCCCCGAAGCTTGGGCCGTCGGGTGCTCGCTGGCCAACCGCAAGTACTGACGGCGAGATCCGACCTCACCCGACCGGCACCCGACCACGCGGTCGGGTAAGAAACTCAGGGAGAGCCGCGGAATTACGGGCTGAAACCCATAGATAGATAGATACCCGACTTAACCAACCAAATATTATGACTACCTAAGGAGTATGCGAGCTATTTGCTGCCCATAAGGCTCGACGCCACCAGCATGCCTCTATCGACGCAGAGGGGGTCGGCTGGTCGGGTATCACCGGAATTACAAGGGGAACGGGGGCAAGTCGGGTCGGTACATGGGTCAGGTTTGGTCAGTTAACCGAGGACCAAAGGTGGGGTACACCTGCCTCGGGCACCTCAAGGTTCGCTGCGGTCCATCACTTCCACATCATGCGGGCCGGACTGGTCCGAGTGGTCCGCATTGGTCCAGACGAGTGGTCCAGAAGGGCGGTCCACACTGGTCCACGCTGGTCCAATGGGTGGTCCACGCCGGTGCACGCTGGTCCAATGGGTGGTCCACGCCGGTCCACGCTGGTCCAGAACGGCGGTCCACACTGGTGCAAAGGGTGGTCCACACTGGTCCAAAGGGTGGTCCACGCCGGTCCAAAACGGCGGTCCACACTGGTACACGCTGGGTCCAGATCGGTCCATACGGGTTGTCCGGTGGTCCACCCACCCGGCCGATTCAGCCTCGATCCTCGACGTCATGGAGACCCGGTCCCCGCCTACCGTCACCACCCCGGCGGCGAAACGCTCAAGCTTCGCCGATGCTGGCCGCGATATGCGTTAGGTCCCAGCGTACCTGGCACCCTTCCCCTTCGGCCCAGACCCTGACTTCATGGCCACATCGGAGGTCTTCACTACCGTCGCCGCAGAGAAGTGCGAGCCGGAGCCGAAGGACCCCCGAACGCGTGGGGCTGAGCAGCTACACCTCACCATGACAGTTGACGGGGACTGAAGGACGTCAATAATGCTCAGTTTTCACTTCAACAACATCTAGGATTCCTCGTATGCAGACAAACACGGTGGACGGTCTGATCCGCCTCACAGAAACAGCAGTCATCATGGAGTTCGGACCCACCGCCATGCCCGTCAAGGGCGAAGCCTCTCCCCGGGTGGTCCTGTACGAGAACATCCTTGAGATCGACTACCAGGCCCCGAAGACGTTCTCCCACGGGTACCTCCGCCTGATTGTTCGCGAAGGCCAGACCAAGGTCGATCCGATTCTCGACACATACGCGAGCCGGTTGGCGGACAAAAAGGCAGGAGCAGCACTCTGTGAGGCCCTGCAGCAAAAGGTCGACGCCGTCGAGTATGTCGCCCCGGCTCCCTCGAATGAGCCGGAACAGGTGGACCGCAAGGTCACTGCGGCCGAGCTCACCCACGCCTTCAAGAACGCTCTTCCGGCCACCGCGACGTTCCAGGAATACTCCCTGGTCGGCCGTGATCTGCAGAAGCAGGCGGGCCGGGGCCTTCTGCCTCCGAAGACGTGGCCGGTTGCCGAATGCGAAGCTCAGGTGGACACCGGAGCTGCCATCAGTGCTCGGGTCACAGCCACCCGTGTCGCCGCCGGCGGCCTCCTGTTCGGCAAGACCGGAGCGGTCGTGGGGGCCATCGCCAAGAAGGACCGGACCAAGGTCTACCTGCAGATCACAACGCCCGACGAGGTGATCCTGAAGGAAGTCCGGGGGCTGGACGAAGGCAAGGCCCGACAGTTCGCCAACAAACTCAACAACCTTGCCGCCACACACCGCACCCGCCCCGTTGGCCAGGATGCCGACACCCTGATCAAGGCCGCCACCGCCATTGCGCCACCTCCCCCGCCGCCCTCAAACGTCCCGGCCGGCTGGTACCCGCAGGGTGATGTTCAGAGGTACTGGGACGGCAATGCCTGGACGGATCACACGGCGCCCCTGGCACCGCAGACTCCCCAGCTGTAGGCACATGAGAACGGCCGCCCCGGATGATTGGGGTGGCCGTTTCTCGTTATGATCTGTTTCGCGGAGCTGTAGATGCCGAGCGAAAATCTTGCGTCCGAAATCGGCCCTCTAACGATGGCCGCGTCCAAGAGTGGGCAGGCCCCCAGATACCACCGGGCCGCCCTTGCTGAAGGTCAACTCCTGCGGAACCGCCACGTAGCCGAACGAGCCGGGGGCGGCACGGAAGGACGAAATTGTTGTGCCCAGCGCCTTTGCGAAGCTGTTCAACTCGTCGACAACGTCTTGGTGATACTTGTTCTCCAAGGACGTGGAACAGGCGTGGTAAAGCTCGGCGATTCTTGCTTTGAGGATAGAGTCTCCCGAGCCGCGAGGCCTCCTGGCCGCCTGTCGGACGTCGTTGCGAACCCTGTCGAGCTTCTTAGTGAACAGGAGTGCGCTTCTGGTCGACCCAAGATATGACGGGTGGATTTCCAGTTGAGTTGAAGTGGCCAGCGCTACCTCGCGGGGTTTCTTGACGAAGAACGGGTTCCTGGTGCGCGGGTCCGACGTGTCGTAGTCGAAGACTTCGGTAATCGGCGCAGGGACGGGGCGGGGCACCTTGCGGCGGCCGACTGCACGTCCGCGCTTCAGGGCTCGGGCTGACGCAGAGTTCGCTGTATGCACGACCTCGGTTTCATCGGGCCTTACTTGAGCAGCGCTCTCCAACTGCTGGAAGCGTTCCCCGTCTGCCCTGAAGCGCAGAACCCAATGAATAATTTCGGCCTTCACCTCAGGGTCTGCAGCACCACGTTCAAGGAGCAGCTTCGCAATGTCGTCGATACTGCTTACGACAGTTCTCAACAGCTTCTGGTTGCCGCCTGATTCGTCAAAGCTCGCAACCATCCCTCGAATGCGGCTGGCCTCCTCGGCCAGATCGCCTGCGTCCATGCAGTCCCCCAAAGTCCAATTCGTGGGCTAATTCCACCACATCGAAGAGGCTTGGCAAAGCGTCGCACCTTTGTGTCATAGCTCGGGCAGCGCGTTAGCAGTTGCTGTGCGGTGAACTCCACAGATCCTCTGGCCGGTGGCTACCGCTCCTACCTGGCACCGGCCGACACCCTAGCTGGCCACGTCGCCCACCATGCCAGCGCCAGGGCCGGCCACTCCGAACATCAGACCGGCCTGGCAGTGGACATCAGTGACGGCAGCGGTGCGTGCAGCTTCGAGCCGTGCTTCGCGGAGCAGCCGGCAGCGGTGTGGGCCGCTGCGAACGCGCACCGGTTCGGCTTCATCGTCGGTTATCCGCCAGGGGACGAGGCGATCACCGGCTACGCCTACGAGCCATGGCACCTCCGATACGTCGGCGTCGAGCCCGCGACCGAGATCCACGACCAGGACATCACATTGGAAGAGTTCACCACCCGCTACGCCGACGGCTAGCATCCGGTCAGGGGGTCGGAGGTTCGACCCCTCCCTTGCCGGCGAACTCTTCGACGGTGACAACGTGTTCTTCGGTCAGGCCTTGGTTCGGATCCGGCTTCTGCAACAGCACCGCCTGCCGGTAGGTGTAGGACCACTCCCCGGCATCCGGCTCGAGGACGTCATCCATCCGTGCCAGCCACCTGCTCACCGAACGAAGCTTAGGCGTCGGCTCATCGCCGTCGGCCGGCCTCAGCAGAAGGGGCACGCGCAGCGGGGAAACCTCGAGCTCCAGCTGCTCCTCCACGGCCGCTGTCATCTCCACCGGCCACGTCGACACCCAGGCGATCCGTCCGCACCGGGACAGCCGGCGCACCAGTGCTTTCTTCTCACAGGAGAGGACCGGGTCCGGCCGGACAGCACCGGGCCGGCCACGCAGCGACGGGTTCAGCACGCCGTCAATGTCGAGGAGGATGATCAGTTCCACAGCGGCCCGGTCACGAAGCTGGCCAGTGCCCAGACGGTGTAGGCCAGGCCGAAGACGCCGACGGCGTACCCGACACTGAGCCCGGCCAGGGCCGCGAGCCTTCCGGTGCCGCCACGCTGTTCGATCCTGCGCAGTGCCACATGGCCGGCGCCGACCGCGAAGACCGCCAGGACAGCCATGCCCATGAGATACATGCCGGCCGCAGCGAGGACCGCGCACGCGACGGAGACGATCGCCATCGGTTCGACGCCTGCTGTCTTGGTGTCCGGCCTGGTCGTTTCCATGAGTCCCCCACTCTCGATGTTGGCCCGAGTCTACTGCGAGGGCCCGGCCACGGCGGTAGCCGCCACCGGCTCAAGACCAGTCCGCCTGCCTGCTCCACTGGCTGGCTCCCCGGCCGCGAAGCGGACGGCGGGCGATAGCCCCTGTCGGTCTGCTGACACTGTGAGCCTTGTTGGTGCTGGGCTGGATGTCGCCATATTTAAGAGGGGCTCAGGCGCTGCGCGCCTTCGCCCACCCCGTATCGATTCCCGGTTCGGATACCTTCTCGTCCGTCACACTATCCGCTTCCTTTCCGTTGACCTCTTGGCCGCAGCGCGGCCGGGCTGCTCGTGGCGCGGAGCGCCGGGCGACGCGAGGACCTGGGCGCTGCGGGCCCGGGTCCGTTGCGGGGGCCGCCCGCCTGGTGCCGGCGTCGCTGCGCTCCTTGGGGCACCTGGCCGGCTGTCTTCGCTGTTGGCTTGGCCTTCCCTGCGGGGCTGAGGCGGCTGCGCCGCCCGGTACGTTGGACTTGCCGAAAGCTGCTCGTTTCCCCTGGGGCTTCTGACTGGCTGGATAGGCGCTTCGCGCCGGGGAGTTGACCCAAGGGATCGGCGTCTCGTGTTCCGTTGCGTTGCACTCTGCGGTGGCTTTGCGTGGTCCTTGGCCCGGCTGCCGCCAGCCCGATTCCTTTCCGTCCAGCTGCTCGTTGTCTGTCCGTTGGCCTCGCTGCTTCGCAGCGGCCGGACTTCGTCCGTCCGGGCCGCGGTGCGCTGGCTGTTCGATGAGCTGAACGGTTCGTGACACGGGGCGGTGGCTGTACGTGCTCCCTAGCTGCTCGCGCAGCGTGTCCCACTTCAAGCTGACTCTGTGCCGAGCGCATCGTTGACCCCTGCCTTCACGGGGAGCGGCCCCTACCACCACAAGAGCTCCGCAGGACAGGCACTGACCGTTCCACGACGTTCCCGCGCGCAGCGCTACCTGCCCGGATCCCTGTCAGCCGAGGCTGGAAGATGAGGGGCTCATCCGGGGGCGAAGCCCTTTGCACGTCGGCCGCAGGCCACGGGCTGGGAAGCCGTTCCGATGGGTTGGGATCGGCTGGAGGGGCGGAGCCCGACCAGCCGGGGGGGGCGGACGACGGTGAGGGGCTTCATTCCCACCTAAGCCACAGGTGGGAGGGGCCTGAAGCGGGGGCGAGCGGCCCGGTCCTGTTGTCCGGAGATAACCAGGGTTTGTATTACCCGGACAGCCAATGCCGATCGCGGTTATCCCGGACTTGGGGTTTCTCACGATGGGAGGCATTTAGAAAGCCAACGAGGCCTTCACCTACGCATGGTTTGGAGTGCTGGACTGCTGCCGGCCGTCCGAGTATCGCTGCCTACTAGCCGTCCAAGCCTACAGTCGTCCCATCCTCCCAGGAGCTCCACCATCGCCAATCTAACCCCGAGCCGCACCACCTCCAGCTCAGTCCACGCCTCTCTTGTTCCCTCGGCTTGCCCCAACGACGAGCTCGCGACCCACTCCCGCCGCGACCCCTACTGGGACCGGCTGTGGGCGCCGGGTTCCCAAGCGACCTGGTCCAATCGGCCGCTTCTTCAACAGCGCAAGGAAGCCAATCCATCTTCAGTAAACGCCCGCTACCTGATGGATGAGCACGAGGCCATGCGGCTGCTGACCATCAACCGGGGGCGTCGCGAACGTCTAGCTGCCTGGGGTGTCATCGACTCCTGGCGCACCGTCTCTGCCGAGCAGCTCGCCGCGATGACCGGCTCCCATCTCTACCTAAACTCGGCTTCGTCAAACGTCGCCGCCTCCATCTCAGTCCACCTGCTTGACGTCGGCACCTACTCCGCTCCTGAGGTCTCCGAGGCAGTTCTCAACCGCAACTGCCTCTACAGGCCGTCCAACACGGAGACCTTCGACAAGTTCATCGTGCCTGAGCTCACTTGGCCAGAATGGATCTCCGTCACCGGCGGTTACCCCTGGTCAGGTGGAGGCCAGTACGACAGACACAATTTGCTTTCCACCGAGCTCGCCCTCCGCGCCGCCGAGTACCTACCGATCGGCGCAGTCCTGGGCGAGAAATTCTCCTCGGTCGACCTGCTCGCCGGCTCCGGGCTCGGCAAGAAGGTGAAGAACCCGGACAACCGTCGGGCCGACGGGACCATCGTCCGCACCGATGGAATGCGGATCGCTTACGAGCTCACCGCGACCGCGTCCAAGTCGCTCGAAAACAAGGTTCGCCGGTGTGCGCAGCTCATTAGCGAACGCCCCCTGGAAACCTCGGGGCTCACTATCCTCTTCATCGCAGCACCTCACCCCGACCGGCCCAAAGACCGTGCCGGCGACCCCCGTCATGAGATCTACCGCCGGGTCGCCTCAGTGCTGAAGGAGTTTCCCGGCACCGGCACCGACTCCCCTGCCGCACGTATCGGCATCGCTGCGTGGGACGAGTGGTTCCCTGCCAGGCACGAGCTATCAGAGGACTTCTTTTGCCTCTCCGCTAACTTCGCTCTCAAAGATATGCACGGCCCCGGCAAGTGGGTGAAGCGCAGTCTGCTGGACGAGTACCCGTTCACTGCATGGGAAACCTTCGATGCCACTGCCGTCGTAGAGCACGCCCCGCTGCTGGCGGCCACCCCGCACTGGATGCGCGGCGAAGACCAAACCCACCTGATCCCTTCGCCCATGGAGCGCTCCGGCTTTCCGACGCCAGTCCCCGGCCCGGCTCGGCCGGAGCTGTCCCGCCACCGACCCCTGGGCCATGGCACGGGAGCAGCCGGAGATGCGAGACTCCCTTCTCGCCTACGGCTATAGCGGGCAGGAAAGTTGCTACACGGGAACGGTGGCGACTCTTAGTGCTACCTGGTATCCGTTCCGGCGGCCCGCGACGGGTAGTCAGATGAGCTGGTCCAGCTTCGTCCAGAACGCTTCGCGAAGCGCGCGGCGCACCCCCTGCAGGTCGGTCTTGTATTCGCCGATCCGCTGCGCGCAGTCCTTAAGCAGCACCCGGTCAATTTCCACCGGAAGGATGGGCCGGTCGGCCAGAAGCTCATTGAGTTCGCCCTGCGTGATGGTGCCGTACCAGTTGGTGGCGACGCTTTCGCCGACCTCGTAGGCGACGTCCAGGGGGCTGTCATCCGGCGGCAGGATGGCTGGCCCCGTGCCGCCGGAGCTGTAAACCAGATGAGCCTCAGAGCGGTACGGCCTCGGAAGGGACGGCAGGACGATGCGGCCGCGGGGAGGTGCCGGGCGCGCGGCCACGTCTGACGGGCGGGGTCCGGACGGGGCGGCTGGCGCCGGAGCGGGTGCCGGCGGCAGAACGGCCACGGCCGGTGTGGGCCGCGGCTGTTCGGCCACGGTCTTGGTGAAGCATTCCTCGATCAGGTCCGTGGGCAGGGTGATGATGCTGTCCACCCGCAGCGCCAGGTGTTCGGCCACCGAGGTGACCCCGAGCCTGTGGTTGGGGTTGTCCAGGCCGACCAAGACAACCTTCATGCCCAGATCTTGGGCTTCCTCAACGGCCTCGGCCAGGTCATCGTCCCCGGACATCAGGAACGCCACCGACGCCGCCCGGTTGCGGGCGACGCCGACCAGGTCCAGACCCAGCTTGAGGTCAACGCCCTTCTGCTCCCCGTTGAAGGAGATCCGGCCCAGCCGGACCTTCACGTCCGGCAAAAGGCCGATCCGCTTGTGCTCATCGGTGAACAGGGCGTCCTTCGAAGCGTCGTACCAGTAGACCCGCAGGACATCCAGGCCCGAGTGCTCAGCCGTGCGCTTCAGGATGCCCTGGACGAGCTTGTCGTAGTCGACCCGGAACGCCGACCGCAGGGAAGTGCCGGCGACGTGCGTGCCGCCTACTGCGATGAGGAAGCCAGCATCAACGAAGATCGCACTCTGGGTCATGGACTCCAACGTACATGCACACTCCGACAGCTGAGATCCGGCGCCGCATAGTGTCTTCGATTAGCGATTCAGGCTGGTGCTCTCCAACCGTCGGCGGGTGTTCAGGCAGAATAGGCCCATGTGCGGCAGATACGTGATGTCCAAGGCCACCGGCGACCTCCTGTCATACTTTGACGCCACGGAGGTGGAGGGCACTCCGCCGCCGCCCAGCTGGAACGTGGCGCCCACCCAGAACGTCCCCATCGTGGCCGAGCGGCTGGCTGAGGGGAGCATCGAGCGGCACCTGCTCATCGCCCACTGGGGTCTGGTCCCGTCCTGGGCGAAGGACATCAAGATCGGCAACAAGCTCATCAACGCCAGGAGTGAGAGCATCCTGGAGAAACCTTCGTTCCGGAAGGCCGCGGTCAAGCGCCGGGCCATCGTCCCGGCTGAGGGCTACTACGAGTGGCAGAAGACCGAGGACGGCAAGAAGATCCCGAACTACCTGTACTCCGAGAAGGAGCCGCTGCTGGGCTTCGCGGGCCTGTACGAGTGGTGGGCGGACCCGTCCGTGCCCGAGGACGACCCGGGCAAGTGGCTGCTGAGCTTCACCGTGCTGACCACAACCGCACAGGACGCTCTTGGGCACGTGCACGACCGGTCCCCGGTCATCATCCCGCGGGAGCGCTTCGGTGAATGGCTGGACCCTGACCTGACCGAGAAGGCGGACGTACAGCACCTGCTCGATTCCCTGCCGGAGCCCACCCTGGTCCCGCGGATCGTCAGCACCCGGGTCAACAGCGTCCGGAACAATGGCCCCGAGCTTCTGGAGCCAGCCGAATGAGCCCTTTCACGGCCACGGCGCCGTTTCCCAACGCCCTGATGTGGCTGACGTCCGAGGACGCCCAGGAGCTCGTCATCCCCGACGTCGACGGCGTCGCCAATATCTGGACCAGCGAGAACGCCTGGGGTGTCGCCGTCCAACCCGACATCGACGGGTCCGTCACGCTCACCATCGGTCCGGCAGCCCCGGACAACACGGCCATGACCCTCCTGCACGATGGCGTGCTGCACTCCGGCCGCCGGCTCATCGAGGTCCAAACCGTCTACCTCGAAACCATCGCCTGGTTCCGGTCCACAACGCACGACGTGGCCCTGCGCATCTGGGGCGATGACCCCGGACAAACGGAGCACATCCACATCCAATGCCCGGACATCAAGGAGATAGCGTGATCGAAGAACTGCGGCAGCACTACACCCACGCCATCGGCGCCGAGCCGATCTTCCACGAGATGAACACCCGTACCGGGCGGCGGATGGGCGTCTTCGAATGGCCCGCCGGGACCACCAGGCTCGGTGTTCACCTCTACGCCTCAGCCGGCGCAGGCCACTACGGGGAAGCCCACCACGGGCACGCCGTCGAACTGTTCACCGGGGTGAAGCCGGGCGGCCAGGACGTCCTTGAAGCGTTCAGCACGATGGCCCTCAATGTCCGCGACGCCGGGACCGTCCCGCAGCACGGAGTCTTCGTCGCCGGCGACTGGAAGATCATCAAGGGGAGGGGCTTCACCGGCTGGGTCCTGACCGAACGGCCCGATGACTTCATGCCGCAGCTGGACCTGCCAGGCGTCCACGTGGTCTTCCTGGATGCCCTGCCGGTCTTCCCGGAAGAGGCCGACTACCGGCACGGCAACCGGTCCGATGACCTCTTCGACATCTGGGAAGCCGAAGAAGTGAAATCCTGGGACCTGAACCGGGCCCTTCCGGCCGGGATCGAGCCGAGGCGAAAAAGCATCTCGGCATGGTTTTCCGGGCGCTCAAGCAACGTAGATGATTGAAGGTCCACAAGTACAGGAGACCATGTGTGCCGTAGATCCCTTGCGGGCAGGCAACCAGAACATGGGACTTACGAGGTAGGCGAAGATAAGCCGCTTTGATCGTCTGAAGCCGAACAACCATCTTCGGCGAAAATCCGTCAACAGTCGGTGAGGTAGTCCTCTACTCGTTCCGGCTGGCGTCTTGGTCGGAGGGGTTACTCTGAGCGTCGTGCGGACCGCGGCAGGTCTGCGTTTGACAGTTGTGCCGGGCCACCCTGAACAGGAGAGCTGTCGCGCACTCACGCCGCGGGGCTTCCTTGAGTGGCATCTCCGCGTGCTTTTTCTGCGGCCACTCGGTCTACGGCGCCAAGAGTTCTTGCATGGAGTGCCGGGTCGAGCGAGACCGTTCCGCTCAGGCCTTGGGCGGTCCTGGTAGCGACGATCCAGTCGATGATGCTTTCCTCGTTTGTGTCCATGCTGCTCTCTATGCATGGGTCGGCAGCACGGCTGTCGCTGGGCGCTCAGGCCCTCCATTCGGGGACGAGCCGACCAGGATCGAAGGACTTCAAACCAGTTACCTGGCGTCTCGGAATGACGACGACTTTGACAAAGATGTCGTCCAGAACGGCCCGGCGGGCACTAGTCGTCATATCGGGCCACGCAGCCCTGAGCATGGCCCCTGTCGTCAGCTCCCGGGGCCGTACGACTGGCACAGGGTATTGGGCTTTCTGTCGCTCTACGGCTGCCCTCGCCGCCAACCATTCGTTCCGTGAAATGACCCCGCTGCCGTAGTCCGCGGCGAGCTCTTCCAGACGGGCGTCCAGGGCGCCGATCTTTTCCAGCCACTCCCCCGTTCTGTCTTCCTCGTCAACGACTCGCGCGTCTTGAAACTGGAAGGCAGCCTCGGCCAGCCATGCCTCTGTCTCGGCTGCCACGATGGTTGTTCCGCCGCAGGCCACTGCTCCTGCGTTTCTGGGGCATCTGTAGGACGGCTTTTTGGTTTTTCCGTTGACGCACTTGACCATTCCGGTACCGCATTTGACGCACACGAGCAGCCCAGTCAGCAGGTGTTTTCTGGGACCACCACGTTTCTTTCCCTCAGACGGTCCGGGGGTCAGTTTTGCTCGCAGCATGGCAAATGTGTCTTCCGAAACGATGGGCTCCCACTGACCCTTCGCGACGATTTTGTCGTGATGAACGCGGAGGCCGGCGATGCGGGGGGCCTTCAAGATCCCTTGGATGCTTGCGGCCCGCCATTTTGCACCCTTGGCGGTAGGAATCCCGCGGGCGCTTAAGTCACGAGCGATGTCGTTCTGGCCCTCGCCATGCAATACACGGGCCGCCATTTCTCTGATGACAGCCGCTTCAGATTCAACGATCTTCCCGTCCGCTGTGTATCCATAACTTGCGCGCCCGGGCCACGCCCCGGCTTCGGCCAGCTCAAGATGTTTCCTCTGGATCCTGGCTTTTGTTTTTGCAACTTCGCCGGCGGCAAAGGCGGTCACGACACGTGCGACCGTCTTACCGTCCGGGGAACTGAGATCGATAGTTCCACTAGTGACCGAATGAACATTGATTCCCGTTCGCGCGGCCAGGTCGATCCAGTCTTCAAGCTCTCTCGGGTTCCGGTGCAAGCGATCGGAAGCGTAAACAACGACCACGTCGACTGCCTGCGATTCCATCAGCGCTTTGAGGCGCTCATAGGCTGGCCGGTTCTTGCCGCCTGAAGCGGATATGTCGTTATCTTCGAATTCCCCGACGACCGTCCAGCCGGCTTTCTCAGCCAGTGCCCGGCAGTCCTTCAACTGGCGGGCAACACCCAGACCTTCCAGTGCCAGGTCCTTGGATATACGGGTGTAGATGGCGGCGCGAGCGTTTTCGCCCTCTCGATGATTGTGCATGCTGATCTTCTATGCATGCCCGGTCGCGGCGGCTGATCGTTTCGTGGCCAGACTACGAGCGCGGCAAGTGGACGAAGCGTATCGTCAAGCGGTGCAGACTCCGCGGCGTTCTGAATTGGACCGAACGGCTGACGTCGCCACGGCACGAGTAGTCGTCCTCTGGAACGTATAAAAGTTCAGGTGACAGCATCGGTGAGGTGAAGTCCCGGATGAACTGTTCTATGTCTGCAGCATCACTGCTTGGCTGCTGTACCTCGACAACCACGCCCTGCCCGTGTGACCAATAGGTGCTCATTACACGAGCACGCATTTCACCAATCAGACCGATCCGACGGAGCAGAGCGCTTTGCCACACCGGATCCTCTGGAAGGCCGTCCTTGTAATGTTCCATCTCCAGACTCGTCCAGCCTGCAGGATACCGGGACGCCAGGCATGTACCGACCCGATGTTCCTCAACGAGCCCCGACTGGTGGCCCAGTTCCCACTCTTGGGCAGTAGTGCCGCTGATGATGATCTCCGCGTCCAGTTCATGACGAAAAAGGCTTAGGCCCAGAGGATGCGGCCGGACTCTTAGTCCAGGAACGCCATAAAGCACCGCTGACACGTGCGGGGACTCGATTACGGGCATGAGGTCGAGGGCCAACCTGGGAAGCAGCCCCGGAGCCACCGGCCCAAATATCAGCGTGTTCGGTGTGGGCACCACCTTGCCTAATTCGAAGAGGCGGTCCGACCCGTCCATCGTGCTGGGAAAGAGGTCCCCAATCTTGGAGAGCACAGCCCCTTCCAACTCTTCTTGGGGCGGTGTAGGGGCGCAAACAATTGGACCCCCATGGGCGGTGTGGAGTCTGAGTGCTTGAACATAAGTCTGCCCAGTAGCGCGAGCTACAAGTCGCATTTTTTTCTTCAGGTTCTTTGCAACGGCCACAGGAATCCTCCGATTTGTCCTGCCGACCCAGGAATCAGAAGATGGGTACCCTCATGGAAAACCGCTAAGAAAAAGTCGAGCGTTAGCCACTTGGGCCCTTTTTAGGCAGACACCCCGGTCGGAGGGGCTGGTATCTACGGTTGCTCGTAACCTCAGATAGAGGATACACGTTCTGACTCGGCTGGCAGCGGTCTGCTAACTGCCGCCGGGTTGTAACCAAACCTTCTTGTGCCCAAAAGACGGCGTCGTCGGGATGAGGCCATCCTCAGCTGGAACGCTCCCTAATTACGGAACGTAACTTCTAGTACATGTCTCCGCTGCACATATTGAACGTCCTCCCGAGACTCTCACGCCGAAGGGCCAACCTACAATCCGGGCCGGGAGCCGCATTTCCACATGTCAAGATTGTGAGACTTCCAGTCCGGGGCTTCTCCGGCCTATGACGAGGTACTCGTTGAAGTCTCAGGAAGGATTCGGGACTCGGCGAGCATCGGCAAAGCCGACATCGGCTCCCTGCTGCTTTGGAAGAGACTACGTGCCGACACGCGCTGGGTCTGGGACCTGATGGCCATGAGGACCTCCAGATTCGCCGTGTCACAGAGAAAGGCTGTGGCAGCTGTCAACGACACCTCCTTGGGCGTACCCGCCGCAGCCAGCCGGGGCCGCGCGGCACTCTCCGTGTTGCCAGGATTCGTGCAAGGAGACGCCCTGGCATCGGCCCTTCTGACGGCCGCCGCCCCGAAACGCATGGCGGTGTATGATCGCCGCGCCCAAAAGGGATTGGAAACGCTGGGGCTCTCACTATCGGCGACGTCGGGAAGCTACATGCAAATCGTCACCGATCTGTCGTCCGCGGCGGAGCATCGAGGTCACAACTGGTCCGCCCGCGAAGTCGGCCTGGCACTGTATTGGCTGGGTGGTCAGGGCTAGGCCAGAATATACCTCAGTTCTCCTCGCGCAACCCTCTGTTGCCCTGTCAAGTGTGAGTGCGCCCGGGGCCGAAAACGTCGTGGACTTCGCTCCACTCGCTACCCGGAGCTTCAGACAGACTGGGGGGCATGGCCGTGCCTGGTTCAGCCACATAGGCCTTGGAGATTTGAGGCGCCCACTCCGTGGCCGTTACGGATACGGGTTGCGTGAAGAGTTCTTCGGAAAGATCGAGGCTGTCGTCGACGACAAGCCGCTCGATCAGGTGAAGTGCCTTGACGGTTGCCAGCATCTCGGCGCAGACCGTTTTTGTTGCATTCAGCAGCATTTCTTCGGCACTGATTCCTGCAGCGTAGCTTCGCCGTATCTCGTCCTCGTGCAGCAGTTGGCCGTAAAGCCAGGCGCCAGCGACCTCTTTGTTGGTCAAGCTGGGTTCCGTTCGGGGTTTGGTTGGGCCACCGTTGGGATAGTCGGGGTCAGCGACCCTGAAATCAGCCCTCAGGGCCTCGACCTCTTTCTTGGCGGAAGGTACGGCCTCTCCCAGCGCGTTGAGGACCTTGTCGTAGTGCACGCCGTCGCTCATCAGAAAAACGGGGCGCACTCGCGCGGCGGCCGATTCGACCTGCTCTGTGGGAAGCAAGGGAGCGGGCTTCATCGCAACGCCCCGCTTACCGGTGACCGGATCGTAGGTGAGGTTGAAGGTCATCTCCCAGGAAGCGTGCTTCTCCAGTACCCGTAGGTCAGCCGCAAGGGAGTGTTCCTGCACCAGACGTGCGCGCACCACAAAGCGCGCCAGCGTCTGAAGTCCCGCCGCTTTCCTTGCCTCATTGCCCATAAGCTCGCCGGTCCAGATCAGATCAGATGGGCGGCGGACCGCACCGTGGCCAAACATTCTTCCAAAGTCGGTGCCTCTCCGTAAATCAGGCGTGTTGCGAGCTGGTAGGACCGCTCCAGATGGGGCAGAGACTCCTCGTCGGGTGAAAAGGCGCGGCTCGCAGCATACCCTTCTGCTGGACGTTCCGTGAACGAGAAGCTGGCGGCTGCTGAGTGATGTCCGATGTCGGCGACAAGGCTGGCTACGCCGTCCTGGCCAGCTTCCGCCAGAGCGGACACGACCCGGTCGTCATTAAGGAGGCGGTGGATGTCATAAAAGTGACGGCCGCCCCGCTCAAGTGCTGTTTGGGCGCTCTGTTCCGGCAACCTGGTTACCGCGTCGTGGACCAAAGCGAGCTTTTCCAGCAAAGTCCGCTCCGGCGCCAAAACCTGTACCGGCACGGCCCCGAACTCCTCGTACGCTGACTCGGGCTCATTGAGAACATCAATAGCGTATTCCGCGGCCAGCGAGCGGATATGCCGCGTCTCGGTGGGGAAAGTCCCACCGCGGGTGCCCATCTCCAATAGGACGCCTTCGGTAATTGCCGGCGACCCATAGGAGGCCGGGAAGTAGTAGCGCATGTTGCGCTTGACGCCTGTTGATGAGCCTTCCAGATCAGCGTGGTCGCCGTCGAGGCCGAGATGTGCGCAAATCTCATTACAGATGGCCTTGAGGAATTTGTCTTTGGCCTTTGTGGAGCACTCGTCCGGGAACCCGATCAGCAGATCAACGTCTTCCGAAAACCGGTGGATGATACCGAAGGCGCGGCTCAGGCTGGTGCCCCCCTTGAAGACGGCGGAGACTGGCAGGACGGCCCCCGACTTGTCAGTTATGGTGCGGGCCTCCATAGCCGAGCGAAGCACCTCGATAACCCAAAAGTCCTTTTCGATGAAAGCCTGCGGAAGGCCGAAGTGCCGCGCCGCGGCATCAACGAGTGCCTGAAGGTCGTCGGGTCCGCTTCGCAGCTGTGGAGACGTCAAACCGCCAACTCCGCGGCTAACTGACCCCATCGGCGACGGACGTCAGGAGCCTCGCGGGGAACAGCGTCAGCGATGAGGTCCGGATGTATACGGTTTTCGCTGACGAACTTCTTTGACGCCGCAACGAAGCCGGACCAACCGGATTCGATGACGCCGGGTTCGCGGAGCAGTTCGAGCAGGCCTATGTCCCAGTACGACAGCTTTTGCCGTGCAGGGTTGCTTCTCTTGTGCAGTTCTACTCCGTCCAGGCCTTCTCGCATTGGGCCGGAAATTGCAAGGTCCACCTTGGCAGGAACCTGGGTAGTGAGACCGAAGGCGCGGGCTGCAGAATAGCCGCACGGACCTGTGCCTTCGGTGCCGAGCACTTCCAAAGCGGTTTCCAGAATGCTGGGCCTGGCCATGCCAAACCGAGTCTTCGGACCCTTGTAGTACAGGCCGCGCGCCGCTTTGACCAGCTTGCCGTCTCTCGCCGCCCGCGACAGTGCAGCACGGGATGCAGCCGAACTGCCCGGGATGTCGGAGACACGCACGTACGACTTCTCTGGAATCTGGTCCAGGAAGGCGGTCGCGGAAACCTTGGTAGCCGTGCTCATGTCACAAAAGCTTACGGAGTTTGTGACGAAACTACAAGCCGATATGCCCTCGATGACCGCCTCGAAGCTGGCGGCAAACTGTCGATTGACAGAAAGCCCGAGTCGTTGATCCAATCACTTCCAGGGCACGGGATGGCCCACGACTATGGGGGAACATTGCTGCTGACCGCCTTGCTCGATGACGAACGGGTCGACGCCACGACGCATACCAAGGAGTCCTGGTCCGACCTGCAGAGGTCAGAAGACCGGAAGCGAATGGTTATGCCAGTCTGTGGTGTACGTGCGGTAGCCAAGACCCGGGGACCGGTCACCCGCTACTTCGCCCACCACAAAAGGGGCGGCTGCAAGGTGGACCATGGCGGTGAGTCACCGCAGCACCTGGCCATGAAGGAGGCGCTGAAGCTTTGTATCGAGCGTGTTCCTGGCTGGCACGCGGCCCTCGAGCACCCGCACCCATCCCGTGAGTGGATCATCGACGTCCTTGCCGAGTCGGACGACTTAACCAAACGAGTCGCATTCGAAGTGCAGCTGTCCTCGCAGGTGCCTGGCAAATATTTTTCAAGGTCGCAGGCCTACTTCGAGAACGGCTTCTTCCCGATTTGGCTCATCCCCCGGCGGCTTGACTACCACGAGATCAAGGTCCCGGTAGTAGTGACGGGCTTTGGCAAGACGACCGACGTGCCGGAGGACCCCTCCGAGCTGCTGGCCCTGCCCGCGGGCCAAAACTTCGTCATGGCCGGCGGCAGCGTAGGCGCATTCGTCGAGGCCCTGCTCCTGAAGGGCCCCTCCTGGAAGCACGGCACCCCTCATGCCCAGGCAGAAGCTCAGAAGGCCGCTGCAGAGGCGCTAGCCGCCGCAGTAGAGGCTGAGCGCCAAAAACAGGAAGCTGACCAGCAGGCAATCGAGGTGATGAACGACCTCTCTGCCTCACCCTCATCGGCCTTCGGTCCACGCATCGTGCGCACCCAGGCAAACACCTACATCTGGGGCAGCCTTACCTGCTGCTGGGATTGTGACGAGCCGATGCTGGTTTGGGATGCCCGGACGTGGGCCTGGGGAGGCGGGATGCCGAATCTGCAGGTGAAGTCCGAAGTCGACCGTAAGCGGTTTGAGAATCACCCCGAGGTACACCGCGCCGTAGACAACTGGATCAGAGCTGTCAGGGCCGACGTCAAGAAAGCAGTCATCGAGAATCGGCGCACCAAAGCCAGCTGCAGGTACTACAGTGCGTTTGTCTGCCCATCCTGTGACAGGACGATGGGGCAGTTCTTCATTTCATGCATCCGACCGGAGAAATGGTCGCTCCTTGGTAGTCCGGCCGTCGTGCCCCAACCACCCACCCCTGTCGTCCAAACGCCTGTATCCACGCCGCCGGCCCGGGTTGTCCCAAGGCGGGTGGCCGCCGCTCCCGCTACTCGCACGCGGTGCCGCATTCACGGGGCCCCAAGGGAGGAGTGCGACTGGTGTCAGAACCGACCTTCACCGCGGCTGGGCAAGCGCTATTGAGGGGTGGCCACTGAGCCGCGCCTTCTGGTGACTACTTACATAGTTGAGCGGCCTCAAAAGCCACGCTGGATTGTGACGGCTGGCCCATCGAGAACTTATTGAGCCCTGCTGTCCGGTCGGCACGGGTATCGCATACAAGGGAAGTCCCGCCAAAAGACTCAGCTCCCGTGACGGGTCTTCTTATTGCTGACGGTTAGGCTGCCTGGCCGGTCTCCTCAATGGTGGGCAGCAAGGGCGCCCACTCTTCCATCTTTGCCTGGGTCGAAGCCGCCCCAGCCGTCGGCGATGGTGCCGTCGGCGGCACGGACGATGCACAGCGGCGCGGTCATGGCGCCGAACTGGAGCCCGTGCTCGCGTACGGCGTCCTGGTGGAGCTCCGAGTGCTCACTAAGCACCGGGCTGACGTACTGGATGCCCAGCTTGCTGGCTTTGCGGTACGTGGCGCCGCACTGGACGCAGGTGGGCATGGAGTAAATCTCCAGGGTGAAGTCGGCGCCTTCGGAGACGGGGGCGCGGGCTTCGAGGACTGCAGCTGACATGTGGTTCTTCATTCTGTTGGGGGTGGGCTGCACTCGGCTGTGCGGCTGTTCGCGGATTGCAGTTACCTGTCGCCGCTAATAGTGGACGGCCGATCAGCGCGGCACTTGGGTTCTCGTGCGATCAGCATTGCGTCTCAGAGTCGGCACTGCTCTACTACGAGTTCTGGTCCCACAGCTTGTCCTGACCACCCAGCAGAGCCAATTCTTGGACTTTAAGCGCCAGTTCCCCGAACTCTGAGGGCACTTCATCAACAGCTTCTGCCGCATCGCTGACATCTCCACGGCTGAACGAGCCACCACGGGCATTTCGCAGCCACGATTTGAAGTCATCGCGGGTCAAACCAGCGGCACGCGCTTCATCGTACTGAACCTCGAGTTGGTCCCACGTCGCTTCCCCTGGAAGAAAACGAGACGTCGGAAGGTAGCAGATTATGTCCCGCTTCTTGAGGCCGAAGGGGTGAATCCGGTGTAGGACCCGGGAGTCAATGGCCCTTTCTCCCAGAGCGTGAAGCCACACGAGTTCACCCCCGGCGCCGAGCCGCAATAAGCCAGCCAAAGCAGCCCTTGCTTGCTTGTGTTTCCCCGCCAGGTAATACCCCGTGGCCGTATTCCAGGTCTCCAGCGCCCTGGGCCCGTTGACGTTATCAACCACGAAAACAACGGACGCATCAGTGGCATCGAAAAGGATCCGTGCATCGGCGATCGATCGCGCGTGTGCAGCTCCGTTGATAGGTAGGACTCGGCCGCCGGCCCTCCTGATGTCACCGCCTATCAATCTGTTGATCACGATCTCGTCGTGGATGCCTTCAACCAGCACGAAGACACGAGTCAACTGGAGCAGGTCGCTAGGGCTTAAGCCCAGGTTTGTAGCAGTTTCCGAAGTAAGGGAGGAGGTCCCGAGGTCGACGGGGCGAAGCACAGTTGGGTATCCGCGTAAACGGGACACGTGGTGGAGTGCGGCATCCACTCGGACATCCAAAAATGAGGGTGCATGGGAAGCCGCAAGAACCATCAAGTTCGTTGAGCTACGACGAAGCGCGTTGAGCATATGCGGTAGCTGCCACTCGCGCATGCGATGGAGTCCCCGTTCGGGTTCATCGATGATGAGAATCTGTGGGCGGCTGTCGTCCAATCCCGAAAGCGCCCACTGAAGTGATGCTAACGCCCACCTAAGTTCCGCACTCGACAGACGGCCAATCGAGATTGATCGGAGGTCCACAGTCGCCGTCCATTCCGGCACCTCCCCCACGAACCACTCGCTCGGCGATTTTAGCTCCAAGGCCAATGTAAAAAAGTGCGGGCCGGTCATTTCCAAAAACAGGTTCGCGGTTTCTTCGAGTTGTGCCACACCGCGCGTGAAACTGGTGTTCATAACTGTGGTTGTTGCGTCGGCAATCTCAATCAAGTCTCCGTGCCGCTCCGCGAGTTGAACGAGCATGCGATTAGTGGTCTCAGTGACACTGGCAATGGTCCCTCTGTCAGAGATGACATGAACCGGCGCATCAAACACCTCACCAAGCGGCGCCACGGGGATCGAAAAGTGCACTGGCCACTGAGAGAGATAGTCCCGTTCCAACTGCGCTTCATCAGCAACCAGTCGGTTCCAGTAGGTATCCTCAAAGTCGATCAACGGGGAGCTCAAGCCTCTAATGTCCTGCAGGTGCCTGACGTCTGGATCGGCCAGCATGGCGCTCATGGCATCTCGAAATTTCTCGTTGTACTCCCGAAGGGAGGCCCATTGCTCCTCGCTCAGTTCTGCGCTCAAATAGGTCCGCCACGCTGGGTTTGCTAAGGTCCCGCTCGGTGCGAGGCAGAGTTGGATAGACGTCTGCTGGGCCAGGAGGGGTAGGTCCCATATCCACTCCGGGTACATTTCGGGCGCTCGCCCCAGAACTTCGTTGATAAGCATCTGCCACGCTTCCCGGCGATCCCAAGTGTCAGACAGCTGGCTGGCGTCGAAATCGGCGGCACCCACGGAGTCCAGAAGTGCATGTTCGAAGGAAGACATAGCTAAGCCAGGCCCACGCTCGTCAAGCCTAGTGAGGCGAATGTGTAAGCACGAACGGTTCGATGCGGCCCCGCCTGGTTCGGTGGGACCAATTCCTTGGAGGACTGCCTCCGCCTCACGGAGGATGGAAGTCTTGCCGGTGCCATTTAGGCCGTAGAGGACTGTCAGTGTGTCATCGACGTCTAGGTGAACAGAATCCAACGGTTCCGGCCCGAAGAGGCTTATCCCCAGTACCTCAAATCCGTGACCTTTGAGCGACATGTCTACCTTCCCCTGTTTGATCGATTACACCACGACCGAAACTCCTGCATTCGATTGACCCGGCTCGGCGTGGTGCCCTACGCGTCACGGTTTAAGCGAGAGTGCGAGTGGCTTCTCCCGACGCACAGACAGGGGGCCATTTCGGAACGGGAATCGCAATAGACAACGGCTGGAGCCCAGTGGGCGATGTCCATGGCACCGACCGAAAGTAGGGTGAATAGGTACACGCTTTTCTGAAGGCGTGCCATCATGGGCAGAGTTTGCGTGGACGGTACACATGCCGGGGAGGCCACTATTTAAGGCAATCAGCATGTCCAGGCTTTCGGCTTCCCGGACCTCGCCCACGACCAGCCGGTCTGGCCTCATCCGCAGCGCTTCCTTGACCAGGCGCCGGAGCGGGATCGCGCCTTCGCCCTCCAGGTTGGGTTGCCGGCACTGGAGGCCTACGACGTCACGCAGCGGGAACTGGAGTTCGAAGATTTCTTCAACCGTGATCACGCGTTCCCGGCTTCCAATACTGGCCGCCAGGCAGTTCAGCATGGTCGTCTTGCCGGCCTGTGTTGCGCCGGAGACCAAGATGTTCAGGCCGCTGGCAACTGCCGCCCCGAGGAACCGCGCAGATTGCCGTGTCAGTGTTCCGAGCTCAACAAGGTGCTCGAGCCGGCTCGCCTTCACCACGAATTTTCGAATGTTGACCGCCCAGTGGCGACGGGTGACGTCCGGGATGACCACGTGGAGCCTGGACCCGTCAGGCAGGGCGGCGTCAACGAAAGGCGAGGACATGTCCAGCCGTCTGCCGGAGCTTTTCAGCATGCGCTCGACGAGATCACGCACCTGCTGCTCCGTCAGGCTCAGTGACGTCAGTTCGGACTCGCCGTTGCGCGCTACAAAGATCTCGTTTGGCGCGTTGAGCCAAATCTCTTCTATCGAAGGATCGTCGAGCAGCGGCTGGAGCACACCGAACCCTGCCACGGCGTCGAACAGGAATCTGCGCGCTGCGTCCAGGGGGCCGATGGGCGGGAGCGGGCCCATCAGTGCCCGTTCGTCGTAATCCGTGACCGCAGCCTCCACCAGGCGCCGGACCTCACCCGCTTGCTTGAGCGGATCCAACCCACGGCGGCGGATCAGTTCACGGACCTCGTCCTCGACTATTCCCAGCGCGTCCATATGTCCCCCATACAAATGCCGCCTCCGTCGGAGGCACTGCGACTGGCTTACAGCCTAGGGAGAGTACACCACGCTGCCAAGTCATATGGGCGGCCCCTGTGGACAAAGTCGCCCGTGCTTCAGCGGAAAGTGCCGGTGTATGGGCTAGCTGGCGCTGGGAACACGGTCTTCAATTGCCGGGTCGGATCGCTTGGCAGGCCGCTTCTTCAACCTCATCGCGGGGCGTTCGACGGCAAAGTAGGTTACTGCCGACAACGGCAAAACGATGCCAAGCACCAAGACCACATTGAACGGCAGCGCAAGGGCAGACGACCCGACAGTCAATTGCCGTCTCATGAGCCAGAAGATGATCGGCAGATGCCACAGGTAGATGCTGTAGCTAATGAGGCCGACAAACCGGATCGGAGACCACTCCAGCACGGCCGCGAGCCGGTTCGGCCCGTCGTTCCTGGACGAGGGAAGAACAACCGCCAGGAGAAGCAACGCCGAAGCCACGCCCGCGAAGTTGGACAGAAACGGCATTGTTCCGCCCGCGCCGGCCACCAGAGATGCGGCGGCTCCGGCCACAAGGAACAGCTTGGCAGGGATGCCCACGCGCCGAACGCCGCGCTCGTTCAACAGGACAACAATGAGTGCGGCGGCCATTCCGTACCCAAACAGGTCAGCCTGCCCAAGAAAGCTTCGAAGCAGGACGGCGGTCCACGTCTGACCAAATGCGAAGTCAATGAGCTGTGCATAACCAAGGTTGTCAGCTACTAGGTGACCCCAGAAGGAAACGCCCAGGCCAATGACAATCAGCGCGGCCGCCGGGACCGCCAGCGCCGTCGCCTTCGGCATCCCCCGCCTGATGAGCCCAGCGGCGAGCAAAGCCATGACGGGGACGGCCACGTAGAAAGTGATTTCAGCCGTCAACGACCACGCCACCGGCAGACCACTCATCACGAACTGGGGAATGAACATGTGTACCAGCAGTGCATTGGCGACGAATTTCGCCGGATCTGTTAAGCGCCCGACGTTCTCCGGACCAAAACCGTGCGTACTGCCCACCAGGTAGACGCATCCCATGGCGAGCGACGCCACACAGAAGATGAGCAGGTAGGCCGGATAGATGCGGAGGACCCTGTTTCTTGCATATCGCCGGAATGACGGCAGCTCGCTGCCGCGGAGAAGCGACGAAGCAAACGGCCTGAACAGCAGGAACCCTGAGAGGACAAAGAACAAGGGCAACCCCTGCCCCAGGACTGGGAGGATGACTTGGCCGACAGGTCCGGCGTGCACTTCATCGGAGGCCATCAAGCCAACATGGTAGGCCAGCACAGATAAAGCCGCGGCGGCCCGGAGGCCTTCAATGCCGGCGAGCCGCCGGCCCCAGCTCGGGGCAGGTGCGACATTGTTGTCCAAGATGTGTCCTTTCCTCGCGGACGGCATGAGTGACAGGCGTTTCACCTTCGCAGAATGGCGCACGGCACATCGACCTTCCAGTTTCCCGGCGCCGTTGCGACCACGTGCGCAACCATCGCCTGGTTCGCCGCGCAGGCCGCGCGGGCGTCCGCCACTCCCACAGCCCAGACGGGACCGTCTTGGCGGAATGAAAAAGAGGGGAAGAAATACAAGCACTGCAAAAGGGCGAAGACTGTCAGCACCGAAGTTGCGGCCTTGGCGGATGTTCTTTCCAAAGCAACTGCCAGGAGAGGAAAGAGCACAAGAAGAAACATGGACGGCACTACGCTGTATCTGCCCAGAAGGAATTCATGCCACTGGGCGGCCGTGAATTCCGCGTAGTTGAACTCTCTCGAGAAATTGAAAAGAACGGCCGCAGCCCAAACGCCCACCGAAGCGACAACCGCGACGACGGCAACGCCGCGATGGGCAGCTGTGCCTCGAAACAGGAGAAAGAGAAAAGCCGCGAAAAAAGGGAGCGCCGCCAACACGATCGGGACCGCACCAAAGTTCAATGTGATAAGCGCAATTTGGTTGGACGTACCGAACACTACGGCCGAGCTGCTGTTGAGGAACCACCCAACCACCACGGACAGTATGTTTGCCGGCTCAAACGGAGCGGAACGCGGATAACTCACGGTCGTGAAGACCTGGCAAGCGATACCCAGCAACAACCCGGCCCTGGCAGGCCACAACCACTGGTCTCGAAACCGGTAAAGGAAGATCGGAACAAACATCAGCGTCAGTATTTCGGTCAATGATGAGAGCGCGGCCGCAGCGAACAGGAGAATGCCCTCAGGTTTGTTCCGCGCCTGTTTGATAAGCAGCCAAGGAGCGAGCCAGAGCAGATACCAATGCAGGTTGGCAAAATTTCCCTGCGTCTCCAACGCTGCTGGTGCCACCATGATGGTGATCGAGGCCCACGCCAGTCTAGGTACAAGGCGTGTCGATATGGCGCTTGCACAATGGAAGACCATCAAGGCGACGAGACCAATGATCAGGCTGCTCAGAAGTGAGATGGCCAAGGCATAAGCATCGACGGGGAACAGGCGGACGACGAACGCGGCTGCAAATCGCGGCACCACGTGCAGATAGCCTTGGTAAGGGGCAAAAACTCCGAGAATTCCAGGACGGGCCAGTGCATCCTGGAGGAATACCGCTCCATCCTCTGCCCAGATGGTGCCTTGAGCTGTTGGGCTAAGGCGGGCAAAAGCAATGAGACTGGCCCCTAAAACAGCGACAGGAGCCGCTGACATCCTCCAGCCGAGCGTCATGGAAGCGTTAGAGCCCTGATTGCTGTTCATCGTCCCTTATGACCCCCGGCGTTGAGCGTACTAAGCCGGCTAGTAATGGATGCGCGGTCAACGAATGCTCTCTCGGGACGCGCCTCATGAATGCTACCGGATACGCCAGCGATTCAATCAAAGCCCCAGGGCGGACCCGACGCCGAAACCTCACACGAGCCCCAGCAGAAACACGCCTACCACTGGTCCCCCACGCAACACGATGCTATGGTGAGCGCGTTAAGTGTCAGTAACTGTGTTCGGCTGGTCCCTGGGGGGACCACGGCACAGTAAACCAGATGGGCGTTCGGGGGAGCGCGCATTGCCGTCCGGAGCCAATATGAAGCGGAACCTGTCTCAGTCCCGTACCCCATTCCTGAAGTACCTAGGGGTGGTTCCGCTTGCGCTTGCACTCGTAGTAGGCCCGGGCCTCAGCGGCCCCGCCATAGGGCTCGAATCGAGCCCTACCCCAACCCCCTCCCCGTCGTCTCCCACCGCACAGGCCGCACCGTCGGCCGCGCCCACGGCAACGGCTGCGCCCAGCACGGCACAGCCCTCCCCCGGTCCGACCCAGAGCCCCGTGGCCACACCGTCACCACAGCCCCAGTCAATGGCCGAGGCCATCGGACCCGGCGGCGCACAAATGGGCCAGCGTTCAGCTCGGGTAACGTCCGCCGCTTCTGCGGCTGCTGCCAAGCCCAACAGCATCGAAACTCTGTCCGCGCAGGGCTCGTGGATGCCCACCTTCGGTGTCCAGGGGCTGGACGTCAGCTATTACCAATCATCCGTTGACTGGCAGCAGCAATGGAACATGGGAGCGCGCTTTGCCTATGTGAAAGCATCTGAGGGCAACTACTACACAAACCCTGCCTACAGCTCCCAGTACCAGGGATCCCGGAACGTTGGGATGATTCGCGGGGCGTACCACTTCGCAATTCCGAACTGGTCGTCTGGAGCGGACCAAGCCACATACTTCGTCAACAACGGCGGGGGGTGGTCCCCGGACGGATATACGTTGCCACCAGTCCTCGACTTTGAATTTAACCCGTACGAGGGCAGGACCATCAACGGCTTCTACTTCGGCAACACCTGCTACAACATGTCCCCGGGACAGCTGGCTGCCTGGGTTCAGGACTTTGGAAACACGGTCAGGTCGATGACCGGCAGGCTGCCCATGATCTACACCAACACGAGTTGGTGGAATCAATGCCTCGGCAATCAGACAGGCTTCGGTGACTACCCGCTGTGGGTTGCCGCTTACCCCGGTTCACCGACGAACGACGCCGGCGCAGTTCCAGCAAGCTGGGCAACCTACAGCGTCTGGCAGTACAGCAGCACGGGGCCGATGGCCGGAGACTCCAACGTGTGGAACGGCGATTACGCATCGCTGCAACGGTTCGCCGGAGTCGCCCTGCCCACCGGCAGCTTCGACGACCTCTCCGTGGTCAAGAACGGGAGCGACGTCAGCCTTAGAGCCCGTGGATGGTCGGTAGATCTGGCCAACATTCCGGCGTCGAACCAAACGCATGTCTACGTCACCGGCCCGGACGGAACCACGACAGGCTATCCCTGGACAGCGGATGCCTACCGACCCGACGTCAACAATGTCTTCGGCTACGGTTCGTCCCATGGCTTTGACGGGACGATACCTATCACCAAGTCGGGAAATTACAAGGCCTGCGCCTACTCCATCGGTACCTTCGATAACACCTCTCTTGGCTGCAAGTCCATCACCGCTTCCGGCGTCGAAGCCCCGATTGGAAATTTTGAGAGCCTCAGCGAAGTAAGAACTGCTGACAAAGTCAGTCTCCAGCTCAAAGGGTGGGCTGTAGATCTGGCAAACCCTGCCGCCAGCACGTACGCGGACACCTACGTAACCGGCCCAGACGGGACAACCACCGGCTACCGGATGACCGCAAATACTTCCCGGCCGGATGTTCAGACTGTTACCGGCCTGGGATCCAACCACGGCTTTGACTACCAGGTGACCCTAACAGCGCCCGGAAATTACCAAGCGTGCACATACGCCATAGGCCAAAACTCGAATCTATCGCTTGGATGCAAGAACATCAGTATCGGTGCCAGCCCGGCACCCATCGGTTCGTATGATGCTCTTTCCCTCGTGCAGGCACCCAACACCGCAAACCTCCAATTGACCGGCTGGACCCTGGATCCCAGCTACCCGGGAAAGATCAACACAGTAAGCGTCTACGTGTCCGCTAAAGACGGCACACCCGTAGCCAATCCAGTAATGGCAACGGCAACGGCGAACCTTGCCAGGCCTGATGTGAATGCCGCCTTGAACACGATCGGCAACCACGGCTACCAAGCCCAGATCGCGATCAGCGCCCCTGGCAACTACACCGTGTGTGCCAAGGCCGTAGGGGTTGCCCCCCTCGCAGCGGGACCTACCGCGCTGGGCTGCCGCGACATCACCGTGCGGCCGACTCCGCCAACCATGGGAAGCCTCGACACGGCAGGCATCCAGGTCTCCAACGGCCAGGCCTTGCTGACAACCCAGGGGTGGACCTTGGATCCGGCCATGCCTGGCTTCTCAAACCCCGTACACGTCTACATCACGTATCCTGACGGCACCACGAAGGGGTATCCGTTCACCGCCAACCTCAAGCGGTCAGACGTCAACGCCGTTCTGCAGACCATCGGAGACCACGGGTATTCAACTACCGTAGCCATCACGGCGCGAGGCAAATACAGCGTTTGCACATATGGCGTCGCAGTATCCCCATTCAGCACTAACAATTCCCAGCTTGGATGCCGAAGCTTGACCTACTAGGACCGAACAGGTTGTAATTCAAAGGTATGGCAAAGCACGACTCATTGGATAAAAGGAGCGTTCTATGCGGCCCGAAGGTCCACAGCATAGTCGCTGATCAAAAGGGCTCATTGCATATGCGGCATGCCGCGCACTTCCCATAGAGTCGAGAGACGCTGGGGCTATATGGGATTCCAAGAAAGTCGCGAAGTCTGTTTTTGATCCCAAAATTACCCAGACAACAACGGACATTCGGTGATGAAGTCGAACTTACCTACTGGACAGGCCAAGACTACTGTTTCACACCGGCCGAAAAACGTGGAATGCGGGACAGGTGCTGCAGGGCCGGGGGCAGTATAACGACGACGAGCATTACCTCGCTCAGCATGAAACCGGCGGCCACACCGTTGGCACCAAAGGTTCGTCCCAGCGTAAACATAGCTATCACGCCTACCAGCGCTCCAATTGCCGTTCCGGCAAGGACGAAACGAGTCTTCAGCGAAGGTATGAGCAGGTTGCGGATCAAGGGGGTGGACACAGAGACCGCGAAGAAGGCGACGCCGTAGAACCACATGGTAGAACTAGCGGCCTTAACCTCATCACCAAAAAGCAAGGCGGTCCCAAATTCACCGACAAGGCCTAACGCCAGTAGTCCGAGCAGTCCAAGAGCGCAGTGAGCGAAGATTGCGGCAACCTGACGCCGCCGGGGACTATCTGCGTGGGGATCTAGAGTCCAAGCCTGCAAAGTATTGCCAAGAGTAGTAACAGCTATGAGCCCGAACCTGTACAGCTTGTCGGACGAGGCTATGCTTCCGGCGACCGATGTACTTCCGGTGGCCCCTGCCAGAGGAACGGGCGCAGATACATACACTCCGCCCAAAGCATCAACGCTGGCAACGCCAAGCCTTTTTCCTAGTCCTTCACGAATATCAGAAATACTCCGCCCCCTAAAAAGTGGGGGCCATCCAAATTTGTACTGAATCGCAAGTGGCCCAGCTATAGACGAAAGGATCCACAAAAGCGGGTAGGACCAGAGAGACTGCGTAAGGAAAACGAGTAATGCGGCAAGTAAGGTTGCGACTAGACGTGGAATCATATCGTAGACAGCCATACCCCTAGGCTCACCGGCCCCGATGAAATACCAATTAGGTGTCAGCCCGTTGAGGCAGAACGCCACTGCCATGGCCACAGTGAAGAGCCTGTATTCTTCGGCACCAAGCGACCAGGACAGACATGTGGCAACCGGCACAACGGCACAGGAGATCAGGAGGCGCTCACCAAGCGATTCAACCCACAGGCTGCGGCGGACGCACTCATCTTTTGATTTTGCAATCAGCGCAGGCCCCAAAACATTCCAGCCATAAGTAATCGCTATGCTACCGAAAGTGCCTACAGATTGCCCCACCGCCAAGCTGTACCAGCCGTCCAATCCGCCGACACGCGCCGCGATAGGGAGAAGCAGTAGAGGCGCAAGTGTTCCAATAAGGGGCACAAACGTGAAACCCGCAAATCTCCTAGCGAGCAGCATCCTATTCATTTGGCAGAAGTGCCCTATCGCACATTCGTTATCACTGCCTCAAATTTTTGAGCTGCTTTCGATGGGCTATTTTCGCGCATGTCAGCCAGCCCTCTGGAAGCTAATGTTTGAGCAAAATGAAGATCATTCAAAAGCCGATCTACATTATTCCGTAATCCCTCGGCATCCCCTACTGCCGAAAACAGAGCCCCGTTTTCGGCATAGGCCCTTACGCCGCCGATATCGGTTGACACGACAGCACATCCGCTTGACATGGCCTCAGCGGGAGGCAGGTGCCAGCCTTCGCCGTCACTGGCGCATAGATACAACTTCGAGGATTGGTAAGCATACCGAATATCCTCTTTGGAGGGATTTTTTATAAACACCACGTCTGGGTGCAGACCACTGGGCCTTGTACCTGTCCCGAAAGTGATGGCTCGAACTCGAGAATCTCGCTCCATGAACGAATTTATTACTTCAACGACCAGGTCTGCCCTTTTCCAAGGAACATCAGAAATCATTGCACAAATATCGAAGCGACGTTCACTTAAAGGCGGACCTGCAGGAAATTCTTCAGGGTCAATACCGTTGGGAACCAAGTCACATTCCTCGCCCAAGGAATGCATGTGTTCCTGTAACCATGGGGCGATTACGACCTTTCGCAGGGGAAGCTTCCATGTCTTATCAATAAATTCGGGCGCAGCTGACCAGTCCTCGTAGTGCTGGATGAAATATGATGCCGGAATCTTCCGGCGCCGGGCTGCAGAATTCACAACGTGCGCGGTCTGAACTTCTGTGGCTACCAAGAAATCCGTCTTGGGCAACATCATCGGCATCAGGTACGGCAAGGTGTAGACGCTAATCCTTCCGTCCAGCTGGAACCAATTGGGTTTTTGACGAGGTCGAAAACTGGATACAAGTGAAGCTATTGGTCTCCTGACGTCAACGTCGCGACGCTTGGCACCCCAAAGAAGGAGAGCATGTATAAGCGTAACTTGATAGCCCCGCTCTGCGAGATGATTCGCATAGGTATAAACGACCTTGTAACCACCAATGGGGTACTTGCTAAACCCGGGCAGAACAATCGTAATACTGCCACCCGCCGGCGCTTTCGACGATGTGTCCACGGACAGCCCCTGTTTCCTATCGTTTGACACGGTTTTCCCTGAGAACTTCAGACGGAACTTGTTCAACAGCGTGCTTTCAGATTTCCAGGTTGAAGGCCAAGGGCTCCTGCCGCATCGGACAAGTTCCATTGGAAAACCGGCCAAGAATTCCAAAAAACAAGAAAAGGCGATATCTCCGCGTCTCAAGCCCAGTATCAGGGCCTTCGACGCCTGGACCCACCCGTGAGAACTTTGGAACGGCGATATCCCTGCCTCAAATTCTGGAGAGGTAACCTTGACGCGCTGACGGAGAGAGTCTGCCATTACCCGACGCCATCCAAAGCTCATGCCATTGGCTGTCTTCAGGACCGCTAACGGGCTGGCGCTTCCCTGATATTTGCGAGAAAGCGCTATTAGATGCTCAAAGGATTTGAATAGACTTTTCCGCGCCTCAGCCTCGCCCAGGACGTTGGCGGCATGCTGCACGTAATCCTGGAGGATGTCGTCGACGACCAGCGCTCCCCCTGTGGCCTTCGCACACACGGCGAGCCAGTGGTCGTGGACCTGGGTAATCGCCGCGAACCGGGGAAACGGCAGTGCCAGGTCCAAGAGGTCACGACGGAAAAGGCAGAGACTTCCCGTCACTTGGTTCTGAGCGATCAACGATCCGAGACTGACGTCTTTTCGATACGTTGAGTCGGCCACAATGTGGTTCCCGGGACGCCTGACCACGCGGGCTTGCCCAGCTACGAGGCTGACGTCATTTAGGTGTGGAAGAAGCGTTTCGATCTTCGACGGATACCACGAGTCGTCTTGGTCCGACAGCGCAACCCACTCGGCGTTCCCTGGGACATGCTCGAGAACCCGTTCGAAATTTCCGTAGAACCCCAGGCGGTCCGGGAAACCGAGGACCTTGAAGCGCTGGTCCCCGTTCGTCTCCCGGGTGACAAATTCCTGGACCTCAGCGTGGCCGCCGTCGGCGGAAATAAGGCACTCGAAGTTGGCATGCGTCTGCGCCTGTATCGAGAGCAACTGAGCCCTGAAAAGGTCCCAGTCGGGTTTGTACGCCGCCAGGGCGATGATTCCAAAGGAAGAGGAGTCAAAAGGCATGGTGAACGTCTAGACAGTCGCCGACTGCTGAGCAAGGTAGGCTTCAAGTCCGTCACGCGCAGCCCTGGGAGCGAAGCCGGATGCCTTAATCTTGGAAAGATCCAACACGCTGTTCAGCGGCCGCGGGGCAGCCTCCTTGCCCTTGAAGTACTCTGCCGTGCTCACTCCGGTGACTGCATCACGGGATCCACCGGCCAGCGCGTAGACGTCTTTGGCGATGTCGGCCCAGGACTGCGGCTCCCCGTCGTTCGTCAGGTTGTACGTTCCGTAGTCCGCTCCGGTATCGAGGAGGTGCCGGATTCCCGCAGCAATGTCATCGGTAAATGTCAGTCGGCCGATTTGGTCGTTGACCACTGACGGCTCAATCCCGCGGGCGGCGAGGGACGCCATCGTCCTGACAAAGTTGTTGCCCTCGCCGATAACCCAGCTGGTGCGGAGGATGTAGTGGCGCGGAACCGTGCTGACAACTGCGTCCCCTGCGGCCTTGGTCTGCCCGTAAACCCCCAGCGGACTGAGAGGCTCGTCCTCCGAATGGATGGCGAGGGAACCGTCGAAGACGTAATCCGATGAGACGTGGACCAGGGTCAGGTCGTGCTCGACGGCGGTCTTTGCCAGGTGCGCCACCGCGGTCACGTTGTTGGACCAGGCGGCGATCCGGCCTTCGGGAGTCTCGGCCGCATCCACGGCCGTGTACGCGGCCGCGTTGATGACAGTCGAGTAGTTCTTCCAGTTCCTGGCTGTGAACGCTTCGGGATTGGTGACGTCGAACTCCGCGCGCCCGGCGAACTCCACGGACGCGTTCTCGGCATACAGCGCCCGCAGGGCCTTACCCAGCTGGCCGTTCGCCCCCACCACCAGCGTCTTCTTCGCCGGCATGGGTACGACGTCTGCCAACCGTGGATGGGCTTTGTCCTTGTCGGACAGTTCCGCCTGTTCAAGCGGGATGGGCCATTGGATGGCTGCCGACTCATCGGCCAGGTTCAGGAATGTGTACTGTCCCTGCGCATCGGCCGACCAGTGGTCATTTACCAAGTACGTGTACGCCGTGTTGTCTTCCAGGGTCTGGAAGGCGTTCCCCACCCCACGGGGAATGAAGATTGCCTGGCTGGGGTCGAGTTCGGCCGTGAACACGCTGCCAAAGGACGGCCCTTCGCGGAGATCGACCCAGGCACCGAAGATGCGGCCGGTGGCAACGGATATGAACTTGTCCCACGGCTCTGCATGGATGCCACGCGTGGTGCCGGCCTTTTCGTTGAACGAAATGTTGTTCTGTACGGGACCGAAGTCGGGCAGCCCAAGGGCCAGCATCTTCTCGCGCTGCCAGTTTTCCTTGAACCATCCCCTGTTGTCTCCATGGACAGGGAGGTCATAAACAACGACGCCGGGAATGGCAGTGGGGTGGGCGGCGAGCTTCTTGGAGAACTCGATGGTCATCGTCTACTGGCCCTGTTCCTTGTATTTCGCCTCGGTCTGGGCTTTCTGGGGACGCCACCAGTCCTGGTTGGCCCGGTACCACGCAATGGTGTCCTCGATGCCGGCGTCAAAGTTCGAGAACTGCGGCGACCAGCCGAGCTCGTCGCGCAGCTTGGTGGAATCGATGGCGTAACGCAGGTCGTGGCCCGGACGGTCCACCACATGGTCATACGCGTCCGGGGACTCGCCCATGTGCTTGAGGATCAGCTCGACAACGTCTTTGTTGTTCTTCTCGCCGTCAGCACCGATGAGGTAGGTCTCTCCGATCCTGCCCTTGGCGATGATCGCCAAGACGGCAGATGAGTGGTCGTTGGCGTGGATCCAGTCCCGAACGTTCTCGCCCTTGCCGTAGAGCTTGGGCCGCACGCCATCGAGGATGTTCGTGATCTGGCGCGGGATGAACTTCTCCACGTGCTGGTAGGGACCGTAGTTGTTGGAGCAGTTGCTGATGGTCGCCTGCAGGCCAAAGGACCGCACCCACGCCCGCACCAGCAGGTCAGAGCCCGCCTTCGTTGAGGAGTAGGGACTGGACGGGTTGTACGGCGTCTGCTCGGTGAAACGTTCCGGGTCATCGAGCTCAAGGTCTCCGTAGACCTCGTCCGTGGAAATGTGGTGGAAGCGCTTGTTGTGCTTCCGGGCGGCTTCGATGAGCGTGTAGGTGCCGATGATGTTGGTGTCCAGGAACGGACGGGGGTCGTGCAGGGAGTTGTCGTTGTGGGACTCGGCGGCATAGTGGACCACGACGTCGGCGGCAGCCACCAGCCGGTCCACCAGCTCCGCGTCGGCGATGTCACCGTGGACGAATTCGAACCTGTCCTCGGGCAGCCCCCTCAGGGATTCCATGTTGCCTGCGTAGGTCAGCTTGTCCAGGACGGTTACACGGTCATCCGTGTTCTCAAGAACGTAGTGGACGAAATTGGAACCAATGAAGCCGGCGCCGCCGGTGACAAGGAGATTCTGCATTAGCCCAGCTTAGCGTCTCGGCCCTCCCCCTCACCGACCGCGGAGTCTGCGCAACGCCTCAATGACCAGCCGGGCCAGCATGAACCGTGCGGCCGCTATCCGCCGGAGCGAACGGAAGCCCGCCGGTGTCTCGTTTTGTTCATGCAGGCGGCGCAGCAAGCTCGGCGCTTCAAGGTGGGTAATGGACTGGGCAAGGTTGCCGCAGATGGCGATCCAAAGGTCGTGCGATTCACGGACGTAGGACGGGATAGGGGTGACGATGTCAACAAAATCACGCCGGAACGCCATGCCGCACCCGTAATAGGCGCGGTAGCCAACCATGATTCCGAAGAGGTTCGCAAGGCGCCGGCCGTTCATTTTCGCCGTCAATGGCGGGATCCACGGCCGTGGGCCGCCACCGAGCATGGCAAAGTTCGTGGCCACCACTGCTGAATCCCGGAGGGCTTCCAGCATGAGGGCTACCCGGCCGGGGACCCACACGTCGTCCTGGTCGGAGAGGAAGATGGTTTCGCCCGTGCTCGCACCAATGGCGGCCTCGAACGCGCGGACGTACCCCACGTTGCTGGCTCCCCGAATCAGCCGGATCCTCGGGTCGTTGAAACCGTCAATAACCTCAACGGTGTTGTCCGGGGAGGCATCGTCGTAGATGACAAGTTCATCCGCGGCATCCAGCTGGTCGAGGATCGAACGGATCTGGTCTGCGATAAAGGACGCACCCCGGTAGCTCGCCATGCAGACGCTGACACGGGTGGCGGAAGGAACACTGGGCGGGACGCTGGTCATGCAACCGACACTAACTGATTCACCCATGCCTCCGGGCGCGGCAGGGTCGGGAGCACGCGGTGCCCTGTTCCCGCCGCCGTTGACTCGGCCGCCCCGGCCGGCACGCGCTAGGATGCGAACCATTGGCCAAGGGGCCGGCGGGGGCAGCCGCGGCCTGCCGGCTGCCCCCGCCGGGTACGGACAGTGCGCAATCGCCGCGTTGATATAGTTGGGACATTATGCGCAATTTGGAAAACAACCGTGTGTTGGTCATCATGCCGGCGTGGAATGAGGCTGATTGCGTAGGGGCAACCGTGGCCGAAGTGCTGAGCCTCGACGAGCCTTACGACGTCCTGGTAGTGAATGACGGCTCGACCGACGGCACGCCGCACCTTGCAGCGGCGGCGGGCGCGACAGTCCTGAACCTGCCTTTCAACCTCGGTGTCGGGGGCGCCATGCGGGCTGGATTCAAGTATGCCCAGCGCCTGGGCTACCGCCAGGTCATCCAGGTTGACGCAGACGGACAGCATGACCCGCGGAATATCCGTGAGGTGCTCAACGGCCTGGACTCAGCAGACATCTCCATCGGCGCCCGGTTTGCCGACCGCGGCGACTACACGGTGAAGGGGCCCCGTAAGTGGGCCATGAAGCTCCTGGCAACTGTCCTGACCAAACTTGCCAGGACGCCACTTACGGACGTGACCTCCGGGTTCCGCGCCGGAAACAGCCGTGCGATTGCGCAGTACTTGGACCACTATCCGGCTGAATACCTTGGAGACACGATCGATTCGCTGGTGGTTGCCATCCGGTCCGGCCTTAAGGTCACGCAGGTTCCCGTCGAGATGCGGCCCCGCCAGGGCGGAACGCCAAGCCATCACCCGATCAAAGCCGCCGTCTACCTCGGCCGCTCCTTTTTCGCACTCGCCTTCGCCCTCACGCGCAAGCGGTCCAACGTCGTTTTGCCCCTCCCCTTGATGTCAGGAACGAACTGATGCCGAATATTGCCGCATTCTTCCTGGCCCTGGCCATCGTCGGGCTGGTCGGGGAGATGCTCCGACGCAAGAAGCTGCGCGAAAAGTACGCCATCTGGTGGCTCGTCGTCGGAATTGCGACCCTGATCCTTGCCGCCTTCCCGCAACTCCTGGACTATGTGGCCCAGGCCGTCGGCGTCCAACTGCCCTCCAACCTGCTGTTCATCCTCAGCATCCTCATGCTCCTGGGCGTCTGCCTCCACCTGTCCTGGGAGATTTCGGTCGTTGAAGAGGAGACCCGGGCCTTGGCCGAAGAGGTGGCCATCCTGCGGATCCAGATTGAACGGATCAACGAGGTGATGGTCGCCGGCAGGCCCGCAGGCAGCAACGACCCGGAGGTTGAGCCCTAGTGGTGGAACCCTCGCTGGAAATCTTCGTGCCGTACTGGGGCGATCCCGACTACATGAAGATCACTGTGGACAGCGTCCTTGCGCAAACTGATCCGCGCTGGTTCCTGACGGTGGTGGATGACGCCTACCCGGATCCCACTGTGGAGAATTACGTGCGGAAGATCGATGACCCGAGAATCACGTACGTCAAGAAAGCCGTAAACGAAGGCATCACCGAGAGTTTCAGGACCTCCATCCAGATGGCCAGGCAGGATCTGGTGGCCGTGGTTGGCTGCGACGACATCCTCCTGCCCAATTATGTGGAGACCGTGCTGAAGGCCTACCGCGACAACCCGGAGGCGGACATCATCCAGCCCGGGGTTCAGGTCATCGATGCTGCAGGCAACCCGGCACGCACGCTCGTGGACACCGTTAAACAGCGGCTCCTCAGGCCATCGGCCGAGGCTCCCCTGCTGCTGTCCGGCGAGACGCTTGCCACGAGCCTCCTGCACGGCGACTGGCTGTACTGGCCGTCGCTCACCTTCAAGACCTCGTCCGTCCGGACCGTCGATTTCCGCAATGAGTTCCGCATCATCCAGGACCTCGCCCTCATCATCGACATGATCCTCCAGGACCGCTCGCTGCTGGTAGTGCCCACCGTTGCCTTCGCTTACCGGCGGCATACCGAAAGCGCCTCTTCGCTCCTGCTCCAGGACGGCTCCCGCTTCGACGGCGAACGGGAATACTTCAGCCTCGCCGCCACGCTTACCCGGTCACGGGGCTGGCGCCGAGCGGAACGGGCCGCCCGTCTTCGCCTTACGTCGAGGCTTCATGCCTTGTCCCTCATGCCCGGACTGCTCAAAGCCCGGAATCTCGGGGCAATCCGGATCATGGCCAAGCACGGGTTGGGCGCCTGATGGCCGGCACCTCCCGAAGCGCACGGACGGCCGCCGTCGTCAGCACCTTCAATCCCCACCGCGCCGTCCTGGAGAACTGCGCGGCACTCCTGGAGCAGTGCTCGGACGTCGTTGTCGTCGACGACGGCAGCACCGCCGCCGACGAAACCGTCTACGTGGAGCTGGAGGTCCTCGGCTGCACGGTTGTGCGCCTGCGGCAGAACTCCGGAATTGCCGCGGCCCTGAACAGCGGCATCGCCCTCGCCAGGTCCCGCAACCAGTCGCTTGCTTTCATTCTCACCATGGACCAGGACTCTCTGGTCCAGCCTGGATTCGTCCGGGGCCTTGAAGACGCTGCTGATGCCGCAACCGGCGCCGGGCTCGGGGTGGGCATGGTAGCCCCGGGGAAAGTCAGCGGACTGCCGCGGCGGGTGGTACGAACCCACCACGGCGTGACGATCGGGGACGAACCCGTCCAGTCCGGCCTCCTCATTCCAACGGCCTGCCTGGACGCCGTGGGGCCCTTCAATGAACAGCTGTTCATTGACGGCGTGGACAGTGAGTTCTACCTTCGCGCAAAGGCCCGGCAGCTGCACTGCGTGATCGCCCTGGACAGCTCACTAAACCACTCCCTCGGCACAATGGTGCCGGCGCGTCTCGGACCGTGGCCGGTCAGATGGCGCGGACAGCCGCTGCAGGTGAGGACAGCGTCCACCTGGCGCTACTACTTCATTGTCCGCAACCGCCTCCTGCTGGCGACCAGGTTTGCGCGCCAGGAACCTTACTGGACCGCGCGGGGACTGCTGACGGACCTGCGGCACCTGACCATCGTCAGTATTCTTGCTCCTGGCAGGCGCCAGCGCCTCGCGGCCGCCCGAAAAGGCCTCGCCGACGGACTCCGGCGGAAGTCAGGCCCGGGGCCCGCACGGCAGCCCGGCACCTGATCCCGTTTTGGCCGTGGCTGCGTCGTGGGGAATGATTGATCCCATGCGTGGAATTATTCTGGCCGGCGGAACTGGATCGCGGCTGCACCCCATTACTCTTGGCATCAGCAAGCAGCTCGTCCCGGTGTACGACAAGCCAATGATCTACTACCCCCTCTCCACGCTGATCCTTGCTGGAATACGGGACATCCTGATCATCACCACTCCGCATGACGCCGAACAGTTCCAGCGCCTGCTGGGTGACGGATCGCAGTTCGGCATCAACCTGTCCTACGTCCAGCAGCCCTCGCCTGATGGACTCGCTCAGGCCTTCATCCTTGGTGCTGACCACATCGGCGACGAGACGGTGGCGCTGGTCCTTGGCGACAACATCTTCTACGGCCAAGGCATGGGAACCCAGCTTCGGAAGCACGCAGACATCGACGGTGGAGCCGTGTTCGGCTACTGGGTGAAGGACCCCAAAGCGTACGGTGTTGTCGAGTTCGACAACGAAGGCAAGGCACTGTCCCTGGAAGAAAAGCCCGAGAAGCCCCGCAGCCACTATGCGGTGCCCGGCCTCTACTTCTACGACAATGATGTCGTGGAGATCGCGCGGGAGCTCAAGCCTTCTCCCCGCGGCGAACTCGAGATCACGGACGTCAACCGGACCTACCTTGAGCGGGGCAAGCTGCAGGTGGAGATACTCCCCCGCGGGACCGCCTGGCTGGACACCGGAACCTTCAATGACCTCAGCGATGCATCGAACTTCATCCGTACGGTCGAGAACCGCCAGGGCCTGAAGATCGGCGCGCCCGAGGAGATCGCATGGCGCCAGGGCTTCCTGACCGACGACGACCTCCGCCAGCGTGCCGAGCCCCTGGTGAAGAGCGGCTACGGCAGCTACTTGCTTGGACTCCTGGAGGACTAGGCAGCAGTGATGGCCAACGCGCCGTCCCTGGCCGCATTCCCGTCGTCGTTCCTGGAGTCTTCATGAGCTGGTTTTCCGTCCTGCCAACCGCCATAGCGTGCCTGCTGCTTCTCTTTGTTCCCGGCACGCTCCTGCTGTTGGCCCTGGGATTGCGAAATCCTGCCTTCCTGGCCGTGGCGCCCGTCCTGACCGTCAGCGTCGTCTCGGCCACTGCCATCGTTGCCCCCTACTTTGGCATCGCGTGGTCGATACTGCCCGTAGCGGCAGCCACCGTCCTTCTTGCGGCGGTCCTCTTCGCCATCCGGAGGATCCCGGCACTCCGCCACCCTGTGCTGCCCTGGCGTACAGCCCTGGCGGGATCGCCGCGGATGCCGGTGCTGGCAGGTGTGGGCTTCGTCATCGGGGCACTGTCCATCGCGATTCAACTCCTTGCCGCCTTCGGCAGGCCGGACAACATCTCCCAGACGTTTGACAACGTCTTCCACCTCAATGCCATCCGCTATGTCCTGGACACCGGCAATGCGTCATCAATGACGCTGACCGCCATGACCAACGGAGACAATCCGCCGTACTTTTACCCGGCCGCATGGCATGGGCTGGCCTCGCTCCTCATCCAACTGACTGGTTCCCCGCTGCCGGCTGCAGTCAACGTCCTGAACCTTTGTATCGCCGCGGGCGTCTGGACGCTGGGCTGCATGCTGTTGGTGCGCAGCCTCGTCGGCCCGAACGCATACGCCGTGGCGGCGGCCGGCGTCCTGGCGGCGGGATTCGGCTCCTTCCCGATCCTGCTGCTTGACTTCGGCGTCCTGTACCCCAACTTCCTTTCGGTCAGCATGCTGCCAGCTGCGCTGGCCTGCGTGAGCATCTTCTTTGGCAACCGGCAGTTCTTGAACGTCGGTCCCGCAGCCCGGTTCCTGTTGGCTCCCATGGCGGCCCTCGGCGTGGCGATAGCCCACCCCAATGGCGTTATGTCACTTTTTGCGCTGTCCGTGCCGGTCCTGCTTGCGGCCTGGGCCTTCTTTGCCATCGACCGGCGCAGGGCGGGCCAGCCGGTCAGGCTCACCTTGGCGGCAGGACTGGGCCTGCTGGTCACCTTCGGCATCATGGCTGTCCTGTGGAAGATCATCAGGCCTCCCGCCGTGGCCGCGTTCTGGCCCCCGATCCAGACCCAAGGGCAGGCCCTGGGCGAAGTACTTACCAACTCAGCCATGCAACGGCCTATTGCCTGGGCAGTGAGCGCCCTGGCCATCGTGGGGCTGGCCATCGTGTTCCGGCGTCGCGCCACGGCATGGTTCGCTGGATCATTCATCATCGTTGCCCTGCTGTTCGTCGTTGTGTCAGCTGGCCCCGCTGGCCGCTACAGGGATCTGCTGACGGGGGTCTGGTACAACGACAGCTACCGTCTCGCAGCCCTCCTGCCTGTCGTTGGGGTGCCCTTGGCAGCGCTCGGAGCCGCCTGGCTGATCGAACGCATGCAGGAACAGACCATCCGGTTCCGCGCCACAGCGGGCGCCGCGGCCACTCCGGCATTCCTGCACACCGCAGCACCGATCATTGCCCTGGTGGCCGTGGGCCTGCTGCAGGCACCGCCCATGGTGACGCCCGTGGCGTCGGCCCGGGCAAACTACTCCACGACGCCGGATTCCCCCTTGGTCAGTTCCGATGAGATGGCCATCATCCAGGAACTGGATAACTACGTGCCAGCGGATGCAACCGTCGCCGTCAACCCCTGGACCGGTGGCGCCATGGCCTTCGCCATAGCGGACCGCAACACCACGTCGAAGCACACCCTCACCACCTACACGAAGGCCACGGAGCTGCTAAACGACAAGTTCCGGGATGCAGCCACCGACCCCGCGGTGTGCGATGCCGCGCGGGCCGGGAATGTCAGCTATGTCCTTGACTTCGGCACCCGCGAGGTCCACGGCGGGAATCACGGCTTCCAGGGCCTGCAAATTCCGGACGCGACCCCTGGTTTCAAGCTCCTGGACCAAAAGGGCGAGGCGAAACTGTTCCAAGTCACTGCCTGCCAGTGACACCCGCCTGCGGCCGCTAACCCCGCTTGCAACCAGCGGTCCTGTGCGTTCGGGATTGTTATGGTTGCCGAGGGGTCGCTGACCGGGAACACTGCTTCCTGCCTAGAGCCTAAGCTTCCTCGAAAGGACCGGAGCCAATGACTTGGCGAACGTGTTTGTCAGGTGGTTGTCGCGGTACACGAGCACGTTTCCGATGATGGCCGGGCAGGTTTCCTGGCGGCAAAGGTAGTCGGACATGTCCAGCACCTCAACGCCCGGCACCTGGTCGGCTGCGCGTTGCAGCGGATCGTCCCCCGTTGCCCTGGCCACCTGGCACTCCGGAGCCGACGGGCTTCTCCGCTGCACGCAGTCGGGAACCGAGAAGGCCGGATACGGATTGTCGAGGATGACCGCCACCCTCAGGCCCTCGTTCCTGAGCGGCTTCATGAGGTCGACGTAGCCTTTCACCAACGCATCCGGCGTGTCCCACCTCCAATGGAGTGCCTCCTCATAACCACGGGGCACCATTCCGGCGATAACCACCAGGTCCGGACGGAGGTCCAGGATCCTTCGCAGCGAGACCTGGTTCTGCGCCGAACAGTTTGAGTAGACCGTTGTCTCATCGGCCGGAGGCACAGCACTGAACGGACACCCGTTTCGGACCATGGCATGGATCTGCCAGCCGGCCTGTTTCCCGGCGAGCACCATGGGGTCCACGTACTGGGCAGCGTGGGAGTCACCCACGACCACCATGCTCCTGGTGGAGTCCGGAGCCCCGTAGACGCACTTTTCGGGCCCCATGGCCGCCGGATCGTAAACCCCGCAGCCATCTCCCGCCGTCATTGGAACGTCTTTCAGCGCCAAGGCGGCTTCCGGACGTACAGGCAGTCCCGCGGGAACAGATTTTTCGTGGCCGGGATCAAAGGCCATGGCACCCGGGTATTCACGGGTGTTGAGCAAACTTTGGAGCTCTTGGGCTTTGGCTTCCACGATGCCCCACGGAACCAGGGCGGAACCCGAGGTTGCGACCACCACACCTGCTGCCACGAGGAAGGTGGCAGCCGAACGAAAACGGACCTTTATGGTCCTGGCCTGGTTCCTCGTACGGCTGTGACGTACATGCCTGAAGCGCTGCTCGACAACCTGGTATGAGAGCGTTGCGCACAGGGTGCTGAGCAGCAGGATCGCGGCACCATGGAAGAACCCGGGTTCGCGGCCCAGGAAGTAGACGTAAAAGACGACAATCGGCCAGTGCCACAGGTATAGCGAATACGAGACATCGCCAATGAAGGTGACCGGCCTCCAACTTAGCAGCGCAGGCACGGAGAGGAATCCCGGCGCCGCATCCTGGCCTCCCGCACACAGAATCAGTATCGTGGCTGCGACCGGGATAAGGGCCACGTAGCCGGGAAACGCCATGGACGTGGAGAACGTCAGGGCTGCGAAAACGATGCCGGCCACGCCGGCCCAACCGGCCACCAGCTTGGGTTTGCGTCCCGGCAGGCCGCCCTTGAGGAGCACGGCAACCAGGCCTCCTGCGCCCAGCTCCCAGATCCGGGTGCTCGTGGCGAAGTAGGCAACGTCGTGATCGGAGATGGACAAGAAGATGCTGTGGACGAACGAGCAGACCGTGAGGCCACCGATGACGGCAACGCAAACGGATGCGGCGGCCCATTTGAACTTCCGGGCGAGAAAGACGCCGCCAAGAAGCACGATGGGCACGAAGATGTAGAACTGCTCCTCGACGGCCAGGGACCAATAATGCTGGACCGGGGAAACCAAGGCTGTGGCGTGCGCGTAGGTGTTGGCACTGAACGCCTGGTTCCAGTTTTGGACCTGGAGCCCGGACGCGATCACGTCCAGGCTGATCGACTGCCATCGGCTTTGCGGAAGGAGCGTCACTGTCCCCAGGACGATGACCAGAAGCACGAGGGTCGCTGCCGGAAGCAGCCGCACAATCCTTCGTTCGTAAAAGGACAGCAGGTCGAGGCTGTTGGACGTCGCAATCTCACGGACGAGTGAGCCTATGATCAGGAATCCGGAGATCACGAAGAAGACGTCAACACCAACAAAGCCGCCAGGAAGAATCGCCGGCCAGATGTGGTAGACGATGACCAGGCCCACAGCAAGTGCACGGAGGCCCTGGATGTCAGAGCGGGCAGATCCGGATTTTCGACTGTTTGGCGTTGCCCGCACATGGCGGCCAACCAACATCTCTACTGTTCGGGGCATCAGCGCCGCCATCCCACGCGCGTAGTCATCACAGGTCGGGCCGGGTGCGCGGGGTCAGGACCGCAGGATCGCAACCGCGTCGTGGATGGAACCGTCGAACTTCACGTTCCCGTGTTCGAGCAGGATGCCCCGTTCACAGATCCTGGACACCAGGTCCAGGTCGTGGCTCACGACCACCAAGGTCTTGCCGTCGCGGGCGAGCTCCTGGATCTTGTCGATGCACTTCCGTTGGAAGGGCTCATCGCCAACGGCGAGAATCTCGTCAATCAGGAAGACCTCGGGGTCGGTGTGGACCGCGACGGAAAAAGCGAGCCGCAAGTACATACCGGACGAGTAGAACTTCACCTCGGTATCGATGAATTGGCCGATCTCCGAGAATTCGACGATCTCGTCGAATCGGTCCTTGACCTGCTGCTCGGTCATCCCGAGGATGGCCCCATTCAGGAAGACGTTGTCCCTGCCAGAGAGGTCGGGGTGGAAGCCGGCGCCGACCTCGATGAGGCCCGCGACGCGTCCCCGCGTCTTGACGGTGCCGGTGTCAGGCAGCATGACGCCCGAGATGTGCTTCAGCAGTGTCGACTTTCCTGACCCGTTCAGCCCCAGGAGTGCAACCGTTTCGCCCGCCTGGACTTCTACGGAGACGTTCTTCAACGCATGGAACTTCTCGGAGAGATCGCCCTTGCGCCCTTTCGCCAACCACACCACGGCCTCTTTCAGGGACCGGGTGTGGCGCAACACGAATTGTTTGCTGATGTTCGAAACTTCGATTGCCGTGACCACTTAGAGCTCCTGTGCGAAACGGCCCTCAAGGCGCCGGAAGGTGTACTGACCCAGAACAACAATGACCACCGCGACCACCAGGCCCACCGGAAGCCACAGACCGAAAAGGTTGGGTGGCATCGCTGCCGAACCGTCGGTGGTGGGGTACCAGAACGCGTAGTGGAACAGTTCCACCCCGATGGTGATCGGGTTCGCCTGGTAAATGGCAAATGCTGTGCTTCCAAGCTTCTGCTCAACCATGGACCACGCGTACATCACGGGCGAAGCCCAAGTGGCAACCATCAGGAGCATGTCCACGAGGTTTTCCGAGTCGCGGAAGTAGACGTTGGCAGCGCCAAACAGCAAGCCCAGGCCGGTGGCGAGCATTCCGACGATGATGAAACCCGCCACGGCAGCAAGCAGCTGGATGACGTTGGGGTGCCAGCCGGCGAAGACACACCCCACCACCAGCACCACGAGCTGCGGAAAGAAATGCACCGCAGACACCCAGACGGAAGCGACGGGGAACAGTTCGCGCGGAAGGTAGATCTTCTTGATCAGGTTTCCGTTCATCACGATGGACCGTGCCGCGTTGCCCAGGGCCTCGGAAAAGAAGTTGATCAGGACGATGCCGGAGAACAGGTAAACGGCGTAGTTCGCCAACCCGTCCGGGTTCCTGGGACTCCGCTCCAGTCCGAGAAAGATTCCCAGCGCCACGTAAAAGACGATGAATTGGACGCCCGGTTTCACGTAGGACCACAGCAGTCCGAGAACCGAGCCCCGGTAGCGGACCTTGAGTTCTTTCCGCACCAGCAGCTTGAGAAGGAAGCTCGACTGCTTGATGTCCCGCAGTCCCCCGCCCAACCCGGGCGTCGTCAACTCACCGGTCGAGATAACGCTCACTTGATCTCATTCTGCGTGTGCTGCTCAAACGTCTTCCGCCACGATTCGATCGATGTCAGATCGTTCATGGCCGACTTGTACTTCCTGCTGAGCGCCGGCCACTCCCGGAGCAGCGCAGCGTGGAGCCGACCGCTTTCGGCCAGCATCGTCCGCAGCCGCTTCGGATCGCGCCGGTACCATGAGGCGCCGGTTCCCTCAGCGTTCGAGACCACGGCGCTGTCGTACTGCGCCATGCGCCACCACCGGTTGTCCTGGTGCGCCACAGTCGTCTGCGGACGTTCGGCACTGGTTCCTGTAACCGGCTTAACCAGTTGCCGGGCAATGGTCTTGGCAGCCCACGGCAGGAGGGTGATCCTGGAGGGCTGGGACGGTCCGTGGCCGCGGCGGGGCGGCTTGTCCATCTTCGGAGCCGGGAAGTCCTCCGGGTCCGGGCGGAAGACGGCGTCGGAGTGCCCGGACATCATCTCCCGGATTTCCGGCAGCTTGGTCGACAACAGGTCGGGGAGGGCTTCCGGCCCCTTCAGGACATCCTCCAGCGCCCACTGCCGGCCTTGGGCTGTGGCGTACTGCATGGAGACCATGTGCTTGACGTCCCCGTACTGTGACGCCTTGACCACTTCGCCGCCGTATTCGTACGGACTGTGCAACAGCGCCGTTACGACCCGATTCCGCGAGTGGAAGTACGCCTGCCAACCGACCAGGTCATCCTTGTCGATCCAGGAGACGTGCCACACGGCAGAGCCGGGAAGGGAGACCGTGGGGTAGCCGTGTTCCTTTGCCCGCAGGCCATACTCGGCGTCGTCCCACTTGATAAACAGGGGAAGCGAAAGTCCAATGTCGCGGATGACTTTGGTGGGGATCAGGCACATCCACCAGCCGTTGTAGTCAACGTCGCAGCGCCGGTGCAGCCACGAGGTCTGGCGCAGGTTGGACGACAGGAAGTCGTGCCCGAGGATCATGTCCTCGCTGGGAAGGGCCGGCTGGAACCGGTAAGGGTTGACCACTTCGCCAAACGTGTGCAGGACAGTCCGGTTGTACAGGTCGAACATGTGTCCGCCCACCAGCGTCGGCGTCTTGCATCGGTCCGCGAAGGTGAGGAGCCGGATAATGCTCTCGGGCTCGACAACAATGTCATCGTCCATCAGGAGCACGTAGTCGCTGCCGTTTTCGACCGCCTCGAACATTCCTCGGGCGAATCCGCCGGAGCCGCCCAGGTTGGACTGGTTGATGATCCTGAGTTTGCCGTTCAGGGACTCTTTGACTGTTTCGAAGCCGGGGGCATCGGAGAGTTTCTGCGTGCCCTGGTCGACGATCAGGATCTCCTGCACGTGCTCCAAAGCTTCGGCGCTCTCGGCCAGGAGGCTGAGGTTGTTCAAGCAGAAGTCGGTCTTGTTGAGCGTCGTGATCTGGAGGGTGACCGATCCCGGTGTGCTCTCGACGGCAGGCCCTTGCCACTCAGCATCGAGCATGATCAGGGGCTCGGTTCCGGCCAGCAGGTCGAACCAGTACCATCCGCCGTCTCCGAAGGGGGCCAGCGACAGCTCAAAGTGGCTTTCCGAGATCCCTTCGACCCTGCGGGTGTCCACCCGCTGCAGCGACCCGCGGGCGTTCGATTTGTAGACGATGACCGAACCGGCGCCTTGGGTGCGGACCTGCAACCGGATCTTGTCCACCGTGGTCCACCGACGCCAGTAGCTGGCCGGGAACGCATTGAAGTAGGTGCCGAAGGAAACGCGCTCCCCCGACCTCACGGAGGTGGAATGCCGCGAGAGGAAGTCCTCTACGTGCGCCTCCTTCGAGGGGCTGCTGATAGTCCGGGGCTTGGAGTCTTTCCCGTCCCCGTCGCCGATGGTGGGGAGCTGGATCCCGGTGGCCGTTCCCATGTCCATGTACAGGGGGGCCGTATCCATCTGGCTGGCGCTGGGCAGGATGACCCGCTGCAGGGTGTTCCAGTTCGCCGACGACTGGTCAGCGGCCGCAACGGCGGCTTTCTTCTGGTTCGCAGTTGATACGCTCATGCGTCCACGCCTCCACTTTCCAGCCTGACGCCGCTTTCGAAGTGCGGCCGGATCTTGTTGTCGAACATGCTCAGCGCGGATCCAATGGCCATGTGCATGTCAAGATACTTGTACGTGCCCAGCCGGCCGCCAAACAAGACGTCCGTTTCAGCAGCTGCCAGGTCGCGGTACTTAAGCAGCCGCTCACGGTCTGCAGAGGTGTTCACGGGGTAGTACGGCTCATCGCCCTTCTCGGCAAATCGCGAGAACTCCCGCATGATGACCGTCTTTTCGGTCTGGTAGTCGCGCTCAGGGTGGAAGTGGCGCGGTTCGATCACGCGGGTGTAGGAGACGTCGTCGTCGTTGTAGTTGACGACGGACGTGCCCTGGAAGTCACCAACATCGAGGACTTCCTCTTCGAAGTCGATAGTGCGCCACGAGAGGTCGCCCTCAGCGTAGTCGAAGTAGCGGTCCACCGGGCCGGTGTAGACCACGGGGATCTTGCCGACAACCTTGTTCTTGCTGTATTCGTGGAATTCGTCGAAGAAATCGGTATTCAGACGCACCTCGATGTTCGGGTGCTCGGCCATCTTCTCGATCCACGCGGTGTAGCCGTTGGTGGGCAGCCCCTCGTACTTGTCGTTGAAGTACCGGTTGTCGTAGTTGTAGCGCACGGGCAGCCTCGAAATGATGCCCGCCGGCAGGTCCTTGGGGTCCGTCTGCCACTGTTTCCCGGTGTAGTGCTTAATAAAGGCCTCGTACAGGGGACGGCCGATCAGCTGGATGCCCTTGTCGTTGAGGTTCTGGGGATCGGTGCCCGCCAGCTCGCCGGCCTGTTCCTGGATGAGGTCCCGCGCCTGGCCGGGAGTCAGGTTGGCGCGGAAGAACTGGTTGATGGTGGCCAGGTTGATGGGAAGGGAGTACACCTCGCCTTTGTGGACGCCGTAGACCTTGTGCACGTAGTTGGTAAAGGTGGTGAACCTGTTGACGTATTCCCACACGCGCTCGTTGGATGTGTGGAACAGGTGGGCGCCGTACCGGTGGATCTCAATACCGGTCTGCTCTTCCTTTTCGCTGTAGGCGTTGCCGCCGATGTGGTGGCGGCGGTCGAGGACGACGACCTTCAGGCCGAGCTCGCTAGCGGCCTGTTCTGCGATTGTCAGGCCAAAAAAGCCGGACCCTACAATGACGAGGTCAGCGGTCACAAAATCTCCTGGTTTGAATACGGGCAGCACAATGAGGGTGCATCGTCTGCTGCTCTAGCCTACCCGAGGGACCGCAACGTCCGTCGAATCCGCACACCTCCTGTGATCCGTCGCACATCCGACCTCAAGCAGGCCGCAGAACCCCATCCCGCTCGACGTACGCATCCCGCGTGCCGGGACAAACCCAATTGCTGCCGTCGTTGATCAATGGTTGGCCGGCCTTGCCCACCCAGCCGATGCGCCGCGCGGGGACACCCGCCACGAGCGCGAAGTCCGGCACATCCTTTGTGACCACAGCGCCTGCCGCCACCATCGCCCACGCGCCGATGGTTACGGGCGCTATGCAAACTGCACGGGCACCAACAGCAGCTCCCTCCAGGATCGTCACACCCACTTTTTCCCAGTCCTCCTCTGTCTTGAGGGTCCCTTCAGGAGTTACAGCGCGGGGGAAAACATCATTGGTCAGGACCACTGCGGGACCAATAAAGACCCCCGCCCCAAGAATCGCGGGTTCGTACACCAGGGCGTAGTTCTGAACCTTGCAGTTATCCCCCAAAACCACGCCGGGGCCGATGTAGGCGCCACGACCCACGACACAGTTCTCCCCCAGGCGCGCCCCCTCACGGACCTGCGCGAGATGCCACACTTTGGTGCCCACCCCGATACTTGCGCCTGCATCAACGTCAGCACTGTCCGCGATGGTGCCCAAAGGATTCTCCCTTGCTGCTCATGGCCCGCTTTTCAAGGGGACCGGGTGTAGCGATCCTAGCCGAGCTCCCGCCGTGCAAGCAGGACTCCCCGGCCGGGTTTTCCACATAGAGCCCGAAACGGCTCCCAAGGCTTTTCCTTCACGGATAGCGTGACGCAATACGCACGAAGGATTAGCACCCATGACCCTGCATTGCACCTTGGTTGGTGGTCCGGGCTCCCCACGCCTCCGGGCTCCTCTCGAACTTTCCATCGAGGCTCCGCCCGGCACGCCAGGAGCGGACATCAACGAACAGTTGTCGACGAAATTCGGCACCGGCCCGGTCACTGTGGACGGACAGGACCTCCGTTCGTTGGTTGCCGGTATTCCGCCGCTGGTAAGCGCGGCAATTCTCGTCGACGGCGGCACCTCGCCATCAGGTCAACGGCCGCGTCGTCCCCGGGCCGCCGATACCGCGGCCCCACTGGCACTCGCCATTCACAGCGGCGCTGCCGCGGGAACAGTCATACCGATCCGGCGAGGCAGCTACACCATAGGTCGGAGCGGCGCGCGTGTTGTAATCCCGGACCCGGAGTTGTCGCGCGAGCACGCACGCCTTGTGGTCACGGACACGAATATCATCCTGATCGACCTGGACAGCGCAAATGGCACCTACGTCGATGGTGAGAGGATCCGCAATACCGTCATCTCCACGGATTCCGGTATCAGGTGCGGGCAGTCCACCATGTCGCTGGTGTTTTCTGACCAGTCGGAGAGGGTCCTGGCCGATGCCGGAAAATCTGTGGCCGAACCCATCGTGGTCTCCGGTGGGGCTGAGGGCGGCAACCGCGCACTGCTGCTGGTGGCCGCAGTTCTCCCGCTGGCGATTGGCGTGGGGCTTGCAGTGTTCACCGGGATGTGGATGTTCCTTGCCTTCTCGGCGGCGTCAGCGCTTTCTGTTCTGGTGCCCGTCATCGGCGGACGGCGCCAGAGACAGGAATTGGCGGCTGCCGTTCAAGCGGCAGTGCGGGAAGACAGGGAACGCCGACGCCGGTGCGCCCCGTCCCTTGCCCTCGTTGCCTTGGCAGCGCACCGGAGCACTCAGGCGAAGGTTCCGCATTCGGCGTCCGACGGCGTGTGGCTGAGGTTGGGCGAAATGGAGCAGTCCGCCAATGTGCGAATTGAGCCGGCACGCGCCGTCCAGCCCGTTCACCCGGTTGGGCGAGTCCCCGTCGTCCTTGACCCGCGCCGGCCGCTCACCATCATCGCGGGCTCATCGGCGGGCATCGACGGAGCCATCAGGTCCCTCATCATGCAGCTTGCGGGCTATCCCTTGGCTGACACGACGAAGGTGGTCGTCCACGGGCGGCCGGAAAATCTGCCGTTGGCCGCCCGGTATCTTCCCAGGGCAACCCTCACCGGAACAACTGATGCCGCCCTCCGGGTCATCGAAGGAGGTGGGCCCTCAGGTTCAGAGCGAAATGTCCTGTTGATCCGCAGTACGGCGCCGGCGGACGAGGGCGACGTCAAAGTCCGTGAAGCCGCTGTGGAACGAGGTTGGCAGGTTCTTCATTTCCTTCCGGAACACACCGAATCCCCGTCAGCTGACGTGTTTTTGTCCGAGCGCAGGTCGGTCATGCTCCTTGACCACGACAAGCCGGTCTTTGTTCCGGACCTTATACCGGAGGCAGTATTCACCACGCTCTGCCGACGCCTGGCGAAGGCGCCCAAACGGGATGACGGGCACGTCTGCTCGCTTCCGGCCACCGTCGGACTCAGCGAGATCCTGCCCATGTCGGCGGCCGAGACCGCGAGACGCTGGGAAGCCGCTGCGCAAAGGCCGGGGCTCGCGGTGCCGCTGGGCCTGGGTAAGGCCGGCCCAAGGACCCTGGATCTCCAGGCCGACGGTCCCCATGTGCTCGTTGCAGGCACCACAGGATCAGGAAAATCGGAATTGCTCCGGACCTTTACCCTGGCGCTCGCCCTGAGCTACCCTCCTGAGCGAATCAACTTCTTCTTCGTCGATTTCAAAGGTGGCTCCGGCTTGGGTCCACTCCACGGCTTGGTTCACTGTGTCGGACTTCAAACCGACCTGACCAGCGCCGAAATGGAACGCACCCTGGTGTCGCTGCGGGCAGAAGTCAGGCTCCGTGAGGAGCACCTCTCGGCAGCCGCCGTACCGGACCTCGCAGCGTACCGGTCCTCGCACGCGGCGAAGGACTTCGACCTCCCCCACCTTGTGATCATCATCGACGAGTTCAGGATGCTTGTTGACGATGCTCCGGAAGTGCTCCGTGAGCTGCTGCGGATCGCTTCCATAGGGCGGTCGCTGGGTATCCATCTTGTGATGGCCACGCAACGGCCCCAAGGTGCATTGACGGCCGACATCCGGGCAAACGTCACCTCCAGCATTGCCCTCCGCGTGCAGTCGGACATGGAGTCAGTAGACATCGTCAATTCGAAGGCCGCGGCGGCCATCGGAGTGGACACCCCGGGCCGTGCGTTCCTCGCACGCGGCGCGGAACCTGCCGAAGAGTTCCAGGCCGCGTCCTTGTCGCCCATATCCGAGGATCAGCTGCACGGTCCGGTCGTCATCCAGCCGACAACGGCGTACCTGGCTCCCCGGAAAGCAACGGACCCATCCCCGCCGGACCCGGCGCCAACCCCGGCCACGGCGGCGGCTCCCCTGGTGTCACTCGTGGAATCACTTTGCGCGGCGTATGGAAAACGGGTCCCCCGGAGACCGGTAGCTCCTCCCCTGCCTGCAGACCTGGAAGAACCGGGGCAGGATTATTCACCCGACGGATACCCGGCGGCCAGGTCGATGTCCGCTGGACCTGGCGGCGACGAAGGCAGTGTGCACCTGGGGCTGATGGATCTGCCCCAGAAGCAGAAGGTGGTGACTCTCACCTGGAACCGCGCCAAACACGGGCATGCCGCCTTCCTGGGCAGTTCCACCTCCGGCGCGCCGGAAGCCCTGGAACTGACGGCCGGGAGATTGATGGCCAGCCCGTCCGAAGCCCACTTCTATTTCCTGGACGGTACGGGAAGCCTTTGGCCCTTCGCGCACGCCGGCCGGACCGGGGCCCACGCCGGTATCCACGAGTTGCGCCGGGGCGCCCGGATCCTGGAACGCCTTACCCTCGAACTCGGGAGGCGACTAAGCCGGCCGGCTGTGGGAGACGTACCCCTGGTTCTCATTGTGTCTGGCTGGGGCTCCTGGGTTTCAGCGTTCCGGTCCGGCCCATTGGCCTGGGCCGAAGACCTGGTCCAGGACCTCGCCCGCGACGGGGGCAGGGCTGGAATAACACTGTTGGTTTCCGGTGAACGCGAACTGACCGCAGCCAGGTTCTACGCATCCATCCCCAACCGCTTCTATTTTCCGTTCGGCTCCACCGAAGAGAGCCGCGCCGCATGGCCACGGATGCCCTCCGTTTCCCCCGTGTCGGGAAGGGCTGTGGCATTTGGCCCGGCAGCCGCTGGCGGCCCGACGGTCTGCCAGTTCTACCGGCAATCCCTCGCTGGCCATGGGCATCCCTCTCCCTCCGGGGACGGCGTGCCTGCCGCATCACCGCCTTTCAGGGTCGAACCCCTCCCGGCTATGATCACGACCGGCGAAGTCACGGCACGTGCCGAGCGCACAACAGCGTTCCGGACTGGTGCCGGGAACGGGCAAACAGGCGCTGCAGAGGCCTCCGCAGGAACCGCTCAGGCCCGGGCCGTCCTGCTGGGCGTGGCGGGCAACGAGCTCGATGCATTCGCCGTCCGGATTCCAGCCGGCGGCGTGATGGCAGTCCTCGGCGGTCCCGAAAGTGGCAAAAGCAACGTGTTGCACGCTATGAAGAAACTCAATTCCAGCAAGGGAGGTTACTCAAGCCCCGTGCTGCACATGAAAGCCGGAAACCCTTGGCGAGGCGTGCTGGAGGAGGCCGAGGCCGGCGACCTTTCCCCCGACACGCTGCTGCTCGTCGACGATGTTGACCTTCTGGACCCGCCGGCAGCGAAGGACCTGGGCCGCTTGAACGGTTTGGGCTATTCGCTGGTGGTCACCGCACGGTACAGCCCCTTGCTGCCGCAACGCATTCCTTTGATCATGAACGCCCGGGCGGCCGGCCTCGGACTTCTGATGTGCCCACGGACGATAGCCGATGGTGACCTGTTCGGGGTCCGGTTTGAGGTGGAGGCGAATCCACCGTCGGGCCGTGGCATCCTGATTTCCGAGGGCCGGTCGTGTGCCCTGCAGGTTGGGTGGGCAGGCGCCGCACCCTGAACTGTCGGCCTTCCCCGCCGTTGCCCCAAATCCGGGCGTTCGTTACCCAGTCCGGACGTTTACAGGGAACGAACCAGTGGCGTCTGATGCAGGGACGTCAGAGAGCAGGGGGTGGACTGCCGGTTCGGGACGCGTGGCTGATCACCCTGTTGGAGAACAGGAGAACTATGGCGGCTGCGGCCGGTACCACCATTGCCACCCCCGCAAGGACCAGGCCACTGGTCAGGGTTGGGACACCAATGGTCAGGACGAACAGTTGGGCCACCAGCGCCGCTGCCCGGGTCCACCGGTACCCGCGGTAGAGGAAGACGGATACCGCAAAGAGCCAGGCGGAAAAGGCCAGCAGGAGGCCCAGGGTGAAGACCGCTCCCCAGAAGGAGAGCACGGGGCTGCCGGTCAACAGCTCGTACCCGTACCAGGCTGCAGCAGCCAGCAGGGCAAGGGCTTCGGCGCCGGCAATCAGCGCCACCACGATGGCAGCGACGGGAGCGGCAGTGGAATGCTCATCGGACGGACGGACGGGTCCGTTGCCGGGCTCGTCCGGGGTCGCTGGGACACCTACTGGGTTTACCGGGGGTCTTGACACACTGGCACCCTACCGGACATAGTCGGACACTGGTGAGGGCAGGAGCCGCCACTGTGATGCATCGCTCAGGTTTCCACTGATATCAGGCGTTATTACCCCTTGTTTACACAGCGTTAACATGACAGGCTTGATGCAGATGACCAAGGGGGCCCAGAGGGCCCCTTTCCTTTGTAGCCACTAGTGAATAATTTCACAAAGGCACTTCCCAGAAATGGAGCAACTGATCAGCATGGATTGGCGTAACCGCGCAGCGTGCCTCGACAAGGACCCGGAACTGTTCTTCCCCGTCGGAAACACAGGCCCGGCCCTCCTGCAGATCGAGGAAGCCAAGAGCGTCTGCCGCCGGTGCCCTGTAGTGGACACATGCCTCCAGTGGGCCCTGGAATCCGGCCAGGATGCCGGTGTCTGGGGCGGCATGAGCGAAGATGAGCGCCGTGCCCTGAAGCGGCGTGCCGCCCGCGCACGCCGGGCGTCCTAGAAGGCAGGCAGCCCGCACCGTCAAAACGGACCGTTACAACCAGAGGCCCCGGATCGATCCCAAGGATCGGCCCGGGGCCTCTGTCGTTTGGTTTTACTCAACACCGGGCGCCATATCCGCGCCTACGGTCCCGGTGTGGTCAATGGCCTACTTCCCGTGCAGGCTGAGCCTGATCTTGACCTCGGTTCCGCCGCCCTCCCGGCGTTCCCACGTGATGGTTCCGCCGAGTTCACTGGTGACCAATGTCCGCACGATCTGCAATCCAAGCCCCTCGACGTGGGGGGTCTCCGGGAGCCCCACGCCGTCGTCGGCGATGGTTACCGTCAGCTCTTCGCCGTCCTCCCCCTCGGACCTGTCGGCCAGGAGCCACACTGTCCCGGCCCTTCCCTCAAGACCGTGCTCAACGGCATTGGTCACCAGTTCGTTGATCACCAGGGCAAGCGGTGTGGCCAAATCGCTGGGCAGTTCACCGAACGTGCCGGAGCGTTCGGTCCGCACCTGCTGTGAGGGCGACGCAACCTCGGCGGACAGCCTGAACTGGCGGCCAATCAGCTCGTCGAAATCCACGCTCTGGGTCAAGCCCTGCGACAGGGTCTCATGCACGAGGGCGATGGTGGCCACACGGCGCATCGCTTGCTCCAGTCCCTGCTTGGCCTCGTCGCTCACCATCCGCCTGGATTGCATCCGCAGCAGCGCAGCCACTGTCTGGAGATTGTTCTTGACCCTGTGGTGGATCTCGCGGATGGTGGCGTCTTTGGTCACCAACTCCATCTCCCGCCGCCTCAGTTCCGAGACGTCCCGGCAGAGCACCAGCGCACCGAAGCGCTGCTGTTCATCGCGCAGGGGGATGGCACGCAGGGACAGGCTGACACCGCGGGATTCGATCTCGCTGCGCCACGGCATCCGCCCGGTCACCACGAGCGGCAGGGTCTCGTCAACCATCCGCCGGTCCTTGAGGAGGCCGGCCGTGACCTCGGCAAGGGAACGCCCTTCCAGGGATTCCCCGTCGCCAAGGCGGCGGAACGCGGAGACACCGTTGGGGCTGGCGTACTGCACCACGCCATCGGCATCCAGCCGGATCAGGCCGTCCCCCACGCGGGGTGCACCCCGGCGCGACCCCGTAGGCGAGGCAAAGTCCGGCCACAATCCCAGGGTGCCCATCCGCAACAGGTCATACGCGCACTGCCGGTAGGTCAGCTCCAGCCGTGACGGCATCCGCGAACTGGACAGGTCCATGTGCGTAGTGACCACCGCAAGCGTCCGCCCGTTCCGGACCATCGGGACTGCCTCCACCCGAAGCGCCATCTCGCTGTTCCAGTTGGTTTCGCTGGACCGCTCAATGGAGCGGCTGTTCCAAGCTTTGTCCACCAGCGGCTGCAGGTCCGAGCGGATCCCTTCCCCCACGAAGTCGCTGTGGAACGCGGTATGCGTGGTGGAAGGGCGCACGTGGGCCAGTGCGACATAGCCAAGCTCCGGGTGGGGGAACCACAGTGCCAGGTCGGCGAACGCCAGGTCCGCGACCATCTGCCAGTCCCCCACCAGGAGGTGCAGCCATTCGGCATCGCCCGGCCCGAAATCAGCGTGTTCCCTGATGGGGTCCGTAAAGATTGCCACTGCACCTCCAGTTGCGACGCCGCATGGCTAGCGTCGGACGATTGACCTCAAGAGCCTCAATGCTACCGACAGTGAGGCCATGTCGTCGGCCTCAAGGGCGTTCACTTCGTCGAACATGCTCTTTGCCCTGCCCAGCTGTTCGGCATTCTGCGCCTCCCAGTCCTTGAGCCGCGCCTCCGGCGAGTCGGCCGTGGACGTTGCGTCCAGCACCGCCGTCGTCATGTCCGACACCGTCGAGTACAGATCGTCGCGCAAGGCGGCCCGCGCCAGCGCCTGCCACCGGTCCTGGCGGGGCAAGCTGCTGATCCGTTCCAGCAAGGAATCAGCGTGGAACCGGTTGAACACGGTGTAATACGTGGCCGCAATGTCCTCTACCGGGTCCTTGCGGGATCGCGCGATCTTGGCGATATCGAGCAGCACGAAGCTCTCGAACAGCTCGGCCCAACGCAATGCCAGGCTTTCCGGGAGTTCCCATTCGCGGCCCTTCGCCAGCCACTCGGCCACCCGGTCGCGGTCATCGCCACGCAGGTAGTCCAGCAGGCGTGCCCGCATCGGATCCATGAGCGGCTTGAACTCAGCCACTACCTCTGCGATCGGGCGGGAGACGCTTTCCTGGCCCAGCAGCCAACGGACCGCACGGTCCAGGAGCCGGCGGATGTCCAGGTGGACGGTGCTCCAGTGCTCCGTCGGGAACGAAGCCGGCAGATTGTTCAACTCGGCCACCATCGCATCCAGTTCGTACACCTCCCGCAGCGCCACGAACGCCTTCGCGACGGCCACTTCGCTGGCAGACGTTTCTTCCATGACCCGGAATGCGAAGGTGATTCCGCCCAGGTTGATCATGTCGTTGGCCACCACCGTGGCGATGATTTCGCGTCGAAGCGGATGCGTGTCCAGCTCCGCGTCGAAGCGTTCGCGCAGCTGGTGCGGGAAGTAGGAGCGCAGCGTGTCCCTGAACCAGGGATCGTCGGCAAGGTCGCTGTCCCGAAGCGCCGACGCCAGCTCGATCTTTGCATAGGCGGCCAGAACCGACAGCTCAGGGGATGTCAGGCCCTGCCCCTGCTGCAGCCGGTCACGCAGGGATTCGGTCGTCGGCAATGCTTCCAGGTCGCGCTTCAGGTCCGCGCTCTTCTCCAGCCAGTCCATGAGCCGCTCGTAGCTCGGGCTCCACTCGGCCACCCGGCTGCGGTCGTTCAGGAGCAGGATGTTCTGGTCGATGTTGTCTTCCAGGACCAGCCGGCCCACCTCGTCGGTCATGGAGGCCAGGAAGTCGGCGCGTTCGGCCGCCGGCAGCTTGCCCGCGGCGACCATCCGGTCCACGAAGATCTTGATGTTGACTTCGTGGTCGGAGCAGTCCACGCCGGCAGAGTTGTCGATCGCATCCGTGTTGAGGATGACCCCCTGCAACGCCGCCTCGATGCGGCCGCGCTGGGTCATACCGAGGTTTCCGCCTTCACCCACCACCTTCACGCGCAAGTCACGGCCGTTGACGCGGATGGCGTCGTTGGCCTTGTCCCCCACCGTTGCGTTGGATTCGGAACTGGCCTTGACGTAGGTGCCGATACCCCCGTTGTACAGCAGGTCGGCCGGGGCTAGCAGGATGGCCCTCAGCAGCTCCGGCGGGCTGAGTTCGGCGGTTTCGGCCGACAGCCCGAGCGCCGCGCGCACCTGCGGGGACACGGGAATGGATTTGGCCTGCCGGGCGAAGACGCCGCCGCCTTCACTGATCAGCGACTTGTCGTAGTCGTCCCAGGAAGACCTGGGCAGCTCGAACAGTCTCTGCCGCTCAGCGAACGAGGATGCCTCGTCCGGTGCGGGATCGAGGAAGATGTGCCGGTGGTCGAATGCCGCAAGCAACCGGATGTGGCGGGACAGGAGCATCCCGTTTCCAAATACGTCACCGGACATGTCCCCCACACCCACCACGGTGAACGGCTCGGTCTGGGTGTCGAGGTCGAGCTCGCTGAAGTGCCGCTTGACCGACTCCCAGGCGCCCCGGGCGGTGATCCCCATGGCCTTGTGGTCGTACCCTACGGAGCCGCCGGAAGCGAACGCGTCCCCCAGCCAGAATCCGTACTCTGCCGACAGCCCGTTGGCGATGTCCGAGAAAGTAGCCGTCCCCTTGTCCGCCGCGACGACAAGGTAGGAGTCGTCGTCGTCATGCCTGACAACGTTCGACGGCGGCACAAGCCGCTCGCCGCTACCTTCAGTGAGCAGGTTGTCGGTGAGGTCCAACAGGCCACGGATGAAGGTCTTGTAGCTTTCGACGCCTTCGGCCATCCAGGCCGCGCGGTCGGCGGCCGGATCCGGAAGCTGCTTGGCGAAGAAGCCGCCCTTGGCTCCGGTGGGAACGATGACGGCGTTCTTGACCGCCTGCGCTTTCACCAGGCCCAGGACTTCGGTACGGAAGTCCTCCCGCCGGTCAGACCAGCGAAGGCCACCGCGGGCGACCTTGCCGAACCGCAGGTGCACGCCCTCCACCCGGGGCGAATAGACCCAGATTTCGAACATCGGCCGCGGGAACGGCAGCCCCTCGATCTGCGCCGGATCCAGCTTGAAGCTCAGGTGCGGCTTGTCCTGGAAGAAGTTGGTGCGCAGCGTGGCCTCAATGAGGTTGCCGAATGTGCGCAGCACACGGTCGGCGTCCAGCGTGGCAACCTTCTCGATGGCAGCTGCCAGGTCATGGCGCACGGACGCCTGGGCGCCGGCGCGCCCGGCGTCGTCCATGGACGGGTCGAAGCGGGCAGCGAAAAGTGCGATCAAGGCCTTGGTCACGTCGGCGTTGGCCAGGAGTGTGTCGGCCATGAAACCGAAGGAACTGCTGCTACCCATCTGGCGCATGTAGCGGGCGTAAGCACGCAGCACCGTGATCTGCCGCCAGTGCAGGCCCTCCCGCAGCACCAAACGGTCGAAGCTGTCCGACTCTGCCGCGCCGGTGACGGCGGCGCCAAAGGATTCAGCCAGGAGTTCCCCGGTGCTGACCGGATCCACCCCGGCCGGGTATTTCAGCCCAAGGTCGTAAAGGAAGAAGTCCCTGTGGTCGGCGGTTTCGATCTCGAACGGGCGCTCGTCCAGGACTTCCAGTCCCAGGTTGTGGAAGTAGGGAAGGATCTGGCTCAGGCTCTTGGGCTCCAGCATGTAGAGCTTGACCCTGGCGTCCTCTTCCAGGGTCGCGCCCGCCCCCTCGGGCAGGTAGACGTGGACGCCGGGACGGTCCTGCCGCGCGCCCGTGCTCCGCTCGGCGGCGGCCCCGTACTTTTCAAAACGCGCAATATCCTCAAGCGCGTCCTCTACCTCGTAATCCACCCGGTAGCTGGCGGGAAACGCCTCGGCCCAGATGGCGGCGAGTTCCTTGGCCTCGGCCGGGTCCCGCCCTTCGCGCAGGACCTCGGTGATGCCCTCACTCCAGGACCTCGCGGCCCGAACCAGCCGCGTTTCCAGTTCGTCGCTGTTGACGTGGCTGACATCGGCGTTCTTGGGCAACCGGATGCGGAAGAACAGGCGGGCAAGGGCCGATTCCGTCATGCGTGCTTCGTAGTCGATCGAGACCGCCTGGAACGTTTCCCGCAGTTCCTGCTCGATGCGCAGCCTGACATTGGTGGTATACCGGTCACGGGGCAGGTAGACGACGGCGGACATGAACCGGCCGTAGATATCGGGCCTGAGGAACAACCGGGTGCGGCGCCGTTCCTGAAGCTTCTGGATACCCAGGGCGGTTGCGGCGAGGTCGGGAATTTCGATCTGGAACAGCTCGTCGCGGGGATAGGTCTCAAGGATCCCCAGCAAATCCTTGCCGGAGTGGGAGTCCGGCGGGAAGCCCGCGGTTTGCAGCACAGCGTCGACCTTTTCGCGGACGATCGGAATGTCCCGGACGGACCCGGCGTAGGCGCTGGTGGCGAAAAGTCCGATGAAGCGGCGCTCGCCGTTGACGTTGCCTGCGGCATCGAAACTTTTGATTCCGATGTAGTCGAGGTAAGCCGAGCGGTGCACGGTCGAGCGGGAATTGGCTTTGGTGATGACCAGGGCGCGTTTTTCCCGTGCCTTCTTCCGGCCGGTGTCAGTGAGGTGCTGGATGTGGGGGGAATCGGCGGCTGCCCGCAACAGTCCGAGCCCGCTGTCTTCGCGCAGTTCGAGGACATCTTCCCCGTCAACGTTCAAGAGGTCGTACTCGCGGTAGCCGAGGAACGTGAAGTTACCGTCGTCCAGCCAGCGGAGCAGGTCCTTGGCCTGGCGCAACTCGGCGATCTGTGCGGGATGGGCCACCTGGTCCAGGCTCCTGGCGATCTCCAGCGCCTTTTGGCGCATCTTCGGCCAGTCTTCGACAGCGGCCCGGACGTCCTTGAGGACCCGGGTAAGTCCGGCAAGCAGGGACGACTTCGCGTCGTCGGAAATACGCTGGATTTCGACGGCGATCCACGACTCCATATGGGAGGCGTTTTCACCTTGGGCGATGAGGTGGGACAGGTTCGGCATGGCGGCCGTGTCCCCACTGGAAATGCCCAGGTGGGCGGGGACCCTGTTGACCTTTACCAGCTCGCCGGTTTCCCGATTCCTGGTGGCGACAAACAGCGGGTGGACAACCAGTTTGATGGCTGCGTGCTGCCGGACCAGTTCCGCGTTCACGGAATCGACAAGGAAGGGCATGTCGTCAGTGACGACGAAGATGACGGTGCTGTCCTCCTCGTCGGCAATTGAGATCTTTGCCTGTCCGGGCTGCCGGACCGACGCCGCCTTGTGATGCTCCCGTGCCCGGGACTCGAGTACCTCGCGAGGGTAGCTCCGGGCATCCTCCTCGGCCAAGTGCTGGTAGTAGTCCCCCATGAAACCTTCAAGGCCTTCAATGGAGAGGGGCTGATCCTCCACACCGGATCCAGACGACATCGACAACGCCTCCACTAGAGAAATTCGCCGCACCTTTGCAGCTCTTATGGCGAGCCTAGTCCTTTGCCTTGCGCCGTGGTGTGGAAGAAAACACAGAGGATTTCGCTTTTCGCTGGACGGGTGCACAAACCAATTCCCTGATCGCGCTTCGCAGGTTCGACTCCGGCGCAGCTTCGTGCAACAAGGATCCAGCCAGGAGCGCCGCGTCCGCCGCAGCGGGGTCGTACGGCAGAAACGCGGTGAGCCCGGAAGCCGGGCCGTATCGTTCCCAGGCATCCCTCAGCTGGCGCTCGGGACTTCTGCCAACGGAGGAGGCCCGCACCTTGTTCATGACGACGATGGGTGCGGCCTGTGGGACCGCTGTTTCCAGTTCGGCGAGCGCCCGCACCAGCCTGGGTACGCCCACCGGGTCCGCCGCCCCGACCGCGTAGACCGTGTCAGCCACCTCAAGGGGGCAAAGCGTCGCCGCATTCCGCCGCGGCGCCATCGTGTCGAAGCTGAGCTCTTCATCAGCCTCAAGGCAGAAGCCGGTATCGACCACCACAACATCCGCCATGTGCCTGGCCCGCTCAAGGACCAGGGCCAGCGCTGCAGCCCTGAGTTCGGTCCACCGGTCCGCGCGGGTTATCCCCGTCAGGACCTTGAACGTCCCTGACGCCGTGGCAACGGTTGAGGCCACTTTCCGGAGCGCATCAGCGTCCAGTGTCCCCTGGTCGGCGAGCCTGCACGCCTGGGCCAGGCCGGCCGACTCATCCAGCAATCCCAGGACTGCCGCTACGCTTGCGCCGTAGGTGTCGGCGTCGACAAGGAGGACCTCCCGGCCGTCAGCAGCCATCTCTCCCGCGATGTTGGCAGCCACCATGGTCCTTCCGGGCGACCCCGCCGGACCCCACACAGCGATGATCTTTCCGGTCCCGGCACTCTCCGGCCCAGGCTTGGGTTCGACCGGAGCAGCGGCGAGCGCGGCTCCGGTGTCAGCTTCCGCGCTCAGCGCCGCGGGACGATCCAAACCGGTCAGGCGGGCAACTGCGTCCGCAATCCTGTCCGAAAGCTCCTCGGAATGAACCCCTGTCAGCGCCGAGGCCACCCCGATCTTGCGGAGCCTGTCCGCCTCATCGGCGTTGTCCGTCAGGGCAATGATTGCCACCCCCACGGCGCCAAGGCGGTCAACCAGGGACGCAGTCAGCCCTTCCGAACCTTCGGCCACGACGGCAGCCCTGGCCAGGCCACTCTGGCAGGCTGCCAGCAATTCCGGAAGTTCAGCGCATCGCCGAACCACCGTGACGGGGCCGTGCAGCCGTTCCAGGCCACCCACCACATCCTCCCGGCTTTGGCCCACAGTGACAACCGGTATGCTCATCGGGCGCCGCCGGGGTTCCAGACGACGGAGATCTTTGCTTCATTGGCCTGGGCGCCCAGCAACGCTGGCATCTGCTTGTCCTCCACCAAGACCATCAAAACCGTCGTCTTAGACGATCCAAGGGCCGTGGACCCCGTTGCCACCTCCGTGATCTCCGCGCCGGGCAGGAGGAGCTTCGGCTCACTGAAGCCGTTCTTGGCATCCGGCTGCGCCACCCAAACATCCACGCGGGCGCCGGCCACCGCTTGTGCGGGCAACGTCTGATCAATGGTGAGCGCCACAGGCTTCCGGTCGAGCCGGTCCATTTCGCCGAGGCTGGCCCGCGGAACGAGCTGGTCTTTCCCGATCCGCTGCATTGCAACCACGTCCTGCGGCAGCCCGTCCTCCACGGTGATGTAATGCTGCTCGGTATCTCCCAGCCTGACCTTGGCGCGCACCACGTTCTCAGGCGTGAGGCGTTCGCCAACCGCAATGCCGTCCCTGGCGGCATAGACCTCGGTTGTCCGGTCCGCGCTGCCTACGAGAAAGACGACCCCGACGATGGATACCAGGACCAGGAGGACACCAACCAACAGCCGGGGGTCTTTCCACGACGGACGCTTGAGCCGTGCAGCACGGACGCTTGAATCAGGAACCATACCGTCCTCCCCCTTGGTATCCCGGACCCTCCCCACGGGGGCCGGACTCCTCATTGTTACCGCAAGGCCCATGGAACAAAAGTCATTTGGCTAAAAACCGCCAATATGTGGATAACGGGCACAAACAGCGCCAATTGATGGCAAAATGGGTCCATGCCAAGGTTTCTCACGCTCGCAGACGTCGCTGAGCAGCTCCAGATCAATTCTCCCGCCGCGTATGCCTTGGTGCGCAGCGGCGAGCTGAAGGCCATCCAGGTGGGTGGCCGGGGCCAGTGGCGGGTTGAAGAAAAGATGCTGGAGCAGTACATCCAGGAGCGCTATGCCGAGGCCAGCCGCATGATCCAGGAGTCCCGCGCCAAGTCGATGTGACGGGTTTTGCGCTCGTTCCAGGCCGCAAAAGTCACCGGACCGACTCCGCCGCCGCTACAGTCCACCCATCTTGCGTGACCTGATCATGGCAAGCCCGGCAAAGGGTATGGAAGAGACCTGGCTGACGCCCTGGCTCCTCCGGACCTCGCCGGGCGTGACCACGGCAAGGTCGATGTAATCCCTGCCCACACGGTCAATCACTCCTGCCAGGCGGACGGATCCTGCAGCACCGCCAATGGTCACCGACAGCTCCGCCCTGTCGCGCGCAAGGCCACGCAGGGAATGGGCGAGCCCAATCGCTCGGCGAACCACGGAATCTTCTGCTTGCGCATGCCGTCCGAGCCCGACGTAGCGCGCCACGGCCGCATAGGGAACAAGCACCTGGCACTGTTCATCGTCCAGGACCAGCGCATCGGCCCCGGCATGCGTGAGCTCACCGTGCACGGATTCCCCGCAGAGAAGATGGACGCCAATCCGGTAGCCCACCGATGCCCGCAGCCTGTCCTCCAGGGGCAGGCCTACCAACTCAGCGCGGGTTCGCTCATTGATTTCGGCTTCCAATGACAGCCGCTCAACTTCGGCAAGTTGGCTTTCGATGTCATTGAAGAGTGCATCCCAGCGCATTCCGCCAGCGTAAGTTGCGCTTCCCCCGCCGGTCAACGCAGCCAGGATTTTCTCTCCAACGTATGGACAAAATGTTCCTGATCAGTCCAAACTTGGTCATACAACATCAAAAGACACCAAATGGCATCCAAAGGATCGGTAATGGATTGCAGGGAAGAAGTGCATCGGTCGGACATCGTGTCGGCGGTTGCCTTGCTCGTGCTCGGCATCGGACTTTGGTTCCTGGGCTGCGGACTTGTCGGCCAATGGCAGGCCTCCGCCGCTCGCAACCAGGAAACATCCGTGGAAGTCCTGTTGGCGGCCGCCGCATCAGCGGCCGGTGCCGGCATTCTGCTGTGGTGGACGTTTGCGGTCGTGTGCGCGGGTTCAGCATTCCTGCTGGAGCGCCTTGGCCGACGCCGGTCCGCGGCAGCCATGCGCCGGTTCTCACCTGCGTTCATGCAGCGGGCGGTGGTTGCCGCCCTTTCGATCCAGCTGCTCGCAGGAACGGCCGCACAAGCCGCCGGAACCGATCCGGGGCCTGCATGGGCCCCCACACCCGGCCATTCGTCATCGGCCCGGCTCAGCCCACAACCCACGGGCAGCATTCCAGAGACTGAAGGAGGAGCCGTGAAGGAACAGTCCGCAGTGGAACCGGCAGGGAGCATCCCCGCAACGACGGGACTACGCGGGCCCCAACTGCCCGTTGCGGTGCCGGCGCCCGGATGGCGTCCTGCTCCCCAGGTGGTGGACCCGGGCCTGCTCGCCACACCGGGGAGCAGGGCCGCAGGTGGAGCTTCGCCCGGGACCGAGGCTGCGACCGTGACCGTACTGGCCGGGGACACTTTGTGGGCCATCGTGGCAAACGAGATGGGCCCCGGAGCCTCGGATGTGGACATAGCCCTCGAATGGCCGCGCTGGTACTCAGCGAACCGCGGGCAAATCGGCGGGAACCCGGATGTCCTGCTGCCAGGCCAAATCCTCCAGGCGCCACAGGCGTCGTAACTGCACTCCTTGCTACCGGGCAGTGGAACCAGCCAACAAACTTAAGGGGAATCCAATGATCGCTGTGACACCAATTCGAGCCAAGCAGGACCGGGCAGCGAAGCCCGAGAACAATACCGGGGTCGCGGGTATGGCCGCCAACGGGACCCCGTCCGCAGGGCGTTCCCGGGGAGCACTTCCGGCACCGCTGCGGCCGGTCGACGAGGCCGCGGAAGTCCGGGCCATCACCCGCGGGACGGTCCAGGCGTCCATGGAGGTCCTGGCCGGAATCCGGCCCGTGCACCAGCTTGCGCGTCGGCTGGATCCACGGTGCCTGTCGGCCCTTCAACACCGGGCAGCGTTGATCAGGCGTGAACTGACCCGGACTGGCAATCCGGCGCTGGCCCGGCTTCACCGGAATTCGGTGGTCCGCTCGGTACGCGTCTGTGAGGTTGCCGCTGGAATCTATGAGGCCAGTGCCGTCGTTGTGGATGATGTGCGCGCCCGCGCCGTTGCTGTCCGGCTCGAACGCAGCAAACAGGTGTGGCGGGTGGTCGAACTTGTCATTGGGTGAAGGAGCACCCGCCAGAAGCCGACACGGCAGGGAACAAGTGGTTCCCTGCCCTGTCGGCGGATGCCGGCGCCCCTGGTAAGCCCGGCGGGCTAGCGCTTCTTCTTCTTTGCGGGGCGCTTTGCTGCGTCCTGGGCTGCTGCCTTGGCCGGGTTGCCGGAACGTCCGCCTGAGCGGGTTTCCACGCGGGTCTCGGTTCCGCCGCCTTCGCTGGGTGCCGTGTACTGGAGCTGGGCAGGCTTCTCGGGTGCTTCGAGGCCGGCAGCCCGCAGTTGCGGGTCCACGTGCTCGGTGTGGCCGCCGGAAGCATCCTCCACCACGACGTCCTGGGCGGGAGTGACTTCCACCTCGAGGTTGAAGAGGAAGCCGACGCTTTCCTCCCGGATGGCTTCCATCATGGTCTGGAACATGGCGAAGCCTTCACGCTGGTATTCCACGAGTGGATCGCGCTGGGCCATGGCTCGCAGGCCGATGCCCTCCTTGAGGTAGTCCATCTCGTAGAGGTGTTCCTGCCACTTGCGTCCGATGACCGACAGGACCACACGGCGCTCAAGTTCGCGCATGCTTTCGGAGCCAATCGCCTCCTCCCGCGCCTGGTACACAAGGCGGGCGTCAGAGAGGATTTCCTCCTTCAGCAGCTCGACGGTAACCCGTGGCTTGCCGCCGGCTTCTTCGATGATGTCTTCCGCCGTGACACTGACGGGGTAGAGCGTCTTGAGGTTGGTCCACAGCTGGTGGAAGTCCCAGTCGTCACCGTTGCCCTCGGCCGTGGCGGCGTCGATCAGGGCCACAATGGTGTCCTCGACGAAGAACTGCACCTTCTCGTGCAGGTCATCGCCCTCAAGGATTCGGCGGCGGTCGCTGTAGATGGCTTCACGCTGGCGGTTCAGGACGTCGTCGTACTTGAGGACGTTCTTGCGCTGTTCGGCGTTCCGGCCTTCCACCTGGCCCTGGGCCGAGGCGATGGCACGCGACACAAGCTTGGATTCCAGCGCGACGTCGTCCGGAACGGAGCTGTTCATCAGTCGTTCGGCGGCCCCCGAGTTGAAAAGCCGCATCAGGTCGTCCGTCAGGGACAGGTAGAAGCGGGATTCTCCGGGGTCACCCTGGCGGCCGGACCGGCCGCGAAGCTGGTTGTCGATGCGCCGGGATTCGTGGCGCTCGGTGCCCAGCACGTACAGGCCACCAAGATCCAGGACTTCCTCGTGTTCGTCCTTCACGGACTGCTTGGCTGCCTCAAGAGCAGCCGGCCATGCGGCTTCGTACTCTTCGGAGTTCTCCTCCGGGTCCAGGCCGCGCTTGGCGAGCTCGGCCACTGCCGTGAATTCGGCATTGCCGCCCAGCATGATGTCAGTACCGCGGCCGGCCATGTTGGTGGCCACGGTGACGGCGCCCTTGCGGCCAGCCTGGGCAACGATGGCCGCTTCACGGGCGTGGTTCTTGGCGTTCAGGACCTCGTGGCGGATCCCTTCCTTGGCGAGCAGTTTGGAGAGGTATTCGCTCTTCTCCACGCTGGTGGTGCCCACAAGGACGGGCTGGCCTTTTTCGTGCCGCTCGGCGATGTCCTTCACGACGGCGTCGAACTTGACGACCTCGTTCTTGAACACGAGGTCCGGCTGGTCGATCCGCTGCATGTCCCGGTTGGTGGGAATCGCCACGACACCGAGCTTGTAGGTGCTCATGAATTCGGCCGCTTCTGTTTCGGCGGTGCCGGTCATGCCGGACAGCTTGCCGTACATGCGGAAGTAATTCTGGAGCGTCACGGTAGCCAGGGTCTGGTTTTCCGCCTTGATCTCGACGCCTTCCTTGGCCTCGATTGCCTGGTGCATGCCTTCGTTGTAGCGCCGGCCAGCCAGGATGCGTCCGGTGTGCTCGTCGACGATCAGCACTTCGCCGTCCAGGATGACGTAGTCCTTGTCCCGCTTGAAGAGTTCCTTGGCCTTGATGGCGTTGTTCAGGAACCCGATCAGCGGGGTGTTGGCGGACTCGTACAGGTTCGAGATGCCGAGGTAGTCCTCGACTTTTTCGATGCCGCTCTCCAGGACGCCCACGGTGCGCTTCTTTTCGTCGACCTCGTAGTCCTTTTCGGGCTGCAGCCGGAGCACTACCTTGGCGAATTCGCTGTACCAGCGGTTGGTGTCACCCTGAGCCGGGCCGGAGATGATCAGTGGCGTTCTGGCTTCGTCGATAAGGATGGAGTCCACTTCGTCGACGATGGCGAAGTTGTGGCCGCGCTGGACCAGTTCGCTCCTGTCCCACGCCATGTTGTCGCGCAGGTAGTCGAAGCCGAATTCGTTGTTGGTGCCGTAGGTGATGTCCGCGGCGTACTGCTGGCGGCGCACGGCGGGATCCTGGTTGGCCAGGATGACGCCACTGGTGAGACCGAGGAAGCGGTAGACGCGGCCCATGAGTTCGGACTGGTATTCGGCGAGGTAGTCATTCACGGTGACCACGTGGACACCCTTGCCGGAGAGCGCGTTCAGGTAGGCGGGAGCGGTCGCCACCAGGGTCTTGCCTTCACCGGTCTTCATTTCCGCGATGTTGCCCAGGTGCAGGGCAGCGCCGCCCATGAGCTGGACGTCGAAGTGGCGCATTCCGAGTGTCCGCGAGGAGGCCTCGCGTACGGCGGCGAAGGCCTCCGGAAGCAGGTCGTCGAGCTTCTCGCCATCCTGGTGCCGCTCGCGGAGGCGGTCGGTCTCCTCCCGCAGTTCCGCATCGGTGAACGTCTTGAACGAGTCTTCGAGGGCGTTGATCGAGTCGGCATAGTTCCGCAACTGCCGGAGTGTCTTTTTGTCACCCGTGCGGAGGATTTTTTCGATAAGTGATGCCACGTGAAGATGCTCCCAGTCTCATGCCGCCGAATTCTGGCGTGTTCAGTCTACGGGAGAGACACCCCGCCGTTACTCCCTTTTCCCTGAGAGCGGATAGTCCTGCAGCCGCCCAAGCTCCTGTGCCAGCCTTGCGGCGAGATCCCCCGCCGGGCCCGCTTCCACGTCAGGCAGGCCAAGCCATTGACCCATGAGCTGCAGCTCCGCGGCCAGTTCGACGGCGGTGTCCGCCGGGGCGTCCGGCTCGGCGAAGGCGGACCTCACCAGCAGCCGGCCCCCGGCGCGGTCCGCTTTCACGTCCACCCGGGCCACAATTCTGTCCCGCAGCAGGAAGGGCAGCACGTAGTACCCGAAACGCCGTTTGGGCTCCGGGGTGTAGATCTCGATCCGGTAATGGAAGCCGAACAGTTCCAACAGGCGCCGACGCTCGAAGACCAGGGAGTCGAACGGGCTCAGGAGGGCCCGGCCGGTGGCCCGCCGAGGCAAGGCGGCTTCCACGTGCCGGAAGACTTCGCGGTTCCAGCCGATCACATTGACGCGTTCCAGCCTGCCTTCCGACACCAGGTTTTCGACTGCCAGTGCGGTTGCCTTCACAGGGGTCCGGAAGTAGTCGGCGAAGCAACGGACGCTTCCGATCCCGTGGGCCATGGCCGCCGCCTCTGTGAGCCGCTGAAGCGCGGCTGCCGGATCGGATTCTGTGGCTTCGCCAGAAGAAGATGGCAGGACCTTGGCCGTGAGGGTGTACTTGCGCTCGAACTGCCCGGTCCTGGCGGCGGCTGACACTGCCCCTTCCTCGAAGAGGTGTTCCAGCACCCGTTTGACAGCGTTCCAGTTCCACCCCCAATTATCCGTCTGCCGTTCCTCGACGTGGCCGATCCTGGCTGTAAGTTCCGAGGCCGTCATCGGCCGGGACGTGGCGAGGACGGACAGGATCCTGCCGGCTATGTCGGTACGGAGTTCCGGGTCCATGCGTGAGGCACCCACCCATGACCGCTTCTGCCACAGCAGGAGGTCCCGGTAGTGCTCGGGCCGGATGTAGCTGGCCTCGTGCGCCCAATACTCCACCATGCGGCGTGGCCGCTGACCGGACATGCGGTGCAGGATGTCGCGGTCGTAATTGCCAAGTCGCGAAAAGAAGGGCAGGTAGTGGCTGCGGACCAGGACATTGACGGAATCGATTTGGACGAGCTGGAGACGGGCAAAGGTACGGCCCACCGCCCGTGCTGTCACGGGGCCGGCGGGCCGTCCTTTATGGAGTCCCTGTGCTGCCAACGCGATGCGCCGTGCCTGGTCAAGGCTCAGCGATGCTGACATTCAGTCCTCTCACGTGGTGGTGTACTCCACTTTAGGCGTTGGCGGGTGCGTCGTCGGAGCGGTACGCGAGGATCTTTTCCTCCACGATGGTGTCGCCGGGCTCGCACTCGTGGTCCAGGGTGATGACACCATAGGTCCAGCCACGACGGCGGTACACGACGGAGGGCGTGTTGGTGGCTTTGTCCACGAAGAGGTAGAAGTCGTGTCCCACCAGTTCCATGTTGTCCACGGCGTCATCGAGGGAGAGCGAAGCCGCGGGGAAGACCTTGCGCCGGATCAGCACCGGTGAGTTCCCGGCCGGGATGTCGTTGTCGACATCATAGGGGGACTTGTTGTCGGCGGCCTGCACGGTTTCATCCCGGTGGTTTGCCTCAAGGTACAGCGGCTCGTGCGCGCTGGCGGGTTCAAGCGATGCGGTCGCCTCGCGAACGGCCTTGGGGGTGTGGCGCCCGTGGTGGACCTTCTTGCGGTCCTTGGCCCGGCGGAGCCGTTCAAGCAGTTTGTTGTAGGCGAGGTCAAAAGCAGCAAATTTGTCTGCGGCGCTCGCTTCGGCACGGATTACGGGTCCGCGGCCCAGGACTGTCACCTCTACTGTCAGCTGGTCGCCGGTTTGCCGGGCATTGGTCTCCTTGGAGACTTTCGCGTCGACACGCTGGACCTTGTCACCCAGCGATTCGATTTTTGCGATCTTTTCCCCGGCATATTCGCGGAACCGGTCTGAAACGGTCAGATTTCGTCCGCTGATCATAAACTCCATGGTGCCCTCCAAATGACTTCGGTGACACGACGGCGGCACTTCCCTGGGCCCAGCTGTCTGACAGTCGAGCCCCTCTCCGAGCCGCCATCGAAAGGTACATTCTGTTCTTGGTACCCACCTTCGACGTTAGTTCATAGCCACCTGTTATTCATCCTTTCCCGGTTTATTTTTTTCTAAGTCATGGTCGCTTCGGTGGCTCCGTGCGGGGGCCGGGCGCGGGTTCCGCAGCGTCGGGCGGGCGTGTCGCGGCAAGCACGACGGCGCCCCTCACCTTGGCCCCGGCCTGGTGCAACGCACGGGCCGCTTCACCGATCGTGGCGCCCGTCGTCAGGACGTCGTCGACGATGATGCACGGCTTCCCCGCAACCGGTGGACGGGCCCGGACGCCGACCCGCATGGACCCCCTGACCCGCTGGGAGCGGGCGCCCCTGCCCAGCCCCTTCTGGCCGCCGGCCAGTCCTGTCCACCCGAGCCTGCGGGCTCCCGACGGCGGGACCTTTCGCAAGGCATTCACGACGGCAACGCCCGGCAGGTGCCAGGCCGCCTTCTTGAGGAGCAGGTGGACCGGACTGAAGCCCCGGTTGACGTAGGCCGCCGTGCTGGTGGGGACCGGGACCAGCACGAACCCGTCAGCGTCCGCTGTTGCCGCCCGGACGGCCCCGGCCAAAGCCCGCGCCAGGCTTTCACCAAGCCGGTGCTGGCCGTGCCGTTTGAACGAGAGCAGGCCTTGTGCCAGCTCGTCCCGGTAAACGCCGGCCGCCACGACGGGGAGCAGGATGGTTCCGGACACATCCATCAGCGCGGGGGCGCCGCCTTCAGCCCGGAACGGCTCCCGGGTCAGGTACCGGATGCGGCTGCTGCAGGCTGGGCAGAGGTCACTGTCCTCCGCGCCACAGCACACACAGTCCACCGGGATGGCCAGGGAAAGGAGTTCGCCTCCGGCCCCGGCCGCCCAGTCGAAAAGCCGGAGAAGGGCGCTCGCTTGATCCGAGCGGTGCTTTGCAGCCCATCGCGGCGGCGGATGAAGGTCCGGGTCACACGCAGGTTCCCTGCCATGGGACCATGATGTTCCGGCGGGTCGTCTGGTGCCGTTCACCTTTCCACCATCGCCGGTTGGTACCTGAGGGGTAAGGCGCGGGCCCACCTATGTGGATATCCGGTGGGCCGCGGTCCGCCCGTCCTAGCCGGGGAACGAGGGATCGACCGGGCCCTTGATTTGCGGTGACCAGCCATTGCCCAGGCGCTGGAAAATCCCTTCGCCGGACTGCACGTAAATATCATCGGCACCGTTGCCGGCGCTGATGGACACCACCCCGGGCCAGGGGGCAAGCTGCTGCGGCTGGCCGGAGGTCAGGGACAGCAGCTCCGGCGTGACATTTGAGCCCGCTGCCGCTTTCATCACGGCGACCGTTGTGCTGTTGACCCAGACCCCCTGGTCGGGATCGGTGGCGGTGACCAGCGTGATGGGCGCCGTCAGTTCGCGCGGGGTGCCGTCGCTGCCGCGGATCACGCCCGTCACCTGCACTTTGGATTTGCCGTTCTGTTCGGAGATCACCAGGGCGCGCACACCGTCACGCGAGATCCGGAATTCCTTCACCGTACGGCCGGCAAGCCACGACGGCGCCAGCGTCACGGAGGGGACGGGTGCACCTTCCGCCACTCCACCGGGGCGGAACGCCACCACCTCGGTTGCCCCGGTGGCGCCGGGGCCCGCGGTCCACACCCAGTCGTAGATGCTGAAGGACGGACGGCTGAGGGTGCTCCGTGTGGTCAGGGCGCGGGCCGGCTGGCCCGGGCTGATGCTGTAGAGCGTGGTGCGTCCTTCGTTCAGGAACGCGGCGGCCTGGGACACCGGTGATTCTGCGGGGAACCGCGGGTTGAGGGCCGAGACCGGCTGCATGTCGGGCAACGGGGAAACCCGGTTGTTTTCATACCGCACCAGTTCACCGCCGCTGATGGCAATCTGGCGGGACGGCACCGTCTTGTCCAGCACCGGTGGAAGAACCGAACCGTTATCCTCTACGCGCACCAGGTCCTGGTTGGCACGAAGCTCCACATTGACCACATCAGGCTGGGTCCGGAACGTCAGGGTCAGCTGCATTTGCATGCGGAGCCGGTCTTCGGCTGACGTTTCCGTCAGCTCCTTTGCCGTCAAATCAACCTGGGCTGCTCCGGAGACCACCGGCACCGATTCACGGGCCAGTTTGATCCCGGAGGGAAAGGCACTGACGACGGCGCCGCGAAGGTAGGGTGCGGGCCCGGCCAGCAGGGCACTGGTCATGGCTTTGACCGTCTTGTTCTTGAGGAACCAGCGGACGTCCGGGACCGCATAGGTGAACGTGGGGTCGTAGAAGTAGATCGGGTAGGCGCCGTAAATCACCTTGAAGGTTTCCTCCGCAATGGCGGTCCCGTCCGGTATCGCGGAAATCCGCCATTCGCCGTCCACCTGTGTCACGGTGACGGGAATCCGTTCCACCGTTCCCGGCGGGGACTGGGTGGCAATGCCGTCGGTATCCACCGTGTAGGCGACATCGAGCTCATAGTTGTAGACGTTTTCCGTGCCGGTCGGTACCACCCGCGCTTCCCTGTACACCAGGGCCCGCTTGTCGGGCTTCCAGGACACCGCCGATGCCTGGGTGAGGTACTGGCGGGCCACGGCGTAATCGTCCTCGTAGCCGCTGCCTGCCCGGTAGAAGTAGTCGATGATCGTCTCCGGCGAGGCGCCCGGTTGCGGCGCCGCCGGAAGGAACACCGGGGCACTGACATTGCCGGCGCTGCTTTCGCTGCTCTTCCCCACCGGCCCCGACGTCGGGATCCGGGCACACCCGGACAGCAGGACGATCAGCAGCGCCAGGAGTGCCGCAGGGTACTGCACGTGCCGTCCGCGCCGGGTCATGGTGTCTCCTCGGGGCCCCGGGACGGAGCGGGCCTGCCGGCATCTGTCTGCAGCACCAGCATGTTCTTGTTGTCCTGTTCTGCGGGGATGCTCCCGGGCGCTCCCGGGATGGTGACGTCCCTGGGTTCGAGCTGCACGGGTGACTCGGTGATCCCGCCATCCTGGCGCAACGGCAGGGTCAGGCGGAAGTTCGCCCCGCTGCCCTTCCGGCCCCAGGCCTGCAGCCAGCCGTGGTGCAGCTTGGTGTCCTCCATGGCGATGGAAAGGCCCAGTCCGCTGCCTCCCGTCGTCCGGGCGCGGGCGGGATCCGCCCGCCAGAACCTGTCGAAGACGCGGGCAGCTTCCGCCGGGTCCATCCCGATGCCGTGATCCCGCACCGAAACGCCAACAGCCGTCTCGTTGGCCGCGACCGTCACCGTCACCGGCTTGCCTTCGCCGTGCTCCACGGCGTTCAGGATGAGGTTGCGCAGGATCCTGTCGATCCGGCGGGCATCCATTTCCACCACCATGGAGCCTTCCGGGGCCGCGAAGACTATGTCCGAGCCGTACTCGGCCGCCACCGGGGCCGCGCCTTCGATGACGTGGGCAATCACTTGGAGCAGGTCCTCGGGTTCGGCGTCCAGCACCGCGACGCCTGCATCGAAGCGGCTGATCTCGAGCAGGTCGGAAAGAAGGGACTGGAAACGTTCCACCTGGTTGTAGAGCAGTTCGGCCGAGCGCTTGTTGATGGGGTCGAAGTCGTCACGCGCGTCGTACAGGACTTCGGCCGCCATGCGCACGGTGGTCAGGGGTGTGCGCAGTTCGTGCGAGACGTCCGATACAAAGCGCTGCTGCATCTGTGAAAGGGTGGCGAGCTGGGTGATTTGTTCCTGCAGGCTGGCTGCCATGTGGTTGAAGGAGGCGCCCAGGCGGGCCACCTCGTCCTCGCCCCGGACCACCATGCGTTCCTGCAGTTGTCCGGCGGCCAGCTTCTCCGACACCATCGCGGCGTGGCTGACCGGGCTGACCACGTTGCGGGTGACGTACCAGGCAACTGCGCCGATCAGGAGCACCAGGACGGCGCCGCCTGCCCACAGGACGCTTTGGATCTCATTGAGCGTCTGCTGTGCCGTGTTCAGGTCGTAAATAAGGTAGAGCTCATACACGGTGCCGTTGAAGGTCACTTTGTTTCCGACGGCGATTCCCGGCCGGTCCTCGGTGCCCACCGGAATAACGGTGGACGCCCAGAACTGTTCCTTGCCCGATTCCTGCACCGCCTTGCGCAGGTCGGGCGGGATGACGCTGACAGTGAGCTGGTCAGAGGCGCGGGACTCCACCCAGCGGTTGCGGGGTTTGGTCTGGTTGGGCATCGCTTCGAAGACGTAGCGCCGCTGGATGACCGATCCCCTGCCCTCGACCGCGCTGAGGGTGTCCGAAACCAAGGTGATGACGCTGGACTGGTCGGTGACCTGGGCGCCGTCGAACGTGTCCTGTACCTGCTTGACGTTGTAGCGGGTCTCCGACTCCGCCTGGGTCAGCCGCTCCTGGAAGAGATTGTTGGCAATCTGGTTGGACAGGTAGGCCCCAACCACCGCAAAGGAGGTCATGGCCAGCATCAGCGTGGTCAGGACCGTCCGGAACTGCAAGGAGCGGCGCCAACGTTTTTGCAGGGCCCGGCCGAGGTACCGTAGGCCGGGAAGGAACCGCACCACACCCGTCCGCACCAACCGGACCACGCGCAACGCGACGATCAGGGCGCGCCGCTGCCAGATCCTGGCGCGGAACACCATGTGCGGCATGCCCGGAGGCGTGGACTCGGCAAGCCCCGGTCCGCGCTCTTCGTCGCTGCCGTTCAGCGCGGCGCCGGTTTCCGGCGCCTCCCCGGAGGCCGCGAGGCTCCGGTCAGGTCCCCCGTCCTGCGCGGCGGGGTCAGACCCCTGCTTTGTAGCCGACACCACGCACCGTCAATACAACTTCCGGGGCTTCCGGGTCCTGCTCGATCTTGGACCGCAGCCGCTGGACATGAACGTTGACCAGGCGGGTATCGGCGGCGTGCCGGTAACCCCAAACCTGTTCCAGGAGGAGTTCCCGGGTGAAGACCTGCCACGGCTTGCGGGCCAGTGCCACAAGGAGGTCGAATTCCAGCGGGGTCAAGGAGATCCGGTCGCTGCCCCTGCTGACCGTATGGCCGGCGACGTCGATGGTGATGTCCGCGATCCGGAGCGTCTCGGGCGCCTTTTGGTCCCCGGGGCGGAGCCGGGCGCGCACGCGTGCCACCAGTTCGGCAGGTTTGAAAGGTTTTGGCACGTAGTCGTCAGCGCCGGATTCGAGCCCCCGGACGACGTCGGAGGTATCGGACTTGGCGGTCAGCATGACGATGGGGACATCCGATTCGGCACGGACCTGGCGGCAGACTTCGATACCGTCCATGCCGGGAAGCATGAGGTCAAGCAGGACCAGGTCCGGCCGCGAAGACCGGAAAACGTCCAGCGCCTGGGCGCCGTCGGCGCAAAAGACGGGCTCAAAGCCGTCATTACGGAGGACAATTCCAATCATCTCGGCCAGCGCTTCGTCATCATCTACAACCAGAATGCGTGCCTTCATAGTTATATATTCCCTTATCGGGATGGCTTTGTCCTGTTCAGCGGCTTCCGGCATGGCGGGACACTAGGCGGTCCGACGCCGGAACTATAGTCTTGGGGTCATGCCCTGCGCTGCCGGCGGGCACCTTTCCACAGGGCAGCGCCGGGCATCAGGCGCAGTGGTATTGGGGGAGGGAAATCAGTGTCACCACAGGAGTCGGAATCCGGCGGGCCCCGGGAGGGGCGGCCGGGCGATGAAGCAGACGACGGCGGATCGGGCGCCGGGACCGGCAGCGGTCCGGTACCGCCGGGTTGGCAGCAGCGGTGGGAACCACCTGCGGGCCCGCAACAGCCGGCAGGGCCGGCCGGCCAACAGCCGCCCGGCTGGGAGCAGCAGCCGCCATGGCACCAACCGCCCCAGTGGCAGCAACCCCAAGGGCAACAGCCTGGTCCGCCGAACCCCAGCAGCCCATACCCTGGCCAACCACCGTACGCCGGCCAGCCGTATGGGGCGCCCGGATATGGTGGCCAGCCGTATAACGGGTCCCCCTACCCGGGCATGCCCTATGGCGCCCCGCCCTACGGTCAACCGCGCTACGTCGCTCCCCCCAAACCCGGCATCATCCCCTTGCGGCCGCTGATGTTCGGGGAGATCCTGGACGGTGCTTTCCAAGCGATGCGCCGCAATGCAAAGGCCATGGTGGGCGCGGGCCTGCTGACCCAGGCCTTGGCCGCGGTCGTCACGGCCGTCAGTGCATCGTCCGCTGTATCGCTCGGAGGGTGGGCGCGCACTGCCACCCGGGGCGATATGGCGTCCATGGCCATCGGGCTGATGGCAGGCGCCGCCGTCGTGACCGTCCTGTCCGTGTTCCTCTCCGCCGTCCTCCAGGGCGCCATGGTGGTGCCCGTGGCCCGGTCTGTCCTCAACCGCCCCACCGGCTTCCGTCGGATGATGTCGCTGGCGCGGCCCCGCATCGGCGCCCTGGTGGGATTGGCTGCGCTGCTGGTCGCGGCGGGAATTGCGGCCATGGTCCTGCTGGCCGTCATCCTTGCGCTCTTCTTCACCAACGTTCGGGGCGCCGCGTCCCTTTTCGCCTTCCCTCTGGTCCTGGGCGTCGTGGCCCTCTTCGCCTGGGTGGGCATCAAGCTCATGGTGGCGCCGGCCGCCGTCGTTATTGAAGAACTGGGTGCCTTCGCCGGGCTTCGGCGGTCGTGGAAGCTGACCCGGGCCAACTGGTGGCGGATCCTGGGTATCACGTTGGTGGTATCCATCCTGGTGGGCGTGATCAGCCAGGTGGTCCTGATCCCGGTGAGCTTCCTGCCCGCGGTCCTGGCCGGCGTCGTCTCGCCGCACGGCGGCAGCGGGCAAGACGCCACCCTGGCAGTAATCCTGGGCATCGTCACCGCCGTGGTCGGTGCCTTGGTCGGCGGGGTGGGGTTCGCCTTCCAGACCTCCGTCATGGCCCTGCTCTATATGGACTTGCGGATGCGCAAGGACGGCCTTGACATCACGTTGCTGCGCCAGGCGGAGACCGGGGCGGATCCGGACGGTATCCCGGGCCGGGAGCCCCGCCCGGGCACCAACACTCCGTACCCCGGGCAGGGTGCGGCGCCGGGAGCCTGGCCCTATGGCCGCTGAGCCTCCGGTACTTCCGGGCGCCGACGAGGCAAGGCGCTGGGCGGCTGAGGAACTGGCCAGACCGGAATACCGGGAGGCCGCCCCGTCCTGGCTTGACACCCTGTGGCGGAATTTCCTGGATTGGCTGCAATCCCTGGACGGCTCCCGGGGGGACGCGCCATCGGTCCCGGGAGTTGCCATCGCCATTGTCATTGCCGCGATCATCGCGGCCGCCATCATCCTGGCGCGGCCCCGCCTGAACGCCCGCACCCGTCAGCCCAAGGACGTCTTTGAGCTCGAAAACTCCCTGGCGGCCGAGGACTACCGCGCCCGTGCGGAAGCCGCCGCCGCGGCAGGAAACTGGGGGGACGCCGTCGTCGACCGCTTCCGTGCCATGGTCCGCACCGCCGAACACCGGACGATACTAGACCCCCAGCCCGGCAGGACCGCAGACGAAGTGGCACAAGCGCTGTCGGTCCAGTTCGCTGCCGAAGCCGGGCCCTTGCGGTGGGCGGCGGCCACGTTTGACGGTATCCGCTACGGAAACAGGCCTTCAGGCAACGGGCAATACCGGGACATGGTGGGACTCGATACCAGGCTGGAGGCCATGAAGCCCGCCTCCGCCGGCTCTACAGGCACGGTGCCGGTGCCATGACCGGGCTTTCAACAGCGAACACCGGACACGGGAACACCCCAAGGTCAGGGGCTGCCGCCGGGCAGGCGCCGCAAAGCCGCGGGCCCTTCGCGTGGATCCGAAACCACCGTTGCCTGGCGGCCGCGGCTGCACTCGCCGTCGCGGCGCTGGCACTGGTCATCGGAACGCAATTGGCGCCCAAGGGCGACACCGTTCCCCTGTCCGTCCACAATGCCGGACCCAACGGCGCCAGGGCGCTCGCGCAGATCCTTGGCCGCCATGGCGTAAACGTCCACACCCCGAACCGCTTCGATGCAGCGCTGGCGGACCTCCGGTCCAGCTCCTCGCCCACGCTGCTGCTCTATGACCGGAACGGCATCCTTGGCAAGCCCCAGCTTGCGGCCCTGGCAGCGGCGTCGGACCACGTGGTGGTCATCTCCCCCAGGCTGGACACCCTCGACGCCCTTGACGTCGGCATCCACCAGGCCGGCGTCGTGCCTGACGCCGTTCCGGTCCTGGACCCGAGGTGCAGCCAGGCGGACGCCAACGCCGCAGGCCAGGTCACCGGCCAGGGAGGATTCGTGTACGACGGCGGCACCACGTGTTACCGGGCAGCGGGAACCGCCGGGATGCTCGCCATCAGTGGCGACCGGCGCACGTCAGTGCTGGGAAGCACGGCCGTCATGGGGAACGACAAGCTCGACGACCTGGGAAACGCAGCACTGGCAATCAGGCTGCTCGGAGCGTCGCCGGACCTCGTCTGGTACCTCCCCTCGCTGGAAGACGTCACGGTGACCGGCCACGGGAAGACCCTCGATGACCTGGCACCGGGTTGGGCACGGTTCCTGGGGCCTTGGCTGCTCCTGGTGGCGATGGCGGCAATCGTGTGGCGCGGCCGCCGGCACGGGCCACTGGTCTTCGAGCCCCTGCCCGTGGTGGTCAAGGCGGTTGAGACCGCGGAAGGACGCGCCAGGCTCTACCAGGACTCACGTGCCCTGGACCAGGCCCGGGACAACCTGCGGGCCGGCATGCTGGCGCGCATTTCCGGGAAGGTCCGCCTCGGCCCCGGCGCCGGGGCCGAGGACATCATTGACGCCGCGGCCCGGCTCCTGGGCAGGGATCCCGCTGCCGTGCGCGAGCTGGTGAATGAACGACCCGCAACTGAGGCCCGCCTGGTGGCCTGGTCGCAGGCCATGGACAAACTCGAGAAAGAGGTCATGACCCAATGAGCGAACACAGCAGCGGCCCGCAGGTCCTTAATTCCGTGGGCGGCGTTACTCCAGTTGACGACGACGCTGCGAGGCGGTCGCTCCTTGCTGTCCGCCACGAAGTGGCAAAAGCGGTGGTTGGCCAGGACGCAACTGTCACGGGCCTCCTGATCGCCCTGCTTGCGCAGGGGCATGTGCTGCTGGAAGGCGTCCCCGGCGTGGCCAAGACCCTGCTGGTCCGGGCGCTGTCCTCGGCCTTAAGCCTGGACACCAAGCGGGTGCAGTTCACCCCGGACCTGATGCCGGGCGACGTCACCGGCTCGCTGGTCTATGACGCCCATACCTCCGAATTCAGCTTCCGGGAGGGACCGGTGTTCACCAACCTCCTGCTCGCGGACGAGATCAACAGGACCCCGCCCAAGACGCAGGCCTCGCTCCTGGAAGCAATGGAGGAGCGGCAGGTGTCCGTGGACGGCCGGGCCCGGAGGCTGCCATCACCGTTCCTCGTGGCCGCCACGCAGAATCCCGTGGAGTACGAGGGGACCTACCCCCTTCCCGAGGCGCAGCTGGACCGGTTCCTGCTCAAGCTCAGCATGCCGCTGCCGCAGCGCCAGGACGAAATCGAGGTCATCCGGCGCCATGCCGCCGGGTTTGATCCCCGCGACCTGGCCGCTGCGGGAGTGCAGGCAGTGGCCGGCGCGGAGGACCTGGAACGGGCGCGTGAGGCAGTCACCCGGGTGGCTGTCGAACCGGAAATCATCGGCTATATCGTGGACCTGGTCCGGGCCACGCGGAGCGCCCCCTCCTTCCAACTCGGGGTCTCCCCGCGCGGTGCCACCGCCCTGCTCAACACCTCGCGGTCCTGGGCCTGGCTCTCCGGCCGCCCCTTCGTCACCCCGGACGACGTCAAGGCGCTGGCCCTCCCTTGCCTGCGCCACCGCGTGGCGCTGCAACCTGAAGCGCAGATGGACGGCGTACGGGTGGACGACGTCCTGGGCAGCATCCTGGCGTCCGTTCCCGTTCCCCGCTGATGGCCATCTCGGGTCGCTTCGTTGCATTGGTGCTGCTTGGCGTTGTCCCGGTGCTTCTCCTCCCTGGCTGGCTGACCGTCCTGGCCACCGTGTCAGTGTTGGCGGCCCTGGCGTGTGCGGAGCTGGTGTTCGCCGGGTCGCTGCGACAGATCAGCGTGGTGCGCCCGGCGCCGGAAAACGTGACGCTGAACGGCCAAACGGACGCGGTGTTCACGGTCCGCAACGACGGCAGCCGGGCGTTGCGGGGCACGGCCCGGGACGGTTGGCAACCTTCAGCCGGCGCCCGGAACCCGGTGCAGGACGTCGACGTTCCGGCGGGCGAAAGCCGCCGCTATACCGTCCGGCTTCAACCGGTCCGGCGAGGGGACCTGACAACGCAGCATGTGACCATCCGTTCTTTCGGCCCGCTTCGCCTTGCCGCCCGCCAGCGCACCATCGGGTGTCCGGGTTCGCTTCGGGTCCTGCCGCCCTTCCACTCCCGGCGGCACTTGCCCTCGAAGTTGAGGAAGCTGCGCGAACTCGACGGCAAGGCTGCCGTACAGATCCGTGGTGCCGGCACAGAATTCGATTCCCTGCGGGATTACGTCAGGGGCGACGACGTGCGCTCGATCGACTGGCGCGCCACCGCCCGCCGCTCCGCAGTGGTGGTCCGCACCTGGCGCCCGGAGCGGGACCGGCGTGTGGTGATGGTCCTTGATACCTCCCGGACCTCCGCCGCAAGGATCGGCGACGAGACCCGCCTGGACACCGGCATGGAGGCTGCGCTCCTGTTGGGCGTATTGGCGGAGCGCGGCGGGGACCGGGTGGACTTCGTCGCTTTTGACCGGCGGACCAGGGCACGTGCCGCGTCCGCCGGGCAGGGAAACATCCTCGGGAGGCTGGTGCAGGCCATGGCCCCGTTGGCACCGGAGCTGATCGAGATGGACTGGCCGGCGGTCCCGGCGCAGGTCAGGGCCCTCTCCGCGCATCGTTCCCTGGTGGTCCTGCTGACATCGCTGGACGGGGGCGCCCCGGAAGAGGGCTTGCTCCCGGCCGCCGAACGGTTGGCCAGCCAGCACGTCGTGGTGGTGGCCGCCGTCCGCGACCCGCAACTGGGCACGATGCTCCGCGATCGCAGCGATGCCACCGGAGTGTTCCGGGCGGCAGCCGCGGAACGCGCCCTGCTGCAACGGGCAGCCCTGACCGCCGAGTTACGGCGCCATGGTGTGGAAGTGGTGGATGCCGAACCCCTTGAGTTGCCGCCCCGGCTCGCGGACATGTACATCCGGCTCAAGGCTGCCGGTAGATTGTAAAACCGGCGGCAGCTGTCCGCCACCGGCAACAGGAGGTCACCATGAGCGTTCCGATCTACCAGCAGGCCTTGGGCGCAGAGTTTTCACGTTTGCAGCCTGAGCTGCAGGAATACTTCTCCCTGGCCCCGGGATCAGGGCAGTACGGCGTGGGTGAGGGAACGTTCGACGTCGTGGGCTGCCGCCAGCGGTGGCTGCGCCCTCTGCTGCGGCTCACCAGCGGCGAAGAGGCTTTCTTCCCCGAGTACGGTGAGAACGTCCCGTTCCGGATCGAGAACCATGCGCACCAGGATCCGTTTGGGCGATCAAGCCTCACCGCACGCCGGGAAATCCGGTTCCCCGGGCGCACCTGGCTCTTCCAGGACACCACCAGCGCCACCACGCGCGGCGGCGGCACGCAGCTGGTGGATTATGTCGGCCGTTACCGCCGCCTCGTGACGGACCTGAACCTGGGCGTCACTCCGGAAGGACGGCTGCGCGGCGTGTCCGAGGCTTCGAGGCTCTTCCTCGGGCCGCTCCGGATTCCCCTCCCCCAGGCTTTGGACGCGAAAGCCTACGCGGAACAGTGGTGGGACCCGGCCGAAGGCCCCCACGGGCGGCACCGTATCCAGGTGAAAGTGATCCAGCCCCAGATCGGTTTGGTCCTGGTGTACGCGGGGGCCTTCGACTACCGGCTGCGCCCCTACTCCGGCGGCAGCTCCGCGCAGAGTTTCCTCCCCCGTTACGCGCAGCCGGACCGCTGGGAAAACCGGGCCTGAGTCCTATCCCAGCACCCGCTGGTTGAGCCCGTCCGCCACTTGGGTGAGCCTGCCCAGGACCGCCGTGGCCTGTGCTGGGGTAAGTCCCGCCAGTCCCGCGGAGGGCGTCACCCGCACCGCGCTGAGCAGCTGGGCGGGAAGGCCCAGCTGCCGCCAAGGACGCCACAGCGATTCCACGCTCTCGGCCACCTGGGGGAGCGTTCCCCCGGAGACTTCCACTGCACCGGCCCAGAAATGCTTGCCTGCCTCGACAGCCCCGGCGAGTTGTTCCCATTGCCGGTTGGTCAGGGCCTTCAACGGCAACGCAACACCGTCGGCCCCCGCGGACAGGGCCAGCTCGATCGGCGCTTCGATGTCCGGCAGGGACACGACCACGTCGGCGGCTCCGGCTGCGCGGAGGGCATCCAGGACCAGTCGCCAGGCCTCCCGCGCCTCGGACGCGGCGATCGCCCGCAGTGTCCGGTAGCCGCTGGCCGTAGGTATGGTGCCTGCCAGCACTGCCGTGATGGCAGGCTCGTCCACCTGGACCACCAGGCGGGTCCCCGGTACTGCTGCGGCAACGCGGCCAAGGTAGCTGCCCACACCGGCGGCCAGGGAGGCTGCGAGGTCCCGGCGGGCGCCGTGGTCCAGCAAGGCGCGTTCGCCGTTGTGCAGGTACAAGCCGGCAGCGAGGGTGAGCGGGCCCACCAGTTGGACCTTTAGTTCCCGGGCCGAGACGTCCTCGGCCCCGGCGACGTCCGCGAGGACGTTCAGGTCGGTGGACAGGGCCGAAGCTGCGCGCCGCATGTCCTTGCCAGGACGGTCAACAAGCCGCCACCCGTGGGGCTGGACATCAACGGCCAGCTCCTCCAGGAACGATGCGGTGCGGCCCAGGGCGTCGGATCCAACGCCGCGCTCCGGCAGTTCGGCGAGGAAAGGCAGGTGCGGGCTGCCAAGTTCACCGCGGATGATCCGGGCGGCTTCGAGCGGATCGTCACCGGGCCACGGGCCCAGGCCTGTGGCCGTCACTTCCTGCGCAGTGAAAACGGCCGGCAGCGCGCCGGGTTCGGGTTGGTGCTGTTCCCGGCTCACGCCAGTGCTGAGCTGTGGGGGTTGGCTTCCGCTGACGCCTGATGGTCCTCGGCGATGGCCTCATGGTGGCGGATAACCTCGCCGATGATGAAGTTGAGGAATTTTTCCGCGAAGGCGGGATCGAGGTGGGCGTCCTCGGCGAGTCGCCGCAGCCGTGCGATCTGGGCGGCCTCGCGCCCGGGGTCGCCGGCGGGCAACCGGTGTGCGGCTTTCAGGAAGCCCACCTTTTGCGTGGCCTTGAAACGCTCGGCCAGCAGGTACACCAGCGTGGCGTCGATGTTGTCGATGCTGGAACGGATGGACAGCAGTTCAGCCATCACCGAATTATCCACGTGGCCTGCCAGGGAGCTGGCGGATGGATCAAAATCGTCTGGGCCGGGGTTGTGCTGCGTCATGGTTCCAGTCTATGGGAGCCGATGGAATCGACGCGGGTTATGAAGCGCCGGTGCCGGCTGACGGCCGGCACCGGCGCCCCTGGCTCCTGCTTGTCGGAGCCACAGCCAGGCTCAGATGCCCAGGAGTGCCCGGTGTTCCTCCCGGCGTTTGGCCTGTTCGGCCGGGTCCGGCACCGGCAGCGAGGCGATCAGGCGGCGTGTGTAGTCATGGCTCGGGTTGCCCATGACCTGGCTGCCGATCCCCTGCTCCACCAGTTTGCCCTTGTACAACACGCCCACCCAGGAGGACAGGATGTCCACCACGGCAAGGTCGTGGCTGATGAACAGGCAGCCGAAGCCAAACTCCTCCTGGATGTCCTTGAACAATTCCAGGACCTTCGCCTGGACCGAAACGTCCAGGGCCGACGTCGGCTCATCCGCAATCAGCAGCCGCGGATTCAGGCTCAGTGCCCGCGCCAGCGATGCCCGCTGCCGCTGGCCGCCGGAGAGCTCGTGCGGGTACCTGCCCGCGTACGACGCCGGCAGCTGCACCGATTCCAGCAGCTCGCCGACGCGCTTGCGCGCCTGCGCCTCGCTTGGCCGGGTGTGGATCAGCATGGGCTCCGCGATGCAATCACCGATGGTGAGTTGCGGGTTGAACGAGGCGGCCGGATCCTGGAAGACGAAGCCGATGTCCTTGCGGAAAGGTTTGAACGTGCGTTCGCGCAGGTTCAGCATTTCGTAGCCCAGGACTTTCAGGCTGCCTCCGGTGGTCCGGTTCAGCCCGGCGATGGCCCGTCCGATCGTCGTCTTGCCGGACCCCGATTCCCCCACGAGGCCGAACACCTCGCCCCTGGACAAGGTGAAGCTGACACCGTCCACGGCCTTGAAGGCAGGTGTCCCCAGCCGTCCCGGATATTCGATCACCAGGTTGTCGGCGGACACCAGCACTTCCCCGTCCTGGTGCGGACGTTCGGTGAGGCCGGCCGACGCCGAGTTGCGGCCCAGGTGCGGCACGGCAGCGAGGAGCTTGCGGGTGTAGTCCTGGCGGGGTTCGGCAAACAACGTCTTCGACGTGGCTTCCTCGACAATGTCGCCCCGGTACATCACCACTACCCGGTCGGCGAGGTCGGCCACCACTCCCATGTTGTGGGTGATCAGGACGATCGAGGTGCCGTACTTGTCCCTCAGGTCCCGGAGGAGTTCGAGGATTTCCGCCTGTACCGTGACATCCAGGGCCGTGGTGGGTTCGTCGGCGACGATGAGGCCAGGGTTCAGCGCCAGTGCTGCCGCGATCACCACACGCTGTTTTTGGCCGCCCGAGAATTGGTGCGGGTAGTAGTTGACGCGGTGTTCGGGGTCCGGGATACCCACCTTGCGCAGGGCTTCGATGGCCCGTTCCTTGGCTTCCTTCGCCGATACGCGCCCGCTGCCGCCTGCCCCGGCATGGGCCCGGATCCCCTCGGCGATCTGCCATCCCACCGTGAACACGGGGTTGAGGGCGGTGGAGGGCTCCTGGAACACCATGGCCACGTCACGTCCGCGGATCTGCCGGAGCCGCCCGGGGCTCAGGCTGATGACATTGGTGCCGTTGATCAGCACCGCGCCGGAACTCATCGCTGTTTCAGGCAGCAGCCCCAGGATGGTTTTGGCGGTGACAGTCTTGCCGGAGCCGGATTCGCCCACGATGGCCAGCACTTCGCCGGCCCTGACTTCAAGGTTCACGTCCTTGACGGCATGGACGTCGCCGCCGTCGGTGGCGAAGGTGACCTGCAGGTGGTCGATCTCCAGCACCGTTTTGCTGTCCTGTTCCGTGTGGTCCGAAATGGACCCAAGGTTTTCGCTCACGGGTTGCTCAATTCTGTTTCGGTGCCGGGTCCAGCTGATGCGGCGGGCGCGGCCGCAGCAGGTGCTTTGCGGCTGATCCGCTTCCGCCCGCGCAGGCGGGGATCGTTGAGGTCGTTGATGCTTTCGCCCACGAGGGTCAGCCCCAACACGGTCCAGACGATGGCCAGGCCGGGGAACAGCCCCGTCCACCAGATACCGGACGTGGTGTCGGCGAGCGCCTTGTTCAGGTCGAAGCCCCATTCCGCTGCTGAGCTGGGTTCGATGCCAAAGCCCAGGAAGCCCAACCCTGCGAGGGTCAGGATTGATTCGGAGGCGTTGAGGGTGAAGATCAGCGGCAGGGTGCGGGTGGCGTTGCGGTAGATGTGCCGGGTCATGATCCGGATGTTCGAGGCGCCCACCACCTTGGCCGATTCGACGAAGGGCTCTGCCTTGAGCCTGATCGTTTCGGCCCTGATCACCCTGAAGTACTGCGGGATGAATACGACCGTGATGGAGATGGCGGCAGCCAGGATTCCGCCCAGGAGGCTCGACTGGCCCCCGCTGATGACGATGGCCATGACGATCGCGACCAGCAGGGACGGAAAGGCGTAGATCGCATCGGCGACAACCACCAAAATACGGTCCAGCCAGCCGCCGATGTAGCCGCTCACCAGGCCGAGGATGACGCCGGCGAAGATGGAGAGGATGACGGCGACGATGATGACCAGCAGGGCGGTCTGGGTGCCCCAGATCACCCTCGACAGGACGTCATAACCGCCAACGGTGGTGCCCAGGAGGTGCTTGCCGCCGGGGGCTTGCTGGGTGGGGAAGTTGCCGTCGGCATCCGAGAGTTGCGCGAAGCCGTAGGGCGCCAGCAGCGGCGCTGCCAAGGCTGTGAGCAGGAAGATGCCGGTGAGGACGAGCCCCACCACGAGCATGAAGCGTTGCAGTCCGACGCTCTTGTTGAAGTGGGAAACAACCGGCAGCCGCCGGAAGAAGGATGCCCGCGGGTTGGCCACGGGTTCCAGGGTGGTTTCGGCAGTCATGTCAGTACCTCACGCGGGGGTCGATCAGCGCGGCGATGATGTCCACGATGAAGTTGGTGACGGCGACGATGACGGCCAGCAGCACCACGATGCCCTGGACGGCGACGAAGTCGCGCGCCGTGAGGTAGTTGGCCAGCTGGAATCCGAGGCCTTTCCACTCAAAGGTTGTTTCGGTGAGCACGGCCCCGCCGAGCAGCACTGCGATCTGCAGGCCCATGACCGTGATGATGGGGATCAGCGCCGGCTTGTAGGCGTGTTTGGTGACCAGCCGATATTCGCTGACGCCGCGTGAGCGGCCAGCCTCGATGTAGTCCTTGCCGAGTGTGCCGATGACATTGGTCCGAACCAGGCGCAGGAAGACCCCGGCCGTCAGGAGGCCAAGGGCCAGCGCAGGAAGGACGGCGTGGGACATCACGTCGCTGAGGGCAGCCATGTTTCCGCTGCGCAGGGCGTCCAGCCAGTAGATGCCGGTGGGGGCTTGCAGGGCTGTGAGGGACAGTTCGGTCCTGGTCCCGGCGCGGCCGGCGACGGGCAGCCAGCCAAGCCACACGGAGAACACCAACTTGAGCAGCATGCCGGCGAAGAAGACCGGGGTTGCGTAGAACAGGATGGCCAGGATCCGGAGCACGGCGTCCGGCAGGTGATCACGACGGTGGGCGGCGATCATGCCGAGCGGAATGCCCACCACCAGGGCGACGATGATGGCGTTGATGGCCAGTTCCAGGGTGGCGGAGCCGTAGGTGGTCAGCATCTCGGTGACCTTGCGGTTGTCCGAGAGGGTGGTGCCGAAATTGCCCGTGACGAGCTGCCCCAGGTATTCGAAGTACTGCAGAAGCAGCGGCCGGTCGTAGCCGGCGGTGTGGATGCGTTCCTGCAACTGTTCCGGCGGGAGCCGGCCGCCCATGGCGGCGGTAATGGGGTCGCCGGTGATCCGCATGAGGAAGAACACCAACGTGACGAGGATGAGGATGGTTGGGAAGATCAGCAGGAAGCGGACCAGGATGTATTGGCCCAGCCCTCCCCCTGACGCTTTTTTCTTGGTCGGAAGGAGCGCGTCCGCATCACTTGGCGGCGCGTCAATCAAAGATGTCATCGGTACCTGGATTCGTGGTGACCGGGAGCCAGCATTCCCCTCGTTGCTGACTGATGACCGGCAAAAGGCGGGACACCATTGCGGCGTCCCGCCTCCGGCCCGTCAGAGCCCGATGGGGGTTGACTGCTTACTTGGACAGCACGCCAAGGCGTGTCTTGAACGAGGGGTCGAGGGTCTTCTCGACACCCTTGACGTCAGCTCCCGCCACCAGGAGCTGCGAGCCCTGCAGGAGCGGCAGGGTGGAGAGGTCCTTGGCGACTGCCGTCTGGGCATCGCCGATCAGCTTCTGGCGTTCGGTCTTGTCCGGCGTGGTCAGCTGCTTCTGGATCAGGTCCGTGACAGTCGGGTTCTCGTAGTGGTTCTTGAGGAAGTTGCCCGGGATGAAGAAGGGCGTGAGGTAGTTGTCCGCATCCGAGTAGTCCGGGAACCAGCCGAGCTGGTAAACGGGATACGCGTCAGAGGTGCGTGCCTTGGAGTACGTCACCCACTCGGTGGACTGCAGGTCCACGGTGAACAGGCCGGACTTCTCCAGCTGTTCCTTGACCATGGCGTATTCATCGCCCGAAGACTTGCCGTAGTGGTCCGGGTTGTACTGCAGCTTCACGGTTACCGGGCCACTGATCCCCGCGTCGCTGAGGACCTTCTTGGCTTTGTCGAGGCTCGGCTTGCCGCTGCCGTCCCCGTACAGGTCCTTCATGGGCTGGATTGCGCCGGGCAGTCCATCTGCCACCACGGAGTAGGCGGGAACGTAGGTTCCCTTGTAAACCTGGTCCGAGATGGCCTGCCGGTCAACAATGTCCGCCATGGCCTGGCGTACGGCCAGGGCCTTGGCGGGGTTAGCTTCGGGCGTCTTGGCGCCGAACGGCATGGTGTCGAAGTTGAAGACGATGTAGCGCAGCTCGCCACCCGGGCCCTTGTAGACCTTGACCTTGGAGTCCTTGCCGAGGTCGGCGGCATCCGTGGCGGTGATGCTTCGGCCCGCAACGTCGATGTTGCCGCCCTGGACGTCCAGCTTCAGGTTGTTGGAGTCGGCGTAGTACTTGATCACGGCGTTGTCGTTGGCCGGCTTGCCGAGCAGCCCGTTGTAGTCGGGGTTGCTCTTGAGGCTGACGAGTTCGTTCTTCTTGTAGGAATCGATGGTGTACTGGCCGGCGAAGGGCTTGGCCGCCACGATGTCTTCGTCGCTCATCACCTTGTCGGCAGGGAAGACTTCCTCATCCACGATCGGACCGGTGTTGGTGCCAAGGACGCTCGGGAAGACCTGGTCGTTGGCGGCGTTGAGGGTGAACACCACGGTGGTGTCGTCTTTGACGGCAACCGACTTGAGGTTGGACAGCAGCGACGCCGGGCCGTTGGGATCATTGATCTTGAGGACGCGGTCGTAGGAGAACTTCACGTCCGAGGCCGTCAGCGCGTGGCCGTTGGCGAACTTGAGGTTGGGCTTGAGCTTCACGGTGAACTCGGTGGGTGACGTGAAGGACGCGGACTCCGCAATGTCCGGGCTGACCTCGGCCGAACCGGGCTTGGAGTTCATCAGGAAGGGGTAGACCTGGTTCATCACCAGGAAGGAGCCTGCGTCGTAGGAACCGGCGGGATCGAGGGTGACGACCTTGTCCGTGGTTCCGAAGGTAATGGCACCGCCGCCGGCACTGCCGGTGGACGTTCCCCCGCCGCCGGAGGGCCCTGTGCAGGCAGTCAGGGCCAGGGCGGAGATGCCTGCCAGCGCGATGGCGCGGTGCAGGGCCGTTGTGCTCTTGATCATCTGTGAACTTCTTTCCGATGAGTACGCGCACGCCCGCGGTCACAGGTTGATAGCCCCAGACGCCGGCGTGCAGTGCTGATCCCTAGATTCAATCAGAGAGTCTGCCCTCGAGACGGCCATTTCTGTGAGTTGAAACACAATATTTTCTCAATAGTTACCCGGGAGTGCGACGAGGAATCGTGCAGGCCACCGGCCTTGGGCACGGCAAAGTACCGCCACGGCGGAATCGTGGCGGTACCGGGAACGGCAGGGTTACAGCGCGGCCCGCTGGAGGGACCGTGCGGCGTCGATGGTGGCCTGGCCCAGCACGCGGCTGCCCTGGTACAGCACCACGGTCTGGCCCGGGGCCACACCGCGCAGCGGAGCCTCCAGGCGGACCATCAGCTGGCTGCCGGCAGCGCCGTCCCGTGCCGGTTCCATCCAGGCAGTGGCGGGTACGGGATCCCCGTGCGCACGGACCTGGGCGTGGCAGTTGAATTCCGCCCCCGAGTCCACCTCGGAAATGGGAAGGCCCGCCCAGGAGACCTTGATGCCGCGGATCTCGTCGATGGCCAGCAGCGCTTCGGGACCCACAACCACCTTGTTTTCCTTGGGCCGGATTTCCAGGACGAAGCGCGGCTTGCCGTCGGCGGCGGGGGTGCCCAGTTTGAGTCCGCGGCGCTGACCGACCGTGAAGGCGTTGGCTCCAGGGTGCTCCCCCACCTTGGCCCCGGACTCGTCCACGATGTCACCTGTGGTCATCTCGATTTTCTCGGCGAGCCAGCCGGCGGTGTCGCCGTCGGGAATGAAGCAGATGTCGTGGCTGTCAGGCTTGTTGGCAACCGACAACCCCCGGCGCTCAGCTTCCGCACGGACCTCGGCCTTGGAGGGCGTGTCGGCCAGGGGGAACATCGAGTGCTTGAGCTGCTCGTGGGTAAGGACGCCCAGCACGTAGCTCTGGTCCTTCGCCCAGTCGGCTGCGCGGTGGAGTTCCCGGTTGCCGTCAGCGTCCTCGATCACCTTGGCGTAGTGGCCGGTGCAGACGGCGTCGAAGCCCAGGGCGATGGCCTTTTCGAGAAGCGCTGCGAACTTGATCCGTTCGTTGCACCGCATGCACGGGTTGGGGGTACGGCCGGCGGCGTATTCGTCGATAAAGTCCTGGACGACGTCTTCCTTGAAACGCTCGGAGAAATCCCAGACGTAGTAGGGAATACCCAGGACGTCGCAGGCACGCCAGGCGTCCCGGGAGTCTTCGATGGTGCAACAGCCCCGGCTGCCGGTGCGGAGGGTTCCGGGCATGCGGGACAGGGCAAGGTGGACGCCGACGACGTCGTGCCCGGCCTCGACCGCGCGGGCGGCGGCAACGGCGGAATCAACTCCGCCGCTCATGGCTGCTAGTACTCGCATGCTGGCTTTCTGTTGGGGGATGCTGGCTTACCGGGGCCCGGGCGGCAAGGCCGGGCGGCGGAAACGATCTTCGCCTATCCATTCTACGGACCCGCGCAAATCGCCCCGAGCCGCCGGGATCTGACCCGGCAAACCCGCCCAAGGCATCAGGGCCCCCGAGGGATCAGCTGCCGTGCAGCCCCTGCCGCGCCACGGTACCTGCGGTTTGGATGGTGGACTCGTGCCCGGCCATTCCGGCCTGGCGTGCACGCGCATAGGCCTCGGGCAATGCGGCAAGCAGGGCATCGACATCGGCCTCGGTGGAGGTGTGTCCCAGGCTGAACCGCTGGGCACCCCGCGCGGTTTCCTCGTCCAGGCCCATGGCCAGCAGCACATGGGAGGGCCGCGGGACACCCGCGGTGCAGGCAGAACCGGTGGACGATTCGATGCCCGCCAGGTCCAGGAGGAACAGCAGCGAATCTCCCTCGCAGCCAGGGAAGGTGAAATGCGCGTTGCCGGGCAGCCGGCCGTCACCAGACGCGCCACGGAGTACGGCCTCGGGAATCCGTTCGCGGACGCCGTCCACAAGGCGGTCACGCAGGGCAGCGATCCGTGCAGCTTCCCCGTCGCGCGCGTCGGCAGTGGCTTCCGCAGCGGCGGCGAAGGCCGCGATGGACGCCGTGTCCAGCGTCCCGGAGCGCACGTCGCGTTCCTGGCCGCCGCCGTGCTGCACCGGCGTCAAGGTGACCGAGCGGCCCAGCAGGAGCGCGCCCACTCCGACAGGGCCGCCGATCTTGTGGCCGGAAATGGACATTGCGTCGAGGCCGGATTCCTTGAAGTCCACGGGAAGGGAACCGAATGCCTGGACGGCGTCGGAGTGGACGGGCACGCCGGCCGCGTGGGCCAGCTCCACGATGCGGTGGACGGGCTGGATGGTGCCTACTTCGTTGTTGGCCCACATCACGGTCACCAGGGCCACGCTGCCGGGGTCGCGCGCCAGCTCCGCCTCCAGGATGACGGGATCCACCACGCCCTCGCTGTCCACGGGCAGCCAGGTAACGGCCGCGCCCTCGTGGCGCTCAAGCCATTCGACGGTGTCCAGCACCGCGTGATGCTCGACGGCGGAGCAAAGGATGCGGCGCCGCCTGGGGTCCTCTGCCACGCGGGACCAGTACAAGCCCTTCACGGCGAGGTTGTCCGATTCGGTGCCGCCGGAGGTGAAGATCACTTCTGACGGGTGTGCCCCGACGGCGGCGGCAATGGTCTCGCGCGCGTCTTCCACGGCGCGCCGGGCACGGCGGCCGGAACCGTGCAACGACGAAGGGTTTCCGGTACGTGCCAGCTCACGCGTCAGTGCGGTGAGGGCCGCACCGGTGAGCGGCGTGGTGGCGGCGTGGTCGAGGTAGGCGGGCACCGTCCAATTCTAGCGCCCGCTGCCGCGGCAGCCCCGGCCCGGGGAGCCAGCCCGGGCACCGCTCAGGACGCGCGGGTGATCCTCGCGCAGCAGTGGCCGGGAAGGTCCACCGACGCCACGCGGTCCCCGGGCTCGCCGCATCCGGCCGCCGCTCCCCGCAGGAATGCGCCGTTCATGTCGCACACGACGGACGCGTGCTGGTTGGAAAGGCGGTGGAAGGGGCAGTTGGGCAGCAGGTAGCCGCCATCGCCGTCGTCCTGGGGCCGGTAGCCGGCCTGGGCCAGGAAATCCCCCATGCTCCCGGCCGCTTCCGCCAGCTCGCAGCCCTTCCGGATGGCAGCTGCGCGCAACGCCTCACCCACCGGTCCACTGCCGGCCTCGGACGCTTCGATGGCGGCCGCCATCAACTCGCCGGCCAGGTCATAGTTGCGGTCCGGTACCGTCGCTCCCACTTCCCCTGCCGCCCGCCGGTACATCTTGGCCGGCCGGCCGGAACCCGGGCCGGCCTTTCCAGGCGCCTTGTGGAACTCGACAGCCAGCAGGCCGTCCTGGACCAGCCTGTCCAGGTGGAACGAGACCGTGCTCCGCGCCAGGCCAACGGATTCGGCCACTTCGTCCCGGCCCACCGGCCGCGGGGAGGCCGCGACCAGCTCGAAAAGCTGCAGCCGCTTGGCGTCCGCCAACGAGGCAACGGCGGCAATCCTGCCGGCCCAGGGAAGTCGATACACGGTCCCACCAATCCATAGTCAAGATCTCTTGATTATAGAACATCAGGTTTCTAAAATTGGCATACCTACTTTTAGAAGGAGCACGTCATGAAACCAGCATCGGCAGTGCGCGCACACCCTGCACCGGCCACTGAGCCGGCCACGCGGCAGGCCTTCCTGCTGCTGCGCACTGTCTTCACGGTCGCCCCGGTCCTGTTCGGCCTGGACAAGTTCACGAACATCCTCACCGACTGGACCGTCTATCTGGCACCCCAGGCGACTGCCCTGGTGCCTCTGGCCCCACGAACCTTCATGGACGTGGTGGGCGTGGTGGAGATCATTGCGGGGATCGCGGTGGCAGTCCGCCCCCGCTTCGGCTCACTCCTGGTGGCCGCCTGGCTCGCCGGGATCATCGTCAACCTGCTCCTCCTTGGAAGCTTCTACGACGTGGCCCTGCGCGACTTCGGACTCCTGGTGGGTGCGCTCGCCCTCAACCGACTGTCGGCCGGGAACCGCCAGGCTCAGGCCGACGGCGGCACCAAGGGCAGGTAGCGCGACACATCCTTCCGGGCGGCAGCGAGCGTTCCCGGATCCGGGCAGGAGACGGAGATGTAGGCTGACGACCCCGCAGTGCCGAAGACCCTGGCAAGAACCGCAGTCGACTTTCCGCCGTGCGCGGCAGGTTCCAGCACGAGGACCTCGACACTCTTGCCGGGCTCTTCGACGCTTCCGCCCCACTGCAACGATTCCGTTGTCAAATACGAGGGCTGGATGGTGGCGTCCAGGTACTGGAACAGGGCCACCGTGGACTCCCGGTCGTCCCCCCGGACCAGCGGGCCCTGCCCGGTACTGACCCGGGCCGCAACCACGCAGCCGTCAGCCTTGGCGTATTGGCTCGCACCGGATACGTCCTCAGTGACCTGCTTCCACCCCGGTGCACGTTTCAGCTCGTCAGAGATCCCTACCGGAACGCCCGGGGCCAGGGTGCCCCCGGCCGCAAAAGGCAGGTCCCGGGCTGCCACTGCCGCAGCGTCGTGGCCGGGGGTGATCGTCGGGGTGGACAGGACCGGCGTGCCTGGCGGCGTTTCCGGGGCAGCGGGGTCACGGACATCCACGCTGCAGCCGGCCAGCAGCACAGCCCCCAGCCCCGCCACCGCCAGCGGCGCCCCCAGGTGCCATGCCCGGCCCGCCGGCCGGGCCGTCGTCGCAAAATCCATCTCCACCCCGCATCCCCTCCAGCCGGTGTTCGGCCGTGCATCCACGAGTCTAAACTCCGGCCGCAGGGAACCCGGGCACCCCGGACGCTCGTTGACAGTGAAGGCCGGCAATCCGCGCTGGCTAGACTGGGCGGGCACTTCGCTTTCCCCGTGGCGCTTGAAGAACAGGACGATTGCTTGACCGAGAGCAGCAGCTCCCACTACCAGGTCCTCCGTGTGGCCGTCACAGCCACTGAGAAAGAGATCAAGGCGGCGTACCGGCGCGCAGCCAGGTCTGCCCACCCGGACCACGGGGGTGATGCCGCAACGTTCCGCAGGGTCACCGCTGCCTACGAGACGCTGATTGATCCGCAGCGCCGTAAGGCCTACGACCGCTCCTACGGGGCGGGCACCGCTCCGACCGATGCCGGCGCCCACTTCGACGCTCCGGCGGCAGGGAGCCGGGCGTCCGCCACAGTCCGCCGGCCGGGCGGCGGGCGGAACACCGCCGGGGATCCTCCCATTTACGTTCCGCCGTACGGAGGGAGCGGCGACGTCCCCCTGATTCCGTTGGAGCAGGCCCGCCAGCAGGTCCATGGGATGCCCCGGAAGAGGGGAATCTTCGGCGCCGAGGCCCGGATACAGCGTGAAATGCGCACAGTGCAGCTTCTCTCCCGCCAGGTGCTCACGGCCATCCCCGCGGCCCGGCTCATCAACGGCCTGCAATCGCCGGCGGACAACAGCCACATTGACCACGCCGTGCTGTCCGGCTACCGCCTCGCGTTGGTCAACTCGATGCTCCTGCCCAAGGGCGCCTATGCCTGGGACGGCCGCACCCTCAATCACGGGGGGCGTGCCGTGGCGCCCCCGCAGCTAGCCCAGGTGGTGTGGGCCATGCAGGACATCTTCCCGGAACTGAACGTCACGGGGTGGACCGTGGTGTTCAGCCCGGACGGCAACCTCCATGAGCCCGTGATCGACCACCACCGCCGCCCGGCAGGGCCCGTGGAAACGGTCCAAATCGTTAACGCGGCCGGCCTGGTGCGCGGCCTGAAGGAGTTCCTTGCCGCAGGACCGGCACCCAACACTGTGAACGTGCCGGTCCTGGCCAGGCTGCTGCGCGGCATGCACTGACGGCGGTTGGCTAGGATGGGGAGGTGTTCCGCATCCTCTTCCATGCCCCAGAAATTCCCGGCAATACCGGCAACGCCATCCGCCTCGCAGCCATTACCGGGGCCGAACTGCACCTCGTGGAACCCCTGGGCTTCGACTTCTCCGATGCCAAACTGCGCCGCGCAGGCCTGGACTACCACGACCTCGCCGTCGTGACAGTCCACCGGAGCATCGACGACGCCTGGGAACACCTCAAGCCGGAGCGGGTCTACGCCTTCACCGCGGACGGTACAACCAGCTACACCGACATCCCGTACCAGCCGGGCGACATCCTGATGTTCGGCCGCGAATCCGTGGGCCTGCCGGCGGAGCTGAAGACCGACCCGCACGTGACCGCAACAGTCCGCCTCCCCATGCTCCCGGCGCTGCGCTCCCTCAACCTCGCCAATGCCGCCTCGATAGCCGTCTACGAAGCGTGGCGCCAACAGGGCTTCGCCGGCGCCAAGCTCTAGCACCCCGCCCACCGGGGACACCCGGGGCAGGACTCTTTTTGCGTCCGTCCCATCCACCTGCCGCACGGCTTCGAATGCCTTTTGAAACACATTCGAGCGGAGCAAGGAGCGGCAGGTGACATTACTGGAGGCGCATTCCAGGCGCGAACACCGCAACAGCAGCGGGACTGCCCGGGAATCTCCCGCCGGAGACTTATGCTTGGGAGTGATGGAAACTCCCAACGCGCCGAATCCCGAAGGCTCCGCCGCGGTGACTGATCCCCCAGCCGACATCAGCCAGCGGCTGTCAACTCTGCTGGCCGCTGTTGCCCGCGGGGATCAGGCCGCTTTTGCCGAGTTCTACCAACTCACGTCCCGCCGGGTTTTCGGCATGGCACGCCGGGTCCTGATCGATCCCGAACTCAGTGAAGACACTACGCAGGAAGTCTTCCTGCAGGTGTGGCAGAACGCGGCCAAGTTCGATCCGCAGGCCGGGAGCCCGCTGTCCTGGCTCATGACCATCTCGCATCGGCGGGCGGTGGACAAGGTACGGTCCACGCAGTCCTCCACGGACCGGGAGGCGAAATACGGGGCCAGCACCCAGGACATCGACCACGACAGCGTCTCCGATGAGGTCGGAAGCCGGCTCGAGGCCGAGGCTGTGGTGCGCTGCTTGGAGACGCTGACCGAAACACAGCAGGAGTCCGTGCGCCTGGCCTACTATGGCGGGCTGACCTACCGGGAAGTCGCCGAACGGCTGAATGCCGCTGTTCCCACCATCAAGTCCCGCATCCGCGATGGACTGATCCGCTTGAAGACCTGCTTGGGGGTGAGTTGAATTGAACGAAATGGACAACAGCCGCAACGACCGTTCGCGTGCCTTTGGCGACACCGTCGCCATGGACCTTGCGGCAGGCCGTGCCATCGACCTCGCCGAACTCTACGCCCTTGACGCGGTCACGGAGCAGGAACGCGACGCCATTGACCACTACATATCCACCGCACCGGAGACCGAGCGCCTGGTCTTCCTGGAGCGTGTCCGCCAGTCCCGGGAGACGCTGGCCCGCACCTTCCGCGTGGAGGAGGAGCCGCCGTCGGACTTGTTCGAACGCATCGTGGCCCAGCTTCCCGTGGGCAGCGGGCGCACCGGTTCTGAAGTGGCGCCCCCGGCCGGAGGCGCGGCACAACCGGCAGAACCAACCGACGAGCTCGCCGAGGCCCGCAAGCGCAGGGCGGAGCGCCGCCCGTCCGGCACCAGGCGCTGGCTGGTGGGCGTAGCAGCCGCGGCAGCGATTGCCCTGGGCGGCGTGGGAGTTGGCGCCTACCTGGCCGACCAGAATGACCCCGTCAACCAGGTCGTGCGTGCCGGGGACCTCCGCGAGGCTTCCGTCAACGTTCAAGGCGGCGGCAAGGCGACGGTTCTGATCTCCGCGTCCGAGGATGCCGCCGTGGTGAAAATGAGCGGCGTTCCCGCTCCGCCGGCGGGCAAGGTCTACCAGATGTGGCTCATTCCCAAGGACGGCTCCGCCCCGGTGTCGCAGGGCCTGATGGACGAACAGGCACTCTCCAAGCCTGCCGTGGTCCAGGGCATCCATTCGGCTGCTTCGCTGGGCATCACCGTTGAACCGGCCGGTGGTTCGAAGGCGCCCACGCTGCCAACGGTTGCGGCGGCCCCACTCGGCGCCTGACCCGGCATCCGGCGCCCAACACCAAGGCGCCCCGCTCCCATGATGGGAACGGGGCGCTTCTTGCGTCCTAGAAGCCGGCGATGGTGCCCGGCCCGTTGACCGCCACCACGTGGAAAGCCTCGGCACTGCGCCCGCGCGGCATTCCTGCCCGTGCGGCGTTGGTGCGCATGCCCTGGCGCACGGTGGCTTCCATGGCCTCCACATCCGGGTGCTGGCTCACGTGGACATGGATGGCGGCGAGTTTCGCATCCACCTGGTCGGTGACATCGACGAAGTGGTTTTCCCGCTCCTCCGGTCCCGCATAAAGCCAGAGCCACGGCAGCTTGTACGCTTCCAGCCCAGCTTCCGCCAGCTCGGGGTACGCGAACGGGTTCTCCAGTGCCGGGTACACGGCCCGGGTCACCGCCTCCCCCACTGCCAGGTGGTCCGGGTGGCTCTTCTGGATCCGCTGCCAGTTCCGTTCAGGATGCATGGCAAGGACGACGTCGGGGCGGACTTCGCGGATCAGCCGCACCACGCCCTTCATCACCTCGTGGGAGGCCTCAAGGTAGCCGTCACGCTGATGGAGGTAGTGGATGTCAGTGACCCCCACCAGCTCCGCTGCCCGGCGCTGTTCGGCGTCGCGCATCGCGATGATGTCCGCGCGGTGGGCAGGATCGAAACCGCCGGCATCGCCGTCGGTCATGATGCAGTAGCTCACCTCCACCCCCGCAGCCGTCCACGCGGCGATGGTTCCCGCTGCGCCGAAGTCGATGTCGTCGGGGTGCGCCGCAAAACAGAGCACCCGCCCAACCCGGTGTATTTCCGGGTTGAACGGGCTCCCTGCCTGCTCGCTGGAAGCAGTCAACGGATCAGCCTTTTCGTTTCTTGATCTCAGCCGCGGCTTGGGGCAGGACGTCGAAGACGTCCCCGATGATGCCGAAGTCGGCAATCTCGAAGACCGGGGATTCGGCATCCTTATTCACGGCGACGATGACCTTGGACGTCTGCATGCCGGCTTTCTGCTGGATGGCGCCTGAGATGCCTGCCGAGATGTACAGCTGGGGGGAAACGGTCTTGCCGGTCTGCCCCACCTGTGCGTCGTGGCTGATCCATCCGGCGTCGGTGGCTGCACGGGAAGCTCCTACGGCGGCACCGAGGGCATCGGCCAGCTCCTCGACGGGACCGAAGTCGCCGTCCATCCCGCGGCCGCCGGCAACGACGATCCGGGCGTCCGTGAGGTCCGGGCGGCCGCTGGCCACCTTCTGCTCGCGGGCAGTGATGCGGGCAGCGCTGGCGACGGCGGGCACCTCCACGGTTGCCGTTTCGGGCGTGGTGGGTGCGGGCGCGGGTTCCGGTACCACGTTGTTGGCCTTGAGCGTGAGTACGGAAACGGCCGTCGTGGCCCTGCAGGAGGTGTTGTACGAGCCGGCGAGGACCGATTTGTGCGCGGTGCCGTCCGGGTCTACGGCGACGACGTCGGTGATGACGCCGGCGTTAAGCCTGATGCCCAGCCGCGCCGCGATCTCCTTGCCTTCCGGAGAGTTGTCCAGCAGCACGATCCCGGCGCCGGCTGCCTCTGCCGCTGCGGCCAGGTAGGCTGCCTTGGGCGCGACGAGGAAGTCGCCCAGGTCCTGGGCCGATGGGTGCAGGACGGTGCCCACACCGTATTCCGCGAAGGTGGCCGCGACGTCGTCGGAAAGGTCTCCGTTGACCGCGACGGCGCTCTCCCCCAGGGAACGTGCCAGGGTCAGCAGCTCCAGGCTGCTCTTCTTGAGCGAAGCTCCGGGGTTGTCGATGAATACGAGTACTTTTGCCATGTCGTTGTCCCCTTAAAGCAGCTTCTGGGCGGCCAGGAAGTCAACCAGCTTGATGCCGGCGTCGCCCTCGTCGGTGATGATGGTGCCGGCGGTCCTCGGCGGCCGCTCTTCGGCGCTGGTGACGGTGGTCCAGGACCCGGCAAAGCCGACCTGGGCCGGGTCCACGCCGATGTCGGCCAGGGAGAGCGTGGTGATGCTCTTGCGCTTGGCCGCGATGATGCCCTTGAAGTTGGGGTACCGGGGCTCGTTGATCTGGTCCGTGACGGACACGACCGCGGGCAGCGCTGCTTCCACGGTTTCCGACGACGTGTCGGCATCGCGCCGGGCGGTGAGCCGGCCGCCGTCGACCTCCAGCGAGGAAGCGAAGGTCACCTGCGGCAGCCCGAGCCGCTCTGCCAGCTGGGCCGGGACCAGCGAGGTCTCGCCGTCGGTGGACGCCATCCCGGTGAGGACCAGGTCCACGCCGCCCAAGTGCCGGACGGCCGCCGCGAGCGCCAGGGAGGTTGCGGCCGCGTCCGAGCCCGCGAGCGCGTCGTCCGTGAGGTGGACGCCTTCGGTGGCGCCCATCTGCAGCGACTTCTTCACGGCGTTGACGGCGCCGGCAGGACCCATGCTCAGGGCGATGACCTGGTTGCCGGCCTTGCTTCCGCCTCGGGCCTCGGCAAGCTGCAGGGCAGCTTCCAGGGCGTATTCGTCGAGCTCGGACAGGATGCTCTCGTTGCGGTCCGCGGTGTTGCCCTCGCCACCCAGGTGACGGTCGAACTGGGCGTCCGGTACATGTTTGACCAGGACTACGATCTTCAATGTCTCTTCCACTGTGGTTACAGCAGCCTTCCATGCTTGTGGACAGCCAGCCGGGTAGGTCATGGCCGCGGAATGCCCGGCAGGCGGGTAGCTCCTAGCTAACCATATCGACGCGTCCGGGCGCCCTCTTCCGTTAACGCCTGTGTCAAGTTTTCCTTTGCGCCGGACAAGCCGACGGCGGCGCCCCCGGGGTGGGGACGCCGCCGTCGTGATGGCGTAGGCCTATCAGCTGGCTGCCGCGCCGAGCGTGACGTCGAACGTCTGCTCCTTGCCGCCGCGCTGGACCGTGATCTTGACCGTGGAACCTGCCGGCTGCTCGCGGACCGCCGCGGTCAGCTGGTTCGGTTCACCGATGCTGAGGTCGTTGAACTTGGTGATCACGTCGCCCACCTTGATCCCGGCCTTTCCCGCCGGCGAACTGGCGTCAACCGTGGCGACGTCGGCGCCTACCGAGAACTCCGAGTTTGCACCGGAAGTGGTCTTCGCCTTGACGCTGACACCGAGCTGGCCATGGGAGGCCTTGCCGTTGTCTATGATCTCCTGGGCCACGCGCTTGGCGTTGTTGATGGGGATGCTGAACCCGACGCCGATGTTGCCGCTCTGGGACGTCGAGGTGCCGGAGCCCGCGGAGGCGATGGCCACGTTCACGCCGATGATCTCACCCTTGCTGTTGACCAGCGCGCCGCCGGAGTTGCCGGGGTTGATAGCGGCATCGGTCTGGATGACGTTGATGGCGATGGATCCCTGGTTCGAGCTTTGCTGGCTTTGCCCGCCGCCCGGAGGCGCGAACTGGAAGCCCTGGTCACCGCCCTGGCTGTTGTCACCACCCTGCGGGGCTGCCGACGATGCCACGCTGATGGTCCGGTTCAGCGTGGACACAATGCCGTCCGTCACCGTCCCGGTCAGCCCAAGCGGTGAACCGATGGCGATTGCGGTGTCACCCACGTTGAGCTTGGAGGAATCCCCCAGGGTGGCAGGGGTGAGGCTTGAGGTGTCGTCCACCTTGATCACCGCGAGGTCAGACAGGGGGTCCGTGCCAACCAGCTTCGCGGGAAGGACCTTCCCGTCGCTGGTGCGGATTTCAAGGGTGGCGTTGGCCGTCTGGCCGTCCAGCGTGACCACGTGGGTGTTGGTCAGGATGTGTCCCTGGTCGTCAAGGACGATGCCCGAACCGGTGCCGCCGGAGCTGCCGCTGGTGGCACTGATGGTAACCACACTCGGGGAAGCCTTCACCGCGGCGGCCGTAATGGCGTTGACGTCGTCCTTGTTGTTCACGATGACAGTTCCCGGCTGGTTGCTGCCGCCCACCGACGAGGTGCTGGAGCCGGCGTTTCCAAACAGTTCACCTGCACCCACCGTTGCCACGCCGCCGCCCACAAGGCCTGCGGCGAGGATGCTGGCGATAAGGGTGCCGATACCGAAGGTCGCTTTCCGGCGCGGAGCATCCTTCGGATTGGGCGCCAGGCCGACACTTCCGTGCTGCATACCGGGCCCCTGGCCTTGGCCGGGCTGGCCGTTCTGCTGCTGGCCGTAGTATCCGGACTGGCCATAGAAGGGCTGCCGCTGCGGGTATACGGGGCGGGGAGCGCCCGGGAGCTCCTGGGTGTGGTCCTGCGGCTGGTCCAGCCGTTCCGTGGGGTTGTGCTGCTGGTCAGCTGCGCCGTAGCGACCCTGCTCCTGGCCGGCGCTGCCCCCGTCCCCGGACTGAGGTGCCGCCGGGCCGGCTCCGGGCTGCTGCGGGTCCTGCTGCTGCCAGGGGTTCCGGCTGCCCGCGTTGCCCTCCGGGACCGGTCCTGGCGTGTGATTCTCAGTCATGGGACTTCCTTTCATCCTTGTCTGCCATTAACTATGACCGTTCCCGCTGGAACAAGCTCGGATGTTTGCTGAAAGCTTCCTGAACGTCATGGCGTTCCCGTAAACCCCCGCCGTGCGTTTCGCTGGCGGCATATTTGGCCGCATGGACTGGCTGTGGGGTGCACCATAGAATCAAGATGAATTGCCACAGCGACCTGCGGCTTCACACCAAGCGTGGGGGCGCTGCTGGATTCGACGACTGATTCGTCCCGAGTCGGTGTCAGGCGTGCTGAAGGGTTGCACATGCGGTCAAAGATCAAACGTTTCCTCGCCGTGATCGGCCTTGCCGGGCTGCTCGCGGTTCCCGCCGGCGCGGCCTGGGCCGAAGACCCGGTAACCATTCCCTCCGGGACCAACATTGTTGACAATGCCAACGTCCTGGGCAACCGGAAGGGCGAAGTCCAGGACGCCATCCAGAAGCTGCTGAAAGACCACAAGTACAACCTGTACGTGGTCACGGTGAAGACCTTCACCAACCCGACCGATCCGGCCCAGTGGACGCAGAAAGTAGCTGAGCTGAGGACCATGGGCAGGGCCGACGCCGTCCTGGCAATTGCTGTTGACGACGGCAAGTTCGATTTCGTCACGAATTCGAGCAGCCCCATCCGGTCCAAGCAGGCCAACATCAGCCAGAACGCGGTCACCGCCAACCTGGCCGGGGGCAAGAAGGACTACGCGCAGGCTGCCATCGACACGGCCTCAGCGATCGGCGACGCCGCCAATGGCGGCAACGGCAATGTGTCCTCCGGTGACGGTGCGGGCGCCGCGGTCCTGGTTGGCGCCGGCGTCGTAGTGGCAGGAGGCGGTGCCTACCTGTACTACCGGAACCGCCGGAAGAAGGCTGCATCCCAGGCCTCCACTGGCAGCTACGGTCCCCAGGGTGCCGAACTGGACCCACTGGCCTCACTGAGCGTGGAGGAACTCCGCCGCAAGAGCGGCTCCCTCCTGATCGAGGCAGATGACGCCATCAAGTCCAGCGAACAGGAACTCGGCTTCGCCCAGGCGCAGTACGGCGACTCCGCCGTGGGAAACTTCACCAAAGCGCTGGAGGAAGCCAAAGCCCACATGGGCGAGTCCTTCAAATTGCAGCAGCAGCTCGACGACCACATTCCCGACACCGAGGAACAGCAGCGCACCTGGCTGGGCGAGATTATCCGCCGGTCCGAGGCCGCCCTGGCCTCCCTGCAGGAGCAGAAGGCGGACTTCGACTCGCTGCGTGAGCTGGAAAAGAACGCGCCCCAGGCCCTCGCTGCCGTCAACGCCGGAGCCCGGGAAGCGGACGCCAAGATTGCCACTGCCGAGCAGTCACTTGCCGCGATGCGGTCCAAGTACGCGGACAGCGCGCTGACTCAGGTTTCGGACAACATCGTCCAGGCCAAGGAGCGGCTGGCTTTCGTGCAGAACGCCTCGGCAACCGCGCAGCAGAAGCTGGACGGGGGCGAGCAAAGCCTCGCTGCCGTGGCAGTCCGCGCAGCCGAGGAGAGCCTGCACCAAACCAACGTCCTCCTGGACGCCATCTCCAAGCTGTCCGCCAGCCTCGATGAGGCCCGCAACAGCGTGGAAACGGCGGTGGTGGACACGGCGCAGGACCTGGCGCAGGCGAAGGCCATGATCCAGGCCGGAACCCACGCCGAACTGGCGGGGCCCGTGGCTGCGGTGGAAGCGGCCCTCGCCCAGGTGAAGAACGAAATCCAGGCCGGGAAGATCGATCCTGTCGCCACCCTGCAACGTGTCGAAAGCGCGCACCAGACCCTGGACCAGGCCTTGACCGGCATCCGGGACCAGCAGGAACAGGCCCGGCGCGCCCAGGCGTCCCTGCAGCAAACCATCATGTCCGCGCAAGCCCAAATCAGCGCAACCTCCGACTACATCACCGCGCGGCGCGGCGGGGTCGGGACCGAGGCGCGGACCCGACTGGCCGAATCCCAGCGCAACCTCGACTACGCCCTGTCCATCGCACGGACAGATCCGGTGACGGCCCTGACCTATGCCCAGCAGGCCCATGCCCTGGCGGCGCAGGCGGCACAACTGGCCCAGGCAGACGTCGACCACTTCGACGGCTACGCCAACCAGGGCTTCGGCCGGGGCGGCATGTTTGGCGGCGGCGGGGGCGGCGGCCTGGGCGGTGCCATCCTTGGTGGCATCCTGATCAACTCCATCCTGAACGGCGGCCACGGCGGCTGGGGCGGCGGTGGCGGCTGGGGCGGAGATTCCGGCGGCGGGGGTGGCTGGGGCGGAGACTCCGGCGGCTTCGGCGGCGGCGATTTTGGCGGCGGCGACTCCGGCAGTTTCTAGACCCTCCGCCGGCACACACCGGAGCAATCCGGCCGGCGGACAGCAGCAGTACACCACTGTGCACCGGTTCCAGTGGGTCAACACAGAGCAGGACGAAAGGCAAACACCATGGTTAAGCAGTCCATTTTCGGCCGGATCGCGCAGTTGGCAAAGGCGAATATCAACTCTTTGCTGGACAACGCCGAAGATCCGCAGAAGATGCTGGACCAAATGGTCCGCGACTACACGAACAACATTGCAGAGGCCGAATCCGCTGTGGCCCAGACCATCGGCAACCTCCGGATGCTCGAGGACGACTACAACGAGGACATCAAGAACGCCCAGGACTGGGGCAACAAGGCCCTTGCCGCCTCCCGCAAGGCTGACGAATTCCGGGCCGCCGGCGATGTCGCCGATGCCGAGAAGTTCGACAACCTGGCCAAGGTGGCCCTGCAGCGACAGATGGCGGCTGAGAGTGAAGCCAAAGGCGCTGAGCCGAGCATCGCCTCCCAGCGCGAAATCGTGGACAAGCTCAAGGTGGGCCTGGACCAGATGAAGAACAAGCTCAACCAGCTGACCAGCAAGCGCAACGAACTCGTCGCCAGGTCCAAGACCGCCGCCGCCCAGTCGCAGGTGCACGACGCCATCAAGAGCATCGACATCATGGACCCCACCAGCGAAGTTGGCCGCTTCGAAGAGAAGATCCGCCGTGAGGAGGCCAAGGTACGCGGGCAGGAAGAACTGGCCGCGTCCAGCCTCGATGCGCAGTTCAACCAGCTGGAGGACCTGGGAGAGCAGACGGAGATCGAAGCCAGGCTGGCGGCGCTGAAGTCCGGAGGCAAGCCTGCCCTCGGCGCCGGGAGCCAGGCAGCAACGTCCGGATCCACTGTGGACGAGGCCGACTTCGACAAGCTCTGACCTGCTGCATATCCGCAGCGTGGAACAAGGCAGTGGCCGGGACCGGTGTCCCGGCCATTGTCGTGCCTCCAGTGTGTAGCGTGGTGCTATGGCATCCACTGAAGAAACGTCCCTGGTATGGCTGCGCGACGACCTGCGCCTGGACGACAACCCGGCGCTGGACGCCGCGGCCGGCCTGGGCGGTCCCATGACGGTGGTCTATATCCTCGACGAGGAGTCCGAAGGAATACGCCCGCTCGGTGGAGCTGCCCGCTGGTGGCTGCACCATTCCCTGGCGGCGCTGGCAGCGGACCTGGAAAAGAAAGGTTCCAGGCTGGTACTGCGCCGCGGTCCCGCGGCCGGCATCATCCAGGAACTGGCTGCCCGGACCAAGGCGTCGCACCTCTTTTGGAACCGGCGGTACGGCCTGCCCGAGCGGACCATTGACGCCGGGCTCAAGGACTGGGCGGGAAGCAACGGCATCGAAGCCGCCAGCTTCCAGGCCAACCTCCTCTTCGAGCCCTGGACCATTACCACGGGCGCGGGTGGCCCGTACAAGGTCTACTCCCCCTTCTGGCGGGCCTGCCTGGCCGCGGCGGACATCCGGGACCCCCTGGAAGCACAGGACACGTTGCCCGGACCTGCTCCCTCCGGCCGCGGACTGCCCGCCTCCGACACGCTCAGCAGCTGGGCGCTCCTGCCCACGTCTCCCGACTGGAGCGGCGGCCTGGCGGAGGCCTGGGAACCCGGCGAAAAGGGTGCAGCACACCGCTTGGAGGAGTTCCTGGACGGCCCCATCGAGGAATACGGCACGGGCAGGAACCTCCCCGGCACCGACGGCACCAGCAGGCTGTCACCCTACCTGCGTTTCGGCGAGGTCAGCCCGTTCCGCGTGTGGCGGGAGATCCGCCGCCGCCACCCCCGCAAAGTCCCTGCCGACGTCGGAATATTCCGCTCGGAACTGGGCTGGCGCGAGTTCAACTGGCATCTGCTGTTCCACAACCCGGACCTGGCCACCCAAAACTTCCGGCCGGCGTTCGACAGGTTTCAGTGGGGTTCGCCGGGGAAACGGGAACTTGCGGCGTGGCAGCAAGGCAAGACGGGCTATCCCCTGGTGGACGCCGGCATGCGGCAGCTGTGGCAGACGGGCTGGATGCACAACCGGGTCCGGATGGCGGCCGCATCCTTCCTGGTCAAGAACCTCCTGACCGATTGGCGGGTGGGCGAGGAATGGTTCTGGGACACCCTGGTGGACGCGGACGCCGCCAACAACCCGGCCAATTGGCAGTGGGTGGCGGGTTCCGGCGCCGATGCCTCACCGTACTACCGGATCTTCAATCCCGTCACGCAGAGCAAGAAATTCGACGCCGCGGGGAGGTACCTGCGCGAGTTCATCCCGGAACTTTCGGAGCTGGACGGCAAAGCCATCCACGAACCCTGGAAGTCAGGGGTCCAAGGCTACCCGGAACCGCTCGTAGACTTGCCGGAATCGCGGGAGCGGGCGCTGAACACCTACCAGCAGCTCAAAGACTCCGAGGCTAGCGGCTGACCTTGCCCATAAGGGACGCGATGGGGCGCAGGAAGATCGGACGCGCCAGGAACCAGGCAGCCACCATGACCGCCACGGACGCAAGGAAAACCCAGAAACCAAACCAGCCGTCGTCGTCGCTGAGGCCGTACATGTGGTTCAGGTTCCGCAGGGCGCCGGTGGCGAGCACCAGGAAGACGTGGACAACGATGAAGGCGACGAAGTAGATCATCACGGGGAAGTGCACGGCACGCGCCCATTCAATCGGGTAGGCCTTGTTGAGCCCGGCCGCCTTCTTTGGCCACGCGGAGGACATCCGCAGGCCGGTGATGAACGCCAGCGGGGCGGCAATGAAGACGGTGACGAAGTAGGCCAGGAGTTGCAGCGCGTTGTAGTTGATCCAGCCGTCTTCCGTGGGCCAGTCCAGCGACGCGTATTGCAGCGCGGCCGAGAGTGCATTGGGAACCACATCCCAGCTCGTGGGGACAATCCGCATCCACTGGCCGGTGGCGAACAGCAGGACAGCGAAGACCAGCCCGTTCAGGATCCACAGGGTGTCAAGCGTCAGGTGGAACCAGAGCTCCAGGCTGATCTTGGTGGGCGCGTTCCTGGTGCGGATCAAGCCCTTGTTGTTGCGGGTCCAATGCCCGCTGGGGCGGGTGGTGGTCCGTACCTGCCACCCGGTGCGGATGATCAGGAGCAGGAAGAAAGCGTTCAGGAAATGCTGCCAGGCGAGCCAGGCCGGGAACCCTACAGGGGCGGCGGCAGGCAGTTCAGAGTGGCCCGGGTAATCGGCCACGAACGATGCAACGGCCGGCAGTCCCATTAGCAGCCTGGCGGCCAGCACTGCCAGGACCAGCACCACGAGGACGGCGGGAACCGCCCAGTAGAGCCGGGACCGCTTACCCGTCGCGGTGCCGGGCTTCTTCGTGGGTGTGGCCATCGAACAACATACCTCTCAAGAATGGCGTATGGCTGCCCACGGATCGTGGGGTCCTCGAAAGAGAATACTAGGAACTGTGCGCATCCAGGCAAAAAGAAGGCCCCGCCGGCGTAACTGCCGGCGGGGCCTTCATGAGTTGCGGGGACAGGATTTGAACCTGTGACCTCTGGGTTATGAGCCCAGCGAGCTACCGAACTGCTCCACCCCGCGTCGCTTGATCAACACTACCCTACTTTTGCAGCCGTCCCGACCACCTCGAGTACCAACGGGACACCTCGCCCGAAGGGCTTGCGGCCACTTCGCGGGCAAAGCAAAAGGCCCGAACATTGTTCCCAATGTCCGGGCCTTTTTCCAGTTGCGGGGACAGGATTTGAACCTGTGACCTCTGGGTTATGAGCCCAGCGAGCTACCGAACTGCTCCACCCCGCGTCGCAAGAACTACTTTACCGGGAGGTGAACCGGAGGCCAAATCGGGGAGGCGTGACGTCCGTTACGCCGGCCCGGCACCCGCGCCCGTGGAGGCTTGGATGCCGGGCCGCCGTCGTCGGACTAGCGGCTCGCTGACGGGGACGGCGTCGCCGACGGTGAGCCGGAGGCTGCCGGTGCCGGCGTCGCCTCCGGAGCCGTGACCGGAATCTTGGCTTCGGCGTCCATTGCCTTCTTCAGGGCGGCGGACACCTTCTTCTGCGCGTCGCCGTAGGCGGCGAAGTCGCCGGCCGCCAATGCCGCCTGGCCCGCCTGGATGGCCGAGTTGGCATCATCCAGGGCCGCCTTCAACTGGGCCTTCGCATCAGCTTCCGCCGGCGTCGAAGGCGCTGCCGGGCCGGCCGGCGTCTGCCCGTTGTTGGCCGAGTCGCCGGCAGCTGCACCCGAATCGCCTCCGAAGAGCTGCTTCAGGGCTGCGTCCAGCGTGGGCGCGAAGCCAACCTTGTCACCGAAGGCCACCAATACGCGCTGCAGGGTCGGGTAGGAGGTCTCGCCGGTCGACTTGAGGTAGACCGGCTGGACGTAAAGGATGCCGCCGCCCACGGGCAGGGTGAGCAGGTTGCCGTTCAGTACATCCGAGGCGCCCTGCCGCAACAGGTTGAGGGCCTGCGACACAGTGGGGTCCGAGTTGAACTTGTTCTGCGCCTGCCCGGGACCGGGGACCTGGGTCTCCGGCGGAATCTGCAGCAGCCGCAGCTTGCCGTAGCCGTCGGCCTTCACGCCCGCCTGGTTGCCGGCGTCCGAGTCGGCGGCCAGGAAGCCATAAAGGACGTTCCGCGCGTTTCCATTGACAATCTGGGGAATGAACGACGACGTCAGCTGGAACGCCGGCTTCTGCTGGTCGGGCATCTGCAGGGACATGTAGAACGGGGGCTGCTTGACATCCGTACTCACCGTGGGGTCGGCCGGAGTGCTCCACACGTCGTTGTTCTTGTAGAAGCTGGTGGGATCCGTCACGTGGTACTGCCCCAGGAGCTCACGCTGGACCTTGAAGAGGTCCTCCGGGTAGCGGACGTGGCTCATGAGCGCACCGGACATCTCCGAGTACGGCTTCAGCGAGGACGGGAAGACCTTCTGCCAGGCCTTGAGGACGGGGTCTGTATCGTCCCAGGCATACAGGGTCACCGAGCCGTCATAGGCGTCCACCGTGGCCTTGACCGAGTTCCGGATGTAGTTCACCGTGCTGTTGGGCAGCGCCACGGCGCGGCCGGAACTGGTCTGGGAGTCAGCCGTCGCATCGGAGAGCTGCTTCTGCTGCGAGTAGGGGTAGTACTGGCTGGTGGTGTAGGCATCCACGATCCACTTGACCCGGCCATCCACCAGCGCCGGGTAGGATCCGCCGTCCACCGTCAGGTACGGGGCCACCTTCTGGACACGTTCGCGGGGGTTCCGGTCATACAGGATTTGCGACTCGGAGTTCACGCCGTCCGAGAGCAGCAGGTCCGAGGACTGGAACTTGATGGCGTACAGGACCTTATTGAAGAAGGAGCCGACGTTCGGGCCGCCGTTGCCCTTGAAGGTGTACTGGGTTTCGCCTTCCCCTTCCTTGCCGGAGGGGCGGTCCTGTTCGCGCGGTTGGGCGCCGTCAGGTGCGCCCACGATCGAGTATTCCGGGGAGGACTCGCCGAAGTAGATCCGCGGCTCATACGTGGAATCACTGCCGAGGACGCCGGTTGAAGGGATGCCGGACTGCAGGAACTCAGGTTTGCCGTCCACCGTGAACTTGTTCCCCTTCGCGGCCACAACGCCATAGCCGTGCGTATACACCACGTGCTGGTTCAGCCAGCCCTGCTGGTTGGTCTGCACGTTGGTGGGGTTCAGCTCGCGTACCGCGATCACGGTGTCCTGGATCTTGCCGTCCACCTCGTAGCGGTCCACGTTCAGGGCCTTGGGGAACTGGTAGTACGGGCGGTACTGTTCCAGCTGCGAGAAGGCGTCCGAGATCAGGTTGGGGTCCAGGAGACGGATGTTGGCGGTGGTCTGGGCATCAGGTGCCAGTGCACCGGTGCTGGCCGTGTTGGTGGCGTCGTAGCGGGTTTCCTGGATGCCGTCCAGGCCGTACGCCTTGCGGGTGTTGTCGATATTCCGCTGGATGTACTGGCTTTCAAGCGTCTGCTCGGACGGACGCACCTGGAACTGCTGGATCACCCACGGGTAGACGCCGCCGGCCAGGATGGACGTAATAATCAGCATGGCCGTGCCGATCACCGGCAGGCGCCAGCGGCCGATGACGGCAGCAACGATGAACAGGACTGCCACCAGGGCGGCCGCGACGGCGAGGATGGCCTTGGTGGGGATGACGGCGTTGACATCGGTGTACAGGGCACCGGCCCAGCGGCCGCCGTTGTTCTGCACGGACGAGAAGCGGTCCAGCCAGAAATTGACGCCCAGGAGCACCAGGAAGGCCGCACCCGTGACGGCGATATGGATTTGCGCCGCACGGCTGGTGAAAACGCCGCGCTCCATGAGCCGGATGCTGCCGTACAGGTAGTGGGTCAGGATCCCCGCGATGCCGGCAATGACCACAACGCTGATGAGGAACCCGGTCACGAACCCCAGGAACGGCAGGGTCATCAGGTAGAAGCTGATGTCCATGTTGAACTGCGGGTCGGTTTGCCCGAAACCCACCTGGTTGAAGAACAGCAGCACCTTCTGCCACTGGCTCGCCGCGGCGCTGCCCGCAAACAGGCCGAACAGGACCGGAAGTCCCACCATGACAATCCGGCGGACCGGCTCAAGCTGGGCCTGGTACCTGTTGAGGTTGTCCCGCACCTCGGAGTCCGGCGCGTACACCGGCCGGGCGTTGTAGGCGATCCGGATCGCGAAGAAGACTGCGGCGAACATCAGGGCGAAGCCGGCCACGAACGTGGCGATCTTGGCCAGGTTCTCCGTGATGAAGACCTCGACGAAGCCCAGCTGCCGGTACCAGAGGACGTCGGTCCAGACGTTGGCGAAGAAAATGAAGCCCACAACCACCAGGGCGACAACGATCAGGGTGGGCGTCAGGGCGCCGCGACGTGAAGGGGGTCTGCCTGTGGGCATGGTGCTGGCGGGACGGGACAAACTGGGTACCTCATAGCTGGTCGTCAGAATATTCGAAGCGTGCGAGCGACGTACCCTACCGGCCAAAAACGTCTGGCTTGGTCCGTCATCTGTGCCACGAGTGGCGGTGGAGCTTAGTTCCTGTCGGTTCTAGTTGCGCCCAGTCTAGTTGTTTGCGCAGGTCGGCAGGCCGGAGGTGTCCTGGCCGCTGCCTGCGGCCTCCACCGCGCGCCGGGCCTGGGACAGGTTTTCCACCCGGACCACCTGGAGGCCGTCCGGGACATGGCCGGCCACCTCGTCGCAGTTGCCGGCGGGCGCGAGGAACAGCGTGGCGCCGGCCGCGCGGGCGCCACGCATCTTTTGGGCGATCCCGCCGATGGGGCCCACAGTGCCGTCCGGGGCGATGGTGCCCGTGCCGGCGATGTGCTTGCCGCCCGTGAGGTCACCCGGCGTCACGGTATCGATAATGCCCAGCGAAAACATGAGCCCTGCACTCGGTCCGCCCACCTTGTCCAGGGAAATCTGCACCTGGAAGGGGAAATTGAACAGGTACTTGAGCATGACGCCAAGGATGTACCGGCCTTGGCCGTTGTCCTTGGGCGTAATGTCCAAGGTGACCGGCTGGCCTCCGCGCTCCACCGTCACCGTTGCGGGTGCACCCTTGCCTGCCGCCAGTTCATCCTGGATGACTGAGAGGGACGTGATGTCCTTGCCGTTGATGGTCTTCAGGACGTCGCCTTGCTGGATCTTGCCGGCGGACGCGGAATCCTTTGACAGGTCCGCGGCCTGGAGCTGCTGGCTGAAAGGAATCTTGAGTTCGTTCAGTGCCGACGCGACGGCGTTTTCCTGGGACGTGGTCATGGCCACGGCGCTTTGCTCCTGGGCCTCTTCCTTGGTGGTACCCGTGGGGTAGATCAGTTCTTCCGGGTACACCGCTTTGGAACTGTCCAGCCACGCGGAGAAGGCGCTGAGGATGCTGACGGAGCCGGTGGGACCGCCGTCGACGTACACCGTGGTCAGGTCCAGGCTTCCGGCGGCGGGGTAGGTTTCATGGCCGCTGACATTGATGACCGGATGCCCCTGGCTCTCCCCCAGCGTGTTGTAGGTCGGCCCGGGGGACTCGATGACATACGGCACCGGAAGGGTGGCAACAGCGATGCCCAGCCCGAGCGCCGCCAGCCCGGCAACCATCATGGTGGACAGCCGCCTGCCCGGCCGCCCGGCGTCGTCCGCAACCGTGCCGCCTGCTGAGCCGCTGCCGTCCTCGCCGTCAAGGGGGCCGTTGCCTCCCGTTGGTTCCGGACCGGAGAAGGGGCGAAGCTCGGGAACGTGGTCCTCGGAGGAATGGCCGCCACGGGTTGTAGTCACCCCACCAACAGTACGCGGTGAAGGTGTCCCGGGGCGCTTTGCCTAGAGCGAACGACGGCGGCGGGCGGCAGACAGCCGCGCCCCACCGGGGTACCGTGAAGACTGATCCACAGTCACACCATCGATCGGCGGGACCATGACCTCCAACCCACTCAATCCGTCCAACGGCGACGACAATCCCAAGGATCCGTTGACCGAGATGCTGCAGAACCTGATGGGCGGCAAGGGGATGGAAAACTTCGACCCCGCCGAGCTTGCCAAGGCTGCCGGACTGCCCGACGACCCCAACCTGCTGGCCCAGATGTTCTCCCAGGTGCAGGCGATGATGAGTGCGCCGTCCGAAGGCCCCGTCAACTGGACTCTGGCACACGACAACGCCCGGCGCGTCGCCGCCGGCACTTCGGATCCCTCGGTCACCGGGCAGCAGTCGCGGGACGTCGACGAAGCACTCCGCCTGGCCGAACTGTGGCTGGACCCGGTAACGGACCTGCCCGCCACCGGGCTGATCGGCAAAGCCTGGTCCCGTGCCGAGTGGGTGGAAGCCACCCTGGGAACCTGGAAGCGGCTGACCGAACCAGTGGCCAACAGCATCGCCAATGCCCTGTCCTCCGCCATGACGGAGCAGATGCCCGAGGAGATGAAGTCCATGATGGGCGGCGCCTCCTCGATGCTGCAGAACATGGGTGGGGCCATCTTTGGCATGCAGCTTGGGCAAGCGATCGGGGCCCTGTCCAAGGATGTTGTCAGCTCCACAGATATCGGTGTACCGCTGGCCGACCTTGAAATGGCGCTCCTGCCGGCCAACGTCGCGGCCTTCGGCGAAGGCCTGTCGCTGCCCGAGAACGACATCCGGCTGTTCCTTGCCGTGCGGGAGGCCGCGCACGCGCGCCTGTTCGTGCAGGTGCCGTGGTTGCGTGGCCACCTGCTGGGCGCCATCGAGGCCTACGCCCGTGGCATCCATATCGACACCTCCCGCATCGAGGAGCTCGCCCGGGACATCGACCCGAGCAACCCGGAAGGCATCCAGGAGGCCCTCTCCCAGGGCGTGTTCATGCCGCAGCGGACCCCCGCCCAGGAGCAGGCACTGGAGAAGCTCGAGACAGCGTTGGCCCTGGTGGAGGGCTGGGTGGACGAACTCACCGCTGCCGCCACCGAGAACCTGCTGCCCTCCGCCGGCGCCCTCCGGGAAACGGTGCGGCGCCGCAGGGCCACCGGCGGTCCGGCCGAACACGCATTTGCCTCCCTTGTGGGGCTGGAGCTGCGGCCCCGGCGCCTGCGCGACGCCGCGACGCTGTGGGCAACGCTGAAAGATGAGCGCGGCATTGAAGGCCGCGACGCCATTTGGCACCACCCCGACCTGCTGCCCACCGCGGAAGACCTCGATGACCCGAAGGGTTTCAGCTCCCGCCGGAAGCTCGCCGAAGCGAGCGACAGCGAGGTCGACGACGCCCTGCAGAAGTTGCTCAGCGGCGGTTTTGACGAGGCGCCCGGTGCTGACGGTGACACCGCCGCCGGCACGGACACAAATGACGGCGGCCAGGACACGGACGACGGCGGTCCGGACCAGCCGAAGAGCTGAGATTGGTTGGCGCGGCCGGGGTTTCCCGGCCGCGCCGGTCCGTTAAGCCGGGGTGATGGGCCTGCGCGCGGTTGGCGCCGGACGTTGAGCGGTGGGTGGTCCTAGTCGGCGTCGCCCGGCCAGGGGTTCCCGGCAGTGTTGGGCACACGGTCCGGGGCGGCGGCGTCTTTGTCCAGGCCCCGTGCGGTGGCGTATGAGACACCTTCGAGGAACGCCTTCGCGCGCCCGGTGTGGGGATAGGCCTCGAGCAACCGCCAGAACGCCGCGTTGTGCGAGGCCACCAGCAGGTGCGCCAATTCGTGCAGCAGGACGTAGTCGATCACCCATTGGGGCATCGGGCGCAGTTTGTCCGACAAGCGGATGGTCCCGTCGGCGGGGGTCGCGGAACCCCACCGCGAGTTTTGGTTGCCGACCCAGCGTACCGATGTGGGCGTTGCCCGGCCGCCAAGGTATGTTTCAGACAACTGGGCGGCATGGGCGGCCAGGGCTTCGTCGGTGGCGGGACGCCGCCGGCCGGAAGCGGCGCGCCGCCCCCCCTGCTTGTGCAGCTTTGCCAGCATCCGGTGGACCCACTCACGTTCCTGGGCCGCGGTGAACCGGGCCGGAATGGCGACCACGGCGGTACCGTCTTCCCAGAATGCCGCGACGGTCCGGGTGCGGCGCGCGGACCGCCGCACCTCCACGGGGGATCCACCGGTGGTGGTCAGGACGGCGGCGGGCTGCCCGTGGCTGCCGGGCGGGCTGCCGCGCCTCACAGCACGCTGCTTTCGGCAAGGACCTTCAGGACATCCTCCCCATAGCGTTCAAGCTTGGATGGACCGATGCCGGCAAGCCCGGCAAGTTCTTCGAGGGACGCAGGCCGCGCCTCAGCTATCGCAGTGAGGGTGGCGTCGGTGAAGACGACGAACGCGGGAACGTCAGCGGACTGGGCGACGTCGCGCCGCCAGTTCCGGAGGGCGTCAAAGGTCTGTTCCTCGTAGCTGGGCGGACACGCGTTGCAGCGTCCCACCTTGCGCTCCGCCCCGGTGGACAGCATGCTGCCACAAACCCGGCAGACTGCCGGAGCGGCCGCCTTGCGGCGCGGAACCGGTCCCTTGCCGCGGGCGCTGGAGCTGGCAACGGAGTCGGGCCGCAGCCCGTCGAGGAAACGGGACGGCTTGCGGTTGGCCCGGCCGCCGGGAGTCCGCGCCGTGCTCCACGACAGCGAGAGGTGTTCACGGGCGCGGGTGATCCCGACGTAGAGCAACCGGCGCTCCTCATCGACCGATTCAGGCGAATCTGCGAAGGAAATGGGCATCAGGCCTTCGCTGAGCCCCACCAGGAACACGGCATCCCATTCCAATCCCTTGGCTGCGTGCAGGGAGGCGAGCGTCACGCCTTGCACGGTGGGGGCATGCTGGGCGAGGGACCGCTCCTGGAGTTCGTTGACGAAGTCGCCGAGCCCGAATTCCGGACCGCGGTTCTGCGCCAGTTCATCGGCCAGTGCCACCAGCGCCGCCAATGACTCCCACCGCTCGCGGAGGGCGCCACCACTGTGCGGGGCGGAATCCGTGTAGCCGAGGGAGGAAACAATGTCCCGGACCACTTGGCCCAGTGGTTCCGGGGAATCCGCTTCGCTGACGGCCCTGGTGGCGGCGCGAAGCTGGAGAATGGCGTCCCGCACCTCCTTGCGCGCGAAGAAGCGTTCGCCGCCCCGCAGCTGGTAGCCGATTCCCGCAGCTGCCAGCGCCTGTTCGTAGGCCTCAGACTGGCCGTTGGTGCGGAAAAGGACAGCGACCTCGCTGGCCGGTGTCCCGGCGTCGAGCAGTGCTTTGATTTTCAGCGCCACGGTGGCGGCTTCGGCTTCGTCGTCCGTGCATTCGGTGAACTGGGGCACGGGGCCGGCGGGACGCTGGGCCACAAGTTGCAGGGGCGTGGCCCAGGCGGCGTCGGCAGCGGGGCCGCCGCTGCGCCGTCCGGCCAGCAGGTCGTTGGCCAGCTTCACCACCTGCGGCGTGGAACGGTAGTCCCGGATGAGCTTGACCACGTTGGCCTGCGGGTAGCGGGTTTTGAAGTCCAGCAAGTGCCGGGGGGATGCTCCGGTGAAGGAGTAGATGGTCTGGCTGGCGTCGCCCACCACGCAGAGTTCGTCACGGCCGCCAAGCCAGAGTTCGAGGAGCCGCTGCTGCAGCGGGGAGACGTCCTGGTACTCGTCCACCACGAAGTGCCGGTACTGCTCCCGGACCGTGGCCGCCACCTTCTCGTCCTCCTGCAGGATGCCCACCGTAATCAGCAGGACATCTTCGAAGTCGATCACGTTGCGGTCCGTCTTGACGTCCTCGTAGGACTGGAACACGCGGGCCACTGCTGTGAGGTCGAATCCCCCGGGCGCGCCGCGCCCCTGTGCGTTCTCCAGGTAATTGGCAGGCGTCAACATGGACACCTTGGCCCATTCAATCTCCGAGGCGAGGTCGCGGATGGACGCACGGTCGGTGCTCAGCCTCAGCCGCCGGGCGGCCTCGGCGAGGATCTGGGCTTTGTGGTCCAGCAGGTTCGGCAGGGTGCCGCCCACCGCCTGCGGCCAAAAGAACTGCAGTTGGCGCAGCGCGGCGGCATGGAAGGTCCTTGCCTGGACATTGCCGGCACCCAGGTCCCGCAGGCGGCTGCGCATCTCGGCCGCGGCCCGTGCGGTGAAGGTCACCGCAAGCAGCCGCTGCGGCGTGTAGACCCCCGAATGGACGCCGTAGGCGATGCGGTGCGTGATGGCGCGGGTCTTGCCCGTACCCGCTCCCGCCAGGACACACAGCGGACCGTTGAGGGTGCTGGCCACTTCACGCTGTTCTGCGTCCAGCCCACCGAGGATCCGGTCCTCAAGGGAGGCTGCGCCGTCAAAATTCTCTGTAGTCACTTCTGCTGCTTTGTTTCTCGACTACCGCGTGCTGGAGTCTGGTGGATGGAATTACTTAGGCTCCGGTCAGGTCCCGGATCCTGCCGCCGTACCAGTGCTCAATCAGTGACCGGGCAATCGAGAGCCTGCTGGAAATGGTGATTTCGCCACTGAGCACGGCCTCCTGGAGTTCCTCGCGGCTGAACCAGCGGGCCCTGGTGACCTCGACGCCGTCGGGCGTTGCCTGGGTGTCTTCGGTGACGGCGGTAAATCCAAGCATAAGGGAGGCAGGGAATGGCCACGACTGGGAGCCCAGATACTGGCAGGCCGAAACCCGGACTCCGACTTCCTCCTGGATCTCGCGGACCACGGCCTGTTCCAGCGATTCGCCCGGCTCAACAAAGCCGGCAAGGGTGGAGTAATTAATGGCATCCAAGGGACCCCCGCCGCCGAGCAGCAGCCGCCCGTCCGTGCCGACGACAGTGACGATGATCGCGGGATCGGTGCGGGGATAGTGTTCCGAATTGTCCGCAGGGCAACGGCGGACCCAGCCGCCGGCTTCCACCTCTGTGGGCGTGCCGCAGCGCGGGCAGTGCGTGTGCCCGGCGTGCCAGTTGGCGATGGCGCTGGACTCCACGAACAACGCCGTAGAGGTGGCGGTCAGGCCTGCCGCGACGTCCCTGAACCCCGCCCAGGCCGCATCCGCAGGGATGCCGGCCGTGCCGGGTTCGGGCGGCTCCGGCAGTACGAACAGCAGCAGTTCCGTGCCCTCCGGGAGGTCCGAGCCGGGCAGTGCGGAGCCGAGGTACACCACGAGGTGGGGGGCTGACCCGGCCCTTTCAAGCTCCACCAGGAGTTCCCTGGCGGGAGCGAGGACCATAGTGCTTTCCCGTATCAGTCCCTGCCGGCCCGACAGGACGACGGCCACCGCGTCCGGGCCAGCCAGCAGGTCATCGATCATGCCGGTCCTGATGCGGGCAGCAGATCCCCGGTCCACCAGGGCCGGCCGCACCGGGAGCAGGGTGTCCGCCAGGTGGTTCGCGGGCAACCCTGCCGGCGCAGCCTGGTGAACGGGCAGGACAGACTCCGTATGGCTCATGAGTCCACCGTACTGACTGCCCCGGACATTTCACATTTCACAGTGCGGTTTGCGTGTCCGTAACGCCCCCTGAATTCAAGCAATCTCAAGACTCGCCGCCGGCAGACCCCAGTCTGGGACAGCGGGCAATCTACCGTGGAACGGTGAGAAGAAAACCGATTGAGCTGGCGGCCATTGCAACCGCGGCAGTCCCCGGGCTGACGCCGACGGCCGTTAGTTCTGCACCGGATGATCCCGCGGACTTCGACTCGGCCCTGCTCCTGGATTCAGAAGGCAAGCGCTGGCGGGTCAGGTCGCCCCGGCATGCGGAGGCCAGCGCCCGGCTGGAAACGGAGTTTCTGGTGCTGCGGGCCTTCGCTCCTGCCGTGCGGGCCGAACTGCCCTTCCTCATGCCCACGGTAGCCGGCAGCGTGCGGCTGGGAACCCTGAGCACCTTCGTGTACTCGCACCTGTCGGGCACCACGCGCAGCGTTGAGGAATTGACCTCCGGTCCGGGCAGCGTCGCCCGCGAAATCGGTACCGCCCTGGCCGCCATCCACGACCTGCCCCGGTCTTTGGTGAGCAACGCCGATCTCCCCAGCTACACCCCCAACGAGTTCCGCCAACGGAGGCTGAACGAGCTGGACCAAGCAGCGACCACAGGTAAGATCCCGGCTGCGTTGCTGCGCCGCTGGGAACATGCGATGGAGGATGTGTCCCTGTGGCGCTTCAACCCCTGCGTGGTCCACGGCGACCTGCACGAAGACAACCTGCTTGTTGAGTCAGGGCGGGTTACGGCGGTCACCGGCTGGACAGACCTGAGGATCGGTGACCCCGCGGACGACTTCGCCTGGCTGGTGGCTTCGAATGAGCAGGACTTCGTTGATGCAGTTCTGAAGGCCTACACCTCCGGCCGCCGTGACGCCCCGGACCAGCACCTCCTTCGCCGGGCTGCACTGTCAGCGGAGTTCGCGCTGGCACAATACCTGGTCAAGGGGCTCGCAGCGGATGATGAGGCCATGGTCGGCGAGGCAGAAGCCATGCTGGAGAGCCTGGCCGGCGACATCGCGGAGTTTGGTGGCCAGCCCATCAGCATCGAACCCCTTCCGGACCCGGCAAGCCGAAACAATGCGGAAGTGGCTGCACCGGCGGAAAACACCTCTCCCACCCCGGCACCTTCGGGGTCCTCCCCCGCCGTCACGGTTGTCCCGGTCCCGGCAGAACCAGAACCGGCAGCGCCCGCACAGCCCGCCGTGCACGTGACTCCCATCCCCGTGGAGGAAGCGCACGACGCCGAGGATGGGGCGCCGACGACCAAAGGCCCTGATGATACCTCCACCGCCGCCATCTCGGTCATAAACGTCAAACAGGGCTGAGCCGCACCGGGCCCCCGCCGGCAGCGGGCAAAGTGAACCTTTGCCTCACGTCCGAGCGAGGGCGCGGGCCACTATTCCTTCCAGCTCGGCGTCCGACCCGAGGTCGTGCGGCCGCACCACCGCGTTGTCCGACACATAGAAGAACGCAGCCCGCACGTCCTCCAGCGGAACGCCCTTCAGGCGTGCCCAGGCAAGCCGGTACACGGCAAGCTGGATCGAACGGGTCTTGAGCTGCCCGGCTGACGGTCGGCGGCCGGTCTTCCAGTCCACCAGGTCCCAGCGGCCGTCGGCGTCCTGGAAGACGGCGTCGACCCGTCCCCGGACAACCACGTCACCCACCCTCGTTTCAACCGGCACCTCAACGAAGGCCGGGGACCTGTCGGCCCATGGGGACGCCTTGAACGTGGCCACCATGTCGTCAAGGTCGTGGGCAGCATCGATGTGGTCGTCCGACCCCGGCGCCTCGCCGAGGTCAAGCATCCCGGCGGTCCCGAAGTACTCCTCCACCCAGGCATGGAAAGCCGTGCCCTTTCGCGCCGACATGCCCGGTTCGCGGGGAACCGGCCTGCGCAGCCGCCCCACCACCGCTTCAGGGTCCTCCCCGAGGTCCACGAGGGTGGAGGCGGAGATATGGGTAGGCAGGTGCACCTCCTGGCCACCTGACCTTCTGGCCCTGCGTTCCAGCAACAGCGCAGCTTCCCTCGCCCAGCCGGCGGCAGCTCCCGTGAGCAACGGCCCCCCACCGTTCCGGGGCATGCCCGCTCCGCTGGATTTCCCGGTCGCCTCGGTCAGGACCACGCCGGTCTTCAACAGGCCCAACACCCGCTCGGCCGCAGCTTCCATGGCTGCCCTGCGGCCACGTGACATGCGCAGCCGCTCACCGGTCCGCGCGTCCGTTGGACCCTCCAGCGGGTCATAGGGCCACACCGCTTCTTCTGTCTCCAGCGTCAGCGGGCTTTCTTCCGGAAGGGCGGCCTCTTCCAAGGACAACCGATGGACCAGGGCGGCAGCCTGAAGCTCGTTGCCGGGCGGCTGGGTCAGCGGTGCAAGCTCCGCCAGGAAGGGGGACATCTCCGCCCGTCCGGCGCGTGAACCCACCCAGGCGGCGCTCGATACCCACAGAACATGCTTGGCCCTGGTGTAGGCAACATAGGCAAGCCGCCGTTCTTCTTCTTCCCCGTGGGCCTGCACCGCCGCCTTGAAATCCTTCTCAGCATCCAGCCACCCCTTCTGGTCCGGTTGTTCCACATCCCACTGGGGAAGGTCGGCCCGGTCTCCGCGCAAAGGCCAGGGAAGGGCTGCCGACCCGCTGCTCCAGCGCGAATCCCTGTCGCTCGGGAAGGCTCCCGCGTTCAGCCCGGGGACGAAGACAACGTCCCATTCGAGGCCCTTGGACGCATGGACGGTCAACAACTGGACTGCTTCCCGGTTCACGTCGCTGGCAGGTGCTTCCAGGCCGTTCTCCTCAGCGGAGGCAGCCTCCAGCCATGACAGGAAGGCGAGGATATCCACCCGTTGGGAGGTTCGAAGGAATCCTGCGGCGGCGTCCTGGAAGGCGTCGAGGTTACGTCGCGCCTGATGGATGCTGACCCCTGGCCGTGCCGCCACCTCGATGTCCAGGAGCATGGCCCGTTCCACTTCACCCAGGAGGGTGGTGAGGTCGTCTCCAAGGTAACCGCGCAATTGGCGCAGTTCCGCCGACAACCGGGCAAGACGCGTGCGGGCCGGCGCACCAAGGGAACGTCCGTTCGACGACGTCCATCCGTCGCGCGGCAGGAAGTCCAGGGCTTCCACCAGGCTGGCGCCGTCCGTGAGGTCACTTTCCAGGACCGGCCCCTCACCGGCATCGCTGTCGGTGTCGGGGTCCTCGGGGTCAAACCCGGCGGAAGCCTTGCCCCGGTTTCGCGCCAGTTGGCTGGACCAGTCACGCAACGCCATCAGGTCCGCCGGCCCTATGCGCCACCGTGCACCGGCCAGCAGCCGCATGAGGGCATCTGAACGGCCCGGGTCCGCAAGGACGCGCAGCGTGGCGACGAGGTCGACGATCTCGGGGGTGTCCAGGAGCCCGCCCAGGCCCACGATTTCGTAGGCGATGCCACGGGCTTCGAATTGCCTGCGGATGGTCTCCATCTGGGCGCGCCTGCGGCACAGTACGGCCAGGGCAGGGGCAACGGCCGTTCCGTCCGCTTTGGCTTCGAAGTCCGTGACCTTGTACCTCAGGACGTCCTCGGCCAAGGCGGCGGCCTCTTCGACGTCGCTGGTGAAGCGTCCCAGCACCACTGCTCCGTCGACAGCGTGGGGGCTGGGTTGCAGCGGGGGCACTTCGGCCACGGCCGCCAACGCTCCTGCCGGCCCGCGCCTGGCGGCCGACAGGCCCAGGGATTGGGACATGACGTTGGCGGCGGCGAGGATGGAGCGGCCGTTCCGCCACGCTGTGGTCAAGTAGGAGGTTGGGGCAGGCGCCCAGCCCGACTCAGTGCCGGTTTCAGCGGTCCGGACAGGAAATTCACGGACAAAGTGGAACAACTGCCCGGCGGAAGCGCCGCGGAACCCGTAAATCGACTGGTTGGGGTCGCCGACTGCCGTGACCGCATGGCCGCCGCCGAAAAGGCGGGAAAAAAGTACCAGTTGCGCGTACGACGTGTCCTGGAACTCGTCGAGCAGGACAACCTTGTACCGCTGCCGCTCCATCGCGGCCGCCAGGGGAACCTCCTGCGCCACTTTCGCGGCGAGGGCCACGAGGTCCCCGAAATCGAGGGCGCCGCGGGCTCGTTTCGCCGCAGCGTAGCGGCCCACCATATCGGCGACGCTCGCCCTGGTCCGCAGCATTCCGGCAAGGTCCGCCGCTGCCTGCGGCGGGTTCTTCTTCTTGTCCGCCAGATACGGCAGGGACTCGAATTCCGAGAGACGCGCCATCAACCAGGCTTCGACGTCCTCGGGTTCCTGGAGGTGTTCGGCGCACTCCCCCGCCAGTTGGATCACGGCCTTCACCAGGGTGGACTTCGCCGCACGGAAGTGGGCGTATTCGCCGTCGTAGGCCTCTACCACCTCGCTGGCCAACTGCCATGCCTGCGCGCCGCCCAGCAGGACCACATCGCGTTCCACACCCAGCCGAAGGCCGTAGTCCGAGACGATGCCGCTGGCGAAGGAATGGTACGTGGACACCTTGGGTTCCAGTGCGTCGCTGCTGAGCAGGCCCTCCGGAAACGTCCCGCCGCCGCCGTCCTTTGCGGCAAGGCGCTGCAGGGCCAGCAGCTTCGACCGGATCCGGCTGGCAAGCTCGCCGGCAGCCTTCCGGGTGAACGTCACCCCCAGGACTTCCTCGGGCGTCACCCAGCCATTGGCCACCAGCCAGACCACCCTGTCCGCCATGGTGGCGGTCTTTCCCGAGCCCGCCCCCGCGATCACCAGCCGGGGCGCCAGAGGGGAAGAAATGATGGCCGACTGTTCCGGCGTCGGGATGTTCTTTTCGCCGAGCAGCACGGACAGCTCTTCGGGACTGAAACGGGGTGTGGCGACGGCCTCCCCTGCAGTCAGGACCTCCATCGGGTGGCTCATTCGGTGACCTGCCTTCCACGGGCACACAGCGGACACACCTCGGGAAGCCGGCAGCCATGGCCGCCGTGGCTGCCCTTGGCCGGATCATGCCGCGCGACGAATTCGCTGCCACCCATCACGGCGGCCGCATCCTTGACCATGTCCAACGCCCAGTTCTCCTGCGGGTCCAGGGGTTCCTGCTGCTGGATGGACGGGTTCTTGGCCCCGGTGCCGAGCTGCGCCAGGACGGCACCGCCGGACAGGCCGTTCCCATCCGGGCCGGCCTCGAACCCGCCGGCGACCACCGCTGCCTGGTACGCCCCAAGCTGTGGATGGCGGGAGAGCTCCCCCTTGCCGGGCTGCCTCTTGCCGGTCTTGAGGTCCACCACCACCAGGCGGCCCTCGACGTCGACCTCCAGCCGGTCAACCTGCCCGCGGAGCACCGCATCGCGCGGCGCCGCGGCGTCCACCACCACGTCCCCAAGGGCAACGTCAAAGTCTTTTTCCACGCCCAGCAGGCTGCGGCCTTCAGCCCTCATGGCCACCACATACTGCGCCAACTTCCGCACCATGGTCTCCGCGCGCTGAAAATCCAGCCGCCCTTCCCAGTTGTCCTTCATCCCCAGCGCCGGCCAACGCCGCACCAGCTCTGCAACGTACTCGGAGCCGGACGCCTCGGGCATGTCCTGGGCGATCGCGTGCACAAGGGTGCCAAGGCTGCGGGCAAAGTCGGTGGCCGCCTCGCCGCCAGCCGCCTGGACGAACCAGTCCAGGGGCGACTTCTGCACGGTCTCCACCTTGGACGGGGACACGAACACTGTTGACCCGGGCGGCACCACGGCCTCGGAGGAGCTCAGCGGCGCCAGCCCCCACCAGGTGTCCGGGTGGGCGCCGGCTACCGCAGGCTCGGCGGCGGCCAGGCGTGCCAGCACCCGGGCCGCTTCTTCCCTGTGCGCGGGATCCGCAGCATCGGATTGGGCATATTGCCGGAGTTCGGCGACCAGGGCACGCAGGGTCATGGGCCGCTCGACCTGGGTGAAAACCCGCCCCTCCTGACCCGGTTCCAGTGGTGCCACGAAGTCCAGGAAGGATGACGGTTGGTCGTCCTCCGATGAGATGGCGGTGCACACCAGGAGTTCGCGTGCCCGCGATACCGCCGTGGAGAAACTGCGCAATTCGTCATAGCGGATATCCCTCGACCGGCTCAACGGATCGCGTTGGAGCGCATACTCCGGTCCGTGTTCCACGGCGTCGGCGTACAGGGTGCTGCCGAGAAGTTCGCCGCGGAGCCTGGTGTTGGGCCACACCCCCTCCTGCAGGCCCGCAATGATGACGACCGGCCATTCGCGGCCCGCGGCGCTGGCCGGCGTCATGAGTTCAACGGCGTCATCCAGCTGGGCGCGGGCAGCGAGGGTGTCCATGGGAAGCTCCTGGTTCAGCAGGTATTCCAGGAACTGCTCAGGGCCCGCGCCGGGCATCTGGTCCACATAGCGTTCAGCGGTGTGGAAGAGGGCCATCATCGCGTCGAGGTCGCGGTCGGCCCGGGCTCCGTGCGGTCCGCCCGACAAGGCAGTTGAGGTCCATGCGGGGGCGAGGCCGGTGGAGTTCCACAGAGCCCACAACACTGATTCGGCATTGGCGCCGGGCAGGGCGGCTGCCGCCTGGCCGGCCTGGATCATCCTTGCGGTTCGCCGCGCTGCCCGGCCTTCAAGGCCCAAGGCGCCGAGCGCCCCGGGCTCGAGCAGTGCCTCGACCAGGAGGACATCGCTGGCCCGCCCGCCGCCACCGAGGAGTTCCTCCCGGCGCAGCGATTGCCGGAGCCGCCGGAGCTCGATGGATGTGGCCCCTCCGATGCGCGATGTCAGGAGGGCCACGGCGGCTTCCGGCGTCAGCAGGGCCGGGTCCAAGGCAATGGCGAAGGCATCCAGGAGCGGCCGGACCGCCACCTCGTCCCGGACCGCGGATTCAGCCACGGGGACCCGGACCGGGATGCCCTGCCCGGACAGGTACCGCTGCAGCTCGCTGACCTGGCCGCCATTGCGAACGATCACCGCCATGTCGCCAAGTCCGCGGTTGTGGTTGATGTGCTGGTCGAGGATCCGTTGGGCAACATAGCGGAGTTCATGGACCGGCGTGGGGACCAGGTGGGCCTCGACACGGCCGGGCCGGACATCTTCTCCGTCCGGCGTCGGACCATCGTCCCGGGCCGGCCGGCCGATCGGCTCCAGCCGCCGCGCCAACTGGCCGCCGGCGCGTTGCGAAATGCGGCCGGCAACACTGAGCCATGATTCGGCCACCGCGGGTGCCAGGCGGTGCGCGTAACGGAGCGGACGTTCAAGGACCGGCTCCTGGCCTGCCAGGAGCCGGGGCAATTCTGCCACGAGGTCCGGCCTGGCACCACGGAATCCCTGGACTACGGTGTCCGGGGACGACGTCACGTAGGAGTCGCTGCCGGCCGCGATATCGGCCAGCAGTTCGAAGATGGCGGGGTTGGCTTCCTGGATATCGTCCACCAGGACCACTTGCAGGCGCTCGCGCTCGGCCGCCAGGAAATCCGGGGCGTCCTGGAAGATCTGTCGGGCGGCTGTGATGATTCCGGCGGGGTCGAACGCTTCAGGCATCCGCAGGTCCAGGACGTCCCGGTACTCAGCGTAGAGCGCTGCCGCCGCTTTCCAGTCCGGACGTCCGCACTGGTCCGCCAACCGATAGAGATCCTCGGCAGTCCGGCCGGATTCAATCACACGGTCAAAGAGCTGCCGCACCTCCTGTCGGAAACCACGGGTTTCCAGTGCACGGTCAAGATCGGCCGGCCACGGCAGCTCGAGGCCGGGAATCCTGTGTCCCTCCAGGAGCTCCTTGATGATCAGGTCCTGCTCCGGACCGGACAACAGCCGGGGTGGCCTTGAGAGCTGGATGACGCCCTCGGCCTTGGCCCGCCGGATGAGGTCGAATGCATAGGACGCCCAGGTCCTGGCGGGAGTGGTGCTGAGGCTCCGGTCAAGTCGGGCCGTGAAGCGGTCCCGCAGGAAGTCTGCGGCAAGGCGGGTGGGCGCCAGGATCAGCATGCGCTCCGGATCCACCCCGTCACGGAAAACGCGCTGGACTGCTGCCTCGACCAGGACGGTGGTCTTTCCCGTGCCCGGTGCGCCGGGTACCAGGACCGGCCCGGAACCCTGCGGAACATCCACCGCTGCCTGCTGGTCCGGCGTGAGCTGGATTGCTTCGGCGTGCACCCGGCGGGGCGGGAGCAGCCGGAGGGCCGGGGCACCGGGGAATGCGGCCTCCGGGGCTTCCTTCGGCTCCTGCCGCGGGGCCAAGGGGCCGTCCAAGGGAATTGCTACTGTCACAAACTCATTCCATCATCAGCCACTGACAAACTCCGGAGCCTACCCTCCAACTCTCCGGCGGCGTCGTCGATCCGCTCAAAATCCTCATCGGTGGGGGCCCAGCGTGCTGCAGCCAAATCCACCCGCCAACGTCCTTCGCCTGTCCGCAGATACGCGGCATGGTCTCCCTTCAGCGGGGTACCCTCCTCGAGGTAGCGGTGTAAGGCCTCGGCTTCATGGCCTTCGGGGGCATGCCCGCTCGCTTTCAGGACGCGCCACCAGGGCACGCTGCTTCCGTAGTGGCTCATCACCGAGCCCACTTGCCGGGGCCCACCGGAGCCCAGGAGCTCGGCGACATCCCCGTACGACACTGCGGATCCCGGCGAAACCAGCCTGACAACGGCAAGGACCGCCTGGACATACTCTTTCCGCATTGATCCAATGTAGCGGCAGTGGCGTTCCACTAAATTGTCGGCGGGTCCCCTTAGCGTTGAACCATGAGCTCCTGGCACACCCTCCCCCGCGCAGCATTTGACCTTGAAACCACCGGCCGCAATTCGCGTGCGGCCAGGATCGTCACGGCGTCGATCACCGTGGTGGACCATGAAGGCGGGGTCATCAAGGAGCACGAGTGGCTGGCGGACCCGGGTGTGGAAATTCCCACGGAAGCCAGTGATGTCCACGGCATCACCACCGATCAGGCAAGGCGGGACGGCCGGCCGGCCCGTGAGGTGACGCGGGAGGTCGCCGCCGTCCTGCAGGAACTCTTTGACTCGAAAATTCCGGTCATCGCGTTCAATGCCAGCTACGATTTCACCGTCCTCGCGGCGGAGTCGGCGCGGTACGGGGTGCCGCAACTCCACCGCTTCCCCATCCTGGACCCGTACATCATGAACAAGCAGGTGGACCGGTACCGCAAGGGCAAACGGACGCTCACGGCCCTTTGCGAGGAATACGGCGTAAACTTGGACAACGCGCACACCTCTGCCGCCGATGCTCTCGCCACCCTGCGCGTCCTCGATGCGATGGCCGGGAAGTTCCCCAAACTGCAGATGCCGGCAGGCAACCTGCACCAGCTGCAGATCGAATGGGCCACGGCCCAGGCCGCCGACTTCCAGAACTACCTCCGCAAGACCAAGCCTGCGGCCGTGATCGAGGGAGACTGGCCTGTCCTGCCGCCGCAGGATGCCACTGCCGGAGGGTTCTAGGCTGCTCCTGCCGCCTGCCGGATTGGGAGGCATGTCACAGTCACGTTGCTTAATGAAAGCCATCCCTCACGTCGACTGATCCTTCGTCCGGGTGACCGCCAGGCGCTTTGATCATTCCGTAATTCCTTTCATGACTGTTCATTATTTGGTCAAGCAGTCATTGAACGGCACTTTCTTCAACTCACGGCCTGTTATCGGGCCGGTGAGACAATAAAGTTTTGCGGTCACCGCCTGCCCAGCCCGGCTGGACCAGCGCCGGGAGCAGGTGCCAGGCGCCACAGCGCAGCCCTGCGGCCCGGTCGACTTAGGACTCAATGAAAGTGACAACCTGATGAAAATCAAAGCGATGAAGTGGCTCACAACCGCTCCTGTTGCCCTCGCCCTTGCGGTTTCGCTCGCGGCGTGCGGCGGCTCCTCCCAGCCGAGCGGCACCCCCACCGACGCCCTGAAGGGCAGCGACCAGCAGACGCTGGACAAGTACACCACCGCGGACGTCACGCCGATCGACAAGATCGACAAGACCAAGCTCGGCCTCATCACCGAGGGCACCCTGCGCGTCGGCACCCTCTCCGATGCCCCGCCGAACATCTTCATTGACCCTTCCGGCAAGTTCACCGGCTACGACAACGAACTCCTGCGCGCCATCGGTGACAAGCTGGGCCTGAAGGTCGAGTTCGCCTCCACCGATTTCTCGGCCCTGCTGTCCCAGGTGGCCAACAAGCAGTTCGATGTCGGATCCTCCTCGATTTCCACCACGGACAAGCGCCGTGAGACGGTCGGTTTCACCAACGGCTACGACTTCGGCTACATGGCCGTCGTGACCAAGAATGATTCCAAGGTCAAGGGCTTCGCCGACCTCAAGGACGGCGTGCGCATCGGCGTGGTCCAGGGCACCGTGCAGGACGACTACGTCACGAACACCCTGGGTCTCGAGCCGGTCCGGTTCCCGGACTACAACACTGTCTACGCCAATGTAAAGTCCGGCCAGGTTGACGCCTGGGTGGCACCCTCGCAGCAGGCCACCGGGCAGGTCAAGGACGGCGACAACACCAAGATTGCCGAGAAAGTGGTCAACACCCAGAACTTCACCGCGTACGCAGTGAACAAGGACAACAAGCCACTGATTGACGCCCTCAACGCGGGACTCGACGCCGTTATCGCTGACGGCACGTGGACCAAGCTCACGGCCCAGTGGTACACGGACCGTCCCACGGCTGCCGAGCAGACCCCGCAAGGCTGGAAGCCGGGCAGCAAAGCCGTCCAGGTTCCCGCGAAGTAACCCGGGCGTTCCATGGACATCCTCAAACTACTCTCCGATACCTTCCTTGACTGGAATGCCATCGGCGCCGTCCTACCCAAAATGTTCGCCGTCGGGCTTCCGAATACGCTCGTTTTGGCCGTCTCTTCCGGCGTCATCGGAACAGTGCTCGGCATGCTGCTTGCCCTGATGGGGATCTCCCGGAACGCCGGGGCCCGCTGGGTCGCGCGCATCTACACGGACGTGCTCCGCGGGCTGCCGCCCATCCTCACCATCCTGGTGATCGGGCTGGGCTTCGGGCCGATCGTCCGGCAGTGGACCGGGTCCACCAGCCCCTACCCGATGGCAATCGCCGCGCTGTCCCTGATGTCGGCCGCCTACATCGGCGAGATCTTCCGTTCCGGCATCCAGAGCGTGGACAAGGGACAGCTCGAAGCCACCCGGGCCCTGGGGTTCGGTTACGGCCCGGCCATGCGCCTGGTGGTCGTGCCCCAGGGTGTCCGGCGGGTGCTTCCGGCCCTGGTCAACCAGTTCATTGCCTTGATCAAGGAGTCCTCCCTGGTCTTCATGCTCGGGCTGCTGGCCAGCGAGCGGGAGATCTTCCAGATCGGCAAGGACGCGGCGTCCACCAGCGGCAACCTGTCGCCTTACGTCGCTGCGGCTGTCTTTTACCTGGTGCTCACCGTTCCGCTGACGCACTTCGTGAACTGGATCGACAGGCGCCTCCGCACCGGACGGCCGGAAAAGAAAGAGCCGGACGAAGCTGCAGCTGTCGTCGGGAAGGGAGCCCAGGCATGAGCGAGTTCACGTCCGGAACACTGAGCGCAAAGAACATCCACCTGTCCTTCGGCAGCAACCACGTGCTGCGGGGCATCGATCTGCATGTTCCGCAGGGCACCACGGCCTCCGTCATTGGCCCTTCGGGGTCGGGCAAGTCCACCCTGTTGCGGGTCATGAACCGGCTGATTGAACCGGACCAGGGGGACATCCTGCTGGACGGCCGTTCGGTGCTGAAGGACAACCCGGATGAACTCCGGCGCCGGATCGGGATGGTGTTCCAGCAGTTCAACCTGTTCCCGCACAAGACAGTGGTGGAGAACGTCTCCCTTGCCCCGCGGAAGCTGCGCAAGCTCTCCAAGGAGGAAGCGCGGGCCGAGGCCTTGGAGCAGCTGGACCTTGTCGGGTTGAAGCACAAGGCTGATTCCCGGCCCGCCAACCTGTCCGGCGGGCAGCAGCAGCGCGTCGCCATTGCCCGCGCGCTTGCCATGAAGCCGGAGGTGATGTTCTTCGACGAGGCGACGTCCGCGCTGGACCCCGAGCTGGTCAAGGGCGTGCTTGCCCTGATGGCGGACCTGGCCAAGGGCGGCATGACCATGGTGGTTGTCACCCACGAGATGGGTTTCTCCCGCAATGTCTCGGACGCGGTGACGTTCATGGACGCCGGCGTGGTGGTGGAGTCCGGCCCTCCTGAGCAGGTCTTCACCGAGCCACGGACGGACCGGCTGAAGGGCTTCCTCGCCGACGTCCTGTAGGCAGCCAAGCAGGCACGGACCAAAAATCCCCGCCTCCCGGACTGTTCCCCCTTGTACGCAGGGCGGAAAAGTCCGGGAGGCGGGGATTGTCCGTTTAACGGTCGACGGCGGTCCTAGGCCTGGGCGGCTGCGGCGGCCTTGGCTGCGGCCGGGAGGGCGTCGTAGATCCGGTTCATGGCGTCGTCGTCGTGCGCGGCCGAGAGGAACCAGGCCTCGAACACCGAGGGCGGCAGGTAGACCCCGGATTCCAGCATGGAGTGGAAGAACGGCGCGTAGCGGAACGTTTCCTGAGCCTGGGCGTCGGCATAGTTGTGGACGCCGTGGGCGGAGGTTCCGAAGGCCACCGAGAAGAGGTTCCCGGCGAACTGGATGGAGTGGTCCACCCCGGCGGCATCAAGGGCGGTGGAAACTGCGGAGGACAGTTCCAGCGAGCGGACGTCGATGAAGGAGTAGACATCCCGCGTGGCGTGGGTCAGGGTGGCGACGCCGGCCGCCATCGCAACCGGGTTTCCGGACAGGGTGCCGGCCTGGTACACCGGGCCGGTGGGTGCGAGGTAGTCCATGACGTCGGCGCGGCCCCCGAGGGCCGCCGTCGGCATTCCGCCGCCGATGACCTTGCCGAAGGTGAGCAGGTCCGGGGTCCAGGGCTGTTCGGCGTCGGGGGCACCGCCGGTGAGGCCCCAGTAGCCGGAGTAGCCGGTGCGGAAGCCGGTCAGGACCTCATCGACGATGAGGAGCGCGCCGTGCTCCCGGGTGATCCGGGAAAGGCCCAGGTTGAAGCCCTCGAGGGGGGTGACGACGCCCATGTTGGCCGGTGCCGCCTCGGTGATGACAGCTGCGATGTTCTGTCCGTGCGCGGCGAAGGCTTCCTCGACGGCCTGGAGGTCGTTATAGGGCAGCACCAGGGTTTCGGCGGCGGTCGCTTCCGTGACGCCGGCGGACCCGGGCAGGGCGAGGGTCGCCACGCCGGAGCCGGCGGCGGCCAGCAGTCCGTCAAGGTGGCCGTGGTAGCAGCCGGCAAACTTGATGATCAGGTTGCGGCCGGTGAAGCCGCGGGCCAGCCGGACCGCCGTCATGGTGGCCTCGGTGCCTGTGGACACCATCCGCAGGCGTTCGACGGCGGGCACGCGCTCCTGGACGATGGCCGCCAGGTTCGCCTCATCAGGCGTGGATGCACCGAAGGAGAGGCCACGGTCGACGGCGGCGTGGACGGCATCCAGCACGGCCGGGTGGGCGTGGCCCAGCAGGGCCGGTCCCCACGAGCAGACGAGGTCCACGTATTCCTTGCCGTCGGCGTCGGTCAGGTAGGGGCCCTTGGCTGAGACCATGAACCGAGGCGTGCCGCCGACGGAGCCGAAGGCGCGGACCGGCGAGTTGACGCCGCCCGGCATCAGCTGGCGGGCGCGGTCGAAGAGTGCCTCGTTGCGAGGATTGCTGGAAGTCATGGTTCCTATTCTCTCAGTTAGCCGTAGGCTCGGTTAGCCGGCGAGCAGCTCGGCCACCCGGGGCGCCACCGCCGTACCCATCAATTCGATCGAGCGCATCATGGCCGCATGCGGCAACGGCCCGTTGCTGTATTTCAGGTCGAAGCGGTCCACGCCCAGGTTCCGCTTGAGCCGCACGATCTTTTGGGCCACCGTCTCCGGCGAGCCGACGTAGAGGGCGCCCTCGGCCGAGCAGAGGGCATCGAACTCGCCCCGGCCGGCCGGTCCCCAGCCGCGCTCGGCACCGAGCTTGTTGCGCAGCTTCAACCAGTGCGGGAACAGCTCTTCGCGGGCCTGGTCATCGGTGTCGGCCACATGGCCGGGCGAGTGCGTAGCCATCTGCTGCATCGGGTGGCCGTACTTGGCCATGGCCTCGCGGTAGAGGTCGGCGAGGGGCCGGAAACCGCGCGGCTGGCCGCCGATGATGGCGAAGATGATGGGATAGCCGTACTGGGCGCACCGGAGGACGGATTCGGGGGTGCCGCCCACGCCGATCCAGGTGGGGAGGAGGTGGTGTTCCAGCGGCGGGTAGACGCTCAGGCCGGCGAGGCCGGGGCGGGTGCGGCCTTCCCAGTGCACAGGTTTCTGTGCGCGGACCTTGTCGAACAGCTCGAGTTTCTCTTCGAACAGGACCTCGTAGTCGGCCAGGTCCAGGCCGAACAGCGGGAAGGATTCGATGAAGGATCCGCGACCCAGCATGACTTCCGCGCGGCCGTTGGAGATAGCGTCCACGGTGGAGAAGCGCTGGAACACCCTGATGGGATCGTCCGAGCTCAGGACGGTCACGGCAGAGCCCAGGCGGATGCGTGTGGTGCGTGCCGCTGCGGCGGCGAGGAAGACTTCGGGCGCGGACACGGCGTAGTCCTTGCGGTGGTGCTCCCCCACACCGAAGGCGTGGAGTCCGACGGCGTCCGCCAGTTCAGCCTGTTCCAGCAGTTGGCGCAGGACCTGGGCGTGCGGCTGCGGGCTGCCGTCGGGGGCCTCACCTACGTCGCCGAAGGTGTTCAGGCCCAACAGGATGCGGTCGTCCCCCACCGGAGCGGTGGGTCCCGCCGCCTGGGCGGCCGTCACCGGGATTCCTTGAGCCAGCCGGCCAGTTCGGCGGCCCAGTACGTGAGGACCATGTGGGCGCCGGCCCGGCGGATGCCCAGGACGGACTCCGTGATGGCGGCGCGGCGGTCGATCCAGCCGTTGGCGGCTGCGGCCTCGATCATCGCGTACTCGCCGGAGATCTGGTAGGCGGACACGGGCACGGGGCTCATCGCGGCGACGTCGGCCACGATGTCGAGGTAGCTCATGGCCGGCTTGACCATGATGATGTCCGCGCCTTCAGCCAGGTCCAGCTCCACTTCGCGGAGGGCTTCGGTGCGGTTGCCTGCATCCATCTGGTAGGTCCGCCGGTCTCCCTTGAGCTGGGAGTCCACGGCTTCCCGGAATGGTCCGTAGAACGCCGATGCGTATTTGGCGGAGTAGGCGATCACCGACGTGTTGAGGTGGCCGGCGTCGTCCAGGGCTGAGCGGATGGCGGCGATCTGGCCGTCCATCATGCCGGAGGGGCCCAGCATGTGGGCGCCGGCCTCAGCTTGCGCCACGGCCATCCGGGCGTAGATTTCCACGGTGCGGTCGTTGTCTACGTACCCGTCGGCGTCGAGCACTCCGCAGTGTCCGTGGTCCGTGAATTCGTCCAGGCAGACGTCGCTCATGATCACCAGGTCGTCGCCCACTTCGGCGCGGACGTCCCGGATGGCCTTGTTCAGCACACCGTCCGGGTCAAGGGACGCCGAGCCTCCGGCGTCCCTGGTTTCCGGGATGCCGAACAGCATAATGCCGCCCAGGCCAAGTTCCACAGCTTCCGCCGCGGCCCGCTTGAGCGTGTCGGTGGTGTGCTGGACCACGCCCGGCATGGACGTGATGGGGTTGGGTTCGGTGAGGCCTTCGCGGATGAAGGCCGGGAGGATGAGTTCGGCGGGCGCGAGCCGGGTTTCGGCGGTCAACCGGCGCATGGCGGGGGTGGTGCGCAGGCGGCGGGGGCGTTGGTTGGGGAAAGTCATGGATCCTGTCCTTCGCGTAGTTCGTCAGGCATTTGGGGAGCGGGGAGGCGGGCGGCCCGGTCAGGGCGGGTTGAGGGCCTTCGCGACGGCGGCAACCAGCCCGTCAGGGGTGGGTTCGTCCGCCACCGCAGCCACGTCCAGGCCGAGCGCCGCGGCCTGGTCCGCCGTGGACCGGCCGATCACGACCAGCCGGCAGGACGGGCGGCCAGCGAGGGCTGCGAGCCGGCGCACCGCGCTGGGCGAGGCGGCAATGGCCGCATCGATGCGCCCTGCGGCGATCTCCGCCGCGGCGCCTTCCGGCGTAAGGAGGGAGTACGACGACGGCTGTTGGCGTGCGCCGCCGTCGTCCGCTTGGACGGCGAGCCGCCGCCCTGCTGCCGCCGGGTAGTCCACGGTACGGTAGGCAGTGACCGTCGTGACATCGCCCCCTGCCGCCCGCAGGCCATCGGCCAGTGTGGCAGCGGCGATGTCGGCCTGCGGCAACAGGATCCTGCCGCCTCCCGGCCAGACGCCCAGCAGGCCCGCTGCCGACTGCTCCGCGGCCGGAACAAGGGAAACCGTGAGCCCACCGGATTCCAGGAGCTTGCGCGTCGCCGGCCCGATGGCCGCAATGCGCGTCCCGGCGGGGACCAGGGCCGCCAGGCCGAAGCCCCGGTCTGCGGCCTTTTCCAGCAGGACGTGCACGGTGGTCGCGCTGCTGAGCACCAGCCAGTCAAAGGCGCCGGCGGCCAAGGCATCGCAGGCGACGTCCAGCGCGTGCTGGTCCGGTGCCCGTTCGAAGTCGATCAGCGGCAGCAGGACCGCCGCGGCGCCTGCCCGTTCAAGGGCGTCCACCAAAGCGGCGGCGCGTTCCGGACTCCGGGTGACCAGCACCCTGGCACCGGCCAGGGGTCCGCCACCGGACCGTTCACCGCTGCGCGGCGTGTCCGGTCCGGGGCTCGGTGAAGGCTGCGTCATCGCCAGGTCAGGACGCCTGCAGGTCTGCGATGTCGGCGGCTCCGGCGGCGAGGAGGACCTCAGCCAGCTCAATGCCCAGCAACGTGGCGCCGACTTCCGTCAGCCCGTCCGTGGCGCGCTTGTCCCGTACGGTGGCGGTGCCGTCCACGGCGCACACCACTGCTTCGAGGTGGAGCATGCTGCCTTTCCGGTAGGCGTAGGCTCCAACCGGTGCGGCGCACCCCGCTTCGAGCCGGGCCAGCAGGGCACGTTCGGCGGTGACCGCGAGGCGGGTGTCCGGGTCGTCAAGGGCTGCAAGCGCCTGGGCCAGCACTTCGCGGGATCCTTCGGTGGCACCCGGTTTCGGCGGGGCATCGGCCGTACGGCACTCAATGGCCAAGGAGCCCTGCCCGGCAGCGGGGAGCATCACGTCCGTTTCGAGGAATTCGCTGACGGCGTCCAACCTGCCGATGCGTTCCAGTCCGGCGGCGGCGAGGACCACCGCGTCCAGGTCGCAGGATTTTCCAGGCACCACCTGGTCGGTGGAGTTGCCGGGCAGTCCGGGTACGCGGCCCAGCCGGGTGTCCACGTTGCCGCGGATATCGATGATGTCCAGGTCGGGCCGGGCAGCACGCAACTGCGCTGCCCGCCGCGGCGAGCCGGTGCCAACCTTGGCTTCCGCCGGCAGGTCGGCCAGCTTGAGTCCGTCGCGGGCGCACAGGACGTCCCGCACATCCACCCGCCGCGGCGTCGCGGCCAGGCTCAGGCCCACGGCTGCGCCGGTGGGAAGGTCCTTGAGCGAGTGGACGGCGACGTCGCACTCATCGCGCAGCAGCGCATCACGCAATGCTGCGACGAAGACGCCGGTGCCGCCCATTTGCGACAACGATCCGGTAAGGACGTCACCGTCGGTCCTGATGTGCACCAGTTCCACCGGGAAGCCCCCGACGGCGGCCAGCTGGTCCGCGGTCTGCCGGGTCTGGGTCAGGGCGAGCTTGCTGGCGCGGGTTCCGATCCGGACCGTCACTGCTGTGCCGTTTCCCCGGCCGTCCCTGCAGGATACGGGTCGTGCCCGGTTCCCACAGTGGTGTCGGCACCGGAGATAGTGGGCTTTTCGCCGCGGAAGTTGGCGCAGCAGCCGGGCCGGCACACGTCGTACCAGGGGCCAAGATCCGTCACGGCCGGGCGGTCGCTGATGTTGTTCGCCACGGTCCGCTCGCAGATGAGGTCCACCAAGCCGTCGACGAACGCACGGTGCGTGCCGGGAGTCGGGACGCGGGTGGCGGCCAGTCCGAGGTTGGCGCAGGTTTCCATGGCTTCGGTGTCCAGGTCCCAGACGACTTCCATGTGGTCGCTGACGAAGCCCAGCGGAACGATGACGATTCCCTTGACCCCTTGGCCTGCCAGTTCCTCGATGGCGTCATTGATGTCCGGTTCCAGCCACGGAACGTGCGGGGCGCCGGAGCGGGACTGGTACACCAGGGACCACGGAGCGGCCAGGCCGGACTCCGCCTTGACCCGGTCCATGACCGCGGCCGCGTTGGCCAGGTGCTGGGCCACGTACGCCGAGCCTTCCTCGAACTCGCGAGGCTCGCCTTCGGAACGGCCGGCGGCATCGGCGTCGCGGGTGGGGATGGAGTGGGTGGCGAACAGGACGTGGACGGGAGCCTCCGGCGTGCCTGCGGACGCCAGTTTGGCCAGGACGTCCGCCAGGCCTGCGGAGGTACCCTCCACGAACGGTTCCACGAAACCGGGGTGGTCGAAGTACTGGCGTACCTTGTCCACTTCCAGCCGGCCGTCCAGGCCGGTCTCGGTCAGGGCCATGCCGATGTCCTCGCGGTACTGGCGGCAGCTGGAGTAGCAGGAGTAGGCACTCGTGGTGAGCATCAGCACCCGGCGGTGGCCGGCGTCGTACGCTTCCTGCAGTGTCTGCGGGATGTAGGGCGCCCAGTTGCGGTTGCCCCACAGGACGGGAAGGTCGATCCCCCGGGACGCCAGCTCGGCCTCCAAGGCTGCCTTGAGCTCGCGGTTTTGCTGGTTGATGGGGCTGATGCCGCCGTTGGCCCGGTAGTGGTGGGAGACCTCTTCAAGCCGCTCGTCCGGAATTCCTCGGCCGCGGGTGACGTTGCGGAGGAACGGAATGACATCGTCCTGGCCTTCCGGGCCGCCGAAGGAGGCGAGCAGGACGGCGTCGTAATTCTTCGGCGCCATGCGTCCGGCTTCCGTGACGGGGTTGACCGCTGCCTGCGGATCCAGCGGGCTCATGCGAGGACCTCGGCAACCTCATCGGCGGTGATCCGGCGGCCGGTGTAGAAGGGCACTTCTTCACGGACGTGGTTGCGTGCTTCGGTGGCGCGCAGGTGGCGCATCAAGTCCACCAGGTCCACGAGTTCGGGCGCCTCCAGTCCAAGGATCCATTCCCAGTCCCCGAGCGCGAACGAGGAAACGGTGTTGGAGATCACCTGCGGGAACTCACGGCCCAGGAGTCCGTGCTCCCGGAGCATCGCGCCGCGCTCCTCTTCCGGCAGGATGTACCACTCGTAGGAGCGGACGAACGGGTAGACACAGAGCCATTCAGCCGGCGCGACGCCCCGCGAGTAGGCGGGCGTGTGGTTCTTGGCGAACTCGGCCTCGCGGTGGACACCCATGGCGGACCAGACAATCTTGGTCCCGGCAAAGAGGGTGCTGCGGCGGATGTCACGGATGGCCTGCTGCAGCGCCTCGGGCTTGGGCCCGTGGAGCCACACCATCACGTCTGCGTCGGCACGCATGGCGGAGACGTCGTAGCTGCCCCTGTGCGTCACGCCCGCCTCGGCGAGCCGCTCCAGCAGGGCTTCGAAGTCGGCGGTAGCATCTGCGCTGCGGACCACCGACGCCGACCGCTTGAAGACCGTCCAGAGGGTGAAGAACTGCTCGGCTGATTCTTCGGTTTTAGTGACAGATTCGGCAGAAGTGTGGCTCATGGTTACCAGTTTGCCCCTTCAGCGCCACCAAGTGGAAACCGAACAGTTCTACAACTCGTAGAAGTGAGGAATGTCACATTATCCAGCCCGTGGGTCGCGCTGCGCGGACTTTACAACCGGCGCATGCGCAGGAACACCAGGCCGGCGGCGGTCCCCACGCCAACGAGCCCGACTCCCAGCCACACCATGGCATCGGGCACGCCCGGCAGGGCCTCGATGGACGAAACCGGGCGGCCGGGACTTGCCGGGACTCCGGCCGCCTGCGCGGTGCGGGCTGCCGGAGACGGCTGGGGGCCCGGCAGCAGGGCAGTGCCGGAGGGTCGGCCAGTTGACGGAACCCCGCCGGCGTCCGGACCGGCGGCAGCCGGTGTACTTTCCTGGCCTGCTGCAGCGTCACCGGCTGCCGTGCCGGACATCCCTGCTGCGGCGCCGGATCCCGCGCCGGGATCGACAGTTCCGGGAGCGGGAGGGACCGCCGCCTGGGCAGGCGCCGGGGCCGATGGGGACGCCGCTGCCGCGGAGCCGGACGCCGTGCCGGCACCCGGGGCCGTGGCAGGTGCCGAGGCGGTGGTGGTCGCCGTCCGGGCGGATGACGGCGAAGAAGACGGCGACGGCGACGACGGAGCAGGTGTGGTCGGCACGGGGGTCCGCGCGGCCGGGGACAAAGGGGTCCCGGAGGTGGTTGGCAGCGGAAGATCGGGAAGGAGTGCGGACAGCGGGCCTCCCGCCGTAACAGAGGCTGACGCTGTTGTTCCTGCACTCAGCGAGGTTTGTGCCGTGGGATCCTGGGGCGGGACTGCGTCATCGGCCAAGGACGCCTGGACGCCGGTGGAAAGAACCAGTACCGCTCCGACGACCGCTGCTGCGGTGCCTCGCCGGAGTCCCCCATGGATACCGGTCCGGGACATTGGAAGCTCGGACCTGTGTTGAACCATAGTCATCGACCCTAACCAGAACGCCGGCCGGATTGAAAACCGGGAACGGCCCGGCCGCAGGGTCTAAACGGAGCCGTCAAGGCGTCCCGGCGTGCTGACCAGCAGCGATAGTCAGGCGCCGGTCAGTCGGCCAATTTGTTCCCGGGTATCGGCAACAACGGCAGCCAGGCCGTTCCCGGCCACCCAGCCGCCGACGACGGCCAGGCCGCCGGCAGCCGTGCACGCCTTCCGGATGGCTGCCGCCCGGGCCCGGTGTCCCACCGCGGCAAAGGGGAGGGACCCGCGCCACCGCACCACGTCCCAGTCCCGGATGTCACCGGCCGCGACGGGAACGCCCAGCAGTCCTGATGCGTCGCGAAGCGACGCCGCGAAGAGCTCCTCGTCGGAGTCCGGGCCGCCAGGCTGGTCGGAGGCGCCGTCCACCCGGCCGTAAGACAGCCGCAGCACGTGGCGGCCGGGGCCTGCAGCGGCGGCGAGCCAGTCCCATTTGCCCGTGGCATGGGTGAGTGCCTTCGCCTCGACGCCGGGGGTTTGCGGGGCCACCAGGATCCCGGTTCCGCGTGGCCGCCGGTCCAGCTCAGGCTGGTCCAGCACCAGGGTGACAAGCTTGACGTCAGGCCCGGAGGCCGGTTGCTTCCCTGCGATCGCAGGGACTGCGGCTTCCAGGAGCCCGACGGCGGCCGGACCGTCGACTGCCATAACCAGCAGGCCGCCGGTGAACGGCGTGCCGGCGGCGTCCACCCGCCAGCCTGCCGTGGTGCGACTGACGGCCGTCGCCGCCGTGCGCGCCAGCAGGGTCACTCCCCGCGACCGCAGATCGGCTACCAGGGCATCCACCAGCGTGTGCATGCCACCGTCAAGACCGGCGACGGCGGACCCGGCTTTGGCGGGACGGCCTGGATCGGTTGCTCCCGCACCGCCTGCGGGCCGCCGCTGCGCCGCCACCGCGGCAGCGAGGGAACCGTGTTTCCGCAGCCCGATTCGAAGGCCCGGCGCCACCATGTCGACGTCGAGCAGCCCGGGATCCGCGGAATGGACACCGCCCACTACGGGCGAAACCAGGCGGTCCAGCACCCGCGCGCCCATCCGCGCCCGGACGAGGGCAGCAACGCTGGTTACGCCCGTGCCGGCACCCACCGACGCCGGCAGGAACCGGTCCAGCGAGGCACGCAGCGAGCCCATGATGCCCAGGGTCCGCCGGACCTCAGGGTCCCAGACGTTGGCCGGGATGCCCAGCACGCCGGTCTTGGGCAATTCGCGGGGCCCGTCGGGAAGCTGGACCCAGGCACCGCCCGGGCGTGGGGAAACGATCCTTCCGCCCAGTCCCAGTTCGGTGGCAAGGCGTGCCACGGCGTCGGACCTTGTGGCGAAGGATTCCGCGCCGCTGTCCAGCGTGAGGCCGGCCACGGTATGGCTGCCAACGCAACCTCCCCACGTGTCGCCGGCCTCGAGCACGGTCACGCCAAGGCCGGCCGCGGCGAGTTCCCGGGCGGACAGGAGCCCGGAAATCCCGCCGCCCACCACCAGAACCGTGCCGGGTTTGGCCGGAGAACTGCCCACGGGTTACGCCGGCGGGATGGAGTGGATGAGCTCCACCACCCGGGTCAGGACGGCCGGATCCGTTTCGGGCGGCACGCCGTGTCCGAGGTTGAGGACATGGCCGGGCGCGGCGGAACCGGCCGCAATGACCTCCCGGACATGGGCTTCGAGGATGTTCCAGGGGGCTGGGAGCAGCGCGGGGTCGATGTTCCCCTGCAGCGGAACCGTGCCGCCCAGCCGGCGGTTCGCCTCGTCCAGGGGCAGCCGGTAGTCGACGCCCACCACGTCGACGCCAACATCGCGCATGGCCACCAGGAGTTCGGAGGTGCCGGTGCCGAAGTGGATGAGCGGGGCACCAAGGTGGCGGACGTGGTCAAGGGCCCGGGCGGAGGCCGGCGCAACATAGCGGGTGTAGTCGGCCAGACCCAGCGAGCCGGCCCACGAGTCGAAGAGCTGGGCCGCCGAGGCACCCGCTTCCAGCTGCGCCTGGAGGAACATGCCGGAGGCGTCTGCGGCCCAATTTGCCAGGGCGTTCCAGGTTTCGGGGTCGGCATGCATCATGGTGCGCGGGCCAAGGTGGTCGCGCGACGGCTTTCCTTCCACCATGTAGGCGGCCAGCGTGAAGGGGGCGCCGGCGAAACCGATGAGCGGCGTCTTACCCAGTTCAGCCACCGTCAGGCGGACGGCCTCGCGGATGGGCTCAAGCGCCTCCCAGGTCAGCTGCGGGAGGGCGGCAACGTCGGCGGCCGTGCGCACGGGCTTGTCCAGGACGGGCCCCACCCCCGGCACGATGTCGACGCCGACGCCGGCCAGCTTCAGCGGAATCACGATGTCTGAGAAGAAGATGCCGGCGTCAACGTCGTGACGGCGTACGGGCTGCAACGTGATCTCCGAGGCCAGCTCGGGACGGAGGCAGGAATCCAGCATGGCGATGCCCTCGCGGACCTTGAGGTACTCCGGCAACGACCGGCCCGCCTGCCGCATGAACCAGACGGGACGGCGGGAGGGTTTGCCTCCGCGGTAGGCCGTGATCAGCGGTGAGTCCGCTGTGCGGCCGTCCATCAGTGGATGGTCTGCGGCGAGGGCGCCGGCAGCGGAGACGGCAGGGCTAGGAGTCATGCTTTTGATTGTGCCCAAAAAGAGCCGCAAAAGATAACGACAACCTGTCGCCGTGCGGCCCTCGCGACGGGAAGGTGTCCGGGATCACCGCAGGGTGTGGCGACTATCCTTTCCGGCGGTTGTTCTACCGGGCAACGAAAAAGCTATGATTGGTCTGCTGTGGTTCTTTTCTCATTGGTGGCTACACACGCCGACATCGATCTTGAAACCGTCGCTCAGCTGAGCAACGGTTCCTCAGGGATTGCCGCGTCCACCCTCATCGAATCCCCCGCCGTGGCCGGCGCCGTGGTCCTGGCCACCTGCAACCGCTTCGAAATCTACGGTGAAGCCCCCAACGCTGCCGACGTCGAGGCTGCCCGCGCCGCCCTCGTCGCCCGCATCAGCGAGGCCAGCGGCCTGGCTGAACCCCTGGTTTCGCGTTCGTTCAATACCCGCACCGGGCCCGAGGTGACCCAGCACCTGTTCGCCGTGAGCGCCGGGCTCGACTCCGCCGTCGTCGGTGAACGCGAAATCGCCGGGCAGGTACGGCGGGCACTGATTACCGCCCAGCATGACGGCACCGCCAGCGCCGGCCTGGTCCGGCTCTTCCAGGCCGCGTCCAAGACCGCCAAGGACGTTGGCGCCCAGACTGCTTTGGGTTCCCGCGGCCTCTCCATTGTCTCGGTGGCGCTGGACCTTGCCACCGACCTCTCCGAAAGTCCCGACTGGTCCGCCAAAAAGGTAGTGCTCTTCGGAACCGGTGCTTACGCAGGCGCCACCATGGCCCTCCTCCGCGAACGCGGCTGCACGGACATCAGCGTCTACTCGTCTTCGGGGCGGGCCGAAGGATTCGTGGCAACACGCGGCGGCACGGCACTGGACGTCGAATCCCTCCGTCCGGCGGTTGCTGCGGCTGACGTCATGATTGGCTGCAGCGGTTCGGACACCCGGGTGGAAGCCGATGAACTGGCCCAGGTCCGCGCGGATTCCGCACAGCCGTTGATCGCCATCGACCTTGCCCTCACGCACGACTTCGACCCCGCCGTCGGCGAGCTGGACGGCGTGGAGCTGCTCACCCTGGAATCGGTGCGCCTCGCTGCCCCGCAGGAGCAGGCCGAATCGCTGACCCAGGCAAGCGGCATCGTCAACGGCGCCGCCAAGGCGTTCGAACAGGAACGGGAAGCCCGCTCGGTTGACTCCGCCATTGTCGCCCTGCGCCGGCACACCATGAACGTGCTGGACGCGGAGATGGAAAAGGTCCGGGCCCGCCACGGCTGCACCGCCGCCGCGGAAGAAGTCGAATTCGCGCTCCGCCGGATGGTCAAGCAGCTGCTGCACGTTCCCACCGTCCGGGCCCGCGAACTTGCCGCCAACGGGCAGCAGGATGACTACGTGGCCGCTTTGGAAGCCCTCTACGGCATCACCGTCGAGCAGCCGGGTGTCGCGCCGGCGGCCGCAGCCGCGGAGCCCGAATGCCCGGTAGACCACACAGGCCGCGAAACCGCCTGACATCCCGTCAGCAACGCCCGCTCACTTCCTGCCACATTTGAGGCAACGCCCGCTCACTTCCTACTTCAATTGACGCAACGCCCGCTCACTTCCTTCAAGAAAGTGAGCGGGCGTTGGTTTGGAAGCTGTCAAAAGTGAGCGGGCGTTGGGGAAATTGATGTCAAAGGTGAGCGGGCGTTTCCGTCAGTAGACCGGCTTGTCGGGTTCCACCTCGCGCACCCAGGCCAGGATTCCGCCGTCGAGGTGGCTGACACGCTGGTAGCCTGCCTGGCGGGCTGCCGCGAGGACGTTCGCGGAGCGCGTCCCGGCCTTGCAGTGGAACACGATGTCCCGGTCCTGCGGAAGCTCGCCCCACGCCTCCCCTGCCAGGATCCGTCCCTGCGGAATCAGTTTGGCCCCGTCGATCCGGACAATGTCATACTCGCCGGCCTCCCGCACGTCCACCAGTTCGAAGTCCTTGAGCCCGGCTTTCCGCGACGCGAGCATGGTGGCCAGCTGGGTGGCGGTGATGGTGTGTTCCGTGTCCGTAGTGGACTCCGGGGCAATCCCGCAAAACGCCTCATAGTCCGTGAGTTCGGTGATGGATTCCGCCGCGGGGTCCTTGGAGACCCGGATTTCCCGCCAACTGCCGCCGAGGGCATCGAACAGCGCCACGCGGCCCAGCAGGGAGCGGCCGACGCCGGTAATCAGCTTCACTGCCTCGGTGACCATCAGCGAGCCCACGGCGGCGCACAGCATGCCGAAGACGCCGCCCTCGCCGCAGGACGGCACGGAACCGGCGGGAGGGGCCTCGGGGTAGAGGTCCCGGTACGTGGGGCCGTGCTTCTCCCAGAAGACACTCACTTGTCCGTCGAAACGGAAGATGGAGCCCCAGACGTAGGGTTTGCCCAGGATGGCGGCGGCATCGTTCACCAAATACCTGGTGGCGAAGTTGTCAGCGCCGTCCAGGATCAGGTCGTACTCCGCAAACAGTTCAAGCGCGTTGCCCGAATCCAGGCGCACGTTGTGGAGGCGGACATCCACCAGCGGGTTTAGGGCGGCGATGGCATCGCGGGCCGACTCGATCTTGGGCCTTCCCACATCCTGCACACCATGGATGACCTGGCGCTGCAGGTTACTCAGGTCCACCACGTCGTCGTCGATGATGCCCAGCGTCCCCACCCCTGCCGCGGCGAGGTAGAGCAGTGCTGGTGAACCGAGGCCGCCGGCTCCGATGACCAGCACTTTCGCGTTCTTGAGCCGCCGCTGCCCCAGTGCGCCGATCTCGGGAATGATCAGGTGCCGGGAGTAGCGTTCCACCTCGGCGGACGTCAGGGCGGCCGCCGGTTCCACCAGCGGATCCAGCGAATGGGTTGAAACATTTGCGGTGAACGTCGAAGCCATACTTCAATGTATGCCCCGGGATACCGCCGGGTCATATTACCCCGCAGTAAAGTGAATGTAACTGCAATGGAAAGAAGGACAACTGTGGTCCCTGAAGCACGGGCTGACCGCCCGCCCGCGGCCGAACCGCAAACTCCCTCCCGCCCCGCAGGCCAACGGTCCGCCCGGCTGCCCCGGGACGAACGCCGTGCGCAGTTGCTTGCCGCCGCCCAGGAAGTCTTCGTTGCGAATGGCTACCACGGGGCCGCGATGGACGAAATTGCAGAGACTGCCCACGTGAGCAAGCCCGTCCTGTACCAGCACTTCCCGTCCAAGCGTGAGCTGTACCTGGCCCTGCTGGAGAGCCATCTGACATCGCTGACAGAGCTGATGCTGGGGGCGTTGAACTCCACCACCGATAACGACGAGCGCGTGCAGGCCGTCATGCGCGCCTACTTCCACTTCATCGCCAACGACGACCAGGCTCACCGCCTGGTGTTCGAATCGGACCTGATCAACGATCCCGATGTCAGCTCCAGGCTGGAGACCTTTAATCGGACCTTCGCAGACGCCATCGCCCGGGTCATTGCCGAGGACACCAAGCTCCCCCACCTAGAGGCGGAACTCCTGGGCCGCGGCCTCGCCGGGATGGCGCAGGTCAGCGCCCGGTATTGGCTGGAAACGGACGGCAACCTGGACCTCAACGTGGCCAGCGACCTCATCTACCGTTTAGCTTGGCGCGGAATCTCTCGCTTCCCCAAAGAGTCCTAGACTACAAATAAGACATCATCGACGAACCAGGCTGGGAGGCCCCCTTGGAAATTAAGATCGGCGTTCAAAACGTTGGCCGCGAAATCGTGCTCGAGTCAGACCAGGATGCTGAGACGGTGGCCAAGACTGTTGGTGAAGCCATCAACGACGGCACCCAGTTGCGCCTGAAGGATGACAAGGGACGCCTGATCATTGTTCCCGGCAGCGCGCTGGCCTATGTGGAAATCGGCGCTGAAGAGGTCCGCCGCGTAGGTTTCGGCCAGTTCTAGGCTGACAGAACTTTCCAAGGAGATCCATGCTCTCGCTGACCATCGTCGTGCTGGCCACGCTCGCCGCCGGGTTTATCGTTTGGGCCAATGACAAACGCCATTCCCGTTACGGCGCGGGCGTGCCCGCCGGGATCGCCGTGGGCGTCGCGGCGATGGCGTGGATCATCCTCATGACGGCAGGTTTCGGCTATCTTCCGGGTTTGACGTGGCTCCCCTGGGTGCTGCCCATCGTCCTCGGCACCGCCGCGGCCATTGCCGCCGTCGTCTACCTTGGCCGCACCCGGACACGCCATGACACGGAGCGGCTGAACGCGGTCCTGCGGAGCTGAACCAATCCTGGATAAAGCTGTGGCCACCACCCGCACGGGTGGTGGCCACAGCTTTTTAGCGGCTAGAGGAACTCGGCCCGGCCCTCCATCGCCGATGATGCCAGGGCGTGTTCCCGGCGCGGGATCCGTCCGGCGGCCCTCGCCAACCTGCCGGAAATCACGGCGTGCTTGAACGCTTCGCCCATCAGCGCCGGATTCTGCGCCCGCGTCACGGCTGTGGCCAGCAGGACGGCGTCGCAGCCCAGCTCCATGGCCAAGGCGGCGTCGGAGGCCGTACCGATGCCCGCATCCAGGACCACTGGGACCGAGGCCCGGGAGACGATGAGTTCGATGTTGTGCGGGTTCAGGATGCCCAGGCCGGTGCCGATCGGTGCGCCGAGCGGCATCACGGCGGTGGCGCCAAGATTTTCCAGCCGCAGCGCCAGCACGGGATCGTCGTTGGTGTAGGCAAAGACCTTGAAGCCGCGGTTGACCAGTTGCTCGGTGGCCTCAACGAGTTCCACGGCGTCCGGCAGCAGGGTCTGTTCGTCGGCGATGACTTCCAGCTTCACCCAGTCGGTTTCGAGGGCTTCCCGGGCCAGTTCCGCGGTAAGGACAGCGTCCCGGGCGGTGAAGCAGCCGGCGGTGTTGGGCAGGACTTTGATCCCGTGGTCCACCAGCAGCTGGAACAGCGAGCCGGTTTCCGCGGGTGAGTAGCGCCGCATGGCCACCGTGGTCAGTGCCGTGCCGGAGGCCAGGAGCGCGGCGCCCAGTCCGTCCAGGCTGGGCGCACCGCCGGTGCCCATGATGAGCCGGGATGCCAGGGCGACGCCGTCGATCACCAGGGTGTCCCCTGCGGCTTGGCTTGCAGTGTTGATGGTGCCGGTTTCGGTCATGGTGTCAGCCTCCTTGTACTGCGGTGACGAGTTCGATGTCGTCGCCGTCGGCGAGCGCGGTACCGAACCATTGGCTGCGCGGCACCACCTGGGCGTTGTGGGCGACGGCGACGCCCAGTTTCCTGCCGTCCGTCGCCTGGCCGTTGGGGGCCAGCGGCCGCCCGGTGACCTGGCTGACGAGCGTGGTGATGGAGGCGCCGTCGGCCACCGTGTGCGGGTTTCCGTTGAGGGTGATGTTCACGCTGTCTCCTTCATGTGGGGGCTGGGGACGGTCACGGCCGACCCGGAAAAACGGTCCGGGCTGAACGGCGCCCAGCGGGGATCGGCGGCCCCGTCCAGGAGTGCTGTGCAGACGGCGGCGGCGGCGGGCGTGAGCAGCACCCCGTGCCGGAAGAAACCGGTCGCGATGATCAGCCCCAGCACGTGCCCGTCCGCTGGGCCCCCGGATCCCAAGGAGGCCGCGACCCGGCCCAGCAAGGGTGCATTGTCGGGGGTTCCGGGGCGCGCCCGGGCGGTGCATTCCAGGAGTTCAAGTTCGGCGACGGCGGGCACCAGCGCCTGGGCGTCCCGGAGCAGCTGGTACACGCTGCCGGCGCTCACGGCGTCGGAAAGCGCGTCCTCCCGCTGGGAGGCCCCGATGACTACCGTGCCATCCTCCCGGGGGACGATGTACACCGGGATCCCGTGAACCAGTCCGCGCACCGTGGCGGTCACCAGCGGGCGGAGGTGCTGCGGCACGGAAAGCCGGAGGATGTCCCCATGCACCGGCCGCAGGGGCAGTTCCAGGCCTTGGGGCAAGCCATCAAGGGACGGCGCGTGCAGGCCGTTGGCCACGACTGTTTCCTTGGCCAGGACTGATCTGCCGCTCCCCAAGCGGACGCCGGCCACCGTCCCGTCCTTCCACAGCAGTCCGGCCGCCCGCTCCGGCACGGCAAAGCCTTCCGTGGCACCGGCAACCGCCAACGTCGGGGTTTCCCGTGCCGCGCCCGCCAGGGCCAGCCGCACGGACGCTATCAGCTTCCTCGGGTCCACCTGGTGGTCGGCCGGGGTGTCCAGCGCGCATGAAATCCCGGGGCTCAGCAGGGGTTCGCGGCTGCGGGCTTCACGCACGGTCAACGGTGCCACCTCCAAGCCGCTGGCCTGCTGCACTGCGCGCAGGTCCATCAGCGTCCGCCGGTCGGCAGCGTCGACACCGACAGCGAGGGTGGGGGTCGTCAGGTAGCCGGTCCCGGCTCCGGCAGCCGCGGCGACGCCGGCAGCGAAGCCGGGCCAGCGGGAGGATGCGTCGAGCATGAGCTCCAGGAGGTCCTCTTCCTGGTAGTGCAGCTCGCTGACGGGGGCCAGCATGCCGGCAGCGGCCCAGCTGGCGCCGGCGCCGGGCGCGTCATCGATGAGCGCGACGGAACGGCCGGAGCGCTGGATCTCCCAGGCGATTCCGTGTCCCACCACTCCCGCGCCGATGACGGCGACGTCGGCCCGGATGGCGTCGTCGCCAGGCCCGGGCAGGCAGTTCCTGGTGCTGGTCATGGTGTGGTTCCTTCCCTACGCCGGTATTAGCCGGATCAGGTCAAGCGGTCGGCTCTGACGCCCTCTCAGCCCGGCGCTTTGTGACAGCTGCCGCGGGCTCCCGCAGTACCAGCCCAGTTTAGAGGAACTAGGCTGGCAGGCATGAATATGTCCCCCTCCTCCTTTCCTGCCCTCGGGGCGGCCAGACTGTACCTCTGCACGGATGCGCGCCGGGACCGCGGCGACTTTGCCCGGTTCGTGGATGCCGCGTTCGCCGGGGGCGTGGACATCATCCAGTTGCGCGACAAGAACATCGAGGCCGCCGAGGAATTGGACCTGCTGGCGGTCTTGAAGGAGACGGCGGTGCGCCACGGGCGGCTGTGGGCCGTCAACGACCGGGCTGACATCGCGGTGCTTTCCGGCGCACCGGTGTTCCACATCGGCCAAAAGGACCTCCCGTTGGCTGCGGCCCGGACGCTGGTCAACGGTAATGCGGCCATCGGGCTGTCCAGCCACAGCCCGGACCAGGTGGATGCCGCCCTCTCCGCCGCGGCCGGGCCTTCCCACCTGGACTACTTCTGCGTGGGACCTGTCTGGGCCACGCCCACCAAACCCGGCCGGACCGCCGTCGGGCTGGACCTGGTGAAGTACGCCGCCAAGGCCGCCGCGGAGGTACCCAGCCCGGTGCCGTGGTTTGCCATCGGGGGCATCGACCACGGGAACGTGCACCAGGTGGCGGAGGCAGGTGCACGGAGGATCGTGGTGGTCCGTGCCATCACCGAGGCGGCGGATCCCGCGGCCGCTGCAGCCTCCCTGCTCGACGCGCTGGACGCTGCCGGCCCCGGGCCTGCGTAAACCCAGGACTTGGAGTTACGCTGACTTTTGTGTCACATCATCGGTTGGCTCCCAATGTCCGCGACCATCGGAACGCCCTGGAAGAGGCACTGGGCGCGTTGCGGACCGAACTCGAACTGCCGGGGCCTTATCCGGCAGCGGCAGTGGAGGACGCCCGCGCCGCCGTGGCGGCCCTGAAGCTGCCGTCCTATGACCTGACCGCGGTCGCGTTCGTGACCATCGACCCCGCATCGTCCACCGACCTGGACCAAGCGGTGTTCATCGAGCCGGACGGGAGCGGCTACCGGGTGCTGTACGCGATCGCCGACGTTCCTGCCTTTGTTGCACCGGGTGGTCCGCTGGATGCTGAGACCCGGCGCCGCGGACAGACGTTCTACGCTCCCGACGGCCGGATCCCGCTTCACCCGGAGGTCATCAGCGAAGGGGCCGGGAGCCTGCTGCCGGGCCAGGAGTGTTCGGCTTTCGTCTGGGAGTTCACGCTCGACGCCGACGCAGCGGTGATCTCCGTGGGCGTCAGGCGGGCGCGGATCCGCAGCCGCGACAAGCTCAGCTACAAGGGTGCACAAGCCGCCCTCGACGCCGGCGCCGCTCCCCCCGTGCTGGAACTGCTGCGGGAAGTGGGGCTGAAACGGGTGGCGCTGGAGCGGGCGCGCGGGGGCGCCAGCCTCAACATGCCGGAGCAGGAGATCGTTCAACTGCCCGACGGCGGCTACCGGATCGACGCCGCCCCGCAGCTTCCCGTGGAGGACTGGAACGCGCAGATTTCGCTGATGACGGGGATGGCGGCCGCCCAGCTCATGCTGGACGGCAAGGTGGGCATCCTGCGCACCATGCCGGCCCCGGATGAGCGGTCGCTGAGGCATTTCCGGCTGCAGACCGAGGTGCTGGGCAGGCCGTGGGACGGGGAAGTCAGCTACGGCGAGTACCTGCGGTCGCTGGACCCCACCGATCCGCGCCAGTTGGCCATCATGCATTCGGCCGGGATGCTGTTCCGGGGTGCGTCCTATACGGCGTTTGACGGGACAGTCCCGGACGACGGCATCCAGTCCGCCATTGGCGCCGCCTACGCCCACACCACTGCCCCGCTGCGCCGGCTGGTGGACCGCTTCGTGCTGGTAATCTGCGAGGCCCTCAGCAACGGCGGTGGCGTTCCGGGCTGGGCACGGGAGGCGCTGCCGCTGCTGCCGGGAATCATGGCCGGTTCCGACCAGCTGGCGTCGCGGATGGAGCGGATGGCGCTGGACACGGTGGAGGCGGCATTGCTGTTGAACCACATCGGCCAGGAATTCGACGCGATCGTGATTTCCGGGTCCAAACCCCAGAACGGGAACGGCAACGGATCGGCCAAGAACGGGAACGGCAACGGGTCCGCGAAAAACGGCAACGGGAACGGCAGCTCCGGGATCATCCAGATCGCCGAACCGGCGGTCACGGCACGCTGCGCCGGCGAGCTGACCTCCGGTACCAAGGTGCGCGTCCGGCTGCTGTCCTCCGACATCACCACCCGGCAGATCCACTTCGAGCTGGTTCCATAGGGCCCGGCGGACGCGGCAGGAAGGGGCAACACGGGGATTTCGCCCCTGTACGGCTAGACTGGGAAGGTAGAACTGGATGCCCGGTCGTTGATTTCCTTGATTTGAAACCAACAAGCCCGCCCCTACGCGATCTTGAGATTTGCCCGTTGGTCACCAGTGCCAGCATTAGATAGCCCGCGATCGGCTTCCACTGGATTAGCTTGCGCGCCCGAGCGTGCTCCGGAACGGCCAGGACTGGCCGGCCCGTTGAGCAGGCAGCGCCATTGCCCAAATGAATAAGGAAACTCCCCGTGAGTGAATTGCATACCCACCAGCTCCTGACCGATGCGTCCGGCACCGAGACCATCGAGCCGGAAGAGACCATCATCTCGGACGAGACGCCGCACGAGATCGCGGAGAAGTCCTTTGCCGACTACAACGTCCGCGCGGACATCGTCGAATCCCTGGCCGACGCCGGGATCACGCACCCCTTCCCCATCCAGGCCATGACCCTGCCGGTGGCACTGGCAGGCCACGACATCATTGGCCAGGCCAAGACCGGTACCGGCAAGACCCTGGGCTTCGGCATCCCGGCGCTGCAGCGGGTCATCGGACAGGACGACCCCGGCTACGCCAATTTGGCCGTCCCGGGCGCCCCGCAGGCCTTGGTCATCGTCCCCACCCGCGAGTTGGCGGTGCAGGTGGCCAACGACCTCCAGACGGCCTCCCGCAAGCGCAACGCCAGGATCACCACCATCTACGGTGGCCGCGCCTACGAGCCCCAGGTTGAAGCACTCCAGCAGGGCGTCGAAGTAGTAGTGGGCACCCCGGGCCGCCTGATCGACCTGTACAAGCAGAAGCACCTGAGCCTGAAGAACGTCAAGCTCGTGGTCCTCGACGAAGCCGACGAAATGCTGGACCTTGGCTTCCTGCCGGACGTTGAGACCCTCATCGCCGGAACCCCGGCTGTCCGCCAGACGCTCCTGTTCTCGGCAACCATGCCCGGCCCCGTCATCGCGATGGCGCGCCGCTACATGACCCAGCCCACCCACATCAGGGCAGCCGATCCGGATGATGAAGGCCTCACCAAGCGCGACATCCGCCAGCTCATCTACCGTGCACACAGCATGGACAAGACCGAGGTGGTGGCGCGCATCCTGCAGGCCCGGGGCCGTGGCCGGACCATCATCTTCACCAAGACCAAGCGCACCGCCGCCAAGGTGGCCGAGGAACTGGTGGACCGCGGTTTCGCCGCGGCAGCCATCCACGGCGACCTGGGCCAGGGCGCACGTGAGCAGGCGCTCCGCGCGTTCCGCAACAACAAAGTGGACGTGCTGGTGGCAACGGACGTCGCTGCCCGCGGCATCGACGTGGACGATGTCACCCACGTGATCAACTACCAGTGCGTCGAGGACGAAAAGATCTACCTGCACCGGGTGGGCCGCACCGGCCGCGCCGGCAACAAGGGCACTGCGGTCACGTTCGTCGACTGGGATGACATGCCGCGCTGGGCGCTGATCAACAAGGCCTTGGGCCTGAGCGTCCCCGAGCCCGTGGAAACCTACTCCTCCTCACCGCACCTCTACAGCGACCTCGACATCCCCGAGGGCACCAAGGGACGCCTTCCGCGCGACAAGCGGACCTTGGCCGGCGTTGACGCCGAGGTGCTTGAGGACTTGGGTGAAACCGGCAAGAAGAACAGCCGCGGCGGCCGGGACGCCTCCCGTTCCCGCGACCGCGACGGCCGGGGACGTGGAAAGGACGACGGCGGAAAGGCCGGCGGCCGGGACTCCGCCCGCTCCGGTGAGCGCCGTCGTCGTACCTCCGACTCCGCCGCCCCTGCCGCCGACGCAGCCGCCCCCGCGGCCGACGGCGACCAGTCCTCGCGCACCCGCCGTCCCCGGACGCGCACCCGCCGCCGCAACGGCGAAGTGGTTGCCGCCGCGGACAAGGGCGGACAGCCCGGCAGCTCCGAGGGCTAACTGCGTCGATGACAGACACTGTTTGGGCGCCGGACGGCGGCAGCCTGGTGGTTCACGCGGACAACGCGGAGTACCTCCCAACACTGCCGGACGGCGCCTTCACGCTGATCTATGTGGATCCGCCCTTCAACACCGGCCGTCCGCAGCAGCGGCAGGAAACCCGGATGGTGGCCAACGCCGAAGGCAGCGGGGACCGGGTGGGCTTCAAGGGCCGTTCCTACGACACCATCAAGGGCGCCCTGCATCGCTACGACGACGCGTTCAGCGACTATTGGTCCTTCTTGGAACCGCGGCTGGTGGAGGCGTGGCGCCTGCTGGCCGATGACGGCACCCTGTACCTGCACCTGGACTACCGGGAAGTGCATTACGCCAAGGTGATGCTGGACGCCATCTTCGGCCGGGCATGCTTCCTCAACGAGATCATTTGGGCCTACGACTACGGCGCCCGGGCCAGGAACCGGTGGCCCACCAAGCACGACAACATCCTGGTGTACGTGAAGAACCCGGCCAAATACCACTTCGACAACGCCGAGGTGGATCGTGAACCCTACATGGCCCCCGGGCTGGTGACGCCGGCCAAGCGCGAACTGGGCAAGCTGCCTACGGACGTCTGGTGGCACACCATCGTCTCCCCCACCGGCAAGGAAAAGACCGGGTACCCCACCCAGAAGCCGGAAGGGCTGGTCCGCCGGATTGTGGCCGCCTCGTCCCGCCCCGGCGACTGGTGCCTGGACTTTTTCGCAGGCTCCGGCACCCTGGGCGCCGTGGCGGCCAAGCTCGGCCGGAAGTTCGTGTGCGTGGACCAGAATCAGCCCGCGATCGACATCATGGCCAAAAGACTCGGTGCGCACGCCACCATGGCCGTGTACCAGCCCACCTGACGCGCCCCCTTGATCAGGGGCGGATGACCGCGGCCCCCGTGCCCAGTTCCTCGATCCGCGCGAGCATCCGGGGGGCAGTGACGTTCTCGCCGAGCAGATTGGGCTTGCCCGTACCGTGGTAGTCGGAGGAGCCGGTGACCAGCAGGCCGTGCTTGGCGGCAAGCTTGCGCAAAAACGCCCGGCCCTCTTCCGGATTGTCCCGGTGGTCGATCTCCAATCCCGCCAGTCCGGCGTCGATCATCTCCCGGTAGGTCCGCTCCCCCACGATCCGGCCCCGTGCAGACGCCACCGGGTGGGCAAATACCGGCACGCCGCCCGCGGCACGGACAAGTTCGACGGCGGTGGCCGGGTCCGGTGCGTAGTGCGGGATGAAGTAGCGGGACCGGGAGGTGAGGATGGAAGCGAACGCCTCGGAACGGTCTTCCACCACCCCTGCAGCCACCAGGGCATCAGCGATGTGAGGCCGGCCCAGGGTGGCGCCGGGGGCCACATGGTGGATCACGTCGTCCCATGTCAGGGGATAGTCTTCGGCCAGGATGGTGACCATCCGTTCGGCCCGGGTCAGGCGGGAGTCCTTGGCCTTGGTGATCTCCTCCAGCAGGCCTGGATGGGTGGGGTCGTGCAGGTAGCTCAGCAGGTGGACGCTGATGCCTTCCGCGGTCCGGCAGGAGACTTCCATGCCGGGAACCAACGCCACGCCGTGCGTGACGGCGGCAGCGGCCGCCTCGGTCCAACCCGCGGTGGAATCATGGTCGGTCAAGGCCACCACGTCCAGGCCCGCACGCGCGGCGGAAGCCATGACGTCGGCGGGCGGCTCTGTCCCATCGGAGACGTTGGAGTGGGCATGCAGGTCAATCCTCACTTGTCCAGACTAGTGGACCCCGCCCCTCCGGCACCGGAGCCTGTTCGCTTAGCCGCGACGCTGGTGAGACGATGGTGCCGTGAACGATGCCGATAACACCCAAAACTCTGCTTCCCAGCCGCTGGAGGAGCGCGTCAACAACCGCTCGCAGCGGCCCAGTTCCAACGCTTTCAAGGCCTTCATGGCCAGCAACTGGGCGCCGTCCAGCCAGGAACTCCCCCAGCGCGACGCCGTCGCCGGCTACGCCGCAACCCGGCGCAAGGCAATCTCCGCCCTCTTCAAGGGCGAACGGCTGGTCATTCCCGCCGGACCGCCCAAGGTCCGCTCCAACGACTGCGACTACCGCTTCCGCCCGCACTCCGGCTTCGCCCACCTGACCGGCCTCGGCCTGGACCACGAGCCGGACGCTGTCCTGATCCTGGACCCGGTGGAGGATGGAAACGGCGACGACGGCGGCAACCACCGCGCCACCCTGTACTTCCGGCCGTTGGCAGGCAGGGACACCGAACAGTTCTACGCCGATTCCCGCTCCGGCGAGTTCTGGATCGGGGCACGACCCACCCTCGAGGAGTTCCAGGCCCGCCTGGGGCTGCCCACCGCGCACATCGACCAGCTCGAAACAGCCATCACCAAGGATGTCGGCGCTCCCGAGATCGGCGGAATCTCCATCCGCCTGGTCCGCAAGGTGGACGAAAACATCGACGCCCTGGTGGATACGGCCCGGTACAACACGGCAAAGGATCCGGAGAACCTGGACCTTGAGGCCCTGGACGCCCTGGACGAGAAGCTCAGCGAAGCGCTCTCCGAACTGCGCCTGCTCAAGGACGAATGGGAAATCGAGCAGATGAAGATCGCCGTGTCCGCAACGGTTGAGGGATTCGAGGAAGTTGTGAAGGCCCTCCCCCGTGCATTGACGCATGCCCGGGGCGAACGTGTGGTGGAGGGTGCGTTCTTCGCCCGCGCCCGCGAGGTGGGCAACGAACTGGGCTACGACACCATCGCGGCCTCCGGCAACAACGCCACGGTGCTGCACTGGACACGCAACACCGGCCGGGTCCATGCAGGCGACCTCCTGCTCCTGGACGCCGGTGTGGAGGCTGACTCGCTCTACACGGCGGACATCACCCGTACCATTCCGGCCGATGGCACCTTTACCGCTGTCCAGCGCAAAGTGTACGAGGCAGTCCTGGACGCCGCGGACGCGGGCTTCGCCGCCGCGCAGCCGGGGACGAAATTCCGCGACATCCACACCGCGGCAACCACGGTCCTGGCCGAGCGCCTCGCCGAATGGGGCCTGCTGCCCGTCAGCGTTGAGGAAGCGGTCAGCCCCGAGGGCCAACAGCACCGCCGCTGGATGCCGCACGGAACGAGCCACCACCTCGGCCTGGACGTGCACGACTGCGCCCAGGCCAAGCGGGAACTTTACCTGGACGGCGTCCTCACCGAAGGCATGGTCTTCACGATTGAACCGGGCCTCTACTTCAAGGCGGAAGACCTGGCGATCCCCGAGGAATACCGTGGCATCGGCGTCAGGATCGAGGACGATATCCTCATGACCGCCGACGGCCCCGTTAACCTCAGCGCCGCCCTGCCCCGCAAGGTTGAAGACGTCGAGACCTGGATGGCCGGCATTTACCGGACCGAAGAAGCCTGACACGGGCACACATACAAAAGAGCGTGGCCACCGGACTGGGTCCGGTGGCCACGCTCTTTTGTATCGCCGTCTTCCTGCGCGTGCCGCCAGGAAGACCGGAGTGCCTGCGGAGGCGGCAGCCCTATTGTCCGTTGCCGCTTCGGTGGCTGTCCTCATCCTGGCCGTACTGCCCTGCGTTGTGCTCCGGGTTGTGGCCCGCGGCGGATTGGGCGGCCGGCTCATGCGGGTGTTCCGGGGCGGCTTCGCCGGGCTGCGCGGCGTCAGTCGCGGGGCCTTGCGGAAGCCGGACTCCGTACTGCGGCCGGCCGTCCGGCAGGTCGGGGTACCGCACGGTTCGGACCGGCTGCGCCGGCTGACCATCGTCGTACTGTTGCCCGGCGGCCTGCTGCGGGTTCCCGGCGCCCGGGTATCCCTGGCCGTCCTGTGCCGGTGAAGCAGTGGGCCGCTGGCCGTAGGGGTCGTTCCACCCTGCGGGCCTGGCCGGGCCCTGGCCCGGGTTCTGTTCCTGCCCCGGCTGGTGCTGCTGCTGGGTCGGCTGGTTGTAGTAGTCATGCTGGGTATACGGGCCGTGTCCGGACGCCGCGTCGGAACGGGACATCGGCAGCTGCTGCAGCAGGCGCCGGGCCTCATGGGCTGCCTCGGGGGCCACAATGACGTCATAGTTCGTGGCCACCACCTGGCTGGTGGAGGTGAAGTCCCGCTTGCCGCGCTGCATGGCGTAGGTGACGATGCCGAAGAGCATGAAGAAAGCCGCACCCATCAGCACCGATGTCATGATCGAGAAGTAGCCGGGCGAAGGCGCGAAGAAGGACAGCATGACGCCGACGAAGAGGCCGAACCACATGCCGCTCAGTGCTCCGGAAAGGGCCACCCGGGGGTAGCTCAGGCGCCCCGTCACCCGCTCCACCATCTTCAGTTCGTTGCCCACGATGGAGACCATCTGGACCGGGAACTGCTGGTCCGCGAGGTAGTCAACCGCCTTTTGGGCGTCGAGGTAGGAGGTGTAGGACCCTACGGTGTCACCGGTGGGTACGGCCCGGGCGTCATCCGGTCCGGTGGGACCGCCGGTCTTGGGAGCACCAAAAATGTTGGACATACACCCATTCTTGCCCATCAAGATGGGTGCTGCCTGTAAATTCAGCTAAAAGAGAGCAGACTCGGTAGCCTGTAGTGGTGAGCACAACACCTACCCGTGTCTTCGTGGCACGCCTCCTGGGCCTGGATGTCTTCGACCCCCTGGGCGACCGCCTGGGCCGGCTGCGCGATGTCGTTGTGCTGTCCAGAGGGACCCAGGGCGCCCCACATGTGGTGGGCATCGTGGTGGAAGTGCCGGGCAAGAAGCGTGTCTTCGTGCCCATGACGCGCATTACCTCAATCGACCAGACGCAGATTATCTGCACCGGCCTGGTCAACCTGCGCCGGTTCGAACAGCGTGGTGCCGAAACACTGGTGGTAGCCGAGATGTTCGACCGGCGGGTGACCCTCCGCGACGGCAGCGGCGACGCCACCATCGAGGACATCGCGATCGACCAGCACCGGTCCCGCGACTGGTTCGTCAGCAAGCTCTTTGTCCGGCGCGGCCACTCGCTGTCCCCCCTGAGCCGTTTGCGCCGCAATGAAACATTGATCATTGACTGGGCGGACGCCCAGCAGGGACCACGCACCGAGCCGCAGGCCGCCACGCAGTTCGTGGCCAACCACGAAGACCTCAAGCCCGCCGACTTTGCCGAGGCACTGCAGGAGATGAGCGACAAGCGCCGGTTCGAGGTGGCCAGCGAACTGCAGGACGAGCGGCTGGCCGACGTCCTCCAGGAGCTTCCCGAGGACGACCAGGTGGAAATCCTCTCCGCGCTGGATGTCCAGCGCGCCGCCGACGTCCTTGAGGAAATGGACCCCGACGACGCCGCCGACCTCCTGGGCGAACTCCCCTCCGCCCAGGCCGAGGAACTCCTCCAGCTGATGGAACCCGAAGGCGCCGAGGACGTCCGCCGCCTGCTCGAATACGACGAGGACACGGCCGGCGGCCTCATGACTCCGGTGCCGGTCATCCTGCCACCGGAAGCCACGGTGGCCGAAGCCCTGGCCCACGTGCGGCGGGAGGAGCTCTCCCCCGCCCTGGCGTCGTCGATCTTTATCGCGCGGCCGCCACTCGAGACCCCCACCGGCCGCTTCCTGGGCGTGGTGCACATACAGCAGCTCCTCCGTTTCCCGCCTTTCGAGGCACTGGGCAACCTGGTGGACAAGAACCTCGAGCCATTGTCAGACCAAGCCCACATCAGTGAGGTGGCCCGGACCCTGGCCACCTACAACCTCAATTCGCTTCCGGTGGTCAACGACGCCGGCCGGCTTGTGGGGGCGGTGACTGTTGATGACGTATTGGATCACTTGTTGCCGGACGACTGGCGCGCCCATGATGGCGAAGCCCCGATAAGAAAGCTCGGTGGCCGCATTGGCTGATAACAGCGCCTCGAAGAACCCCAGCCAGCGGAACCTGGCCAACGCTGAAGCAAAAGGCAGCCTCGACACACCCCTAAGCGCCCGTCAGCGGATCCTGCCCAAGTTCAAGCCGGATCCGGACGCATTCGGGCACGCCACCGAGGGTTTCGCCCGGTTCATGGGCACGCCGCAGTTCCTGGTTTACATGACGGTGTTCTGCATCTTCTGGTTGGGCTGGAACACCTGGGCGCCCGTCGAGTGGCAATTTGACTCGAGGGACCTCGGCTTCACCCTGCTGACCCTGATGCTGTCGCTGCAGGCTTCCTACGCGGCCCCCCTGCTGCTGCTCGCGCAGAACCGCCAGGATGACCGCGACCGCGTCTCGCTGCAGCAGGACCGGCAGCGCGCTGAACGCAACCTGTCCGACACCGAGTACCTCACCCGGGAGCTGGCCTCCCTGCGGATCGCGCTGCGTGAAGTAGCAACCCGTGACTACGTCAGGGCAGAGTTGCGCTCGCTCCTGGAGGACATGCTGGAAGCCCAGGAGGAACTCCGGACGCACGACGACTCCGGCCACGGTTCCCACGAGTCACCACGGGACAAGGTGAAGGACAAACTGCGTGAGCAGAGGGACCGGCAGCGTGGCCCGCGCACCCAGCAGATCCCCCGGGTCAAGCCCGGCCATTCCACCAACGAACGCTAGGCCGGATCATCCGGCCGCACTTCACCGCACCAGCACGAAAGCCGAGGCCCCTCCCGTGAGCGCCCCCATGGATCCGGCACCATCCAGCAACTCCCCGCTGCTCCAGGCCGTCACCCAAGCCCTGGCAACCGTTATCGACCCTGAGCTCCGCCGCCCCATCACCGAACTGGGGATGGTGGACTCCGTCCGGGTGTCCGACGACGGCCGGGTCACCGTCGCTGTCCTGCTCACCATTGCGGGTTGCCCGCTGCGGGACACCATCACCGCCGATGCCCGCAAGGCCCTGTCCGCGGTCCCCGGCGTCACCGCCGTCGACGTGGACCTGAAGGTCATGGACCAGGCCCAGCGGGATGCCCTCAAGGAGAAGCTGCGCGGGCCCGGCGGCGCACGCACCATCCCGTTCAACCAGCCCGAGTCGCTGACCAAGGTGTATGCGGTGGCCAGCGGCAAGGGCGGGGTGGGAAAATCCTCGGTGACCGTGAACCTTGCCACTGCCTTGGCTGCCCGGGGCCTGCGCGTGGGCATCGTGGACGCGGACGTCTACGGTTTCTCCGTGCCCGCACTGATGGGCATCTCCCAGGCTCCCACCCAGGTGGATGACATGATCCTTCCCCCGGTTGCCTACGGGGTGAAGGTCATCTCCATCGGCATGTTCGTCACCGGCAACAAACCGGTCGCCTGGCGGGGACCCATGCTGCACCGGGCCCTGGAACAATTCCTCACCGACGTCTACTTCGGCGACCTGGACGCCCTCTTCCTGGACCTTCCCCCGGGGACCGGGGACATCGCCATTTCGGTGGCCCAGTTGCTGCCCAAGGCCGAGATCCTGGTGGTGACTACGCCCCAGGCTGCGGCGGCGGACGTAGCCGAACGCGCCGGTGCGATCGCGACCCAGACGGGCCAGAAGATCGCCGGGGTCATTGAGAACATGTCGTACCTGGACATGCCCGACGGCGGCCGGATGGAACTGTTCGGAAGCGGTGGCGGGACGGTCCTCACCGGGCGGCTCAGCTCCACGCTCGGCGTCCCGGTGCCGCTGTTGGGCCAGATTCCACTGGACATCCAACTTCGCGAGGGCGGCGACGCCGGCGTTCCGATCGTGCTCGGCAAGCCCGAATCCGCGGCAGGCGTGGCGTTGGCAGGTATTGCTGCGCAGCTTGCCGCCACACCGCGGGGCCTTGCCGGGATGAAGCTGGGACTCCAGCCCCGCTGACGAGCGCCCTAGGTGGCTTCGGTGTCGAAGGGAGCGGTTTCGCCCGGTGCGAGCCGCTCCACAACCCGCTCAGGTCGGGCAGGGGCGGCGTCGGCCACGGCTGCCGCGCCGGACACCGCAGCCACCGCGGCCGGGGCTCCCGCGCTGACGGGCTTGGTATCGTCGTCGAACAGCGCTTCCTTGATGATGCGGCGGGGATCGTACTGGCGGGGATCGTACTTCTTCCAGTCGACATCGTCGATGTCGATGCCTACTTCTTCCTTGATTTGCTCCCGGGCACCGGACGCCATACGGCGGACTTCCTTGACCAGGTTTGCCAGCTTCTGGGTATATTCGGGCAGCCGTTGGGGGCCGATCACGAGAACTCCGATGATCAGCAGAATGATGAATTCCGGGCCGTTGATACCAAACACTTTAGGAAGATTACCCTCTCCGGGCTGCCAGTGACGATTCCCGTCCAGCTAACGTGGAAACAGTCCGCGTCACGGGGTGAACAGAGCAGCGATCTTGCTGATGCCGCGCTCCAGCCGTGATTCCAACGGCTCCCCGGACTTTCCTGCGGACTGTTCTGGAACGGCGGCCGCAACACCCTCCGTTGCGGCATCGGCGACGTTCTTGAGGATCGGAAGGGCGTCATCGGCCTGCCCCGCGGGAAGGTCCGAGCGGTAGGTGATGGTGAGGCCGGCCGTGCGGTAGGTCGCGGACGCCGGGGACATGGACCACGCCTGCGAGGTGCCGGAACCCGGGTTGGACGGGTGCTGTTCGGTGACGGTGGCGTGGTGGGCACCATCGGTGAGGTGCAGCTCCACCGCCGGTTGTCCTTCCACCAGCACCGCCCGGGCGGTTTCGAGGTGGAATCCCATGGCCTGCAGTTCCGGGCACGCCCAGCCTTCGGACCGCAGCGAGGCCAGTTGGGCGGTATCCAGCGGGCGGCCATCGGTTGGGGTCTGCGAGGAAACGTGGGAAAACGCCGCCTCCGTTCCGGAGGGTTCCCCCGCCACCGGATCCCCCGCAGCGGTGAACGCCCCCACGGCGAGCACGCCGGCTGCCGCCATGGTCCCTCCTGCGGTGAACGCCAAGGCCCGGGCAGCCATCCGGCTTCCGGCGTGGCCAACGGGGGCTTCAGGCTGCGCCGCGAGTTCGTGGGTGCGCGCCAGAAGCCGTGCCGTCAGGTCCTCGCTGGCGGGCGGGACCGGCGCTTGGCGGAGGCGCTCAAGGTATTGCCGTTCCCGGCGGACAGTGGCGGCACACTCCTGGCATGCCTCGAGGTGGCTGCCGGAGCGCTGGTGCTTGCCGCCGAAAGGAAACTGGGACTTCATGCGCCGATCAGAGGATGCCCGCGATGCGCGGAATGGAGAGCTTGCGGCGTCCCTGCTGCGGGCGCGGGTCACGGTGTGCCAGCTTTTCCCTGAGCATGGTCCGTCCGCGGTGGATACGGGAACGGACGGTGCCGAGTTTGACGCCGAGCGCCTCGGCCACTTCGTCGTAGGACAGGCCTTCGAGGTCGCAGAGGACGACGGCGGCACGGAAGTCCGGCGGGAGTTCCTCCAGGGCGGCCTGGACATCGAGGTCCAGGTTGTTCAACTCGAAGCTCTGCTCGGGGCCGGGTTCGCGGCCGGGCAGGCGGGACTCCGCGTCCTCCGCCAGGGCGTCGAACCGGATGCGCGTCTTCCGGCGCGCCTGGTCGAGAAACAGGTTGGTGGTGATGCGGTGCAGCCAGCCGTCCAGGGTGCCCGGCTTGAAGTTTTCCAGTGACCGGAAGACGCGGACGAACACCTCCTGGGTGAGGTCCTCGGCGTCGAACTTGTTCCCGGTCAGGCGGTAGGCCAGCCGGTAGACCTTCGCGGAGTGATTGGTGACCACTTCTTCCCAGGTGGGACGGACCCACTCATCATCGGGATTGTTGACTGCAGGGACAGGTGCCACAACTGAAGATGACATCGTCCACTCCCCTCGTGGAATGCTAACGCCCGGATACTGTTGACATCTCTGATTCGGCGCCGGTCACCTTTTGGATGAGCGGATTCCAATCATGTCAAACTTCGCTGGGAATTTCCTGACCGCAGGGTAACTTCAGCCTTCGGCGCAACACCCTCTTCCCCGGCCGGCAGGGCCGGACACAGTAGGCTAAAGGGGACATTCCCCCTTCACGCCCAGAAAGCGATAATTCATGAGCGCCGACAAGTCCAGCAGCTGGTCCTATGCAGAAGATCTGCCCGCTGAGGATGAGGTTATGCTTCGGGCCCGGGAACGTTCATTTGAATTGGGCGTGAGTGCCATCAGCCCTGGTGTCGGCGCGGTCCTGACGGTTCTTGCTGCCGCGTCCAAGGCGCAGACCGCCGTCGAGATCGGTACCGGCGCCGGTGTCTCCGGCGTCTGCCTGCTGCGGGGCCTTGGCCCGCACGCTGTCCTGACCACCATTGACGTGGACGTCGAACACCTTCGCGCGGCCCGCGAGGCGTTCACCGAGTCCGGCAGCCCGGCCAACCGCACCCGCACCATCTCCGGCCGTGCCGGCGATGTCCTGCCGCGCCTTACGGACGGCGCGTATGACCTGGTCTTCATCGACGCCGACAAGCCCGGCCTGCCCGGCTACGTGGAGCAGGCCATCCGGCTCCTCAAGAGGTCGGGCCTGTTGATTATCAATGACGCCCTGGACAAGGACAAGGTGGCCAACCCGGCCGGCCGCGAGGCCACTACGGTGGTGCTGCGCCAGGTGGGGAGGGCAATCCGCGACGACGAAAGGCTGGCGTCGGCGATGCTTCCCACCGGCGACGGCCTGCTGGTCGCCGTCAAGAAGTAGGCCGGGAACAGGACAGGGTCCGCGGCGCGAGACCGCGGACCCTGTCCGGCACGACTATTCGGTGACGCCTACCAGGCATTCCTTGAGGTTGGCTGCTTCGGCAGCGTTCAGCTCGACCACGAGGCGCCCGCCGCCTTCGAGCGGGACGCGCATGATCAGGCTGCGGCCCTCCTTGGTGACTTCCATTGGGCCGTCGCCGGTACGTGGTTTCATAGCCGCCATGAGGAATTCCCCTCCATTTTGTTCCAGGACTGATCAGCCCGGGCGGGCTGGGTCCGCATGTCGATCAAGCGGCTGTGGCGGGGTGGTGCTTCCCCCGCCGAGGCTGCGCGTTTTCTGGATGCTTGTGTCCTTGCTTACTTACTATTATCGCGGATTTACCCGCACGTAGCTAATCGATGGACATTTCCGTGCGCCGGGCATTCCCGGCCTGACCTGCACGGAAGCCCCTTCTGCTAGGGCGGATAATCGCCGCCGCCAGGCAGCTGGGCCCAGGCCCACAGCCACACGATCCACACGATCTGCAACAGTACGAACATGGCCAACACGGTCCCGCGGTAGGCCCGGGACCGGGACAGGAAGACGGCGCCCAGGGCCAGCGGAAACAGGGGCAGCAGCATCCTGAACGTGCTGGTCTGCGGGTGGAGGAACATCAGCAGGTAGCCCATGTAGCAGGCGCACCACAGCCGGAGTTCGGCTCCGAGCCGCACTACCGGGGGGAGGAACAGCATCACGCCGAACAGCGCCACGAAGACCAACGGCGCCAGCAGGCCAAGGACGGGACCGAAAAGTTCGACGCCGGTATCGAACCAGGGCTTGAAAGGCACCAGGTCCTGCCCCCGCCATACCGTCTCGGTTTTGGTGTAGGCCTGGGGGTCACCCGTGGCGGCCCACGCGGCAGCAGGCCAGACCAGTGCGGACACACCCGCGACGGCGGTAAGCCCGGTCAGCGCGGCAAGGTCCCGCACCGAGTGGGGTTCTTCTTCCGTTCCCGGCACGGTGCCGCCCCGGAGGCGGTCCATGGCGCGCCAGACCAGCAGCAGGCCCACCATGGCCGCGAAGGGCACGCCCACGGGCCGCGACAGGCACAGCACGAACACCACCGGCATGGCCCACAGGTACTGGCGGCGCAGCACCAGCAGGAGGGCCCATGCAAGCAGCAGGAGGGACAGTGGTTCGGCGTACGGCACCTGCAGCACGGCCGAGACGGGAAAGGTCGAAAAGAACGCGACGCCCCACATCGCCTGGCCATGGTCCGCCCTCTGCCGGAACAGGACGTAGGCCAGCAACGCGGCGCCCCAGCCGGCCAGCATGGCGATCACGGTCAGCGAGGCGGCGGAATTCATGCCGGTGAGGTGGCTGAGCCCGCCGGCCAGCGCGGGAAAAAGCGGGTAGAAGGCCCACGTGTTTTCCTGCACGTTTCCGGCGGCATCCGTGGGGAGCACGGACGGGTAGCCGTTGGCGATGACCTGGGCGTACCAGCGGGCATCCCAGATGTTGATGAAATTCCAGTAGTCCGGCTTCGGCGGGAACCAGGGGTTGACGCCCTGGTGGAGCGCGGCGGCCATGAAGATGCACGCCGAGACCAGGCGGGCTGCGGCATACAGGACAGTGGTCTGGATCCACCACGGCCAGCCGCGGACGGCGGAGGCAGCCCGGAGTGCGGCATTGTGGGCAGACGCCAAGGGGCTGCGGCGGTCCACCGTGCTCACGGGCCGCCCGTCCCCGGCACGGCGGTCCCGCGGGCGGCCGCTCCCGCGTCCGCGGAGGAGCTTGGGTCAGCCGGTGCCGTGTCCGCGGGGGCGGCCGGGCCGGCGTCGGAATCCTGTTCCGGTACGTCGCTTTCCATCGCGGCCAGCCGGCTGCGGAGCTCCGCAACTTCCCGGTCCCTGGCGGCGAGTTGGTCCCGCAGGTCCTCCAGGACCTGGTCCACCTGGTCCATCCGGTAGCCGCGCAGCCCGAGCGAGAACCGCAATTGGTCCACGTCTTCGGGTCCGGCGTGTGCGGGCAGCAGCACCGGTGGAAGGTTGGCGGGCGGGTCCTCGAGTCCGGCACCCAGCAGTGCAGGCAACCCGGTACCGCGGGAGCGCCGGCCCAGTCCGGCCCACAGGACCGCGGCCACCAGGACGACGGCGAGGAATACCAGAAAGAAACTCACAGTCCCATCGTGCCAGATCCATCCCGCCGGTCCGTGGCCCACGGCTCGGAGCCGGACCAGGCCGTGGTCCGTGTACTACTCCGGCCGCTGCTCACCGTTCAGGGACGGGGTCACGGCGACGTGAAGCACACGGTCCACCGCTTCGGCGGGATCGTCAACGAGCTGGATCAGGTCAAGGTCCTTCTCCGAGACCATTCCCTCGGCCACCAGGGTGCCCCGGATCCATTCGATCATCGGCCCCCAGAATTCGACGCCGAGGAGCACGATCGGGAAGGACGTCACCTTCCGCGTCTGGACCAGGACCATGGCTTCGAACAGCTCATCCAGGGTGCCCAGGCCGCCCGGCAGCACGATAAAGCCCTGCGCGTACTTGACGAACATGGTCTTGCGGGCGAAGAAATAGCGGAAGTTGATGCCCAGGTCCACCCACTGGTTCAGGCCCTGCTCGAAGGGCAGCTCAATGCCCAGGCCAACGGAGACGCCGTTGCCTTCCACCGTTCCCCGGTTTGCCGCCTCCATGGATCCGGGACCGCCGCCGGTGATGACCGCCACGCCGGCCTCGGCGAGCTTGCGCCCCACTTCGACACCCATTTCGTAGTACTTGCTGCCGGGCTTGGTACGGGCTGAACCAAAAACGCTGACGGCCTTTCCAATGTCCGCCAGCGCACCGAATCCTTCGACGAATTCGCTCTGGATCCGCAGGACCCGCCAGGGGTCGGTGTGGACGAATTGGCCGGGACCTTTGGTATCGAGCAGATGCTGGTCGGACATTTCCACGGCCGCCTGCTTGCGGCGCAGTTCAAGGGGCCCTTTGCGGCGTGGCTGGGTGGTCTTGGCCGGATCAGCGTTGGTACTCATTCCCCTAGGCTAACCTCCAACTCCAGGTATCTCTTGAATCACGATCGGCATGAACTTGGGGTGATTGGCGTCATAACCCACCGTTGTTCGCTAGATTCTTTCCTATGACTACTCATGTGCCCGGCGATGCCCTCGTCTCCCTGAACGCCGTAAATAAGCATTACGGCCAGCTGCACGTTCTGAAGGACATCAACCTCCAGGTCCGCAAGGGCGAGGTTGTTGTGGTCATCGGACCTTCGGGCTCCGGTAAGTCCACCCTCTGCCGGGCGATCAACCGCCTGGAGACCATCGAGGGCGGAACCATCAGCATCGACGGGAAGGTCCTGCCCGAAGAAGGCAAGGAGCTGGCCAAGCTCCGTGCCGACGTCGGAATGGTTTTCCAGTCCTTCAACCTTTTTGCCCACAAGACCATCCTTGAAAACGTCACCCTTGGACCCATCAAGGTCAAGGGAGCGTCCAAGGCGGAGGCTGAAAAAGAGGCCATGGCCCTGCTGGAGCGCGTCGGTGTCGGCCAGCAGGCGCCGAAGCTTCCCGCCCAGCTTTCCGGCGGCCAGCAGCAGCGCGTCGCGATTGCCCGTGCCTTGGCAATGAAGCCGAAGGTCATGCTGTTCGACGAGCCCACCTCCGCTCTCGACCCTGAAATGATCAACGAGGTCCTGGACGTCATGGTGCAGCTGGCCAAGGAAGGCATGACCATGATCGTGGTCACCCACGAGATGGGCTTCGCCCGCAAGGCTGCCGACCGCGTGGTCTTCATGGCCGACGGCCAGATTGTCGAAGACGAGGCGCCGGAGGAATTCTTCACCAACCCGAAGAGCGACCGCGCCAAGGACTTCCTGTCCAAGCTCCTCACCCACTAAGCACCCCGCACCCCTCCGGCCGCCGCGGCGGCCGGCCAATGAAAGGTACCCGATGAAGAACTTCTTTACCCGGAAGAAGCCATTGTTTGTCGCAGCAACCGCGGCGCTGGCTCTTTCCCTCAGCGCCTGTGGTGGTTCCGGTGGCGGCAGCACCGCTTCCTCCGGCGCGGACGAAACTCCGTACAAGGTAGCTGACAACGTCACTCTCACGGGCAGCCCCACCTACGACGCGATCAAGTCCAGCGGCAAGGTCCGCATCGGCGTTAAGCAGGACCAGCCCGGCCTCGGCTTCAAGGACGCAGCGACCGGTGAGTACACCGGATTCGACATCGAAATCGCGAAGTGGATGGCAGCATCCCTGGGCGTGAGCAAGGACAAGATCGAGTTCAAGCCGATTCCGTCCGCCAACCGTGAGTCCGCCATCACCAACGGCGACATCGACTACTACGTGGGCACCTACTCCATCACGGACAAGCGCAAGCAGCTGATCGACTTCGCCGGACCGTACTTCGTCACCGGGCAGGGCCTGCTGGTGAAGAAGGACAACTCCAGCATCAACAGCGAGAAGGACCTCTCGGGCAAGAACGTCTGCTCGGCCACGGGTTCCACCCCGATCCAAAACATCAAGGCAAACTTCCCGGACACCAAGACCACCGAGTTCGATACCTACTCGCAGTGCGTCGAGGCGCTCAAGAGCGGCCAGGTTGACGCTGTCACCACGGACCAGGCCATCCTGCTCGGCTACGCCGCCCAGGAACCGGACAGCCTGAAGGTAGTCGGCCAGCCGTTCACCACTGAAAAGTACGGCGTCGGCCTTAAGAAGGGCGACACCGCGCTGCGCCAGTTCATGAACAAGACGTTCACCGACGGTAACTCTGTGTGGCAGAAGATCTACGACCAGACTCTGGGCCAGTCCGGCACGAAGGTCGAACAGCCCAAGGTAGAGAACTACTAAACCAAAGTTGAGGGGGCGGCCACGCAGCCGCCCCCTCTTCCACTGTCGAAAGCGACGATTCTGTGAATACGCTGCTGAACAATTCGGATCTCTTCATTACGGGTTTCCGGAACACACTCATACTTTTCTTCTTCTCCGCGATTTTCGCGTTGGTCCTCGGGACCGTCGTCGCCGCGCTCCGGGTCTCCCCCGTTCCCGCCATGCGCGCAACGGCAACGCTCTACGTCAACGTGGTGCGCAACACCCCGCTGACGCTGGTTCTCTTCTTCTTCGCCCTCGGGTATCCGAAGCTGGGCCTGGTTCCGATCGACTTCACGACTGCCGCCATCATTGGCTTGAGCCTCTACACCGCCACCTATGTGGCCGAAGCGGTCCGCTCCGGCATCAACACGGTGCCCGTAGGCCAGGCCGAGGCTGCCCGCGCCATCGGTTTGCCGTTCACCCAAACCCTGACCCTCGTGATCCTGCCGCAGGCTTTCCGCGCCGTCATCCCGCCGATGTTCAGCGTGTTCATCGCCTTGCTCAAGAACACCACCGTGGCCGCCGGCTTCTCGGTCTTTGAAGCCGGCGCCATCCGCGCAAACCTCTCCGAGCGCGGTGAACCCGCGCTGACCGGTCTGCTCTGGGTGGCCCTGGTGTTCATCATCCTTGTCTTCATCCTTTCCGCACTGCAGCGAAAGCTTGAACAAAAGTGGAAGGTCTCACGATGAGTTCAATCCTTTTTGACGCCCCTGGCCCCAAGGCACGCTCCCGGTACCGGATTCTGGGCGTCGTCACGGCCTTGGTGATACTGCTGATCGTCGGATTCGTCGTTTTGCGTTTCGCCCAGAGCGGCCAGTTCGATGCTAAGAAATGGCAGCTGTTCACCTTCCCGCTGGTGCAGCAGACCATTGCCCAATCGGTCGGCGCCACCCTCTCCGCTTTCGCCACCGCAGCTGTGCTGAGCCTGGTCCTCGGCGTACTCCTGGCCTTTGGCCGGTTGTCCGACCGCCGCTGGATCAGTGCTCCCTGCTACGGCTTCACGGAGTTGTTCCGCGCCGTTCCGCTGCTGATCCTCATGATGATCTTCTACTATGGCCTGCCCACCATCGGAGTCCAGGGGATCACGCCATTCACCGCTGTAGTCGCCGGGCTTGTGCTGTACAACGGCTCCGTCCTTGCCGAGGTTTTCCGGGCCGGCATAGAGTCACTGCCCCGTGGCCAGAGCGAAGCCGGATACGCGATTGGCCTGCCCAAGAGCAAGGTCATGACCAGCATCCTGCTGCCCCAGGCCGTCCGATCCATGCTTCCGGTGATCATTTCCCAACTGGTGGTCATCCTGAAGGACACCGCACTTGGGTTCATCGTCACCTACAACGAGATCCTCTTCCAGGCAAAGTACTTCGGCAGCCAGATCCAGTATGGATCCCCAATTATCCCTGCGGCCATTGTTGCCGCAGTGCTCTATGTGGGGATGTGCCTGATCCTGGCCGCATTCGCCAAATGGCTGGAGCGCAGGCTTTCCCGCAAGCCCGGCGCAGCAGTCACACCGGCGGCTGCAGTTCCCGCCGAGGTGTAGCCAGACGGCAGCAACGCAACGGGGAAGGGCCCGGAACCTGGCGGTTCCGGGCCCTTCCCCGTTTCACGTTCCGCCCAGGGGCGCTTCTACGACGGGAGGCCGCCGTCCGGGCCGGCGAGCCAATCCTGCAGCGTGCTGAGGCAGGCGCGGATTGCGTCGGCGTGGACGTGTTCGTTGTCCTTGTGTGCCAGCAGAGGATCGCCAGGGCCGAAGTTCACCGCCGGGATACCCAGCTCGCTGAAGCGGGCGACGTCGGTCCACCCGTATTTGGGTTTGGGCTCGGCTCCCACGGCGGCGACGAAGGAGGCGGCCGCCGGGTGCTGAAGGCCGGGCCTTGCGCCGGCGGCCGCATCGGTGCGGACCACGTCGAAGCCGGCAAGCAGCTCACGGACGTGGGCTTCCGCCTGGTCCGGGGTCTTGTCCGGGGCGAACCGGTAGTTGATCTCCACCACGCAGCGGTCGGGAATGACATTGCCGGCCGTACCGCCGTTGATCTTCACAGCGTTAAGGCTTTCGCGGTAATCCAGGCCGTCAACGTTGACGGTGCGTGGCTCATAGGCGGCGAGGCGGGCCAGGATTGGCGCTGCGGCATGGATGGCGTTGCTGCCCATCCATGCGCGGGCCGAGTGGGCAGCCTCCCCCACAGTGCTGGCTTCGAACCTGCTGGTCCCGTTGCAGCCGCCTTCCACCGTGCCGTCCGTCGGTTCCAGAAGGATGGCGAAGTCACCCTCCAACAGGTCGCCGTGGTTCCGGACCAGGCGCCCCAGGCCGCTCTTCACCGCTTCAACTTCTTCATGGTCATAGAAGACGAAGGTGACGTCGCGCCGGGGCTGCCGGCCGCCGTCGAATAAGCCTGCTGCCAAAGCCAGCTGGACCGCCACGCCGCCCTTCATGTCGGTGGCGCCACGGCCGTAGAGGACACCCTCACCCGGAACTCCGGAGTCCCACGTCGAGGGGACCGTGCCGCGGGAGCCCTCGGTCAGGGGCAGCGGGACGGTATCCAGGTGTCCGGCCAGGATGACGCGCTCGCCCAGGCCGAGGTCGGTGCGGGCGATGATGGAGTCGCCATCACGCACCACGCTCAACTGGGGAATCCCAGCCAGTGCGGCCTCCACAGCGTCGGCCAGTTGCTTCTCATTGCCGGACACGCTGTTGATGTCCATTACAGCTGCAGTCAGCAACGCCACGTCCTGGTGCAGGTCAAGGATGGACAGGGACGAGTCAGGGGCGGTTTCAGCAGTCACGAAGCCAGTCTAGTTCGAACCCCCTGCCCGCCCCTCGATAGACTGGAGCACATGACTGAGACCGCTTCCTCTGCCGTGCCCGAAACCCTCACCCCTGACACCGATGACCGTTCCGCCCACGGCTTTGGCGTCGCCACCATCGCCACCGGCGATGCAAGTGTCCTGGACGTCTGGTTCCCGGCACCGGCGCTTGGTGTCGCCGCCGCCAACCTCCGCTCGGTGGAGCACGCCGACGAGACCCTGACCCGCATTGCCGAGAACGGCGCGGACGAGGACCGCGGTACCGAGCAGAAGGTCGTGTTCGTCCAGATCAACCTCGATGAAGCCCCCGCGGACACCGCCGACGCCTACCTGCGCCTGCACCTCCTCTCGCACCGTCTGGTCAAGCCCAACACCATCAACCTCGACGGCATCTTCGGCAAGCTCCCCAACGTCGTGTGGACCAACTTCGGCCCCGCCGCTGTCGAAGGCTTCGAACTGACCCGGGCCAGGCTCCGCCGGCGCGGCGCCGTCACCGTCTTCGGCATCGACAAGTTCCCGCGGATGGTGGACTACGTGGTGCCCACCGGTGTGCGGATTGCCGACGCCGACAGGGTCCGCCTTGGCGCGCACCTGGCCGCCGGCACCACCGTCATGCACGAGGGCTTCGTCAATTTCAACGCCGGAACCCTGGGGACCTCCATGGTGGAAGGCCGTATTTCGGCCGGCGTCGTGACCGGCGACGGCAGCGATGTCGGCGGCGGCGCATCCATCATGGGCACCTTGTCCGGAGGCGGCAAGGAAAAGATCACCATCGGCGAGCGTGTGCTGCTCGGCGCCAACTCCGGCGTGGGTATCAGCATCGGCGATGACTCGGTCGTCGAAGCCGGCCTCTACGTCACGGCAGGCACCCGGGTACGCATCCCCGGCCCCAAGGACGAGGTCGGCGAAGACACCACCAAGATCGTCAAAGCCGCTGAACTCTCTGGCGTGCCCAACCTGCTGTTCCGCCGCAACTCCACCACTGGCGCCGTCGAGGCGCTCCCCCGCGCCGGCCAGACCGTTGAGTTGAACGACGCCCTGCACGCCAACTGATCCGCGGGTGGGACGAAGACGCGGCCTGCGCCGCCTGGCAGTGCTGCTGCTTGCCCTCGCATTGGCAGTGGGCGGCGTTTATACCGCGGTGTACTTCGTGCAGCGTTCCGAAACCCTCGTTTCGGAACGCTGCACCGCCTCTGCGGGCAACCGCACCGGTGAGCTGGCGCCGGACCAGGCGGCCAACGCCGCCCTCATCACCGCCGTGGCGGTGCGGCGTGGATTGCCGGCCCGCGCTGCCACCATCGCCCTCGCCACTGCCATGCAGGAGTCCAAGCTGCGCAACATCGGCCACGGGGACCAGGCCGGCCCGGACTCACGGGGGCTCTTCCAGCAGCGGCCCTCCCAGGGCTGGGGCAGCGAAGCGCAGATCATGGACCCGTACTACGCCGTGAACGCTTTCTATGACGCATTGGTGAAGATTCCAGGCTACGAGACGCTCGACATCACCGACGCCGCCCAGCGGGTGCAGCGCTCCGCCCATCCCGAGGCCTACGCCCAGCACGAGGACATGGGGCGGGCGTTTGCTTCCGGCCTGACCGGCCAGACACCGGAGGGGGTCAAGTGCACGCTGCGCTCGGCCACCGCTGCAGGGGACGCGGCCGCGGTGGCGGCCGAACTGGAGCAGGCCTACGGCAGTGTGGATTCCCAGGCAGACGGCGCCACCCTGGTGGTGGAAGCCGACGGACCGATGGCGTGGTCCATTGCCCAGTGGGCAGTGGCCAACGCCAAGGACCTGGCAGTGACCCGCGTAGATGTTGCCGGGCGGGCATGGCAGCGTTCAGGCGGCGACGGCTGGCAGGACTCCACCACGCCGGCCGGCCAGGTACGCATCACTCTGCGGCAGGGCGACGGCGGCGGGTGAGCCTGCGCGGTCAGACCAGGATTTCCAGCACCGGCTGGACGTAGCTGCGGAACAGCTCCGGCTGGCCCATCAGTTCCCGGCTCATGATGATCTTGTCCGGTTCCAGGTACCACGCCCGCTGCTCGTCCAGCGGCAGTTCAATGATGGTCAGGCTGAAGTCCCGCGAATCGCGGCCGATTTCCATCAGCCTGTCATCCACCATCTCCGCAAGCAGTTGATCGGTGCCGCTGGCGACCCGCTCCCCCTCCAGCTCGGCATACTCGCTCCTGCGTTCCCTGGCCCAGGTGAGGGCTGAGCCGAAGTGGGCCTGCAGGACACGCTGCAGGGCCGGGGAATTGCCGAAGGCCTCAAAATCCGGTGGAGAGAGTTCGGGCGCCGTCTGCGGGTGTGCCTTGAGCAGTTGTTCCCACCAGGCCTCCCATTCGGTCTTCAGGGCGCTGAGTCCACCAACCTCCGCGGTCAGGTGGGTGTGGTCGGCGGACCTGATCTTGGGAGCCGTGTGGGACAGCACCGGACGGCCCACGCCGTTGAGGGCCGCCGCATCCCGGACGTAGAGCGCAATCATCATCGGTCCGGACGTGTCCGTGGTGATTTGCCATCCTGAACCGCTTGCGTGGTGCATTCAAAGTCCTTCCCTGGCCGCCTTCGCCGGACATCATGGTGCCGTCCGGCGTACCGGCTTTCAGTCTATTCCCGCAGGCCATCCGCGGTAGTGCCGGACATGCTCCGGGTACGCGTCACCGGGCAAGACTGTCCAGGTGCCGGTCAAGGACATCGCGGCACATTTGCGCAGTCATCCAACCCGGCTGCAGCAAAGCGTGCATGCACAGGCCGTCCAAGGTAGCCAACAACCGCTCCGCCTCCAGCACCAGGGTGTCCTGCGGTTCGTCCGGCAACAGCGACGCAACCACGGTTCCGACGACGGCGGCGACCTCCCGGTGGCTGCGGTCCGCAACTGCGGCCAGGAACGGCCTGATCCGCGCCGCGTTCTTGAAGGCCAGCCAGGCGCAGGCCTCTACCGCACTGTCCTGGTCCAGCGGCAGCAATCCGCCCAGCAGGGTTAAAACGGCCCAGCGGTGTTCCGGGCTGCCCGGCACGGCCCCGTCCACGGCGGGCAGCAGTCGCTGGAGCCGTGCGACGATGCGGTCCACCACCGCCCCGAACGAGAAAGCGAGGAGTTCTTCACTTCCCGCGAAGTAGTGCCGGACGGAGCCGACCGCCAGGCCTGCCTCGTCAGCCACTTCACGCAGCGAGGCGCGTTCCAGCCCGTCAACGGCGATGATCCGGAGAACCGCCTGGACCACGTCCTGCCGCCTGGCATCTGCATCAACAATTTTGGGCACCCTCCTTATTAGCACACTTGTGCTTCTTTCCGGGTGTCACATCGCGCCCGCCATCCGGAAAGCAGGGGCGGCCGGCGCCCGCCGTGGGATAGCGTTGAGGCATGAAAATCTTGGTTACAGGTGGCACCGGCTACATCGGTTCCCACACTGTTCTTTCCCTGCAGGAAGCCGGCCACGACGTGGTTGTCATCGACAACCTGGTCAACTCGAGCGAAGAGTCGCTGCGGCGGGTTGCCGAGCTCAGCGGCAAGGCCGCCGAGTTCCACCACGTCGACCTGGTGGACGAAGCCGCCGTCGAAAAGGTCTTTGCCGGCCGCGCCATCGACGCCGTGATCCACTTCGCGGGCCTCAAGGCCGTCGGCGAGTCGGTCCGGGAGCCACTGAACTACTACTACAACAACCTGGTGGGCACCCTGAACCTGATCCGCGTCATGGACCGGCACGACGTCCGGTCCATCGTGTTCAGCTCCTCCGCCACCGTCTACGGGGAGCACAACCCCATTCCGTACGTGGAAAAGATGGAGATCGGCGCCAACAACCCCTACGGGCGCACCAAGGAGCAGATCGAGGACATCCTCTCGGACCTTGGCGCAGCGGACACCCGCTGGCACATAGCACTCCTGCGCTACTTCAACCCGGTGGGCGCCCACCCGTCCGGCCGGATCGGCGAAGACCCCCAGGGAATCCCCAACAACCTGGTTCCGTTCATAGCCCAAGTGGCCGTGGGCCGGCGCGAGAAACTCATGGTGTTCGGCGGCGACTACGACACCCCGGATGGAACCTGCCTGCGGGACTACATCCACGTTGTCGACCTGGCCGAAGGGCACGTGGCTGCGCTGAACCACATTGCCGCCCGCACCGGAGTCTTCCGCTGGAACCTGGGCTCCGGCAAGGGCTCCTCCGTCCTGGAGGTCCTGCGCTCCTTCGAAAAGGCCGTCGGCAAGCCCATCCCCTATGAGATCACCGGCCGCCGTGCAGGAGACCTGCCGGCGTTCTGGGCCGACGCCACGTCCGCGCTGGCGGATTTGAGCTGGTCCACCACCAAGACGGTGGACCAGATGTGCGAGGACCACTGGCGGTGGCAGAAGAACAACCCCCAGGGCTACGCCAGCTGAACCCGGCGATTGCTCCGTACTTGTCGTTCTGACTTCTCAAAACGACAAGGACGGAGCAGTCGATCGAGGCAGAACGCGAAACGGCCGCCCACCTGTGAAAGGTGGGCGGCCGTTTCGTCGTCCTTCAACCGTTGCCGGCAGCAGGTCAGCGTGCCGGGTAGTCACGCTCCGGCTCACCGATGTACAGCTGGCGCGGGCGGCCGATCTTGGTGTTGGGGTCGCTGATCATTTCACGCCACTGCGCGATCCAGCCCGGCAGGCGGCCGATCGCGAACAGGACCGTGAACATCTTCTCCGGGAAACCCATGGCCTTGTAGATCAGGCCGGTGTAGAAGTCCACGTTCGGGTAGAGCTTGCGCTGGATGAAGTAGTCGTCGTTGAGCGCTTTCTCCTCCAGGCGGAGTGCGATCTCGAGCAGCTCGTCGTTGCCGCCGAGCTTGGTGAGGATCTCGTGGGCCGTGGCCTTGACGATCTTGGCGCGCGGATCGTAGTTCTTGTACACCCGGTGCCCGAAGCCCATGAGGCGGACGCCGTCTTCCTTGTTCTTGACCTTTTCCATGTAGTCCTCGGGCTTGAGGCCCTCGGCCTGGATCTGGCGGAGCATCTTCAGGACGGCCTCGTTGGCGCCGCCGTGGGCGGGGCCGAAGAGGGCGTTGATGCCTGCAGAAACAGAGGCGAAAAGGTTCGCGTTGGAAGAGCCCACCAGGCGCACCGTGGAGGTGGAGCAGTTCTGCTCGTGGTCCGCGTGCAGGATCAGGAGCAGGTCCAGCGCCTTGACGATGACCGGGTCCAGCTCGTACTGCTCGGCCGGCAGGCCGAAGCTGAGGCGCAGGAAGTTCTCCACGAGGTTCATTGAGTTGTCCGGGTACAGCATGGGCTGGCCGATGGACTTCTTGTGCGCGTAGGCGGCGATGACCGGCAGCTTGGCCATCAGGCGGATGGTGGAAACCTCCACCTGCTCGGCGTTGAACGGGTCCAGCGAGTCCTGGTAGAACGTGGACAGCGCGGAAACTGCGGAAGAAAGCACCGGCATGGGGTGCGCGTCACGCGGGAAGCCGCCGAAAAAGCCCTTGAGCTCCTCGTGCAGCAGGGTGTGGCGCCGGATCTTCTGGTCGAACTCATCCAGCTCGGTGGGCGTCGGCAGGTTGCCGTAGATCAGCAGGTAGGACACCTCAAGGAAGCTGGAGTGCTGCGCCAGCTGCTCGATGGGGTATCCGCGGTAGCGCAGGATGCCCGCATCGCCATCGATGTAGGTGATTGCCGAGGTGGTTGCTGCGGTGTTCATGAAGCCGGGATCAAACGTCACGGCGCCGGTCTGCTTCAGCAGCTTGGAGACGTCGTAACCCTCGTTCCCTTCAACAACCTGGATGCGCGGGAGCTTCAGCTCGCCACCTGCATGGAGCAGGGTCGCAGCATTGTTGGTCTCAGTCATGGAGTCCCCTTCATGAGGCGTCTGGGCCTCTGTCGAAAGCTTGATCCAACATCAGGTGAGCCGCGCACTGATCCTGAGAAGACAGGTTCCAACACCCGGGCTGCCTTCTTGTAGAAAGCCACCATTGATAGTCACTTAAAAACTACCGCTCCTTGGCGGGTGTCACTAATCCGGAGCCCGCCGATACAGCCTAAAATGCCCCGGATGTGGGACGAGTCACAAGAATATTACGTGCTGCTAGGAACCCGCTCCTGACAGCCTGGCCACCGCTGCGTCGATGCGTTCGTCCGTACCGGTCAGGGCAACACGGACAAAACCGTTGCCGGCATCACCGTAGAAGACGCCTGGGCCCACCACGATGCCCCGGTCCGCGAGGCGGTCCACCGTGTCCCAGGTATCCTCCCCGGCAGTGGACCAGAGGTAAAGTCCGGCATCGGAATCCTTGATCTCCAGGCCGAACGCCTGCAGCGCGGGCACCAGCCGTTCACGCCGGCCGCGGTAGAGGTCCTTCTGCGCCTCAACGTGCACGTCGTCGCCCAGTGCCACCCGCATGGCCTCCTGGACCGGGTAAGGGACGATCATGCCCGCATGCTTGCGGCTGTTGACCAGGTTGGGCATCAGGTCCGGGTCGCCGGCTACGAATGCCGCCCGGTAGCCGGCCAGGTTGGACTGCTTGCTCAGCGAGTACACGGCCAGCAGCCCCTGGTGCGAACCGCCCGCCACCCGGGGATCAAGGATGCTGGGTACGCGACGGCCGCCGCGCTGGACGTCCCAGTCCCCCCAGCCAAGCTCTGCGTAGCATTCGTCCGAGGCCACCACGGCACCCAGTTCCCGGGCCTGGACCACCAGCGCCCTGAGGGACTCCGCATCCCGCACGCTGCCGGTGGGGTTGCCGGGGGAATTGACCCAGATCAGGCGTACCCGGGCGCGCGTGGCGTCGTCGAGTTCGTCCAGGTTGTCCGTCGCCACCGAGGTGACGCCGGCAAGGGTTGCGCCGATGTCGTAGGTGGGGTACGCCACCTTGGGACGGACGACGACGTCGCCGGGCTTGAGGCCCAGCAGCAGCGGAAGCCACGCAACGAGTTCCTTCGAACCCACAGTGGGCATGATGTTGCGGGGATCCAGGCCGGAGACTCCGCGCCGGCGTTCGAACCAGCCGGCGACGGCGTCACGGAGCGCCGGGGTTCCGTGCACGGTGGGATAGCCGGGGGCATCGGAGGCCGCCTTCAGGGCGTCTTGGACCAGTGCCGGCGTAGGATCCACCGGCGTGCCGATCGACAGGTTGACAGCCCCGCCGGGGTGCCTGGACGCCTTGGCCAGATAAGGCGCCATGGCCTCCCAGGGGTAGTCGGGCAGGGCCAGGCCAAACGAATTTACTGCTGCTGTCACGGCTCTCGTCCGGGTCAGTGGTCTTGGTTCTGTGGCGGCAGGGCGGCGATCATCGGGTGGTCCTTGCCCGTGTTGCCGATCTTGGCCGCGCCGCCCGGGGACCCGAGGTCATCGAAGAACTCGACGTTCGCCTTGTAGTAGTCGGCCCACTCATCAGGGGTGTCGTCCTCGTAGTAGATGGCTTCCACCGGGCAGACGGGTTCGCAGGCGCCACAGTCGACACACTCGTCCGGATGGATGTACAGCGAACGCTCGCCCTCATAGATGCAGTCCACGGGGCATTCTTCGATGCATGCCTTGTCCTTAACATCCACACACGGCTGCGCGATTACGTACGTCACGTCCCTGGCCTCTCCACGTTGGGTTCCGGCGACCCGCCGGTTCTTGCATCCGGCAGCACGGCCGGACTCTTGACATCTGAGCCTATTATCTCCCAGCACGTTCCCGCGAACCTAGCCGGCACCCTAGTATGAACTGGTGAGTCTGCCTGCTGCCGCGCCCGCCCGGTTCCTGACCGCTGCGGCCACGGGTACCCGCGTCGTCGTACGTTACCGGATAGACGGAGGCCTGACGGACGCCCTGGGCCATTTGCTGGCATGCGACGCCGGTTCCTGCACCATCCGCACCCGCCGGGCCGACGTCGTCATCCCCCTGGAACGCGTGGTGGCGGCCAAGGAGGTTCCACCCGCTCCCCCGCGGCGCCCGGCCCGTTGAAGGACGCTGACGCGCCGACCCTGCGCAACAAGCGCGGGATTGCCGCGCAGCACGGTTGTTAAAGCAGAATGCCACCGGCGCAGTACCGGTGGCATTCTTGGCGTTCAGGCGTTGTTATGCCTTGGCGCGGGCGCGGTTGGCCTTGGCACGCTCGTTGGTGTCCAGGATCACCTTGCGGATGCGGATGGACTCCGGGGTGACCTCGACGCACTCGTCTTCACGGGCGAACTCGAGGGACTCTTCGAGGGTCAGCTCGCGCGGCGGCGTCAGGTTCTCGAAGGTGTCGGAGGAAGCGGCACGCATGTTGGTGAGCTTCTTTTCCTTGGTGATGTTGACGTCCATGTCGTCGGCGCGGGAGTTCTCGCCCACGATCATGCCCTCGTACACCTCGGAGGTGGGCTTGACGAAGAAGGAGCCGCGTTCCTGCAGGTTGATCATGGCGAACGGGGTCACAACACCGGCGCGGTCGGCGACCATCGAGCCGTTGGTGCGGTACTCGATGGGACCGGCCCAGGGCTCGTAGCCTTCGGAGATGGAGGCGGCGATGCCTGCACCGCGGGTGTCGGTCAGGAACCGGGTGCGGAAACCGATCAGGCCACGGGCCGGGACGATGAATTCCATGCGGCACCAGCCGGTGCCGTGGTTGGCCATGTTGGTCATCCGGCCCTTGCGGGCGGCCATGAGCTGCGTCACGGCACCCAGGTATTCTTCGGGCACGTCGATGGTCATGTGCTCCATCGGCTCGTGGATCTTGCCGTCCACGAGCTTGGTCACAACCTGCGGCTTGCCGACGGTCAGCTCGAAGCCTTCGCGGCGCATCTGCTCCACCAGGATGGCCAGCGCCAGCTCGCCACGGCCCTGGACTTCCCAGGCGTCGGGACGCTCGGTGGGGAGCACCTTGATGGAGACGTTGCCGATCAGTTCCTTATCCAGGCGGTCCTTGACCTGGCGCGCGGTGACCTTGGCGCCCTTGACTTTGCCGGCCAGCGGCGAGGTGTTGATACCGATCGTCATGGAGATCGCGGGATCGTCCACCGTGATCAGCGGCAGCGGCTGCGGGTTTTCGGCGTCGGTCAGGGTCTCGCCGATGGTGATCTCTTCGATACCGGCGACGGCGACAATTTCGCCGGGGCCGGCGGATTCGGCCGGCACGCGGTCCAGGGCCTTGGTGGCCAGCAGTTCGGTGATCTTGACGTTCTTAAGCTCACCGTTGGCGCGGGCCCAAGCAACGGTCTGGCCCTTGCGAAGGGTGCCGTTGTAAATGCGCAGCAGTGCGAGGCGGCCGAGGAACGGGGAGGCATCGAGGTTGGTGACGTGCGCCTGCAGCACACCCTCCGGGTTGTAGGTCGGGGCCGGGATGTGCTCGATGATGGTCTTGAAGAGCGGCTCCAGGTCCTCGTTCTCCGGAGCGGTACCGTCGGCGGGCTGCTCGAGCGAGGCGCGGCCAACCTTGGCTGCGGCATAAACGACCGGCACTTCGAGGATCTTATCCAGGTCCAGGTCCGGAACTTCGTCCGCGAGGTCGGAGGCGAGGCCCAGGAGCAGGTCCATGGACTCGTGCACGACCTCTTCGATGCGGGCGTCGGGACGGTCGGTCTTGTTGACCAGCAGGATCACCGGCAGGTGTGCGGCGAGGGCCTTGCGCAGCACGAAGCGGGTCTGCGGCAGCGGGCCTTCGGAGGCGTCCACGAGCAGCACGACGCCGTCGACCATGGACAGGCCGCGCTCGACCTCACCGCCGAAGTCGGCGTGGCCGGGGGTGTCGATGACATTGATGGTGATGGTCTCGCCGTTGGAGGACGGACCGTTGTAGGCCACCGTGGTGTTCTTGGCCAGGATGGTGATGCCCTTTTCACGCTCAAGGTCACCGGAGTCCATCACGCGGTCTTCGAGGTGGTTGTGCTCGGCAAAGGAGTTGGTCTGCTTGAGCATGGCGTCGACCAGGGTGGTCTTGCCGTGGTCAACGTGGGCCACAATCGCGACATTGCGGAGGTCACTGCGGGATGCAGTGGCCACCGCGGTGTTGGTGGTGGTTTCAGACATGCGTAATTGCTCGATTCAGTGGAGTCAGCTGTTGTATCGCGACATTTCCAACTGGAACGCACGACGGACAAGGCCCTTGGCACAGGGCGCCTGCATCTATTCTAGCCGGTGAGCCATTTGTTGGCCTAAAATCCGGCGGGACCACGGGTCCGCGGGGTGCACTGTGGCAGGGCAGGAGCGGCAAAAGTGTGACGAAATTCACTGGTACTTCCGGGAGCGTGGCATGATTGCTCTGAAGCAGAGCCCCACCTTCAGAGCAAGTCGGAGACCACGATGCCCCGTGCCACGGCCATCACGCCCAACGGCGCCACCCGTGCCGCCACCGTCGTGGCGTCCGGACTCCTGGCAGCCTCCGCTGTCCTGGGGCTCGCCGGGTGCGGGGCGCCTGCCGGCGATGGGGTCAGTTCCCTGTCGCGGGCCGCAGCGTCCGGTGGACAGGCCCCCGCCGCCGTGAAGACCAACGTGGCAGCCACGTCCCGGCTGCTCAATGCCGGGAACGGACGGCTCGAGGCGGTGGTACCGGACATCAGCAGGACTGTCCTGCTGATCGGGGATTCCCAGTCTGAACCCCTGGACGGCTGGCCGCGCCTGGGCCTCGCCGCTGCCGGGTACGACGTGTATTTTTGCGGCCGGGGCGGCACGGGGTACGTCGCGGCAAACGGTGCCACCGGCAACTACGTTGACGCCCTGGAGCGCGGGGACTGGCTGCTCCCGTCAGGCAGCCCGGCGCTGATCGTCATCGAGGGTGGCGGCAATGACGCGGCCACCGGGGCAAGCAACACCCAGATTGTCCGCAACGCCGGGCGGCTTATCGCCGATCTCAAAACCCGCTACCCCGGCACTCGGATGGCAATGATCGGAACGTTGGCACGCGGGGCGGACGACGGCGGCGGCCGACGCAGCGAAGTGGACGCCTTGGTGGGGTCCGTGGCCGCCGCCCACGGCCTGCCATTTGTTTCCGCCGGGGATTGGCTGACCCGCTACGGACTCGCCAAGGACCTGGCTGATTCCGTCCACATGAACGCCGCCGGCCGTGTTGCCCTGGGCGGGATCCTTGAGCGACGGCTCAGGGAGTTGAAACTGGACCGGACATCGGCCGCTGACCAGGGTTCCCTGGCGGCGGTCACCGGCGGCATCAGCGGACTGCAGGACTGAGGCATAAAAAGGTGGAGCCGGGACCCACGGTCCCGGCTCCACCTGTATGGGCTGCGCCCTACGCCACCTCAGGCGGAAGCATCAGCTTCGCACCGGGGATGGCGTTGAGCAGCGCCTTGGTGTAATCCTGCTGGGGCGACTCGAAGACATCGTCCGTCGAGCCCGTTTCCACCAGCCTGCCCTTTTCCATCACGCACACGTGGTCGGCGATCTGCCGCACCACGGCGAGGTCGTGGGTGATGAACAAGTAGGTCAGCCCAAGGTTGGCCTGAAGGTCGGCGAGCAGGTTCAGGACTTGCGCCTGCACTAGGACGTCGAGGGCGGACACGGCCTCATCACAGATGATCACCTCGGGATCCAGCGCCAGGGCGCGGGCGATGGCAACACGTTGACGCTGACCGCCGGAGAGTTCGTTCGGGTACCGCTGCATGGCGGACTGGGGCAGCGCCACCTGGTCCAGCAGGGTCCGGACTTTCTTTTCCCGGCTGGCCTGGTCGCCGATCTTGTGGACCCGCAACGGTTCTTCGATCGTGCGGTAGATGTTGTACATCGGATCGAGCGAGCCATACGGGTCCTGGAAGATCGGCTGGACCCGCCTGCGGAACTTGAACAGTTCAGCCGGCTTCAGCGCCGAGGTGTCGACGCCGTCGAACAGGATCCTGCCGTCCGTCGGCTTCTCGAGCTGGAGGACCATCTTGGCTACCGTGGACTTTCCGGACCCCGACTCCCCCACGATCGCCGTCGTGGTTCCGCGCCGGACGTCGAAGCTCACGCCGTCGACCGCCGCGAAATCCGCCGCCTTGCCCAGCCCCTGGCGGAGCTTGTACACCTTCCGCAGGTCCTGGATCTGCAGGAAGGTATCGGACTTCGCCGTTTCGGCGGCAGGCGCCAGCAGGTCGGTCGTCTCCACGCCCTGTTCCTTCGCCACCTGGATACGGCGGCTGGCCAGGGACGGGGCCGACTCCACGAGCCGCTTGGTGTACGGGTGCTGCGGGTTGCGGAGCAGCTCCAGCGACGGTCCGGCTTCAACGACGCGGCCCTGGTACATAACGACGACCTTGTCCGCGCGCTCGGCTGCCAGGCCAAGGTCGTGGGTGATCAACAGGACGGAGGTGCCCAGTTCGTTGGTCATGGTTTCCAGGTGGTCCAGGATCTGCCGCTGGACCGTCACGTCAAGGGCCGACGTCGGCTCATCGGCAATCAGCAGCCGCGGCTGGCAGGACAGGCCGATGGCGATCAGGGCACGCTGGCGCATGCCGCCGGAGAACTCGTGCGGGTACTGGTTGGCCCGGCGCTTGGCGTCCGGCAGCCCGGCCTGGGAAAGCACCTTGGCGATGTCGTCCGGCGCGCTGGGCCGTCCGTTCGCGCGCAGTGTTTCCCGGACCTGGTAGCCGATCTTCCAGACCGGGTTCAGGTTGGACATAGGGTCCTGCGGGACCATGCCGATGGTGTTGCCGCGCAGTTCGATCATGCGCTGCTCGCTGGCGTGGGCGATGTCCTCCCCGTCGAGCAGGATCTGGCCGCCGGATACCTTGCCGTTGTTGGGCAGGAGGCCAATGGCCGCCAACGCGGTGGTGGACTTGCCGGAGCCGGACTCCCCCACGATGGCCACGGTTTCGCCGGGCATGATGGTCAGGTGGGCGTCCCGTACGGCCTTGACGTCGCCGCCACCGGTCTTGAAGGTGATGGCGAGGTCGCGGATTTCGAGCAGCGGCCTGATCCCGGTGCTGCCGGCCTCATCAATGCGGACGTCTGGAGTTGTCATCTCTTTATCTCTCATCGCTGACGGCTCTTCGGGTCGAGGGCGTCGCGCACGGCGTCGCCCAGCATGATGAAGCTGAGCACCGTGATGGACAGCGCCGCGGCCGGGTAAAGCATGATTTCCGGCCGGGTCCTGATCGATGCCTGCGCACCGGCAATGTCGTTGCCCCAGGACATGATGCTCTGCGGCAGGCCGATGCCCAGGAAGGACAGGGTGGCTTCCGCCACGATGAACACGCCCAGTTCAAGCGTTGCAAGGACGATGATCGGTGCAAGGGCGTTCGGCAGGACGTGGCGGATCAGTGCCCCGAACTTGGAAACACCCAACGCCCGCGCCGCCGTAACGAAGTCCGAGTTACGTACTTCAATGACCGCGCCGCGGGTAATACGGGCCATTTGCGGCCACGCGAGGAGCGATATGACGAAGACTACGGTCCACACGCTCTTGTTCTCGCGGAACAAAGGAAGCTGCGTGATGACCAGCGCACCGAGGACCAGCGGCAGGGCGAAGAAGATGTCGCCCAGGCGTGCCAGCACGGCATCGATCCAGCCGCCGTAGTAGCCGGCGAGGGCGCCGAGCGTTACGCCGATGACCAGGACGCACAGGACCGAGAGCAGGCCCACGGAAAGGGAGGCTTGCGTGCCGTGGATAACCCTGGAGTAGACGTCGCAGCCCTGGAAGGTGAAGCCGAACGGGTGCCCGGCGGTGGGGCCGCCTTCGGAATTGGCAAGTTCGCAGCCCTCGTTGGGGGGCGTGGACGTGAACAGGCCGGGGAACAGCGCAATCACCACCAGGGCAAGGATCAACAGTGCCGAGATGATGAAGAGCGGACGACGGCGGAGCTTGCGCCAGGCGTCTGCCCACAGGCTGAGCGGGGCCTGGTCAGTCTTGACGGCATCCGTTGCCTGCAGCGGGGTCTCGTCGATGGGTGCAACAAAGTGGTTGTTATTACTGGTCATAGCGGATCCTCGGGTCAAGCCAGGCGTACAGGAGATCGACAAGCAGGTTGGCCACCACGAACACCAGCACCAGCACGCTGACGATGGAGACGATGGTGGGGCCTTCACTGCGGAGGACTGCCTGGTAGAGCTTGTTGCCTACGCCGGGAACGTTGAAGATGCCCTCGGTGACGATGGCACCGCCCATCAGGCCGCCAAGGTTGGCGCCGAGGTAGGTGACCACCGGGATGAGCGAGTTGCGCAGGATGTGCGCCAACACCACCCGGGGCCGCGAGAGGCCCTTGGCGGTGGCGGTCCGCACATAATCGGCGTTCATGTTCTCGCTCACTGACGCGCGCGTCAGGCGGAGGACGTAGGCAAAGGAGACGAGCCCCAGGACCACGGCCGGCAGCAGCAGGGTGACCCAGTCGGCGTTGGCGCCCACAGTGGGTTTTGCCCAGCCGAGCTTTACGCCAAAGACGAGCTGGAAGACGAAGCCCAACACAAATGTGGGAACGGCGATGACCACCAGCGAAGCCACCAGGACCGTGGAGTCAAACCAGCCGCCGCGGCGCAGGCCTGCGAAAACGCCGAAAGCGACGCCAAAGATTGCCTGGATTGCCAACGCCTCGACGGCCAGCATGGCCGTCACGGGGAAGACCCTGGCAAGGCTGGCCGCGATGGGCTGGCCGGTGAAGTCGTTGCCCAGGTTGAAGGTGAAGAGGTTCTTGAGGAACAAGCCGTACTGGACCCAGAACGGCTGGTCCAGGTGGTACTGGCTGCGCAGGGTGTCAATGACTGCCTGCGGGGGCTGGCGGTCGCCGAAGAGCGCAGCGATGGGGTCGCCGGGCAGGGCGAACACCATGTAATACACCAGGAGGGTCGTGCCGAGGAACACAGGGATCACCTGCAGGAGTCGGCGCAGGATAAACCGGATCACAGGATCACCTGCCTTCCGGTAGGGGGAAAAACGCGTTCATGAATGCCTTCCTGCCGCTTGCAAGCCAATGGGGGCCCGGACGTAACCGGAACCCCCATCAGCCTTCGGCAAGTTAGATCTGGGCCTACTTGGCGGTGATGCCGTAGTAGAGGATTTCACCGTTCCAGCCGGTCTCGGCCTTCACAATGTTGTTGCTCCACACGATCGGACGTGCCTGGTCCCAGAGCGGCAGGCCGGGCAGGTCCTGGAACAGGATCTCCTGGGCCTGGTTGAACTTGGCGTTGGCCTCGTCCGTGCTCTTGGCTGCCAGGCCTTCCTTCAGCAGCTTGTCGAACTCCGGGTTGGAGTACTTCTCGTAGTTGGAGGAAGCGCCCGTGGCCCATACCGGTCCCAGGAAGTTGTAGAGCGACGGGTAGTCACCCTGCCAGCCGGCGCGGGTCAGGCCCGGCAGCTGCTGGGACTTGCGCAGGTTGAGGACCTCGGCGAACTTGGCGAACGGCTGGATTTCAGCCTGGATGCCGAGGTTGTTCTTGAAGCCGTTGGCAACGGCGTCGATCCATTCCTTGTTGCCACCGTCAGTGTTGGAGGCAATCTGGAGCGGCTTGGAAGCGTCGTAGGGCTGGATCTTGTCGGCCTGGGCCCACAGGTCCTTGGCCTTGGCGGGATCGAAGTTCAGGACTTCGCTGCCCTTGAGGCCTTCCTTGAAGCCGTCGATGACCGGCGGGGCGAAGGCCTTGGCCGGGGTGCGGGTGCCGTTGAAGACAACCTTGGCGATTTCCTCGCGGTTGATGGCGTAGGACAGGGCCTGGCGGCGCAGCTTGCCGGCTTCACCCTGGAAGTTCGGGTTGTAACCCGGGATGTTAAGGGTGGAGTCGGTGGCAACAGCCTTGGTGGCGTTGCGGTCCGGGAAGTCGTTGACGTAGGTCTTCAGCGCGTTGGACGGCAGGACGTCAGTGATGTCCAGGTTGTCCGACTGCAGGTCCGTGTATGCGGGGCCCGGATCGGTGTAGAACTTGAAGGTCACGCCGCCGTTCTTGGCCTCGCGGGTGCCCTTGTAGTCGGCGTTCTTCACCAGGGTGATGGACTGGTCGTGGACCCAGGAACCCTGCTTTTCGAACTTGTAGGGACCGTTGCCAACCGGGTTTTCACCGAAGGTCTTGGGGTCGGTCAGAGCAGCGGAAGGAAGCGGGTAGAAGGCGGAGTAGCCAAGGCGCAAGGACCAGTCGGCCTCAGGCTGGGCGAGCTTGACCGTGATGGTCGAATCATCGGTTGCCTGCAGTCCGGACATCGTGTCCGCCTTGGGGGCCGGGGTGGTGGTGGTCTTGCCGTCCGCACCCTTCACCGAGTTCACGGCCGAGACGTCGTCGTAGCCGGCGATGGACTCGAAGAAGAAGCCGTTGTTCTGCAGGTTCTTGGAGTTCGCGGCGAAGTTCCAGGAATCAACGAAGGTCTTGGCCGTGATGGCTTCCCCGTTGGTGAACTTCGTGCCCTGCTTGACCTTGATGGTCCAGTTCTGCGCGTCGGACGACTCGATGGAATCGGCCAGTGCGTTCACTGCCTTGCCATTGGCGTCGTAGCTGCGGAGACCTTCGAAAAGCAGGTTTACGACGCGGCCGCCGTAGACCTCATTGGTGTTCGCCGGCAGCAACGGGTTTTGTGGCTCATTGCTGTAAGCGGTGATGACCTTGTTCGGATCGCCGGCAGCAGTGCTGGACCCGCCAGTGCTGCCGCCGCCGCCGCACCCGGTCAGGGCAAGCGCGGCGATTGCCACGATGCCCAGTGCTTTGGAAGTGCGCGTAAAACGCATTCCGCCTCCTATGAGTTGTGGGAGAGAGATATTGGGGAAATCTTGTGCTTCCCCGCAGGCTGGACACAGCTGAGTGCTGTGACGAAACCTACATATACGGGTTAGCCTAACCGCACGAAGTCCGGATACTGGTACTCCGTTGCCAAACCGTGACCGGAGCAGTCAAATACCCCGCAAGTGGTGGGCAGTTACGCACGTCACATGCTACTCGTCGGTACGCCAGACGGCGAATCGGGGCCGTGATCGTTCACGTTCCGGCGCATCCGTCCGCAGCGGAGGGCGCTGCCGGCTTAGGCCAAACGCCAGTCCCAGACGTTCCACCAGACGCCCACAGGACCGGGGCTGGTTTTCACGCCAGCCACCCGGGAGTTGAATGCGGTGGTGCCCAGGGTCTGGTAAAGGGGCAGGCCATAGGCGTCCTCCCAGACGTGCCTGTCGATGTCCGCGAGGAGTTCGTCCTGTTTCCCAAGGTCGGTGGTGACAGCCAGTTGCGCCATCACCTTGTCCGCATCGGCGTCGGAATAGCCCGTGAAGTTGCTGCCGCCTCCGGTGCGGAAGATCTGCGGTACCCGGCTGACTCCGGCTTCCGCGCCGATCCATCCGGACAATGCCGCGTCATAGCCTCCGCGGCTGAGCGATGCGGCCCAGTCGGCGCTTGCCTGGCCGCCGTCTTCCACCCGGAAGCCCGCCCGTTCCGCCGAGTCCCGGATCAGGGCGAAGGCCTTGGCCCGGTTGGGGTTATCCCGGTTGTACAGGATGCGGACAGTGGGCGTGGCGCCCCTCAGGAGGCCCTTGGCGGCATCGATGTCCACCTCGGCGTAGTCCGACGACCCGTTCTTCTTTACGGTGTCCGCGTATTTGGGCTGATCGGGCAGGAAGACCTGTGAATCCAGCGGTTTGTTGTCTACCGCCTGGCCGCCCCTCACGGCATCCACGATGTCCTGCCGGGGAACCGTCTTGAGGAAGGCCTCGCGGACGTCCTTGTCCTTGAAGGGGCCGGTGAAGTTCAGGTCGAGGTGGTCGTAGCCCGCCTGCTTGTAGCGTTGCACGGTGATGCCCTGCCCGGACAGGCCCGTGAGCAGCGCATCGGTGGCAGCGGACGGCTGCGGCGAGATGATGTCCGCTTGGCCGTTGCGCAGGGCATCAACGGCGGCGGGCACCGCCCCGGTGAACCGGACGTTGATCTCGTCCAGCCAGGGTTCCTGGCCCCACGTGTAATCCCGGTTCCGGACCAGTTTCATGGAAACCTCCGGGACGATGTCCCGGACGATGTAGGGGCCGCTCGAGAGGTAAAGCGCCGGATCATCCGGAATCTTCTTCGTGTCGAACCCGGTGTTCCAGAAGTCGCTGACCTTCTTGAGCGCCGCAGTGGTCACAGGCTTCTCAGGATTGCCGCGAGGTGTGTTCTTCAGGAGGTCTACCAGGTCTCCCTCGTCGGTGAGCCCGCTCTTGGCCGCGACCACATGGGCCGGGAGCCCGACGTCGAATGCCACTTCCCAGTCGGCGTAAGGCGCGGCGTATTCGAGGGTGATGGATCTGCCGTCCGAGCCGAGTTCCGGAAAGACCGTACCTGCCAGGCCGGTGGCGTTGGAGGCTGTTGCGAAGTATTTGGTGCCCTTCCCGGTGCCGGGGTCGACGTCGTCGAAATAGCCGGATCCGGCGGCCCAGCTCAGGAGCAGGTCGGCGGCGCCCACCGGAGCACCGTCGGACCACTTGACTCCCTCGTTCACCGTGTATTTCACCTTGAGGGGCTGATCCGAAACCTTTTCGTAGTGCCCGAACTTGTCGTTGCGGACCACCTTGGAGCTGTCATCGAGGAAGAAGAAACCGGAGTGCGTAATGGCGCCGATCTTCGTGTTGATGTCGGTGTTGCCGTTTGCGCTGTACGGGTTGAAGGAGGAGAAGGCGTTAACTTCCGCGACGGTCACGCTGCCACCGCGCTTGGCCTCCCCCACCACCACCGACGGGGCACCCCCGCCGGAGCAACCGGAGAGAATCAGGGCGGCCGCCACCGCAGCAGTGAGCAGTTGCATCAGCTGCCTGACCGGCATGCCGCCTCCTTTGTGTTTTTCCCTCTCCGGAGGGCAACGGGCCGCCACGAACACGCCCGGTGAAATCAGGATACGCGGTGCCGCCGCCCAGTCATCGATTCCAGTCCCCCTCCCCCTTAAACGGGGGCTTCCGGACCAGCCGGTCCTGGCCGGAGTCATCCAGCAGCGCGCGGGCACGGGCCCGGTGGCTGTCCTTGACCGCCGGATCCATCCGGTCCCACAGGGACACGACCATCCGCGAGCGCGGATTCCGCTCGAAGACCGGACGGTGGTCATCGATGAACGACCAGTACAACCCATCCCAGTCAGCCATCCACTCCCCCGCCGGCAGGTCCGACATCTTCCGCAGGTAGTTGCTACCCGAGACATAGGGTTTTGTAGTGATGTCGGCCCCGGCCGCGAATTGGCTCATGGCGTAGACATTGGGGACCATCACCCAGTCGTAGGCGTCGATGAACATCTCCATGAACCAGGCATAGACATCGTCAGGGTGGATCCGCAGCAGGGACATGGCGTTACCCAGCACCATCAGCCGTTCGATGTGGTGGGCGTAACCGGTGGCCAGCACGCGCGATATGACCAGGTCCACGGGGGCCAGCCCGGTCTTGGCGTCCCACCAGCCCGCTCCGGGGCGGTTCCGGTGGTTGAGCAGGTTGGCGGTTCGCATCCGCCGCCCACGCACCCGATAGGTGGCGCGCATGTACTCGCGCCAGCCGATGACCTGCCGCACGAATCCTTCAAGGGAGGCCAGTGAAGTGTTGTCGTCGGCGCCGTCCAAGGCAGCGTCCAGGACTTCGCGCGGATCAAGCAGGCCGATGTTCAGGACCGGGGTAAGGAGGCCGTGGTTGATGAACGGATGCTCGGCGGAGATCGCGTCTTCGTAGGGTCCGAAGCCGGCCAGTCGCTCTGAAACAAATTCCTGCAGATGTTCGCGAGCCTCCCGGGTCGTCGTAGGCCAGGCGAACAGGTGCGGGTCGCCCGGGGCATCCGGGAATTCCTGCGCCACCCAATCAATCGCGAGGCCGACCTCGCGGGAAGCCTCGTCGCTGTGCCGGCTTCCAGCCGGGAGGGAGGGCTCGGTCAGCGCATCAAGGTCGAACGCGCCTTGCTGCTGGAGAGCGGGGTGGTCCCTGAAGCGGCTGACGGTGGGTGGAACATGCCCGCGGGGAAGTTTCTTTCGGTTCTCCGCGTCGAAGGACCATTTTCCGCCGGCCGGTTCGCCATTATCGACCAGGATGTCCAGCCGCCGTCGTTGCCAGATGTAGAAGTCCTGCATCCGCGGCCGGTTGTGGGAGAACCAGTCGTCGATCTGCGTGCGGTTGGTCAGGAAGTTGGGCGTCTCGAGCACGTCTTCGGCGCGCAGCCGGTACCCGCCGTCGGCCAGTCCCGCAGCGAGGTCTTGCTCGAGCCAGTCATCCACGACGTCGAAGCAGGTAACGAACTGCGGACGCCGTCGCCTGACCAGCTCGGCAAGCTGGACGCGTGACGTCCGGGTCCGGTCGCTGGGGAGGACCACCACGTCGTAGCCGAGCCCGCGCAGCCTGCGGGCGAACCTGGCCATGGACGCGCGGTGCAGCACCAGTTTGTGGGAGTGGAAGGCGTACTGTCGGAAGTAGAGGTCATGTTCGATGAGGACGAAGACGGTGTCCATGCCCGTCTCCTCCCAGTGCTTCTCGAAGAGTTGATGGGGCAGGACGAGGCGCAGGCGTGGTCCATCAGTCATAGGGAAACACTATGGTGCCGCGGATTCCGCCGGGGCCGGCGCCCCTTCTGGTCCCGGCCGGGCCTCAGGTACGGCTGGTTTGGTGGAGGCAACCGGGCGACACCACCCTGACCGTACTCGCCGGATTGTTGACCAGGGCTGCCGCGGGGCGGACAGGCCTTCGCTGCAGGTCGCCACCGCAGTTGGGACATGACCTGTTGGGGAAGCGCTCGACGCAGTCCGGGCACCACGTGCATTCAAAGGTGCAGATATAGGCGGGATCGGACGGCGCAATATCGCGGTCGCAACATTCGCAATTGGGACGGATCTCCAGCATCCGACCACTCTAGCCAACGGGACCCGCACGAACGCCCCGTCACACCTTAAGGCCGAACTCCCGGACGGCCGCTGCCCGTGAACGATGTCCAAGGTGGATAGGCTGGGTGCATGGCGACCGTTATTCTCGTGCGGCACGGCCGCACCACTGCCAATGCCACCGGGCTGCTTGCCGGCCGGGCAGCCGGCGTCGGCCTGGACCAGCTCGGACGTGACCAGGCCGCACTGACCGCGGAACGGCTCGCGCCCGTGCCGTTGGTCGGGGTGGTGTCCAGCCCGCTTGAGCGGTGCCTGCAGACTGCCCGGTTCATCCTGGATCGCCAAGCTGGTGCGCCGCATGCGCCGACGGATCCGGATCTCACGGAGTGCGATTACGGCCAGTGGCAGGGCCGCTTGCTCAGCGAACTCGCCGCTGAAGCTCTGTGGCCGGTCGTACAGTCGCAACCGTCCGCCGTCGTCTTTCCTGGCGGTGAATCCATGGCCACGATGCAGGCCCGGTCGGTGGCAGCTGTCCGACGCCATGACGCAGCCTTCGAAGCCGAGTACGGGCCAGGGGCGGTCTGGGCAGCGGTGAGCCACGGTGACATCATCAAGTCGATCCTCGCTGACGCGCTCGGCATGCACCTTGATCTTTTCCAGCGGATCAACGTCGGTCCCGCGTCCGTATCGATCGTGCGCTACGGTGCCAACCGGCCAAGCGTGTACGCCACCAACACCGATGCCGGTGACCTGTCGTGGTTGTCGAACGGCATGGACTCCGTCGATGCGCCGGTGGGCGGCGGCGCGGGGCACAAGGCGCCGTGAACCCCATGTGCCTAGAATACTGACATGCCTACACGTGTTCACGAGTTTGACTGGCCTGATCGGGTGGTTGTTGGCACCATTGGCCTGCCGGGGGCGCGTACGTTCTATCTTCAGGTACGGGCAGGGGCGCAGCTGGTGAGTATCGCCATGGAGAAGCAGCAGTCTGCCCTGCTCGCGGAAAAGATCGACGAAATCCTCGACCAGCTCATCACCGTCGAGGGCAACCCCTTCAGCATTCCCACGGGAACGCCCCCTGAACTTGTCGATAACGACCAGCTTGAGGCCGTTCAGGAGCAGTTCCGTACCGGGGCCATGAGCTTGGGATGGGACCCCACCACGGCCCAGGTGGTGATTGAGGCACATCCCATTACCGATGACGATGACGACAACGACGAATCGTTCGACGAGGACGCCGACGAGTCGGAAATGCTGGTGGTGCGGATGCCTGTCGGCACCGCCCGTGCCTTCGCCAAGCGGACCCGCGAGATCGTGGGCGCCGGACGTCCAGCCTGCCCGATCTGCGGCTATCCCATAGACGCCGACGGGCACACCTGCACCCTTCCCGAGGCCTGATGCCGGCGCCGGACCTGCTGGCCGCAGAGCTGACTCTCACAGGCCGCATCACGACGGCATCCAATGCTACGTTCCTGGGCAGCATCGGCGACGTGATCGTCGTTTACAAGCCGATTGCAGGCGAGAGGCCGTTGTGGGATTTTCCGGCGGGATCCCTGGCCCGCAGGGAGGTGGCCGCGTACCGCGTCTCACAGGTCCTGGGCTGGGATATCGTGCCCCGCACCTGGCTGCGCGATGGTCCGATGGGCGAGGGTATGGTTCAGCTCTGGCAGGAGCGGGACGCCGCCCAAAGCCCCGTGGACCTGGTCGCGACGGAGCAGGTGCCGGAGACCGGCTGGAAACAAATCCTCGAGGGACAGGATGAGCGCGGACGGATGGTCGCGCTGGTCCACGAAGACTCGCCGGCCCTCAGGCGCATGGCAGTGTTCGACATCATCGTCAATAACGCCGACCGCAAGGGCGACCACATCCTTGCCATGCCCCGCGGACACCGGCACGGTGTTGACCATGGGCTCACCTTTCACAGCGAACACAAGCTCCGCACGGTGCTGTGGGGATGGCTGGGAGAGGAATTGACCGCCGAGGAAATCGCCGGCGTCGACCGTGTCAGCGAGGGACTTGCCGGCGAATTGGGTCGGGACCTGGCGGCCCTGGTCAGCGCCGAAGAAATCGCATCGCTCGCCGCGCGTTGTGCCCAGTTGCGCCGGACGGGACGGTTTCCGGCTCCGAGCGGCGAGATGTCGGCGGTGCCTTGGCCGCTGTTCTGAGGAACTTTGGCTCCCGCTTCGCGCCCATTGGGCATGAGGGTGGCCGCATGATGCCGGGCAACCGGCGACTAAAGAGGGATGGCCGCCAAGAACCGTGGTTCTTAGCGGCCATCGCAGGTGCCCTCCGGCGCCTTGGGACTAGACGTTGAAGCGGAACTCCACCACGTCGCCGTCGGCCATGACGTATTCCTTGCCCTCGATCCGGACCTTGCCGCGGGATTTTGCCTCGGCCATGGAGCCTGCTTCAACGAGGTCGTTGAAGGACACCACCTCGGCCTTGATGAATCCGCGCTGGAAATCGGAGTGGATGACACCGGCAGCCTGGGGTGCTGTATCACCCTGCCGGATGGTCCAGGCGCGGGTTTCCTTAGGCCCTGCGGTGAGGTATGTCTGGAGCCCCAGGGTGTGGAAGCCAACACGGGCGAGCTGGTCGAGGCCGGATTCGTCCTGGCCGTTCATTTCCAGCATCTCGCGGGCTTCTTCCTCATCCAGTTCGACGAGGTCCGATTCCAGCTTCGCGTCGAGGAAGATGCAGTCGGCCGGGGCCACCAGGGCTCGCAGCTCGGCTTGCTTCCCGGGGCTTCCGAGGATTCCCTCGTCAGCGTTGAAGACGTAGATGAAGGGCTTGGCAGTCAGCAGGCCGAGTTCCTTCAGGTGCTCCATCTCCAGCTTGTCGCTCTTGATCGAGGAGAAGATCGTGTCGCCACGTTCCAGCACCGCCTGGGCAGCCTTCACGGCGGCCAGTTCGGCGGCTTCGCGCTTCTTGATCTTGACTTCTTTTTCGATCCGCGGGACGGCCTTTTCAATCGTCTGCAGGTCGGCGAGGATCAGCTCGGTGTTGATCGTTTCCATATCGGACCGGGGGTCCACCTTGCCGTCGACGTGGATGACGTCGGGATCGTCGAACACGCGGACCACCTGGGCGATCGCTTCAGCCTCGCGGATGTTGGCCAGGAACTGGTTTCCCAGCCCTTCGCCCTCCGAGGCGCCCTTGACGATGCCGGCGATGTCGACGAAGGACACGGCGGCGGGAAGCACGCGCTGGGAACCGAAGATGGCAGCCAGCTTCTCCAGCCGCGGGTCCGGCAGGTTGACGACGCCGACGTTGGGCTCGATCGTGGCGAACGGATAGTTCGCCGCGAGCACCTGGTTGCGGGTCAGTGCGTTGAAAAGGGTTGATTTGCCGACGTTGGGCAGTCCGACGATGCCAATAGTAAGAGCCACGAGCATTGATTCTACCCGCCGGCTCCCTGCCGCCAGTACTGGGGATGTCACTGGCCGTGATTGTCGGAGGCCCGTGCAACAGTGAAGCCATGGATGCTTTTGCCTTGATTCTGGCCCTTCTGATGTTGCTGCTGGGTGCACTTGCCGGTGCCGCGGCCATGTATGTCCTGCTGCGCAGGAACTCCCGCGGACTGGAGGCGGACTTTGACGCGGTCTCGTCCCGGCTTTCGGAGGTGACGGCCCAGCTGGCAGCGGCCGACGCCGAGCGGCGGCTTTTGGCTGCCCAGAACCGTGAGCTCGGTGAGGCACGGACGCAGGACGGCAGCGTACTGCGTGCCCTGGCCCCGGTGGCGGAAAAGCTGTCCGCGGTCCAGCAGCAGGTGGCGCTCCTGGAACGGGACCGGGTGGAACAATACGGCCAACTGGCACAGCAACTGCAGGAAGCCCGGCTGTCCGATGAGCAGCTGATCCGCTCCACGCACGCGCTGGAATCGGCTTTGCGGTCAAACAGCGCCAGGGGCCAATGGGGCGAGGTACAGCTTCGGCGGGTCGTGGAGGCTGCGGGGATGCTCCGCCACGTGGACTTCGTGGAGCAGGCCCACAGTGCGGGCCACGATTCGTCCGTCCGCCCCGATCTGGTGGTGCAGTTGCCGGGCGGGAAACAACTGGTGGTTGACGCCAAGGTGCCGTTGTCGTCCTACCTGGAGGCCCAGGATCTCGGTGTGGTGGATCCCCGCACGGTCCAGCCGTCCGTGGCGCGGTCCGGCAATGATGCCCGCAGCCAGGCGCTGCTGGCGGCGCACGCCAAGGCGTTGAGGGCGCATGTGGACGCTCTGGGCACCAAGAAGTACTGGGACATCCCGGGGAATTCGCCGGAGCTGGTGGTCTGCTTTATTCCCGCGGAATCAATTCTTGCCGCGGCACTGACGGCAGATGCCGGACTCCTGGACTACGCGTTGTCGCGGAACGTTGTCCTCGCCTCGCCGAGTACGCTGCTTGCGGTACTGAAGTCCGTGGCGTTCACCTGGCGCCAGGACGTCCTGACGGACAGCGCACGCGAACTGTTCGAGCTCGCGCGGCAGCTGTACGACCGAATGGGGACGCTGGGTGAGAACGTTGGGAAGCTCGGGTCGTCCCTGAAGTCGTCGGTGGATCGCTACAACGCCATGGTGGGGACCCTGGAAGCGCGGATCCTGCCCACGGCCCGGAAGCTCAACACCTTGGAAGATTCAGGCCTCGTCACCCCGGCCTTGGTGGAGGCAACCCCGCGCGCGCTGGTGGCACCCGAACTCCAGGGTGATGACGAAGCGGCCTGAGGACCGTCGGAGATGCTGGAAGGGCCGGGCAGTTTCATTGAAACTGCCCGGCCCTTCCTTCGCGCTGTTGCCTGCTGCCGTCCGCCTGCTGTGATGGGTCCTCGCCCGCGGGGGTGGTCAGCTGCGGGTACGGCGGCCGCCCAGGGCGCGGCTGACGTCGCCGGCTTCCTTGAGGGTTGCACGGAGCTCCTTGGGCAGCGAGAACAGCAGGTCCTCCTCGGCGGTGACCACTTCTTCCACCGCACCGTAGCCATAGTCGGCCAGCAGCCGCAGAACGTCCTGCACCAGGACCTCCGGAACGGAGGCCCCGGACGTGACGCCCACGGTAGCGACGCCTTCGAACCAGGTTTCGTCAACCTCGTTCGCGAAGTCCACCCGGTACGAGGCCTTGGCGCCGTATTCCAGCGCCACCTCCACCAGCCGGACGGAGTTGGAGGAGTTGGCGGAACCGACCACGATCACCAGGTCCGCCTTGGGTGCGATCTTCTTGATGGCCACCTGCCGGTTTGTGGTGGCGTAGCAGATGTCATCGCTGGGCGGGTCCTGCAGGGTGGGGAACCTGTCCTTGAGCAACCGGACGGTTTCCATGGTCTCGTCGACGCTGAGGGTGGTCTGGGACAGCCAGATGACCTTTTCCGGATCGCGGACGGTCACTTTGTCCACTTCGTGGGGTCCATTGATGATCTGGATGTGGTCCGGCGCTTCACCGGAGGTGCCTTCCACTTCCTCGTGGCCGTCGTGGCCGATCAGGAGGATGTCGAAGTCGTCCTTGGCGAAGCGGACGGCTTCCTTGTGCACTTTGGTGACCAGGGGGCACGTGGCATCGATGGTGCGCAGTCCGCGGCTCTCCGCCGATTCGACGACGGCCGGGGAAACGCCGTGCGCCGAGAAGATCACCAGCGCGCCCTCCGGGACTTCGTCAGTCTCGTCCACGAAGATGGCGCCTTTTTCCTCGAGCGAGCTGACCACGTGGACGTTGTGGACGATCTGCTTGCGGACATACACGGGCGGGCCGTAGTGCTCCAGCGCCTTCTCGACGGCGATCACTGCCCGGTCAACACCGGCGCAATAGCCGCGCGGGGCGGCCAGCAGCACCTTCTTGGTTCCGTTCACGGGGGCCGCGGCCGCCACTTCCTGGGGCGAGCGGCGCCGGCGCGGAACGGTTGGCATCGAAAGGGGTACAGCCGAGGTGGTCATCCCTCCATGCTACCGGCTGGCCCGCACCCGTTTCCGGGAGGCGAACAACGTCACAATCCCCGCTGCCAGCAGGACCGCGCCGGTCACCGCCGTGGCACCGATCCAGGCCTGGAAGTCAGCCGCTGCCACGCCCACGAATTCGTCGCGGAACATGTTGGCCACCGAACTGCCCGTGTCTGTGGCCGCGGCACGGGCCGATCCCAGTTGCGTTCCGAGCGACCAGAGCCCGGCGAGGGCCAGGCCGCCAAGGCCCGCAGCGAACAGCACGGTCCAGCGGCGGCGGGCTGCGACGAGTGCCAACAGGAACGCAATGCCGGCGCCGATGGCGGCGATGTAGCCCATGGGAGCGTAGGTGGCCAGCCGCTCCGCCCACTCGCGTTGTGCGGGTTGGCCGACGTTGATCAACGTTTGGTCCGGCGGGGTGAGGGGAAGCCGGGTGGTGCGGGAGATTTCCTCCGAACCGAGGGCAACCAACGGGGCCACGTCAAGGGTGAGCGACGACGCCGGAACGTTGCCGGTCTCCCCGGCCGGGCTGGCGAAATTCAGGCGGTGGCTCCGGCGAAGGGTCTCCTCCCACGCTGCGGGGTAGCCGGGAAGCTGGGTCAGGGACTCCGCTGCCTTCTCCAGGACCGAGTCGATCAGCCCGGACAGGGCGCCGGGAACCGAACCGGTATCGATCGTTCCCACGGCCGCGGCAGCGAGTTTCTTCTGGAAGTCCGCGTTCTTGCCAAGGGGCGCCGCAAGCCGGACAAATCCGTCTTCCTGGATGATGTTCCGGTCCACCCACATGGCGGGGACGGCGACGGACGCCAGGAGGATGCCCAGCACGGTGGCGAGGGCGGAAATGAAAGTGCGCACGGCAGGTCCTTCGGGGTTGGGGGCCTCACTCCATCCTAGGCAGGCCCGCTGGCCGTCCCTGTCAGCCCCGGGTGCTAGACCTTTTGGATAAGGTTGATTGACCGCCCACAACAGTTGAAGGACCCCATGCCCGCAGCACCAGCCCCGCACCGGCGTCCGCATGTCTGACCAGGCGTCCCTTCCGGGTGCCGCGCCCACCACATTGCCGGCCACCGCAGCGGAAACCAGCCCGGACAATCCCTGGCCTCTGCAGCTGTTGTCGCAGAAGCTGAAGGCGCACATCGACCGGACCCCGTCGGCGTGGGTGGAAGGCCAGGTCATCGAACTGAACCGCCGCGGCACCAACGCCTACATCACCCTTCGCGACGTTGACGCGGAAGTATCGCTGCCGGCGTCCGTCTGGACGAAAGTGCTGGAGCGGCAGAACCTTCCGCTCGAGCGGGGCTCACGGGTGGTTGCACTGCTGAAGCCCGAGTTCTGGATGAAGACCGGACGGTTGAACATGCTGGTCCGGGACATCCGTCCAGTCGGCCTGGGCGACCTTCTGGCCAGGATCGAACGGCTGCGCCAGGCCCTGGCCGCGGAAGGCCTGTTCGCCGATTCGCGGAAGAAGCCCCTGCCGTTGCTGCCGCACCGCATCGGCCTGATCACCGGCCGCGACTCGGACGCGAAGAAGGACATCCTGCGCAACGCGGCATTGCGGTGGCCGGCTGTGGAGTTCGAGATCCGCGAAGTGGCGGTGCAGGGCAACACCGCCGTGTCCCAGGTTGTCAGGGCACTTCGTGAACTGGACGGGCTGCCGGAGGTTGACGTCATTGTCATTGCCCGGGGCGGTGGCGCCCTGGAGGACCTCCTGCCGTTCAACAGCGAGGACCTGGTCCGGGCGGTGGCCGCTGCGGCAACTCCCGTGGTCAGTGCCATCGGGCATGAGGCGGACCGCCCGCTGCTGGACTACGTTGCCGATCTTCGGGCCTCCACGCCTACGGACGCTGCCAAGCGGATCGTTCCGGAAGTCTCCGAAGAACTGGCAGGCGTCCGCCAGGCGCGGGAACAGCTGCGGCGCTGCATGGAACGGCTGGTGGACCGGGAGTCGGACCGCCTGGCCGCACTCCACTCGCGGCCCGTGATGGCAGCACCCGAGGGCATGGTTTCCGTCCGCGCCGAGGAAATGGAGCGGCTGCTGCGGCGCTCCTCGGCGGCCGTGAATTCCACGGTGGTGCGGGCGGCGGACCAGCTGGAGCACCTGAAGGCCCAAGTGCGCGCACTGTCACCGCAGAAGACGCTCGACCGGGGGTACGCCGTCGTCGAACTGGCAGGTGACCAGAGCGCCCGGATCGCAGCGTCCGGGCACGCCGTCGTCCGCCGCCCTGCTGAGGCGCCGGCGGGCTCCGCTTTGTCCATCCGGGTGGCGGAGGGCCGTTTTGGCGCCACCTCCACCGGGCTGCTGCAACCAGCCAAACCAGACCACCAGCAAGGATTGGAAGAGAAGGCATGACCGAACAAAAACCGGAGCCGGACGTCGCGGGGCTGAGCTACGAGGAAGCCCGGGAACAGCTCATCGCGGTGGTGGGAAGGCTGGAAGCCGGAGGGGCAAGCCTCGAAGAATCCCTGGCATTATGGGAGCGCGGAGAGGCGCTGGCCGCACGCTGCGAGGAGTGGCTGGAGGGCGCGCGGAAGAGGTTGGCAGCCGCACGCGACCAGCCGCTCTAAGCCGCCGCAGCCGCCTGTCAGGACCGGGCCACGAGCTCGCGTTCGATGTCCACGTCGAACTCTGCTTTGGGCCACTCCAGGCGAACATCGGACAGTGCCGACATCACCAACTGCTGCACGGCGATCCGGGCGTACCACTTCTTGTTGGCCGGAACCACATACCAAGGAGCCGCCGCCGTACTGGTTGCGTCAAAGGCAGCCTGGTACGCCGCCATGTAGTCGTCCCAGAAGGCCCGCTCCTTCAAGTCACCGCTGCTGTATTTCCAGTGCTTGGCAGGATTGTCCAGGCGGGCCAGGAGCCGGGACTTCTGCTCATCCCTGCTGATGTTGAGCATTACTTTGACGATCCTGGTGCCCGCGTCGGCCTGGCGTCCCTCGAATTCATTGATGGCCCGGTAGCGCCGGGTGATCTCTTCCGGTGTGGCCCAATTGTGGACCCGGTGGATGAGGACGTCCTCGTAGTGGGAGCGGTCGAAGATTCCCACCATCCCGGCCGCCGGCACCTCCTTCTCGATGCGCCAAAGGAAATCGTAAGACTTCTCCTGCTCGGAGGGGGCCTTGAATGCCTTGAACTGGACGCCTTGGGGGTCCATGGTGGCCATGACGTGGTTGACGATGCCGCCCTTGCCTGCGGTGTCCATCGCCTGCAGGACCAGCAGGATCCGCTTCTTCCCGCCGAACCGGGACTCCGCGAACAGCTTCTCCTGCATCTCCGTCAGCTTCCCGTCCAGGTCAGCCAGCAGCGCTTCGCCGTCAGCTTTGTTGCCGCTGTAGCCCGGAGTGGCGTCGGGGTCCACCGCGGCCAAGGAAAATCCCTTGCCAACGCGCAGGGTGTCAGAGGGGTGCTGGTGGAAACCGACAATGCTGGCCACGGGGGTCCTTCCCTGGGAGGTTCACGGACGCGGTGCGCCCGTGACCACAGGCTAGTTCCCCTGGTACCGGCTTAGGAAGTCCCCCATCCGGCCGATGGCTTCCTCGATGTCCTTCACGTTCGGCAGCGTGACCATGCGGAAGTGGTCCGGCCGCACCCAGTTGAATGCACGGCCGTGCGACACCAGGATCTTCTGTTCCCTCAGGAGGTCGAGGACAAACTTCTCGTCATCCCTGATGTGGTAGACCTCCGGGTCAAGGCGCGGAAAGAGGTACAGCGCGCCCCGTGCCTGCTGCGTGCTGACGCCTGGAATCGCGTTCAGCATGTCGTAGGCCTTGTTGCGCTGTTCCAGCAGGCGGCCGCCCGGAAGGATGAGGTCGTTGATGCTCTGGTAGCCGCCGAGTGCGGTCTGGATGGCGTGCTGGGCCGGGACGTTGGCGCAGAGCCGCATGTTGGCCAACAGGTTGATGCCCTCCAGGTAGTCGGCGGCTTCCTTCTTGGGCCCGGAGATCGCCATCCACCCTGCCCGGTAGCCGCACACCCGGTACGCCTTGGACAGGCCGCTGAACGTCAGGCACAGGACGTCGTCGCCGGTGAGCTTGGCGAGGTTCACATGGACGGCGTCTTCGTACAGGATTTTCTCGTAGATCTCATCGGCAAAGACCACCAGCCCGTGCTTCTCGGCCAGCTCCACGATGCGCTTCAGTGTGGCTTCGGGGTAGACGGCGCCGGTGGGGTTGTTGGGGTTGATGACCACGATTCCCTTGGTGCGGGGCGTGATCTTCGCTTCCATGTCCTCAAGGTCCGGCTGCCAGCCGGACTCCTCGTCGCACAGGTAGTGGACCGGTTTGCCGCCGGCGAGCGCCACGGAGGCGGTCCAGAGCGGGTAGTCCGGCGTGGGAATGAGGACCTCGTCACCGGAGTCGAGCAACGCCATCAGGGACATGGTGATGAGCTCGCTGACGCCGTTGCCCAGGTAGATGTCGTCTACGTGGATGTTCTGGATGCCGCGGGTCTGGTAGTACTGCGAGACGGCGGTGCGTGCGGAAAAGATGCCGCGGGAGTCACTGTAGCCCTGGGCGTGGGGCAGGTGGCGGATCATGTCCACGAGGATGGCGTCCGGGGCCTCGAATCCGAACGGCGCGGGGTTGCCAATGTTCAGCTTGAGGATCCTGTGGCCCTCCGCTTCCATCTGCTGGGCGGCCTGCAGGATCGGTCCACGGATGTCATAGAGGACGTTGTTGAGCTTCGTGGACTGCCTGAATTCTGCCATCCCTCAAATATGCCACAGGAAGGATGCATCACCGTTGAGACCTCCGCCACACGCACGACGGCGGCTGCCGGACCTTTGGAAGTCCGGCAGCCGCCGTCGTGATCACCTGCTCCTGCGCACCCGGGCGGGGAAAGGCGGGCTGTTACTTGACGATGCCCTTGTCTTTGAGCCAGGCGGCGGCTGCCGTCTTGGCGTCCTGCTTCTGGCTGCCGCTGACAGCGCGGTTGAGGTTGATGAGGTCATCGGTGGTGAGGATGCTGGACACGGAGTTCAGGGCCTGCTTGGCCTTGTCCGTCATCTTCGCCTTGTTGTACAGCGGAAGGACCTGCTGGGCGATGAAGTTGTTCTTCGGGTCATCAAGCACCACCAGGTCGTTGTCGGCGATCGAAGGCGTAGTGGTGTAGATATCGGCCACCTGCACCTGGTTCTCAAGGAGCGCCTTGAGCGTCACCGGGCCGCCGCCGTCGCTGAAGGGCTCCAGCTTCTTGGGCACGCAGTTGTAGTTCTTCTTCAGGCCCGGCAGGCCGTAGGCGCGCTCACCGAACGTGGCCGGAGCGCCCACCACGATGTCGCTGCAGACCTTGGCGAGGTCGTCGATGGACTTCAGCTGATACTTCTCCGCCGTTGCCTTGGTGACCACCATGGCGTCCTTGTCCTCTGCCTTGGACGCGTCGAGGACGGCCAGGCCGTCCGGGAGCTTGCCCGGCAGCGCCTTGGCGATGTCGCCGGCGGAAACCTCGGTGGCTTCCTTGTTCACGTAGAGGAGCAGGTTGCCGCTGTAGTCCGGCACCACGTCCACGGAACCGTCCTGGACGGCCTTGAAGTAGACCTCGCGGGAGCCGATGTTCGGTTTGGTGGTAGCGGTGATTCCGTTGGCGTTCAGGGCGCCGGCATACAGCTCGGCGATGATTTGGCTCTCCGGGAAATCAGCGGAACCAACCACCAGGGACGTGGCCTCACCGGAGGCGCCGCCGCTGGATGCCGGTGCGTTGCTCAGCGGATTGGACGAACCACCGCAGGCGGACAACGCCACTGCCAGGCCAAGTCCGGCGGCCAGGCCGCCGAAGGCCCGCCTGCCGAGGCGTGGGGGACGGCTATCTTTCATGACTTACCTCCTTGTACAACAGTCTCCGCAACCACGGGGTCTGTGAGATCAACCGCAGCCTCCTGGCTGCGGTGGGACTGCTTCGAGGTGCCTGTTGCCAGGAACAGCCTCTGGAATAGGGACAGGATCAGGTCCACAGCGATGGCCAGGACCGCGATGAGCAGGGAACCACCCAGCATCTGGGGAAAGTCGCTCAGAACCAGGCCGTCGAAGAGGTAGCGGCCCAGGCCTCCAAGGTTGATGTAGGCAACCACGGAAACCGTGGCGATCACCTGCAGCACGCCGGTCCGGAAACCGCCGAACATGACCGTCAAGGCATTGGGCAATTCGGCCCGGAACAGGACCTGCAGTTCGGTCATGCCCATGGCCCTTGCGGCGTCCACCACGTTGCGGTCCACGCTCGAGATACCGGCGTACGTCCCGGCCAGGAGCGGTGGGACGGTGAGGATCACCAAGGCCCAGATCGGTGGCATCAGCCCAATGCCGGCCAGCAGCACGAACAGGATCAGCAGGCCCAGGGTGGGCAGGGCACGCAGCGCACCTGCCAGGGCCACGACAGCCACCCTCCCCCTCCCGGTATGGCCAACGAACAATCCAACCGGGACCGCGATGGCGGTGGCGATCAGCATGACCAGCCCGGTGTACTGCAGGTGCTCGACCACGCGGGTGGGGATGCCCATGCTTCCGGACCAGTGCATCGGGTCGGCGAGCCAGGCAACGGTGTCCGAGATGACGTTGCTCATGCTCCCCCTCCCGTCCCGCTTGCGGCGAGGGGACCTGCGGCGGTTGATGCCTCGGCGTGACTGCCGCCGTCCCCACGCTCGCGCCGTTTGCCGGTCCGTTCCCAGGGTGTGAGGACACGTTCCAGCAGGACGAGGAGGGCGTCCATGACCAGCGCCAGGACCAGGATGGCGACGATCCCCACCACCACCTCGGTGACGAAGTCACGCTGGAGCCCGTCAGTGAAGAGCATGCCCAGGTTGCCGACCCCCAGCAGGGCGGCAACGCTGACCAGGGAGATGTTGCTGACGGACACGACGCGCAACCCGGCGAACATCACCGGAAGTGAGAGCGGCAGGTCGACCTTCAGGAAGCGTGCCAGCGGCTTGAATCCCATGGCCTGGGCGGCCTGGCTGACCTCGGCATCCACGGAGTCGAAGGCGTCCAGCGCCGCGCGGACCAGCAGCGCCACAGCGTAGATGGTGAGCGCCACCACGACATTGACTGGGTCCAGGATGCGGGTGCCCAGGATGGTGGGGAGGATGATGAACAGTGCCAGCGAGGGAATGGTGTACAGCAGCGACGACGCCGTCAGCACCACAGAGCGCAGCGCACCACTCTGCCTGGCCAGCTGGGCGAGCGGAACGGAGATCACCAGGCCCAGGACCATGGGAACAAGCGCCAGGACCAGGTGCTGGCCGCCGCGCTCGAAGACCATGCCGCTGTTGGCCAGGAACCACTCCATCAGAGTGCCGCCTGCCGGAGCTGCCGCGCTTCCTCGATCAGTGCCAGGACCTCGCCGCCGCGGACTACCCCCAGCACCCGGCCGTCGGGGTCCACGGCAACACCAAAGCCCGACGGCGATGACAGAGCCGCGTCCAAGGCCCGCCGCAAGCTCTCGCCGGGGCGGAACAGCGACCCGCCGGGAACAAGTTCAGTTTCGGTGCCGGGTGCCGACCAGCCCAGGGGCCGCTTGTCCGCATCCACCACCAGCTGCCAGCCACCGGCCGCGCCGTGGTCCGACACGTCTCCCTGGGCGCCCCGGATAATCGTCGGCACGGGGTGCAGGACCACACCGTCGGACGGGGTGAACCCAAGGTGGCGGAAGCCGCGGTCGCGCCCCACGAAGGATGCGACGAAATTGTTGGCGGGCGCCCGCAGGATCTCCTCCGGAGTAGCGTATTGGGCCAGCTTGCCGCCGGTGGCGAAGACGGCCACCCTGTCCCCGAGGATGGTGGCCTCGTCAATATCGTGGGTGACGAAGACGATGGTCTTGGCGAGGTCTTTCTGCAGGCGCAGCAGTTCCTGCTGCAGTTCGTCACGCACCACGGGGTCCACGGCACTGAACGGCTCGTCCATAAGGAGCACCGGTGGGTCTGCTGCGAGGGCGCGGGCAACGCCGACGCGCTGCTGCTGGCCGCCGGAGAGCTGGGAGGGGTAGCGCTTGCCGAGGGACGACGCCAGGCCCACAACGTCCAGGAGTTCCGAGGCGCGTTTGCGGGCGTCAGCCTTTGAGACACCGTTAAGCCGGGGGACGGTGGCGATGTTGTCCAGGACCGAACGGTGCGGCAGCAGCCCCGCGGACTGCATGACGTAGCCCATGGAGCGGCGCAGTTCCGCGGCCGGAACGGACGTGACGTCCTTGCCGTCCACCGTGATGGTTCCCGAGGTTGGTTCCACCATGCGGTTGATCATCCGGAGCGACGTCGTTTTGCCGCAACCGGAGGGACCGACGAAGACGGTGATGGTGCCCTTGGCGATGGACATGGACAACCCGTCCACGGCAGGCTGGCCGCCGGGATACTGCTTGGTGACGCTCTGGAACTCGATCATCGCCTGGTCCATGGTCCGGACTTACCTGTTCTCTCGGACGGGCTGATCCCAGCACCGCGACATTGCCATCAGCACGCTGATAGTTACGGTAACCCAATCGGGGGCCGGCTTCACCAGATCTGGCCCCAAACCCCGCAAAGGAATCCTTACTGTGATCATTCGCCGCCCGGGCGGGGGCGGATGGGTATCCGGGCGGGAAAGTGCATGTCCGGCCGGGCGGGGCCCGCCTAAAGTGGAGGCGTGACCAATTTGGAAGTTTCACCCCAGCAGGAAATCTGTCCCCCGGCCCCGGCGGAAGGGAGATCGGGGCCCTGCCTGCAGTTGTGGCCGGAGCGCGAGGTGCCACTGGGCGGGGTGCGCGCCATGAACGTCAAACGCACGTTGCCGCAGCGCGGGTTGCCGACGATCGGAGCATGGTGCTTCCTGGACAGCTTTGGTCCGGACCGGACGGCGATGTCGGTCCTTCCCCATCCCCACATCGGGCTGCAGACCGTGACGTGGCCCCTGGCGGGGCATATCCGCCACCGGGACAGCGTGGGCAGTGACGTGGTGGTTCGGCCTGGAGAACTGAACATCATGACTGCCGGGCACGGGGTGTCGCACTCCGAGTTCGCGGTGCTTCCCGCCGACGGCGGCGGGTTGCCGCTGCAGCGGGGCCTGCAGCTTTGGGTTGCGCTTCCCGAGGCCCACCGGCACCGGGCGCCTGCCTTCGAACAGCACCGGGAGTTGCCGGTGGCCGACGGCAACGGGTTCTCCGCCACGGTAATGGTGGGTGAGTTTGGCGGCGTGGTGTCCCCCGCCACGATGTACTCGCCGATCGTGGGCGCAGACGTCGCCTGTGAAGGGGACGCGGTGCTGCCGCTGAACCCGGACTTTGAGCACGGTGTTCTGGTGCTCGACGGCGGCCTGGCGGTGGACGGGCAGGACCTGCCTGCGGGGCCGCTGGGCTACCTGGGCGCCGGGCGGAGCGCGCTGAAGGTCCAGGCACGGCCGGGGACCCGCTTCCTGCTGATCGGCGGTGAGCCTTTCGGCGAGGAACTGTTGATGTGGTGGAACTTCGTAGGCCGCACGCACGAGGAAGTGGAAGAGGCCCGCGGAGACTGGGAGGCCCAGGCAACACTTCCGGACGCCACAGCGGCCCGCGCCCGCTACGGCCTGGTGCACGGACACGGGCCGGATGCCGGGGCCGAAGCCGGGCGCATCCCGGCCCCGCCGCTTCCGGGGGTCCGGCTGACGCCCAGGAAGCGCACCGTGGACTAAGCGGGCCGGGCCACCAGCTCAAGCACTCCGAAGACAGGTTCCTGGTCCAGGACCCTGACGTCCGTGACTCCGGCGGCCGCCAGGTTCCGGCGGAAGGACTCCTGCAAGGGCAGCACGTTCATGCCCAGGCCACCGCCAAGGATCACAGGCCCGTCGAGTCCCACCTGTCGCAGCACTTGGCCGGCCAGCTCGGCAAGGTCCTTGCCGGCCTGCTCCAGCAGGGCTGTGCTGTCCCCGTGTCCTTCGGCTGCAGCCTCCACAACGTGCCTGGCCTGCTGCGCCCAGAACCGCCTCCCGGTCTCGGGTGAGTGGAACAGCGCAATGAGCTTGTTCGGGTGGTCCAGTCCGCAGCTCTTGAGCAGGGCGGAGGTGAGCGGATCAATCGGCAGTCCTTGGTTCATCCGGCGCAGGCTGTGCCGCACCGCTTCCCTGCCCAGCCAATAACCGCTGCCTTCGTCCCCGAGGAGGTAACCCCAGCCGCCGGCCCTGGCCTCGCCGCCGTCGGCATTGCGTCCCCAGGCGGCCGAGCCCGTGCCCGCAATGACCGCCACTCCTGTCCCGGCCCGTCCGGCGGCGAGCAGGAGGCGCGAGTCGTGCACCACGGTGACGGTGGCCCCCGGGACGAGGGGCTGGATCAGGCCGGCAAGGGCGGCGGCGTCCTCGTCGGTGTCGATGCCACCGGATCCGGCGTATACCCGTGCCACCGGGCCGGCTCCGATCCGGGCGAAGAGGTCCGCCAGGTTGCGGGCTGCTTCGTCCCTGGTGACATTCTGAACGTTGGAGCTTCCGGCGGACTCGTCGGCGACGGGGATTCCGTCCTCGAAGCGGACGCCGTGCGTCTTGGTGCCGCCGATGTCCAGCCCGATCGTGATGCCGTGGAGTGGATTGCCGGGCTTGTCAGCGTGCCCGGCGTTGGTGGTGGAGGTGTTCTGGGTGTTCGTCACGTCACAAGGGTACTTGCCCGCGTGGCCAGGCCGGCCACCAGGCCCGGGCCTTCGGCCACCACCAGTTCGCGGAATAATCGCGCCGGCACTGGCTCGGCGCCGGGTTTCCGGCGCCGCCAGCTGACGCCGACCTCCCGGAAGGCCAACCGGGAATCCAGCGGTACTTCCACCCAACCGAGGTCTCCTGTTCCGGGACGCCCGGTCCGGCCCGGTGCCCCTGCCGCGGGCGGCAGGATGCCGACGCCGAGGCCGGCTGAGACGAGCCCGCGGACCGTGTGCGAGTCCTGGCTTTCGAAGGCGATGCGCGGCCGGAAACCGGCGTCCCGGAACAGGGCGTCCGTCAGGGAGCGCAGACCATAGCCTGGGCCGAGCGCTACGAACGGCTCAGTCCGGATGTCATCCAGCCGGGCCGTCCGCTGCCGCGCCAGCTGGTGGGCATGGTGGACCACCAGCCGGAGCGGCTCACGGTACAGCGCCGCCGAATCAAGGGTGCGTCCGGGGGCGGCAACCGGAGCCGTCAGGGCAAGGTCGGCTTCCCCTGCTGCCAGTTCCTCAAGGCAGGAGTCCCTTGCGCCCTGGCTCAGCCGGAACCCGGTCCCGGGATGCCGGGCCCGGAAGGTGCTGATCAGCAGGGGCAGCGTCGCCTCGCCGAACGTGTGCTGGAAGGACACGGAAACCGTCCCGCGGACCACCTCGGACTCGTTGCGCACCAGATCCAATCCGGCCTGGAACTCCGCGAGCGCGTGCTCGATGAAGGGCAGGAGCGTGCGCGCGGCCGGGGTCAGGCGGACGCCTCGGCCATCCCTCACCAGGAGCTCGGTGCCGACGGCGGCACTTGCCCGGGCCAGCGCCCGGCTCACCGTTGACTGTGGGACGCCCAGAAGCTCAGCGGTTTCCGTGACGTGCTCGGTCCGGCCCAGTTCGGCCAGGACTGGAAGCAGCGGCAGGAGCTGCGCCAATTGCTTGCGGTCCGGTTCCACTGCAGGCTTCCTTCCTCGCTGGCCAGTAACGCCGGGCCTTGGAGTGGTCAGTGGGGGTGGGGCCCAGGTTCGGCAGATCCATATCTGCTATGAGTTTGCCATGAAACATGCATTGGATGCATTAGTTCGGTCGGAACTACGCTGTCAGGATGCCAAAGACTCAGCGCGCCGGCATTGCCGCTCCCCCACGCTGGACCGGCCACGCCAAGGGATCCAAGGCCTACGGGCGCATCCTTGCCGGACTGTCCTGCGCGGGCGTGGCCACCTTCGCGCAGCTCTACTCCACACAGGCCGTCCTCCCGCTGCTGGCATCCGACCTCCAGGTCAGCGCCGCCGAAGCCGCGCTCACCATCTCGCTGGCCACCGTTGGCCTGGCCGCCACCGTCATTCCCTGGTCTTTCCTGGCGGACAGGATCGGCCGGGTCAAGGCCATGATGTGGGGCATCTCCACGGCCACAGTCCTGGGACTGTTGGTGCCGCTGTCATCCGGCTTCGCGATGCTCCTGGTCCTGCGACTGCTGGAAGGAATGGCCTTGGGCGGCATCCCCGCAATTGCCATCGCCTATCTCAACGAGGAGGTCAGCAAGGCCCACGCCGCGCTCGCGGCGGGAAGCTATGTAGCCGGGACCACCTTGGGCGGCCTGTCCGGCCGGCTGGTCGCCGGCCCGGTTGGCGAGCTCTGGGGATGGCGTGCCGCGGCCCTGGCCGTTTCCCTGCTCGCGACAGCCGCCGCCGTCGCGTTCCTGGTCCTCGTTCCCAGGGCGCAGGGCTTCGTCCCCGCCCGGGTGTCCGGACTTCGCGGAGCCCTGCGGATGCTCGGCGGCCACCTGCGCAATGCCCGCCTGCTGGCCATCTATGCGCAGGCCTTCCTGATGATGGGTGGTTTCGTGGCCGTCTACAACTATCTGGGTTTCCGGTTGTCGGGCGCCCCCTTTGGACTCCCGGCCACCGTTATCAGCCTGATCTTCCTGGCGTACCTGTCCGGGACGTTCTCCTCCCGCTGGGCAGCCACCATGACCACCCGGTTCGGGCGCCGCAACGTCCTCCTGGCAGGGCTTGCCCTTGCCATGGCCGGACTCGCCCTGACCCTGGCCTCGAACCTGGTGCTGATCCTGGCCGGCCTGGTGGTGTTTACCGGGGGTTTCTTTGCGGCCCACAGCATCGGCTCGGGCTGGACGGGCGCCATAGCCAGCAACGGCCGGGCGCAGGCGGCGTCGCTGTACAACCTGGCGTACTACCTCGGCTCCAGCCTGCTTGGCTGGGCCGGCGGCCTGGTTTTCCAGGCCTGGGGCTGGAACGCCCTGGCGGGAGCCGTGATCGGCCTGGCGTGCCTGACGGCCGCAACTGTCGCCGTCGTCCATCCCGGAACGGAGCCCGCCGCAGCCTGACGGTCTTTGGACCGAACTCGAATTAACGAGGCTCAAGGCACCGCCTGGCAGCCTGAATGTTCGGTGGGGCGCGCTCCCGCACCGCGGATGACGGCGTTTCTGCGGTCTAGGATGAACAGAGGACCCTTTGGAAGGAAACGCTGTGAGCACGAATGCCAGGAACATCAGGCCCGGGGCGCACCTGGAACCCTTGGATGCCATTGATGAACGGCTCTTGGCAGCCCTGGTGGCGGATGCCCGGATCTCCAACAAGCAGCTCGCCGAGATGGTGGGAATCGCCCCGTCGACCGCCCTGATGCGCACCCGTGCCTTGTCCGAACGGGGCATTGTGCAGGGTTACGAGGCAAAGTTGAGCCTCTCGGCGATCGGCAGGTCTGTGCAGGCACTGGTGGCCGTGCGGCTCCGCGCCCACGACCGCGACCAGATCGACCGCTTCACGGCCCGCGTACCGCACCTGCCGGCCGTCCTTTCCACCTTCCACACGTCCGGCTCGGTGGACTACCTGCTGCACATCGCCGTCGGCAGTACCGAAGACCTGCGGGACTGGGTGCTGGACAACCTCGCTACCGACCCCGTCGTGGGCCATACCGAAACCACCCTGGTCTTCGAACACATCCAGGGCAACCACGGCCCGCTCCCGGAGTAGCGGCGCGCCGGGCCGTGACCGGGGTTGCCCGGCACTGCGGTCAGACGGCGGCGCGGGGTCTGACGGCCTGAACGAGCGTCGCGGCGGAGAGGACCAGCGCCGCCGCGCCGCACACCAGCACGAAGCCCTGGACCGCGGCGCCCATCCCCACCGCAGCGCTGGCCCACCCCAGGCCAAGGACCGGAACCGCGCTCCCCAAATACGTAATGACATAGACGGTGCTGATGATCTGGGCATGCCGGGCGGGCTCCACCCTGGCCGCGACGTCATTGAAGACGGTCCGGAACGCCAGACCCTGCCCCACGCCGGCGGCGACCGCAGCGGCCACCAGCAGCGCCGGGTTGTGCCAGGCACCGGCGGCTCCCAGCATCACCACCGAAACGCCAAGGACGGCAAGGCCCGCCGGCACCGTGAACCGGCCTCGAACTGTGACCAGCTGGCTCAGGGCCGAAGCCCCCAGCGGCAGGCCTGCCAGGATGCCGATCAACGGCCGGGAATCCGTGGCCAGGACCTGGGCGAAATAGCCGGGAGCCAGCGAAAGGCTGAAGCCAAAGACGGCGAAGCTGAGGAAGCCGACGCCGGATGCCAGCCAGAAGGCTCCGCGCGCCAGGCGTGACACGGAAGGGCGCCGGGGCGCCAGGGCGTGGAGCGGCCGGGTCGGCGCCGGGGCCACGATGGCCGGGCGTGCGCGGATCAGGTACAGCGGAACGAGGAGCCCGGCAAGCAGCAGGGAGTGAACGACGTACGGGGCAGTGGTGGCGCCGGGAAGCAACGACAGCAGGCCGCCGATGACCGGTCCTGCGGCGACGCCCCCCGAGGACGCCAGGAGCGTAAAGCGCGATGCCCACTCCGGCCGGGACGGAAGCAGCTCCCGCAGTGCGGCGGCACTGGCTCCGGTGGCAAGTGCCACGGCAGTTCCCTGCAGGGCCCGGCCGGCACAGAGGGCTGCCAGCGACTGCGCCTCAGCAAAGATCCAGCCGCCGGCCAGACCCGTCAGCACAGCAACCAGGAGGGCTGCCCGCCGTCCGATGTGATCGGACCAGTGGCCGGCCACCAGCAGGGTTCCCACCAGCGCCAGGACGTAGCTGGCGAACGCTGCCGTAACGTCCAGGCTCGAGAGACCAAGGCTGGACTGCAGGAGGGGATACAGCGGCGTGGCCAGGTTGGCGCCCACGAGGAGTATGAAAATGACCGCACCGGAAATGACCAGCCGGGCGGTGGTGGAGGCATTCCACCCGGCGTGGGTTGCCGTTGCCGGACGCATGCGAAGTTCACTGAAGACCGTCATCGTGCCGCCTTAGGGATCGCCGCAGCGGAGAGTCCTTGTGGGACGCCGGCGCGGATACAACTGTGATGCTTCAAGGGTGCGGCAGGGTTGCGCGATCAAACCGATATGGGGTGGATAATTGAGCATAATTATCAAATATTGGATCCCAATGTGGTGGAGAGTGACGATCGTGAACAAGTTGGACCCCACTGACCTGAAGATCCTCCTGGCCCTGATCCAGGATCCGCGGATACAGATCGGGGAACTCAGCGAGTCCTTGGGCATCGCCCGGAACACCGCCCAGTCCCGGGTGCGCCGGATGCTCCGCGCAGGCGTCCTGCGTCCGGGCGGCCGAGAGGTTGACCTTGAGGCGGTGGGCTACGACGTGGTGGCCTTCGTGACCATCGAGGTCTCCCACCGGGAACTGGACGGGGTGGTGGCAGCGCTGCGGCTTATCCCGCAGGTCCTGGAGGTTCACGAAATCTCCGGCCGCGGGGATGTCTGGTGCCGGGTGGTGGCTACGGACACGCACAATCTCCAGGCATCGCTGCGCCAGGTCCTGAGGATCAAAGGGGTCATCCGGACCGAGACGGTGCTGGCCCTGCACACCCATATCCCCTATCGGACAGAGCCCCTCATCAGCGGCCTCAGCAATGCCGCATCCGCGGCGGCTAGGATTTCCTGAATGACCATCATCGATAACGCCGTCTACGTCAACGGTGTCCGCCACGCGGAGCCCGAAAGCCTGGAGCAGACCTTCGAAACCCTTGCCCGGCACGGTGGCATGGCGTGGATCGGGCTCTACCGGCCCACGGCGGAGGAAATGGCGGCTGTGGCGTCGGAATTCGGGCTGCACGGCCTGGCGGTGGAGGATGCCGTCTCAGCCCACCAGCGGCCCAAGCTGGAGCGGTACGACGACAATCTCTTTACCGTCCTGCGGCCGGCCCGGTATGTGGACTCGGACGAAACGGTGGAATTCGGCGAGCTCCACGTTTTCACGGGCAAGAACTTCGTGGTCACGGTACGCCACGCCGAAACTGCCGGCGTAGCCAGGGTACGGCAGCGCCTCGAGGCCCGGCCCGACCTCCTCCAGCACGGGCCCGAAGCCGTCCTGTATGCCCTCCTGGACCGGGTGGTGGACGACTACGCCCCGGTGGTGGCCGGACTCGAGAACGACATCGACGAAATCGAGGACCAACTCTTCAGCGGAGATTCTTCGGTGTCCCGCCGGATTTACGAACTGGCCCGGGAAGTCATCCAGTTCCAGCGCGCCATCCACCCGCTGCCGGAAATGATGGAACAGCTGAAGCGGGGTTTCGAAAAATACGGGGTGGAGACCGATTTGCGGCACAACCTGCGGGACGTCGAGGACCACGTGGAACGGGTGATCTCCCGCGCAGACTCCTTCCGCGACATTTTGCAGAACGCGCTGACCCTGGATGGAACACTGACGGCAAACCGGCAAAACGAAGTCAGCGCCGAGCAGAACGAGCAGGTCAAGAAGATCTCGTCCTGGGCGGCCATCCTGTTCGCACCATCGTTCGTTGCCGGCATCTACGGCATGAACTTTGACAACATGCCTGAGTTGCACTGGCCCTTGGGCTACCCCATGGCGCTGGGCCTGATGGTGGCCGCTGCGGCACTCATGTACGGCATCTTCAAGAAAAAGGGCTGGATTTAACCCGAATGCCCAAGGCGCCACCCCGTTGTGGAGGGTGCTGCCTTGGGCGTTCAGTGTGTTGCGCCAGGATCAGGTCAGGCGTTGGTCCTGCGCTTGAGCCAACCCCAGACACCTGTTGCGACGAACAGGACCAGGCCGATGATGGCGAGCCAGAGCAGGCCCTTCACGACGAAGCCGACGATGGACAGAATGAGCCAAATGACAAGCAGTCCGATGATTATTCCCATGGGCCCACTCTAGGCCCGCCTTGCAGTAACGGCGGGGGCATTCGACTGCGTTTCGCCCATCAACTTTGCGCTGGGGTGGGGGTTCTGGTGGAGCTAAGGAGATTCGAACTCCTGACCTCTTCGATGCGAACGAAGCGCTCTACCAACTGAGCTATAGCCCCCGGAGTGGCCGCAGCCTGCGTGGTACTCCAGGCCGGTGCGGAACCGGTGTCCCTAGGCTACAAATAATCCGTGTCCAACACCAAATTGGGGCGCCCGGCGGGGCCGAGCCGGTAGGAATGCTTGCCGGCCGCCTACGCGCGGCGGCGCTGGAGGACGTCGTCGAGGTTGCTCAAGGCACTCTGCGCCTTGGTCAACTGAGGTGAACCCGCTGGCTGGGACGCGACTTCCGGGGCGTCGCCACCGGCAGCCCCCTGCTTCAGCGACGGTTTGCCAACCGCCTTCGGAGCCTCCGGCAGTTCAAGCGGCAGGGGCTCGGGCCGCTCAGCCTTTGCTGCCTCAACGTAGGTTGGCCTGGGAACTTCGACCGGCTCCCACGGAGTTCCCGCGGGAGCGCCTGCCGACGCAGCGGCAGCACTGGTGTCACCGGCGGCAACGGCGACGGCGAGGGCCGCCTCACGCAGTTCCACAGCAGTGAGCGGTTTGGCCTTGGCCTCACCCGCTTCGGCATCAAACAACGGGCTCTCCGGCCGGGCCGGAGCTGCGTCGGGTTTGGGCACGGTGACGGGTTCCGGCTCCTGGCGCCGGGAAGGCGCACTCATGGCGGCACGGAAGGCCGCGTTGACCTTCGCTTTGCGGTCCCGGATAGCCAGCCAGCGGAGCAGGGCCACCGCGCCGAAAGCCAGCGCAAAGGCGGTGAGGGGAAGGGCCGCCGATCCCACACCGAAGGGAAGGAGGACGCCTGAAATGAACGCTGTCACCAAGCACAGCAGACCCGCCAACGCCAATGCCGTCCGGCCATACCGGATGCGGAACCGGGGCGCGGGCGGGGTGCTGGCAGCGCCGGCAGCGGCTGCGGCACTCTTCCTGGGTTCCATGGCTTTCTCCTGCTGGGCGACGACGTTCAACACTTTGCCGGCGGGCTGGTCCGGCTTTTCATCGGCGGGGACGTCTGCCAGGAAGTCGCCGGCGGCCTGGACCTGGCGCCTTCGGTTCCGGAGGACGTACGGGGCGACCCAAAGGATCCAGAGCGCGACGGCAACCACGAGGATCACTGAGCTGCTAAGGGGGAAGTCCACACTCAAAACCGTATGAGCATCATGCCTGCTCAGGCCGCATTAGCCCCGGTGTGTCGTACCCCTGTCCACAAACCGATGGATTTATGACGGCCGGGACGCCAGCCACGGCGCCAGCAGGCCCGCCGGGACTTCTTCGGAGGTCAAGGCAAACGAACGGTGATCCGCCCACCGGCCATTAATGTGCAGGAAACGGGGCCGGTACCCCTCATCCCGAAATCCCAGCTTCTCCACCACCCTCAGGCTGGGCCCGTTCTCCGGCCGGATGTTGATTTCCATCCGGTGCAGGCCCAGGGTCCGGAAGCAGTGGTCAGTCACCAGGGCCACGGAGGTGGGCGCGATCCCCCGGCCGGCCCGGGCTTGATCCACCCAATACCCCAGAGTGGCCATCATGGCCGAACCCCACACAATCGAGGACACGGTCAGCTGGCCGACGATGGCCGGATTCCGGAGTCCCGGGGTCCGCTCGGTGATGACGAATGGAAGCGCCGTGGCCTGGGCTGCCTGCGCGTTCAATGAGCGCACCATGTGCCGGTAGTCGGGCAGCCCGCCTCCGGGTTCAGGGTTGGAGGCTTCCCAGGGCGCCAGCCACTCGCTGTTCCTGGACCGCACCTCGGTCCATTCCCTTTTGTCGCGGTAGCGGATGGGCCGCAGGACCAGGTCACCGCATTCGAGGGTGACCGGCCAGATGGGACCGGTACGCACGGCGTCAGCTGGAAAGGCCGGCGGTGAAACCGGGCAGCCACTCCCGCAGGCCGGGGCCCAGGTCATCGCTGTCGACGGCCAGCTGGACGCAGGCCTTCAGGTAGCTGAGCTTGTCCCCGGTGTCATAGCGGCGGCCGCGGAACACCACGCCGAAGACCCCGTAGCCCTTGCCGTCTCCGGACGCGAGTTCCTGCAAGGCATCGGTCAGCTGGATCTCGCCGCCGCGGCCGGGTGCGGTGTGCTCAAGGACATCAAAGACAGCGGGGTGCAGGACGTAGCGGCCGATCAGCGCCAGGTTGGACGGTGCTTCCTCGGGTGAGGGCTTCTCCACGAGCCGGTTGACACGGACGTACCCTTCGCCGTCCAGCTCCTGGACGTCGGCGCAGCCGTAGGCACTGATCTGTGCGGGCTCCACCTCGATGAGGGCGACGACGGAGCCACCGGTCTTCGCCTGCACGTCGATCATTGTGCTCAGCAGTTCGTCGCGTGCATCGATGAGGTCATCACCCAGCAGGACAGCGAAGGCTTCGTCGCCGACGTGTTGTTTGGCGCGGAGTACGGCGTGGCCCAGGCCGTGCGGGTCGCCTTGCCGGACGTAGTGGATGTCGCCCAACTGGCTGGCTGCCTGGATGGAGGCGAGCTTCTCGGTGTCGCCCTTGTCGGCGAGGGTCGATTCGAGGGAGGGCACGCGGTCGAAGTGGTCTTCCAGGGCACGTTTGTTCCGGCCCGTAATCATCAGGATGTCGTTCAGGCCCACATGGACGGCTTCCTCCACCACATACTGGATGGCAGGTTTGTCCACGACGGGGAGCATTTCCTTCGGCATTGCCTTGGTGGCCGGCAAGAACCTGGTGCCCAGGCCCGCTGCTGGGATGACGGCTTTGCGGACTCTGGGGTTACTGGTAGTCACCGGACTAATCTAGCGTCAGCGTCAAGCATTTCAGTAACCACCGGCACGGCAGGCCGTCATCCGCCTGTGATGCCGTGGAACGCCAGGCACCGAGGAAGGACACCATGCAGGAGACGACGAATCCCGCCAAGGACGAGATCCGGGCGGCCCACCGGCGCCGGCGGGCCGCCCGGACGGAGGCGGAGCTGGACGCCGCCGGGTCGGACCTGGCGCGCCACGGGGAAGCCTGGGCAGCATCCGTCACCGCGGGGCGCCCGGGAACCGTATGCGTCTACCTGGGTGTCGGGAAGGAACCGCCCACCATGCCGCTGGTCCATGCGCTGCGCGGCAGCGGCCACGAGGTCCTGCTTCCGGTATGCGAGCCGGGCCGGGAGTTGAGCTGGGTGTTCTGGACCCCGGATACCAGCTTCGAACGCAGCTTGCACGCGCCCATCCTGGAACCCGCCGGGCCCCGGCACGGGCCCGAGGTCGCCGGGACCGCAGCGGCGCTCATCATTCCCGCCACCGCCGTGGACCTGTCAGGCAACAGGATCGGCCAGGGGGGCGGATACTACGACACCTTCCTTGGGCATCTGGCCACCGCCGGGAAGGAAATACCGTTGGCCGCTGTTATCTACGACGATGAATTGCTTCCCGCGGGGCGGATTCCTGCCGAGGAATTCGACCGCCCGGTCCCGGGTGTCCTGATGCCGTCCGGGTACCGGGGCCTGCCGGGTGGCCGCTGAACCCGGTCCCCTCCGGGCGCAGTGATAGAATTAGCACTCAGGCCCTGCGACTGCTAACGGATTACCGGGTGGCAGCACGGGACCTCTCGTTTGCCCAAGAGGAGGAGCACCAGTGCCAACATATGCTTACGCCTGCAAGGATTGCGGCCACGCCTTCGACATCGTCCAGTCGTTCTCGGACAGCAGCCTGACATCCTGCCCCGAATGCGAGGGCACGTTGCGCAAGAAGTTCAACAGCGTGGGTGTGGTTTTCAAGGGCTCAGGTTTCTACCGTACCGACTCACGCGATTCCAAGGGCAGCTCGGTCTCCCCCGCCCCGGCAGCGGCGCCGGCGGCGCCTGCCGCAGCGCCCGCCCCGGCAGCGGCGGCCAACTAGCCCCACGCACTGATGACGACGACGGCCGGCGCCTCCTGGCGCCGGCCGCCTTTGTCCACATAGCCGCCACCAGCACTGTCGTGCCGCTTCGGCCGCCAATAGCGTGGGCGCATGCCTGCATATCCACGCCGTGGCCGCAACAGCCTCCGGATTCCCACCCCGTCCCGTACTGCCAGCCGCCCCGCCAAGGCCAACCACCCCATCCCGGCGCAGGTTGCCTCCTGGCTGGGCCGCAACCGCCGCCTGGCCGCCGCCCTTCTCCTGTGTGCAGCGGCGGCCACCGCCGTCAATCAACTGACGCCGGCTCCGCTCCCGACCGTAACAGCACTCGCTGCTGCGCGGGATCTTCCGGCAGGTACCGCTGTGACGGCGGCAGATTTGGCCAGCGTTCATGTGCCGCCCGGAATGGTCGCGGAGGGCTTCCTCCAAGACACCGCCGCAGCCGCCGGGAAACAGCTCGCTGGACCGTTGCGAAAAGGCCAGCTCGTTACTGACGCCCAGCTCCTGGGCCCGGGCCTCCTCATTGGGACGCCTCCGGGCTCGGCCGCGGTTCCGCTCCGCATGGCGGACCCGTCTTCCATTCAGCTGGTGTCCCCGGGCCAGTTGGTCAATGTGGTGCTCACATCTGCCAACGGGTTTGACCAGCAAGGCCCATCAGAGGTGCTGGCGTCTGCGGTTCCCGTGCTCTGGACTTCAAACAAGGGCGGCCAGAGCGGCCAATGGCTGGGTACAACGGAGACCGACGGGTTGATAGTGGTGGGAGCAAACGCGGAACAGTCATCCCGGCTGGCTGGAGCGTCAACGCAGGGCAGGCTCTTCTTCGTCCTGGTGGGTCCGCCGTGACACCCCGGATACGATTCCTGGACAACCTCCGGGTTGCCCGGGCCTGGAGGCCTTGCTGCGGGTCAGCCCCAGTGCGGCGGTTTCTGTTCCTTCAGCCAGGCGTCGTGGTCGTCCTCACGGTCGCCCCAGCTGCGGGCGTCGTCTTCCGCGGCCTTGCTGGGCAGCACAGCGTCGGTACCTGCGGTGGCCCGCCCTGGCGCCGGAGCGGACTGGGGCGCACCTGCCGGAGTTCCGCCGTCAGTTACCGCTTCCGTCTTCTCGTTCTCGCTCATATCTTCTCCGGCCCGATTTTCCGCGGGCCCATTGTTGTCGGAAACGTTGTCGTTGGAGGCGCTGAGGCCGGAAACATTGACGTCGGAGACGCTGTCTTCCGCGGCCATGCCGTTGGCCTCCGTGGTGTCCAGGCCACCGGCGCGCCGGCCCTGGCTGGGGCGGATGCCCACGTCGGGGTCTTCGGAGTCATTCCGGTTCCCGCCACTGGCGTTCCGCGGCAGATAGGCAACACCGGTGGCCGGCGCCGCATCGATCCCATTGAGCGCCTGGTCCACGTCGTCGTCAAGGAATCCGGCCGAGGGCGCAGTCCTGCCCGGCAGCACCAGGTTTTCCAGGCCGAGGTACCCGGCAATGCGGTCGGCACAGGACGACGGGTCGGTAAAGACCTCGATGGTCCACAACGGCATATAACGCCATCCCAGGCGTTCCAGCAGCTGCGGGCGGAGCCTGCTGCGTTCCCGAACGCTCATGGTGCGGTACTGCCTGGTGCCGTCGGACTCGATCGCCACCGGTCGTGGCAGGTCGGCGTCGTCCTTGCCCATGGTGTTCAGCGGGTCAGCCGCGGCCACAACGTCGATGGCGCCGTCGTACTGGTGCCAAACCCGGGCGCCGCGGGCGCGCAACCGGTCACCCAAGTCGGCGACCAGCGGGTCCGCGCCGAGTGCCTGTTCGCTGGCGGCTGCCCGGGAGGCGGGAGTTCCGAGGTCGGTGTTACCCGAAATTTCGCGGTTCAGCAGTGTGTACAGGTCCACCGCGCCGTGCGTGAGCCTGGTATGGTCCAGGTCCTCGGGCCGGAAGCAGGTGAGCACATGCATGGACCGGCGCGCCCGCGTCATGGCCAGGGCGAACTTCTCCCTGCCACCTTCCGCGGACAATGGTCCGAAATTGTGCAGCGCCCGGCCGTGCGGGGTGCGCCCAAAACCTGGGGAGAAAATAACGTGGTCGCGGACCAGTCCCTGGGCCCTCTCCAGGTCCACCACCCTGAAGGACTCAGGACCGGCACCGAAGAAGCCGGCCATCCCGGGCTGGTTGGACAGCTGAAGGCGGATGGACTCACCAATCCTGGCGGCGTGCCGCAGGCTCGCGGTGACCACGGCGAGCGAAGTACGCGGACGCAGGCGGGCGTGCTCGAACACGAGCTCGACCACCCGGTTGACCTCAGCCACCACCGACTCCACGCCCTCGTGGTCGGCGCTGGGCAGGCCGGTGCCGTCAGGCAGGTACTCCACCAGCAGCGCCCGGTCCAGGCCCGTCGCCGACTGGCCTTCGGGCAGCCGGCGCAGCCCGCCGTCGTAAAAGTTCTTACTCAGCTGCAGGACGAGGTCCTCGTCCACAGCCCGGTACACGACGTTCAGCCGCCAGACCGGAAGCACCGCAGAGAGAGCCGTGAAGGCGCTCTCCACCCTGTGGTGGGCGGACTCACCGGCGGCGAGGCGTTCCACGCCCACGGTAAAGGTCCGGGGCGAAGCGATGCGCGGGTCGCCGAACGCAATCACCTGGCGCGCACGGGCGATCGACGGCAGGACGGCCTGCAGCGACGTGGCCTCGGCATCCAGGATCACGACGGCGTCGAAGTGTTGCTCCGCCGGGAGCAGACCGGTCATCAGGTATGGGCTGACAGACCACACCGGAACCAGGGTGCCGATCAGGTCGGGGGCCTGCGCGGTCAGGGACGGCAGTGATACCCGGCCGTCCTTGAGCAGGCTGCGCAGCAGGCCCGCCTGGCGCGGCTGTTCGGCGATCGCTCCGCGCCAGCGTTCCGCCAAGTCCCAGCGAAGGCGTGCGGCGCCGCTGGCGATGTGGGCGTTGTCCGCCAACCGGTACTCGGCCTCAAGCTGGCGCAGCGCGTCGCCGTCGGACATGGCCAGGTAGTCATCGCCGCTGATCATGGCCTCAAGGGCGGACTGCCACCAAGCCAGTTCCAGCTCGGCTGCAACGGACCGTTCCGGGACTTCCCGCTCCGCAAGGTCTGCCAAGAGTTCGCCCAGGCCGTGCTCGCGCATGTTTTCGATCAGGAGGGTGCGTTCGGGGAGCGTCTTGAGGGTGTCGGTGTCCGCCACGAGGCGTTCCAGCCGCTCCATCAGCTGGCCATAGGGCGCAGCGGCGAGGGATCCGCCGGCTTCCGTGTGCCGGAGCGCCTGGCCCAACTGTTCCAGCTCCCCGTCCAGCGACCGGTACATGGCGATCATTTCGGCCAGGCCGGACGGCACCGCTGGGTGGCGTTGGGTGGTGGCGTAACCGGCCCAAAGGGCGCGCTGCTCCTGGACCAGGACCAGGGATGTGTGCAGATCGGCGATGTGCACGCCCGGGCGCACGTATTCCTTGGCCACCCGGCGAAGCCTGGAACGCTGCATGGACGTCATCTCGATGCCGCGCTCACGGCGCCACGCTGACGGGGCCGTGGCGGAAATCAGGTCCGTCACGGGCCGATCGAAGATGTCCGGCGTGAATTTGTCCAGGCTGCCGCGGACGGCAACCAGCAGCTCGAGCTGCTCGCCCCATTCCGCAAAGGACTCCCCCAGCCGGATTTCAGCGTGCTCGGCGACGGCGTCCATGCGGTCGCGTAGCACCGGGAGGCTCTTGGCCACGGAGCGGACCAGATCCTGCGCTTCCTCGGTTTCCTTCCGGGTCAGCAACCGCGCGCCGTGCCAGGGGCTGGTGGTTGCGGCCTTGCTGAAGCTGCCCAGTTCGGCAGCACGGCGAAGCCTTCCGGCCAGCTCCTCGCGGTCGCGGATGCTGTCCAGGACACTGCGCTTCAACCGGACGGTGGTGGCCGGCGCCGGATGGATCGAGGTGAGCTCCGCGAGGGACTGCATGGCCTGGTAGGGCGAGCAGCCCCACCGGTCCCGGACGTTGTGCAGCGACGCCACGTGGTCCATGAGCGCGTGCCGGTGCTCAGTCAGGGTGGTGTGCAGATTGCCCAACTGCGGTTCCAAGGACTTTTCGTTGCGGACGATCGCCCGCACCAGCTGGCCCTTCAGCTGCTGCGCCGTGACGTTCCCGGAAAGCTGGAACAGGATGGATTCCAGTCCCAGGGATTCGAGCTGGCCGGAGACTTCATTCAGGCTGGCCCGGCGGTCACCAACCACCAGCACCGTCTTCCCGGCGTCCACCAGGGCACCGATGGTGTTGATCGCGGTCTGCGTCTGGCCGGTACCCGGCGGGGCGCTGACAACGAGGGAGTCCCCGGCTCGGGCCGCATCAATCACATACTGCTGGTCCGTGTCCGCGTCCAGCAGCAACAGCTCGTCCTTGGGATGCCTGTTGTCCAGGTGCGGGAAACGCGAGGGGTCCGGGTCTTCGACGTCCACAACTTCGCCCCCGGCGGCGGTCGCCAGAGCCGACACAATGGGGTGGGAGTCGTTGATCCAGGGGTCGTCCAGGTTGCCGGAGAGATCGGCGAAGGTCGAAACGAGCAGGTTGTGCTGGGTTTCCGCGCCATGGATGGGCCGGATCAGCGTGGCCAACCGGTCCAGGACGGGCTGCGGGTCGAATCGGGCGGTGCTGTAGGCGAGGCGGGTCACGGCGTTGACGTCGAAGACGATCCCGTGGATGTTCTTCAGGTGGCGTACCAGTGCAGGGTTGATGTGCGCCTGCTCGGTGAGCTGCAGCTCGAAGTCGTCCTCGCCCGGGCGGACGGTGAGGGAGATGGCGGTCAGCATGACGGGGGCGGACACGCGCTGGGGTTTGCCCCCGACGGCGGACGTCCACACCACAGTGCCGGCGGACAGGTACCCGGCGTCGATGCCGCGGTCGTTGGAGAGCTCAAAGATCTTTGACCTGATGTTGCGCGATGCCCTGGCGGCCACGACGTATTGCTGGCGGTCCCGGATCAGCGTGGACAGGCGTGTGCGGCGCCCTGCCATGAGCTGGGCAAGGCCCGAGGGATGCGCCGAGGTGAGGTCGATGGAGCCTTCGGGAGTCTTGGTGAAGCGCAGCATCGTGTCCGCGCCAGTGAAGGGTTTAAGCCCGGACAGCCATTTGCGAAGCTCTTCCGAGCCTTCCGGGTGGCCTTGACCAACTGACACTTCTGCCTTCTTTTCTGCGTTTGCACGTGACGCCCTGGACCATACCGGCATAGATTCGAGAGTAGCCGCTCCGGTGCCGGACTTTGGCGACCGCAACACTGGAGCACAGGAAATTGCGGGGATTCTCCCGGGAAAAACAGAGGCCGGCCTCCGCTGGCGGAGGCCGGCCTCTCAGGGGACTATTCCCATTCGATGGTTCCCGGCGGCTTGCTGGTGACGTCAAGCACCACCCGGTTGACGCCGTCCACCTCGTTGGTGATCCGGTTGGAGATCCGGGCCAGGAGATCGTAGGGCAGGCGCGACCAGTCGGCGGTCATGGCATCCTCGGAGGACACCGGACGGAGCACGATCGGGTGGCCGTAGGTGCGTCCGTCGCCCATGACGCCCACGCTGCGGACGTCGGCGAGCAGCACAACGGGCATCTGCCAGACTTCGTCGTCCAGGCCGGCGGCGGTCAGTTCGGCACGTGCGATGGCATCCGCCTTGCGGAGCAGGTCCAGCCGTTCCTTGGTGATATCGCCGACGATCCGGATACCCAGGCCGGGGCCGGGGAAGGGCTGGCGGCCGACGATTTCCTGCGGCAGGCCGAGCTGTGCACCCACGGCCCGGACCTCGTCCTTGAACAGGGCACGCAGCGGTTCAACGAGCTCGAACTGCAGGTCCTCCGGGAGGCCGCCCACGTTGTGATGGCTCTTGATGTTGGCAGCACCTTCGCCGCCGCCGGATTCGACGACGTCCGGGTACAGGGTGCCCTGGACCAGGAATTTGATCTTCTCGCCGTGGGCAGCAGCATCGGCGATGATGGCCAGTTCCGCTTCTTCGAAAGCGCGGATGAATTCACGGCCGATGATCTTGCGTTTGGTTTCCGGATCGCTGACACCTGCCAGTGCCGAAAGGAAGCGCTCTTGTTCGTTGGCGACGTACAGCTTCACGCCGGTAGCGGCGACAAAGTCACGCTCAACCTGCTCTGCCTCGCCTTCGCGCAGCAGTCCGTGGTCAACGAAAACACAGGTGAGCTGGTCGCCCACTGCCCGCTGCACCAAGGCGGCGGCCACGGCAGAATCGACACCGCCGGAGAGTCCGCAAATGACCCGGGCGTCTCCCACCTGCTGGCGGATGCGCTCCACCTGCTCCTCGAGGATGTTGCCGGTCGTCCAGTTGGGTTCCAGCTTGGCGCCCTTGAAGAGGAAGTTCTCCAGGACCTGCTGGCCGTAGGCGGAGTGCTTGACCTCGGGGTGCCATTGCACGCCGTACAGGCACTTCTCTTCATTGGCGAAGGCCGCGACTTCCGCGCCGGCGGTGGTGGCCAGGACATCGAAGCCTTCGGGCGCCTCGTGGACGGAGTCGCCGTGGCTCATCCAGGTCTTCTGGTGCTGCGGCATGCCTTCGAGCACGGAGCGCCCGTCACCCAGGATGGTGGTTTCGGTGGATCCGTACTCCCGCAGCCCGGTCTTGTCCACCTTGCCGCCCAGTGCGTTGGCCATGGCCTGGAAGCCGTAGCAGATGCCGAAGACGGGGACGCCCGCTTCGAAGAGGTCGGCACCGACGCTCGGGGCGCCGTCGGCATAGACGCTGGAGGGGCCGCCGGAGAGGATGATCGCGGCGGGGTTCTTGGCCAGTAGCTGCTCGGTGGTGTAGGTATGCGGAACCACTTCCGAATACACATTCGCTTCCCGGACGCGGCGGGCAATGAGCTGCGCGTACTGGGCACCGTAATCAACAACCAGCACCGGCTTCTGGGAAGTCTGGGATGCAGTGGGAGTAGTCACCGTAATAGCCTACTTTGCGCCGTTGCACCGACGCACCTTGAGAGGCTTCCCTGTGACGGAGCAGACGTCCTTGAAGGCGGAAACGCTCAGTAGCGCTGGGGCGCCTGCGGGTTGGCGGCGAGCTCGGCCTCAACCTCGGCGTGGAACTTCTTTTCGATGATGAAGGACAGGAACGGCACTACGCCGCCGAGGGCCAGCAGGACCAGCTTCAGGAACGGCCAGCGCATGAGGGACCAGAGCCGGAAGTTGGAGATCAGGTACACCACGTACATCCAGCCGTGGACGATCAGGACGGTGACGGAGACGTTCACACCGTTCAGCACCGCCGGCGGTTCGGCGTCGGCGAAGCCAAAACCGAAGGGCTGGCCGGTGAGTGCGCTGGTGCCGCCGGCGAACAGGTACTGCCCGAAGCCGTACCGGGCCACCAGTTCCGCGCACAGCAGGAGCAGCATGGTGCCGGTCAGGTAGGCCATGACCTTGTAGAACTTCAGGGCCGACCGGATCTGCGCTTCGGTGCCGCCGAAGCGGCGCTTCTTGCCGGACGCTTTGGCGCCGGAGGCTTGGGACGAGGGGGTGGCCGGTTTCGGATCAATCATGGCTGTACCTTCTGCTGGTGCTGATCAGGGTGCTGCTGTTCGTTCTGGTGCTGTTCCGGTTCATCGGATTCCTCGGCTTCATCGAGGGCCTCTTCAAGGTCCCGGTGGTAGTCGTCCTTGACCAGCCGCCACCAGATGAAGAGGGCGAAGCCGGCAAAAACCACCCATTCGATGGAGTAGAACAGGTTCAGCCAGTTGATCTGCTGCGACGGCGGCTGGGGGCCGATGTTCAGCGGAAGCAGGCTGCCAGGCACGGACGCGGCGCTGACATCCTTGCCGCCCACCACTTCCGCGGTGGCAGAGACGAATCCCGGGTAGCTGCTGACGCCCCAGTAGTTGATGAGTTCGGCAACAGACACCGCCGAGGCCTCCCCCGTTTTGGGGGCCTTCCCGGGAACCGGCGCTTCAGAAGGAATCAAGCGCCCCGTCAGTTCCACTTGGCCCGATGGCGGGGCCGACGCGTCGGCAGGATCCGCCACCCAGCCGCGCGCCACCGGAATCCAGGTTTGCGCGGATGCTGCCGCACCTTTCAGGGTGGGAGCGCCGTTGACGGCGAAGGCGGAAACCACCCAATAGCCGGTCCTTCCATCATGGAGCCTGCCGGGGACCAGTACCTGTTTGTCGGGACTGTAGGTTCCCTGGGCGGTGACCATCTGGTCTGAGACGCTGCCGTGGAAGAATTCGCCGGGCTGGAGGGTGCTGGTGAGTGCCTGGACCTGCTCGGTAGCGGGGTTAACCGGCGCTTCGGGCTGTGTGGACCGGCCGAACTGCCACTGGCTGAGCAGCACAAACACCCCGGAAAGCGCGATCGCGAAGATGAAGCCTGCGATCCATCGGGGTTTGAGGGCTGTTTTCCACACGTCTTAACCGTACTTCGTACTTCTGTAGAACAACTAAACGCCTGTGCGCTCGGTTGCGGAGCAGGGACCGGGCCGCTTAGTGGTCGAAGAACACCAGGCTGGAATTGATGAGCTCGGCGATGACTTCTGCGTCGTAGGCCCGCCGCAGGGATTCGCGGAAGGATTCCTTGGAGAGCGACCGGGCCAGGGTGGCCAGCACTTCCAGGTGGTCCGAGAACGAACTGGCGGGCGTGGCGATCAGCAGGATGACGGTGGCCGGGCCGTCCGTGGCGCCGAAATCCAGGGCGTGGCCATACTTGGTGATTCCGACGGCGATCGACGTCCGGGAGACAAACTCGCTGCGGGCGTGCGGCAACCCAACCCCGCCCGGCAGGCCGGTCGCCAGCTGGTGCTCCCGGGCGTTGACGTTCTTGAGGAATCCGTCAAGGTCGGAAATCCGCCCGGCGGCATGGAGCCGTGCCGCCAGCTGGTTGGTGGCGTCGGTTTTGTCCGTCGCCTCCAGTTCCAGGATCACCATCTCGGGGGTGGTGAGTTCGGCGTCATACGGGTCAAGTGGTTCCGCCAAGGCGTATCCCTTCAGTCAGCAGTGCGGGGCGAGCGGCCCCTCAGCGCAAGGGCACGATGTCTTCCACGCCCAGGCGGGCAGCGTCCGCGGATTCGTCGTCCGGCTGTTGCTGGCTGAGGCGCTCGGCCTCCACCCTGGCAATGTAGTGGCGGACTTCGTTTTCGCGCTGCGCGTCACTCCAGCCAAGAACGTCACCCATCAGTTTAGCGACAACGGGGGCAGCAGACACGCCCCGGTCCCACGCCTCGATCGAAATCCGCGTGCGGCGGGTCAGGACGTCCTGCACGTGGCGGGCACCTTCATGGGTGGCGGCGTAAACGGCTTCGGCCTGCAGGTAGTCATCGGCCCCGGGGATGGGTTCGGCCAGCTCCTTGTCCTGCTCGATGATGGCCAGGACCTCGGGCGTCATTGATCCGTACCGGTTGAGGAGGTGCTCAATCCGGGCCACGTGCACGCCGGATTCCTCTGCGGTGCGGTTCCTCCGGTTCCAGGCGGCCCGGAAGCCGCTGGCACCGAGAAGCGGGATGGTTTCGGTGCAGCTGGGCGGAACCCTTTCGTCCATGGTGCGGGTGGCCTCGTCGACGGCGTCCTTGGCCATGACCCGGTACGTGGTCCACTTTCCGCCGGCCACCACCACCAGGCCCGGGACCGGGTGCGCCACCACGTGTTCGCGGGAGAGCTTGGCCGTGGAGTCGTTTTCACCGGCGAGCAGCGGCCGCAGTCCGGCATAGACCCCTTCAACGTCCTCCCTGGTCAATGGCCGTTTCAGGACCTTGTTGACGTGTTCGAGGATGTAGTCGATGTCCTTGCTGGACGCGGCCGGGTGGGCCTTGTCCAGGTGCCAGTCGGTATCGGTCGTGCCGATGATCCAGTGCCGCCCCCAGGGGATCACGAACAGGACAGACTTCTCCGTGCGAAGGATCAGCCCCACGGTTGACTGGAACCGGTCCCGCGGAACCACCAGGTGGATGCCCTTGGAGGCGCGGACCTTGAGCTGGCCCCGGTCGGTGACCATGGCCTGGGTTTCATCCGTCCATACGCCGGTGGCGTTGATGACCTGCCTGGCGCGGACCTTGAACTCTGTGCCGTCCTCGCGGTTGGACACTTTCGCTCCCACCACCCGCTCCCCTTCGCGCAGGAAATCCACCACGGCCATCTGGTTGACGGCGTGGGCTCCGTAGTAGGCGGCGGTACGGATGAGGTTGGCCACATACTTCGCGTCGTCCACCTGGCCGTCGTAGTAGCGGATGGAGCCCACGAAGGCGTCATCCTTCAGGCTGGGGGCGGCTCGGAGGGTTCCACGCCTGCTCAGGTGCTTGTGGAACGGCACGCCGCGGCTGTGCCCGCTGGAGATCGACATGACGTCGTACAGCGCAATGCCGGCGCCGACGTAGGGCCGTTCGATGAACGGCTTGGTCAGCGGATAGAGGAAGGGCACCGGCCGGGCCAGGTGCGGGGCGATTTCAGAAAGCAGCAGTCCGCGTTCCTGGAGGGCCTCCTTGACCAAGGCGAAGTCAAGCATTTCCAGGTAGCGCAGGCCGCCGTGGATGAGTTTCGAGGACCGCGACGACGTCCCGGCGGCCCAGTCGCTTGCCTCGACGATGCCGACGCTCAGGCCGCGGGTCACGGCGTCCAGAGCGGCTCCAGCGCCGACGATGCCGCCGCCCACGATCAGGATGTCCAGTTCCTGGCCAGGTTCCGCGGTGGCGCGCAACCTCGCTATGGATGCTTCCCTGGCTTCCGGGCCGAGAACTCCGCCGTTTGCAGGAACACTCTTCATTGAACGCCTCCAGTGCCGCTAGTGCCGGTAGTAAACCCACACTACTTGTTGGGAGCGCGCTTTGGGCAGGGCGGCGGTGACTGCCGCCCCGCCCAATCGGGTCAGTTCCCCGCGTAGGGCGAGACCACGACGTCGACCCGCTGGAATTCCTTCAGGTCCGAGTAGCCGGTGGTCGCCATGGAGCGGCGCAGCGCCCCAATGAGGTTGGAGGTGCCGTTGGTGTGGTGGCCGGGTCCGAAGAGGACTTCCTCCAGGGGTCCCACGGTGCCCACGTTGGCGCGGTCCCCGCGCGGGAGCTCCGTGTGGTGGGCTTCCTGGCCCCAGTGCCAGCCCTTGCCCGGCGCCTCCTCTGCCCTCGCCAGGGCGCTGCCCAGCATGACGGCGTCGGCGCCCATGGCAATGGCCTTGACGATGTCACCCGAGGTGCCCATGCCGCCGTCGGCGATGACGTGCACGTACCGGCCGCCGGACTCGTCCATGTAGTCACGGCGGGCGGCCGCGACGTCGGAAATGGCTGACGCCATGGGCGAGTGGATGCCCAAGGCGCGCCGCGTGGTGGTGGTGGCGCCGCCGCCGAAGCCGACCAGCACACCGGCCGCGCCGGTCCGCATCAGGTGCAACGCCGGGGTGTAGCCGGCCGCCCCGCCCACGATGACGGGGACGTCGAGTTCGTAGATGAACTGCTTCAGGTTCAGCGGTTCATGGTTCTTGGAGACATGTTCGGCGGACACGGTGGTCCCACGGATGACGAAGATGTCGACGCCGGCGGCGACGACGGTCTTGTAGTGCTCCTGGGTGCGCTGAGGGGTGAGCGATCCGGCCACGGTGACGCCGGCCTCGCGGATCTCGGCGAGGCGGGACGTGATGAGTTCCGGCTGGATGGGCGCAAGGTACAGCTCCTGCATCCGGCCCGTCACGGCGGGGCTGTTGACCTCGTCCTGAAGGGCAGCGATCTCGTCCAGCACGGACTGCGGATCCTCGTACCGGGTCCACAGGCCTTCCAGGTCGAGGACGCCCAGGCCGCCGAGCTTGCCGAGGGCGATGGCGGTCTGCGGGGACATGGCCGAGTCCATCGGGGCGGCGATCACGGGCATGCTGAACTGGTAGGCGTCGATCTGCCACGAGACCGAGACGTCCTTGGGGTCGCGGGTACGACGGTTGGGGACGATTGCTATGTCATCCAGGGAGTAGGCACGACGCCCACGCTTGCCACGGCCGATCTCGATCTCATAAGTCACTGCTCTAGGTTATCCCAGCAGCTCCGGTGGCCGGGTCCGGACTGCATGCAAAGGGGCAGCGCTGCCCATGGAGGAACTGCCGGACTACCGCGTAGCCTTGGGCAGGGGGATTCGGTGAACGCTCCCCGTGCCCATCTTCCGAGGAGAACCAACCATGGCCACTGGTCTTGACGGCGCTGGCAGCCGATGATGAAGCAGACCTCGCAGTCCCTGCCAGATGATTCAAGGACATCCCTCCCGCAGGCTGACCGGCAAGAGCAGGGCCGTAAAGGTGCGGCCGGCGTAGTAATCGTTAACGGTGACGACGCTCAGCCTGCACCGGCGGCGCTGAGCCTGGAGGAGCAGCTGCGCCAGGGACTGGGCTTGCTTCCGGCATGACACATCACAATCCCTTTCCCGCAGATGCGCCCGTCCACTCCCTCGACCACTGGCTGTCTCCGGAACTGGCTCGGATCAGCCCGCCAAACGCTCCGTCCCGGCTGCGCCAACTGGCTGACGGCCAAGGTACCCGGGCCGCCGGCTGGAGCAGCGCAATCGCCGGCGGTCCCGTCCTGGCTCTCGCGGGCATGTTTTTTGCCGTCACGTCGGGGAACCCTGCCGCAGCGCTCGTACTGGTCCCGCTGGGAGCCGTCCTGATGCTTTCGGGCCTCTTTGGATGGAAGCGCGCCCGGGCCGCGCTGCCCGCCACCGACAGGGCAGTGATCAGCCGTGGCCCCGGATCCGCCCGTGGTGGCGTCGCCATGGTGTCCGTACTGGCAGTAGCGCTGGGCGCGATCATGGTCCTCTATCTGCCCTCAGCCACGGCCAAAGGCAATGGTGCGGCAACAACACTCGTGGGAGCCTTCGTACTCATCCTGTTTCTCCTGGTCGCATGCATCGCGGTCCCGTCAACAGTCATGGGCCGCGCCCGGCAGTCGTTCCGGGAACGGGTGCATTCCAACCCCGAGCTACGCCGGGCAGTTGACGAAGACTTGGCCCTCTGGCGCGATCCTCATGGCAATGCCGCCTACGGACCGCTCTGACAACCGGTCAGCAGGATTGTGATGGATAAGCGCTGGATCTTCGACGGTCATATTTCAGGTATTGGCACTGCATCCGGGCTCCGCGCCGTGGTGGGCATCTGGCAGGACTCCCCCTTCGGTTCGTTCGCCGATGTCATGGTGCAGCAACCCTCGGGGCACCGGCTGCTGTTGGCACCCCGGCCTGATGTGGCAGAGTTCATTGCGGCCACCTACACGTTCGATGAGGTGCGTTTGGTTGAGGTCTCCGCCGTGCTGGGTGATCGGACAGTACGGGTCGACGCCGGCCCCTTGGCAATCCGGGCCGTCACCGGCGCGAGGACTTTCCTGGGTTCAGCTTTGCGGGCCGTGCCGCGGCGCCTTGCGGTGGATCCGCGCTGGCTTTCGGCCGTCAGTCCGCTTGCCGCTTTGGCGGCCCCGGGTGCCCGCACCTACGGCACGGCGGGCAGCGGCAGGACGGAGTACTACGGGGTGACTGACCTGCACCACGTCACCTCCGCCGTCGTCAGCTGGGAAGGCTCCGACGCCGGGACGCTGGCTCCCATCCGGCCCGCCGTGACGTTCGGGTTCAGCAGCGTCCCGCCCCGGCCGAGTGTGGCACGGGTCCGCACCACCGTGGTGCAGTCCTAGGTTCCGGTTGGTTCATCGACAGTCAACTGGGATTCGAACATCCTGAAGTACCTGCCGCGGAGGGCCACCAGTTCTTTGTGCGTGCCCTGCTCGACGATCCTGCCGTCTTCCAGCATGTAGACGACGTCGGCCTTTTCGATGGTGGCCAGCCGGTGGCTGATGGCAATGATGGTGCTATCGCGGTCGGCGAAAAGGCGGGTGAAAATCCTGTGCTCGGCAAGGGCGTCGATGGCGGACGTCGGTTCGTCCATCACCATGAACGAGGCATCCCGGTAGAAGTTCCTGGCCATGGCCAGCCGTTGCCACTGGCCGCCGGAGAGGCCGCTCCCCTTACGGCCGCGCGGGTCCTCCATCCAGTTGCTGACGTGGTTGTCCAGGCCGTTGGGCAGCTTGTTGATGAACTCCAAAGCTTCGGCGTCTGCTGCCGCCCGCCGGATGCGGCCGTCGTCGCGCCGGCTGTCGACGTCGCCGAAATAGATGTTCTCCGCGGCCGTTGCGAACTCGTACTTCAGGAACTCCTGGCTGAGGACTGCAAGGTGCCGGTGCCAGGAGGTGACGTCGACGGCGGCGAGGTCCACGCCGTCGAGCAGCACCTGTCCGGAGTCCGGGCGGTAGAGGCCGGCGAGGATGCGGATCAGAGTCGACTTTCCGGCGCCGTTCTCCCCCACGATGGCGATGTGCTGGCCGCGCCTGATGGTGAGGCTGACCCCCCCGAATCACCTCGATATCGCTGCCCGTGTAGGTGAAGCGGATGTCCTTCAGTTCGACTTCCTGCGGAGCCTCCAAGAGGGGCGGTGCGTGTTCCGCGTGAACGGGCATCCCCATGAAGGTCTCGTAGTCCGTCAGGTTGGCCAGGTCTTCGTCAATGGAACTTAGGGAGGAGACCAGGTTGTTGGCGGTGGACAAAGCGCGGCTGACGATCTGCTGGACGTAGAGGAATTGGCCCACGGGCTGGGCCCGGGCGATAACTTGGCCCACCACCCAGATCAGCGAGACCACCTCGGCGCCGTACTGCAGGGCGTCCGCGGCCAGTTGCCTGGGGATGTAGCGCCGCTGGTAATCGAGCCGGCGCCGTTCGTCCGCGTCGCGGAGGCGCGAGCGGAGGTCCATGAGGAAGCGGACGATACCGTAGAGCCGCATCTCTGCGATGTGCTGCGGGCGGAGCAGGTTGGTTTCGATCATTCGGCGCTGGCGGCGTGAGTCCACCTGGGTGTTCCAGTGCGCAATCTGCTCCCTGGAGAGCTTGAACTGCAGGTACACGCTCGGAACGATGGCCACAAGCACGATAACGGCGATCCACCAGCTCACCAGCAGCAGGGCACCGATGGCCAGGATGACCGAGACCAGCTGCGTGAAGATCGCGGCGATCCGGTCCAGGACGCGGGCGTACGAGTCCGAGAACCGCTTGGCACGGTCATAGAGGTCTACCGTTTCCTTGTCGTCGTAGCGCCAGAATTCCAGCGCAAGGAAGCGCTCGTACATTTGGTCGCCCACGATGGCGCCCACCTTGAAGCTCATCAACTGCTGGATATAGCGGTCAACGCTGCTGAAGGCGCCCCAAAAGAGGCCCAGCGCCGCGGTGACCACGACGTAGATGATCGCCAGGCGCCCGGCTCCGGCGTCACCCGCATATGCAGCAGCCAACGCCGTGGTGGTCCGGGACGCAAAGTAAGTGGTGACCAGGGGAAGGACGGCTGAAATCAGCGAGCCGAGCACCTTCATGATCACCGCCCCTGGGGACGCCCGGAAACTGACCCTGAGGACCTGGGCTACGGCGCGGGCGTAAGGCCTGATGGCAAGCCGTTTTTGCGGGTCGCGTTTTGGGGTGAGTTCCGCCGGATGGCGCGGTTGGGACATGGAATCAGCCTAGTGCCGGCACCGGTCTAATCGGTCAGGACGAACGTTCCGCTGAGGGACGGCAGACAGGACCTGGACCGACAGCACGAACGGTCTTGCGAAGAATTCGTCCCGGACGGGGTCCCCTTCCGGGAGGTCGTTGAGGTCTATGAGGTTGGCGTCGTCTGGTTCCCATGGCGGGATGTGTTCAATGCCTGCCGGTTCACCCTGGAATTGGACGGGCATTGTTCCGGCCGGCAGGGTTCCTGGTGGCCAGTGGGTTGGTTGGGGGTCGTGTTGTTCGGGTGTGTAGTGTCTGCCGGTGGGTGAGGTCCAGCCGGGTGGTTCATTCCGGGTGGCCGGGTCGGGGGTCCAGGGCCGGGCGTGTTTGAGGCGGTGGTGCCTCGGGCAGAGTTGGGCCAGGTTTCGAGCGTCGGTGGTGCCGCCGTGGTGCCAGGGGGTGAGGTGGTCGGTGTCGTTGTCGGGGGTGTGGTTGGTGCAGCCGGGGAAGGTGCATTTGCCGTCCCGTAGCCGGATCCATTTCTTGAGGGTCTCGGGGAGCCGGTAGCGGGTGCGGCCGATTTCCAGGGGCGCCCCGTCGCGGGGGTCGACCAGGACCCGGTAGAACGATTCCGCCCCGCCGGCGACGAGTCCCCTCGCCATGGATGCCGGGATCGGCCCGAACCCGTCCAGTACCGCGGGTTCCTCGGTGAGGCCGAGCAGGGAGAACACCGGGACCGTGACCAGGACGTCGGCCCGGGGTGTGGGGATCTTGCCGATGGCACCGGTACCCCTGGCAGCTTCATCCGCGATGGTCGTGTTTCCGGCGCCGAGGAGCAGGGACGCGGCGACGTCGGCGCGGAGCTGGGTGAGGGTGCGGGGCTCGTCGGGGTTTTGGAGGCCGCGGGCGGTGGCGGTGCTGCGGTTCCAGATCGCGCATGCGGTGTCCCCGGGCAGGTAGAACGAGAGCCAGGCCATGCCGTCGCGGTCCGGGGCGTAGTCCATCCGCCGGTCCGCCACCCCCTTGGCGTGGCGCTTCTCAAGCGTTTCGGGGTGGTAGCGTTCCCGCCAGGCCCGGACCTTCGCCCGGAACCGGGACGGGACAAGGTCACCGGGTGCGGCGCCCCGGGCCGGGTTGGGCGCGTCGGGGTCAAAGAAATGCGCCACCAGGCCGGCGGCCCCTGCAGGGGTCAGTCCTTCGGTTTCGTCGGCGACGATCCGGGCGTGCTGCCAGGACACCCCACCCGCAGCCAGGGCCTCAAACACTGGTGGCAGTGAACAGACCCGCCGGGACTGCTCCACCAACGCCCCGGCGGCGGCGGAGCTGATGGTGAGGATCCCGGCGATCTCCTCCACCACGGACATCTCCGCATAGGTGCGCTCATCCACCGGGGCGTCCGGCGGAAGCAGAGCGTGCTGGATGTCAACGGTATCCGCCACGTCTTGGGCTTTTACCGCCGCGAGCTGGGCCTCCAACCTGGCCACCAGCTCCAGCCGTTCCAGGCGCAGCCCATACCGCCGCTGCAACACGTCCACGTCAGCACCAACATCGGCGTCTGAACAAAGCGAAGCATCCTCCAGAACCAGCCCGCACAGCGCAGCAACAGAGGCGGAAACACCCTCCATCACCACCGCCAAATCAGAACCGATTCCCATAACCAAATGATCCAACGAGGCACTGACATTCAAGGACGACGAGGCCTGCGGCGGAAAACAGAAGGAGGCAGGGCCGAAACCCTGCCTCCTTTGTTGGCTCGTGTGCCTACCGCGAGCCGTAGTTCGGTGCTTCCACCGTCATCTGGATATCGTGCGGGTGCGATTCCTTGAGCCCGGCGGAGGTGATGCGAACGAACTTGCCGCGGGCCTTCAGCTCGGGGATGGTCGGCGCGCCGGTGTAGAACATGGTCTGGCGCAGGCCGCCCACCAGCTGGTAGGCCACCGAGGACAGCGGGCCCCGGTACGCCACGCGGCCTTCGATGCCTTCCGGGATCAGTTTGTCGTCGCCGGACACGTCGGCCTGGAAGTAGCGGTCCTTGGAGTAGGACGTGTTCTTGCCGCGCGACTGCATGGCACCGAGCGATCCCATGCCGCGGTAGGACTTGAACTGCTTGCCGTTGACGAAGATCAGCTCGCCCGGAGACTCGTCGCAGCCGGCGAGCAGGGAGCCGAGCATGACGGTGTCGGCACCGGCCACCAGGGCCTTGCCGATGTCGCCGGAGTACTGCAGGCCGCCGTCGGCGATCAGCGGAACGCCGGCCGGGATGGCCGCCTTGGCGGACTCGTAGATGGCGGTGATCTGCGGAACACCCACACCGGCCACCACGCGGGTGGTGCAGATCGAGCCGGGCCCAACGCCCACCTTGATGCCGTCGGCGCCGGCGTCGATCAGTGCTTGGGCGCCCTCGCGGGTGGCGGCCTGGCCGCCGATGATGTCCACGTGCGCGGCAACAGGATCGGACTTCAGCCTGCGGATCATGTCCAGCACACCCTGGGAGTGGCCGTTGGCGGTGTCCACGAACAGGGCGTCCACCCCGGCGTCCACCAGGGTCATGGCGCGCTCCCAGCCGTCACCGAAGAAGCCGATGGCTGCACCCACGCGGAGGCGGCCTTCGTCGTCCTTGGTGGCCAGCGGGTACTGTTCGGCCTTGGTGAAGTCCTTGGTGGTGATCAGGCCCTTGAGCCGGCCCTGCTCGTCCACGAGCGGGAGCTTTTCGATCTTGTTGGTGGCCAGCTTGTGGGAGGCTTCGTCGCGGCTGATGCCAACGTGGCCGGTGACCAAGGGCATCTTGGTCATGACGTCGCTGACCAGCCGCAGCGGGAAGTCGGAGTCCGGCACGAAGCGGGTGTCGCGGTTGGTAACGATGCCCAGCAGGCGGTTGTCCTCGTCCACCACGGGAAGGCCGGACACGCGGTAGTGGGCGCAGAGGTCATCCAGTTCCCGCAGCGTGGCCTCAGGGCGGATGGTCAGCGGGTTGGTGATCATGCCCGATTCACTCCGCTTGACCCGGTCCACCTGGTCGGCCTGGTCGGCGATGGAGAGGTTGCGGTGCACCACGCCCAAGCCACCCTGGCGGGCCATGGCGATAGCCATCCGGGATTCCGTCACGGTGTCCATGGCTGCCGACAGCAGGGGGGTCTGCACGCTGATCCGCTTGGAGATCCGCGACGAGGTATCGGCCTCGGAGGGGATGACGTCGGTGTGGCCCGGCAGGAGCAGGACGTCGTCGTAGGTCAGGCCAATGAAGCCAAAGGGATTGTGTTCGGGCTCGGTCATGAGTGCGCCTCTTACCTTGGTTGCTGGGTCACGGGTAGGGGTTGCAGCCGATGACCAGCCCGTGATTACGGAACTGGCCTGTGCAGACGTTCTTGCGGGACCACCGTGGGATACGGCGTTCCGTGGGCAGAAAGTGTTGACTAAATATTAGAACCTCCGGCCCGATCCCCCTATTCCGGGCCCGCAATGTGAGCAACCGCACTCAGCTCCATCCCGTTGCGGCCAGCAGGCGTTGCTCGAACATGGGGATCATGGTCTCCACGTAGGTCCGGGTCAGGTGGTTGTCGTCCTTGTAGACGTAGACGTTCCCGACGACGGCAGGGCAGACGCCGCGGGCGCAGATGAAGTCACTCATGTCCATCAGGTGGAGGCCCGGCACCTTGCCGCGGTAGTTTTCGAGCGGTGAGGGCTCCACGAGGGACTCGGCCAGTGACGGGTTGCAGGCCGGTGCGGCAGCGCCGTTGCGTTGCGCACACTGGGGCATGTTGAAGGTGAACCTGGGGTTGTCCCGGATGCCCACGATCTCGATTCCCGCCTCGGCGAACGGAGCGACTCCTGCAAGGTAGCCGGGCACCTCCGTTTCGAAGGGAGCGTCCTCATGGGTTAGCGACGCCACCGTGAAGACAGCATCCGGACGATGTTCCAGGACGTAGGCGGAACTGGACCTGTTGTAGGCATTGCATTCCGCGTTGCGGGTTTCCGATTCCGCGCCGAACCGGCATGCCGGCATGAGCAATGTCACCAGTTCCCAACCGCGTGCTGCGGCCACCGGAGCCAGCGCGGCAAGGTATTGCTGGGCGTGCGAATCCCCCAGCACCACGATGCGTTTGGTGGCCGGTTCTTCCGGCAGCTCCTGGCGGCACCCTTCCAGGATGGGGTCGTCCGTGGCGTTCGAACCTGTGCAGGGCGAGTCGATTCCGGCCCAGTCGTTGTCCAGGGCAGTGGGGCCGGGAATGGTCCTTGCCCGGGGAGCCGGCACGTTTTCGTTCTCCGGGGTGAGCGCCAACGCACCCGGCGTCAGCTCCCGGGGCTGTGCCGCCGTCGCGCTTTCCTCCGCGGTGAGCGATGTCTGCCAGACGGCGACGGGACCGGCCAGCAGCGCACCGCAGGCAACTATGACGACGGCGGTGCGCCACGCCCGGAGCTTGGGCCAGTGCCAGTCGCGCAACGGTTTTTCAACGAAACGGGTGGTAAGGAAAGCCAGCACGACGGCGGCGGCAACGATCCCGAGGCCCTGCTTGAGGTTCGGCGCCTCCACCCCCGTGGCCGCCAGCGCCAGCACCAGCAGGGGCCAGTGCCAAAGGTAGAGGGCGTAGGAGTTGTCGCCCAAGGCGACGGCCGGGCGGCTGCTCAGGAGCCTGTCCACGCCGAAGCGGCTGCCGGACTGCCCGGCGACGATGATGGCAGCGGCAGCCAGCGTGGGCCAGAGTGCCACATAGCCCGGAAAGGACCTGTCGACCGTGAGGAGCAATCCGCAGGAGACCATGCCGGCGAGCCCCATCCAGCCCAGGACCACCCTCAGTGCGAGGCCGGGCCGAAGGTACGGCAACGCCAGCGCCAGCAGCGACCCGAGGGCAAACTCCCAGAGCCTGGCGCCGGTATCGAAGTATGCGTAGGCCTGGTTGGTGGCGGTCTGGTCGATCGAGTAGGCCAGCGACGCGGCGAACACCGCGCCAAAAACCACGGCCAGCAGGCCCCGGTAGGCCGCGCGGCCCAGCAGGGGAATCCGGCGGACGGCGGGCAGGAGCGCGGCGGTTGCGGCGAAGATCAGCGGCCACAGGATGAAGACCTGCCCCTGGATGGACAACGACCAGAAGTGCTGCAGCGGACTGGCTCCTGCGTGGTCCTGGGCGTAGTAGTCCACCGCGGCGTCAGCCAGCAGCCAGTTCTGGCTGTACAACAGCGAGGCCCAGGCTTGGTCCAGGACCTGCGGCCATCGGCCCTGGGGCAGGATCAGCCATGTGCCGGCCAGCACCCCGAGGATCACCACGACGGCGGCCGGCAGCAGGCGCTCGAAGAGGTGCAGCCAGTGGGCCATCAGCCGGAAGGGCTGGCCGGACTCTGCTTTGCGGACGAAGGAGAGCGTGAGCAGGAAGGCCGAGATCAGCAGGAAGACATCCACCCCGCCGGACACGCGTCCCAACCAGACGTGATAGGCCACAACCATGAGGACCGCCAGTGCACGCAAACCCTGGACCTCCGGCCGGAAGGTCGGTTTGCGGTCGCGGCCTGGGGCGGGTCCCGGTGGCTCCGGCGCCGTCCGGGTTCCTGTCTTCGACACTCCAAAACCCCTCACGCCGCCGGCCAGCCAAAACATTAAGCCTACGCACCGGCGTTTGGAAGGGCCAATCCAGGGTCCGGCGCGAACTAAGCTGGGCCGAGGTGTGGAAGGGAGCCGGCGTGATTGTCCAATTGCGGATTTGCGTGCCCGGAGAATTGTCCGCGGTGACGGTGAAGACTTGCCGGGACCAGGTGGGAACGGCGGGCGTGGCGGTGGTTCCCGGCGCGTCCGTGGTGCCGGCGGGCGACGTCATCGAGGTCCAGGTCGCCAGGGAATCCGTGGAGGAACTCCTGGAGAAGCTCCAGGTCCTGAAGATCCGCGACGTGGGATCCGTCGCCATGACGACGCCGGAATTCGTGCTCTCCAGCAGTGCTGACCGGGCGGAGCATGCCGCGCCCGGGGACGGCGCGGACGCGGTGATCTGGGACGACGTCACGCGCCAAACCGGCGAGGACTCCAGACTCACGTGGAACTTCCTGGCCTTCCTGGTGCTGGCGACCCAGCTCGCCGGAATCGGCATCGTGACCGATTCGCCCATTGCAATTGTGGGTGCCATGGCGGTGGGTCCGGAGTTCGGGCCGCTGGTGGCCCTCGCCGTTTCGCTGGCCACCCGGCAGTGGAAGCTTGGCCGCCGTGCTGCCATTGCCCTGGGTGTCGGGTTCCCCGTTGCCATGCTGCTGGCGGCATTGACTGCATGGCTGTCCATCCCCTTGGGCCTCTTTCCGCGGGATGCCCTGGACACGGGTTCGGCCGTCGAATTCATCTACCATCCAGGCCCTTACTCACTGATCGTTGCCGTCCTGGCGGGTATCGCGGGCATGCTGTCGATCATCGGCCGGCGCTCGGCGGCGCTGATCGGCGTGTTCATTTCGGTGACCACGGTTCCGGCCGCAGGGTACGTTGCCGTTGCCTTAGTGCTGGGTGAATATCCGAAGGCGGCCGGCTCGGCCCTGCAGCTGTTGCTGAACCTCGTCGGCATTGTCGTGGCCGCCGTCGCGGTCCTTCTCTTCTACCGGCTGGTGGCCCGGCGGCGGCCCGGTGCAACGGCACACAGCGTGCAGGGCCAACGGAGCGGCCTCCGCCACTGATCGCCCGGCAACTGCGCAGCCCCCGGGATACGGTCCGCTAGGGATGCAGCAAGGCGCGCAGGGTCCGGATGGTGTCGGCTTCGGCCGGGGATTTATCGTCCCGGTAGCGCTTCACCCTGGCGAACCTCAGGGCGATCCCGCCCGGGTAGCGCGGTGACTGCTGGACCCCGTCGATGGCGATTTCGACGACGGTGACCGGTTCAACCCACACGGTGCCGGCGGTGCGGCGCACCTCGAGCTCCTGGAATTTCTCCGTCTGCCAGCGGAGCAGCTCATCGGTGAGCCCCTTGAAGGTCTTCCCCACCATCACGTACGCGCCTGGTTCGCCGAAGTCCCCGTCCGGGTCCAGTGCGCCGAGGTGCAGGTTCGACAGCAGCCCGGTCCTGCGGCCCGACCCCCACTCACAGGCAAGCACCACCAGGTCGTAGGTGAGCACCGGCTTCACTTTCACCCAGTTGGATCCCCGCCGTCCGGCAGCGTAGGCGGACCCGATGGCCTTCACCACCACGCCCTCGTGACCCGCAGCCAACGCGTCGCGGGACACCCGTTCAGCCACCTCCGGGTCCGCCGTGATTTCGCCCGGGATCCGATGGGCCGGGGCAATCCGTTCCAACGCGTCGATGCGCACCGACAACGGTTCGTCCAGCAGGTCCCGCCCGTCGATGTGCAGAACGTCGAAGAACCAGGGGTGCAGCACCGTTTCCCGCACGGCATCCGCGCCGAACCGGGCCATGGTTTCCTGGAACGGCCGCGGGCCGCCGTCTTCGTCGAGGGCCAGGGTCTCGCCGTCGAGGATCACATCCTGCACCGGCAGCCCGCGGACCAGCTCGACCACCTCCGGGAGGCGGTGCGTGACATCGGCGAGGTTGCGGGTGTAGATGCTGACCTCGGCGCCGGACCGGTGGACCTGGATCCGGGCGCCGTCGAGCTTGTATTCCACCGAGGCTTCCCCCGTGGTCTCCAAGGCTTCGCCGGGGCTGGCGGCCGTGGCGGCAAGCATGGGCTGCACGGGGCGGCCGACGAGGAGGCCCACCGCCTCCAGCTCGGCCGCGGTCCCGGTCATGGCGAGCAGGGCGGTCCCGCCAAGATCCCCGGAGAGCATCGCCGCACGCCGCACGGCAGCGACGGGCCTCTCCGCAGCGCGGGCCACGGCATCGGTCAGGACGCCGTCGAGGGCGCCGGTGCGCAGCTCACCGAGCAGGACGCCGGAGATGAAAGCCTGCTCCCCCGCCGTCGCAGCCCGCATCAGGTTCCCGAGCGTCGCGGCGCGACTGGCCGCCGAACCTGCCCCCGCGGTGGCGAGCAGCGTGTCCAGGGCCGCGTCGAGGTCGGCCACAGTGAGGCTTGCTTCCAGGGCCGGTTCGGCCTTCGAAGCCGCCACGCTGCGCCACCCGACGCCAACACGGCCCTGCCGGGGCTTCGCCGACAGCAAGCCCACCGCCGTCGGAATCTCAGCCGGCTCAAGCCGGCGCAGCAGGTCCGCCAGTGCATCGACCTTCGCCAGGCGGGAGGGGGTGGACGCCACGGCGTCCGAGGTCTTGACGAGCTCGAGGAGCAGCATGGCACCATCCTGCCACGCGCCGGCTCCCTGCTCTGGACAGCGCCCAAGGCCCCTCCCACACTGGACGCATGGGATTCATCGTGGCAAACCTGTTCATCACACTCGACGGCGTCTACCAGGCTCCCGGCGGCCGGGAGGAAGACACCCACGGAGAGTTCGCCTTCGGCGGCTGGCAGGCACCGGTGTCCGACGACGAGGCCGGCGCCGCCATCCCCGCAGAGATTGGCCGCATGGATGCCCTGCTTCTCGGCCGGCGGACCTACGACATCTTTTCGGCCTACTGGCCGCACCAGGCAGGGGACATTGCTGATGCGCTCAACCGGGTACCAAAGTTCGTGGTCTCGCGCACCCTGTCCACCCCAGGCTGGGCCGGCACCACCGTCCTGCCGGATGAACGGGCTGCACGACGCCTCCGGGACGAGTACGGGCAGGTGCACATGTTCGGCAGCGGCGTCCTGATCCGCTCGCTGCTGGCTGCTGATGTGCTGGACCGGCTGCACCTCTGGCTGTACCCGGTCACGCTGGGCCAGGGCAAACGCCTGTTCGACGCCGGCACCGTCCCGGCGTCGTACCGCCTCGCCGAGCCGGTACGCAGCTTCCCGAAAGGGGCGGTCTCGCTGGTGTACGAACGGGCGGGCGGGGTTGAGACGTCGGAGATGGCCGCAACCTGACCCGCGGCCCCGGGTGCACAAAAAACCGGCCCAGCAGATGCTGGACCGGTTTTCTGCAGGGGAAGACGGGCAGGGTCAGTGGCTGTGGCCTGCGTGCTCGTCTTCTTCGGCCGGCTTCTCCACGACCAGGGTCTCGGTGGTGAGAACCAGGGCGGCGATGGAGGCCGCGTTGCGGAGGGCAGCACGGGTGACCTTGACGGGGTCGATGACACCGGCAGCGATCAGGTCCTCGTACTCGCCGGACTTGGCGTTGAAACCGTTGTTGGTTTCGAGGTCGGCCACCTTGGAGGTGATGACGTAGCCGTCGAAGCCGGCGTTCTGGGCGATCCAGCGCAGCGGCTGGACCAGGGCGCGGCGGACGATGCCCACGGCAGCGGCAGCGTCGCCTTCGAGTGCCTTGACGGACGGGTCCTCATCCAGTGCCTTCAGGGCGTGGATCAGGGCCGAGCCGCCACCGGCCACGATGCCTTCTTCGAGGGCAGCGCGGGTGGAGGATACGGCGTCCTCGATGCGGTGCTTCTTTTCCTTCAGCTCAACCTCGGTGGCAGCACCCACCTTGATGACGCCGATGCCGCCGGCCAGCTTGGCCAGGCGCTCCTGGAGCTTTTCACGGTCCCAGTCGGAGTCGGTGCGGGTGAGCTCGGCGCGCAGCTGCGCGACGCGGGCCGCAACGTCTTCGGCCGAGCCTGCGCCGTCGACGATGGTGGTGTTGTCCTTGGTGACGGTGATGCGGCGGGCGGTGCCGAGCACCTCCAGGCCAACGGTGTCCAGGCTCAGGCCCAGTTCCGGGGACACAACCTGTGCGCCGGTGAGGGTGGCGATGTCCTGGAGCATGGCCTTGCGGCGGTCACCGAAGCCCGGTGCCTTGACGGCCACGACGTTCAGGGTGCCGCGGATGCGGTTGACGATCAGCGTGGACAGGGCCTCGCCGTCGACGTCCTCGGCGATGATGAACAGCGGCTTGGAGCTCTGCAGCGCCTTTTCCAGCAGCGGCAGGAATTCCTGGATGGAGGAGATCTTGCCCTGGTTGATCAGGATCAGGGCATCCTCGAGGACAGCTTCCTGGCGTTCTGCGTCGGTGACGAAGTACGGGGACAGGTAGCCCTTGTCGAACTGCATGCCCTCGGTGAGGACCAGTTCGGTCTGGGTGGTGGAGGACTCTTCGATGGTGATGACGCCATCCTTGCCCACCTTGCCGAAAGCCTCGGCGAGGAGTTCGCCGATTTCGTCGCTCTGCGCCGAGATGGCGGCAACGTTGGCAACCTGGGTGCCCTCGACGGGGCGTGCGTTCTCCAGCAGGCGGGCGGCGACGGCTTCAACCGAGACCTCGATGCCGCGCTTGATCTGGCCGGGGGCAGCACCGGCGGCAACGTTGCGCAGGCCTTCCTTGACCAGGGCCTGTGCCAGGACGGTGGCTGTGGTGGTGCCGTCACCGGCAACGTCGTTGGTCTTGGTAGCGACTTCCTTGGCCAGCTGGGCGCCAAGGTTCTCGTAGGGGTCGTCCAGTTCGACTTCGCGGGCGATGGTGACGCCGTCGTTCGTAATGGTGGGGGCGCCCCACTTCTTGTCCAGGACGACGTTGCGGCCGCGGGGGCCGAGCGTCACCTTGACGGTGTTGGCGAGCTTATCGATGCCGGCCTCGAGGGCCCGGCGCGCAGCGTCGTCAAACGCAAGCTGCTTTGCCATGGTTTTGTCCTTTCAAAGACAGAAACCCCGCACTGCCGGCCAGCATAAGCGTGGCCGGCGGCACGGGGATCCGAAAGAGTTACTTGACGACGATCGCCAGGACGTCGCGGGCGGACAGCACGAGGTACTCGGTGCCGCCGGTCTTGACTTCGGTTCCGCCGTACTTGGAGTAGATGACGACGTCGCCGACGGCTACGTCGACAGGAACGCGGTTGCCGTCTTCGAAGCGGCCGGGGCCTACTGCAACAACTTCGCCTTCCTGCGGCTTCTCCTGTGCGGAGTCCGGGATGACCAGGCCGGAAGCCGTGGTCTGCTCGGCTTCGAGCGGGCGGACAACAATACGATCCTCAAGAGGCTTAATAGAGACCGACACTCGGACCTCTCCTTTTCGTCAGCAAATTCGTGGACTGGAAAGCTTTCCGCCGTGGCTGGCAAACCGTCGTCGCGGTGCCGGCAGCAGCCTGGCTGGCAGCTCTTCATGTGTTAGCACCCTCCGGGGGAGAGTGCTAATTGAAACTCTATGTAAGGGTTAGCACTCGGTCAAGGCGAGTGCCAGTTTTTCGTCATCGGCGTATTCCGTTAAGCACGGTTTCGGGACCCGCAACGAGCCTCAGGCAGCTTCAGCGGCCCAGATCGTCGAAGTCCACGTCTTCGCCGCCGTCGGCATCGCTGCCACCCTGTTTACGGCCCCGGAACAGAACCCAGGCCGCTGCGGCTGCGGCGAGCAGTGCGGCCACCAGGAAGAAGATGCTCCCTGCCCGCGCGCCGTCGTACAGTCCGCGGATATCACGGGCTTCCTGCGTGTTGTCCGAGATGTCGTTGCCGCCCACCGAATAGACGGTGGCGTTGAACGTGTCCAGGACAAAGATGATCACCAGGAGCGCGATGCACACCACGGCCACCACGGCGGCGGCGATCAGGACCGGGCGGGCAAACCGGGCAGGACCCCGTTCCTTGGGTTCGTGTTCGCCGGTGTCCCCGGGGGCTGCGGTTTCATCCATGGTGTCCACACTATCGGCAACCCGGCATCCGCTCCTCCACTAGGCTGGAACCCATGGCTCACGCTCCCCAGGACCAGATCGCACCCCTGCTGACCCCCGAAGGCTGGGAGCTGCTGGCCTCCCTGGGCCCCTACCGCGACGAGGATTCCTTCGAACTCAACTCCGCGCTCCGGAAGGCCGGCCATCCTGCCGGGCTGGTCTCCGCCGTCCTGACCCAGTCACGCCTGCGCACCAAGGCCGAGGCGAAGTTCGGTGAGTTCGCCCGCCAGATGCTCTTCACCCAGGCAGGCCTGGAGCAGGCCACCCGCCTGAACGTCGCGGCGCGCCACGCACAGCGGTTCGCCGCCGCCGGGATCAGCCACGTGGCGGACCTGGGCTGTGGCCTGGGCGCCGATTCCCTGGCCCTGGCATCCCTTGACCTCAATGTGACCGCCGTCGAAATGGACGAGACCACGGCGGCCTGCGCCACGGTGAACCTGATCCCCTTCCCCAACGCCACCGTGGTGCACGCGGATGCGGCAGCCGTGCCGTTGGAGGGGGTCGACGGCGTGTGGCTGGATCCAGCACGCCGGGTCACGTCCACGTCCGGCACCAAGCGGATCTGGGACCCGGAGGCGTTCTCACCGCCGTTGTCCTTCGTTGAATCGCTCGCGGCGTCAGGAAAGGCGGTGGGCGTCAAGATGGGGCCCGGCATGCCGCACGAATCCGTGCCCGCCGGCTGCGAAGCCCAGTGGGTGTCGGTAGCCGGAGACGTCACCGAGGTAACCCTGTGGTTCAACGCCGTCAGCAGGCCGGGGGTGCGCCGCGCCGCCCTGGTCCTTGGCCAGGAAGGTGCGGCCGAGCTGACCAGCGGCAACGATTTCGGCGCAGGCCCCACGGCACCGGTGGGACCGGTGGAGGGCTACCTGTACGAACCCGACGGCGCCGTGATCCGGGCCGGCCTGGTGGCGGATGTCGCGCTGGAACTCGGCGGCCACCTGGTGGATGAGCACATCGCCTACGTCTGTGCCCCGGAACTCGTGGCCACGCCGTTCGCCCGCGCCTACAAAGTGCTGGAAGTCATGCCCTACAACGTCAAGGCGCTCAAAGCCTGGGTGAAGCAGGAGGGCATCACCGTGCTGGACATCAAGAAGCGGGGCACCGCCGTGACCCCGGAAGAGCTGCGGAAGCAGCTGCTGCCGGGCGGAAAGGCGGCCGGCAAGGGTTCCGGCAAGAAGGCCGCCACCCTGGTCCTGACCCGGATTGGCGAGGACCGGGTGGCCGTCGTGGTGGAACCCGTCCCGACCTGCATGCCCTAGGGCCGGCCGGGCGGGCCGCCAGTCCGCTACTGGGCGCGCATGAACTCCTCGGCGGCCCGCACCTGCTCCGCCGTGGGCCGCACCCCCGTGTACAGGACAAACTGTTCGAGCGCCTGGATGGTGGCCACCTCGGCACCGGTGATGACCGGCTTGCCGGCTGCACGGGCGGCCCGGATCAGCGGCGTCTCGGCGGGCAAGGCCACCACGTCGAAGACCAGGCGGGCCGCTTCGATTGCCTCCGCCGGGAACGCCACGGTGTCCGCTTCCGTCCCGCCTGCCATACCGATGGGCGTGACGTTGATGATGAGGTCAGCCGTCCCGCCGTCGAGCGCTGCCCGCCACTGGAAGCCGTACTGGTCCGCGAGCGCCCGGCCGGAGGCCTCGTTCCGGGACACGACCGTGACATTGGCGAAGCCGGCGTCCCGCAGGGCCGCCACCGTGGCCTTCGCCATCCCGCCGGATCCCTGCACCACCACGGAGTAGCTGGTGGGAACCGCGTTGGAGGCCAGGAGCTGCTCAATGGCCGTGTAGTCGGTGTTGTACGCCTTCAGGTGGCCATCCGTGTTGACGATCGTGTTCACGGAATCGATGGCCTTGGCGGAGGGGTCCATCTCGTCCACCAGGGCTATGACGTCTTCCTTGTAGGGCATGGAGATGGCGCAGCCCCGGATGCCCAGGCCCCGCACGCCGGCGATGGCCTGTTCAAGGTTGGTGGGCGCGAACGCCTTGTAGATCCAGTTCAGATCCAGTTGCCCGTAAAGGTGGTTGTGGAACCGGGTCCCGTTGTTGCTGGGGCGGGCGGAGAGCGAGATGCAGAGGGTCATGTCTTTATTCAGAATGGGCACCCGACCATTAAACGCGCTCACCGCCGCTCCCGCTCGCAAGTCACGGAGTGCAGCCGGTTCCGGCCGGATAGGGCCCGACGGCGGCAGGCAGCTTTCCGGGCGCCGTTGCCTTCCCTGCCAGGACGGCGGCGAGGGCGTCGAAGGCGGTGTCGTTGCGGCCGTAGAGCGCCAGCTTGATCGGTGCGTTGGAGTCCTGCAGCGGCCAGGGCGCGTCCAGGGCTACCGCGATGTCGCCCGCTCCCGGTGTGCCGCCGAGGCCGATGAGGTTGACCACGGGGCCGGAGCCGACGGCCAGGCCGGCACGGGCGGCAGCGGCTTCGAAGCGTTCGCGGTCCCCCGGGCCACCGCCTTGGACGCGTACCGAACCCGGCACCAGCGGTCCGTGGCAGGGGCCGGAGAGGACTGTCACGGCGGATGCCGAGACCTTGGCTGACAGGGCTGCGCCGCTGCCGGCCGGAGCACCCGCACCGGGGGTCCCCGCAGGGGCCGCTGTGCGCGCATGCCACATCATCATGGTGGCAACCCGCCTCGCGGCGTCATCGAGCCGTGCGGCCGGGAGGCTGCCAGCTGCGAGGGCTTGCAGGATGGCGGCATGCGCCTGTTCCACGTCCTCGGGCATCAGCAGCAGGTCGGCGCCGGCGGCCAGGGCCTTCACGGCGGCCGCGCCGGCCGGATACTGCTTCTCCACGGCACCCATGTTGAGGGCGTCCGTCACCGCTACGCCCTGGAATCCCAGGTTCCGCAGCGCCGCGTAGCTTGGCGCGGAGAGCGACGCCGGCACGCCGGGTTCCAGCGCGGGCACGGCGATGTGCCCGGTCATGACGACCGGCAAGCCGGCGGCTACGGCGGCCTGGAACGGTTTCCAGTCCCTGCCCCGGAGCTCGTCGATGGTGGCCGGCTGGACGGGGAGGTTGAGGTGGGAATCGGTTGTCACCGAGCCGTGCCCAGGGAAGTGCTTGACGGTGGGGAGGATGCCTGCGTCCAGCATGCCCCGGGAGAACGCCACGCCCTGCGCTGCCGCCACTGCCGGATCGGCGGACATCGAGCGGGCACCGATGGTGGGGTCCTTGGGGCCGATGGTCACATCCGTGTCGGGCGCGAAATCGAGGTCGAACCCCAACGGCAGCAGCTCGGCGGCCAACGCCTTGCCGGCCTGGCGGGTCAGGTCTTCGCTGCCCGCGGCGCCGTAGCTCATGGGCACCGGCCATTCGGTGAGCGGGGCGCCCAGGCGGGCCACTGCGCCGCCTTCCTGGTCCACGCCGATGATCCCGGGCCATGGCCGGCCGTCCGCGGTGGCGGCCTGACGCAGCCGCTGGTTCACGGCCCCCATCGCGGCCACGTCCACGTTCCCCTGCGGGTCGCGCGGGACGTTGTCGCCCATGATGATGGACCCGGCCAGGTGGAGGCGCTGGATGAGCGCCGCGTGGGCTTCCACCTGGTTGCCCTTGAAGAACGGGAGCAGGACCTGGCCGGCTTTTTCCTCCGGCGTCATGGCCGCCACAGCCGCCGCGGCGGCGTCCTGGTCCCGCTGCTCGGGGCCCCACCCCAGGGGCCGGGAACCCGGATCAGGTGATGGGGACCCCAAAGGGGGCGCCGGCGTCGTACTTTCCGCGGCGGAAGCGCTGGGCGCAGGTGCCGGGGACGACGGCGGCGCGGCGCTGGGCGAGGCGGTGCAGGAGCCCAGGGCAACGGCTGACAACGCGAGGATGAGGGGAAAGGATTTGGCGGGACTGTGACGCAGCGGGAACGAGGCCATCAGTACGATGCTACCCCTGGACTAGACTTGGACCATCCGTTCGCCTGCCGGCTGCAGCCTGTGAGCGGCACCAGCCAGCGGCAAACCGGACAGTAAGGAATTGTGTGAAGATCGACTTCGCGTCATCGAGGCAGTCAACCCTCGGTGTTGAGTGGGAGCTCGCTTTGGTGGACGGCAAGACGGGCGAGCTCGCTTCCGTCGCCAACCAGGTGCTCCGCGGGGTGTCCTCCCGGCACCCGGAACTCAACGAAGACGACGAACACCCGCACATTAAGCAGGAACTCCTGCTCAATACCGTGGAACTGGTCACCGGGATCTGCGAGACGGCCGCCGAAGCCAAGGAGGACCTCAACCGGTCCGTGGCCGCAGTCCGCGAAATCACCGATCCCATGGGCGTGGAGTTGTTTTGCGCGGGCAGCCACCCGTTCAGCCCGCCGCAGCTCCAACCGGTCACGGACAAGGCGCGCTACGCCAAGCTGATCGACCGGACCCAGTGGTGGGGACGGCAGATGGTCATTTACGGCGTCCACGTCCATGTAGGGCTGGACCGCCGGGACAAGGCGCTGCCCGTCCTGGACGGACTGGTCAACTACTTCCCGCATTTCCAGGCGCTCTCTGCCTCCAGTCCCTTCTGGGGCGGTGAGGACACGGGCTACGCGTCCCAGCGGGCCTTGATGTTCCAGCAACTCCCCACCGCAGGCCTGCCCTTCCAGTTCAAATCCTGGGCGGAGTACGAGTCCTACGTCCAGGACATGTTCACCACCGGTGTCATCGACACCATTTCCGAGATCCGGTGGGACATCCGGCCAGTTCCGGCCCTGGGCACCATCGAAATGCGCATCTGCGACGGACTGGCCACGCTGGAGGAAGTGGGTGCCATCGCCGCCCTCACCCAGTGCCTGGTGGATGAGTTCTCCACCACCCTGGACAACGGCGGCACCATCCCCACCATGCCGCCGTGGCATGTCCAGGAAAACAAGTGGCGCGCCGCCCGCTACGGCATGGATGCCATCATCATCCTGGACGCAGCAGGCAAGGAACAGCTGGTCACGGACCACCTGCTGGAGACGCTGAACCGGCTGGAGCCCGTGGCGGCCAAGCTGCGCTGCTCCGACGAGCTCGCCGACGTGGAGAAGATCATCCGCCGCGGGGCCGGATACCAGCGCCAGCGCCGGGTGGCAGCCGAAAACGGCGGGAACCTGCAGGCCGTGGTGCTGGACCTGGTCAAGCAGATGCGCAACGGTCCCACCGCCTGATCTGCTTCTGCCGAAGTGGGGTACTTTCGGCACGGACGCGCCGTCCGCCGTCAGGCCGGCAGCGATACCGAGGTGACGGGCAGCGACGAATCCGGGCCGAAGCCGATACCGCTGGGTTCCACGCCGGCCATCACCAGTTGCGCTCCGAGGGCGGCCACCATGGCGCCGTTGTCGGTGCAGAGGTCCAGCGGGGGGACGTGCAGCCGGATACCGGCGGAGGCGCATCGTTGCCCGGTCAGCTCCCGCAGGCGTGAATTGGCCGCCACCCCGCCGCCCAGCAGGACGTCCTTGATTCCGTGCTCGCGGCAGGCCAGGACGGCCTTGGACGAGATCACATCCACCACCGCTTCCTGGAATGCGGCCGCGATGTCAGCCACCGGAATTTCCTCCCCGCGCGCCTCGAACTGCTCCACGCACCGGGCCACCGCCGTCTTCAGGCCGCTGAAGGACCAGTCATACCGGTGCGGGCCCGGTTCATCCGCCGTGCCCATGTACTTGGGCTGGCTCAGTCCGCGGGGGAAGCGGATGGCCTTGGGATTGCCGTTGCGGGCCACCTTGTCGATGGCCGGCCCACCGGGGTAGCCCAGGCCCAGGATGCGGGCCACCTTGTCATACGCCTCACCGGCGGCGTCGTCGATGGTGGCGCCCAGAAGCTCCACATCGCTGGTGATGCTGTTGATGCGGAGGATCTCCGTGTGGCCGCCGGACACCAGCAAGGCGCCCAGGTTGGCCGGCAGGTCCTGCGTCCTGCCGGTTGCCCGGTCGTCCAGGAGGCCGACCCCAACGTGGGCCACCAGGTGGTTGATCGCGTACAGCGGCTTCCCGGTGGCGACGGCGAGCGCCTTGGCGGCGCAGACTCCCACCATGAGGGCGCCCGCGAGACCGGGGCCTGATGTCACGGCGATGGCGTCCACGTCGGCCAGGTGCACGCCCGCGTCCGCCAGCGCCTGCTCCAGGGTGGGAACGAAGGCGTCCAGGTGTGCACGGGAGGCAATCTCCGGGATGACCCCGCCGAACCGGACATGCTCGTCCATCGAGGAGGAAACGGTATTGGCCAGGAGGGTGGTGCCGCGGACCACCCCCACCCCCGTCTCATCGCAGGAAGATTCGATCCCCAGGACCAGGGGCTGCGTGCGGTTCATTGCCTGCCTGCTTCCGTTGCGTCGTCACCGGCGGTTTGAGCGGCCAAGGGGAGCCGCATGATCAGGGCGTCCACGCCGTCGCGGTAGTAGCGGGGACGGACATGGATCTGCTCGAAACCGAACCGCAGGTACAGCTGCTGGGCCCGCGGGTTGTCTGCCCGGACTTCGAGCAGGACGTCGGCGGCGCCCCGCCGCCGGGCCTCCCCGATGAGCCGGGTGAGCAGGTCGCTGCCGATGCCGCGCCCCTCGTACTCCGGGACGACGGCGATAGTCTGCACGTCTGCGATCGGCTCGATGCACATCAGGCCGGCGTAGCCCACGATGCCGTCGCTGCCCTCCGCCACCAGGTAGCGGCGTGTTTCCGGCTGGGAAAGCTCATCCAGGAACATCTGCACGGGCCAGGCATCGATCGGGAAGAGCCGGTGTTCCAGGAGTCCGACGGCGGGAACATCCTCCAAGGTCATGTCGCGGACCGTGATTCCCGCCGGCCGTGGATCCTGCATGGTGTTCACAGTGCCCTCTTCCGTGGTCCGGGGACCTGGGCGTCGGATTCGCGCAGGTACAGGGGGGTGGAGTCCAAGAGCGCCTCGCCGGAAGCCAGCCTGGCAAGGGCGAACTGGCCAAGGTACAGCGCGTCCGGCTGCTCGGCCGCGAATTCCGGGTGGGCGTCCAGGACGTCGCCGTACAGCCCGGCGCCGGCACCAAACGCAGGCAGGTCAGGCAGGGCCGCGGCGGCACTGACGTGCGGACCGTCCTGGAGCAGGGGCAACTGGCCATCGGCCAAGCTGTAGCGGGCCCAGTAGACCTCCTTGCGCCGGGCATCGGTGACCACCAGGAATTCCGGAACGGCAGCGGTGGATTCGGCTACTTCCATGGCCACGGCGTCGAGGCTCATCATTCCATGCAGGGGCTTGCCCCAGACGAACGCAAGCGTGCGGGCCGTGGCAATGCCCGAACGCAGCCCCGTGAACGGTCCGGGGCCGACGCCCACCACCAGGGCATCGATGTCCGCGCCGTTGACTCCGGCCTCGGACAGCATGGCGTCGATCCCGGGGGCGAGCACCTCGGCGTGGCTGCGGGTGTCCGCCGTTGCGAAGCTCGCGAGCACGCTTTCAGGGGCGTCGTCGGACACCAGGGCGGCGCTGGCCACCGCGGAGGTGTCAATGGCCAGGATCAGCATGGGAGTCCCCCTTCAAAGCCGCCCATCGCCGGTGCCGACCGCCAGCGGGGTCCGTATCCGCGCACCACGATGGTTCGCGGTTCGTCGGTGTCGTCGTCAAAGTCCAGGGTTCCGGACGCACCGCCCGTGGCGCCCGCGCCACCGGCGGCTTCCGTGGCGCTGCCAAGACCGATGGCACGGTGCAGGTCAATCTCGAGGCGGCTCTCGCTCAGGTGCTCCACCCGGTCATGGCCCCACTCCACCACGGTCACCGACGAGTCCATCGTGTTCTCGAGGTCGATGTCATCGATCTCCGCCGCGGATCCCAACCGGTAGGCATCCACGTGCACCAGGTCCGGGCCGCCGGGACGCGGACCGTCCGGCAGGTTGGGGTGGATGCGGACCAGGACGAAGGTGGGCGAGATGATGCCTGCGCGGACACCCAGCCCCTCCCCCAGGCCCTGGGTAAAGGTTGTCTTTCCGGCGCCAAGCTCACCGGAGAGGACCAGCAGGTCTCCGGCCTGGAGCACCTCCGCCACGCGCCGGCCGAGCGCCTTCGTCTGATCCGCCGTCGTCGCCGTCAGCGTCACTTCCCAGTTGGCGGCCGGCCGTCCTGTCCCGCTCATGCCGCCCCCGCTTTGCCGGGTACGCCAGCCAAGCCCGGGCCGCTGACGGCCGGCTGGTCCTCGTTGATGAAGCGGCGCGGAACCCGCGGGCTGATGCGGGTGACGATCTCGTAGTTGATGGTCCCGGCCGCCTGTGCCCAGTCGTCGGCCGTGGGACCGCCGTCGGCACCGTCCCCGAACAGCACCGCTTCGGCACCGAGCAGGCTGGAATCCCGGGCCTCCGGCCCAAGGTCGATGACCATCTGGTCCATGGCGATCCGACCCACCACCGGGTAGGTCTTCCCGGCCACGCGGACGGGGCCGCCGGTGGCGACGCGCGGGACACCGTCGGCATACCCCAGCGGAATCAACGCCAGGGTGCTGGCCTCCCTGGTCCGGTAGTGCAGGCCGTAGGAGACGCCCTGCCCGGCCGGAACCCCTTTGCACTGGGACACCAGCGTGCGCAGCGTCATGGCAGGGCGGAGGCCAAGTTCCACGGACGTCTGGCCCTCGAACGGCGAGAGCCCGTAGATTCCCAAGCCCACCCGCACCAGATCGAAGTGGGTATCCGGCCGGGACAAGGTGGCGGGGGTGTTGGCCAGGTGCCGGACTTCCGGGTCAACGCCTGCGTCCTCGGCAATGGCCAGGGCTTCCCGGAACGCCGCCAACTGGTCATCAGTTTCGGGGCGGTCCGGCTCATCGGCCACGGCCAGGTGGGAAAAGATTCCCACCACGCGCAGCAGTCCTTGGTCCTGGTATTCCACGGCTTCGCCCACCAGGCGGTCCCAGGCTTCGGGGGTGGCACCGTTGCGCCCCAGGCCGGTGTCCACCTTGAGGTGTACGCGGGCCGGACGCTCCTGTTCGCGGGCCGCGGCAACGATCCGTTCCAGTTCCCACCCCGAGCAGCCAATGTCGACGCCGGCAGCAACGGCGGCGCCAAAGTTGCTGTCGGTGGTGTGCAGCCAGGCCAGCAGCGGTGCGTCGATGCCGGCAGCCCGGAGCGCAAGGGCCTCGGAAATGTGGGCCACCCCCAACCAGGCCGCGCCCGACTGCAGGGCCGCACGGGCCACGGGAACGGCGCCGTGCCCGTAGGCATCGGCCTTGACCACGGCCATGACTTTCGCGGGGGAAGCGGCGTCGGCCAGCCGGCGGACGTTGTGCCGGATGGCGTCCAGGTCGATCACGGCGGACCGTTCGTGGCGGGGGTCCGGCCCGGAGGCAGCACTGAATTCACCGGTTGTTGCGGGGTAAGTCACCTAAGTGATTCTAGTGCGGGCACTTCGCGCCGAATAATCGGCGGCGGCCTGGCCGCCTCAGGCGTCCGAGAGGTGCGCGATGGTGGCGGCCGCCCGGCGCTGGGCAGCGAGAGGTACGTCCTGGACGATCTCCGCGAGGAAGCCGAAGCGCCGAAGCCACTGGCTCGTCTGCCGTTCGGGGCGGGCGTTGGCGCGTTTCCACCAGTCCGCGATGTCCCCCCAGCCCGGGGCTGCCAGCGATCCGCCCACCTCCTGCACCGCCAACGATGCGCACAGGTTGGCGAACCGCAGCCGGTCCCCCAGCGGCCAGCCAGCCAAGGTACCCACGATGAACGCGGCATCGAAGCAGTCGCCGGCACCGGTGGGGTCATGCGCCTTGACCGGAAGGGACGGCACCCACTCTTCCTCCCCGGTTTGGGAATCAACCGCCATGGCTCCCTGGGCGCCAAGCGTCACCACAGCCACCGGAACCCGGTCCGCCAGCGCGTAGAGGGCGCTCCAGGGGTTGTCCTTGCCGGTAAGCGCCATGGCCTCGCGCTGGTTGGGCAGGAAGGCGTAAAAGTGCTGCAGGTTCTCGAGGCGCACCGGCGCCCACTCCCCGCTGGGATCCCAGCCGACGTCGCCGAACAGCCGGACTCCCGCCGCGTGGGCCGCTTTCGCCCACGGTTCCACTTCCACACCCAGTTCCGCGATGCCGGCCAGTGCCCGCGGCGGGTCCCCGATCAGCTCGGAGTTGGTCACCGGCGCCGAATGCCCGTGGGTGACCATTGAGCGGTCCTGGTCCACACACAGGGATACCGTCACCGGGGAATGCCAGCCCGGGACGCGGCGGGAAAGGCTGAGGTCCACGTGTTCCTGGCTAGACAGGATCTTCCAGTTGAAGTCGCCGTACCCGTCATCGCCGAAGGCTGCCGCCAGCCCGGTCCGCAGGCCCAGCCTGGCGGCGGCGATGGCCTGGTTTGCCACCCCGCCCGGACAGCTGCCCATGCCATCGCTCCAGACTTCCGTCCCGGGCTCTGGTCCGTGCGGCAGGCCGGTGAAGATAATGTCTTGGAAAACGGTCCCGGCCAGCAACAGATCGAATCCCGGCTCGACGGGTGAACGGACGGCGGCCAAGGGATCGAACGGGCGTGCGGGAATCGCGTCCATGTTCGGCACAATACGCCCCGGCGCCATGCTGCGGTAGGGGCGAAGGAACGCTGTGGACAAGCTGTCCGGCACGGGTCCTAGACTGCATGGTATGCGGCTTATGATTGCGGGCGGCGGGGGGTTTCGCGTGCCCCTGATATACCGGGCACTGACATCCGGCCGCTATTCCGGGCTGGTCACCGAGGTGGTGCTTTACGACGTCGATCCTGCCCGGCTCAAAGCCGTCACCGCCGTCCTGGCCAGCATGCCCGGCGGCGCGGGTGCCGGGCCTGCCGTGCACGCCACCACCGATCCCGCCGGGGCCCTGGCCGGAACTTCCATGGTGTTCGCCGCGATCCGGCCGGGCGGCACCGCAGGCCGGATCATCGATGAAAAGGTGCCGCTGGGCCTGGGCCTGCTCGGCCAGGAAACTACAGGAGCCGGCGGGATTTCGTACGCCCTGCGGACCATTCCCCCCATGCTGGAGCTGGCCCGGCTGATGCGGGAACATTGTCCGGACGCGTGGCTGATCAATTTCACCAACCCCGCGGGGATGGTCACGGAGGCGCTGCTCCCGGTACTGGGGCACCGGGTCATCGGAATCTGCGATTCAGCGGCCGGCTTGGTGCAGCGGGCTGCTTCGGCCGCCGGTGTCCCCCTCCCGGAGGGACGATTGGGCGGCGTCGGCTACTACGGGCTGAACCATCTTGGCTGGCTGTACCGGCTTGAAGCCCGCGGCCGGGACGTGCTGCCGGACCTGCTCGCCAACGCGCCGGCCCTCCAGTCGTTCGAAGAAGGCAGGCTCTTCCCGCAGCCATTCCTTGCCAGCCTGGGCATGCTCCCCAACGAATACCTTTACTACTACTATCGGCGCGACGCCGCCCGGCAAGCCATGGACGCCATGGCGCAGACCCGCGGCGAGGCCATCCACAGCCAGCAGCAGGAGCTGTATCCCCGGCTTACCGCGGCCGGCCCGGACGCCTACCGGCTGTGGGAAGAGGCCCGCCGGTCCCGCGAAGAGGGATACCTGGCCGAAGCCCGTGGTGCGGGCGAGCGCCGGAACGAGGAGGACCTGGCCGGCGGCGGCTATGAGCGTGTTGCCCTTGCGGCCATGCGCGCCCTCGCCGGCGGCGGGGACACGCAGCTGATCCTCAACACCCGCAACGTCCTCCCGGCCGCCGGCCAATCCGCCGAAGCGGCCGCGGAACGTCCCGCTCCCCTGCCGGCCCCGGCAGACCCGGGTATTCCCCAACCCGCCATCCCCGGCCTGCCGGCGGACGCCGTCGTCGAGGTTCCCTGCACCGTCACCACCGCCGGCGCCGTCCCCCTGCCCCAGCAAGCGCCCGCCGGACCGCAGCTCGAACTGATCCGGCAGGTCAAGGACGTCGAACGGCTCACCGTCACGGCCGCTGCCGAGGGCAACCGCGAGGCCGCCGTGCAGGCCTTCGCCCGGCACCCGCTCGTGGCTTCGACCGACTTGGCCGTCCAGTTGCTGGACGGTTACGAGCAGGCGCTTCCGGCGCTGGGGAAGATCTGGGCGGGCGGCGGGCGTTGGGTGAAGGAGTAATGTTTTATCGAATGTGCACTCGACCGGCTCCGCTCACGCGCGCCGGCGGCCGGAAGGAGGTCCCGTGGCACTGATCCGCAGGGTCGCTTTGCTCTCCCTCCACACCTCCCCCATGGAACAGCCCGGTTCCGGCGATGCCGGCGGAATGAACGTCTACATCCGTGAGCTGGCTTCGGCGCTGGCGGAAGCCGGTGTTGAGGTCGAAATCTTCACGCGCGCCACCTCTCCCGACCAGCCCGCCGTCGAACACCCGGATCCCGGCGTCTGCGTCCACAACGTCCTGGCCGGACCGCCCACCAATGTCCCCAAGGAGGAGCTGCCGGGCTTGCTGCACGCCATGGTGGCGGAAATCGAGCAGATCCGCCGCCGCCAGCCGCATGGCCGGTATGACGTCATCCATTCGCACTACTGGGTGTCCGGGATTGCCGGGCTTGAGCTGTCACGGCTCTGGGACGTGCCGCTGGTCCACACCATGCACACCATGGCCAAGGTCAAGAACCTGCTGCTGGAGTCCGGCGAACAGCCCGAACCCCGCCGGCGCGAACTGGGCGAGCACCGCATCGTGGAGGGCGCGGCCAGGCTTATCGCGAACACCAGTTCCGAGGCCGCCGAACTCGTGTCCCACTACGGTGCCACCTACGACCGGATCGACATCGCGCCGCCCGGCGTGGACCTGAGCACGTTCACCCCGGCATTCCGGGCGCGCTCCAGGGCGGAGCACGGTGTTGGCCCCGGCACCTTCCATTTGGTGTTTGCCGGCCGGATCCAGCGGCTCAAGGGTCCCCAGGTCCTGGTGAAGGCCGCGGCGCTGCTGCGCAAACGCCGCCCGGACATCGACCTTCGGGTCACCATCCTGGGCGCCTTGAGCGGCAACAAGGAATTCAACCTCCGCTGCCTGGTGGCGGAGGCGGGAATGGACGACGTCGTCACGCAGCTTCCGCCGGTGAAGGCACCTGAGCTTGCCTCCTGGTTCCGCGCGGCGGACGTGGTGGTGATGCCTTCCTTCAGTGAATCCTTCGGGCTGGTGGCGCTTGAGGCCCAAGCCTGCGGGACGCCCGTGGTGGCCACCCGGGTTGGCGGCCTGTCCCGCGCAATCTTCCACGGCCGGACCGGGCTCCTGGTGGACGGGCACCATGCGGCGGACTGGGCGGATGCCCTCGAAGCCCTGTACGACGATCCCGCCACCCGCGAGGACCTGGGCCGGGCGGCGGCCATCCGTGCCCAGAGCTCCGGCTGGCAGCGCACGGCCGCCATCACGCTCGAAAGCTACCACGCCGCCGTCGACCATTACTCGGGTCACCGCCTCGCCCCGGCCGTGCCAGCCTCCTGACAACCCTCCGCCCTTGCTTCGAAGGCCACTCCCGTTGACGGCTGTTCCCTCAGAGCCGGCCCGGGTGCTGTTAGCTTAGGGGCAGGTGTCCGGCGCCGGCCGGTACAGGAAAGGACAAGGATGTCTGGTCTTCCTTCTGACCTTGAGATAGCCCGGGCTGCCCGGATCCGGCCCATCGGGGAAATCGCTGCGGCGGCCGGGATCAACGCCGACGCCCTGGAACTCTACGGGCGGTATAAGGCGAAAATCGATCCGGCCAGGCTTGATGCCCCGGCACCGCACGGCAAGGTGGTGCTCGTGTCCGCCATGTCCCCCACCCCGGCCGGGGAAGGCAAATCCACCACCACGGTGGGACTGGCCGATTCGCTGGCCCGCGCCGGCCACAAGGTGATGATCGCGCTGCGGGAGCCGTCCCTGGGACCCGTACTCGGGATGAAGGGCGGAGCCACCGGCGGGGGTTACTCGCAGGTGCTGCCCATGGACGAGATCAACCTGCACTTCACCGGCGACTTCCATGCCATCACCTCGGCCAACAACGCGCTCATGGCGTTGGTGGACAACCACATCTACCAGGGCAATGCCTTGAACATCGATCCGCGCCGGATGACCTTCAAGCGCGTGCTGGACATGAACGACCGGTCGCTGCGCGAGGTGGTCATCGGGCTGGGCGGTCCAACACAGGGGGTGCCGCGGCAGGACGGGTTCGACATCACGGTGGCGTCCGAAATCATGGCCGTCTTCTGCCTGGCGACGGACCTGTCGGATTTGCGGACGCGGCTGGGCCGGATCACGTTCGGCTACACCTACGACCGGACGCCGGTGACGGTGGCGGACCTGGGCGTGGAGGGTGCCTTGACCCTGCTCCTGAAGGAGGCGGTCAAACCCAACCTGGTGCAGACCATCGCGGGGACTCCCGCTTTGGTGCACGGTGGGCCGTTCGCCAATATTGCCCATGGCTGCAATTCGCTCATCGCCACCCAGACCGCGCGGCGGCTGGCGGACCTCGTGGTGACGGAAGCCGGTTTCGGTGCCGACCTGGGGGCAGAGAAGTTCATGGACATTAAAGCCCGGTATGGCGGCGTGGCCCCGTCCGCCGTCGTAGTGGTCGCCACCGTGCGGGCGCTCAAAATGCAGGGCGGCGTGGCCAAGGACGCACTGACGCGCCCGGACCTGGCCGCGCTTGAGGCAGGCGTGGCGAACCTGCGACGGCACGTCCACAACGTGGAGAAGTTCGGCGTCACCCCGGTGGTGGCCATCAACAGGTTCTCCTCCGATTCGCAGGACGAACTGGATTGGCTGCTGGCCTGGTGCCACGCGGAGGGCGTGCATGCCGCCGTCGCGGACGTGTGGGGGCGCGGCGGCGGGGGCGACGGCGGTGACGAACTCGCCGCGCTGGTGGCGAAGGCGGTGGAGGCTCCCGGCAAATTCCGGCACTTGTACCCGCTGGAATTGTCTGTGGAGGACAAAATCCGGACCATCGCCCAGGAGATCTACGGGGCAGACGGGGTGGACTTCTCCGTTCCGGCCCTGAAGCGGTTGGCCGATATCGAACGGAACGGCTGGAGCGGGCTGCCCGTGTGCATGGCCAAAACCCAGTATTCCTTCACGGACGACGCCTCCCGCCTGGGCGCCCCGAAGGGCTTCACCATCCACGTCCGGGATTTGCTGCCCAAGACGGGCGCGGGCTTCATCGTTGCGTTGACGGGTGCCGTGATGACCATGCCCGGCCTGCCAGCGGTCCCCGCTGCGCTCCGCATGGACGTGGACGCCGACGGCAACCCGGTGGGCCTCACCTGAAACCCCCGCTCACCTCTTGCCCCTCTCCAACGAACCCCCGCTCACCTCTTACCCCTCTCCAACACACCCCCGCTCACTTTTGACCAAAACCGAGTGAGTGCCTGTGGATAACTTCCAACGGGCCCCGGCTGTTTGAATAAGAATGCAGTATGCGATCCCAGCCGCCCCTGCCCTCCCATCTGGCCAGCAGGCCGTTCACCATCGAGAGTTCCAGACGAGCGGGGCTGCACTACAACCGCTTACGGCGCGCAGATGTTGAGCACGTAAGCCGCGGGCTCTACCGTCCGGCCGGTTGGGATTTCTGTCTGGAGGAGGCGGCTCGCAGCCTCTCGGAGGCTACGCCCGGCGCGTGGGTTTCCCATGTCACCGCGGCTCGCCTCCGGGGTTTCGTCCTGCCGCCGTGGCTGTCGGACTCCAACGAGCTGCACCTCAGTAAACCCAGCGCCCTTCCCTGCGCACGCAGGAGAGGGATCCACGGCCATCGGGTCATTGTGAAGCCGGGCGAGATTGAGTGCGTTGAAGGGATTTGGCTCAGCACCAGGGCAAGGACGTGGCTGGACATGGCCCGGCAACTCCCACTGAACGATTTGGTGGCTGCGGGAGACCAGCTCATCCGGATACCCCGGCCGGACCTGGAAGGCAGAGAGTGCGCGTACTCAACACTCGCGGAATTGCAGGCCTTGGTGGGCCGGCATCCAAATCTTCAGGGCGTTGTCCGCGCCCGGCAAGCATTGGACCTGATGCGGGTAGGGGCGGACTCTGCGCCTGAGACATTCCTTCGATTGTCCATGCTGGACGCCGGTCTTCCTGAACCGGAGCTGCAGATTGAACTTCGTCCGGGGGACCCCCGCTCACCGTCGGCCGACCTCGGCTTTCGTCTGCACAAAGTTGCTATTCAGTACGACGGTGCCCACCACCTTTTGGAACCACAGCAACAGATCGATCGCCGCAGGAACAAGGCCTTCGAACGAGCCGGCTGGACCGTCATCATCGTCGTAAAGCCCGATCAGGAGGACGGTTTTGCGGGAGCGCTCAAGAGAATCAGGCATGCCCTAAGGAATTCCGCCGCCAATCCTGTGGCCGCCTCGGGCTTCGCCAACGAGTGAAACCCGCTGGATAGAGGATCGCACCCTCAGCTAATCGCGGAAAGCACGTCAAAGGTGCGCTGGCGTTAGGGGTAAAACCTGTCAAAAGTGAGCGGGCGTTAGGGGAAAACACGTCAAAGGTGAGCGGGCGTTTCAGGAAAACACGTCACACGTGAGCGGGCGTTAGGGGGAAACCTGTCGAAGGTGAGCGGGCGTGGTTAAGCAGGAACGCTCCCCCACCTGTAAGGGTGAGGGAGCGTGCAGGCACCCGAAAAAACGCGGGCTAGCGTTCGAGGTCGCCGCGGATGAAGGCTTCGACCTTTTCGCGGGCGAGGTCGTCGTTGAACTGCTCCGGCGGGGACTTCATGAAGTAGCTCGACGCCGACAGCAGCGGGCCGCCGATGCCACGGTCCAGGCCGATCTTCGCCGCACGGATCGCGTCGATGATCACACCGGCCGAGTTCGGCGAGTCCCAGACCTCGAGCTTGTACTCCAGCGAGACGGGAGCGTCACCGAAGTTCCTGCCCTCCAGGCGCACGAACGCCCACTTGCGGTCATCGAGCCACTGCACGTAGTCCGACGGGCCGATGTGCACGTCCTTGGCAGCCAGTTCCGCCTCAACGTTCGAGGTCACGGCCTGGGTCTTGGAGATCTTCTTCGACTCGAGCCGATCGCGCTCGAGCATGTTCTTGAAGTCCATGTTCCCGCCGACGTTCAGCTGGTACGTCCGGTCCAGGGTCACGCCGCGGTCCTCGAACAGCTTGGCCATGACGCGGTGCGTGATGGTAGCACCGATCTGGCTCTTGATGTCGTCCCCCACGATCGGCACGCCCGCGGCGGTGAACTTGTCGGCCCACGCCTTGGTTCCGGCAATGAAGACCGGCAGCGCGTTGACGAAGGCCACGCCGGCGTCAATTGCGGCCTGCGCGTAGAACTCTGCCGCCTTCTGCGAACCCACGGGCAGGTAGCAGACTAGGACATCAACCTTGGCGTCCTTGAGCGCCTGGACCACGTCCACGGGCTCTTCGGTGGATTCCTCGATGGTCTCGAGGTAGTACTTGCCCAGCCCGTCCAGGGTGTGGCCCCGCTGAACCGTCACACCGGTGGGCGGAACGTCAGCGATTTTAATGGTGTTGTTCTCGCTGGCCAGGATGGCGTCGGAAAGGTCAACGCCGACCTTCTTGCCGTCAACATCAAACGCGGCAACAAATTCAACGTCGCCCACGTGGTACTGGCCAAACTCAACGTGCATCAGGCCCGGAATGGTTTCTGCGGGATCGGCATCCTTGTAGTACTGGACGCCCTGTACCAGCGAAGCGGCGCAGTTACCCACGCCAACGATTGCAACACGGATCGGATGTGAAGACACAAAACTCCTTTGGGAACAAACGTCAGCCGGCCGGGTATAGCTTCGCAGGAAGTCCGACGGAGGCCGGCTGGCACGGCGCCGCACGGCGCCCTTTCATACTACCCAACGCAGCGGGACCCGGCGCTGTTGCGCCGGGTCCCGCTGCGTAAGAAAGCTTCGTCAGGGCTGTCCGTTGAGGACGGACGTTACGACTTCTGCTTCCAGAGGTTGATGTCGGACTCCACTGCGAACTCGTCGATGGCGGTGAGTTCATCGGCGGAAAAGTCGAGGTTGTTGATGGCGGAGAGCGTGTCTTCGAGTTGGCTGACGCTGGAGGCGCCCACCAGGGCAGAGGTGACCGGTGAGCCCTTCGGCTGGTCCCGCAGGATCCAGGCGATGGCCATTTGGGCCAGTGACTGTCCGCGGCCCTCGGCAATGCGCCGCAGCCCGCGGACCCGGTCCAGCTTCTCCTCCGTGATGGAGTCCTCGGAAAGGAACCGGGCCTTGGCCGCACGGGAATCTTCCGGGATGCCATGGAGGTAGCGGTCGGTGAGCATCCCCTGGGCGAGGGGCGAGAATGCGATGGACCCGGCGCCCACCTGGTCCAGGGCCTCGTACAGGTTGGGCGATCCGTCCTCGGTCCAGCGGTTCAGCATGGAGTAGCTGGGCTGGTGGATGAGCAGCGGCGTTCCCATCTCCTTCAGGATCCGGGCCGCCTCCAGCGTCTGCTCCGGGGTGTAGGAGGAGATTCCGGCATAGAGTGCCTTGCCGGACCGGACGGCGTAGTCCAGGGCGCCCATGGTCTCTTCCAGCGGCGTCTCGGGATCGGGCCGGTGGCTGTAGAAGATGTCCACGTAATCAAGGCCCATGCGTTGCAGCGACTGGTCGAGGCTGGAGATCAGGTACTTGCGGGATCCCCACTCGCCATACGGGCCGGGCCACATGTAATAGCCGGCCTTGGTGGAGATCACCAGTTCGTCCCGATAGGGCTTGAAGTCGTCCTTGAGGTGGCGGCCGAAGTTGGTTTCGGCGGAGCCGTCCGGGGGCCCGTAATTGTTGGCGAGGTCGAAGTGGTTCACGCCGAGGTCGAAGGCCCGGCGCAGGATGTCGCGCTGCTCTTCAAAGCGCTTGTCGTCGCCGAAGTTGTGCCAGAGGCCCAGGGAGATGGCAGGGAGTTTGAGTCCGCTGCGGCCGACACGGCGGTAGGGCATGGATTCGTAGCGGTTGTCCGCTGCTGAATAAGTCATGGGTTCCATCCTGCCAGTTGTGACGCGCTGCACATCGCGTGTTAGCGCTCAGCAGAAAAGTTACGCCGCGGATGCCCGCGGCGTAACTTCTCCTTCCTAGGACGCGAGGATGGCCGCGCTCCACGGAGCCAGGGCCAGGGTGCCGCCGTCCAGGCCGGTTCCTTCATCCGTGGCCAGCAGGACGTTCCCCGAAGCGTCGAGGCGTACCTTCGCATCCGTGAAATTCACCAGCACCTCAGCGGAACCGCGGCGGAACCGCAGCCAACCAGCGTCGTCGTCGAACTCCACCTGCGTGCCGTCAAAGCCAAGGCCTGCCAGGTCCGGATGGGAGCGGCGAAGCGCCGTCAGCGACCGGTACAGCTCCAGCAACCGGGCGTGCTCGCCCGTGGTGGCCTCGCCCCAGTCCAGCTTGGACCGGCGGAAGGTTTCCGGGTCCTGAGGATCGGGCACGACGGCGGGATCCCATCCCATGCGCTCGAATTCCCTGATGCGCCCTTCCGCGGTGGCTTTTCCAAGCTCCGGTTCGGGATGGGAGGTGAAGAACTGCCACGGCGTGGTGGCACCGTATTCCTCGCCCATGAAGAGCATGGGCGTGAAGGGCGAGGTCAGGGTGAGCACCGCAGCCACGGCCAGTTGCCCGTAGGACAGGGACTGCGAGAGCCTGTCCCCCGTGGCCCGGTTGCCAATCTGGTCGTGGTTCTGGTTGCAGACCACCAGTGCCGCCGGGTGCACCAGCGCGCCGTTGATGGGCCGTCCGTGGTGCCGGCCGCGGAAGCTGGAGTAGCTGCCGTCGTGCAGGAACCCGTCTTTGAGCACCTTGGCCAGCACGGCCAGGGATTCGAAGTCGGAGTAGTAGCCGGTGGTTTCGCCGCTGACATTGACGTGCACCGCGTGGTGGAAGTCGTCGCTCCACTGGCCGGCGAGGCCGTACCCGTTGGCGTCCCGGGGGTAGATCAGGCGCGGATTGTTCAGGTCCGATTCGGCTACGAGGGTCTTGGGCAGCCCGGTTTCCGCCGAGACAGCGTCGCCCAAAGCGCCCAGTTCCTCGAGGATGTGGACTGCCCGCTCATCCCGCAACGCGTGCACGGCATCGAGGCGGAGGCCGTCCACGTGGTAGTCGCGCAGCCAGAGGGCCGCGTTGTCCAGGATGTACTCGCGCACCACATCCGAGCCGGGCCCGTCCAGGTTCACCGCGTCGCCCCACGTGTTGGCATCGCCCTGCTTCAGGTACGGGCCGAACTTGGGCAGGTAGTTGCCGCTGGGTCCCAGGTGGTTGTACACCACGTCCTGGATGACGCCGAGCCCGGCGGCATGGGCAGCATCCACGAACCGCTGGTATGCGGCCGGCCCGCCGTAGCCCTCGTGCACCGCGTACCACTGGACGCCGTCGTAGCCCCAGTTGTGCGTTCCGTTGAACCCGTTGACCGGCAGCAGCTCCACGAAGTCGATGCCCAGGTCCACCAGGTAGTCCAGCTTGTCCACGGCGGCGTCCAGGGTTCCTTCGGGGGTGAAGGTGCCCACGTGGAGTTCGTAGATCACGGAACCCTGCAGGTCCTTGCCGCGCCAGCCCGTGTCCTGCCACTTGTAGGCGGCAGGATCGTAGGTGCGGGACAGTTTGTGCACACCGGCGGGCAGGCGGCGCGACCTTGGATCCGGGACGGGAGTGGAGTCGCCGTCCAGCAGGTAGCCGTAGTCCACCTCGCCGCCGGCCGGGGCGTCAGGTGCGGTCCACCATCCCTCGGAGCCGGGAGCCGTTTCCATTTTCTGCATGGGGTATTCACGGCCATCGGCCTGCAGGACCACCGATGAAGCGTCCGGCGCCCACACATCAAACCGCCCGGGGCCAGCGTTGACGAGCGTCATTCGTTCCCTCCATCCACGGGGACCAGCAGGGCCACCGGGTAGGTGCCCAGCAGCTCGGCCACGGCAACCGGGCCCGGTCCGTAGCCGGCTCCCGTCAGTTCGTCCCGCATGGCGGTGGAAAGGTCGACGGCGGTGTCCCGCCAGCCGCCGCCGGCTTCCAGCCCGGCGGGGAGCCGGGTGGCAAGTGCCAGCACACCAGTGGAGGCCTCGGTTCCGCGGGAGAACGCGAGCAGGTGCTCTGCTGCGGCCCCCGTGGCGGCCACGGGGCTGTAGCCCTGGAACAACTCGGGCTGGTCCCGCCGCAGGCGCAACGCCCGCGAGGTGACAAGGAGCTTGCTGGCTTCCGTGCCCGCGTCCGGCAACTGCCCGGCGTCGAGCTTTGCCAGCTCCGCCTGCCGGACGGCAAAGTCCACCGGCCGGCGGTTGTCCGGGTCCGTAAGTGACCGTTCCCAGAACTCGCTGCCCTGGTAAACGTCCGGCACACCCGGCATGGTCAGCTGGACCAGTTTGGCCGATACCGAATTGGCTGCGGAGAAGGCGTCGATGCGGGCCACGAAGTCGGCGACCACCTTGGCAACCTTCGCGTCGTCGAACACCGCATCCACGGCGGCCTTCACCTTGGACTCGAAGTCCTCGTCGGGATCGGTCCACGTGGTGGAGTTGCCCGCCTCCCGGGCCGCCTTTTCCGCGTACCCCTGCAGCCGCTCACGGCTTGCAGGCCATGCACCTACGATTGCCTGCCACAGCAGGTTCTCGTAGGGGCCATCCGGGATCGGTGCCAGGCCGCGCAGCGTCTCCAGCGTTTCTGCCCACTCCTCAGGGAGTTCGGCGATGACCGAGATCCGGGCCCGGGCGTCCTCGCTGCGTTTGGTGTCGTGGGTGGACAGGGTGGTCATGGACAGCGGCAGGTCCTGCTGGCGCCGCTGCATCCGCCGGTGGAATTCCTCCGGGGCCACGGCGAATTCGGTGGGTTCGGCGCCCACCTCGGTCAGGGTGCCCAGCCGGGTGTAGCGGTAGAACGCGGTATCCTCCACGCCCTTGGCCATGACCATGCCGGAGGTCTGCTGGAACCGGATGGCGATGGGGTTGGCAGGGTCCAGGAGCAGCGGGAGGAGGGTGCCCACCGCGACGTCCAGGTCCGGCCGGTGCGCAGCGGCGGACTCGCAGGCTTCCTTCAGGACGTCGGCGCCTACCGGCAGGTAGGACCGGTACACCGGGAAGGACGCGATGATCTCGGCGATGGCGTCGGCTGCCTGGTCCACGCTGAGCCCGTGGGACCCGGGAACCAGCCGGGCCAGCCGCAGCACCTCCGATCGCAGGATGCCATCGGCAATCATGCGCTTGGTACCGCGGATCATGGCGGCGTAGTCCGCCGGTTCCGCGGTTCCACGCAGGCTGGAATCCAGGGCGTCGAGGGCCTGTTGGCCTGCAGGGTCCACGAAGACCCGGTCCACGTCGGCCAGCGCGTCGTAACCGGTGGTGCCCTCGCAGGCGAACTCCTGGGGCAGGACTTCACCCGGTTCCAGGATCTTTTCCACCAGGACGTACGCTCCGCCGCTGAGGTCCTTGAGCCATCGGAGGTAGCCGGCGGGATCCGCGAGGCCGTCCGGGTGGTCCACGCGGAGGCCGTCCACCAGGCCCTCGGTGAACCAGCGGCCAACCTCGGCATGCGCCTGTTCGAAGACGGAAGGTACCTCGACCCGGATCCCGGCGAGGGTGGTCACCGCGAAGAAGCGCCGGTAGTTAAGCTCGGCATCGGCGCGGCGCCAGTCCATCAGTTGGTAGTGCTGGCGGGCGTGGACGTCCTGCGGGGAATCCCCGTCGGTGTACGTGCCCTCGGCCAGCGGAAACCGATGGTCGTAGTAGCGGAGTTCGCCATCCTTGACCTCAAGCTTGTCCAGGTCGGCGTCCGATCCCAGCATGGGAAGCCGGACTTTTCCAGCGCCCAGTTCCCAGTCGACGTCGAAGGCTTCGGCGTACGGGGACTCGCGGCCTTCCTTCAGCAACGACCACCACCACGGGTTCTGTGGCGGGGAAGCCACGCCCACGTGGTTCGGCACGATGTCCACCAGGACGCCCATGCCGTGCTCGCGGGCCGCGTTGGAGAGGGCCAGGAGGCCTTCGGGGCCGCCCCGCTCGGGATCGACGGCAGAGGGGTCGGTTACGTCGTAGCCGTGGTCCGAGCCCTGCTCCGCCGTGAGGATGGGAGACAGGTAGACCCAGTCAACGCCGAGGTCCTTCAGGTACGGGACCTTCGCTGCGGCGTCGAAGAGGGTGAAGCTGCTCCGGATTTGGAGCCGGTAGGTGGAAGTCGGCGTCCTCATTTGCCGGTTGCCTTTGTGGCACCCGTTTCGGTTGCCTTGTCGTCAGCGGCTTCGGTGGCTTCGGTTGCCCGGGCCTCGCTCGCCTCCGCTGCCTTGGTCTGGGCCTCCACCATCTCCCCCTGGGCCTCCTCGTGTTCTGCCATGGAGGCCAGCGACGCGGCTGCCGAGGTATCCACTTCAGCCTCGGGGCCGGAGTAGGCGCGCAGTACCACCATTGACTTGGCATCCAGTGCCAGTGTTGCGCCGGCCCTCAGCGGTTCGTAGGCTTCGGCCTGCGCTGCGGTATCGATGAGGACTTCCCAGTACTGGGAGTATTCGTCCGAGGGCAGGCAGAAGTCCACGACGTCGTCGTGGGCGTTGAACGCCATGATGAAGCTGTCGTCGGTGATGCGGCGGCCGCGTGAATCCTGCTCCTGGATGCCGTCGCCGTTGTAGAACACGCCGATGGTCCGGCCGAAGCCGCTGCCCCAGTCCTCGGGCCGCATCTCGGTGCCGTCGGTCTTCAGCCAGACGATGTCCGGGAGCTTTTCGCCCTCGCCACGGACTACCGGGCGGCCGTCGAAGAAGCGGCTGCGGCGGAAGGTGGGGTGGTCGTGCCGGAGCTTGTTGACGAACGCGGTGAACTCCACCAGCGGCTGGTCCATGGCTTCCCAGTGGATCCAGCTGAGCTCGGAGTCCTGGCAGTAGGTGTTGTTGTTGCCCTGCTGCGTGCGGCCCAGTTCGTCGCCATGCAGCAGCATGGGCACGCCCTGGGAGAGCATCAGGGTGGCGATGAAGTTCCGCTGCTGGCGGGCGCGCAGGGTCAGGACCTTGTCGTCGTCCGTGTCGCCTTCGACGCCGCAGTTCCAGGACCGGTTGTGCGATTCGCCGTCATTGTTGCCTTCGCCGTTGGCCTCGTTGTGCTTCTCGTTGTAGGAGACGAGGTCGCGCATGGTGAAGCCGTCGTGGGCGGTGACGAAGTTGATCGAGGCCACCGGGCGGCGGGCGGAGCTTTCGTAGAGGTCCGCGGAACCGGTCAGGCGGGACGCGAATTCGCCCAGGGTGGCCGGTTCGCCGCGCCAGAAGTCACGGACCGTGTCGCGGTACTTGCCGTTCCACTCCGTCCATTGCGGCGGGAAGTTGCCCACCTGGTAGCCGCCGGGGCCGACGTCCCACGGCTCGGCGATGAGCTTGACCTGGGAAACGATCGGATCCTGCTGGATGAGTTCGAAGAATGTGGAGAGCTTGTCGACGTCGTAGAACTCGCGGGCAAGGGTGGAGGCGAGGTCAAAGCGGAAGCCGTCCACGTGCATTTCGGTGACCCAGTAGCGAAGGGAGTCCATCAGCAGCTGGAGGGAGTGCGGGTGGCGGACGTTCAGCGAGTTGCCCGTGCCGGTGTAGTCCATGTAGTGCTTGAGGTCGTTGTCCACCAGGCGGTAGTAGGCCTGGTTGTCGATGCCCTTGAAGGACAGCGTGGGGCCCAGGTGGTTGCCTTCGGCGGTGTGGTTGTAGACGACGTCGAGGATCACTTCGATGCCGGCCCGGTGCAGGTCGCGGACCATGGCCTTGAACTCCTGGACCTGGTGCCCGACGTCGCCGGTGGCGCTGTAGGTGTTCTGCGGGGCGAAGAACCCGATGGTGTTGTAGCCCCAGTAGTTGTTGAGGCCCTTCTCCACCAGGGTTCCGTCATTGACGAACTGGTGGACGGGCATGAGCTCGATGGCGGTCACGCCAAGCTTCTTCAGGTGCTCAATCACGGCGGGGTGCGCCACGCCGGCGTAGGTGCCGCGCTGCTCTTCGGGAATCTCCGGGTGGAGTTCGGTGAGGCCCTTGACGTGGGCTTCGTAGATGACGGACTGGTGGTACGGAATCCGCAGCTGGCGGTCGCCGTCCCACTCGAAGAACGGGTTGATGACCACGCCGTGCATGGTGTGCGGGGCGGAGTCGGCGTCGTTGCGGGAGTCCGGGTCGCCGAACTCGTAGGAGAACAGGGCCGGGTCCCAGTCGATCTGGCCCTGGATGGCCTTGGCGTAGGGATCCATCAGCAGCTTGTTCGGGTTGAAGCGGTTGCCGCTGGCGGGATCGTACGGACCGTGGACGCGGTAGCCGTACTTCTGGCCGGGCTGGATGTGCGGCAGGTAGCAGTGCCAAACGTAGCCGTCCACCTCGGTCAGTTCGATCCGGGTCTCGGTCAGGTCATCGGCCAGGAGGCAGAGTTCGACCCGCTCGGCCCGCTCGCTGAACAGGGCGAAATTGGTGCCGGTGCCATCAAAGGTCGCTCCCAGCGGATAGGCAGTTCCAGGCCAGACTTCCATCGTGCTCCTCATTTTGTGGTCAGCAGCAGAGGGCATCGGAACGCCCCTGCTGCTGGTGCGAACTAATGCCTACCGTAGTGGTTGGCTGTGACTATTACGTTTCCAGGCTCCATATTTACTAAGCATGCTGACTTTACCCCAAATTTCAGGTATACCCTCCGCGATGCGGGCCGCCGTGATGGGTCCGCCCGCAGCGGACTCCGACGCCGCCGTCCCGGCGCGCCCATGGAGTGCGGCTCCCAGCGCGGCCAGGGCGGCCCACCGATCGTCGTCGTCCAGGCCCAGCTGCCGGAAAGGTTCGACGGCGGACCCCGCCTGGGCGAGCAGCGCGCCGATGACACCGGCCAGGACGTCCCCGCTCCCGGCGGTGGCCAGCCAGGGGGTGCCGTCCGCTTGGCTGAAGGTCGTTCCGGATGGTGCGGCCACCAGCGTGGTGGCACCCTTGAGCAGGACGGTGGCACCGGTACGGTCCGCAGCACGGCGGACGGCGTCGAGGGTACCCGCTTCAACGGTCTCCCGGTCTCCGCCGCCACCGAGCCGCTGGAACAGTGCGGCGAGCTCCCCGGCATGCGGGGTCAGCACCACGTGCGGCGCCAGCGTGTCAGGAAGGGCCGGCAAAGCACCGGCGTCAGCCACAACCGGAAGGCCGGAGGTGACGGCCTCGCGGGCGCGGGCCAGTTGGTCGTGGTCCTGCGGGCCCATGCCGGAGCCCACGAGCCAGGCCTGCACACGGTTTTCCGCGACGCTCCCCGTGCTGCACACAACCTCGGGGCAGGATTGGCGGACCAGGTGCGCCACTGAGGGCGGGCCAAGGTACCGGACCATGCCCGCGCCTGCGGCCAGCGCGCCACGGCAGGCGAGGACGGCGGCACCGGGATAGTCATCAGAGCCGGCCACCACTCCCAGCACACCCCGGGAGTACTTTTGGGCGCGTCGGGCCGGGTGCGGCAGCAGGCCGGCCATCTCGGCAGCTTCAAGCCTGCGCAGGGACGGCTGCGGAAAGTGCCCTTCAATCCCGATCGGTACCACCAGGACGCGGCCGGCATAGTCGGCTCCGGGATCGGCCAGCAGCCCGGACTTCGCTCCCCCGAACGTCACCGTCAGGTCGGCCGCGAGAACCTCGCCGGCGGCCTCTCCGCTGTCCGCGTCGACGCCGCTGGGGAGGTCGCAGGCCACCACCAGGCCGTGGGCGCCGCCGGCTGTCTGCGCACCCGTAAGGGCCTGGACGAAGGCTGCAGCGAGTCCCCGCAGGCCGCCCTTGGCGCCGGTTCCCAGCACGGCATCTATGACGACGTCGGCGCGCGCGGCCTCCGCCGCCAGCTCCGGAAATGCCTCTTCGGTGAGGCGGTTCACCCGGCCGCCGGAGCGTTCGAACGCGTCGAGCCCGCCCGAATGGGCGGCATCCCCGGTGAGTACCGCCGTCGTACGCATTCCCCGGGCGGCGAGGAAGGCAGCAGCGTAGAGCCCGTCTCCACCGTTGTTGCCCGTTCCCGCCAGCACCACCACGCGGGCGCCGTACAGGCGGGCACCGCGTGAACGAAGCTCATGGACGACGCCGGTGGCCAGGCCATGCGCTGCGCGGAGCATGAGTTCCTCTCCGCGCCCGGCGGCCAGGAGGGGTTCTTCGGCTGCGCGGACCTGGGTTCCGGTGTAGGCGGTGATCATGCGGCGGCCGCCGGGTCAGCCTTCGGCCAGTACCGTTGCGGTGGCGATGCCGCCGTCGTGGCTGATGGACAGGTGCCAGCGCTTGACGCCCTTGGCCTCGGCGACCGCCAGGACGGTGCCCTTGACCTGGACGGTGGGCCCGTTCTGGTCAAGGCCAATCCAGCAGTCCTGCCAGTTCATTCCGGCGGGCGCGCCCAGGACCTTGGCCACGGCTTCCTTGGCCGCAAACCGGGCAGCCAGGGACCGGGTGTTCAGTTCCCGCTCCGCGGGGACGAACAAGCGGTCCCTCAGCCCGGGTGTGCGCTCCAGCTGGCGGCCGAACCGCTCGATGTCTACTACGTCTACCCCAATGCCAACGATCATGGGCTCATTCTACGGTGGGACCCTCCCCCGCACGCCCGGGTGCAGCGCCGTTGGCGCGGGTTCTTTCCGTTGTCCGCCGATAGCGCAATTGCGTGGCTTAACGCAGGAAGCCCCTGGCTTGTGGGCCCGGGGCTTCCAGCGGTTAGGGAGTCACCGCTACTCGACAGTGACGCTCTTGGCCAGGTTGCGGGGCTGGTCTACGTCGTACCCCTTGGCTGCCGCAAGCTCCGCCGCGAAGATCTGCAGCGGAACCGTGGTCAGCAGCGGCATGAGCAAGGTGGGGGTCTCGGGTACGTAGAAGACGTACTCGGCGTAGGCCTTGACGGCTTCGTCGCCTTCCTCGGCGATGACCAGGGTGCGGGCGCCGCGGGCACGGACTTCCTGGATATTGGAGACCACCTTGGCGTGCAGCGAGTCGCGCCCGCGCGGGGACGGAACCACCACGAACACCGGCTGGCCTTCGTCGATCAGGGCGATGGGGCCGTGCTTGAGCTCACCGGCAGCGAAGCCCTCGGCGTGGATGTAAGCGATCTCCTTGAGCTTCAGCGCGCCTTCCAAGGCCACCGGGTAACCCACGTGGCGGCCCAGGAACAGCACGGACTTCTCGCTGGCCATGCTGCGGGCCAGTTCGCGCAGCGGCCCGGCGTTGTCCAGGATCTTCTGGATCTTGGCGGGGATCTTGTTCAGGTCCGCCAGGACGTCCTTGATTTGGCCGGAGAAGATGTTGCCGCGCAGCTGTGCGAGGTACAAGCCCAGCAGGTAGGCGGCAGTGATCTGCGCAAGGAAGGCCTTGGTGGAGGCGACGGCGATTTCCGGCCCGGCGTGCGTGTACAGGACGGCGTCGGATTCACGCGGGATGGTGGAGCCGTTGGTGTTGCAGATGGAGATGGTCTTGGCGCCCTGTTCGCGGGCGTAACGGACCGCCATCAGGGTGTCCATGGTCTCGCCGGACTGGCTGATGGACACCACCAGGGTGTTCTCGTCCAGGATGGGATCGCGGTAGCGGAACTCGTGCGCCAGTTCCACCTCGGTGGGAATCCGGCACCAGTTCTCGATGGCGTACTTGGCCACCATCCCCGCATAGGCGGCGGTGCCGCAGGCCAGCACAATGATCTTGTTGACCTGCTTCAGCAGCTCCGGGTCGATCCGGAGTTCGTCCAGGGTCAGCTTGCCCTTGATATCCGAGCGTCCCAGCAGGGTCTGGGCCACGGCGTCGGGCTGGTCGTTGATCTCTTTCTCCATGAAGGAGGAGAAACCGCCTTTTTCCGCCGAGGCCGGGTCCCAGTCAACGTGGTATTCCTTGCCCTGGGCCGGGTTGCCGTAGAAGTCGGTGATGTCCACCGAGTCCGCGGTGATGGTGACGATCTGGTCCTGGCCCAGCTCCACGGCTCGGCGGGTGTAGTCGATGAACCCGGACACGTCCGAGCCCAGGAAGTTCTCGCCGTCGCCCAGGCCCACCACCAGCGGTGAGTTGCGGCGGGCGGCCACGACGACGTCGGGCTGGTCCGCGTGCACGGCCAGCAAGGTGAAGGCGCCTTCGAGGCGCTGGCAGGCCAGCTCCATGGCGTGGGTCAGTCCGCCGTTCGCGGTGTCCCCGCCCAGCTTGTTCCGGAGAATGTCGGCCAGGAGTGCAGCGGCCACCTCGGTGTCCGTTTCGGAGAGGAAGGTGACTCCCTTTTCCAGCAGCTCGAGCTTGAGCTCAGCGAAGTTCTCGATGATGCCGTTGTGGATCACGGCCAGCTTGCCGCCGTCCGCCAGGTGCGGGTGCGCGTTGCGGTCCGTGGGACCGCCGTGCGTCGCCCAGCGGGTGTGCCCGATCCCGGTTACCGTCTCGGGCAGCGGGCGCGCCTCAAGCTCAGCGATCAGGTTGCTCAGCTTTCCGGACTTCTTCCGCGACTCGATGGCGCCCTCGGACACCACTGCCACGCCGGCAGAGTCATAACCGCGGTACTCCAGGCGGCGGAGCCCCTCAAGGACAACGTCCAACGCGCTGTGACCATTAATTGCACCGTCGGTCGAACGGCCTACGTAACCCACGATTCCACACATAGGCACAAGACTATCGGCAGCGTGCCGGTTGCTCTAAACCGGAAAGCGCCCGGCGGGGCTTTCGTGAGGGCTTGCGTGACGGGCGCCGCCGCGCTGAGCAGGGGCGCCATTTCGCGATGCGCCGGGCGCGGGGCAGAATCTTTAGCGTGACTTCGCAACGCAATGAAGCGAACGGGGAGGGTGCCTCGCCGTTCGTGGAGCTGGACCGGCATACCTGGTCCCGGCTCGCAGCCCAGATGGAACAGCCCCTTAATGAAGAGGATGTGCTGCGCCTTCGCGGGCTCGGCGACCCCTTGGACATGAACGAAGTCCGCGACGTCTACCTCCCCCTCTCGCGGCTCCTGCACCTGTATGTGGAGGCAGCCGGGCAGCTGCATGCAGCCACCACCACCTTCCTGGGTGAGCAGACCCAGCGCACGCCGTTCGTGATCGGGGTGGCCGGTTCCGTCGCGGTAGGCAAGTCCACCATCGCCCGCGTGCTGCGCGAGATGCTGCGCCGCTGGCCCGGTACCCCCAATGTTGAACTGATCACCACCGACGGTTTCCTGTATCCGCTTGCTGAGCTGAAGCGCCGGCAACTGCTGGACCGGAAGGGGTTCCCCGAGTCCTACGACCGCCGGGCGCTCCTGCGCTTCGTGAGCGAAATCAAGGGCGGGGCCGAGGAAGTGCGGGCCCCCTGGTACTCGCACGTCACCTACGACATCGTGCCGGAAAAAGAGGTGGTGGTGCGCCGGCCGGACGTGCTGATCGTGGAGGGCCTGAACGTGCTGGCCCCGGCCCGGCCCCGGCACGACGGACGCCAGGGGCTGGCGCTGAGTGACTTCTTCGACTTCTCCATCTATGTCGACGCCAAGACCTCCTACATCGAGGAGTGGTACGTGGACCGGTTCCGGAAGCTTCGGAGCACCGCGTTCGCGCAGCCGGAGTCCTACTTCCACCGTTACGCCACCCTCTCCGATGAGGAAGCCGAGAGCACCGCGCGGGACATCTGGAAGCGGATCAATGAGCCCAACCTGGAGGAAAACGTCCTGCCCACCAGGGGCCGGGCGCAGCTGGTGCTGACCAAAGAGGCAGACCATTCCATCCGCCGCATGCTCCTCCGGAAGGTCTAGCACACGTGTGCTACGAATGCGGACCGGCCACGCGCCGCAGCTTTGCCCGCTTCCTCGCGGCGGGGGCCGGGCTGACGGTCCTGGCAGCCTGCACACCGGCGGCACCTCCGGCTGAGCCGGCGTCGTCCGCTGCTCCATCCCCGTCCCCCTCCCCTGCCGCCGCCACGGCATCAGCGGGCCCGACGGCGGAAGCCGCCACGGTGGGCCAGTCTCCGGAAGCACAGTCCCCCACACCGTCGCCCTCCGCCACGCTGGCGCGGCACTTCTCGCTCGACGACCCCGCAAGCCAGTGGGTCATCGTCAACAAGCACCGGCCGCTGGCGCCCGCGGACTATGCGCCGGCTGATTTGGTGCGTCCCGCCGTCGCCATTTCCGCCTCGGGTGAAGCGGCCCTGCTGAACAGCACGACGGCGGCAGCGGCCGAGGCGATGTTCGCGGCTGCGGCGCGGGATGGCGTGGCGATGGTCCTGGCCAGCGGCTACCGCTCGTACAGCACGCAAGTGACCACCTACAACGGGTACGTCGCCGCGCGGGGACAGGCCGACGCCGACACCGCCAGTGCGCGGCCCGGCCACTCGGAGCACCAGACCGGATGGGCCTTCGACATCGGGGACGGCGGCGGGGCCTGCAGCTTCCAGCCATGTTTCGCCGACCAGCCGGCGGCCACCTGGGCGAAAGCAAACGCCTACCGGCACGGCTTCGTCGTTCGGTATCCGTGGATGCTGCACCCCATCACGGGCTACTACTACGAGCCCTGGCACCTTCGGTTCGTGGGGGTTGAGGCGGCCACGGACATGGCCAAGCGCGGCATCGGCACACTGGAGGAATACTTCGGCCTGGAAGCGGCACCGAGCTATCCCTGAACGTCGAACTCCTCGTTCCAGTTCCGGACTCGCGACAAAAAATTTACCGCCGCGTTATCCGTAGCACTCCCTCCGTGGGCTAGCGTGGGGCCTATGCTGACAGGATTCAAGAATTTCATCATGAAAGGCAACGTCGTTGACCTTGCCGTCGCTGTTGTCATGGGTACTGCCTTCGGCGCGGTTGTCACTGCGCTCGTGAACAAGGTGCTCATGCCGTTTATCGCAGGGCTAGTGGGATCCCCGAACTTTGACAGCTTCGCCAAGGTGGACTTCAACGGCAACGCCATGGAATTCGGGGTGCTGCTGACCGCTATCGTCAACTTCCTTCTGATTGCCGCCGCCATCTACTTTGTGGTGGTCATGCCCATGAACCACATGATCGAGCGCCGCAACCGCCGGCTGGGCATCAACCAGGGCGTGAAGGAAGAAGCCGCCGAAGATCCGCAGATCGCGCTGCTGACCGAGATCCGCGATTCCCTCCAGAGCCGGAACCCGTAACGCCCAAACGCCGCCAGAGCATTTGTGGCCCGCCTCCCTGATGGGAGGCGGGCCACATTTGGTAGGTCTTGCCTGTTAGTCGGCGACGAGTTCCAGGGCGAGTTCCGCCCGGACAACCTGTGCCAGGTGCTCGGCGATGGACTGGGCGGTTTCCTCGTCGGCGGCCTCGACCATCACCCGGACAACGGGTTCGGTGCCGGAAGGCCGGAGGAGGACACGGCCGGTATCGCCGAGCGCCGCTTCCGCCGCCCCCACGGCTTGGGCCAGCACGTCGTTGCTGCCAACCTTGCTGCGGTCCACGCCCTTGACGTTGATGAGGACCTGCGGGAGCTTGGTCATCACGGTGGCCAACTCCTTGAGCGGCTTCCCGGTGAGGGCCACCTGTGCGGCGAGCTGCAGGCCGGTGAGGAGGCCGTCACCGGTGGTGGCGTAGTCGGAGAAGATCACGTGCCCGGACTGTTCGCCGCCGAGGTTGTAGCCGCCGTCGCGCATGCCTTCGAGGACGTAGCGGTCCCCCACTGCCGTTTCCATGATGGTGATGCCGGCCTCGCGGAGGGCGAGCTTGAGTCCCAGGTTGCTCATCACCGTGGCCACCAGGACGTCGTCCTTGAGTTTCCCGGACTTCTTGAGCGCCACCGCGAGGATGGCCATGATCTGGTCGCCATCCACTTCGTTGCCTTCGTGGTCAACGGCGAGGCAGCGGTCGGCGTCGCCGTCGTGGGCGATGCCCAGGTCCGCGCCGTGCTTGACCACGGCATCCTTGAGGGGGCCGAGGTGGGTGGAGCCGACGCCGTCGTTGATGTTCAGGCCGTCGGGATCGGCGCCGATGACGATGAGGCGCGCGCCGGCGTCCTTGAAAAGCTGGGGTGAGCAGCCGCTGGCGGCGCCGTTGGCGCAGTCCAGGACCACCGTGAGGCCGTCCAGGCGGTGCGGCAGCGTGCGCAGGAGGTGGACGATGTAGCGGTCCTCCGCGTCGGAGAAGCGCTGGATGCGGCCCACGTCCGCTCCGGTGGGCCGGACGGCCTCCTTGCTCATTTGGGCTTCAATGGCGTCTTCGACTTCGTCCGGCAGCTTTTGGCCGCCGCGTGCGAAGAATTTGATGCCGTTGTCCGGCGCCGGGTTGTGGGACGCGGAAATCATGACGCCGAAGTCCGCATCGAGGTCCGCTACGAGGTAGGCCGCCGCCGGGGTGGGCAGCACACCGGCGTCGTAGACGTCGATGCCGGAGCTGGAAAGTCCGGCTTCCACTGCGGCGGCGATGAATTCGCCGCTGGCGCGCGGGTCGCGTGCCAGCACCGCGCGCGGGCGGGAGCCGTTGGAGTTGCGGTCATGGCCGAGCACGACGGCGGCCGCCTGGGCCAGCTGCAGGGCCAGCTCAGCTGTCAGCAAGCCGTTGGCCAACCCCCGGACACCATCAGTTCCAAATAATCTAGACACCGGTCAAGTGTAGAGGATGGGGCGTGGGGGACCTGCGTAGATGGCGTCTTCCGGTCGGTTCTACCTGCTGAGTACCTGTCGGCCGACGGGGCCCGATACCGGGACTACTTGCTTTCATCCCCGTCTACCTGTCTTTTCTCAAAACCCTCGCCACGCTCATTTGGCCTCCCCTACGATCCATGCATGACACCTAGCTATGGGGGCTTGGCGCTTGAAATTGTAGTACCGGTCTACAACGAAGAAGCGGTACTGGAGCGCAGCATTACGAGGCTCGCCGAATATCTGACGAATGAAATGCCGTCGACGTGGAAAATCACCATCGCCGATAACGCAAGCACCGACCGGACGCCGGTGATTGCCGCCCGCCTTAGCGGTCACATTCCAAACGTGGAGTATCGGCGTCTTGAAGTCAAAGGGCGCGGGTACGCGCTAAGGGATGCCTGGTCCACGTCCGACGCTAAAGTCTTGGCCTACCTGGACGTCGACCTCTCGACGGACCTGGCAGCGCTGCCACCTTTGGTGGCTCCGCTGCTGTCCGGGCATTCTGATATTTCCATCGGCACCCGGTTAGGACAAAATTCGCGGGTCAGCCGGGGGCCTAAACGGGAATTCATTTCCAGGTCCTACAATTTCCTGCTGCGCCGCACCATGCAAGTGAGGTTTTCCGACGCCCAGTGCGGGTTCAAAGCCATTCGAGCCGACGTGGCAAAGCGCCTGCTTCCCCATGTTCAGGACAATTGCTGGTTTTTTGATACGGAGCTTTTGATTATTGCCGAACGTTCGGGGCTTCGCATTCACGAGATTCCCGTCGACTGGGTCGATGATCCGGATAGCAGTGTGGATATCCGGCAGACAGCCGTGGACGACCTGAAGGGCGTGGTTCGGGTCGCTGGATCGCTGGTGAGGGGCGTCATACCCGTCCAGGCAATTTACGCGGAGCTTGGACGCCGGCCCATCGTGCCCCTGAGCCGGCCAAGCTTTTTTGGCCAGGTCCTCCGGTTCGGCTTGGTCGGGGTGGCTTCCACCTTGGCCTTCGCGCTGCTATACCTCATCATGCAGGGGCCCTTCGGGTCCCAGGAAGCCAACTTCCTGGCTCTGCTGCTAACCGCGGTAGGAAACACGGCTGCCAATAGGCGTTTCACGTTTGGCATCAGCGGGCCGGAGAAACTGTTCACGCATCAGTTCCAAGGCTTCGTGGTGTTTCTCATGGCGTGGATCCTTACGTCTTCGTCGTTGGTGGTACTTCACTCGCTGCACGCTGATGCGGCGCCGAACGTCGAGCTTTTGGTCCTGACCGCAGCGAATGTCCTGGCCACATTGATGAGGTTTGTCCTCTTGCGGCTCTGGGTTTTCCGCACCCAGGGCGGGCGTAGTCTTTCACGCCGGGCTCTGCTAGCCGTTGGGAACCCTGTCAGGTGAGGCCCTCTGTGACGCAGATCCGAAACCGCCTCGCGCCTTCCTGGCTCCAGCCCCTCCTGACAAGGGCGCGCATCGTCACCATCTTGGCCTCAGGCCGCACCCCGTGGGAACGGCCCGCACTGCTGTCGCTGCTTGCGCTGGCAGCTCTCCTATACAGCTGGGGCCTGGATATAAACGGGTGGGGAAATGCTTATTACTCAGCAGCAGTCATGTCTGGAGCACAGGACTGGACGGCGTTCTTTTATGGGTCTTCTGACCCGCTAAACAGCATTACCGTTGATAAGCCTCCGATGAGTATATGGGTGATGGCACTATCGGTAAGATTATTCGGCTTGAGTAGCTGGAGCATTCTTCTACCACAGTCTCTAATGGGTGTACTTACGGTATTTCTGTTATACAGGCTGGTTTCCAAACGCTTTAGTCCGCAGACAGGGCTAATGGCGGGTATTCTCATGGCACTGACGCCGGTGAGTACGGTGATGTTCCGCTACAACAACCCGGATGCACTACTCATTCTCATCATGGTTTCGGTTTGCTTCTTTTCTCTCCGCGCCATCGATGAACAACGCGTGCTGGACTTGATCATCGCCGGGATGTTGGTGGGGGCAGGTTTTCTAACAAAGCAGCTCCAGATCGGACTTGTGCTGCCTGGCCTGATCGCCGCCTACCTGGCGTTCGCCCGCGCAGGTTACCTAAAGCGCACCTTGCATCTTGCCTTGGCCGGGATAGCAGCGTTGGTTGTCGCGGGCTCTTGGCTTCTGGCGGTTCAACTCGCCGATCCGGCGACCAGGCCCTTCATCGGTGGCTCAAGGATCAACAGTTCACTCGAACTGGCTCTAGGATACAACGGGTTTCAGCGGCTGACCGGGGAAGACGCCAGCAGAACCTTGTCCTCAGGTGGCCGCGTAAACGAACTCGCCGCGGGCTACCAGCGGTTCTTGGAACCACAATACTCCGGTCAGTTTGGCTGGTTTCTTCCCCTTGCCTTTGCTGGCCTTGGACTTGCCGCCGTGTGGCTCGTGTCAAAAAGGGGCAATTCGAGTCGGAACGCTCTGCTTCTCTTCTGCGGGTTATGGTTTCTGACCTCTACCGGAGTATTGGCGTACATGTCGGGAATCGTTCACCCATATTATGCTCTCACCGCGGTGCCACCGCTGAGTGTCCTCGCCGCCGTCTCCCTTTGTTACCTAATAGGCAGGAAGGAATGGCGATTACGCTTCATTTTGACGGCCACACTAACGGTAACAGCGGTTCTGGCCTTCGTATCCGCGGCACGAAGCACCGCCGATTTTCCGAATGCGCCTCAGGCATTTCTCATTTTATGGCCCACGACTATAGCAGCGCTAGTTGTACCCACGAAATCTCCGAAAATCAGAAATTTCCAGCACGTCCTTTTATTTTGCACATTACTCGCCGGCCCATGCATCTGGTCGATAAATACTATTCTAAGCGCCCATGTAGGGGCCGGCGTCATAGCGGGCCCGAGAATCAATGGAATACGGTCTGACGACCCAAATCGCTCAAGACTGGGACCCGACGTTTCACCGAACATCGTGGCAGTTGCTATGGGGGACATGCCCGAGCCAAAAATGCTCAATCTGCTGTCGTCCCGCCAGCAAACCGGGACTTGGTACACGGCTATCGTCGGCTCAGCTTCGGCGGCCAACTACCAGCTCGCCCTGGGCCACCCCGTAATGCCGCTCGGCGGCTTTGATGGAACCGATCCGTATCCGACATTGGAGCAATTCAAGAGTCTCGTGGAAGAGAAGAGAGTCGCGTCAATGGTCATTCAAAACCTGCCGCCACTAACTACGGAAGGTCGCGGTGAATCCGCACGCATCGTAGAGTGGGTTAGATCAAACTTCGCAAAAGATCAGGTGGGCAACGCCGACTATTACGACTTGACCCAACAGTAGCGCTCAAACATAAAAGCCCGCCCCGCCAAAGGGCGGGACGGGCTTCTGTACAAGCGGGTTTAGCGCTTGGAGTACTGCTGGGCCTTGCGGGCCTTCTTGAGACCGGCTTTCTTACGCTCGATGACACGGGCGTCGCGGGACAGGTAACCGGCCTTCTTCAAGGTCGGGCGGTTGTTTTCGACGTCAATCTCGTTCAGCGAACGGGCTATTCCGAGGCGCAGGGCGCCTGCCTGGCCGGAGATCCCGCCACCGTGGATACGGGCGATGACGTCGTAGGCGCCTTCCAGATCAAGGATCTTGAAGGGCTCGTTGACGTCCTGCTGGTGCAGCTTGTTGGGGAAGTAGTTCGCCAGCTCGCGGCCGTTGATGGTCCACTTGCCGGAGCCGGGCACAACGCGAACGCGTGCAACGGCTTCCTTGCGGCGGCCTACAGCTGCGCCGGCAACGGTTAGGGCCGGGCGTTCCTTCTTGGGAGCAGCTTCGGAAGCTGAGCTCTCAGAGGTGTAGCTGGTCAGGTTTTCCTCGGCCTCGACGGCCTCGGTGGTCTCTTCGTTCTGAGCCACGATTCTCCTTGTATAGATAAGTTGTTTGGTGGCCAGGACTACTGGGCGACCTGGGTGATTTCGAAAGTCTTGGGCTGCTGGGCGGCGTGCGGGTGCTCAGCACCGCGGTACACCTTCAGCTTGCCCAGCTGCTGTGCAGCGAGGGAGTTCTTGGGGAGCATGCCCTTGATGGCCTTCTCAACGGCGCGGACCGGGTTGGATTCCAGCAGTTCCGCGTAGTTGACGGAGGTCAGGCCGCCCGGGTAGCCGGAGTGGCGGTATGCGCGCTTCTGCTCCAACTTGGCGCCGGTGAGGGCAACCTTTTCAGCGTTGATGATGATGACGAAGTCGCCCATGTCCATGTGGGACGCGAAAGTGGCCTTGTGCTTGCCGCGCAGCAGGATTGCGGTCTGGCTTGCAAGACGACCAAGGACAACGTCGGTGGCGTCAATGACGTGCCACTGGCGGTTGATATCGCCGGGCTTCGGGGTGTACGTACGCACGGTGTTTGCCTCGTTCTTGTTCTGGCGTTCTTGTTTAGGTGTCGCTAGCTCGCGCACCTACTGTCTGCGCGCTACCGGAACAGAGGTGAGGGCTCCATGTAACCAGTCATCCTGAGGTTCCGAATGTGCACGTTGAGTAGTTATCCTGCAACCGGATTCTCAAGCGGGCACGCACCATCGGAATAGGACACGCACAACGACTACCTAGATTAGCGCGTCAGGTGGTTCAGGGTCAAAATGGGGTAGCGACGGTTGGCTCGTCATGCGCCAACCCCATCAAGGCAGGGGGCGCAGTGGCATCAGCAGAGGGCGGAGGGTCGGCCGCTTGGCTCCTTGTCGTTGGCATAGGCCTGTTGGGGTGTTTCCTCTCCCCCGCGGCTGAGATCCTGATTGCGCGGCTGCTGCCGCGGCTGGGTGCGCTGCCGGCGCCGCGGGTTCGGATGACGACGGCGGCCGTCACCGGCGCCGCGTGCGTCGCCTTTGTCTTGCGCTTTGGCAATATCCCGGGCCTGCCGGCCCTGATCCTCTTGGCGGTGATAGGTGTTCAACTTTCAAGGGTGGACATCGCGCTGCATTTATTGCCCAACCAGCTCGTATTTTTTCTTTTAATCGCTGGCATTGTCCTGTTGGCAGCTCCGCTGATATTTAGTCAGCAGGCTGACGATTTCATCAGAGCTCTCGTTGGCGCGGTCATTTTGTTCGCCGCCTACCTTATTTTGGCGTTGATTTCGCCTGGCGGCATCGGAATGGGCGATGTGAAGCTGGCCGCGCCCGTCGGCCTTTACCTGGGGTACTTAGGTTGGAGCCAGCTGCTCTACGGGGGCCTTCTGGGCTTCATCGTGAACGGGATCACAACAGCAGTCCTCCTCGCTGGAAAACGCCGGAATATGGCCAAGGAAGTGCCACACGGCCCCGCCATGCTTGGCGCCCTAGCCCTCACTGCCCTGTTCATCCAGTAGTAGGAAGTGCAGCCGAGCGACTCCTTGCGCTCGGATTGAAGCGCGCCCATCCAAGTAGTCGATGGAGCAGGGTGATCGCACCCTAGGTACCTTTCCGAGTATTCGAGTACGCCCTTTCAGCGCACCGCCTAAAAGTCGAGTACCACTACGCATTGTTGCCCATCGGCGTAAATGACAATCTCTTCTTAGCGAAGTCCAGCCGCTAAGGATTTATGGGGGCAGCTGGAAATTCGTTTAAATAAAAATCAATCCAATTTCACCGAATTAAGGAAAATAAAATGACTTCTCTCATGGTCTCGATGATGGCTTTCGTCGCTGGCGTCAAGGATCGCTTCACCCGTGAAGAAAATGGTGCCACGGCAGTTGAATACGGCCTCTTGGTGGCGCTTATCGCCGCGGTGATTGTTGTGATCGTTGCGACCCTTGGTACGCAGATCAACACCGCCTTTACCAAAATCTCCAACGAACTGCCGTAGCCGGTACCGCTACATCTAACTCAGAGGGGGAAAAGTGTCCGTTATCGTGAACGTCCTGGCGTCCATCATTGGCATCAAGGATCGGTTCAGCTCCGAAAAAGGCGCCACTGCCGTTGAATACGGTCTGCTCGTAGCTCTGATCGCGGCCGTCATCATCGTCATCGTGGCGACTCTTGGCACTCAGATCAACACGGCGTTTACCACCGTTAGCAACGAACTGCCGTAGCCCAAGGCGGATCGGGGGCCTGATGTGGGCTCCCGATCCGCCCCCGGTTGTTAAGGCCGGCTGACGCCAGTAGGCGCCGGACGCGCGGAAATGACTCTCATTCGAACAAGAACCCCGGGATATTTCCCGGCTTCACAGAATTCGGTCGTCTTATGTCGAAGACTCGTGCCAGCAGACGAAGCGAGCGCCGCCAACGACGCGATTTAGGTGCCGTGGCAGTTGAATTTGCGCTTATTTTACCAATCTTTCTAACCCTTGTCCTAGGGATCGCAGAGATGGGACGGGCATTCAATATTCAGGTTTCTCTCAGCGAAGCAGCCCGCCAAGCCTCCCGCTACGCGGCCATTCATTGTTCGGAGGCTGGCTACGCGCCCTCCAACGCACAGGCCGCTGGCGTGGCAGCGGCTCCGTCTGTGGCTCTCACCAACGCAAACATCTCGATCGTCTACACGGGAACCGGCAGTTGCGCCGACGGAAATGACGTGTCCGTGAACGTCAGCTACACCACCCCCTGGATGACCGGCTTTCCCAATCTCATTCCCGGAATGCCGGCCAGCCTTACCATTCAAGGCAAAGGAGTAATGCGGTGCGGCGCATGAAGACAAGACACTCCGAGCGTGGAGTCGTCGCACCATTGACAGCCCTGATCATGGTTTTCCTGATGGGAATGGCGGCGTTCGCAGTTGATGTCGCCACGATGTATTCCGAGCACGCACAACTCCAAAACGGCGCGGATGCCGCTGCGCTGGCCATCGCCAATCAGTGCTCCATGGCTGCAACACCATGCGCCTCTGACCAAGTGGCTGCTGCATCGAGCTACGCCAATGGGAATGCCTTGGATGCCCACACCAACGTCTTGAGTGCGATTGCCGATGCTACGGCGGGCACAGTTGACGTCACGACTCAGTCCCAGACTCCAGACGGAAGTAACCACTTCTCCTTGCAGTTCGCCCGCGTGATTGGAATTCCAACCGCTGACATCAGGGCTTCGGCCAGGGCCACTTGGGGGTTCCCCAGCAGTGGCGGCGGATTCCCCTTGGCCTTCTCCCAAAGCTGTTGGAACTTGGGGCCAGCGACTCCCACGGGTGGCGACGTGCAGAAGATCACGTGGAAGCCGGGAACGCCATCCTGTACAAATGCCTCCGGCCACACAATTCCCGGAGGCTGGGGATGGCTGGACGATACAAACAGCGACCCATGTGTTGCCACGACATCACTCGGCAACTTCGCATCAAGCAACCCTGGCAACAACCCGCCGAAGACCTGTAAGACCATCTTGCAGGGCTGGATCGACACCATCACCGCAGGCGGAACGGTCAAGGTCGAGTTTCCGATCTTCGACACTGCCAGTGGCGGCGGGAACACCGGCACCTTCCACATCGTCGGATACGCAACGTTCAGGATTTTCGGATGGCATTTCGGGAACGCCGCGGGACCTTACGAATATCTGGACAAGGCAACGGATCCCGGCATGAACGCAAACCTCGCCTGCTCGGGCGGCAGCGACCGCTGCATCATCGGTCAGTTCGTTCAATTCTCAACCTCAGTCGGTGGAACAGGCGGATTGAACTTCGGCACCACAAGTGTCTCGCTCAATAAATAGAAACCAACTAAGGGGAAACAGTGAAAACTCGCCTTCTGGGAGGCATCGTTGCGCTCGTGCTCGCTGTGGTAGGCACGTTGCTTCTCGTCTCATATGTCCAAGGTTCTGAAGCCAGAGCCCAAGCCGATCTACAACCCATTGATGTTCTGGTGGTTGAAAAGCAGTTACCCCAAGGATCAACGCTGGAGCAAATCAAGTCAGCCGTAAAGCTCACTTCCCTTCCGTCTGCGTCAGTTCCCAACGGGGCCCTTAAGAGCCTGGATGGGCTGGATGGGAAAGTAGCATCTGCCGATCTGGTCCCGGGAGAGCCCCTCCTCGGGGTCCGTCTGGTTGACCCGACGAGCCTTGCGGCTCCAGGATCTGTTCCAGTGCCCGCCGGCATGCAGGAAATCTCGGTTCAGCTCGATGCCCAGCGGGTGGTCGGCGGACGAATCGCAGCCGGTGACACCGTCGGCGTCGTTGCTTTGTTCGCCGGTGATAGCGCAGACGGTGGGACGGCACAGCAGATCTTCCACAAGGTTCTGGTCACCAGCGTTCAACGGGCTGCGGCGCAGGCCTCCGGCTCCCAGGGCGCCTCCAGCGAGCAAGCAAATACCCAGCTCCCTACGGGTCAACTGTTGGTCACGTTTGCTCGAAATGATGTCGATGCCCAGAAGATCGCGTTCGCCGCGGAGTTCGGAAAGCTGTGGCTCACGAAGGAACCCGCGTCAGCCACGGAAAGTGCTTCGAACATTATCAAGAAAGCCGAGTTGCTCAAATGAGCAGGTTCGTTTTGATCACGCCGGACAACGCCTTTGTCCAGAAAACCAAGCAAGCCACCAGCGGGCTTCACGGCACGCTGCAAACGCTTCAGGCCGACTACCTCCCGCCGAGTCCGGACGATATTCTTCGGGCGATCAACGGGGACCCGGCTGAAGTCATTCTTCTTGGACCGGGGCTTCCCACCGACGACGCTATCCGGCTGGCCAGCCTGTTTGATCTGCAGTTCCCGGAGATCAGCGTTGTCCTGGTGACCAAAGGTGGATCAGAGGTTGCCCTTCCTGCCATGCGCGCCGGTATTCGTGACCTGCTCAATCCGGAGGCTGCAGTCGACGAGATCCGGGCCATGCTGGAAAGGGCAAGCCTGGCATCCGCAGGACGCCGCCGCGGCTTAGGTGCGTCGGTAGCAGAGGCACCCACGGGCACCCGAATCATCGCGGTGATGTCTCCCAAGGGCGGTGTAGGGAAAACGACGGTGACCACCAACTTGGCCGTTGGCTTAGGCAAGGTCGCTCCAACCGGCGTCGTTGTTGTCGACCTTGACCTGCAGTTCGGTGACGTGGCCTCCGGGCTGATGCTGGAGCCGGAACGCACCTTGGCGGATGCCGTCACGGGAGCTGCGGTCCAGGACAGCATGGTGCTCAAGTCCTACCTGACGCTGCATCCCTCAGGAGTCTACGCACTCTGCGCACCCCTCAACCCGGCGCAGGCCGACCAGATCAGTGGAGACCAGGTGGGACACCTCATCTCCCAGCTGGCCGGCGAGTTCCAGTATGTTGTCGTCGATACCGCTCCAGGCCTGGGAGAGCACGTCTTGGCAACTTTGGACCGGGCGACCGATGCGGTGTGGGTATGCGGCATGGATATCCCGAGCATCCGTGGCCTGAGAACGGGGTTTCGGATCCTTGACGAGTTGGGCCTGGTCCCGGAAAACCGCCATGTAGTCCTCAATTTCGCCGACCGCAGGAGCGGCCTGACGGTACAGGACGTTGAGGCCACTATCGGCTGTCCCGTGGACGTGGTCCTTCCGCGTTCCCGCGCTGTGCCCTTTTCCACCAACAAGGGCGTGCCGCTTCTTCAGGACGGCAGCAGGGACGGGGCAGCCCGCGGGCTTACTCAATTAGTGGACCGGCTAAAGCCGGATTGGAAAGACAAACAGCACAAGAAGCTCCACAGAAGGGCGGTAGTCCAGTGACTTTGGCACGAAGGTTAGAAGCAGCCCGGGGGATCGATGAAGCTAAAACCAGTGGTCCGGGCACGCCGCCGGCAGGTCCTTGGCACCCAAACGCCGCACCGACTTCCGACTCACTCACTCCGCCCAGTTATGCGAACGAACCCAATGAAGCCCTCAGCGCTCTCAAGGAACGCGCCGGCGTTGCATTGTATGAGCGGATGGGAAGCCGGATCACGGACTCTTCCATTGATGACGCCGAACTGCAGCAGTACGTCAAAGACGAACTGAAGAAAATCATCGAAGAGGAAGACATTCCGCTGACCCTCAGCGAGCGCAACCGCCTCGTCCAGGAGATCATCGACGACGTGCTGGGGCTCGGCCCCCTTGAGAAGTTCCTCAAGGACGGCGAGATCACCGAGATCATGGTCAACGGGCCGGACAAGATATATGTCGAACGCCAGGGAAAGCTGGGAATCACCGGTTCCCGGTTCAACGATGAGGATCATCTTCGGAAAGTCATCGAGCGAATTGTGACAAAGGTTGGTCGGCGGATTGACGAATCTTCACCGCTGGTGGATGCCCGCCTTAGCGATGGCTCGCGCGTCAACGCCATCATCCCGCCTTTAGCCGTCAGCGGCTCGTCCCTGACGATCCGGAAGTTTGGCCAGGTGCCACTGACCGTCAACAACTTGATCTCGTTGGGGTCGATGTCTCCGGAAATCGCGGAGCTACTCCACGCCTGTGTCCGCGCCAGACTGAACATCATCGTGTCCGGAGGTACTGGAACAGGTAAGACGACGATGCTCAATGTCTTGTCATCCTTCCTGCCTTCCGACGAGCGAATTGTCACCATCGAAGATGCGGTGGAGCTTCAGCTGCAGCAGGACCATGTAGTCCGGCTGGAAAGCCGCCCGCAAAACATCGAAGGCAAGGGGGAGATCACCATCAGGGACCTTGTTCGCAACGCATTGCGCATGCGGCCTGACAGGATTGTGATCGGCGAGGTTCGTGGCGGGGAATCCCTGGACATGCTGCAGGCGATGAATACAGGCCACGACGGCTCAATTTCCACTGTCCACGCGAACTCACCCCGGGATGCGATCTCCAGGCTCGAGACGCTGGTCCTCATGGCAGGTATGGATCTTCCCCTGCGCGCCATTCGCGAGCAGATTGCTTCGGCAGTGAACCTCATCGTTCACATTTCGAGGCTTCGGGATGGCTCCCGAAGGATCACCCACGTGACCGAGGTCCAAGGTATGGAGGGGGACATTGTCACTCTTCAGGATGCCTTTGTCTTTGACTACAGCGCTGGAGTGGACGCAAACGGAAAGTTCCTTGGCCGCCCAGTCCCGACCGGGGTGCGTCCACGGTTCGTGGATCACTTTGCTGAGCTGGGCATTCCGCTGTCCCCCGCTGTCTTCGGTTCGTCTCCGGTGGGCGGTGGGTTCCGGTGACAGTTACGAACCCGGTATTCCTCGCTTTGGGAATTACCCTCTGCCTCGCTGCGGGGGCCGTCCTTTTCCTGGTCACTTTCAAGAGCGCCCGGGGGGAAATAGCCATTTCCCGACGACGTCCAGGCGTGGTCAATGGCCCCACCCTGCTGACGCGGGCCACGGATTCAGCTACGGCCTTCCTGGAACGGAACGTCAGCAAGAATGCCCGGTTCGGCAGCAGGGCTTCGTTGGAGCAGGCCGGCCTGAAGATGCGCCAGGCAGACTTCCTGCTTCTCGTAGCCTGCAGCGCCGTCACTGCAGGTTTCGTTGGCTTCATTCTTGGGGGCTTGCTGCCCGCACTTCTATTCATTGTGGCAACCCCCCTCCTGGCCAAGGTGGCCTTGAACGTGTTGTCCGCGAGGCGGCGAGCCAAGTTTGAGTCTCAACTGGGCGACACCCTGCAAATGCTCTCAGGTGGCCTGCGGGCCGGACACAGCCTGCTCCGATCTGTTGATGCCGTGGCAAAGGAGGCAGACGCTCCAACCTCTGAAGAATTCGCCAGGCTGGTGAACGAAAACAGGCTCGGCCGGGACCTAAGGGACTCAATGCTCGATGCGGCACACAGGCTGCGCAGCGAGGACTTTGAATGGGTAGGGCAAGCGATTGAGATCCACCGCGAAGTGGGCGGCGATCTGGCAGAAGTCCTTGACCAGGTCGGGGAAACCATCAGGGAACGCAGCCAGATCAAAGGCCAGGTCAAGGCCCTCAGCGCAGAAGGTAAGTTGTCCGCCTACATCCTCGTCGCACTGCCGGTCGGCATGTTCCTTTACATGTCGGTGGTCAACAGTTCCTACATCGGAACGCTGTACACCAACCTGTTGGGTTGGATCCTGCTGGGCGTAGCCGTTGTGCTTCTGGGCGTCGGATCGTTCTGGCTGAGCCGCGTCGTCAAGATCAAGTTCTAGGAGGAATAAATGACAACCATGGCTTGGCTCATTGTTGGCCTGATCGTGTTCCCCACTTCGTTTCTGGCGTGGTCTTTCCTCGCGGTGGACAGGCGGGGCGTCGCGGCGGTCCGGAGCAACCTCGGCAAAGGTATCCGCCTTATTGACAGCGGAGTTCCAGGAGCGATCGTTTCCGCGCATACCGATGCCAAACCGGTGGTTCCTTTCGGCATGAGGGTTACGCCGAAGGGTTACGTTGCTTGGCTGGATAAACTCCTTGCGCGCGCCGGCCGGCCGGCTCAGCTGCCCCTCCCACGGCTTCTGATTGCCAAACCGGCCCTGGCACTCCTCGTAGCGGTCTTGGGAATCATGTTCATCAGCAACAACATGACACCGTCCGCCGCCCTGTTCGTAGTCCTTGCAGCGGCCCTCGCATATTTCACGCCTGACATTCTTGTCCACGGCAGGGGCGCTGAACGCCAGAAGGCAATCGAGCTGGAACTGCCCAACACCTTGGATCAGATGCTCATTTCGGTTGAGGCGGGCTTGGGTTTTGAAGCTGCAATGGCGCGGGCAGGGCAAAACGGAAAAGGGCCCCTGGCCTTTGAACTCATGCGGACCCTGCAGGACATGCAAGTTGGCCGAAGCCGGCGTGAAGCCTATGAGGCCTTGGCCACCAGGACCGACGTACCCGATTTGAGGTCCTTTGTCCGTTCCGTGGTTCAGGCTGACATCTACGGCATCGCCATCGCAAAGGTCCTCAGGACGCAGGCAAAACAAATGAGGGTAAAGCGCAGGCAGCGGGCAGAAGAAAAAGCCATGAAGCTGCCCGTCAAGGTGCTCTTCCCGTTGATGTTCGCCATTCTGCCGGTTCTTTTCATCGTGATCATCGGCCCGGCGGCCATAAATGTCATGAAGACCTTCGCGAGCGCCTTCTAATTTCTCAACAGCACCACATTGCGCTACTGCGTCCATAGTCCGGACCCCCTCGGCACCCAGAACCGAGGGGGTCCTTCTTGCTTTCCTGTTTCCGCCGAAATCCCACCGCCATCCGAGTAAAAGCCCAGCATTTGCGCAGGACGCGGGCAACAGGGAAAGTCTTTGCGCAGGATGTTGCAAGATCCGGTCAAGACGGCAAAACCCGTGGCTAACTTCATTTCAGTGCTGGTGCAGGGCCAGCCAATCCGTCTCGCTCAGGAGTCAAAATGCTTTCTCTCTACACCAACCTCATGATCCGCCTTCGCAGTGAAGAGAAGGGGGCCACCGCCGTTGAGTACGGCATCATGGTCGCTCTCATTGCAGTCGTTATCATCACCGCCGTCGGTCTTCTCGGTGGCACGCTTCAGGACATGTTCACTCAGGTCAAGTGCTCAATGGTGGGTGGTACCCTTACGGCCCGTGCGGGCGACGTCGCCGCAAGCTGCTCAAAGTAGACAAGGTCCCGGCCTCTCGCTTTGCCGATGTGGCGGCGGCTGCCAAGAGGCGCCGCCACATCAGCTTCCAGAGAATACTTAGTCCACCGAAAGGCATCCAATGTCCTGCGCATCCGAACGCGGCGCAGCTACCGTCGAGTTCGCGATTGTGGTGCCGGTCCTGGTCAGTTTGCTGCTTGGAGTCATGGAATTTAGCCGGGCCTATAACGCCCAGGCCGAACTTTCGGCCGCGGCCCGCGAAGCGGCCCGCGTTATGGCGATGGCTGATCGAACGGCTACTGCCCAGGCTGCTGCTCAAGTAAACGCTCGAACGACAGCCAAGAACACGGCGGTTTCTTTGCAGCCAGGCTTGCAGGACAGCGCCGTTCAATTCGGCACACCGTGTCCGTCAACGATTTCCACCGGAACAAGCCCCCAAACCACGGTAACCATCACCTACAGCCTGTCGACGCTGACGGGGATTACAGGCCCGTTCACAATGACTGCCAAAGGAGCCATGCTGTGCGGCGGCTGATTCAGCTAAAACCAGCAGACACCTGTGAACGCGGCGCTGTAAGCGTAATCGTTGCCATCATGCTGGTGGTGCTCCTCGGCTTCGCGGCCATGGCAGTAGACGTCAGCATGATGTACGCAGAACGAACCCAGATTCGCAACGGCGCCGATGCGGCCGCCCTCGCGATCGCCCAGAAATGTGCCAAGAACGTATCGGATCCCGATTGTTCCAACACGTCATCCCTGGCCGCGAGCCTTGCCAATGGCAACGCAAACGACGGTCTCACCAACATGAAGGCAACATCGGTCGATTTGCCTAACCAGTCCGTGACGGTCACGGCGGGTGCCCAGGAAGCCGGCAAGACTCCCAACCAGGTGTCGCTGTTTTTCGCCCGCGCCCTCGGCATTTCATCGGCCGAAGTGAACGCAACCTCCAAGGCACAATGGGGCACCCCCGCCAAGGGCCCGGCAATCCTGCCTCTGGCAATCGCCTATTGCAAGCTTGACATCCCTGCCGGCGGATCAACCGGCATTGTTCAGCTACTGGATCAACAAACACCCGCGTGCAATAACAAACTTCCGGGCGGATTCGGCTGGATCACCACCACCGGGACAAGCTGTTCGGTCACCATGACCGCAGGCCAATCGAACGACTCAGGGATTTGGTTCGACAGTGACCCGGGTGCCAGCGCCCCGTCAACCTGCACTGTTACCGATTTCAACCAGATGAACGATCAGACCGTCCTTCTCCCGCTTTTTGATCTGGCGACAGGCACTGGCGCCGCCGTCAAGTACTACGTGAAGGGCTTCGCCGCGTTCCACGTCACCGGTTACCACTTTGCCAGCAACAACTGGTCCACCGGCGGCAATATCCAGAACAAAACGATCCGCGGCTATTTCGTCAAGTTCGTGTCCTTGGCTCAAGCGTTCGCGCTGGGAAGCGTCCCAAATTACGGGGCCTCGATCGTACGCCTCACCCCCTAGCCAGAAGCAACAGGAGCAGTCAGTGAAGTCACGTATGTTGGCCGGTGTATCAGCAGTGGTGCTGGCCATCATCGGAGCGGTCCTCATCGTTACGTACGCGCAGGGCGCCGATGCCCGCGCCATGAAGGACATGGATCCCACCGGGGTTCTCGTGGTGACCAAGGCGGTACCGGCCGGCTCCTCCTTCGACATTGTGCAGGCGTCAGTCGCGGTGCAGCAGGTTCCGGCAACGGCCGTTTCGAAGACTGCCCTCAAGAACCTCGACGATTCAGCCGGCAAGGTGGCCGCCGTGGACCTCGTCCCGGGCGAGCAACTCCTCGCCGAGCGGCTCGTGGACCCACAAGACGCCAAGTCCAGCGGGTCCGTCAAAGTGCCCGCGGGCATGCAGGAAGTCACCTTCGAACTGGAAGCCAAGCGGGTGGTGGGCGGCAGGATTGAAGCGGGCGATCACATCGGGATCGGGTTCAGCTTCAGCGCAGGAGCGGACAAGACGAAGCCCGGAGAGGCAACAACCCAGCTCACCCTCCGCAAAATCCTGGTGACCGCCGTCCAGCGTGCCCCGCAACCAAGCGCAAAGCCCACGGACGGCTCCAACCCGCAGGACACCACCCTCCCGCAGGGGTCGTTCATGGTCACCGTTGCCGTCAGCGACATCGACGCCACCAAGATCATCTATTCCTCAAACAACGGCGATCTCTGGCTCACCAAGGAGCCCCTCGACGCCCAGGACAACGGCGGGTTCATCGCCAGGAAGGACACGGTGTACAAGTGAGCCGCTTCGTCCTCCTCTCCCCCAACGGCGACTTCGACCAGAAGCTGCGCGCCGCCGTCGTCAACGGCCTGCGCGGCACTGTCCAGACCATCGCGAGCGATATCCTTCCGGCCGGCCCGGCGGAACTCTTCGCGCTCCTCAATCAGGAGCAGCCGGAGGTGCTGATCATCGGCCCGGATGTCCCGTACGAGGAAGCACTCCGGTTCGCCAAGGTTTTCGATGTTCAGCTCCCCGGCCTCAGCCTGGTCCTGGTCAGCGACGTTGACCCCGCCGGCCTGCTGCACGCCATGCGGGCGGGTATCCGTGACATCCTCAGCCCCCAGGCGGACGCCGCCGAAATCCGGGTGCTGCTGGAACGCGCCTGCCAGTCGTTCGCCACCCGGCACCGCGGCCCCGAGACGCAACAGCCGGGGAGCGGCAAAGGCCTGGTCATCGGCGTCTTCTCCCCCAAGGGCGGCGTCGGCAAAACCACCCTGGCCACCAATATCGCCATCGGCCTGGGCCAGGTGGCGCCCATGAGCGTGGTCATCGTGGACCTTGACCTGCAGTTCGGCGACGTCGCCTCCGGCCTGTACCTCAACCCCGAACACACCGTCACGGACGCCGTCACCCCGGCCGCCGCCCAGGACTCCCTGGTCCTCAAGGCCTTCCTCACCGTGCACCCGGCCGGCATCTACGCCCTGTGCGCCCCGCCCAACCCGGTGGATGCGGACCACATCACCCCGGACCAAGTCAGCCACCTGCTGGACCAGCTGGCCCAGGAATTCCAGTACGTGGTGCTGGACACCGCCCCCGGCATGCCGGAAATCGGGCTAGCCGCCATGGAAAAATGCACTGACGTGGTCTGGGTCAGCGCCATGGACATCCCCAGCCTGCGCGGCCTCCGTTCCGGCCTGGAAGTCCTCCGCCAACTGGACATCATGCCCGAATCCCGCCACGTGGTCCTGAACATGGCCGACGCCAAAGCAGGCCTGAACGTCCGGGACGTCGAATCCACCATCGGCGCCCCCGTGGACGTCAGCGTCCCCCGCTCCCGGGCAGTGGCACTGTCCACCAACCGCGGCATCCCCGTCCTCCAGGACTCCAAGAAGGACCCGGCCGTCAAAAGCCTCCGCCAACTCGTCCAGCGCTTCAACCCGGCATGGCGCACGCAGGCCCAGCGGAAGCTTCACCGAAGGGTGGTTATCTGATGAAACTCTCCGAACGCATCAACGCGGCCCAGGGCCGTCCCCCGGCACCGGCCGGCACCGCGCTGCTGGAGCCTCCGCACCCTGCCCCCGCGCCCGCCCCGGCCGCCGCCGACGGTACGGACAAACGCCTTCCCGCCCATGCCGCCGTCGTGCATTCAACGCACGACGCCGGCACTTCCTTTGTGCCCAAGGCACCGGGCGTGGACGTCTTCGCAGCCATGAAGGACAGGGCGGCCACCGCCCTGTTCGAACGCATGGGAGCGCGCTTCAACGACGCCGCCGTCACCGAGCAGGAACTGCGGAGCACCGCCAAGGATGAGCTCACCCGCATCATCGATGCAGAGCAAGTTCCGCTCAGCGCGGAGGAACGCGCCCGCCTGGTCCGCGACGTGGCCGACGACGTGCTGGGCTACGGCCCCCTTCAGCGACTGCTGGACGACCCCGCCGTCACCGAAATCATGGTCAACCGGATGGACCAGATCTACGTCGAGCGAAAGGGCAAGCTGACACTTACCGAATCCCGCTTCAGCTCCGAGGAACACCTCCGCAAGGTCATCGAACGGATCGTATCCAAGGTGGGCCGCCGCATCGACGAGTCTTCCCCCCTTGTGGACGCACGCCTGGAGGACGGCTCCCGCGTCAACGCCGTCATCCCCCCGCTGGCCGTGGGCGGCTCCTCGCTGACCATCCGGAAGTTCTCCAAGACCCCGTTGACGGTCCGCAACCTCATTGACTTCGGCACGCTCACCCCGGAAATGGCCGAGCTGCTCAACGCTTGCGTCAAAGCCAAGCTCAATATCATCGTTTCGGGCGGCACGGGTACGGGCAAAACCACCCTCCTGAACGTGTTGTCCTCCTTCCTGCCGCACGATGAACGGATCGTCACCATCGAGGACGCCGTGGAACTGCAGATCCAGCAGGACCACGTGGTCCGGCTGGAAAGCCGGCCGCCCAATACCGAAGGCAAGGGCGAGGTGACCATCCGTGAGCTCCTCCGCAACTCGCTCCGTATGCGTCCGGACCGGATCGTGGTGGGCGAGGTCCGTGGCGGCGAATCGCTGGACATGCTGCAGGCAATGAACACCGGCCACGACGGTTCCCTGTCCACGGTGCACTCCAACTCGCCCCGCGACGCCGTTGCCCGCCTCGAAACCCTGGTGCTGATGGCCGGCATGGACCTTCCGCTGCGCGCCATCCGTGAACAGATCGCCTCCGCGGTGAACCTGATCGTGCAGATTTCCAGGCTCCGCGACGGGTCCCGCCGCATTACCCATGTCACCGAGGTCCAGGGGATGGAAGGCGACATCGTCACCCTCCAGGACGCGTTCGTCTTCGACTACTCCGCAGGCGTGGACGCCCAGGGCCGCTTCATGGGCAAGCCCGTAGCCACCGGCATCCGTCCCCGGTTCATCGACCGGTTCGAGGACCTTGGCATCCATGTCTCGCCGGGAGTTTTCGCCGGTCCGCTGTCACCGGGCGCGAAGCAGGGGCAACACTCATGATCATCGGCATTGGAGCCGTCATCCTGCTGGCGGCCATCTGCATGCTCGGCGTCGCAGTCCTCCTGCCGGGCGCCCCCTCGGTGCCGCTGGACCGCCGTCGCCCCTTTGAACCCGAGCCGCCGTCCTCCCTGACCCGCCTGGCCCTCTCGGGGGTCAAGTCCTTCGAACGGCTGCTCGCCGGCCGGCAAGTGAAACTCTTCTCCCGGGCGGAACTGGAGAACGCGGGGCTGCGGCTGAGCCAGGCGGAGTTCTTCCTGCTGGTGGGGATCGGAGCCTGCGTGGGAATGCTGGTGGGCATCGTCACGGTCGGCCCCCTGGCAGGGCTGCTCCTTGCGCTCCTGGCACCGTTCGCCGGCAAGCTTGTCCTCGGGTTCCTGGCCGGAAAGCGCCGGGCTGCGTTCGACGGTCAGCTCGGCGATACCCTGCAACTGCTTTCCGGCGGCCTCCGCGCCGGACACAGCATCCTGCGCGCCATCGACGCCGCGGCCATGGAATCGCAAAAACCCACCTCGGAAGAGATGCGCCGCGTGATCACCGAGACAAGCCTGGGCCGCGACCTTTTGGCAGCACTGAACGACACCGCCGAACGGATGAAGAACGAGGACTTTGTGTGGATCTCGCAAGCCATCCAGATCAACCGAGAGGTGGGCGGCAACCTGGCCGAAGTGCTGGACCAGGTGAACGAGACCATCCGCGAGCGCGCGGAGATCAAGGGCCACATCAAGGCACTGGCCGCCGAAGGCAAGTTCTCGGCCTACATCCTCATCGCCATGCCGTTCGGCATCGTGGCCATGCTGCTGGCCGTCAGCCCCAACTACATGAATTCAATGTTCACCCACCCCCTGGGCTGGGTGATGATCGGTGCCTCGTTCGTCCTGATGACCATCGGCGCGCTGTGGATGCGCAAGATTATCGACCTGAAGTTCTGAGGAAGCCATGAACCTGACCGTCGTACTCTCGATCCTGCTGGTCTGCCTGCCCCTGGGCGCATTAACCTGGTCCGTCCTGACCGTGGACAAGCAGGGCCGGATCGCCGCCGCCGAACTGCTCTCGCGCGGCGCACCGCCCGCGGCCGCCGCCCCCGCCGGAACAGGGCCGGGACTCCTCGAGGCGTTGGGCAGGCGCCTGACTCCCCCCGCTTACGTCGCCTTCCTTGACCGGCTCCTGGCCCTGGCCGGCCGGCCCGCATCCATGCCGCTCGGAAAAGTGCTGGGGTCCAAGCTCGGACTTGGCGTGGCCGGCGCGGCCGTTGGCCTGTACCTGACCTCGATCGGCAGCTCACCGATCATGAAGCTTGCCGGCCTCTTCATCCTGGTTCTTGGCTACTTCATCCCGGACCTCCTGCTGTACAGCAAGGGGTCGGAACGGCAGAAGGCCATCCAGCTGGAACTTGCCAACACCCTGGACCAGATGCTCATTTCGGTGGAAGCCGGGCTGGGCTTCGAAGGCGCCATGGCACGGGCCGGTGAAAACGGCAAAGGCCCCCTTGCCGACGAACTGGTGCGCGCCCTTCAGGACATGCAGGTGGGGCGCAGCCGCCGAGAGTCCTACATCGCCCTGGCCGAGCGGACCAGCATTCCCGAACTGCGCAGCTTCGTGCAGGCCGTGGTGCAGGCCGACACGTATGGAATCGCCATCAGCCGGGTACTGCGTGTCCAGGCCAAGGTCATGCGCGTCAAACGGCGCCAGCGGGCCGAGGAAAAGGCCATGAAACTGCCCGTTATGATCCTTTTCCCCTTGTTGTTCTTTATATTTCCGGTGCTCTTTATTGCCATTCTGGGGCCGGCGGTCATTAATACCATCGCCACGTTTACTGGCCAGTAGGGTTGCTCAGCATGGCGGCAAGGTTGCCTCAAGGTTTACACAGAATCATCCGAAACAGCTCACCGAAGGATTTCCAGGAAGTAGCCTTGGACAATGCACAATCCCGATCCCGGCTCCAGCGGAAACAGCCCCGCTGCGGATGTGCCGCCGGCCGGGATCGCGCCGCCGCCCATTCCAGCCGCAGGTGCGGCCCATTCGCTGGAGGCGGCCGCTCTCTTGCCTCTCATTGATGCATCCGTGCTGGATGAACTCGACGATGAACTCGCAGGGTCCGGACTGGCCCGGCGCTTCGCCCGGGATTACGCCGCCATGTGGGACACACGCCTGGCCCGGCTGGGAACAGCCGTGGACAGCCAGGACGAGGCCTCAGCCTTGGACGCGGTGATCAGCCTCAAAATCAGTTCCGCAATGGTGGGCGGTATCCGGCTGGCCAAGCTCGCCGAGGTCCTCGAGACCCTGATCCGGCAAGGCGACTTCGTCCAGGGTCAGGCCATGATGGCCGGCGTTGCCCACGACGGCGCGCGGACGGTGTCCGAGCTCCAGTCAACCTTCATCCCCGAACAGGGGTAGCGGTCCGGTCAGGCGTCGTCGGGCCGGCGCGGCGCAAGCCTGTACCCCACCCCGCGGACCGTCTGGAGCCAGCGCGGGGCGAGCTGGTCCTCCTTGAGCTTGCGCCGCAGGTTTCCCACATGGACTTCGACGGCCCGCTCGTCCGCTTCGCTGATGTACGTGTCGTGGTCGTAGAACTCCCCGCGGACCGCCCGCACCAGGTCAGCCCTGGTACACACGGCGCCGCCACCTTTCAGCAGCACATGGAGCAGGTCGAATTCGCTGCGCGTCAGGCCCAGCGGCTCCCCCCTGACTTCCACGGTGCGCGTCCGGTGGTTCAGGCGAAGCCCGTTGTGCTGCAGGATTCCGGACTCGGCGGGCGCGGCGGCAGGAGCCGCTGCTTGGCCCCACGCGGCAGGTGACGGGCGCGGCCCGTTGACCTCCTGGCGTGGCCTGCGCATCATTGCCGCCACCCGGGCACGGAGCTCCCTGGGCCTGAACGGCTTGGCTATGTAGTCATCAGCCCCGGTGTTCAGGGCTGACAAGAGGTCCGGTTCCTCAGTCCTCCCCGTCAGCATCACCACGTAGGCGTTGCTGAAGGTCCGGATCCGCCGCAAGACCTCGAACCCGTCAATGTCCGGCAGCCCAATATCGAGAGTCACAACGTTGGCCTGCTTGCTGCGGACCACCTCTACCCCGGACCGCCCATCATCAGCTGTATGCACTTCAAAGCCCGCCTGGGTCAAAACACCTTCAAGGAGGTTCCGCACATCGGCGTCATCTTCGATGACCACAGCTACACCAAGATCGTCCATTGCTATCCCTGCGCCAGGCGGAGATGGCCCCCCATTGGCCCAGCGCCAATGCCATACCCGCTCCAACCATTTATACGCTACTAGTAAGCCCTGCTGATGACATCCGCAACAGCCCTAAAAATTGAAAAGTCAATTATTATGACAAGACATGTGCAATATGGGCGGAAAGGGGTACCTGCCCGGTATGGGAGCCGTAAAGAAAGCCTCCCTCGCACTTTGCTTTCCACAGGTAAAGGGGTACGAGTCAGAAACATGGCTGAGCCATTGTTCCACCGGGGACCCGGCCGCATCTTCCGCAGGCTGGGAACCCGCGCCCAAGTGGCGCTGTGCCAACTCCCCATCACGGTCATTGTGGCCATCATTGCCATAGCCACACCCTTCGCCTGGCCCTCGCTCACGCACAGCACCCTGTACCTGGCCGGCATTGCGTTGCACGGGATCCTGTTCCTTGCCTGTTTCCTGGTCCCTTGGGAACGCCTGGCGCACCGGGCCTACCTGCTCATCCCGGTCCTGGACTTCGCGGCCATCGGGTTCCTTCGCAACGGTGCCGCACCGCTGCTCCCTGGCCTGGCCGTGCTGGTGGTCTTCCCGGTGATCTGGCTGTCCGCCTCAGGAATGCTGACCCGGACCAGCCTGGTGCTTAGCTTTGTGGGCCCTTTCCTGATCATGGTCCCGCCAACCGTGACCCACCTCCCGTCCGTCACGGCCTCGGACCTCACCACCGTGGTCCTCTTCCCCCTCATGATGCTCGCCGTTTCCCTGGCCATCCGCTTCGCGAGCGTGAACCTGCGGCTGCAGCAACGCGAACTCGCCGAAAAGGACCGGGAACTCCGTGAGCTGCTGGCCGCAAGCCGGGAACGGGAGAAGCTGCTGGAAACGGTGCTGGACGCCACCGACGTCGGCATAGCCGCCGTCGACCGCTCAGGCCACTTCCTGGTCTCCAACAGCCGGCAGCGCAACTTCCGCCGGGTCACAGGCGCCGACGACGAATTCCCCGGCCGGGGTCACCAGCTGATCTACGGCCAGGACCGGCGGACCCTGCTTCCACCGGACCGGCGGCCCATCAGCCGGGCGATGGCCGGGGAATCATTTGCCGACTACCTGGTGTGGGCGGGCGAGGGCCCGGAACAGCGGGCAGTCTCCACCGCGGCCCGTCCCCTGGTAAGCGAAGACGGCAAGCTCACCGGCGCCGTGGTGGTGTACAGCGATGTTACGGGCTGGGTCGAGTCGCTGGCGGCAAACCAGGACCTGGTGTCCAACGTGTCGCATGAATTCAAGAACCCGCTGAACTCGATCATCGGCAACGTGGACCTGGTGCTCGACGACGTCGCCGACCTGCCGCCGCACGCAGCCAAACGCCTCCTGGTGGTGCAGCGCAACGCGGAGCGGATGATCGACCTGGTGGCTGACCTGACGGCCTCGGCGTCCACCACCATGAACGTCCACCCGAAACGGACCGACCTCGCCAGCCTGGTGGAGACCAGCCTCGGCTCCGCGCAGGCGTCGGCGCAGCGGTCCCACGTGGAGTTCGCCGCCGAGGTCCCCTCGCCGCTCTGGGCCTACGCTGATCCGCTCCGGATCGGCCAGGTACTGGACAACCTGGTGTCCAACGCCATCAAATACTCGCCCGACGGCGGTACGGTGAGCATCAGCGCCGAAGCGGACGCCCAGTGGGTCTCACTCAGCGTCAAGGACACCGGCATGGGGATGTCAGCGGAGGACGCCGCCAGGGTGTTCAACAGATTCTTCCGCGCCGAATCCGCGCGTCAGGCAGCCATACCCGGTGCCGGGCTCGGCCTGTCCATCACCCGAATGATCGTGGAGCGGCATGGCGGCACCATCACGTGCCAGAGCGGCGAAGGCCAAGGCAGCACCTTCACGGTGACGTTGCCGGCCGAGGGCCCACCGCCGTCGTTCTAATGTTGGCGCAGGGCCCGCGTCTGTTCCGCGCGGGCCAGCAGATCATCGTCGGACGGGTACGCCACTTCCTCCAGCACCAGCGGGTGCGGGGCGGCCAAAACTGACTTGGCGTCCCGTTTCTGCAGGAGCAACCTTTCGTGCAGCCAGCCCGGTTCCACGGTGCCCTCCCCCACGTAAAGGGCCGAACCCACCAAGGCCCGGACCATGTTGTGGCAGAACGCATCGGCCTGCACGGTGGCCACGATGACGCCGTCGTCACCGCGGGCAAACTCGAAGCGCTGCAGCTCCCTGATGGTGGTGGCACCTTCGCGCGGCTTGCAGAACGACAGGAAATTTTGCAGGCCCAGCAGCTGCGAGGCACCCTGGTTGAGCAGGCCAACATCCAGCGGATTCTTGTGCCACAGCGTGAAGTACCGTGCCAGCGGGTCCCAGAGGGCTGGTTCGTCCGCGATCCGGTAGCTGTAGCGCCGCCAGAGGGCCGAGAAGCGGGCGTCGAAGCCCACAGGCGCCAACGCGATGTCATGGACTTCGACGGCGCCGTGGAGGTCGCCCAGGGCACGGTTCAGCGCGCCACGGAGCCGGCGCAGCAGGGCGACGGCGGGATCGAGTTCGTGCCCGCGCGGCAGTGCCAGCCATTCAGCTTCAGTGAGGTCCAGGTGGACCACCTGGCCGCGGGCGTGGACGCCGGCATCGGTGCGGCCGGCCACGGTGACCCGGACCGCGCGGCGCACCACCAGCTCGATCGCTTCCTCAAGGACTCCCTGGACAGTCCGCAGGCCCGGCTGCAGCGCCCACCCGCTGAAGGGACCGCCGTCGTACGAAAGATCGAGCCGGAGACGCAAAAACCCGCCGCCCCCTAAGACGGGGGCCGCGGGTTTTTGGTGGTTCACAGACCTAAGTCTATGCGAAGCAGGTCAGCGAATTACTTCGCGTCCTTCTCCTCGGCAGCCGGAGCTTCCTCAGCGGCCGGAGCCTCTTCGGTTGCGGCGTCCTCGGCAGCAGGTGCTTCTTCGGTTGCGGCAGCTTCCTCAGCGGCCGGAGCCTCTTCGGCAGCCGGAGCGGCAGCGGCAGCTTCCTTCTTGTCGGCGTCGCGCTTGGCGGCAGAGGTAGCCTCGGCTACTACGCCCTGCTTGGCGGAAACCGGCTCCAGGACCAGTTCGATGACAGCCATGGGAGCGTTGTCGCCCTTGCGGTTGCCGATCTTGGTGATGCGGGTGTAGCCGCCGTCACGGTTCTCCACTGCCTGGGCGATGTCGGTGAACAGCTCGTGGACGACGCCCTTGTTGCTGATCAGGCCGAGAACGCGGCGGCGGGAAGCGAGGTCGCCACGCTTGGCGAAGGTCACCAGGCGCTCTGCGTACGGCTTCAGGCGCTTGGCCTTGGTCACCGTGGTGGTGATCCGCTTGTGCTCGAACAGGGATGCTGCCAGGTTCGCGAGCATGAGGCGCTCGTGAGCCGGGCCGCCTCCGAGGCGCGGACCCTTAGTGGGGGTAGGCATAATTGTTTCTCCTCATGTGGAAGCCGTGGGCGGCACACCATGGTGCTGCCCGCGGCCAAGGTCTGGTTTAGAGTTCGTCGTCGCCGAAGGCGGCGTCGTCCTCTTCGATTGCTGCGGCGCGTGCTGCGAGGTCAAAACCGGGAGGCGAGTCCTTGAGGGACAGGCCCAGTTCAACCAGCTTTGCCTTGACCTCGTCAATGGACTTTGCACCGAAGTTGCGGATGTCCATCAGGTCGGCCTCGGAGCGGGCAACGAGTTCACCCACGGTGTGGATGCCCTCACGCTTGAGGCAGTTGTAGGAACGGACGGTGAGGTCCAGATCCTCGATCGGCAGTGCCATGTCGGCTGCCAGGGCAGCGTCGGTGGGCGACGGGCCGATCTCGATACCTTCAGCTGCGGTGTTCAGCTCACGGGCCAGACCGAACAGTTCCACCAGGGTGGTGCCTGCGGAAGCGACGGCATCGCGCGGGGCGATGGCCTGCTTGGTCTCGACGTCGACAATCAGCTTGTCGAAGTCGGTGCGCTGCTCAACACGGGTTGCTTCCACGCGGAAAGTAACCTTCAGGACCGGCGAGTAGATGGAGTCGACCGGGATACGGCCGATCTCTGCGTCGCCGGACTTGTTCTGAGCTGCCGAAACGTAGCCGCGGCCGCGCTCGATGGTCAGTTCGAGTTCGAACTTGCCCTTCGAGTTCAGCGTGGCGATGTGCAGATCCGGGTTGTGGAATTCGACGCCGGCCGGCGGAGCGATGTCCGCGGCGGTGACGACTCCGGGGCCCTGCTTGCGCAGGTAAGCCACGACAGGCTCGTCGTGCTCGGAGGAAACCGACAGGCTCTTGATGTTAAGGATGATCTCGGTGACATCTTCCTTGACACCCGGAACCGTGGTGAACTCGTGCAGCACACCATCGATCCGGATGCTGGTTACGGCAGCACCGGGGATGGAGGAGAGCAGGGTACGGCGGAGGGAGTTTCCGAGGGTGTAGCCGAAGCCCGGTTCCAGCGGTTCGATGATGAACCGCGAACGGTTTTCGGAGACTACCTCTTCGGAGAGGGTGGGGCGCTGTGCAATGAGCACTTAGGTTTCCTTTCGGCGAGCATCCGCTATATGACGCAACACAGGTGGTGGAAATTCGGTCTGAAGACTTAACGCGCTGGGCTTGCCCGGGCCATCACTGGTCCGGGCAAGCTCCTGCTGCGGAAAAGAATTAGACGCGGCGGCGCTTCGGCGGGCGGCAGCCGTTGTGCGCTGCGGGGGTGACGTCCTGGATGGAGCCAACCTCGAGGCCTGCGGCCTGCAGCGAACGGATTGCGGTTTCGCGCCCGGAACCCGGTCCCTTGACGAAAACGTCAACCTTGCGCATGCCGTGCTCCTGCGCACGCTTGGCAGCGGCTTCGGCAGCCATCTGGGCAGCGAACGGGGTGGACTTGCGCGAGCCCTTGAAGCCAACCTCGCCAGAGGAAGCCCAGGAAATAACAGCACCGGAGGGATCCGTGATGGAAACGATGGTGTTGTTAAAGGTGCTCTTGATGTGCGCCTGGCCAAGCGCGATATTCTTCTTGTCCTTCTTACGCGGCTTGCGAACCGCGCCACGAGTCTTCGGGGGCATTTTTTCTCCTACAGAAAGTTATTGGGGAAAGTCCGTAAATCCCGAGCGGGGATTTTAACGGGCCTTCTTCTTGCCGGCGACGGTACGCTTCGGGCCCTTGCGGGTACGTGCGTTGGTCTTCGTACGCTGACCGCGTACGGGCAGGCCCTTGCGGTGGCGCAGGCCTTCGTAGCTGCCGATTTCAACCTTGCGGCGGATATCTGCTGCTACTTCGCGGCGAAGGTCACCCTCAACCTTGTAGTTGCCTTCAATGTAGTCACGCAGCTCAACCAGCTGGGCGTCAGTCAGGTCCTTGACGCGAACGTCAGCGCTGATGCCCGTGGCAGCCAGGGTTTCGTGTGCACGGGTCTTGCCCACGCCGTAGATGTAAGTAAGCGCAATTTCCAGCCGCTTTTCGCGGGGAATGTCTACGCCAGCGAGACGAGCCATAGTGGCAGTACTCCTTGATAAACCGGAGGTCGTAGGCAGTACACCCGCACATTCCGTACGGCCCCAGCCTCCGACCGGGGGTTAGCTGTCCGGACTCTTTCGAGCTCAATGTTCCAGATCAGCTTGTGCTGCCTTTATTTACTTGCGTGGGTTAGCAACCCAGGATTTCCTTCAGGGAAGGAAATTAGCCCTGGCGCTGCTTGTGGCGCGGGTTCTCGCAGATCACCATGACCCGGCCGTTACGGCGGATCACTTTGCACTTTTCGCAGATCTGCTTGACGCTCGGCTTGACCTTCATGGCGTTCCTTTGCGTGTAACAGTTGGTCAGCTGGAGCAGCAGTCAGCATGCGCTGCAGCTGCCCAGCAATTTACTTGTAGCGGTAGACGATACGACCACGGGTGAGGTCGTACGGGCTCAGCTCCACCACTACGCGGTCCTCGGGGAGGATCCGGATGTAGTGCTGACGCATCTTTCCAGAGATGTGTGCCAGAACGATGTGCTTGTTGGTGAGCTCAACGCGAAACATCGCGTTAGGCAGCGCCTCGGTCACAACGCCTTCGATCTCAATGACCCCGTCCTTCTTGGCCATACCCTCCGCTAACTGTTGTTGCCGCAGCCCCGCCGGATTGCACCGGACATGACTACGAACGTTTTTGTTGGATCGATTGCCATCTCCAAGCCCAAAAGGGCGCGGCAGTCCAGACAACCAAGAGACAACACTACGTCATCTGGCGGCGAAAGTTAAATCCAGCCATGCTAGCGCATCCGGTCGCCGTATGCACCATACGCACCCGCAGGAGTGGTCACGGCCTCCGCGCTGGCCACGCCGTCCAGGACGGCCAGGCGGACGACGTCGGCTGCCGCGCTTTGCAGCGAAATGAGGCTGGTTTGCCGGGCGGCTCCGTCCGTGCGGTCCAGCGCCAGGGCGCCGGTTGCGAGGCAGAATACGGTATCTCCGTCGGCGAGGGTGTGGCTCGGATTCAGGGCCCGGGCAATCCCGGCGTGTGAGGCAGATGCCGTGCGCTTGCACTCCGCCGCATCCAGCACGGCATTGGTGGCCACGACGACCAGGGTGGTGTTCAACGGCGCCGGACGTCCGGGCTGGTCCTCCCGGTGATTGAGCCTGTCAAAATCCAGGGCTCGGTTCTCGACAAGCCCACCCAACGGGAGCCCGAGTGCGTTGACGATGGCCAGCGCACCGACTACTGCCCCGTTATCCAGGGTGATGGAGGCTGTGCCCACTCCTCCTTTGAACTGTCCCCTGCCGATGAGGGCTCCGGTGCCGGCACCGACGTTGCCGCGCTCGACGTCGTGCCCCTCCGGTTGAGCCGACGCGGCGGCGGCCGCCGCGAAGCCCATGTCCGGCGTCGGCCGTGCAGCGAAGTCGCCGCCCCTGCCAAGGTCGAAGATCGCGGCTGCCGGAACGATGGGGACGACTCCCCCGGACACGGCGAACCCGCGGCCGTTGGCCTCGCACCAGGCTTGGGCGCCGGCGGCGGCGGCAAGCCCGTAGGCGCTGCCACCGGCCAAGACCACCGCATCCACGGTGCTGACCAGCGTGGTGGGGTCGAGCGCATCCGTTTCGTGGGTGGCGGGGCCGCCGCCCTGGACGTCCACCGACCCCTTGGTGCCCGGCGGCGGCAGGACCACCGTGACTCCGGTCAGCCAGCCATCGCCGGTCCGCTGGTAGTGGCCTACCCGGATGCCCGGGACGTCTGCAATGGTTCCCATGCCCCTATTCTGCACGTCGCGGGCGCGCCCCTGCCGCAAGGGCAAACTTTATGCGAGACTGCATCCAACACAGCGTTAACGGGCGACGAAGCCTCGGATAACAGTCCTTCGAGAAGGGCAAATGCGGGCTTCAGCCCACTGACGGTCTGGTGTAGTTAGTCCCTAGATTCAGCCAGTGCCCGCCACGAGCAGGCTCCCGACCCGGGAGAGACACGCATGACCCGTCAACTCGCCCCGCATCCGTCCGCCAAGCCCAAGCGGCCGCCAGGACCCGCAGCGAAGATTCCGCACCGGCGGTGGACCGCAAGGAACCGCCGGGACTTCTTTGTTTTCCTTGCCATGGCGCTGCCCAACCTGGTGCTGATCGCCGTTTTCACCTACCGTCCGCTGATCAGCAACATGTATTACTCCACGCTGGACTGGACGCTGGGTTCCCCCACCGCCACCGTCGTGGGCCTCGCCAACTACGCCACCTTCTTCACCAGCAATGACGCCCCCAAAGTCTTGGGGACCACCGCCGTGTTCACCGTGGTGACGGTGGGCGGATCCATGCTGCTGGGCCTGCTGGTGGCGGTGGCGCTGAACGGGAAGATCCGTGGCACCACGTTTGCCCGGTCCGCCGTGTTTGCGCCCTACGTGCTCTCCGGCGTGGGCGTGGGCCTGGTGTGGCTGTTCATCTTTGACCCCGGCTACGGCGTCCTCGCCTGGCTGCTGCGCGGCATCGGCCAGCAGAGCCCGCAGTGGATCAACGACCCCCAGTTGTCGCTGGTCATGGTGATCCTGGTGTACGTCTGGAAGAACCTTGGCTATTGCGCCGTGGTGTACCTTGCCGGGCTGCAGTCCCTGCCGAAAGACGTCATGGAAGCCGCGTCCCTCGACGGTGCGAACGGGTTCCGGCGTTTCCTGAGCATCTCGCTGCCGCTGTTGTCCCCCACCACGTTCTTCCTCCTCATCACCACCATGCTCAGCTCGTTGCAGGCCTTTGACCTCATCCGCATCATGACGCCGCTGGGCACCGGCACCAGCACCCTGATCTACGAGGCTTACCTCCAAGCGTTCGGGGCGTACAACCGGGCCGGCTATTCGGCAGCCATTTCCGTGGTGCTGTTTGCCATCCTCCTGGTGATCACCGTGCTGCAGCTGCGCTTCGTGGAACGAAAGGTGCACTACTCGTGACGTCCCTATCACCGGTCAACCCGGACCCGGCGGCCCCGGCGGTGTCGACGCCGGATCCGGCCCTCCGCCCCGACCGTCCCTTTTCGCGCCGAAACCTTGTCCAGACGATTGTTGGCGGCTACCTGCCGCTGCTCATTGCCACGCTGGTGGTGTTCCTGCCCCTGCTCTGGATGGTCCTCAGCTCCTTCAAGTCCTCCGGCGAGATTGTCACCACGGACCTGAAGATCCTCCCGGAGAGCCTGAACCTGGAGAACTATCGGACCGCCATGACCACCGTCCCGTTTGGACAGTTCTTCCTGAACAGCACCATCGTTACCCTGGCGGGGGCCACCATCAAGGTGCTGCTCGCGATCCTGACGGCGTACGCGCTGGTCTTTGTCCGCTTCCCGTTCCGGAACTTCATCTTCCTGTTGATCCTGGTGGCCCTCATGGTGCCGCCGCAGGTCTCCATCCTGCCCAACTTCATCCTGATCGCCGGGATAGGCGGAAAGAACACCCTGTGGGGCATCATCCTGCCGGGCCTCGGCACCGCGTTCGGTACCTTCCTGCTGCGCCAACACTTCCGGACCCTGCCCGCCTCCATCCTGGAATCGGCGGAAATGGACGGGGCCGGGCACTGGCGCCGGCTGTGGCAGATCGTGGTTCCGGTCTCGGTCCCCTCCATTGCCACGGTGGCACTGGTGACCATCGTGACCGAATGGAACGACTACATCTGGCCGCTGATCATCACAGACCGGCCGGAGACCATGACCCTCCCGGTGGGCCTGACGCTGTTGCAAAACAGTGAGAGCAACGCCGCCGGCTGGGGCGTGCTCATGGCCGGCGCCGTCCTGGTCATCGTGCCCATCCTGATCATCTTCGCGGCCCTGCAGCGCTACATCGTGGCGGGCCTCACCCAAGGCAGCGTGACCGGCTAAGCTGCCGGCCGCCGTCGAACTTCCACCTTCCACAAGGCAACAACCGAAAGGAACTCTCATGGCATTGCATCTGGACCGGAGGCATTTCCTGGGCCTGGCAGGGGCTACCGCCTCCGCGGCCGCCCTGGCAGCATGCGGCGGACCCTCAACCACCGGCGGCGGCCAGGCCACGTCCCAAGCGGCCGACATCGACTTCAGCGGGGTAAAGCCTGCGGCCAAGATCGACTTCTGGTCCAGCCACCCTGGCCAGTCCCAGGACGTCGAAAAGAGCCTGATTGACAAATTCCACGCCCAGAACCCGGACATCACGGTCAACCTGGTTACGGCCGGCGCCAACTATGAGGAGATCGCCCAGAAATTCCAGACCGCGCAGGCGGCCAAGTCGGGCCTCCCCGGCGTCGTGGTCCTGTCCGACGTCTGGTGGTTCCGCTATTACACCAACGGCAGCATCATCCCCGTCGACAGCCTCACCAAGCAGCTGGACATGAAGATGGACGATTTCCAGAAGTCCTTGGTGGACGACTACAAATACGACGGCAAGCAGTGGGCCCTCCCCTACGGCCGCTCAACGCCCCTGTTCTACTACAACAAGGATCACTTCGCCGCCGCGGGCCTGCCCGACCGCGCCCCCAAGACCTGGGACGAGTTCGGGGAATGGGCACCCAAGCTGAAGGCGAGCTCCGGCGCCCAGTACGCCTACATTTACCCGGCCCTGGCCGGCTATGCGGGGTGGACGCTGCAGAACATGCTGTGGGGCTGGGGCGGCGGCTGGTCCAACGAATGGGACATCACGTGCGACTCAACCGAGTCCGTGGCGGCGCTGCAGTGGGCCCAGGACTCGATCTACAAGGACAAGTGGGCTGGCGTCTCCTCCAAGGAAGCCGCTGACGATTTCTCCGCCGGCCTGACCTCCACCACCATTTCCTCCACCGGCTCGCTGCTGGGAATCCTGAAGTCCGCCAAGTTCAATGTGGGCGTAGGCTTCCTGCCGGGCGGCCCGAAGGCGCAGTCCAACGTATGCCCCACCGGCGGCGCCGGCCTGGGCATCCCGAGCGGGATCACCAAGGAGGAACAGCTGGCCGCGGGTACGTTCCTGAAGTTCATCACGCAGCCGGAGAGCACCGCGGAGTTCTCTGCCGCCACCGGCTACATGCCCACCCGCAAGTCTGCCGACATGACGGCGGTCCTGGCCAAGACGCCGCAGATCAAGACGGCCATGGACCAACTGGCCGTCACCAAGGTCCAGGACAACGCCCGGGTGTTCCTGCCGGGCGCAGACCAGGAGATGGCCAAGGCTGCCGCGAAGATCCTCACCCAGCAGGGCGACGTCAAGTCCTCCATGACGGACCTGAAGAGCACCCTGCAGGGGATCTACGACCGGGATGTGAAGCCGAAGCTGAAGGCTTAGCGCTTTTCGACACGCGAAAGCCCTGGCGAACCCCGTTTATGGGTTCGCCAGGGCTTTTGCGTGTCGCTGAAGAAAACACGCGTCGTACCGCTCTTGGCGGTTTGGCCTAAGGGATGGGAACGGGTGTGACGCCCAGCGGCACCAGGTGCTCCGCGCCGCCGTCGGGGGCCGAAAGCACCCAGATGCCCTTCTCATGCACAGCAACCGAATGCTCCCACTGGCAGGACCGCTTGCCGTCGGTGGTGACCACGGTCCAGTCGTCCTCAAGAACCGCGGTGTCGATGCCGCCACGGACCAGCATGGGTTCGATGGCAAGGCACAGGCCTGGCTTGATCTTCGGTCCCCGGTGGTTGGTGCGGTAGTTCAGCACGTCCGGGGCCATGTGCATCTCGGAGCCGATGCCGTGGCCAACGTAGTCCTCCAGGATGCCCAGGGGCTTTCCCGGTACGGAGGAGACGTAATCGTCGATGGCGGCACCGATATCGCCCACATGGCTTCCCGTGGCGAGGGCCGCAATGCCACGCCACATCGCTGCCTGGGTAACGTCGGAGAGCCGCTGGTCTTCGGGATCCGCCGTGCCCACGATCACGGTCCGCGCGGAATCGGAGTGCCAGCCGTTGACGATTGCCCCGCCGTCGATGGAAATGATGTCACCGTCCTGCAGGACCCGGCTGCCCGGGATACCGTGGACCACTTCCTCGTTCACGGACGTGCAGATGGTGGCCGGGAAGCCGTGGTAGCCCAGGAAGTTGGATTTTGCGCCCGCTTCGTTGAGGACCGCTGCAAAGACGTCGTCCAGGTGCTTGGTGGTGACACCGGGCACCGCGGCGGCGACGGCGGCATCCAGCGCGCGGCTGAGCACCAGCCCGGCTTCATGCATGGTGCGCATCTGGGCGTTGTTCTTGAATTCGATGCGGGGTTGGCCGAAGGCCATGGTGTGTCCTTTCAAATGGCTGAGGCTCCTCCCGGATTCCGGGAGGAGCCTCGATAACCGTGGCGCCTTGGGTCAGGCTGTCTGTGCAGCCTTGATGGCCTGCATCACGCGGTTGGTTACTTCGTCGATGGGACCGATCCCGTCCACCTGGGTCAGGATGCCACGCTCGGCATACTTCGCCACCACGGCCTCCGTCTGCTCGTGGTAGAGGTCAAGGCGGTGGCGGATGACGGCTTCGTTGTCGTCGCTCCGTCCCGTTTCCTTGGCGCGGCCCAGGAGGCGGTGAACCAGTTCCTCGTCGTCGGCCGTCAGCTGCAGCACCACGTCGAGCTTCTCGTCGCCGTCGGCGAGGATCTCGTCAAGGTAGTCAACCTGCGCGGTGGTGCGCGGGTAGCCATCCAGCAGGAAGCCGTTTTCGACGTCGGATTCGCCCAGGCGGTCGCGGACCATCTTGTTGGTCACGCTGTCCGGAACGAAGTCACCGTTGTCCATGTACTTCTTCGCCTCGATGCCGAGCGGGGTTTCGCCCTTCACGTTGGCACGGAAGATGTCGCCGGTGGAGATGGCCACAACGCCAAGGCGTTCTGAAATCCGCTCCGCCTGCGTTCCTTTTCCGGAACCGGGAGGTCCAATAATCAGCATTCTCGTCATCGCAAAAGCCCTTCGTAGTGACGTTGTTGTAGCTGCGCATCAATTTGCTTGACGGTCTCCAGGCCAACGCCCACCATGATGAGGATCGAGGTGCCACCGAACGGGAAGTTCTGGTTTGCGTTGATCAGTACCAGTGCCACCAGTGGAATCAGTGCCACGAAACCCAGGTAGAGGGCGCCGGGCAGGGTGATCCGCGAGAGCACGTACTGCAGGTAGTCCGCGGTCGGCCGGCCGGCGCGGATACCTGGAATGAAGCCGCCGTACTTCTTCATGTTGTCCGAGACTTCTTCAGGGTTGAAGGTAATCGCGACGTAGAAGTAGGTGAAGAACACGATCAGGAGGAAGTAAACCGCCATGTAGATCGGGTGGTCACCGCGGGTCAGGTTGTTGTTGATCCACTCAACCCACGGCTGGAGCTGCTCGCCGTTCCTGGGCTGGTTGAACTGTGCGATCAGCCCGGGAATGTAAAGCATGGAGGAAGCGAAGATCACCGGAATGACGCCGGCCATGTTCACTTTGATGGGAATGTAGGTGCTGGTGCCGCCCACGGTCCGTCGGCCGATCATCCGCTTGGCGTACTGGACCGGAACGCGCCGCTGGGACTGTTCCACGAAGACCACCAGGGCGACCGTGAGGAGGCCCACCACCAGGACGAGGAAGAAGGTCCCCGGTCCCTGGGAGGTCCAGATCGCGCCGAGCGAGGTGGGGAACTGCGCTGCGATGGAGGTGAAGATCAGCAGCGACATGCCGTTGCCCACACCCTTTTCGGTGACGAGCTCGCCCATCCACATGATCAGGCCGGTGCCGGCCGTGAGGGTGATGATGATCAGGATGGTGGTGATGATGCTCGTGTCCGGGATCACCGGGAGCTGGCAGCCCGGCAGCAGCTGGCCGGAACGGGCCAGGGACACCAGGGTGGTGGCGTTGAGCAGGCCCAGGGCGATGGTGAGGTAGCGGGTGTACTGGGTCAGCTTGGACTGGCCCGATGCGCCCTCGTCGTAGAGCTGCTGGAACCGGGGAATGACCACCCGGAGCAGCTGGACGATGATGCTGGCCGTGATGTACGGCATGATGCCCAGGGCGAAGATAGACACCTGGAGCAACGCGCCGCCGCTGAAGAGGTTGACGAGCTGGTACAGCCCGCCGGCAGTCTGACCGTTATGCAAGCATTGCTGGACATTCTGGTAGTTCACACCTGGCGAGGGAATGAAAGCACCCAAGCGGAAGATGGTGATGATTCCCAGCGTGAACAACAACTTGCGTCGCAGATCAGGCGTGCGAAAGGCCCGGCCAAATGCGCTAAGCAAGCGTCCTCCTGTGGTGTCAATAAGAGTGGGGTTGCGGAACTTGATAAATCCCGACATCCGAGTCTAACGGTTGGATGCGCCATGCGAACAATCCATACCGGCCAGGGTGCGCCGGAAGGCAGGAAAAATTCGCCCGGCGGATATGGAAAACTCCCGGTATCCGGGGCCAAAGCCCGCGGATACCGGGAGTTCAACAGCTGGCGCCGTCCCTTTAGAGGGCGGTGGTGCTTCCGCCTGCTGCGGCAATCTTTTCTGCGGCGCTGGCCGAGAATGCGTGGGCGGTGACGTCAACCTTGACGGTGATGTCGCCGGTGCCCAGCACCTTGACGGGCTGGTTCTTGCGAACGGCGCCCTTTTCGACCAGGTTCTCCACGGTGACTGCGCCACCTTCCGGGAACAGCTCGTTGAGCTTGTCCAGGTTTACAACCTGGAACTCAACCCGGAACGGGTTCTTGAAGCCGCGCAGCTTCGGCAGGCGCATGTGCAGCGGCAGCTGGCCGCCGGCAAAGCCAGCCTTCACCTGGTAGCGGGCAGCCGTACCCTTGGTACCGCGGCCGGCGGTCTTACCCTTGGATGCCTCACCACGACCAACACGGGTCTTGGCGGTCTTGGCACCCGGAGCGGGACGCAGGTGGTGAACCTTCAGGGCGTTCTGCTTCTCAGCAGCCTGTGCCTTATCAGCAGTGTTCTCTGCCATTTACTTCGCCTCCTCTACCTTTACCAGGTGCGGAACCGTGTTGATCATCCCGACGGTCACGGCGTCGGCGGTGCGGACAACGGTGTGTCCGATCCGCTTCAGGCCGAGGGACCGCAGGGTGTCGCGCTGGTTCTGCTTGCCGCCAATGGCGGACTTGATCTGAGTGATCTCCAACTGAGCGTCGGAGGGGACCAGGTTCTTAGCCATGACTAGGCACCTGCCTTCGGGGCGAGAAGGGCCTTCACCAGTGCCTGAGGGGCAACCTCGTCCAGCGGCAGGCCGCGGCGTGCTGCCACGGATGCCGGCTCTTCGAGGCGCTTCAGGGCGTCAACGGTCGCGTGAACGATGTTGATGGCGTTGGAGGAACCGAGCGACTTGGAGAGGATGTCGTGGATACCCACGCACTCCAGTACTGCACGGACCGGACCACCGGCGATAACACCGGTACCGGCGGAGGCCGGACGCAGCATTACGACGCCGGCAGCGGCTTCACCCTGAACCCGGTGCGGGATGGTGCTGCCAACGCGGGGAACGCGGAAGAAGGACTTCTTGGCTTCTTCAACGCCCTTGGCGATAGCGGCGGGAACTTCCTTGGCCTTGCCGTAGCCGACGCCGACCATGCCGTTACCGTCACCAACGACCACCAGAGCGGTGAAGCTGAAGCGACGACCACCCTTGACGACCTTGGAAACGCGGTTGATGGTGACAACGCGCTCTACGAACTGGTTCTTTTCGGCTTCACGGCCACCGTCGCGGCCGCCACGGCCACCGCGGTCGCCGCGGCCCTGGCCACGGTCTCCACGCTCGCCGCGACGGGCGCCACCACGGCGGTCCTCGGCAGCGGGGGCAGTGGTCTCAGCAGCTGCGGCTTCGGGCGCCTTCTGATCTGCAGACACAGTGTCCTTTTCCTTGTTTGCTTCGGTCACAGTGACAGCCCACCTTCGCGTGCACCGTCGGCGACGGCGGCGATCCGGCCGTGGTACTTGTTACCACCACGGTCGAAAACGACAGCCTCGACACCGGCAGCCTTGGCACGTTCGGCAACGAGCTCGCCGACGCGCTTGGCCTTCGCAGTCTTGTCACCGTCGAATGCACGAAGGTCAGCTTCCAGAGTGGACGCGCTTGCTACGGTCTGGCCAATGCTGTCATCGACAACCTGGACAAATACGTGGCGTGCGGAGCGGTTGACCACCAAACGGGGGCGGGCAGCCGTACCGGCAATGCGCTTGCGGATACGAAGCTGGCGGCGGCTGCGTGCAGCTGCCTTGCTCTTGTTCGTACGCTTCTTGTTAATGGCGATGGCCATGGTTACTTACCAGCCTTTCCGACCTTGCGGCGGATGACTTCGCCGGCGTAACGGATGCCCTTGCCCTTGTAGGGGTCAGGCTTGCGCAGCTTGCGAATGTTGGCAGCAACTTCGCCGACCTGCTGCTTGTTGATGCCTGAGACAGAGAGCTTGGTCGGACCCTCTACTGCAAAGGTGATGCCGGCCGGAGCGGAAACGCTGACCGGGTGGCTGAAGCCGAGAGCGAACTCAAGGTCAGATCCCTTGGCCTGAACGCGGTAACCGGTACCGACGATTTCAAGCTTCTTCTCGTAGCCTGCGGTGACGCCCTGGATCATGTTGGCGATCAGGGTGCGGGTCAGGCCGTGGAGTGAACGGGAGGCGCGCTCATCGTTCGGGCGGGTAACGGTCAGGGTGTTCTCGTCCAGGGCAACCTCGATGGGGCTGGCCACAGTGTGGCTAAGCTCCCCCTTGGAACCCTTGACGCTGACGACAGAGCCGTCAACCTTGACCTCAACGCCGGCAGGAACGGTGATGGGGAGACGTCCAATACGTGACATTATTCTCTTCCTTTCCCGTTACCAGACGTACGCGAGGACTTCGCCGCCCACGCCCTTCTTGCCGGCCTGCTTGTCAGTCAGGAGGCCGGAAGAGGTGGACAGGATTGCGATTCCCAGGCCACCGAGCACGTGCGGGAGGTTGGTGGACTTCGCGTAAACGCGGAGACCCGGCTTGGAGATCCGGCGTACACCGGCGATGGAACGCTCGCGGTTCGGACCGAACTTGAGTTCGAGGGTCAGCTTCTTGCCAACCTCTGCGTCCTCTTCCTTCCAGCCGGCGATGAAACCTTCGGCCTTGAGGATGTCGGCAACGCGTGCCTTGAGCTTGCTGTACGGCATAGTCACGGAGTCGTGGTATGCCGAGTTTGCGTTACGCAGGCGCGTAAGCATATCTGCGACAGGATCTGTCATTGTCATGTGGGCTCATGCCCTTCCTCATAACGGTTTCCGCCGTTCCGTCCCCTGGGGAGCGGAGCAGCCGGACCTTTTACGTAGTTAATTAAGCTTCGGTTTTGAACGGGAAACCAAGCGCCTTGAGCAGCGCACGGCCTTCGTCGTCGGTCTTCGCAGTGGTGACAACCGTGATGTCCATACCGCGGACGCGGTCGATCTTGTCCTGGTCGATTTCGTGGAACATAACCTGCTCGGTCAGACCGAAGGTGTAGTTGCCATTGCCATCGAACTGCTTGCCACTGAGGCCGCGGAAGTCGCGGATACGGGGCAGGGCCAGGCTGACCAGGCGGTCCACGAATTCCCACATGCGGTCGCCACGCAGGGTTGCGTGCGCACCGATGGGCATGCCTTCGCGCAGCTTGAACTGTGCGATCGACTTGCGGGCCTTGGTAACCTGCGGCTTCTGGCCGGTGATCTGGGTGAGGTCGCGGACAGCGCCGTCGATCAGCTTGGAGTCCTTGGCGGCATCTCCAACACCCATGTTCACAACAACCTTCACCAGGCGGGGTACCTGGTTCACGTTCGAGTACTTGAATTCATCCTGCAGCGCAGCCTTGATGGATTCGGCGTACTTGGTCTTCAGACGAGGAACGATCTTCGTTGCCGGGGTCTCGATAGTCTCGGTCATTAGATGTCCTTCCCGGTGCTCTTGGACACGCGGATGCGGACGGTCTTCTTGACGCCGTTCTTCTCCACAGTGTCGAGGCGGAAGCCCACGCGGGTCGGCTTCTTGGTCGACGGGTCAACCAGGGCCACGTTGGAAACGTGAATCGGGGCCTCTACAACCTCGATGCCGCCGGTCTTGGTGCCGCGCTGCGACTGTCCAACCCGAGTGTGCTTGGTGACGCGGTTAACGCCCTCAACCAGCACGCGGTTGGTGTCGGTGAAAACCCGCAGAACCTTGCCCTGCTTGCCACGGTCGCCGCCGCGCTCAGCCTTGGCGCCAGTGATGACCTGAACCAGGTCACCCTTCTTGATCTTTGCAGCCATGGACTAGAGCACCTCCGGAGCCAGAGAAACGATCTTCATGAACTTCTTGTCACGCAGTTCACGACCAACCGGTCCGAAGATACGGGTACCGCGGGGGTCACCGTCGTTCTTCAGGATCACAGCTGCGTTCTCGTCAAACTTGATGTAGGAACCATCCGCACGGCGGCGTTCCTTCTTGGTACGGACGATGACGGCCTTGACCACATCGCCCTTCTTTACGTTGCCGCCCGGGATTGCATCCTTGACGGTGGCGACGATGACGTCGCCGATGCCTGCGTAGCGACGGCCGGATCCACCGAGAACGCGAATGGTAAGGATTTCCTTAGCACCCGTGTTGTCGGCGACCTTGAGTCGCGACTCCTGCTGAATCACTATTTACTCCTTGCGTCGCGCCGGTTCTCAGGCCGTGGTCTTGCTACGGAATGAGCCTTGCGGAACGGTTGATCGGGGTGTCTCTTGACCTGCCTGGATTTTGCCAGACCAGGCCTAAACGCCCGTGCCAGAAGCAGTTGCTCCCACCCGGTCCGGGACGAATCCCGGGCGCACAGGGGCACTATGCTGTGGCACGCTTGTTTACGAGGTTGATGACAGCGCACAGAAGGCGCCATACAAACTCAATATCCTAGCACGTTTTCCGCCAGTCCCCATATCACCCCTCGCCTCCGCACCGCAAGACGGACGACGGCGTCACGCACGGCGGCCTTTCGGCCCGCCAATGGTGCCACTCCCCCACGGGGCCAGGCGCCGGCGTCGTCCGCTGCGTCCAAGGGGTGCCTGGCGTGACACTGCCGGCCCCTTAAACGAGGAAGCCCCCGCTCCCGGAAGGGAGCAGGGGCAACAGCGAAGCAGCAGGTGCTACTTGGCCTTCTCGAGGATTTCCACGAGCCGCCAGTTCTTGGTGGCGGACAGCGGACGGGTCTCGGCGATGACAACAAGGTCGCCGATACCGGCGGTGTTCTCTTCGTCGTGTGCCTTGACCTTGGAGGTACGGCGGATAACCTTGCCGTACAGTGCGTGCTTGACGCGGTCCTCAACCTCGACAACGATGGTCTTTTCCATCTTGTCGGAGACCACGTAGCCGCGACGCGTCTTGCGGTAACCGCGCTCCCCAGCCTTGGCGGCGGTAGCAGTTTCCGTCACGTTCTCGTCCTTTTCACTCACTTGGCATCCTCCTCGGTCTCAACCGTTTCAGCCTTTTCGGCCTTCTTGGTTGCAGCCTTCTTGGACTTCTTTTCTTCCTTGGCTTCCACAACCGGTGCGGCAACCTCGGCACGAATGCCCAGCTCGCGTTCGCGGAGAACGGTGTAGATGCGGGCAATGTCCTTCTTTACTGCACGCAGGCGACCGTGGTTCTCCAGCTGTCCGGTGGCGGACTGGAAGCGCAGGTTGAACAGCTCTTCCTTGGCCTTGCGGAGTTCTTCAACGAGACGCTCGTTGTCGAAACCGTCCAGCTGCGCGGGAGCCAGATCCTTGGATCCTACTGCCATTTCTACTCACCACCTTCGCGACGCACAATGCGTGCCTTCAACGGCAGCTTGTGGATTGCCAGGCGCAGGGCCTCGCGAGCTACCTCTTCATTGACACCGGAGAGTTCGAACAGAACCCGCCCCGGCTTGACGTTGGCGACCCACCATTCCGGTGAACCCTTACCGGAACCCATGCGGGTTTCGGCAGGCTTCTTGGTCAGGGGACGGTCCGGGTAGATGTTGATCCAGACCTTACCGCCACGCTTGATGTGGCGGGTCATCGCAATACGGGCAGATTCGATCTGACGGTTGGTGACGTATGCCGGGCTCAGAGCCTGGATACCCCACTCGCCGAACGAGACCTCGGTGCCGCCCGTAGCAGCGCCGGAACGACCCGGGTGGTGCTGCTTACGGTGCTTGACTCGACGTGGGATAAGCATTTAAGCCTGTCCTCCTTCTGCTGCTGCAGGTGCAGCCTCAACTGCCGGAGCCTCTGCAGCAGGAGCTGCGTCAGCGGCCGGGCGGTCGTTGCGACGACGGCGGTCACCACGGTCAGCGCCACCCGGACGTCCGCCACGGTCGGAGCGGGGTCCGCGGGACGGTGCCGAAGCAGCCTGTGCGGCCAGTTCCTTGGCGGTGACGTCGCCCTTGTAGATCCAGACCTTCACGCCGATGCGGCCGAAGGTGGTCTTGGCTTCGTAGAAGCCGTAGTCGATGTTCGCGCGGAGGGTGTGCAGGGGCACACGGCCTTCGCGGTAGAACTCCGAGCGGGACATTTCAGCGCCACCCAGGCGGCCCGAGCAAGCGATACGGATACCCTTGGCACCGGCACGCTGTGCGGACTGCATGGCCTTCTTCATCGCGCGGCGGAAAGCCACGCGTGAGGTCAGCTGCTCTGCAACACCCTGGGCAACCAGCTGTGCTTCCATCTCGGGGTTCTTGACCTCGAGGATGTTCAGCTGAACCTGCTTGCCGGTGAGCTTTTCGAGCTCGCCGCGAATGCGGTCTGCTTCTGCTCCACGGCGGCCGATGACGATACCCGGGCGGGCCGTGTGGATGTCCACGCGGACACGGTCACGGGTGCGCTCGATTTCGACCTTGGCGATGCCGGCGCGCTCCATGCCCGTGGACATGAGCTGGCGGATGCGGATGTCTTCGCGAACGAAGTCCTTGTACCGCTGTCCGGCCTTGGTGCTGTCAGCGAACCAGTGCGATACGTGATCGGTGGTGATGCCGAGTCGGAACCCGTGCGGGTTTACTTTCTGTCCCACTTAGCGAGCCTCCTCTTTCTCCGGGGTAGCGACTACCACGGTGATGTGGCTGGTGCGCTTCTTGATCTGAAATGCACGACCCTGGGCACGCGGCTGGAACCGCTTCATGGTCGGGCCTTCATCAACAAACGCTTCGCTGATGATGAGGTCACCTTCGTCAAACGCCACGCCGTCGCGGTCCGCGAGGACCCGGGCGTTGGAGATTGCCGACTGAACTACCTTGAATACCGGCTCCGAAGCTGCCTGGGGGGCAAACTTCAGAATTGCCAGAGCCTCATTCGCTTGCAATCCACGAACAAGGTTGACGACGCGCCGGGCCTTCATAGGCGTTACGCGGATGTGGCGCGCAATTGCCTTGGCTTCCATTGCTTTCCTTCTCTCGTCTTTGACGTAAACGCAGGCGCCTAGCGGCGCTTGCCCTTACGGTCGTCCTTGACATGGCCGCGGAATGTCCGCGTGGGAGCGAATTCGCCGAGCTTGTGCCCGACCATCGACTCAGTGACAAACACCGGGATGTGCTTGCGTCCGTCGTGTACGGCGATCGTGTGCCCGAGCATGTCGGGGATGATCATCGAACGGCGGGACCAGGTCTTGATGACGTTCTTGGTGCCCTTTTCGTTTTCCCTGGCGACCTTCACAAAGAGGTGCTGGTCAACGAAAGGACCTTTTTTCAGGCTGCGTGGCATGTGTCCAGGCTCCTATCGCTTGTTCTTGCCAGTACGACGGCGACGCACAATAAGCTTGTCGCTCTCTTTGTTCGGGCGGCGGGTGCGGCCTTCACGCTTACCGTTCGGGTTGACGGGGTTACGTCCACCGGACGTCTTACCCTCACCACCACCGTGCGGGTGGTCGACCGGGTTCATGGCGACACCACGGACGGTCGGGCGGACGCCCTTCCACCGCATACGGCCGGCCTTGCCCCAGTTGATGTTCGACTGCTCGGCGTTGCCGACCTCGCCGACGGTTGCGCGGCAGCGCACGTCAACGTTGCGGATTTCGCCGGAAGGCAGGCGCAGCTGGGCGAAACGGCCTTCCTTGGCAACAAGCTGGATGGATGCACCGGCGGAGCGGCCCATCTTGGCGCCGCCGCCCGGACGCAGTTCAACTGCGTGGATAACGGTACCCACCGGGATGTTGAGCAGGGGCAGGTTGTTACCGGGCTTGATGTCAGCACCGGCACCTGCCTCCACAACGTCACCCTGGGAGAGCTTGTTGGGGGCGATGATGTAACGCTTGGTGCCATCAACGTAGTGCAGGAGGGCGATGCGAGCCGTGCGGTTCGGATCGTACTCGATTTCGGCAACGCGGGCGTTGACGCCGTCCTTGTCGTGGCGACGGAAGTCGATCAGACGGTACTGGCGCTTGTGTCCACCACCCTTGTGGCGGGTGGTGATCTTACCGGTGTTGTTACGGCCGCCCTTCTTGGGCAGCGGACGTACCAACGACTTTTCCGGCGTCGACCGCGTGATTTCGATAAAGTCCGCTACGCTCGAGCCACGACGGCCCGGGGTAGTCGGCTTGTACTTACGGATTCCCATAATTTATTTCCTCGTTAAAGTGGTCTCCGCTACGCGAGCGGACCGCCGAAGATGTCGATGGTGCCTTCTTTGAGGGTGACAATCGCACGCTTGGTGTTCTTGCGGGTACCCCATCCGAATTTGGTGCGCTTGCGCTTACCGGCACGGTTGATGGTGTTGATCGATTCGACCTTGACGGAGAAGATCTTCTCCACGGCCAGCTTGATCTCGGTCTTGTTCGAACGGGGGTCCACCAGGAAGGTGTACTTGCCCTCGTCGATCAGGCCGTAGCTCTTTTCCGACACGACGGGTGCAAGCACGACGTCGCGGGGATCCTTGATGGTGGCTGCACTCACTTGGCATCCTCCTCGTTCTTGGCTGCCTTGGCGGCCACGAATGCTTCGTAGGCTGCCTTGGTGAAGACAACGTCATCGGAGACGAGAACGTCGTAGGTGTTCAGCTGGTCTGCGTACAGAACGTGAACGCCGGCGAGGTTGCGCACGGACAGTGCGGCAACGTCGTTGTCGCGCTCGATGACGACCAGCAGGTTCTTGCGGTCGGAAACACCGCGGAGCGTTGCAAGTGCGGTCTTGGCGGAAGGCTTGGTGCCTTCAACCAGTTCAGCGACAACGTGGATGCGTCCGTTGCGGGCCCGGTCGGAAAGTGCGCCGCGCAGTGCAGCAGCAATCATCTTCTTGGGGGTCCGCTGGCTGTAGTCACGCGGGGTCGGACCGTGGACAACGCCACCGCCGGTCATGTGGGGAGCACGGATGGAACCCTGACGGGCGCGGCCGGTGCCCTTCTGCTTGAACGGCTTGCGTCCTGCACCGGAAACTTCAGCGCGGGTCTTGGTCTTGTGGGTTCCCTGGCGGGCAGCAGCGAGCTGGGCAACGACAACCTGGTGCAGCAGCGGCACGTTGGTCTGAACGTCGAAGATCTCTGCAGGCAGGTCAACCTGGACAGTGTTAGCCATTGAACTAGGCTCCCTTCACGGCGGTACGTACGAGGACGACCTGGCCGCGGGCACCGGGAACGGCACCCTTGATCAGGAGCAGCGACTTCTCGACGTCAACCGCGTGAACGGTGAGGTTCAGCGTGGTGTGACGAACGGCGCCCATGCGGCCGGCCATTTTCATGCCCTTGAAGACGCGGCTCGGGGTGGATGCGCCACCGATTGAACCGGGCTTACGGTGGTTCTTGTGGGCACCGTGGGAAGCTCCAACGCCGTGGAAGCCGTGACGCTTCATAACACCGGCGAAGCCCTTACCCTTGGTGGTGCCGATGACGTCGATCTTCTGACCGGCTTCGAAGACCTCTACGGAGAGCTCCTGGCCCAGCTCGTACTCGGCAGCATCTGCGGTACGAAGTTCGACGACGTGGCGGCGAGGCGTGACGCCTGCCTTTTCAAAGTGACCAGCCAGCGGCTTGGTGACCTTGCGGGGATCGATCTGGCCGTAGCCGATCTGGACGGCGACGTAGCCATCGGCCTCAGCGTTGCGCAGCTGGGTGATGACGTTCGAATCTGCCTGGACCACAGTGACGGGGATGAGCTTGTTGTTCTCGTCCCAGACCTGGGTCATGCCGAGCTTCGTGCCCAGCAGGCCCTTTACGTTACGGGTTGCGGTCATAGTTTCTCAGCACCTCCCTACAGCTTGATTTCGATGTTCACGTCAGCCGGCAGGTCGAGACGCATGAGCGAGTCGACGGCCTTCGGCGTGGGATCGATGATGTCGATAAGACGCTTGTGCGTGCGCATTTCAAAGTGCTCGCGGCTGTCCTTGTACTTGTGCGGAGAGCGGATCACGCAGTACACGTTCTTCTCCGTCGGCAGCGGCACGGGGCCGACTACCGTTGCGCCTGCGCGCGTGACCGTCTCAACGATCTTCCGTGCTGAAACGTCAATGACCTCGTGGTCGTATGACTTCAGCCGGATGCGGATTTTTTGTCCCGCCATGTCGCCTGACTCTCTTTCAGTCTGTGCTTCCCCGGTTTAGGGCTGCCCTGTTCACTTACCTGTTGTATGGCTGCCGAAGCATTTGAGGTCGTAACCACCATCCGCCGCACAAACTGAATCCGGATAAATCCGGGTTCCTCACCTTGCCGGCGTAACCGACCCCCGCGGTCGGGCGTGTCGCGCTGGGCGCGCATATGAATCCGCAGTTCCATGGGGGTGGGTTATGTTTGGTCTTCAGCTTGGACCCTGCACCCGGCATTATCCGGATCGGGACGCGAAGAAGCGCTTGAACAACTCATCTAGTATGCCGGAAAACCCTGCCAGATGCGAATCGCCGCTTTTCAGCCCCGTGAACGGCCATTGCCGTGGACCGGAAGCCACTGGATGATAGGGGCATGACCATGGAAGGCACGGAATCGGTGACCGAACTGGCCGGGCGGGTGCCGCCGTCGTTCACCCTGGGTGTTGCGGCTGCGGCGTTCCAGATCGAAGGCTCCCTCAAGGCGGATGGCCGGGGACCCTCCGGGTGGGACGCCTTCGCCGAAAAGCCCGGGGCAATCCTGGACGGCCACTCCCCCGCCGTCGCCTGCGACCACTACAACAGGTTGCCCGAAGATGTGGCGCTGCTCAAGGAGCTCGGCGTTGGCTCGTACCGCTTTTCGCTCTCCTGGCCCCGCATCCAGCCCGATGGCCAGGGCAGCTTCAACGCCCAGGGACTGGATTTCTACGACCGGCTGATCGACGAACTCCTCGAGGCCGGCATCTCCCCCATGGCCACTCTCTACCACTGGGACACTCCTTTGCCGCTCGAGCACCGGGGCGGCTGGCTGAACCGGGACACGGCGCATCGCTTTGCCGAGTACGCCAGGGCGGCCGGCGAGCGGTTCGGGGACCGGGTGCCGCAATGGGTCACCCTCAATGAGCCCGTATCGGTGACCCTGAACGGCTATGCCTTGGGGGTGCATGCACCTGGACGCCGCCTGATGTTCGATGCACTGCCCGCCATCCACAACCAGCTCCTGGCGCACGGGTTGGGGGTCCAGGCGCTGCGGGCCGCCGGAGTTGTTGGTGGCATCGGCCTGACGAACCTGCACTCACCGGTCAGGCCCGCGTCCCGGAAGATCGGTGACCGGATGGTCGCCCACCTGTACGACCTGCTGATGAACCGGCTGTACGCCGACCCCGTCCTGCTGGGCCGCTACCCGTCCCTGCCGTTGTATGCCAGGCCATGGCTTCGTTCCATCGGCAGGATTTCCGACGCCGACCTGAAAACCATCCACCAGCCGCTGGATTTCTATGGGCTCAACTACTATTTCCCGGTCAAGGTGGCGCTGGGGCCTGGCATCACGCCCCTGCCGGCGGACATGCACCAGGAACTGGCCAAGCTTCCCTTCCACGAGGTGGGGTACCCGGAGTACGGCAGCACGGGTTTCGGCTGGCCGGTGGCACCGCACCACCTGGGTATCCTGCTGCAGGAAATGCGGGACCGTTACGGTGATGCCCTGCCGCCGGTGTACATCACCGAGGGCGGGGCCAGCTTCCCCGAGCCCGACCGCGTATCCGAGACTTTGGACGACGCCGACCGGGTGGACTACCTGGCAACCCACCTGGGGACTGCGCTGGAGGCTACGGCGCCCGGGGGTATTGCCGAGGGCGTGGACCTGCGCGGCTACTACGTGTGGACCCTGATGGACAACTTCGAGTGGGCCGCCGGCTACTCGCAGCGCTTCGGCCTGGTGCATGTGGACTTTGAGACCCTTGAACGGACCCCCAAAAAGTCCTTCTACTGGTACCAGGCCCTCTCGCGGGCCCGGGCACGCCGGGACAGCTAGCGCAGGGCCGCCGGCGCCTGCTCAGGCATGTCCGGAGACCGTGAGGACGATCAGGACACAGTTCAGTCCGACGATCAGCGCGGCACTGGTCCAACCGGCAATCCGCAGCGGCCGGGAATCCACATGGATGCCCATCACCTCACGGCTGCCGGTGAGCCGGATCAGGGGGATCAGCGCGAATGGAATCCCGAAGCTGAGGAGCACCTGGCTCAAGACGAGGGCGAGCGTCGGCTCTATCCCGGCGCCCAGGACCACCAGCGCCGGGATCAAGGTGATGATCCGCCGGACCAGGAGGGGAACCCTCATCTTCAGGAGGCCGCCCATGATCGTGGCTCCGGCGTAGCAGCCCACCGAGGTGGAGGCCAGTCCGGAGGCCAGCAGGCCCACGGCGAATACGACGCCGATCACCGGCCCGAGTGCCGACGTCACGGCGGCATGCGCCCCGGCAATGGTGTCGGTTCCTTCCACGCCGCGGAGGCTGGTTGCGGCCAGCAGCAGCATGGCTATATTGACGATTCCGGCAAGGAGCAGGGCACCGGCGACATCAACGCGCGTTGCCCGGATGAGCCGGGACCGGACCCCGGGATCAGGCGAGAAGCCATGGCGGTCCCGTGCCAGGGCTGAGTGCAGGTAGATCGCGTGCGGCATGACCGTTGCCCCGAGCATGCTGGCGGCCAGCAGAACCGTATCTGTCCCCTCGAACCGCGGCACGAGGCCGTTCAGCGCACCGCCCGCGTCAGGTGGGCTGACAAACAGGCCCGAGACGAACCCCACCGCAATCACTCCCAGGAGCACCAGGATGGCGATCTCGAAGGACTTCTGGCTGCGGTGCGATTGAAGGGTCAGCAACAGCATGGAGGCAACACCGATGATGAATCCACCGGCCAGCAGGGGTACTCCGAAAAGGAGGTTCAGCGCCACCGCGCCACCGATCACTTCGGCCATGTCCGTAGCCCCGGCCACAAGCTCTGCCTGGGCCCAGTAGGCGCGGCGGCGCCGCGTACCCAGCCGCTCGCCCAGGATTTCCGGCAGGCTCATGCCGGTGGCGAGGCCAAGCTTCGCGGATTGGTACTGGATCAGCACCGCCATGGCGTTGGCGGCCACGAGGACCCACACAAGCAGGTACCCGAAGTTGGCCCCGGCCGTCAGGTTTGCGGCGACATTGCCCGGGTCCACGTACGCTATGGCCGCCACGAAGGCAGGTCCGAGCAGCAGGAGCCGGGACCAGGCCTTGGGGCGGCCAGGTCCGGCCGTCAGTGTGGGGGCAACCATCACGTGTCCTCGTCGTTGCGGGCATCTATGAGACGAGGATAGCGCGAATTTAGGTATACCGAAAAGTAGGACTACGGCATACCAGCGAACGTGCGCGGCATGACATTACTGGTTCTTGTTGGACCTGTTTATCCGTTTGGCGCGATCGATCTCATGCCGGAAATACTTTTTGGCCCAGAACGCCCCGGCAACGACGGCAACCGCGATGATCAGGAAAATAAGCCACCCCATGATGGACTCCTCTCAGTAGCTGAAACAGTATCAGGGCGCGTTCCCGGCCTTGTCCTGACCAGCCGTGCCACGGTTGAGCCGCCAGACCGCAAAAGCAATCAGGCCGGTGGCCACAACCGCCAGGAGTGCAAACGTGTACTGCCGCATCGCCCACAGGACGCAGACGGCAATCCCTGCCGCGCCCCACCTGACAAAGAGCCTGTCACCAAGGACCAGCCCGGCGACCAAAAGCCCGGCGAGCCATACCAGTACCCACAACTGCTGCGAGTTTTCACCTCCGAACACTGTGCCCGCCCCTGAAAGGCTGAGCAGCCCAGCGGCAGCACACGCATAGCGCCGGCCGATCGCAGGACTGCCTGTCAGATATCGCAGGCCGGCCAGCACGGAGGCCAGCAGCATGTACCACTGCGCCACCCAGAAGGGATCCGCGTGCGCAACGACAGGCCACGGCAGGAGTCCCCGGACTGCACTGAACTCGAAGAGGGCGGCCCGCTGGACAGCAGCCACGATTGCCAAGGCGGCCAGCTCCGCCGCCGGCCGGCGCATGCGGGGTGTCGCTTCGACGACAGCAACAGCGGCGGCGGCAACGAGGACGCCCACACCGGCCCAGGAAGTTCCATCACGGTAAAGGCCCGCAAGTGCTGCCAGCAGAAGGCCGGCGAAGGCGCCTACGGCCAGTGACCAGCGCCGGAACGGATCATCCGCCAGCGCCCCGGACCGTGCCCTGCGCACGGCATAAAGCCCCACTGCCCCCACGCCTGGTCCTGCCAGCCACGGGAGGTAGTGTGCCCACTCCCCCGCGCCATTGCCCCTGGATTCTCCCAGCCAGGCGACCGCCAGCATGAAGGCACCGACAAGCACAGCGGCCACAGCCGGCGGATAGAGGAGCGGCATCGCTTCCACGTGGGAAGCCGTTAGCAGGACTGCGGCAACGGCCAGCACGGCAGCGCCCGGAACCCAGTCGGACGCTTGGGGCGAGACAGCCAACGCCGCAGCGGTGAATGTTCCTGCACCGGCGAGCCATAAGCGGCGCTCCGGGCCCATCGAGGCACTGCGCCGCCGCCATTCCGGACCGGCGGCGGCTGCCGCGAGGCCCAGGACCAGAAGCACAACAGCTGTCCCGGTGAAGCTGAGGGCAGGCACGTCCCCGAAATCAACTACCGGGCCGAGGGACAATACGCCGAGGAGCAGTCCGTAAACGCCGAAGTACAGCGCACCCCGGGCAACGAACAGCCTGCGGGCCGCAGCGGCCGACACCACCAGCAGGCCCAGCTCCAAAAGCAATACCCAACGGCTGGCGCCGTCCATCCCGGTTCCGCCGCCCGGCAGCGGTCCGCCAAGGTACGCGCCAAGCCGCAACTCCCCGTGCTGCACTGCGTACGCCAGGGGCAGCACGGCCTGCCCTGCAAGGGTGATCCACACGGCGGCCTGCTGGAACGGCACGGCAGCGAGCCGGAAACGCATCAACCAGCGAATGAAATGCTGTGCGGCAAGGACGAACGCAAACGTTACGGATACAGCAGTGGGTGAGGCCGTCACGTCGTCGCTGAGCACCAAGGCAAGGGCGGCAATGAGGACGCGCGCGGCAACGAAGTACCACCCTTTGCTCCGAGGCCGGGGCACCGCTGCCACCATGACGCCCGCAAACACTGCGAAGACACCCAGCAGAACCTCTACCACCCGGGCATTTCCGAGCGATAGGCCCGCGAGGGCCATGAAGGACAGAGGGGCGATGACTCCAGCGGCCGGCTCTGTCCGCAGGACGTAGGCAGCCACTGCGGCGGAAACAGCAGCTCCGGACACGGCAGCCAGGTGCTGCCAGCTCCCGGAGGCCTGAAACGCCAGGACGGCACAGGCGGCAAGCTGCAGCACGATGACACCGGCAGCGTCGAAGACTACGCCCGAGGGGGCCCGCCTCAAGATCTTTCCGGCCAGAGGCAGGGACAGCTGGGCAAAGAGGGCGGCAATGAGTACGGTGGCCGGATGCAGCGCCTCGCCTCCGACGACCAGGCTGCCGGTGCTGTGCTGCAACTGCGAGAACGCCGTCAACACCAGAACGGTGCCTGTCGCCCGGGCGGCCCACCAATATGCCCACCGGTGCTCCAGCGCCGGGAGCCTGGACGCAGAAGCAACCAAGTATGCCAGCAGCAGCAAGAGGACGAGGTTCCCGGCCCCCTCCGCCAGCCTGTCAAACGCAAACGCCGCAAGCATCGCGGCCACTACGGGCGCCAGGACCTCTCCGGCACCGGGCCGCCAGTTGCGCCAGTCCGCAGGTTTGCCGGTCAGCAACAGGCCGGTCACGAGTGCAGCTGTGAGCTGGATCAACACCGCCGCCCACACCAGTCCCTGGGACCCGCGGCCCGCAAGTGACGAGAGGCTGGCGATGCTTCCGAGCCCGAGAAGCGTGAAGCCCACCAGGCTCAGGGCGGGCGCCAGGGTGCTTATTCCGAAACGCTGCATCGCCGCAGACAGGAGTTGCTGCAGGGCCGCCGCGATCAGCAACGTGAACCACACGGCCCTATCCTGCTCGGCGCCGTCGGTCAGGGCTGCTGCCAGCGCGGGAGCCAGCACCGTGCAGGCCAGGCGTGCGTTGAGCACCATGCGGTGCCGCAGCGCCCCGTCTGCTGCGTAGGCCCGGGCGGCCCAGAAGAAGGCAGCCGGGGCCAGCAGCAGCGCAAACACGCCCTCACCGAGGCGGTGGCTGACGACGGCTGCCAACAACAGTGCCGGGACCGGCACGACCTCGGCGCGGCCGCGCAGCCTGGCAGCCAGCGCGAAGCCCGTGACAAGGCACAGCAGAACCGGAAGCCACAGTGGCACAGGACTTGCCGGTATCCGAGCCGGCGGGAAGAATCCCGCGACGACGACGGCCAGCGCATAGCCGGCCGTGGCCGCGAACTGGACACCGAACGCGACGAACGCGTCACGCCGCCAGCGTGCCGTACCCGCCTGCGAACCGGCGCCGGCCGTCCGGTGGTGCCCGCCGGACGCGTCTGGTGTCCGTGTAATCCAGGCTGCAAGGCGTGCACCCATGAATGCAACTGCCACTGACTGGGCGCCGGCCACAACGGCAAGTGTGAACAGGGCGGCCGTCCCGCGTCCTGACACGTCCCAGATCCCGATGGTGGCCGCGATAGTCAGCGCCACCCTCGCGGCCCTGAAGTACGCCAACCGTAGACCGGCCATGGCCACTGCAAACACGGCGAAGTATGCCCCGCAGGCGCCGAGGACAAGCGCATACTCTGCCTTGGTCAGCCCCGGGCCAGCGGGCAGGAACGGCGATAACGTGGCCGCAGCCCCAATACCTGGCACCACATAGGGGTGCAGTGCGGCAAGCGGCCCGGCGAAGACCGACGGCAACCATGACGGGCGCACGTGCGACAACAGCGTGAAGGCCACGCCCACACTGATCATGGCCGCAAAATACCAAACGAGTGCTCCTCCGAGGACGGCAACCCCCGACCACGCACTCGACACCACGAACGTCAGAGACAGGTAGGTCAGGACTTTACTTTCCAGCCTGATGGCGGCCGCCACATAGGCGGCGGTCCCCAGTAGGGACGTCAGCAACCAGGTGGCGGGCCCGTCATGCCAGGCAAAGTTGTACAGTGCCAGGCCCGTAACCGGCACCAGTGCCAGCCCGGTGCCGGTAAAGGCAACGGCGGCGGGCCTTAGCCGCGCCACCTTTGCATGCAGCCCGAACCCGAGGCAATAGAACATTGCGGTGACAGCTCCAACACCGGCGAAGCGCAGCATCGGGGGCAGACTGCTGCCAACGAAGAGCGCCGCAGCCGCCACCAGGAGCAGGCTTGCAACGTAGAGCGTGATGTTGATGTTCTGCCGATCCCGGCGTTCCCGGCGCGCCTGGCGCTCTGCCGGCGTGCCGGCGCGCGGCACGGCACGGGCGGCCGCTGGCATTGGCGCGGCGGGCCGGGGCTGCCCCGCCCGTCCGGGGCCACGCATGATTCCCAACCCGTGGGCGTCGGCAGGCCTAGTCGGTGCTACGGGCGCCGGGGCGGGCCGCCCGGAGGGCGCTGCCGCAGCGAATCTTCCGGCCACTGGCGGAGGCGCAGGATGAGCCATGTCGACACGAACCTGCGCCGGGTTCGCCTCCTGCACAGCGGGCTGGCCTGCGCCGGCCGGATGCCGCATCTGCTCCATTTGCGCCATGGCGTCCAGCCAGCCCTGCAGATGACCGGCACGGTACCCTGCGGCATACGACTCGTCCCTCATGTTGGGCCTTCTTCCATCAGTCAGCAGCCACCGTTTATTTATCCAACGACTGGATGAATGCTAGCAAAAGAAAACCCCGCTGCACTGGGCAGCGGGGTTTTCTGTGGATTACCGAATCAAGGATTCGGATGGTCCGAGATCAGCAGAAACTACTTGATGATCTTGGTGACACGTCCCGAACCAACGGTGCGGCCGCCTTCACGGATTGCGAAGCCGAGGCCCTCTTCCATTGCGATGGGCTGGATGAGCGCAACCGTCATCTCAGTGTTGTCGCCGGGCATAACCATTTCCGTGCCCTCGGGCAGGGTGATAACGCCGGTTACGTCCGTGGTGCGGAAGTAGAACTGCGGGCGGTAGTTGGAGTAGAACGGGTTGTGACGTCCGCCTTCGTCCTTGGAGAGGATGTAGACGTTGGCCTCGAAGTCGGTGTGCGGGGTGATGGAACCCGGCTTGACGACAACCTGGCCACGCTCGACATCGTCGCGCTTCAGACCGCGGAGCAGGAGGCCACAGTTCTCGCCGGCCCATGCTTCGTCGAGCTGCTTGTGGAACATCTCGATACCGGTAACCGTGGTCTTCTGGACCGGGCGGATGCCGACGATCTCGACCTCGGAGTTGATGGCGAGGGTTCCACGCTCGGCGCGGCCCGTAACAACGGTGCCACGACCGGTGATGGTGAAGACGTCTTCGATCGGCATCAGGAACGGCTTGTCGCGGTCACGTACGGGGTCCGGAACGGACTCGTCGACTGCAGCCATCAGGTCCTCAACGGACTTGACCCACTCGGGGTCGCCTTCCAGGGCCTTCAGGCCGGAGACGCGAACAACCGGAGCGTTGTCGCCATCGAAGCCCTGCGAGCTCAGGAGCTCACGAACTTCCATTTCGACGAGGTCGAGGAGCTCTTCGTCGTCAACCATGTCAGCCTTGTTCAGCGCGACCAGCAGGTAGGGAACACCAACCTGGCGGGCCAGCAGAACGTGCTCGCGGGTCTGAGCCATCGGGCCGTCGGTAGCAGCAACCACGAGGATTGCGCCGTCCATCTGGGCAGCACCGGTGATCATGTTCTTGATGTAGTCAGCGTGGCCGGGGGCGTCAACGTGTGCGTAGTGACGCTTCTCGGTCTGGTACTCCACGTGGGAGATGTTGATGGTAATACCGCGCTGACGCTCTTCGGGTGCAGAGTCGATCGACGCGAAGTCACGCTTCTCGTTGAGAGTCGGGTACTTGTCGTACAGCACCTTGGAAATGGCGGCCGTCAGCGTCGTCTTACCGTGGTCAACGTGACCAATGGTGCCGATGTTGACGTGCGGCTTAGTCCGCTCGAACTTTGCCTTTGCCACAGGTTCCTCCTAGAACGTTTTCAAATGACATACCCTCCTGCCGCTCTTGTCGCGGCAGAAACTCAGGTAAGTCTACTTGGGGGGCTTTGGATTGGTGAAATTGCAGATTCAGGAACTAATACTAGTCCCTAGAGCCTGTTCGTGCAGATGGCCGGGAACCGGCTTGACCGGACGAATCCGACCGTGCCCCGGCCACCTGCACCGGCTGTGCTTTCCGTAACCGGCAAGCGCACCCGAGTTTTTTCGCTGCGAAAAGTCCGAGGGACTACTCGCCGCGGGTCTTCTGGATGATCTCGTCGGCAACTGCCTTCGGGACCTCGGCGTAGCTGTTGAACGTCATGGAGTACACAGCACGGCCCTGGGTCTTCGAGCGCAGGTCACCGATGTAGCCGAACATGCCGGACAGCGGAACGTGCGCACGGATGACCTTGACGCCCTGTGCATCTTCCATGGACTGCATCTGGCCACGGCGGGAGTTGAGGTCACCGATAACTTCACCCATGTATTCCTCAGGGGTGCGGACCTCGACATCCATCAGCGGTTCAAGCAGAACCGGGTTCGCCTTGCGCGCAGCTTCCTTGAAAGCCATGCGGCCGGCGATCTTGAACGCCATTTCCGAAGAGTCAACATCGTGGTACGCGCCGTCAATCAGCGTGGCCTTGATGCCGACAACCGGGTAGCCGGCCAGGACGCCGTCGTTCAGCGCATCCTGGATGCCGGCGTCAACGGACGGGATGTACTCGCGGGGAACGCGGCCACCGGTGACCTTGTTCTCGAACTCGTACAGTTCGCCCTCGGCAGTGTCCAGCGGCTCGATCGCGATCTGGATCTTTGCGAACTGGCCCGAACCACCGGTCTGCTTCTTGTGCGTGTAGTCGTGGCGTTCGACGGCGCGCTTGATGGTTTCGCGGTAAGCAACCTGCGGCTTGCCCACGTTGGCCTCGACCTTGAATTCGCGGCGCATGCGGTCCACCAGGATGTCCAGGTGAAGCTCGCCCATGCCGGCGATGATGGTCTGGCCGGTGTCTTCGTTGAGGGACACCTGGAAGGTGGGGTCCTCAGCGGAGAGCTTCTGGATGGCCGTGGAGAGCTTCTCCTGGTCACCCTTGGTGTTCGGCTCGATGGCAACCGAGATCACGGGCTCCGGGAAGCTCATGGACTCGAGCACGATCTGGTTGTTGGCATCGCACAGGGTGTCGCCCGTGGTGGTGTCCTTCAGACCGATGGCTGCATAGATGTGGCCGGCGGTAGCACCCTCGACGGGCATTTCCTTGTTGGCGTGCATCTGGAACAGCTTGCCGATGCGCTCCTTCTTGCCCTTGGTGGAGTTGACCACCTGGGCGCCTGCTTCCACGTGACCGGAGTACACGCGGATGAAGGTGAGCTGGCCGAAGAAGGGGTGGGCCGCAATCTTGAACGCCAGAGCCGAGAAGGGCTCTTCCGAGGAAGGCTTGCGGGTCAGTTCCTTCTCTTCGTCGCGAGGATCGTGGCCGACCATCGGGGGGACGTCGAGCGGGTTCGGCAGGTAGTCCACCACGGCATCGAGCATCGGCTGGACGCCGCGGTTCTTGAAGGCGGAGCCACAGAAGATCGGGTACAGCTCGGAGTTGATGGTCATCTTGCGGATGCCGGCCTTGAGCTCGTCGATCGAGATCTCTTCGCCCTCGAGGTACTTCTCCATGAGTTCCTCAGAGGACTCGGCGACCGTCTCAACGAGGTTCGCGCGGTACTCTTCAGCCTTTTCCTGCAGGTCGGCAGGGATCTCGCGGATTTCGTACTTGGCACCCATGGTCACGTCGCCCTTGGCGTCGCCCGGCCAAACCAGGGCACGCATGTAAAGCAGGTCGACGACGCCGATGAAGTCGTTCTCGGCACCGATGGGCAGCTGCATGACCAGCGGCTTGGCACCGAGGCGGCTGATGATGGTGTCTACGGTGAAGTAGAAGTCAGCACCGAGCTTGTCCATCTTGTTGACGAAGCAGATACGCGGAACGTTGTACTTGTCAGCCTGGCGCCAAACGGTTTCCGACTGCGGCTCAACGCCTTCCTTGCCATCGAAGACGGCAACTGCACCGTCGAGGACGCGCAGGGAGCGCTCAACCTCAACCGTGAAGTCAACGTGGCCGGGGGTGTCGATGATGTTGATCTGGTTGTTCTCCCAGAAGCAGGTCACGGCGGCAGACGTGATAGTGATGCCGCGTTCCTTTTCCTGTTCCATCCAGTCAGTGGTCGAAGCGCCGTCGTGCGTTTCGCCGATCTTGTGGTTCACACCCGTGTAGAACAGGATGCGCTCGGTTGTGGTGGTCTTGCCGGCATCAATGTGGGCCATGATGCCGATGTTGCGGACCTTACTAAGGTCGGTAAGCACGTCCTGTGCCACGGGGTCTCCTTTTGGGATGGACTACACGTTCGCCGCCGGCTCTGTTGAGCCGGCGGCGCCCGGGGAGTATTACCAGCGGTAGTGTGCGAAGGCCTTGTTGGACTCGGCCATCTTGTGGGTGTCTTCGCGACGCTTCACAGCGGCACCGAGACCGTTGGACGCATCCAGGATTTCGTTCTGGAGGCGCTCGGTCATCGTCTTTTCACGGCGGGCCTTGGAGTAGCCAACCAGCCAGCGCAGGGCGAGTGCGGTGGAGCGGCCCGGCTTGACCTCAACCGGGACCTGGTAGGTGGCGCCACCGACACGGCGGGAGCGAACTTCAAGCGAAGGCTTGACGTTGTCCATGGCCTTCTTCAGCGCTGCGACGGGGTCGCCACCGGACTTGGCGCGTGCGCCTTCGAGGGCACCGTAGACGATGCGCTCTGCAGTGGACTTCTTGCCGTCAACAAGCACCTTGTTGATGAGCTGGGTTACCAGCGGGGAGCCGTAAACCGGATCCGAAACGAGCGGCCGCTTGGGGGCCGGACCCTTGCGAGGCATATTACTTCTTCTCCATCTTTGCGCCGTAGCGGCTGCGGGCCTGCTTACGGTTCTTCACGCCCTGGGTATCAAGGGCGCCACGGACGATCTTGTAGCGGACACCGGGGAGGTCCTTAACACGACCACCGCGGACGAGCACAATGGAGTGCTCCTGCAGGTTGTGGCCAACACCGGGGATGTAGGCGGTAACTTCCACGCCGCCGTTGAGGCGAACACGCGCCACCTTACGCAGAGCCGAGTTCGGCTTCTTCGGGGTGGTGGTGTAAACGCGGGTGCAAACACCGCGGCGCATGGGGCTGCCCTTAAGCGCGGGAGCCTTGGTCTTTGAGACCTTAGGCGTGCGGCCCTTGCGGACCAGCTGGTTAATCGTAGGCACTCTCGTGTTCTCCGTTTTATCCGGAGTGGCTGTTTCCGGCCACTCTCTTGTTGCGTTGCCCCGCCGCCCGAGCCCTGAAGAGGATCTTCATGGCGGCGAAGGCGAAGCCTTTAATAGTCGGATCGCATACCGGGAAGGAGCTTGCGATCCCATCAGTCCCTAGGCATGCAAAAATGTGGCATACGTTGCACAAGAACCCTGCAAACCGGAAACGTCGCTCTGGTCCAGCCTTTCAGCTGATACCGGCGCACTCATCCACTGCCACAATAACAATTGGTAACCAGTCTACCACGGACAGTGTCCAGGCCTTAATCGACGGGTTAAAGGGGGATGGTCCCCCACCGTGCGGTGCGGGACCATCCCTTTCGGCTAAGCCGGCTTCTGCTGGTTAGCGGAAGTCGTTGCCGAGGTCGTAGTCATCCAGCGGGATGGCGTGGAACTCCGGAGCTCCGTCACCACCCAGGGTGTCGTACGAGAAATCGCTGAATGCGCTGGGGCCGGTGAACAGGTTGGCCTTCGCTTCTTCAGTGGGCTCGACCGTGACCTCCGTGTAGCGCGGGAGGCCCGTGCCGGCGGGGATCAGCTTACCGATGATGACGTTCTCCTTCAGGCCGAGCAGCGGATCGCTCTTGCCTTCCATGGCCGCCTGCGTCAGGACGCGGGTGGTCTCCTGGAAGGAAGCGGCCGAGAGCCAGGACTCGGTGGCCAGCGACGCCTTGGTGATGCCCATGAGCTCAGGACGTCCGGAAGCCGGAGTCTTGCCCTCGGACACAACGCGGCGGTTGGCCTCCTCGAACCGGCTCCGCTCGGCGAGCTCGCCGGGCAGCAGGTCCGATTCGCCGGACTCGATGACCGTGACGCGGCGCAGCATCTGGCGGACGATAACCTCGACGTGCTTGTCGTGGATACCGATGCCCTGGCTGCGGTACACGCCCTGGACCTCGTCCACCAGGAACTTCTGGGCGGCACGCGGACCCATGATGCGCAGGACCTGCTTGGGGTCCACGGGGCCGTTGATCAGCTTCTGGCCAACGGTGACGTGGTCGCCGTCTTCGATGAGCAGGCGTGAACGGCGCAGGACCGGGTAAGCGATCTCTTCCGTTCCGTCATCCGGGGTGATGACCAGGCGCATCTGGCGCTCGGACTCTTCGATGGTGATGCGGCCGGCTGCTTCGGCAATCGGCGCGACACCCTTCGGAGTACGGGCTTCGAAGAGCTCCTGGATACGGGGCAGACCCTGGGTGATGTCGTCGCCACCGCCGGCGGAAACTGCACCACCGGTGTGGAACGTACGCATGGTCAGCTGGGTACCGGGCTCACCGATGGACTGTGCGGCGATGATGCCCACGGCCTCGCCGATGTCCACGGTCTTGCCGGTGGCCAGCGAACGGCCGTAGCACAGGGCGCAGGTGCCGACGCTGGACTCACAGGTGAGGACAGAGCGGACCTTGACCTCGGTGATGCCTGCCTTGAAGAGTTCCGCGATGACGACGTCGCCGCAGTCGGTGCCGGCGGCTGCGAGGACATTGCCCTCGGAGTCCACGACGTCGACGGCCAGCGTACGGGCGTAGGCGCTGTTCTCGACGTTCTCGTCCAGGACGAGCTCACCGTTGGAATCGGCGACGGCGATGGGCGTGACCAAGCCACGCTCCGTACCGCAGTCCTCTTCACGGACGATGACGTCCTGCGAGACGTCCACCAGACGTCGGGTCAGGTAACCCGAGTTGGCGGTACGCAGGGCGGTGTCGGCCAGGCCCTTACGGGCACCGTGCGTGGCGATGAAGTATTCCAGCACCGACAGGCCCTCACGGTAGGAGGACTTGATGGGGCGCGGGATGATCTCACCCTTCGGGTTGGCCACCAGGCCACGGATACCCGCGATCTGGCGGACCTGCATCCAGTTACCACGTGCACCGGAGGACACCATGCGGTTGATGGTGTTCATCGGGGACAGGCTCTCGCGCATCACCGAGGCGATGTCGTTGGTGGCCTTGTTCCAGATCTCGATCAGTTCCTGGCGACGCTCGTCGTCGTCGATCAGGCCCTTGTCGTACTGGCCCTGGATCTTGGCGGCCCGTTCCTCGTAACCGGCAAGGATTTCCGGCTTGGCAGCCGGAACCTCGATGTCGGAGATGGCAACCGTGACGCCTGAACGGGTGGCCCAGTAGAAACCGGCATCCTTCAGGTTGTCCAGCGTTGCCGCGGTGACGACCTTCGGGTAGCGCTCGGCGAGGTCGTTGACGATGCGGGACAGTTCGCCCTTGTCGGCAACAGCCTCGACCCAGGGATAGTCCTCGGGCAGAGTCTCGTTGAAGAGGACCTGGCCCAGGGAGGTCTGGACGAGAGCGGGCTGACCCTGCTCCCAACCTTCCGGAGCTTCCCAGCCGGCGTAGGGCACGAAGCCTTCGAGCCGGATCTTGACCTGCGAGTTCAGGTGCAGCTCGCGGGCGTCGAACGCCATGATGGCTTCCGAAACCGAACCGAAGATGCGGCCTTCACCGGCCGAACCCTTGCGCTTGGTGGTCAGGTGGTAGAGGCCGATGATCATATCCTGCGAGGGCAGGGTGACCGGGCGTCCGTCGGAGGGCTTCAGGATGTTGTTCGAGGACAGCATCAGGATGCGGGCCTCAGCCTGCGCTTCGGGGCTCAGCGGCAAGTGGACTGCCATCTGGTCACCGTCGAAGTCGGCGTTGAACGCGCCACAAACCAGCGGGTGCAGCTGGATTGCCTTGCCTTCAACAAGCTGCGGCTCGAATGCCTGGATACCCAGGCGGTGCAGGGTAGGTGCACGGTTGAGCAGCACCGGGTGTTCGGTGATGATCTCTTCGAGAACGTCCCAGACCTGCGGGCGGTAGCGCTCCACCATCCGCTTGGCCGACTTGATGTTCTGGGCGTGGTTGAGGTCAACCAGGCGCTTCATCACGAACGGCTTGAAGAGCTCCAGGGCCATCTGCTTGGGCAGGCCGCACTGGTGCAGCTTCAGCTGCGGGCCGACGACGATGACCGAACGGCCGGAGTAGTCGACGCGCTTGCCGAGGAGGTTCTGGCGGAAACGGCCCTGCTTGCCCTTGAGCATGTCGCTCAGGGACTTCAGCGGACGGTTGCCCGGTCCGGTGACCGGACGGCCGCGGCGGCCGTTGTCGAAGAGGCTGTCAACAGCTTCCTGAAGCATGCGCTTCTCGTTGTTGACGATGATCTCCGGGGCCCCGAGGTCAAGCAGGCGCTTGAGGCGGTTGTTCCGGTTGATCACGCGGCGGTAGAGGTCGTTGAGGTCGGAGGTCGCGAAGCGGCCACCGTCCAGCTGGACCATCGGGCGCAGTTCCGGCGGGATCACCGGGACGGCGTCGAGCACCATGCCGAGCGGGCTGTTGTTGGTGGTCAGGAACGCGTTGACCACCTTCAGGCGCTTGAGGGCACGGGTCTTGCGCTGGCCCTTGCCGTTGGCAATGATGTCGCGCAGCAGGTCGGACTCGGCCTGCATGTCGAAGTTCTCAAGACGCTTCTTGATCGCTTCGGCACCCATGGAGCCTTCGAAGTACATGCCGTAGCGGTCGCGCAGTTCGCGGTACAGGCCTTCGTCACCTTCGAGGTCGGCGACCTTGAGGTTCTTGAAGCGGTCCCAGACCTGCTCGAGGCGCTCGATGTCGGCGTCGGCGCGCTTGCGCACGTTGGCCATCTGGCGGTCGGCGGAGTCCCGGGCCTTCTTCTTGTCCGCTGCCTTGGCGCCTTCGCCCTCGAGGCGTGCGATTTCGCCTTCGAGGTCGCGGGCGATCGCGGCGATGTCGGCGTCGCGGTTGTCGATCAACTGCTTCTTCTCGATGTCGTGCTCAACCTGCAGGTTGGGCAGTTCCTCGTGGCGGGCAGCCTCGTCGACGCTGGTGATCATGTAGGCGGCGAAGTAGATGACCTTCTCGAGGTCCTTCGGAGCCAGGTCAAGGAGGTAGCCCAGGCGGGACGGAACACCCTTGAAGTACCAGATGTGCGTGACGGGAGCGGCCAGCTCGATGTGGCCCATGCGCTCACGGCGGACCTTGGCGCGGGTGACTTCGACGCCACAGCGCTCACAGATGATGCCCTTGAAGCGCACGCGCTTGTACTTGCCGCAGTAGCACTCCCAGTCCCGGGACGGGCCGAAGATCTTCTCGCAGAAGAGGCCGTCCTTCTCGGGCTTGAGCGTGCGGTAGTTGATGGTTTCCGGCTTCTTAACCTCGCCGTACGACCAGCCGCGGATGTCTTCCGCGGTGGCGAGGCCGATCTGCATGAGGCCGAAGGAGGATTCGCTGGACATATGGTCCCTGTTCTCTCTTGTTCTCTAAATTCTGAAGTCTTGACGGCGCCGGGGTTTCGACAGCTCAACCACCGGGCGCCCTGGTTGCGGGAGGAGGGAGGGGGCGTACGACGGCGGGTGGTCACCCGCCGTCGTCAACCTCCTGCTAGACCTCTTCTACGGAGCTGGGCTCTGCGCGAGACAGATCGATGCCCAGTTCTTCCGCAGCCGTGAAGACTGCGTCATCAGAGTCACGCATTTCAATTGTGGTTCCGTCCGTGGAAAGCACTTCCACGTTCAGGCACAGCGACTGCATTTCCTTGATCAAGACCTTGAAGGATTCGGGAACACCCGGCTCGGGGATGTTCTCGCCCTTGACGATCGCTTCGTAGACTTTCACGCGACCGTGGATGTCGTCCGACTTGATCGTGAGGAGCTCCTGGAGCGTGTAGGCGGCGCCATAGGCTTCGAGCGCCCACACTTCCATTTCACCGAAGCGCTGGCCACCGAACTGTGCCTTACCACCCAGCGGCTGCTGCGTGATCATGGAGTACGGGCCGGTGGAGCGCGCGTGGATCTTGTCGTCCACCAGGTGGTGGAGCTTCAGGATGTACATGTAGCCGACCGAGATCGGATCCGGGAACGGTTCGCCGGAGCGGCCGTCAAACAGGCGGGTCTTGCCCGAGGAGTTGATCAGGCGGTCACCGTCGCGGGTCACGTTGGTGGAATCCAGCAGGCCCGTGATTTCCTCTTCGCGGGCACCGTCGAACACCGGGGTGGCAACAGTGGTGGGGCCACTCTCGCGCGGCAGGTTCGGCAGCTGCTTGACCCACTCGGGCTCGCCTTCGATCTTCCAACCGGTCTTGGCAACCCAGCCGAGGTGCGTTTCGAGCACCTGGCCCACGTTCATACGGCCCGGAACACCCAGCGGGTTCAGGACGATGTCAACAGGGGTGCCGTCGGCAAGGAAGGGCATGTCCTCGACCGGGAGGATCTTGGAGATAACGCCCTTGTTGCCGTGGCGGCCGGCGAGCTTGTCGCCGTCGGTGATCTTGCGCTTGGCGGCCACGTAGACGCGGACCAGCTGGTTCACGCCCGGGGGCAGCTCGTCGTCGTTGTCGCGGTCGAAGACGCGGACGCCGATGACGGTGCCGGACTCGCCGTGCGGCACCTTCAGGGAGGTGTCGCGCACTTCGCGGGACTTCTCACCGAAGATGGCGCGCAGCAGGCGCTCTTCCGGGGTCAGTTCGGTTTCACCCTTCGGGGTGACCTTTCCGACCAGGATGTCGCCTGCTTCAACCTCGGCACCGATGTGGATGATGCCGCGCTCGTCCAGGCCGGCCAGGACTTCCTCGGACACGTTGGGGATGTCACGGGTGATCTCCTCGGCACCAAGCTTGGTGTCGCGGGCATCGATCTCGTGCTCCTCGATGTGGATGGAGGAAAGGACGTCCTCGGCAACGATGCGCTGCGAGAGGATGATGGCGTCCTCGAAGTTGTGGCCTTCCCATGACATGAATGCCACGAGCAGGTTCTTGCCGAGTGCAAGTTCACCCTGGTCCGTTGCCGGGCCGTCGGCGATGATGCCGCCGACTTCCAGGCGCTGGCCTTCGTTCACCAGGACGCGGTGGTTGTAGCAGTTGCCCTGGTTGGAGCGGGCGAACTTGTTGATGCGGTAGTTGGTCTCGGTGCCGTCGTCGTTAAGCATGATGACGAGCTCGGCGGAAACCTCGGTGACCACACCGGCCTTCTTGGCGATGACAACGTCACCTGCGTCGACGGCGGCGGCGCGTTCCATGCCGGTACCCACGAACGGGGCCTCGGAACGGACCAGCGGCACGGCCTGGCGCTGCATGTTGGCACCCATGAGGGCACGGTTGGCGTCGTCGTGCTCCAGGAACGGGATCAGGGCGGTTGCCACGGACACCATCTGGCGCGGGGAGACGTCCATGAACTCGACGTCGGCGGCGGGAACCAGGACGGGCTCGCCTCCACCACCACGGGCACGGACCAGGACGGTGTCCTCGGCGAACTTGTTGTTCTCGTCCAGCGGGGCGTTGGCCTGCGCGATCAGCACCTCGGCCTCGTCGTCGGCCGTCAGGTACTGGACGTCGTCGGACACGACGCCGTCCTTGACCAGCCGGTACGGGGTTTCGATGAAACCGAACGGATTGATCCGGCCGTAGGACGCCAGCGAACCGATCAGGCCGATGTTCGGGCCTTCAGGAGTTTCGATGGGGCACATACGTCCGTAGTGGGACGGGTGCACGTCACGGACTTCCATGCCGGCACGGTCACGGGACAGACCACCCGGACCAAGCGCGGACAGGCGGCGCTTGTGGGTCAGGCCCGAGAGCGGGTTGTTCTGGTCCATGAACTGGGACAGCTGGGACGTTCCGAAGAACTCCTTGATGGCTGCAACCACAGGGCGGATGTTGATCAGGGTCTGCGGCGTGATGGCTTCGACGTCCTGGGTGGTCATACGCTCACGGACGACGCGCTCCATGCGGGACAGGCCGGTACGGACCTGGTTCTCGATGAGCTCGCCGACGGCGCGGATGCGGCGGTTGCCGAAGTGGTCGATGTCGTCAATTTCGACGCGCAGGTCCACTTCCTGGCCATCGCGGGTGCCCTTGATGGTCTTCTCGCCGGCGTGCAGCGCGACCAGGAACTTGATCATGGCAACGATGTCTTCAACGTGCAGGACCGAGGCTTCCTTGTCACCAAGGGAGCGGTCGATGCCGAGCTTGCGGTTGATCTTGTAGCGGCCAACCTTGGCCAGATCGTAGCGCTTGGAGTTGAAGTACAGGTTGTCCAGCAGGGACTGGGCAGCCTCGACGGTGGGCGGCTCGCCCGGACGCAGCTTGCGGTAGATGTCCAGCAGGGCGTCTTCGCGGGTTTCGGTGGCGTCCTTCTCCAGGGTTGCCCGCATGGAGTCGTACTGGCCGAACTCTTCGAGGATCTGGCCTTCGGTCCAGCCGAGGGCCTTCAGCAGGACCGTGACGGACTGCTTGCGCTTGCGGTCGAGGCGGACACCGACCTGGTCGCGCTTGTCGATCTCGAGCTCGAACCAGGCACCGCGGGACGGGATGATCTTGGCGGTGAAGATGTCCTTGTCGCTGGTCTTGTCGGCGGCGCGCTCGAAGTAGGCGCCCGGCGAACGGACCAGCTGGGAGACGACGACACGCTCGGTGCCGTTGACCACGAAGGTACCCTTCTCGGTCATCAGCGGGAAGTCGCCCATGAACACGGTCTGCTGCTTGATTTCGCCCGTGTTGTTGTTCATGAACTCGGCCTTCACGTACAGCGGAGCCGAGTACGTTGCGTCCCGGTCCTTGCACTCGGCCATTGTGTACTTGGGGTCAGCGAACTCCGGATCGGAGAAGCTCAGGGACATGGTGCCCTGGAAGTCCTCGATCGGGGAGATCTCTTCAAAAATGTCCGACAGGCCGGACGTGGTGGCGACGCTGAGATCGTTTTCTTCGACAGCCTTTGCCACGCGTGCCTGCCAGCGCTCATTGCCGACCAGCCAGTCGAAGCTGTCTGTCTGCAGGGCAAGCAGATTCGGAACGTCAAGAGGTTCGTGAATCTTTGCGAATGAGAGCCGGCGAGTGGCACCATCAGTGCTGTCGGCGGTGTTAGCGGTTTCGTTATTAGAGGTGCTCGAGGCGACCAAGAGGGATCCTTCCACAGACCTTCAGGCGTTTTCAGATCTCCCCCGCTGTGCACCCTGCGGAGTGACTCCGCAGCGCTACCATCCGGTTCCGCTATATGACCCGGGACCCGCGCTGACGATGCTGTGACGTTGTCACGGCACGTTGATTGCCAGCTGCCAGGCAAAGCCCACCGCTATATGAAGGCTGAAGGTAAACAGGGAAGACGCAAATATCTACGATACGGCAAAACAACCTACGTGTCTACCCCACATCCGGCCGGATTGCAAGCACCGTTTTCGCGCTGTGCACCCGCCGCCCTACAGGCGCAGCGTGACGCCTTCCGCCGTGCAGGTCCCCGAATTGGCGAAGACGGCATCCCGCACCGCGTCCTTGGACTCCTGGGCGGGCGTGCCGCCGGACTCCGCGGCAGCCGAGTGGTCGATCGCCAGCAGGCTGAGCGAGGCGAAGAGTCCCTCAAGGTCGCCGGAAACGGTGCCTTTGGCGTCCTGGGCCTTCAAGTAGACGTCCTCGTAGCCCTTTGCATCGGTGGGGGAAACCGCAGCGTAGTCCGCGAACAATTTGTTGAAGAGTTCGCAGGCTTCCTTGGCACCCGCAGCCGCGTTGCCGGCGCCTGTTGACGCACGGGGCGTGCTGGCATCGCTGGACCGGACCGAGGGCGAAGCGGACGACTGCGTTGACTCCGCCGGCGCCGGTGTCGATACCGAGCAGCCGGTGAGCGCGGCAGCGGCGGCAAGGGCTGCTGCGGCAAATGTCGTCTTCAAGTTCTCGCTCCGTCCGTCACGGCCCCGGAACCGGTGTCCCCCTGGAAAGCCTCGCCCACCACCCTACGCAAGCCGCCGCCGTCGTGCACAACTCCGGGATGGGGACCTCTCCCCTGCCCGCCCGCCCGGAGGGGAGGAATCCTGCAGCAACCGGGACGCCGGAATGCCCACAGGCGTTCCGGCGTTTGAGTATATGGGTGACCAGGCTCACGATAGCCTTGGTGGCTTACACCTGAATCGGATTGAAAGTGATGACCATGGGCAACTCTCCTGACAACAGTGACGTTGTCATCCTTGCAGCAGCGCGGACCCCGCAGGGCCGCATCAACGGCCAACTGTCCAGCCTGACGGCGGTGGACCTCGGCACCCACGCCATCAAGGCTGCTTTGGCGGCCAGCGGCATCGATACAGCCGATGTGGAAGCCGTGATCATGGGCCAGGTACTGCAGGCCGGTGCCGGCCAGAACCCTGCGCGGCAAAGCTCCATCGGCGCCGGGATCGGCTGGAACGTCCCCGCCGTCACGGTCAACAAGGTATGCCTCTCCGGGCTCACCGCCGTGATCGACGCCGCCCGCATGATCCGGGCCGGCGAAGCCGCCGTGGTGGTGGCCGGCGGCCAGGAATCCATGAGCCGGGCCCCGCACCTGCTCCCCGGGTCCCGCCAGGGATGGACCTACGGCTCCATCCAAGCACTGGACGCAGCCGCCCACGACGGCTTGACCGACGCCTTCGACGGCGAGTCCATGGGGTTGTCCACCGAGACGCGCAACCTCACCCTGGGCATCGACCGGACCTCCCAGGACAACGTGGCGGCACAGTCCCACCAACGCGCGGCCCTGGCGGCAAAGAACGGAACGTTCGACGGCGAAATCGCCCCGGTCAGCGTGAAGCAGCGGAAGGGTGAGCCCCTGGTGGTGGACAGTGACGAGGGCGTGCGCCCCAACACCTCCGTGGAGTCGCTCGCCGGGCTGCGCGCCGCCTTCGTTACGGACGGGACCATCACCGCCGGCAACTCCTCTCCCCTGTCCGACGGCGCCAGCGCACTGGTGCTCTGTTCCCGCGCCTACGCCGACGAACACGGCCTGGACTACCTGGCCGTCGTGGGGAAGCCGGGCCAGGTTGCCGGACCGGACAACTCCCTGCATTCACAGCCGTCGCACGCAATCATGAACGCCCTCGGCAAAGCCGGCTGGGGCACGGCCGACCTGGACTTCATCGAAATCAACGAGGCCTTCGGTTCCGTTGCCGTGCAGTCGCTCAAGGACCTGGACTACCCCCTCGAAAAGTGCAACATCCACGGCGGGGCGATCGCCCTGGGGCATCCGATCGGGGCTTCGGGAGCCCGGCTGGCCGCGCACGCCGCCCATGAGCTGAAGCGCCGCGGGACGGGCAAGGCCGCGGTGGCCCTGTGCGGTGGAGGGGGGCAGGGCGAAGCGCTCCTGCTCTACCGCGACTAATGGCGGGCCTGACCGCAAACGGAACGGACGGCGTCGGGCGGGAACGTTTCATGGCCGACGCCGCCGCGCGCGGCCTGCACGTTGAGGTCGTGGAACGTCCGCAGGCACGCAGCCTCGCGGAGGCGGCCGATATCCTGGGCATCCCTCCGGCCGACATTGTGAAGTCTCTGGTGGTCAAGCACAAGGACGGTTCGTTCCTGTTCGCCCTGGTTCCCGGCGACCGTCAGATTTCCTGGCCGAAACTCCGGTCGCTGCTGGGTGTCAATAAGCTCTCGCTGCCGCCGGCAGACGTTGCCCTGGAAGCGACCGGCTACGAGCGTGGCACCATCACGCCGCTGGGCAGCACCACTGCCTGGCCTGTTTATGCCGACGCCACGATCACCGGACGCAAGATCTCCATGGGCGCCGGAGCCCACGGCTACAGTGCGTTCGTTGACGCCGACTCGCTGACCGCAGCCCTGGGTGCCGTCGTCGCCGACATCTCAGATCCCGGCTGACCCTTCCATCTCCGCTTAAAGCAGGAAACCCCGCCCAACTGGCTCGCAGTGGGGCGGGGTTTCCCGAGGAAAAGGCGTTGTTACTTGAGGGTAACGGTGGCGCCTGCAGCCTCGAGCTGCTCCTTGGCCTTCTCGGCAGCTTCCTTGTTGGCGCCTTCGAGAACAGCCTTGGGGGCGCTGTCAACCAGGTCCTTGGCTTCCTTGAGGCCGAGGGAGGTGATGGCGCGAACTTCCTTGATGACGGCGATCTTCTTGTCACCGGCAGATTCGAGGATGACGTCGAAGTCAGTCTTCTCTTCAACCTCTTCAGCAGCTCCGCCACCGGCGGGGCCGGCAACTGCAACAGCAGCGGCGGTAACTTCGAAGGTCTCTTCGAAGAGCTTGACGAACTCGGAGAGCTCGATGATGGTCAGTTCCTTGAAAGCTTCAATGAGCTCTTCGTTGCTGAGCTTCGCCATGGTTGGCGTCCTTCCTGTTGTGGTGTCCGAACGGCGCGGAGCCGGGCCTGACACCGGAGTCTGGTGGGGTAAAGAGAATTAGTTCTCTTCGGCAGCGGCAGCTTCGGCAGGTGCCTCGGCTTCAGCGGCGGGAGCTTCTTCAGCGGCAGGCGCTTCGGCAGCTGCCGGTGCACCGTTCTCTTCTTCAAGCTTGAGGCGCAGTGCGTCGATGATGCGTGCGGCTGCGGCGGCGGGTGCCTTGAGGACGCCCGCAACCTTGGCGAGCTGCAACTCACGGGACTCGAGGGCAGCCAGGGCTGCAACCTCGGTGGCGTCCAATGCCTTGCCCTCGAAGTAACCGGTCTTGATGACCAGCTGCTTGTTGGCCTTGGCAAAATCCGTCAGGCTCTTGGCAGCGGCAACTGCGTCACCCTTGATGAACGCGATTGCAGTGGGGCCGGCAAGCTGGCCGTCGAATGCTTCGACGCCGGCTTCCTTGGCTGCAATGGCGGTCAGGGTGTTCTTGACGACCGCGAACTTGGTGTCCTGGCCGAGAGAAACACGCAGCTGCTTGAGCTGTGCAACGGTGAGCCCGCGGTATTCGGTCAGGACAGCGGCGTTCGATTCCTTGAAATCGTTAGTGATCTCAGCTACTGCTGAAACCTTGGTAGGCGTTGCCATAACCCTCCTTCCGGGGATAGTGCCGGTATTCGACGGTCCCCGCTCAAGAGAGCTAAAACTAAAAACGCCCCGCGCAGATGCACGGGGCTTGGCTCAACACGACTTCGCCGTGGAGCTTTGCTTCGTTCACCTGCGCCGGCCGCCCTGCGTTGAGGGTCCTTCGTCCGGAAACCTACTGTGACCTCCGGCGCACAACTGCAGAGTTGAGCCATGAACAGGAGAGTGGATTTCCAACAACCGACGGTCTTTGGTACTCCCAGCTTACGTGAGGGGGCGCCGCTACGCCAAATCGGGCGTCAACTGGTGCTGGTCCGCAAGGTGGGAAGTTCCTTTTGCCAGATACCCGTCACCCCTGCCGTCTGGAACCCAAGCTGCTTGTTGACCGTGAGCAGGTACCGGTTCTCGGGGGCATTCCAGGTGTAGATGATGCGGGCATCAGGGAACTGCTCGCTGAGCCGCTCCATGTTGGCCACCTTGATCAGCAGGCCCAGCTTGTTGCCGCGGTGCTCTTGGAGGACCAGAGTATCGTCCTGGAAAACGACGTCGGCGCGGTGGGCCAGCACGGTGATGGTGGTCAGTCCCACCAGCGATCCCGTGGCGATGTGTTCCACGGCGGTGACCACCGTCCGCCTTCCCTGCGCGATGGCGACGTCTTCGGCCTCACGCAGGATCCCGCCGTCGAACACCATGTCCTGCTCAACCGGCACGTCCAGGGAGGGGTCGACGTCGGCACCCGCCTGGTTCTCCAGGACAGCCACGGCCTCCAGCCACTGGTCCGGGCAGCGGTCCGTCCAATGGTGCAGCAGGTACCGGCCCGCGTTGGCTTCCTCGGCCTCAGCCTGGAGGTCTGCCACCAGTTTTGTGTCAAGGGGAAGCAGGCAGGAACTGAACTGCTCGATGTGCTGGAGTGTGTAGCCGGTCCGCTGCGCGAACTCCACCTCCCGGCTTTCCAAGGGAACGAACCCCTGGCCAGTGCCCGGGACCAACTGGGCCTGACCAAATTCGTGGAGCGATGCGCCGGGGTGGTTGGTGTCCACCAGGATCATGGTGCGCCCCTCGCCCCGGGCCAGCTGCTCGGCCGCCTCGAGCAGGCGCCGGCCCACTCCCTGGCGCTGGAACTCGGGCAGGATGTCCAGGGTGAGTTCGGCGAGGTCCAGGTGGTCCGTCAGCGGCAGCGCGATGTCCACAGTGCCCACGATGTCTCCGTCCACCTTGGCGACGAGGATCAGCTGCCGCTCATAGGGATCAGCGAACTCAAGGAGTTTCTCCAGCGGACCGTAGGCGAGATCGTCACTCCCCCAGGTCTGCATCCGCACTTTGCGGCCCACTTCGACGGCGGCCAGGAAGTCGGCTGCGTCCGGGGTGTCCAGGGAATCCGGAATCCACAGCTGTTCGATCTTTACGTCTATCGCCATTCGGGCATCATCCCAGCCGTTTCTGCCACTCACCTTCATAGCCAGCGGGCTTGAATCCAAGTGCGGTATTAATCGCCAGCATATGCTGGTTTTCGCTGGCATTCCATGTCAGGACCGAGCGCGCCGGGGGCCACTTTTCCTGCGCGCGCCGGAGGTTGGCCGCCTTGACCAGCATGCCCAGCCGATGCCCGCGATGCTCCGCCGCCACCAAGGTGTCCTGCTGGATCAGCGACTCCGGCACCTCCGGGCGCCAGGTCAGGACCGTGTACGCCACCAGCTCGCCGGTGTGGCCGTGCACGGCGGCCGCCACGGAAGACTGGACACCACTGCGGATAAGGGCCGATTCGTCTTCCCGGACGCGGGCGGCGTCCCAGTCCTCGCGTTCCCAGTCCATGCCCGCGGTGGGGGCATCCGTGCTCATCCGGACCTTGAGCCGTGCATAGGCGGCAACAAGCTCTTCCGGGCAACGATCATTCCAGGCCGTTAGCGTGTAACACTCTGCATGCGCGAGCCCTTCCGCTTCCAGCCGGGCCAGCCGGTCACCGGGCACGGGCAGGGCCAGCCGGCTGGAGCGTTCCACCTGTTCCAGCCGGTAGCCGGCGGACACGGCAAACGCGGTTGCGGGGTGGTCCAGTGGCAAGTGTCCGGTCCCGGACTTCGCGGCCAGAACACCGGTGCCATGTCCCGAAGCGCCCAGGGGTATTTCATGGAAGCCGCCGAGGGATGACCGGCCGCGGGCGTGGGCCACGGCTTCGGCATGGCCCAGCAGCGCACGCCCGATCCCCCGGCGTCGCCAGCGGGGAACCACCAGGACCTCGATGCCCGCCGTGGCCGTGTTGTCCCGCAACGGGAAGGTCACCGAGCACAGGCCCACCGGTTCACTGCCGATCCGGGCCAGGAAGAGATGCCGTTCTTCATACGGGTTGCCACGCCAGTACTCAAGCGCCTCCTTGTCTGTAAGGCAGCGCTCCAGGGTTCCCCACACGGCCAAGTCCTCCGCCGCCCGCATGGCCTGGCATTCCCGGAAGTCCGCCAACATACCGGAAGGACCCGGGCCGCTTCCGGCGGCAGGGATCACGACGGCGGCAATCACCAGTGCGCCAGGTACAGGCCAGGGCGGGACGCCGGGGGCATCCTGATTATCCATGCAGCCAGCTTAGGCAAATACGCCGGACAACAAAGGAGCCCGCCCCGGCGCACGCGCGTCGGGGCGGGCTCCTGATGCTCCGGGCTCAGCCCGGGGCAGGAACTTTCATCAAGGACTAGGCCTCGGTGAGCACCTTGGTGACGTTGGGGTCGACAGAGATGCCGGGACCGAACGTGGTGGCAACGGTGGCCTTCTGGATGTAGCGGCCCTTGGCAGCAGACGGCTTCAGGCGAAGGACCTCTTCCAGGGCTGCTGCGTAGTTCTCGGCCAGCTTGATGGCGTCGAACGACACCTTGCCGATGATGAAGTGCAGGTTGGAGTGCTTGTCGACGCGGAAGTCGATCTTTCCACCCTTGATGTCGTTGACGGCCTTGGTGACATCGGGGGTCACGGTGCCCGTCTTCGGGTTCGGCATCAGGTTACGCGGACCAAGGACCTTACCGAGGCGGCCAACCTTGCCCATGAGGTCAGGGGTGGCAACGGCTGCGTCGAAGTCGGTCCAGCCGGCGGCGATCTTTTCGATCAGGTCGTCGGAACCAACGAAGTCGGCGCCGGCTGCGATTGCTGCCTCAGCCTTGTCGCCCGTGGCGAAGACCAGGACGCGGGCGGTCTTACCGGTACCGTGGGGCAGGTTGACCGTACCGCGGACCATCTGGTCGGCCTTGCGGGGGTCAACGCCCAGGCGGAAAGCCACCTCGACGGTTGCGTCGAACTTGGACGGGTTGGTGTCCTTGGCCAGCGTTACTGCCTCGAACGGTGCGTAGTGCTTCTCCGCGTCGATCTTGGCGGCTGCTGCCTCATATGCTTTGCTGCGCTTTGCCATGCTGCTTATTTCTCCTTGTGCAGTTGTGGTCTGCGGACCGCGCTGGGCCCTGCCACAGTCGGTGGTCCGGTTCGTTATCCGGCCCGGATGCCCGACATTTCATTGTGTTTGGTGCCGGTGTCCCGGCGGTGCCGCCCGTCGTCGTCAATTACCTTGACGCCGGACAGCGGGAAGGGTGGTTAGCCCTCGACGGTGATGCCCATGGAGCGGGCGGTGCCGGCGATGATCTTGGCTGCGCCTTCGAGGCTGGTGGCGTTGAGGTCTTCCATCTTGGTGGAGGCGATCTCGTTGACCTGGGCCTGGGTCAGCTTGGCAACCTTGACGGTGTGCGGGGTGGATGAACCCTTGGCAACGCCTGCAGCCTTCTTGATGAGCTCTGCAGCCGGCGGGGTCTTGGTGATGAACGTGAAGGAACGGTCCTCGTAGACCGTGATTTCCACGGGGATGACGTTTCCGCGCTGGGCTTCCGTCGCAGCGTTGTACGCCTTGCAGAATTCCATGATGTTGACACCGTGCTGGCCAAGCGCGGGACCGATCGGCGGGGCCGGGTTGGCGGCACCTGCCTGGATCTGCAGCTTGATGAGGCCGGTGACCTTCTTCTTGGGAGCCAATGTAGGGTCCTTCTCTCAATAACGTCCTGGGGCACAGGAGCGTGCCTCAGGTTTGTGGCCGCCATGGCAAGGCGGCCGGCCGTTCCGGTGCCGCTAAGCGGGCGGTGCCGGAACGAATTCTCGGTTGGTCAGATCTTGGTGACCTGGTTGAACGCCAGGGTGACGGGCGTTTCGCGCTCGAAGATGGAGACCAGCACCACGAGGGTCTGGGACTCGGGCTTGATCTCGGAGATCGTGGCGGGAAGGGTCTCGAACGGGCCTTCCTTGACGATGACGGACTCGCCGACCTCGAAGTCGACAGCCACGGGAGCCTGGTTCTGCTTGTTGACCGGCTTGCCCTTCTCGGCCTGCTCTTCCTCGAAGACAGGGGCGAGCATGGAGAAGACCTCGTCCAGGCGCAGCGGGACCGGGTTGTGGGCGTTGCCCACGAAGCCGGTCACGCCGGGGGTGTGGCGGACGGCGCCCCAGGAGGCGTCGGTCAGGTCCATGCGGACCAGGACGTAACCGGGGATGCGGACGCGGTTGATCACCTTGCGCTGGGCGTTCTTGATCTCCACGACCTCTTCCATGGGCACCTGGATTTCGAAGATGTAATCTTCCATGTCCAGGGTCTGGATGCGGGTTTCAAGGTTGGCCTTCACGCGGTTCTCGTAACCGGCGTAGGAGTGGATGACATACCAGTCACCCTCCTGGCGGCGCAGCTTGGCCTTGAATTCCTCGGCGGGATCAGCGGCTGCGGCGGCCGCTGCGGCGGCGAGGGCGTCGGCGGACTCGTCGTCGCCGTCTTCCGTAGCGTCGGCTTCTTCACCGGCGGCGCCGTCAGCATCGGAGCCGGCGTCGTCGGATTCGGGCGCGAAGGACTCAACCTCGGACTCTTCACCGGCTTCTGCCGCGACGTCCTGGGACTCTTCCAGCCCAGACTCGGTTACCTCGAGCTCCTGCTCAGACACTTGGTCTCCTGCTTCCTCATTGCCTAACATGCCTATTTAAATGGCTCAATTCCGCACGCCGGCGCTTCGCTTCCGGTTTCCCGGATGAAACACTCGGCCTGCGGACCATCCAGCCTTAGCTGTCCGTCGAGCCGGTACCGCCGAAGATCCAGCTGACAGCGGTTCCGAAACCAATGTCCAGCAGGCTGACGATGACCATCATGATGGCCACGAACACCAGCACCACGAGCGTGTAGTTGATCAGTTCCTTGCGGGTGGGGGCCACAACCTTCTTGAGTTCGCCAATGATCTGGCGGACAAAGAGAGCAATGCGGGCGAAGAAGCTTGCCTTGGCTTCCTTCTTAGCTGGGCGGCCCTTGGAGCTGCTGGCAGCTGTTTCGGTCACCTGGTCCTCGCTCATCTTTGCAATGGTGGATTACCCGGCCCTGATCAGAACCATGGTTGCTGCGCCTGCTCCGGGCTTTCGCCCGGAGACAGCTTGCGCAGGGCAGACAGGACTCGAACCTGCAACCTGCGGTTTTGGAGACCGCTGCGCTACCAATTGCGCCACTACCCTATGGAGTGAATGCCACTCTTTGACGACCCATGCACCAGTTTGAACTGGGGCGCACGCCATCATCCGTGTTTCAACACCGGTGAACCAGTCTACGCAAGAAGTCCGCGTAGGTAAAACCGGCCCGACCCGGCCCATCCGCCGGCCGGTCCGACTTGTGCAGCAGTCAGCAGTCACAAATCCAAACCGGCTCCCCGGAGGGTCCGCTGAACAGCTTAGAGTAGAACTCGTCGAAACCCACATTCCAGCCTTCCGGCTGCAAGCGAAGAACGGACCTGCCATGTCTGCCGCCCGCGTTTCCAAGCGCATATCCGCAATTGCCGAATCCGCAACCCTTGCCGTTGATGCCAAGGCGAAGGCGCTCAAGGCAGCAGGCCGTCCGGTTATTGGCTTCGGCGCGGGCGAACCCGACTTTCCCACCCCGGACTACATTGTCCAGGCCGCCATCGAAGCAGCCGGCCAGCCCAAGTACCACCGCTACTCTCCCGCGGGCGGCCTGCCTGAGCTGAAGAAGGCCATTGCCGAAAAGACCCTCCGGGACTCCGGCTACACCGTCGACCCCTCGCAGGTGCTGGTCACCAACGGCGGCAAGCAGGCCGTGTACAACACGTTCGCCACCCTGGTGGATCCAGGCGACGAAGTGATCGTGCCCACCCCGTTCTGGACTACCTACCCCGAGGCGATCCGCCTGGCCGGCGGCGTGCCCGTGGAAGTTTTCGCCGGGCCCGAGCAGGACTACCTGGTAACCGTGGAGCAGTTGGAAGCGGCTGTCACCGACAAGACGAAGATCCTCTTGTTCGTCTCGCCGTCGAACCCCACCGGCGCTGTCTACTCGCCGGAGCAGGTGGCTGAGATCGGCAAGTGGGCCGCAGCAAAGGGCCTCTGGGTTGTCACGGACGAGATCTACGAGCACCTCACCTACGACGGCGTCCCCTTCACCTCCATCGCCACGGCGGCCCCAGAACTTGGCGACAAGGTGGTCATCCTCAACGGCGTCGCCAAGACGTACGCGATGACCGGCTGGCGCGTGGGGTGGATGATCGGCCCCGCCGACGTCATCAAGGCCGCCACCAACCTGCAGTCGCACGCCACGTCCAACGTCTCCAACATCATGCAGATCGCCGCACTCGCCGCCGTGTCCGGTCCGCTGACCGCCGTCGATGAGATGAAGGTGGCCTTCGACCGCCGCCGCAAGGCCATCGTTGCCGGCCTGAACGCCATCGACGGCGTGGAATGCCCGACGCCGAAGGGCGCCTTCTACGTCTACGCGGACGTCCGGGGGCTGCTGGGCAAGGAATTCCCCACCGCGTCCGGCACCGCCACGCCTCAGACGTCTGCCGAGCTGGCCGCCCTGATCCTGGATGAGGTAGAGGTGGCTGTGGTCCCCGGCGAGGCGTTCGGCCCGTCCGGATTCGTGCGCCTCTCCTACGCACTGGGCGATGACGACCTCGCCGCCGGCGTCCAGCGCCTGCAGGACTTCCTGGGCAAGGCCCAGTAGACGCCGGCTCACTTCCGGCCGGTTAGACACCGACGCCCGCTCACTTTCCTTGAGGAAGTGAGCGGGCGTTGGGGTTTAAGGCGTCAAAGGTGAGCGGGCGTTGGTTAGAGGAGGCGGCGCTCGGCGGCCCACTTGGTCAGCTCGTGGCGGCTGGAAAGCTGCAGCTTCCGGAGCACCGCGGACACATGGGTTTCCACCGTCTTGATGCTGATGAAGAGTTCCTTGGCCACTTCCTTGTAGCTGTAGCCCCGCGCGATGAGCCGCATGACCTCCAGTTCGCGTGCGGACAGCTTGTCCAGCTCGTCGTCCGCAATGTCCGCGGGGGCGGTTCCGAACGCGTCCAGGACGAACCCGGCCAGGCGGGGCGAGAACACGGCGTCGCCGCCGGCCACCCGGAACACGGCATCGGTGATCTCGGCACCGGAAATGGTCTTGGTGACATAGCCCCTGGCCCCGGCGCGGATCACCGCCACCACGTCCTCCGCGGCGTCGGAAACGCTCAGGGCCAGGAAGCGGGTGGCGGAGAGGAGCGGCGCGGAGCCGGCGATGACTTCCCGGCCGCCGCCGCCCAGCCCACCGGGCAGGTGAACGTCCAGGAGGACGACGTCGGGCCGCTGCTCGGCGATCACGGCGATGGCCTGTTCCACGGTGGCGGCCTCCCCCACCACTTGGATGCTGGCGTCGAGGTCGGCCTTCAGCCCGGAGCGGAAGATCGCGTGATCGTCCACGATCACCACCCGCACGGATTTGGCCGGGCGGGCGGCTGCGCCCCCTGCTCCCTGGATGGTGCTCATGGTTTCCCTTCCGCGTTCTCCGCTGCCGGCAGCCTCAACCGAACCTCGGTGCCGTCATCCGTACTGAGGATGGCAGCCGAGCCGCCATGCCTTTTCATTCTGCCGATGATCGATTCCCGGACGCCAAGCCGGTCCGAGGGAACGTTCCCCAGCTCAAAGCCGGGGCCCCTGTCCTTGATGAAGATCTCGGCTTGCCCGTCCGAAGCCTCAAGATACACGGACACTGTTCCGCCGCCGTGCCGGGAGGCATTAAGCATCGCCTCACGGCTGGCCTGGACCAAGGCTTCGTGGGCCTCCGTCATGGCGGCGTCACCCACCGTGACCACCTCCACAGCGTTGCCAAGCAGGTCCTCCACCTCGGCGGCTGCGGCCTTGATCCGGTCCGACAATTGCCCGCTTTCCCGTCCGTGGTCCTGAAAGAGCCAGCCACGCAACTCGCGCTCCTGCGCGCGGGCCAGGCGGACGACGTCGTGCTCGTTGCCCGCCCGCCGCTGGATCAAGGCGAGCGTCTGCAGGACCGAGTCGTGCAGGTGGGCGGCGATCTCCGCGCGTTCCGTTTCCCGGATGCGGCCCGCGCGCTCGGCTTCGAGGTCCCGCCAAAATTTCAAGGCCCACGGCAGCAAGACCAGCACCACGCCGCCCAGGACGGCCACGGAAGCCAGCAGCGCGAGCCACGTCTGTTCCCAGGAACCCGAGCCGGACACCATCACCAGGACACCGGCGACCACCAGTGCCAGCCCCGCTGCCAACCGGCCCCAGCCGCCGGCCTGGTCCGCTTTGGTCTTGTCCACCAGTCCCGCCCGTCGGGTCTCGTCCAGTTGCATCCAAGCGATCGAGGCGCCACCCAGGACGGCGGCGGCGGGGATGAGGGTGCCCAGGGACACATCCACGCCCAGCAACTGGGCGATCATGATCCCGGCGACCAGCAGGAGCCCGCTACCGAGCAGGATCTCCTTGCCATAGCGCATCCCCCGCACCCTGAACCAGGGAGCGCCGGGGGGTGGGACCGTACCGCCCGGGACGGAACCTGTGGCACCCGAGGGGGTTCCGTCGTCGTCCGTTGTTGCGGCGGGGGGCCGGCTCACCGCCGGGGCAATGGGCGACGCCGGGCGGCGGGTATTGCGCCGGGCAGCCTCATCCGCGGTGGGAACCATAATCCAGAGCCACGCGTAAAACACCAGGCCGGCCCCGCCCGCGAAGGACGCGAGGACCATGCCCCAGCGGACGGTCTTCACGGGCCACCCGAGGTGCAGGGCCAGGCCGGAGCACACACCGGCGATGACCCGGTCACTGCTGCGGGCCAGGGGCGGCCGCGCCGGGAGGGTTGTCATGGATCAATCCAAGCATGGATCAGGGTAGCCCGGACCGGGTTCTGCGCTTTCCCGGGGGTGGCTCAGGGACCGTTCAGGGTTTCCCCCAGTAGAGCGGCGCCGGGCCCGGACGGGAGGATCGAGGTATGAACTCGCAGACCCCTTCCCCCGACGACGAACACCCAGCCGGGCTGTTGCCCGGTTCCGGCAGCCAGCAGCCCACCGAGCCGCTGCCGGCCTCAAACGCGAATCCTACCGGCCCGGAGTCGGGCCCCGCCCAGGACGGACCCGCCGGTTCGCAGGGCGGCCCCACCGCTCCCCCCACTGCCGACCCGGCACAGGGCTATGCCTTCCACGCCGGCCCCACCCCGCCAGCAGCCTCAAGCGACTTCTTCGGCTGGATCCGCAGCCAGGGCATCTCCCGTGGCAGCGACCGCTGGATCGGCGGCGTCTGCAGCGGCATAGCCCACCGGCTCCGTGTGGACCCCATCATCATCCGCGGCGCCCTCATTGTCCTGACCCTCCTGGCAGGCATCGGCGTACTGCTCTACGGCCTGGCCTGGGCCTTCCTCCCGGAACCCGACGGCAGGATCCATGTCCAAGAAGCCGGCGCGGGCCGCTGGTCCAGTGGCATGACGGGCGCACTGATCGCCACCGTCCTCGGATTTACCGGCCTGGGCGGAGGTTTCTGGGGATGGAGCCATAACGGCTTGAGCGGCCTCCTCTGGACCGTGTTCTGGGTGGCCGGTGCGATCTTCCTGATCTACCACCTCTCCCAGCGCAACAAGGCACGTCCCACCGTGGCGGGCCATGCTCCGGCGGCTCCGGGGGTGCCGTACACAGCGGGACGGCCCGGTTCCGAACACACGTCGTCATTCTCCGCGGCCACCCCGTCCGGCCCAACCCAGGGGTTCCCTCCGGCGCCCGCCTATGGCGGCGGCACCGCCGGCGGGCCCGCAGGGAATGGCCCGGGGGCGTTCGGAGGGACCGGCGGCCCCAGCGGTCCCGGCGGCGGGGTTCCCGGCGGGACCGGATACCCGGCGCCGTGGGTTCCGCCGCGGCCGCCCAAGCCCCGGCCGGCCGGACCGGGTGCCCCCGCCGTCGCCATCGCCGCCGGCTCTGCCCTGCTGGTGGGCGGGGGCCTCAAGGCTCTGGACGCCGGGCATGTCATCGACCTTGGCGGCTCCGGCAACGCGATTGTCTGGGCCAGCGCCGCGGCAGTCCTTGGCCTTGGCATCCTGGTGGCGGGACTGCGCGGCCGGACCTCGGGGATCCTGAGCCTGTTCGCCGTGATCGCCCTGGTTACCGGCGGCGTCTACAACGTGGCGAACGACGGCAGGATGCGCTTCCAGCAGGTGGACTGGAATCCCGCCAGCATCGAGGAGGCGCGCGGCGGCATCGACATCACGGCCGGACGGGGAACCGTGAACCTCACGGACCTGTCCCCCTCCGCCCCCCTGACCTCCGACGTCGTGGTTCCGCTCGATATCACCGCCAGCAACGTGACCGTGGTGATCCCGCAGAACGTGCCCGTGGATATCAAGGCGGACATGACCATGGGCAACCTGAACGAGGCCACGGGCCAGCGCGGCGGGACCACCACCCGCGAGAGCAGCTACAACACGGACAAACCCGGCAACCACCTGGTGGTGCGGATCGATGGCACCTTCAGCAACGTCACTATCCAGGAAGGAAACTGACATGGACAGCAACATTCCGACGACGGCGGGCCAGGAGCCTGCCGGGGCGGCACCTGCCAGGGTGGGAACCGTGGTGTGGGGCCTGATCGTCCTGGCTCTGGCCGCGCTGATCATCGTGGCGCAACTGGGCATCGTCACCCTCAACGGGACCTACGTCCTGATCGGCCTCATGATCGGCGCGGGAGTGGCCCTGGTGGCCGGCGGCCTGCTCTCTGCCCGCAAACGTGACAACGACCCAATGAAAAGGAAGTCTTGAACCATGGATAAGTTCTTCGGCATTGTCAGGGGCCTTGGCCTGAAGCGCGGCCCGCAGCGCTGGCTCGGCGGGGTGCTGGGCGGCATCGCGGCCAAGCTGAACGTGGACGTGGCTTATGTCCGCATCGCGTTCCTGCTGTTCTGCCTCCTTCCGGGACCCGCCGTCGTCTTTTACCTGCTGGCGTGGGTGGTGCTGCCGGACCAGCGCGACGAGATCCCGCTGCAGACCTTCCTGGAGCGCCGCTCGATCAACGGGCCACGGATGTAGCCACGGAAGGCACCTCCCCCGCTGGGACCAGGCCCCCGCCGTCGTGATCGGATCACGGAGGCGGGGGCTTTTTCCTGTCCGCTGCCACCCTCCGGAACGGGCACCGCATGTAACCGGTTTGTGTCGTACCCCACACACCCCACTACACTTCTAGGTGAGCTCAGCGTGGCGCTCTGCCTGTAAACCTTCTCCCAGGATTTGAGCTGAACATGAAAATTGGAATCCTTACCAGTGGTGGCGACTGCCCCGGCTTGAACGCCGTGATCCGCGGCGCCGTGCTGAAGGGCATCGCCATCCACGGCCACGAATTCGTCGGATTCCTCGATGGCTGGCGCGGCGTGGTGGAGGGCGACATCATCGACATCCCCCGCACCATGGTCCGCGGCATTGCCAAACAGGGTGGCACCATCCTGGGCACTTCCCGCACCAACCCGTTCGAAAACGGCGGCGGCCCCGAGGCCATCAAGGCGCACATGGACCGGCTGGGCATCGACGCCATCATCGCGATCGGCGGTGAGGGAACGCTTGCCGCCGCCAAGCGCCTGACCGACGCCGGACTGAAGATTGTCGGTGTCCCCAAGACCGTGGACAACGACCTCGACGCCACCGACTACACCTTCGGCTTCGATACCGCCGTCCAGATCGCCACCGAAGCGATCGATCGGCTCCGCACTACCGGCGAGTCCCACCACCGCTGCATGATCGCCGAAGTCATGGGCCGGCACGTAGGCTGGATCGCCCTGCATGCAGGCATGGCCGCGGGTGCGCACGCCATCCTGATCCCGGAGCAGAAAGTCAGCATCGAACAGATCACCGAGTGGGTCAATGAAGCCCATGCCCGCGGCCGCGCGCCCCTGGTGGTGGTGGCTGAGGGCTTTGTCCCCGAGCACAGGGAGAGCCCGCACTCCGAGCGCGGCCTGGACACGTTCGGCCGGCCCCGGCTGGGTGGCATTGCCGATCAGCTGGCACCCGAGCTGGAGGCCCGGACCGGCATCGAAACCCGGGCAACCATCCTGGGCCACATCCAGCGCGGCGGCGTACCGTCGGCCTTCGACCGCGTCCTGGCCACCCGGCTGGGCATGGCCGCCATCGATTCCGTGGTGGAGGGGTACTGGGGCACCATGGTGGCGCTGAAGGGAACCGACATCCACCACGTCGCGTTCCAGGAGGCCCTGGGCCAGCTGAAGACCGTTCCGCAGAACCGGTACGACGAAGCGGCTGTCCTGTTCGGATAAGCCGCAGGGCCGCCCTAGGCTGGGAACATGACACTCGATCCCGGCTCTGCTGCCATCATCCAGTTGGCGTGGGCGCGCCGGCTGGGCCTTGACGACGACGCGTTCGGGACCGGACTCGCCTCGGCAGAACGGATTGTGCGGGCGGACGAGTCAGCCCGGACCGTTGAGTTCGTGCGGCTTTTCGGAAGTTCAGTGCTCGTAGGGCCGCAGAGCGTGATCGACGCCGCCGCCGGCATCCCGGATGAGGAAATGGCCCAGCACGTGACCCTCCTGACCCTCACCCGGGACCAGGGTGGTCACGGCCTCGGCGCGGCGGCACTGTTCTTCGCGGACGACCTGCCCCTGCAGCAGCCCGCCGACGAGCTCACCGTCTCCCACGGCAACCCCGAGGCAATCGAATTGGAGGGCCGCTGCCCGCCCGATGACGTCAACGAGGTTGGCCTCTCCGACCTGGAAAACCGGTACACGATCGTCCACGAGCAGGATGGCCGGCGCGTACCCTTGGCGTGCGGGGCCTACGGCGAGTGGGAAGGCCTGCTGGCCAACATGGGCGTACTGGTTGACCCCGAGTGGCGCCGGCGCGGCCTCGGTTCCCTGGCGGGCTCCATCGCGGCCCACGAAGCACTCGCAGCGGGACTGACGCTGCAGTGGCGCGCCGACGTCAGCAACACGGGCTGCCTGGCGTTGGCCCGGAAGCTTGGCCTCTCAGCCGGCGGAATCCAGACCAGCGTCCACCTTCGCTGAGGGCTGGCCTTCGGCCGGCGCTCCCCAACCCTGGACGGGCTGCGGCTTGGCGAAGAACAACGCGACGGCGGCCCCCACCAGGATCACCCCGGCGGGAAGAAGGATGGACTGGCCCATCGCCGTCGAAAATCCGCCGTGCAGGAATTCGGGCAGCGAGCCGCCCATCGCCAGGCCTTCGCCGGCGGATCCGCCCGGGCCTCCCGCGGGCAGTTCCGCCGCAAGCCGAGACTGGATCAGCACCGCGATGGCGGCACTGCCCAGGACTGCTCCGATCTGGCGGGTGGTGTTGTACACGCCCGAACCCGCCCCTGCCTGCCGTGGCGGCAGGTTCCTGGTGGCCGTGGTGCTCAACGGGGCCCAGATGCCTGCGTTGGCGAAGCCCAGGACGGCACTGGGCAGCAGGAACATCAGGATAGGTGTGTCCGGTTGCATCAGGGCTGAGTTCCAGAGCAGCGCCACAGCCATCAGCACGAGCCCGGTGGCGGTGATGTATTTCGGGTTGACGCGGTCCACCAGCTTTCCCACGACGGGCGCGAGTCCACCGGAAATCAGGGCCATGGGCACCATCATCAGGGCGGACTGCGTGGGCGTCAGGCCGCGGACCAGCTGGTAGTAGAAGATCAGGGGCAGGCTGAAGGCAGTCACGGTGAAGCCCACCGTGGTGATCCCGATGTTGGCGAGCGAAAAGTTCCGGTCCTTGAAGAGCGCCAGGGGCAGCAACGGCTCACCCTTGTTGAAGCGCTGCCACGCCACGAAGGCCGCCAGCACCACGATGCCGGCGATGATCAGGCCCCAGACGCTGATGGGGCCGGTGATGGTGCCCCAGTTGTAGGTCTCGCCTTCCTGGATGCCGAAAACCAGCAGGAACAGGCCGACGGCGCTGAGCAGGACCCCGGGGATGTCGAACTTGTGCGGGTGCGTGCTCAGTGCCGGCACGTTGCGCCACGCCAGGATGAATCCGACCAGGCCAACCGGGACGTTGATGAAGAAGATCCATTCCCAGCCGAGCCCGTCCACCAGGACGCCGCCGAGGATGGGCCCGACGAGGGTCGCCATGCCGGCGGTTGCGCCCCAGACTGCCATCGCGGAGCCGCGGCGGTCCGGCGGGAAGATCCGGGTGATGACCGCCATGGTCTGGGGGGTCATCATGGCGGCGCCGAGGCCTTGGAGCACGCGGGCGGCGATCAGGACGCGCACGTCGCCGGACAGGCCGCACCACAGCGAGGCCAGCGTGAAGACCACCAGGCCGGAGAGGTACAGCTTCTTGGGCCCGAACCTGTCGCCGAGGCGGCCGGTGATGAGCAGCGGGACAGCGTAGGCCAGCAGGTAGGCGCTGGTCACCCAGATGACCGAGTTGATGTCCGCGTGCAGGCCTTCCATGATCCGGGGGTTGGCCACGGACACGATGGTGGTGTCGATCAGGATCATGAAGAACCCGATCACCAGGGACCACAGGGCCGGCCAGGGCTTCGCTACGTTTTCCACTCGATCATCCTTTGAAATTTTGGTGTTGGTGCCGGGCGGACCCGGCGAAGGCGCTAGCCCAGCAGATCCAGGATCTCCGCGCGGGCGAACATTTGCGCCGCGGCCCGGGCCGACGGCGCTCCGGCATCCGGATCGGCCCCGGCGCCCAGCAGGACACGGGCCACGTCCGGGTAGCCCTTGAAGGCGGCCCCGGCAAGCGGGGTCTGGCCACGGTCATTGGCAGTGTTGGCGTCGGCGCCGTGTTTGAGGAGCAGCTCCACAGTATCGGCGTGGCCGTGGTAAGCGGCCAGCATCAGCAGGGAGTCTCCTGTGGCGTTGGTCATGGTTGCCGGTGCCCCGGCTTCAAGGTAGGCGCCAAGCAGGGCGTCGTTGCCGTCGCGGGCCGCCTGGAAGATCGAGTGCGCCAGCGCCACCGCGGCATCGTTGTCCTCCGCGGCCTCCGGGGCAGTACCCGGTGCGGTGTGGTCTGTCATCAGCGAGGCCCTTTCAGGAATCCGGTCTGCCGCCCGACAACCTGGCCGGCGTCCGGGGCGACAATGAGCTCCTGGACGGCCGGATATGGTTCATCGCCGTCCAGGACCGTCAGTATTTCATCCGGCGCCACGGAGCGCTTTATGACTGCCAGCGCCACGGGACCCATCTCGTGGTGTTGGGCAACGGTTGTCACTGTCCCCACTTTGCGCTCCCCTGCCATGACCGGGCTGCCGGCCGCGGGCAGCGTGTGCTGCGAACCGTCCAGCTGCAGGAAGACGAGCCGGCGCGGCGGGTGGCCAAGGTTGTGCACGCGGGCGATGGTTTCCTGCCCCTTGTAGCAGCCCTTGGCCAAGTGCACCGCGGTGCGCAGCAGGTCGAGTTCGTGCGGGATGGTCTTGTCATCGGTTTCTGCGCCGATCCTGGGACGCCAGGCAGCGACACGGAGGGCTTCGGCTGCGAGCACTCCGGCCAGCGGGCGGCCGGCGACGGCGGCCTCGAGTTCCGCGGCGGGGATGAGGTATTCGAACCAGGGACGCTCAAGGCCGGGGTGGCTTTCCTCGGACACAGTGGCGTAGGAGTACCCGCCCGCCGAGACATGCGGCCAGGGATCCTGCCAGGCAAGGCGTCCGGCCCATTCGGGAACCGCTGTGGTGCTGCCCACCACGGCCCAATCGGCGGAGACGTCGGCGATCTCCACCCGCAGCATGAACTTCATCCGGTTCAAGTACTCGGCCAGCGGTGCAGCCTCGGCGGCCTCCACGATCAGCCAGGTGGTCTCGCCGTCGTCAACAACCCTGGCATCAAAGTCGATGCGCCCCTGGACGCTGAGGAGCAACAGTTCGCTGGACTCACCCGGCGCCAGGGCTGCCACCTGCTGGGACGAGAGGGTGTTGAGCCAGCTCAACCGGTCCGGTCCGGCAACGGTGACCACACCACGGTGTGACAGGTCGACGACGGCGGTTCCGGCAGCGAGTGCGCGCTGCTCGCGCAATGGCTCGCCATAGTGGGCGGCGACACCGGCGTCGGGGCCGGCGGCCTCAATGGCGCCGGGACGCGACAACAAAGGGCTGGGCGTACTCATATTGGCGGCAACGTCCTTTAGCAGCGGGGTATTCCGGGTTGTGAAGGTTCAGCCAACGCTAGCGGTATTCCGGGTTCTCAAAATCGAACCGCGTACCGGCCGCCCATTCACCGGGCAGGTTGCCGTAGGCCGGGTAGCCTCCGGCATCCTTGAGGATCCTGGCAAGGTGCAGGAGGTTCCAGGTCATGAACGTCGTGTTCCGGTTGGTGAAGTCTGTCTCCGGGCCGCCCGAGCCCTCGTCCAGGTAGCTGGGGCCGGGCCCTACCGGCCCGATCCACCCGGCGTCGGCCTGCGGCGGGATACTGAAGCCGATGTGTTGGAGGCTGTAGAGGACGTTCATGGCACAGTGCTTGATGCCGTCCTCGTTTCCGGTGATCAGGCAGCCGCCCACCTTCGGGTAGAACGCCCACTGGCCCAAGCTGTTGAGCTGGCCGGAGTGGGCGTAGAGGCGCTCGATCAGCTTCTTGGTCTGGGACGAGTTGTCGCCCAGCCAGATGGGCCCGGCCACCACCACGATGTCCGCTTCCCGGACTGCCGGGTAGATCTCCGGCCATTCATCGGTGGCCCACCCGTGCTCGGTCATGTCGGGGTAGACGCCCGAGGCAATGTCGTGATCGACGGTGCGGATGAGCCTGGTGCTGACGCCCTGCTTCTCCATGATCCGGCGGCTGATGGTGATCAGCCCTTCGGTGTTGGATGTCTGGGGTGACTTCTTCAGGGTGCCGTTGAAGAAGACGGCCTTGAGGTCGCTGTAGCTGGTGGGCTTGCCTGCGTGTTCCGTTCCGTCTTCCATGGCGGTGCCTTTCCGGGTCAGGAAACTCTTTTCAGGAATGCAGAGGCGTGGGCCTCCAGCCCTTTCCCGGCCTCTCCACCCGTTGCCACGTCCCACCGCCACAAAAGGTTCCCGTCCACCAGGCCGAAGATCCGGGTGGCGGCACTGTAATCCTTGGAATGGCTGCCGCGCATCACCATGTCGGTGGTCAGCTGGATCTGTGGTCCCTTGATCTGGCCGTAGTACAGCTCCGTGATGCCGCCGGGGTGGGCGATGGATACGGAAATGTCGAAGCCGCCGTCCTTGTTGCGCAGCGCTTCCACCTCGTCGGCGCTTTTCAACACGGGAACGATGTCGGCCGGCACCAGCCCCGGGCCGCCGTCGGCGTCCAGCTGCTTGCGCTCCAGCGCCCAGAAGCCGGTCTCGACGGTGAGCGGCCGCAGCCGCGTGCCGTCGTCGTCGGTCAACCAGCTTTCGGCGCGGTACTGGAGGTACGGCAGGCCGTTGTGGGTGAAGGAGACGTGCTGCAGGAAGTGCTCGGAATCCTCGTCACCGCTGCCCAGCCGGCCACGTCCTTCCCACTCACCAATGAGCCAGGAAAGGGGGACGAGTTCGGGGGTCAGGTCTGTGGGAATCTCAATGGGCACTGTCTATTACCTCGAGATACGGCAGGGGGAAAGGATGTGGCTACTTCTGGCCCTTGAAGAGGCGGTAGACCACGAAACCGGCAAACCAGGCCATGGAAACGCTCGCGATACCGAGCAGGACGAGGAAGAAGATTTCAAATGCAAGTACGGACATGGTGCAATCCTAACCCGTTAGTAGATGAGTAGTTTGTCTATGAAGTACGCCAGGGATCCGACGGCTGACACCGGCGCCAGGCCCATGCTCAACGCTGCCAGCATATTCAACGGTGCGCCGCGCAGTGTCGCCAGCCTGCGGAAGCTGGCCAGGACCGCACCGACGATGACGCCGAAGACGGCGGCTGGCAGGACAGCGATATCGGACAGGACCAGACCGGCGAGCGGACCTGCCAAGCCGGCCAGCACAACGCCCAGGGGCGCGACGATGCTGTCCGGCCACTGGATGAGTCCGGCGAGGAGCGCCACGGCGGCACTGATCGCGGCCACCAGGAGCATTTCTCGGACACCGTTGAACCGGGCGCCGGCTATCCAGCCGGCGCCGAGGCAGGACAGGAGGACACCCACGCAGCACCCCAGGGTGGATTCCAGCCGTTGGGCCTGGCCGGTGCCGCGGATGAGTTGGACCACGAAGACGGCCATCATGCCCAGGGCGACGAAGGCGGGCGTCCAGTCGAGGTAGCCCGGGGGCGGAGCCAAGGAGGCGCAGACCGCGGCGGCGGCGCCCGGCAGGGCGATCACGGCGGCCAGGGTCTTCTTCGCCGGGATGCGCAGGAAGTGCGGCCACCCGATGCCCACGGCCGCGGCGATCAGGATGCCGACGGCGGCGAGGGCTTCCGGGGAGGAATAGACGCCGGCGATGATGGCAATGAGCCCGGCGATCCCGACGACCCCGATGGTCCAGGAGCCAAGTGACCGCACAGGTGACTGCAGTTCCGCCGTCATCCGGGGCCCGGCCTGTGCTTTGTCGGTGCACTCACTGCGCTGATTTCCCATCCTGGCGTCGGGTGGAAGGCTGGTCCGCCCCCTCGTGGCAGGGCTGGTCCGCCCTGGTCCAATCCTGCCCTATATGAACCGCTTATGTCGCAAAACGTACCTGTCCGGGGCTCGAATCTGTGGCTGGGAAGGGGGTGCCGGGTATACTCAAAGTTCAGCTACGCTCCCTGCTGAGGTGGCTGGCCGGCGGCGCGCTGACGGTCCAACAACCTCCCGCAGGAAGCCCGTACCGGCCGGTGAGAATCCGGTTCAGTCGCCCAATGATGCGCGGACGGCCCTTGGAGGAACAATGTCGCACATCCTGTTACTGACGAACAGCACCGGTTCTTCGGTGGACATCCTGCCTGCCCTCGAGCTGCTGAACCACCGGGTCCACATCCTGCCCGCGGAACCCACTGCCCTGCTGGAGACCGACCCGTGTGACATCGTGCTGCTGGATGCGCGCAAAGACCTTGTGGGTGCCCGTTCCCTCACCCAGCTGCTGAAGGCCACTGGGCTGAGCGCACCCCTCGTCCTGATCCTGACAGAGGGCGGCATGGCCGCAGTTTCCTCGGCATGGGCCGTTGACGACATCGTCCTCGATTCTGCCGGACCCGCCGAGGTGGAAGCCCGCATCCGGCTGTCCGTAGCAAGGGCCGTCCCGGAGCAGGAGGACACGCCGAGCGAGATCCGGGCCGCCGGTGTGATCATCGACGAAGCAAGCTACACGGCACGCGTCAACGGGGCACCGTTGAACCTGACCTTCAAGGAATTCGAGCTCCTGAAGTACCTGGCGCAGCACCCCGGCCGCGTCTTCACCCGCCAGCAGCTGCTCACGGAAGTCTGGGGCTACGACTACTACGGCGGCACCCGCACTGTGGATGTCCACGTCCGCCGGCTTCGCGCGAAGCTCGGCGCGGACCACGAGAACCTGATCAGCACGGTCCGTAACGTGGGCTACCGCCTCACCCTGGTCAGGCAGCAGGAAGACGAACTCACCGAAGCCTGAGCCCTGTGCGCCTTCGCCGTATAGCCTTGGCTCATGACTCCAGCGCATCCGCAGAAGTGGCCCGTCCATGTTGTCCGGGGCGGCGTTGACCAGCAACTCCTGAAAGACTGCCGCGACCTCCTCGCGGCGGCCGAGGAATCGGACGGCAATCCCTCGATCTCCGAACAGACCCTGGTGACCATGCGCGCCGGCGACTCGCCGGACCACACCCTGCTGACGCTGGCCCTGTACGCGCCGGATGAGGACTCCGACCCCGCCACCGGCCAGGACCTGGCCGGGTTCGCCGTGGTGGTGGACGAGACGGACGGCAACGGTGTCCTGGAAATCGCCGTGCACCCCTCCTACCGGAACCAGGGCGTGGCGGACCGGCTGGTGGGTGCGCTCAGGGAGGTGCGGGGCTTCGACGGGCTGAAAGCCTGGTCCCACGGGAACCATGAGGCTGCCGCGGACCTCGCGGCCCGCTACGGCTACGCGCCGGTGCGCGAATTGTGGAAGATGCGGATGACGACGGCGGGCGCGGAGCTGCCCGACGCCGGCCTGCCGGACGGTGTGGCCATCCGCGCATTCGTGCCCGGCAAGGATGAGGAGGCCTGGCTGGCGGCGAACCGGGCGGCGTTCGCACACCACCCCGAGCAAGGAAACCTGACGCGCGCGGACCTGGACGCCCGGATGGCGGAGGACTGGTTCGATCCAGCCGGGTTCTTCCTGGCCGAGGACCGTGAAGGCCGTTTGCTCGGCTACCACTGGACCAAGGTCCACCCGCGCCACGGAGAGCATCCGGCCATCGGCGAGGTGTACGTGGTGGGTGTTGCGCCGGAGGCGCAGGGCCTGGGCCTGGGCAAAGCCCTGACGATCGCCGGCATCAAGCACCTGCGCGACTCCGGCCTCAACGGGGTCATGCTGTACGTGGATGCGGACAATACGGCGGCAGTTGCACTGTACCGGCGGCTAGGGTTCACCCGGTGGGACATGGACGTCATGTATGGCCCGGCAGCAGGCTAGGTTAAGGGCGCCGGAACAAAGCCCGGCGGTGCGTTAAACAGGGCAGTGGGGCCGGTGAATGCTTGTAAGGTTGGAGTGGAGCCGCGCGGGGCGGAAGCGCCGGCACCACAGCGCCAGCCATAAGGAGAAGCCATGAACCCGGAACCCTCCGGAACAGCCACGTCCCAGGATGTTGCGTTGCCTGCCCGGGCGCGTTTCGGCTCCTCCGAGGTCCCTGCGGCGAGGGCCACCCAGGACCGCATCGACATCCCGGAATTCGCGCCCAACCTGCAGCCTGAGGGCGACATCCGGCCGGACCGTTTCCTTGACCGCGAACTGAGCTGGCTCGCCTTCAATTCCAGGGTGCTGGAGCTGGCCGAAGATCCTACCCTTCACCTCTTGGAACGCGTCAGCTTCCTGTCCATCTTCGCCTCCAACCTGGACGAATTCTTCATGGTCCGCGTGGCCGGCCTTAAGCGGCGCATCGCCACCGGCCTCGCCGTTCCGTCGCCCGCCGGGCTGAGCCCTGTGGAGGTGCTGGAGCGGATCAGCGAGGAAGCCCACCGGCTGCAGGAGCGGCATGCCCAGGTTTTCGCGGACCAGATCCGCCCGGCACTGGCGTACGAGCACATCCACGTCATGCAGTGGGGCGAGCTGGACGACGCCGCCCAGCAGCAGCTCAGCGTGATGTTTGCCGAGAAGGTCTTCCCCATCCTCACGCCGCTGGCAGTGGACCCGGCACACCCGTTCCCGTACATCTCCGGGCTGTCATTGAACCTTGCCGTCGTGGTCCGGAACCCGGTCAGTGACAAGGAGCTCTTCGCCCGCGTCAAAGTGCCCGACCAGCTGCCCCGCCTGATTTCCATCGACGGTCCGCGGGCCGGCGCAGTTCCCGGGCGGGTTGCACGGTTCATTGCCCTCGAAGAAGTCATTGCCGTCCACTTGGACAAGCTGTTCCCGGGCATGGAAGTCCTGGAGCACCACACCTTCCGCGTTACCCGCAACGAGGACGTGGAGGTGGAGGAGGACGACGCTGAGAACCTGCTGCAGGCGCTGGAGAAGGAACTGCTGCGCCGCCGCTTCGGCCCTCCGGTGCGGCTTGAGGTGACCACGGACATCAACCCGAACATCCGTGCACTCCTGATCCGCGAGCTGGGGGTGGAGGAATCCGAGGTGTATTCCGTCCCCGCGCCGCTGGATATGCGTGGCCTGTCGGTCATTGCCGGAATCGACCGGGCCGACCTCCACTATCCCAAGCACATGCCGCACACGTCGCGGTACCTGAACGAGTCCGAAACCTCCAAGGCCGCCAACGTCTTTGCCGCCATGCGGCGCCGGGACATCCTGCTGCACCACCCGTACGATTCCTTCTCCACCTCGGTGCAGGCGTTCCTGGAGCAGGCGGCGTCGGATCCCAAGGTCCAGGCGATCAAGCAGACCCTCTACCGCACGTCCGGGGACTCCCCCATTGTGGATGCCCTGATCGACGCCGCGGAGGCAGGCAAGCAGGTCCTGGCCCTGGTGGAAATCAAGGCACGCTTCGACGAGCAGGCCAACATCTCCTGGGCCCGGAAGCTGGAACAGGCAGGTGTGCATGTGGTGTACGGCATCGTCGGCCTGAAGACGCACTGCAAGCTTTCGTTGGTGGTGCGCCAGGAGGTTGATGGGCTGCGCCGCTACTGCCACATCGGCACCGGCAACTACCACCCCCGGACGGCCCGGTACTACGAGGACCTGGGCCTCCTGACCGCGAACGACCAGGTGGGCGAGGACCTTTCCAAGCTGTTCAACCAGCTCTCCGGCTACGCCCCCAAGTCCACCTTCAAGCGTCTGCTCGTAGCGCCCCGGTCCGTCCGGTCGGGACTCATCGACCGGATCGAGACGGAGATCCGCAATGCGCGGGCGGGCGTTCCCGGCCTGGTGCAGATCAAGGTGAACTCGATGGTGGACGAGGCCATCATCGATTCGCTCTACCGTGCTTCGCAGGCCGGCGTGAAGGTGGACGTGATCGTCCGCGGCATCTGCTCGCTGCGCCCGGGCGTCCCGGGACTGAGCGAGAACATCACCGTGCGCTCCATCCTGGGCAGGTTCCTTGAGCACTCACGGGTCTTCGCCTTTGCCAATGGCGGCGACCCCGTGGTGTACATCGGTTCGGCGGACATGATGCACCGCAACCTGGACCGCCGGGTGGAGGCACTGGTCCAGTTGAGCAGTGCGGACGACATCACCTATGTCCTTGACCTCCTGCAGCGCTACATGGACCCGGACACGTCCAGCTGGCACTTGGACAACGAAGGCCGGTGGACCCGGCACCACCTTTCCGACGACGGCAAGCCGCTTGAGGATGTCCAGTCCTGGTTGCTGGCGTCCCGGCCGCGGCAGCGCAGCCTGAGCCGGCGCTAGGCAGCGCATTGTCGAGCGATGCACTCGTAGCCGACCAGACTGACCACCCGGGGGAACCCGTAGCCGTGACGGCTGCGGGTGCCATCCCGTGGCGGGTCAACAAAGACCGGCTGGAAGTCCTGTTGATCCACCGGCCGCGCTATGACGACTGGTCATGGCCCAAGGGAAAGATTGACGACGGCGAGACGGTTCCGGAATGCGCTGTTCGGGAGGTGCGCGAGGAGATCGGCCTCGACGCGCCCTTGGGAATTCCCCTGCCGCCCATCCACTACCACGTCGCCTCCGGCCTCAAGAAGGTCCACTACTGGGCGGTCAAGGTCAACGGCAATGGCCTTGTTCCGGACGGCAAGGAGGTGGACAGCGTGATGTGGTGCGGCCCCGACAAGGCGGCCCGGCTGCTGTCCAACCCGTCCGACGTCGTTCCTTTGGAGTACCTGCAGGCCGCGCATGGGCGCGGCACCCTGGACACGTGGCCCCTGGTGGTGCTCCGCCATGCCAAGGCCAAACCCCGTTCGTCGTGGAGCAAGGCCGAGGGCGAGCGGCCGCTGGCTGCCACCGGGACACGGCAGGCGCAGGCCGTGGGCAGGCTCCTGCAGGCATGGAAGCCGATGCGGGTGGTCACCAGCCCGTGGCTGCGCTGCGTTGCCACCGTTGCTCCGTACGCACGGGCCACCGGGGCGAAGGTGAAGCTCGCCGAAGGCCTTACCGAGCACAGGCACCAGCGAAGCCCGCGCAAAACGGCCGCCGTCATCGAATCCCTTTTTGACAAGCAGCGGCCAGTGGTTGCCTGCACCCACCGGCCGGCCCTGCCGACAGTCCTCAAACAGCTTGCCGGCCACATGCCTTCGCACCTGGCGAAATTGTTGCCCGCGGACGAGCCCTTCCTCTCCCCCGGCGAGCTGGTGGTGTGCCATGTAACCCATGGCGGGAAGAAGCGGATCGTGGCTGTGGAACAGTTCAAGCCGTTCGACGACTAACCGGACACCGGCTTGACCGACGGCTCCCGCCCGTCTTGACTGGAGGGACCACGCACTGTTCTGGGGGAATAACGTGCACGCTGCCACCATCGCTGTTCTCGACGACGTTCCACCGCTGGCCCTGCTGTGGCCGCTTCTTCTGGCCGGTGGAGTGTATTGGCTCCTCTGGCTGGTCATCCGGGGCGCGAGGGAGGGCAGCCCAAGGGCGTCGGCGTCGCGCCACGCATTTCTGGCAGGGCTGATCGGCTGGCTTGCCAGTTCCCTGGTGCCCGCCGCGAACGCGGGAATCATTCCCCTCCCCCACTCAGCGGCAATCCCGGCGCCCATCCTTCCCGCCCTTGCTTGGCCTGTCCTTGGTTGCGTGGCTGCGCATGTCCTTGGGCAACTGAGCTATCCACGGCGGCAGTCCAAGCCGGACACGCCAAGCGGATCCCGGCGGCGGATCCGTGACATCGTTCCGCGCCGCCTTGGGTGGACGGTGGCGGCCATCTTCGCGGGAGCCGCCGCGCACATCGCATGGATGTCCACGCTCCCGGGTTTCCCTTCCCGCGCCTACGAGTCACGGCCCGACGGCCATGGGGGTTTCACCACCTTCGGCGGGGAGGGGCGCATCCCCGGCCAGGAGCTGGCACCGTACCTGGGCGGCGCACTCATCGTCCTGGCGGCGGGAACGTTGTTCGTCCTGGCCCTGGCCGCCCGCCGGCCACCAGTCCCCGGGCTGACCCCAAGGGAAGACGACCTCCTGCGGACGATCGCCGGCAACCGCCTCCTCCGGACCGTGGCAACTGTGGCGTCCGGGCTGGGGGCGATCGCCGGAAACCACGCAGCGCGCCCCGATCCGGCCACCGGAGCCAGCAGTTGGACCAATCCTGCCGGTGCGCTGAACCTGGTGGTCCTGGCGGTGATGCTCTTCTGGCGCCCGCCCGCCCTCCAGGGCCAGCGGCCACCCCTCAAGTCCGCCCAGGTCACTGCCCGGCCCGAAACGATGCTGGCTGTGTCAGTGGGACCGGCCATGGGGCTCGCGGCGTTCGTTCCCGTGCCGGTGGCCATTTTCGTCCCGTGGGCGGTGACGGGGCACGCCGCCCCGGTGGCGGCAGTTTCGGCGGCTGCGATACTGGCCGTTGTTTCACTCGGGGACTTGGTGATGCACCGCAATTATGGCTCGGCCGGCCTGCCCAGGCATTGGCCCCGGCAGCCCGTGCATCCGGCCTTGATGGTGGCTCTTGTGGCGGCGGCAGCCGTCATGGCGGTGGTGGTCGCCTGTGTCGCAGGCCGGCAGGCGGAACTCGCGGTGCGGCAGACGTGGGAGGTGACAGTGTGGACCGGCGCAGGCACCGCGCTCCTCGCCGCCGTCCCCGTCGTGCTTGCGAGGCGGCGCCGCAGTGTTGCCCCCGAGGTCCCGGGACTCGACGCCGCCCTCCGGGCCATCACGGTACACCGTGTGGCGCGCACACTGACAGCCTTCTTCGCTGCCCAAGCGGGGGTGCTCCTGATGAGCGCGGGGCCCAACCTTGGGCCGCACGCAGCTTCCGCCCAGGGCCCATGGGACGCGGTGTGGCAGGGGGCGTCCGGCCTCGGCGCCTTGTTGACCGCCGCCGCCGTAGTGATCGCAGTGGCCCCGGTCTCCGCCCTTGCCCGGGGACCCGAAGCCAGCCTTTCGTTGGGACCACCCAGTAGACTTGGGGCGTGAGCATCCCTACGCCTTATGAAGACCTCCTGCGCGATGTCCTGGCCACCGGCACCCATAAATCGGACCGCACCGGCACCGGAACCACCAGCGTTTTCGGCCGCCAGATGCGCTTTGACCTCTCCAAGAGCTTCCCGCTGATCACCACCAAGCGGGTCCACTTCAAGTCCGTGGCGGTGGAACTTCTGTGGTTCCTGCGCGGCGAGACCAACATCAAGTGGATGACGGACCAAGGCGTCACCATCTGGAATGAATGGGCCGACGAAGACGGCGACCTGGGCCCGGTCTACGGCGTGCAGTGGCGTTCCTGGCCCACCCCCGACGGCGGCCACATCGACCAGATCGCCGAACTCATCGAGAACCTGAAATCGAACCCTGACTCCCGCCGGCACCTCGTGTCCGCCTGGAACGTCTCCGAGCTCAACGACATGGCGCTCCCGCCCTGCCACGCGTTCTTCCAGTTCTACGTGGCGAACGGCAAGCTCTCCTGCCAGCTCTACCAGCGCTCCGCTGACATGTTCCTGGGCGTCCCGTTCAACATCGCCTCCTACGCATTGCTCACCTGCATGATCGCCCAGCAGGTGGGGCTCGAACCCGGCGAGTTTGTCTGGACCGGCGGGGACGTCCACATCTACGAAAACCACATGGACCAGGTCCTCAAGCAGCTTGAACGCGAGCCTTACGAGTATCCACAGCTCAAGATCACCCGCAAGCCCGCGTCGATCTTCGACTACACACTGGAGGACTTCGACGTGGTGGGCTACCAGCACCACCCCACCATCAAGGCGCCGATCGCGGTATGAGCACCGAAAACTTCACCGATCCGCAGTCCTTCACGGAGGAACTGGCTTCCTCCATAACCGGCGTGGGCCTGGTCTGGGCCCAGACCTCTGATGGGGTCATCGGGATGGAAGGAGACATGCCCTGGCATCTGCCGGAGGACCTCAAGCACTTCAACCGGCTGACCACCGGGCACCCGGTCATCATGGGCCGCAAAACCTGGCTGTCCTTCCCGGACAAGTACCGTCCGCTGCCGGGGCGCACGAACATCGTCATCACCCGGCAGAAAAGCTGGGCCGGCACGCCTGAGGCGGAGGGCGCCGTCGTGGTTCCTTCCCTTGATGACGCGCTCCTTGAGTCGCAGTTTGTCGACGGCGGCGAGACCGTCTGGATCCTGGGCGGCGGCGAGGTTTTCCGCCAGTCCACTGAGCTCGCCAACGTCGCGGTGGTCACCACCATCGACGTGAAGGCCGACGGCGACACGTTCGCCCCGGAGCTTGGCCCCAGTTGGGAGGCCACTTCCTCCGTCCCGCCGGACGGCTGGCTGACGGCCGCCAACGGCACACGCTACCGATTCACCAAATGGTCACGGACCGAGGGCTAGGAACATGCTGAAGAAACCGGAAACCCTGTTCGTCCTGGGCTACATGCTGCTGCCCCTGCTGGCACTGCTGTCCGCCATCGTGGGGCTGACCATGATCCTGGGCGGAAACAAGATCGCCGGGGCCATCGTGCTGGTGGTGGTCACCCAGGTGTTCACCTTCGGGGCGTTCTTCGCGCTGCGCGCCCGGAAAGCTGCTGTGTTGGAGCACTCGGACCGGGGTTAGGTCCGGCCAACTTGGAGGTTGCCTTGGGACGGCCAGGCTGGTGCACGCAGCTTTCCGGGAGGCTGTTGAACGAATATTGGGGGGAATCCTGGTGGCAGTAACTTTGGGGGGCGACGACTTCGGGCAAACGAGGATCAGCGCGCAGCAGTTCAGCACGACGACGGACGTGATGCAGCAGTGACCTTCGACAGTGACCGTGGGCGGCGCAACGATGCCTTCCACGCCGAACATAAGGCCGCGCTTGCACGGGGTGAAAAACGGGTGCTGCGAACCACCAGCACCGGCGAACTGCACAGTTACCCCGCCGACGAAATAGGGTTTTCCCCAGGCCGTGGCCAGGTACAGGTCCAAACCTGGTGGGGTATGGGCATCCTGACAGGCGTCCTGGTGCTCTTGGCCCTCCTTTCCCTGGTAATACTGCTCAGGCCCCTGGCTGACGGCGGCCAGCCGTTTTGGGGCGCCCTGGTCCTCACTGCATTCGGCATTTTTGGAGCCTGGTATACCGTCCGCATGGCGAGGGACGAGTATCGGGCCAAGAAACTGCGGAAGGAGCGGCATGCTCCGGAACCTGGAGCAGGACCGCTCGTTGAATGAACCGCGCGCCCGGCAGCAGGTGCCCGGTGGAGCAAACGAGATGCGGAGTATCCCCCGCACCGTGACGGGTGAACTGCACAGCTGGCAGGGCCTGACCGGGCGTGACGTAACCGACTGCGCCCGGCTGGTTCCGAAGTCTAAACTGGTCGAATGACTACAGCAGCTACCCCTTCCGTCGGCCTGGTCGGATGGCGCGGCATGGTCGGCTCCGTCCTCATGCAGCGCATGCAGGACGAGGGCGACTTCGCCAACATCAACCCGGTGTTCTTCTCCACCTCCAACGCGGGAGGTGCCGCGCCGTCCTTCGCTGACGGCGCCGGCAAGCTCGAGAACGCGTTCGACGTCGACACGCTGGCCAAGCTGCCCATTATCGTCACCGCCCAGGGCGGCGACTACACCAAGCAGGTCCACGGCGAGCTGCGCAGCCGCGGCTGGGACGGCCTCTGGATCGATGCCGCTTCCACCCTGCGCATGAGCGACGACTCCATCATCGTCCTGGACCCCATCAACCGCGACGTCATCGAAAAGGGCCTGGTCAACGGCACCAAGGACTTCATTGGCGGCAACTGCACCGTGTCCTGCATGCTCATGGGCCTGGGCGGCCTGTTCAAGAACGGACTGGTGGAGTGGGGCACCTCCATGACCTACCAGGCTGCCTCCGGCGGCGGAGCCCGGCACATGCGCGAGCTGCTCAGCCAGTTCGGCACGCTCAACGCCGAGGTGAGCACGGAGCTGGACGACCCCGCGTCGGCCATCCTGGACATCGACCGCAAGGTCCTCGCCCATCAGCGCACGGACATCGACGCCACCCAGTTCGGCGTCCCGCTGGCAGGCTCCCTGATCCCCTGGATCGATGCGGACCTGGGCAACGGGCAGTCCAAGGAAGAGTGGAAGGCCGGGGTTGAAACCAACAAGATCCTGGGCACCTCCGAAGAAAACCGGGTGATCATGGACGGACTCTGCGTCCGTATCGGCGCCATGCGCTCCCACTCCCAGGCACTGACCCTCAAGCTCCGCGAAGACCTGTCCGTGGCCGAGATCGAGAAGCTGCTGGACGAAGACAACCAGTGGGCCAAGGTGGTTCCCAACACCAAGGAAGCCTCCATGGCGGAGCTGACCCCCGTTGCCGCCTCGGGCACCCTGGACATCCCGGTGGGCCGCATCCGCAAGATGGAAATGGGCCCGCAGTACATCAGCGCCTTCACCGTGGGTGACCAGCTGCTCTGGGGGGCCGCCGAGCCGCTGCGCCGCATGCTCAACATCGCCACCGGCAACCTGTAACAGCCGACCCGGCCGCCGCGGAGGCAGATCATGGCATTCCTGGTCCTCGCCCTGATCACCGTGGTTGCCATGGCCGGCCCGTTGCTGGCGCTGCCTGCCAGATGGCGGGTTCCAGTGGTGGCGGGCGAGCTGTTCGCCGGCGTCGCCATTGGCCGGAGCGGGCTGAACCTGGTCGATGCCTCCGACCCCACACTGCGGCTCCTGTCCGACGTCGGCTTTGCGCTGCTGATGTTCGTCGTCGGTACCCATGTTCCCGTGAGGGACGCCCGGATCCGTTCAGCCCTCGGCCACGGTGCGGTGCAGGCGGGGGTTGCTGCGGTCTTGGCTGCCGCCACCGGAGTTGCCGTGGCGGCGGCCTTCGGTACCGGCCATGCCCCGCTCTATGCGGTCCTGCTCGCTTCCTCCTCAGCAGCCATGGTGCTGCCGATTGTTGACTCACTGGGCCTCGGCGGCCCTCCCGTGCTGGCCATGACGGCACAGGTGGCCATCGCGGATGTCGCCTGCATCGTGGCACTCCCCCTTGCCCTGGACCCTGCGAACGCAGGCCGGGCCGCGGTGGGCTCCCTCGCCGTCGCGCTTTGCTCGGTGGTCCTGTTCCTGCTGCTGCGACGCGCCGAGCAGTCCGGCGCCCGCGCCAGGCTGCATAAACTTTCGGAAAACCGGAGGTTCGCCTTGGAACTCCGGATCCAACTGGCAATCCTCTTCGCCCTTGCCGGACTCGCCGTGCTCAATAACGTATCCATCATGCTGGCCGGCTTCGCCTTCGGCCTGGTGGTGGCGGCGGTGGGTGAGCCCCGGCGCCTTGCCCACCAGTTGTTCGCGGTCAGCGACGGGTTCCTGGGCCCCGTCTTCTTTGTGTGCCTGGGCGCCTCGCTGAACCTGAGGGACTTGTCGGCGCACCCTGGCATGATCCTGCTGGGACTGTGCCTCGGTGGCGGCTCCCTGCTCATTCATGTGGTCCTCCGCCTGCTCGGCGTGCCGGCCATCCTCGGCGTCCTGTCCGCTGCCCAGCTTGGCATCCCGGTGGCTGCGGCCAGCATCGGAACCCGGACGGGGGTCCTGCTGCCCGGTGAGGGCGCCGCAGTGCTGCTGGGGGCCTTGGTCACGATCGCTGCGAGTGCCTTTGCAGGGCAGCGTGCCGCCCGGCGGTGGACGCCGCCGGCAGCTGCGAAGCCGCTTCCGACAACCTAGCGGTCCAGGAACTCCAAATACTCCCGCGCGGCCTTCGCAAGCGTTTTTTGGGCGGCAGGGCCAAACGTTGCGGTTGCGTCGAACATTTCGGGAACGACGACGGCGCTCCGGCCTGTGCCCTGGACCGTCCAGGTGCCGGCCACCGTTCCCGCGGCCACCAGTGTCTTTTTGAAGATGCCGTTGCCGCCCGGAACGATCAGGTCGAAGTGCTCCGGGGCCAGGACAGGCGCGCGGTCTGTGTAGCCAAGCACGAACTCGTCGAACCCGGGCAGCAGGTGCACGGAGCGGGCGCCCGGCAGGCCGGTATCGAGGAGGGACGCCGTCTCGGGGGACATCCAGTATGAGGTCCCCTCCAATTCCAGCTCCACCAGCTGCGCACTGACTTCCATGAGCGCGGACCTCACCTCGGTCAGCGGCAGCTGCGTCCACCAGGCGAAGTCCCGGAGGGTGGCCGGGCCGTGGCTGCGGAGGTAGCGCAGCAGGAATTCCGCTACGGCCTCCTCCCGGTCCGGGCGGCGGGAGGAGGGGATCCACTGGTCGAACGCGGCGATCAGCTGCTGGTTCCCGGCCAGGGGCCCCAGCACCAGCCAGCCGTGCCGGCAGAGCGAGCCCAGGAGATGGACGCCCCGCTGCCCCTGCGTCGGCTGGCCGCCGGCGTCGAATTCCCGGAACAGTTCGGGGCGGCTGATGGGGCCGTCTGCCAGGATCCGGTCAAGGGCGATGTCCCGCGCCTTCTCAACGTCTGCCCAGGCAATGTCCAGCTGGCGGTGCCGGGCAGCAATGCTCCGGGTGAGCCGCTCGGCGGTCAGATCGAGCATCCAGTGCAGGTCTTCGGGGGCCACCAGATGCAGCGTTCCGCGCATCGGCCAGGACCGCACCACCGTGCCGGTGTCGATGGCGGCCCGCACATCCGTGAGTCCGGCGCCCGGTAGCCGCACCCCCACGGCCCACAGGGCCGCGGGCAGGTCCTGCGCCTGCATGGCAGTCATCCACCGGACCAGTTCCGGCACCGTGCCGCCTCCGCCCGCAAGGCGCTGCGACGCGAGCCGCAGCCTGCCAATCATCCTGCGGTCGCGCAGTGTACCTCGTGCAGCCATGGCCCCATCCTAGGCCGGGGCACGGTGGTGCGGAGTTACATCCCCTTAGAGTTCCAATCCGATAAGCAGCGGCTCGGGGTGCAGCAGGATACCGAAACGGCGTTCGACGCCGGTGCGCACCTCCCGCGCCACGGCCACCATGTCCGCCGCGCTGGCTGAGCCGCGGTTGGTGACGGCGAGCGTGTGCTTGGTGGACAGGGAGGCCCGGCCCGCGGACACGCTTCCCGGTTCCAGCCCGAATCCCTTGCCGAACCCTGCCTGGTCAATCAGCCACGCTGCCGAGAGTTTCACCTGTCCGTCCTGTCCCGCCGGATAGCGGGGAGCCGATTCGGGCAGTGTGTCGGCCACATCGGCCGGGACGATGGGGTTGGTGAAGAACGACCCGGTGGAATAGGTATCCCTGTCGGCGGCGTCCCACACCATCCCCTTGGAGGCGCGCAGCCGCAGCACTTCCCGGCGGACGTCATTGGCGTAAGCTCGCTTGCCCACCTCGACCCCGAGGGACCGGGCCAGTTCGGCATAGCGGATGGGCGCGCTCATGCGGCCCAACGGCAGCTGGAATTCAACGGTGAGGACCACGTACCGGGGGGAGCCGTCAACGGTGCTCCGCTTCAGGATGGAGTCCCGGTAACCGAATTCCAGCTCCGAGTTGGTAAACGTCTGCACCGCGTTCCGTTCCCGGTCCCAGGTACGGACGGCGGCGATGGTCTGGGACACTTCGGCACCGTACGCTCCCACATTTTGGACGGGCGTGGCCCCGGTGGAGCCCGGGATTCCGGACAAGGCCTCTATCCCCGACCACGCATGGCGAACGGCGTACTCCACCAACCGGTCCCAATTGTGGCCTGCCTGCACCACCACGGCCACACCGCCGCACGAGTCCTCAGCATTCACGGTGAAGCCCTCCGAGGCGATCTTCACCACGGTACCGGGGTACCCGTCGTCGGACACCAGGAGGTTGGAGCCGCCGCTGATGATCAGGAGCTGCTCGCCGGCGGCATCCGCCGTCCTGACGGCGTCGATGATCTCGCCCTCGGTCCGGGCCTCTATGAAGGTTCCGGCGGGGCCGCCGACGGCGGACGTGGTCAGCTGGGAAAGCATGGTGGCAGTCACCCGTCAACAATACTAGGGAACGCCCAGGCCGCCCCGGCCCGGCCCCGCCTTGCGGGGAGTAACAGAATCAACAAATAACTAACAAGTTCAGTGTTGGATATTTACAAAGTTGTCATATGTGCGTATTTTCGAGCCAGCGGATCACAGACCTGGGTTCGCATTCCCCAAACCGCATAGGACAGCTATGACCATCACCAGGACTCTGGCCACGAGCCTCATGAGCCTATCGACAGCCGCAGTGTTCGCTTTCTCCTCGGGCGGCGGCGCAACAGCGGCACCTTCCGCGCCCGGAAACGACGCAGCACCCGGGATCAGCAGCACCAGGACAACCGGTGACACCGCCGACTACTGGACGCCCGAGCGGATGCGGGCAGCCGTCCCGGGCGATGCACTCGCCAAGAAGGCATTGCAGCGGCAAAAGGGCAATTCTGCCTACGTGGGGGAATCGCCCAGCACAGGCAGCGAAACCAAAATCAAGGGATCGGATCCAACGGTCCAGCCGATGGCGAACGCCAGCGAAAACCCCGTCCCGCATATCGGCAAAGTATTCTTTACCCTGGGCGGGACAGACTATGTGTGCTCGGCCAACTCGGTGGCCTCCACGAACCGGAGCACGGTGTCCACGGCGGGCCACTGCATCAATGAGGGTCCCGGCGCCTTCGCAACCCGGTTCACGTTCGTCCCCGCCTACCTCAACGGGTCAGCTCCGTACGGCAAGTGGACGGCCCGGGCCCTCTACGCCCCCACCGAGTGGAGCTCCTCGGGCAATATGCAGTACGACACCGGTTTCGCCGTGATGTCGCCGCTGAACGGCCGCAACCTCGCGGATGTCGTGGGCGCCTCCGGTGTCCGGTTCAATGCCGCGCGCGGCCTCGCCTACAAGGCATTCGGCTACCCGGCCGCGCCGCCTTTCAACGGGGAAACCCTCAAGAGCTGCTCCGGCACGGCCACCAACGATCCCTACAACCCGCAGTTCAACACCCAAGGCATCCCCTGCAACATGACCGGCGGTTCGTCCGGCGGTCCGTGGTTCATTGGCACCTCCGCGGGCGGTTACCAGAACTCGGTCAACAGCTATGGCTACGGCAGCAACTCCACCACCATGTACGGCCCGTATTGGGGCTCGGTCATCCAGTCGGCCTACAACGCCGCTTCCGCTTCCTGACCCACACGTGCCATAAAAAACGTTGAGGGAGGATGCTTTCGGGCATCCTCTCTCAACCGCATGAAGCAGCCAGGCCGGTGAAAGGGCCGGGCTGAGGTGTCAGGTCCGGGTCAAGCCAGCTTGACCAGTGCCTGCGCCTTCATCAACACTTTTTGCCCGGCGGACACAACGGTGAGGTCAACCCGTGCGGTGTTGGCCTCGGCGTCGAGCTTTCCGATGATGCCGCTGACCTCCACGGTGGCGCCGGGTTCAGTAGTGCCCGTGGTATCGGTGACCAGGACGGGCTTGGTGAAGCGGGTCTGGAAATCGACGACGGCGGTAGGGTCGCCTGCCCAGTCCGTGACCAGCTGGACGGCAGAGCCCATGGTGAACATGCCATGCGCGATGACACCGGGCAGTTCCACGCCGGTAGCAAAAGCCTCGTTCCAGTGGATGGGGTTAAAGTCCCCGGAGGCGCCGGCATACTTGACCAGGTCAGTGCGGGTCACCTCGATGGTGCGGTTGCCGATGTCCTGGCCGGGGCTGAGTTCAGTGAGGCTGGGGCGCATGGTTACTGTCCCTCTCCGCGGACCAGGATGGACGATGTGGTGGTGGTGACCTGCTCGCGGGAATCCCCGTCGCCGAGGGCGAAGATCTCCGAGCGGGTGGTGATCATGGCGCCGCCGCCCATGGCCCGGACACCGTCGACGTGCAGCTCCGCGACGAGGCGGTCTCCGGCCACGATGGCGCGGTGGTGGGTGAACCGCTGGTCGGCGTGGACCACGCGGGAGAAGTCGATTCCGGCGTCCGGATCCTCAATGAGCTGGGCGTCGGCCCGCTGGGCGATGATGATGGCGAACGTGGGTGGCGCCACGAGATCGCGGTGGCCCAACGCCTTGGCTGCCTCAACGTCGAAGTGAGCAGCGTGCGTGGCCTTCACGGCGCGGGCGAACTCGCGGATTTTCTCCCGGCCAACGTCGTACACCTCTGCGGCAGGGTAGCTGCGGCCCTGCAGGTCCGGATTGATAGTCATGGATTCCAGCCTATCTCCCGCGCGTTGGCGGCAGGAAACGTGCGCCAAAACGCTACCGGCGGAGGTTCTTCCGGATGGACTGTCCGCGGACCACCATGCCGACGACGTGCAGCACCAGGCCCAGCCCGATCAGCGGCAGGGAAGCCATGGCCAGGCCCTGGTTGCCGCCGGTGTTGCCGATGAGGTTGAGGACAATGCCCACGGCAATCAGTCCCATCGCGCTGAAGACCAGGACTTTGTAGCGGGTTGGCGCGGTGGCCCAGAATTCGTTCAGCACCGTCCAAGTCTACCGAGGCCGGCGGCCCGCCAAACCCTGCGGGTCAGAACAGGGCTTCCTGCAGTGCCGGCACGGCTGAGGCGTACTCCCCCAGCACGATGGTCCGGGCGGCCAGTTGGGACAGGTTGACCACGAATCCGGCGTCCGTGCCGTCCAGCCGGGCCAGGGCATTCGCTCCGCTCAGCGACGCGACGTCGAAGCCGTGGCGCCCCCGGTCCAATGGGTGCGGGTACGCGTGGCGGGGCCCGGCCGCATGGAGGTCGCCGGCATGCACCGGCCGTACCCACTGCTCCGACACCGCATCGAAGCCCTCGACCGCGGTCCGTGCCAGCAGCGCCCGCACCTGGCCCGCGGCGCGGGCGTTGACGGCCGTCAGCTCGGCACCCGGTAGGGGGTACAACAGGGCCTCGGCCTTGGCCGCGGACCGGACCTGCTGGGTCAGGCCCGCCTCCTCCGTCACCAGGTCCTCAAGGACGCGCACCACCCTTCCGTCCCGTGCCCTGGCGACGTAGGTTGCCGCAGCGGCGCCCTGTTCGGCCAGCCGGTTCCACTTTCGCGGTCCGGAGGCCGTTCCCACCTTCGTGGCGCCGCCTGCGAAGGTGGCCACATACAGCCAGTGTTCCTGCATCAGGTAGTCCCGTAAGCCGGGCGTGACCCGGCCGCCGCGGTGGAAATCATGCATCAAACGGGATTCGTCCAGCACGAAGCACCGCTCGCACTGTTTTCCACGGGCGGCGGCCGCCGCCGAGGCACAAGGGATATGGTCCCGGCGCGTTGACGAGTGAACCACCGTATGCCCCAGGCAGGACTTGCCGGGGCGGACCACCTCGAAGCCCAGGCGTGCCCGCGGCTGGAGGCCGAGCTCCCGGAAGTCCCCGTCCGGTGACTGCAGCCGCAAAACCGGGCTGCCGGCGTCGTGCGCTGCTGTGAAAGCCTGCGCTGCCGCGGAGGCGGGTGCCCCATCCCAAAAGACCCCGTGGACCAGGTATGGGGTATCGGTCAACGGGGTCTCCTGCGGGAACGGGGTGGCGTTAAAGGGCCGGCTGGACCCCGAAGGCTACTGCGAGCTTCATGATCTTCTCGGCGCGGCCCAGGCGGGGCAGGTCGGAGCCGTCACGGATCACGCGGCCGTTGGCTTCGAAGTCGTTCATGAAGTCGGTGGCCCATGCGACGTCGGACGGGGTGGGGCTGATGACCTCGTTGATTACCGGGGTCTGGTCGATGGCCAGGCACAGCTTGCCGGTCATCCCCATCATCACCGTGATGCCGGTCTGCTCGCGCAGGATGGGGTGGTTGGTGCCCACGGTGGGGCCGTCGATGGGGCCGGGCAGGTTGCCCACGCGGCTGGCGACGACCAGCTTGGCGCGCGGGTAGGCCATGGCCTCCGGGGTGGCGGCCATGCCGGTATCGCGGCGGAAATCGCCGGAACCGAATGCCAGCCGGAACGCGCCCTGGGCCTTGGCGATGTTGTTGGCTTCCTCGATGCCGACCGCGGACTCCACCAGCGGGATCACGGGGGTCTTGCCGTCCATGCGGTGGAAGCTCTCGGTCACCTGGTCAGCCGACTCGGTCTTGGCGAGCATGACCCCCAGCAGGCCCGGGGTGCCCCGCAGGCCCGCGAGGTCATCGGCCCAGAACGGGCTCGTGGCGTCGTTGATCCGGACCCAGGCCTGGCCGCCGGCGGTCAGCCAGTCCACCACATTGGCCCTCGCCTGGTCCTTCTGCGACGGGTCCACGGCATCTTCAATATCCAGGATGATCGAATCGGCGCGGGACACGGCCGACTGGTCGAAGAGCTCCGGCTTCATGGCATTGACGAGCAGCCACGAACGGGCGATCTCTGCGGGGATATTGCGTTCCGGCCTTACGGTTTCGGCGGCGATGGTAGACGTCATGGTTTCTACAGTATCCGCCCGGGAAGCGGCACGGCGAAGAAAACGGCCGGCTTGTGAGGATCAATACGAACTAAACGCGTTGTGACCGGATACGGAAGCGGCAGGTGCCCTGATGGCCACGCATCAAGGCACCTGCCGCCACAGGGTGCGGAACGGTCAGGGGATGTTGCTGCCGCGTGCCGTCACCCAGAGCCGGTACCAGTCGGTGCGGGTCATGGCACCGGCCACCCTCTCCGCATCCGCACAGGCGAGGATGCGTTCGGGGTTGGCCGTCCCGATCACCGGCGCGATTCCGGCCGGGTGCTTCATCAGCCAGCCCAACAGGACCGCCTCGCCGGTGGCCCCGTACCCTTCCGCGAGTTCCGCCACAAGCTCGGCGGTGGCGGCCTCTGCCGGGGTGGGGCTTTCCAGCTCCGCCCCGGTGTAGGCGCCGCGTGCAAGGGACCCGTACGCCTGCAGGGTGATGTTGTTGCGGGTGCAGTACTCCAGCGTCCCGTGCGGGAAGCTGTAATCCAGGTGCTCCGGGTGGTTCACCAGGACCTGGCTTTCCAGCCAGGCCCGCTTGAGAAGGCTCATTTCCAGCTGGTTGGCCACCACCGGCGTCTCCAGCCGGTCCTGTAAAGCCTCGATCTGGGCGGCAGACATGTTGGACACGCCCAACTGCCGGACCTTGCCTTCGGCCATCAGCTGCCCGACGGCGGACGCGACCTCCGCCGGGTCCGCCAGCGGATCCGGGCGGTGCAGCAGCAGGATGTCCACGAAGTCCGTCCTAAGCCTCCCGAGGCTTCCGTTGACCCGTTCTAGGATGCTTTCCCGGCTGAGGTCGTAGTGGGTCTGCAGGCCGCGTTCATTGAGCCGGATGCCGCACTTGGTCTGCAGCCGGATCCGCTCCCGCAGGCCCGGGGTGGCCGCCAGCACCTCGCCGAAGACTGCTTCCGACTTGCCGCTCCGGTAGATGTCCGCGTGATCGAACAGGGTGATCCCGGCGTCCATGGCCGCCTGGACGGCGGCAGCGGCCTGGTCCACATGCTTGGCTTCATGCGGCTCGTCAGACCAGCTGCCGCCCAATCCCATGCACCCGTAGATGAGTTCCTGCATCAGGGGCGCCCGGTTCCACGGCTGCCGTGCATCAGCGCAGCCACGCGGTGGTGTTCGCCGGCAGCTTGCCGTCCTCCAGGGGCGAGCTGCTGACGAGCACCTCACCGGCGGGAAGGTCGACAGCCGTGTCCCCGAAGTTGGTCACCGACTGCCAGCCGTTGGGGCGCTTGAAGTGCAGCACGTCCTTTGTGCCGGCCTCGATCCACTCCAGCTCCTCACCCGTAAGCAGTTCCCGGCGCAGCTTCAGGGCCTTGCGGTACAGCTCCAGGGTGGAGCCCTCGGTGCCGTCCTGGGCCTCGACGGCGTACTTGCTGAACCAGTCCGGCTGCGGCAGGTGGGAGCCGCCATCGCCAAAGCCGAACGAGGTTCCCTCGACCTTCCACGGCAGGGGTACGCGGCAGCCGTCGCGGCCGATTTCCACGCCCTTGTTGCGGAAGAAGGACGGATCCTGGCGTTCCGATTCGGGGATGTCGGCCACTTCCTGCAGGCCCAGTTCCTCGCCCTGGTAGAGGTAGGCGGAGCCGGGAACGGCGAGCATCAGCAAGGTTGCGGCGCGGGCCCGGCGTTCGCCGAGTTCAACGTCCAGCTGGTCCTGCGGTCCCCCGGCGAGGAGCCAGTCCTTGCCGTCCTGGCCCTTGGCACCGGCCTTCTCCTTGGCCATCTGCGGCAGGCCGTAACGGGTGGCGTGCCGGACGACGTCGTGGTTGGAGAACACCCAGGTGGAGGAGGCGCCGGTGGCAGCGGCCTCGGCAAGGTTGCGGGTGATGATCTCCTGGTACTCGGCGGCGTCGAAATCGGCTTGGAGGAGGTCGAAGTTGAACGCCTGGCCCAGTCCCTGCGGACTGGCGTAGCGGGCGCGCCGGGTGGCGTGCACCCAGGCTTCGGCCACGGCGGTGCGCGGAGGGTTGTACTCGTTAAACACCTCACGCCATTCGGCGTAGATTTCGTGGACTTCGTCGCGGTCCCAGAACGGGTGCGAGCCGTCGTCGAATCCGTCCACGCCGGTGTTGGCCGCGCTCAGTTCCAGCTTGGACAGCAGCGGCTCGGTAAGGTCCTTGGTCAGCGCGTGCGCCACGTCGACACGGAAGCCGTCCACGCCGCGGTCGGACCAGAAGCGCAGGGTTTTCAGGAAGTCGTCGCGGATCTCGCGGTTGGACCAGTTCAGGTCCGGCTGCTCCTTGGCGAAGATGTGCATGTACCACTGGCCGGGCGTGCCGTCCGGTTCGGTGATCCGCTCCCAGGCGGGCCCGCCGAACACCGAGTCCCAGTCCGACGGCGGGAACTCACCGTTGGGGCCCTTGCCGTCGCGGAAGATGTAGCGGTCGCGGGCCGGGGATCCCTTGGGTGCGGCCAGCGCCTCCTGGAACCACCGGTGCCGGTTGGAGGAGTGGTTGGGGACGATGTCGGCGATCAGCTTGATGCCGGCATCGTGCAGGGCCTTGGCCATCTCGTCGAAGTCCGCCAGCGTTCCGAGCTTGGGGTCGACGTCGCGGTAGTCGTCCACGTCGTAACCGCCGTCAGCGAGGGCGGAGGGGTAGAACGGGCTCAGCCAGACCGCGTCGATTCCCAGCGACTTCAGGTACGGCACCTTGGCGGTGATGCCCTTCAGGTCACCGATGCCGTCGCCGTTGGAGTCCGCGAAGCTGCGCGGGTAGATCTGGTAGACGGAGGCCTGGCGCCACCAGTTGGGATCGGCAAGGCGGTCGGAGTCGGACAGGGTTGCCAGCGTGGCAGTGGTGGACAAGGAAACGGTCCTTTTCGTCGGTGTGGGTATATTTATATTGGATCTAAATTTACTTCCCCAAGTATTATCTGGTGCATTGTGCAGGAAGGTCAACAGCATGCCTGAGCCGGTTCCGGCGACTCCCCAATTGCTGCGGCGGGTCAGTGCCGGCGCGGTCCTTGAGTTCATGCGCTCCGCCGCGGCAGTAACCGTCACGGACGTCATGGCAGCCACCGGCCTGACCCGCGCCACCACCATTGCCGTCTGCGAGGACCTGGTCCGGCGGGGCTGGGTCCTGGAGCGGGAGAACCAGCGCGAGTTCGGGGGCTACCAGAAGGGCCGGCCTGCCCGCCGGTTCGAACTCAACGACCGCGCCGGCGTGGTGCTGGGCATGGACATTGGATACGCCAAGGTCACCGTGGTGGTCTCGGACCTTCGGGGCACAACCGTTGGACGCGCCAGCCGGCCGTTCCAGGCCGGCGAGGTGGGATCCGGGGAACGCATTGCGTTCATCGATGGCGTTGCCATGGCGGCACTGCGCTCCGCCGGAGCGGCACCGGACCAGGTCTTGGCGGTCTGCGCCGGTGTTGCCGCGCCGGTGGACCGGCACGGGGAGGTGCTGGCAACGCAGGAATTCTGGGGCCTGTTCGATCTGGGACTGCGGCCGGCTTTGAAGGAGGCGCGGGGGTGGACCGTGCTGCTCGAGAACGACGCCAACCTGGCCGCCCTGGGCGAGCGGTGGCTCGGCTCGGCCGCCGGGATCGATGACGTCGTGGTGATCCTGGCGAGCGAACGGCTGGGGTCCGGAATCGTGGAAGGAGGCCGGCTGGTGCACGGCAACCGCGGCAGCGCCGGGGAGCTTGCCTACCTGGATTTGGTGGACGGGGTGGGCGACACCTTCGGGATCGCCCACCTGGCCCGGACCTGGGCCGCGGAAGCCTTGGCCGGGCCCGCCCCAACCGTGCTCAGGGCTTTCCAGCCGGGCCGGGTCGAGGCCGAGCAGGTCTTCTCGGCCGCCGCGGACGGTGACGCCGTGGCCCGGGATATCCTGGACCGGCTGGCGGACAGGATGGCCCGGGTGGTGGGGACCGTGGCCACCCTGCTGAACCCGGAGCTGGTGGTGATCGGCGGCGGCGTGGCCAACTCCGCCGACGTGCTGCTGGGCCCCATTACCGCACGGCTGGTCAACTTCACGGCCACCCCCGCGCGGGTGTCCGTCTCCCCGCTGGGGGACGCGATCGTGACGGTGGGTGCGGTGCGCTGTGCCCTGGACTATGTGGAGAAGCATTCGCTCGACCTGGAGTTGGTTCCGCCGGCGCAGGCGTAGCTATTCCGGCATGATCATGGTGCGCAGGTCCAGTTGGCGCAGCACCCGGTCCGCCACCTCCGGATCCATGTCCGGTTCGTTGCGGGCCGCCACCACTTCCTGCCGCGCGGCGTCCAACGCAATCGTCTGGACCGCGACGGCCAGTTCCCGCCCGCGCTTCCGTTTTTCCGCCAAGGGCTCATCCGGCAGGTTGCCGCCCGCCAGCTCCACCTGCAGGCGGCGCATCCGTTCCTTGACCAGGGCCACCTTTTCCTGCGGCAGGTCCTTCATCAGGTGGTGCTGCTTCAGGGCCGCGACGGCGGCGGCCTGGGCGCGCGCGGCCAGCACCCGGACGGCGTCGCGTTCGGCCGTCCCGTCCTCGGAGGCCTTCAGGACGCGCATCAGCCACGGCAGCGTCAGGCCCGGAAGGACCAGCGTGGCCAGCAGCACCGCACAGGCAATAACCAGCAGGTAGTCCCGGCCGGGGAACGGCGCACCGTCTGCCAGGGTCAAGGGCAGCGCCAGGGCCAGCGCCAGGGTGGCGAGCCCGCGCATCCCGCACCACGTCAGGATGAGGACTTCCTTCCACGACGTGGGCTGCAGGACGTTCTTGCGCTTCCGGGCACCCGCGGCGAGGACGGCCAGCCACAGGAACCGGACGGCGAAGACCAGGATGCACACCACGGCCGCCACCCCGATCATGCCGAAAATATCGGCACCCTCATCCCGGATGACGTGCCGGATCTCCAGCCCCACCAGGCCGAAGGCCAGCCCTGTGACCAGCAGCTCCACCACGTCCCAGAAGGCGTTCCGCGTGACGCGCTCGGCTGCGTCCTGGGGGCGGGCGTGGCGCTGCATTTCGAGGGCCGTGACTACAACGGCGATCACACCGGACGCGTGCACCTCCTCCGCCAGGATGTAGGCGGCGAACGGCACCACCAGGGTCACCGCGCTCCGGGCAACCATGGACGTGACCAGCCTGGTGACCATGGCGATCACCCACCCCATGGCGACGCCGACCACCACGGCGAGCGCGGCGCCCAGCAGGAATTTCAGGACGACGTCGGACCCCACCTTGGTGCCGCCTACAGCGGCGGCGACGGCCGCCTGGAAAATGACGATGGCGGCGGCGTCATTGAAGAGGCCTTCGCTCTGCAGCACGGTAATCAGGCGCCGCGGCATGTGCACCCGGCCCGCCACGGACTCCACCGCCACGGGATCCGGAGGGGCCACCATGGCGCCGAGCGCGATGGCGGCGGGAACTCCGATGCCGGGAATCATCAGCCATGCCGCCCCGGCCACCGCAGCGGTACTGATCACCACCAGGGCCACGGCCAGCATGATCAGCGTGCGCCAGCGGACCCGGAACACGGCCCAGGAGCTGCGCTGGGCGGTGGCGAACAACAGCGGCGGCAGGAAGATGGGAAGAATCAGCTCGGGTGGAATCTCAAGGTCCGGAAATCCTGGAATGAACGTCAACGCCACCGCCAGGAGCAGCATCAGGACCGGGTACGGCAGCCGGAGCCGGTCCCCCAAACCCACGGCCACCACGGTGGCAAGCAGCAGGCCAATGATGAGTGCGAGCTGATCCATCCGGCTCGTGCCCGGCGCCTAGGCGCGCGGTCCCAGGGCGGCCGAGACCGGAAGGGTGCCGTCGCGGAATTCGATGGTCCGGCCGGCGGTCTGGGGCAGGTCCAGCACCGCCGCCGCCACGATGGCCGTGTTGGACCGGGACGTGTCGCGGTCCCCGTCAGGTGACGGGTCGACGTCGATCAGGCCGGTTCCGGGTTTGTCAGTCAAGGCACCCGGGCCCAGGATGGTCCACTCCAGCGCGGTACCGCGCAGGTACTCGTCCGCGGCGGCCTTGGCCTCGGCATAGGCGAAGAAGCTGTTGCTTTCGGGGACGCCGTGGTCCTTGCCGGCGCCGAAGTAGGACACCATGACATACCGGTTGACGCCCGCCTGGATGGCGGCGTCGATGGAGCGGATGGCAGCGTCCCGGTCAACGGCGTAGGTCCGTTCAGGGTTGCCGCCGCCGGCGCCTGCGGACCAGACCACGGCGTCGTGACCCTGGAGTGCGCCGGCGATGTCCCCCGTGGTGGCATTCTCGACGTCCAGGACCACCGCCGTGGCGCCGGTCTCCGTAACGTCCGGCGCATGGTCGGGATTCCTGATGAACGAGGTGACGCTGTGGCCCTCCCCGGTCAGGAGGGCGGACAGGAGGAGGGCCACTTTCCCGTGGCCGCCAATGATGGCGATGCGTGTCATGCCCCCATTCTGCCTGCTACGTCAGACATCTGTAACGCAGGTACACCGTGCCCGCTTCGAAGCGGCGCTCATCGACGAGCTCGAGCCGGGACTCCAGGCCGTCCGGCAGGAAACGCAGGCCGCCGCCCACGGCCACCGGGGTGATGAACAGCCGGCACTCGTCCACGAGGCCGGCATTCAGGGCGTGCGCGGCGAGCGTGGGCCCGCCAATGGTGATGTCCTTGCCGCCGGCCGACTTCAGGCGCCGCACGTCGTCAGGCCTGAACTGGCGTTCCACCCGGGTTCTGGGCGTCGCGGCGGCGTCAAGAGTGGTCGAGTACACCACCTTGTCCGCCCCCTTCCAGATCCGCGCGTAGTCCTGGATCACGGCCGGTTCATCCGATGTGTCCCACGTTTCCCAGGCCGACATCACCTGGTACATCCTGCGGCCGAAAAGGTACGTACCCACGTCCCGTTCGAGGTCGTTGATGAAGGCATGGACTTCCTCGTCGGGAGCGGACCAGGCAAAGGTGCCGTCCCGGTCCGCGATGTAGCCGTCGAGGGACATGATTCCGGAGTAGATCAGCTGCGCCATGGGCCCATTCTGCCCGTGGAACTCAGCCATGCCCAGGACTTCGTGCCACCAGGTACTGCTGCCCCAAGGTCCAGAGGTTGGAGACCGTCCAATAGGCCAGGACGCCGATGGGAAAGAAGATCCCGCCAACACCGAAGACCACCGGCAGGACGTAGAGGAGGACCTTCTGTTGCCGGACCAGCGGGCTCTCCGGATCCTGCCCGGCCATGGTCCGGGCAGCCACAAGTTTCTGGGTGAGGAACTGGCAGGCGATCATCACCAGAATCATGACGACGGCGAGCACGGCCACCGCGGCCGGGTCACCCCCGCCGTGAAACAGGGACGCGGACAGGGGTGCCCCGAAAATGCTGGACGAGTCGAACTGGGCCACCTGTGCCGGACCCATCGCGCCGATGCCGGCCCCCTGTTGCGAGGCGTTGGAGACCCCTGACAGGACCTGGAACAGGGCCAGGAAAAACGGCGCCTGGATCAGCAGTGGCAGGCACGCGGAGAAGGGATTGGTGCCGTGCTTCCGGTACAGGGCCATCTGCTCCTGGGCCAGGGCCTGCCGTGAAGCCTGGTCTGTCCTGCCCTTGTACCTGTCCTGCAGTACCTTCAGGTCCGGCTGCAGGCGGCCCATCCTGCGCTGGGCCCGGACCTGCGCCAGGAACACCGGAATAAGGGCGGCCCGGATCACCAGGACCAGGCCCACAATGGCCAAGGTCCAGGTGGAGCCGGCTGCCGGTGGCATTCCCGCCGAACCCAGCCCGTCGTGGAAAGCCACCATGATGACGGACACCAGCCACCGGAAAGGCTCCATGACCGCCGCAACAACATCCACCGAATCCCCCATCCGCCAGTTGCTGCAAAGCTACTGCCGATCCGGGGAACAGGAAAGCCCCCGGAATCCTTGCGGATTCCGGGGGCTTAGCCTGTAGCGGTGGGGAGGCTCGATCTCCCGACCTCACGATTATGAGTCGTGCGCTCTAACCAACTGAGCTACACCGCCACGAATGAGAAAAACCTGCGTCAAGCCGGTCAAAACCGCCTTGACGCAGGCCCTCATCCAGAGCCCCCCACCGGAATCGATCCGGTGACCTCGTTCTTACCAAGAACGCGCTCTACCACTGAGCTAGGGGGGCAACGAGTAAATACTCTACCGGAAGATTTACGCACCAACAAATCGGCGCCCGGAGCCCGTCCCGGACGGTTGGACGGGCTCTGTTAGGGTCCGCGAAAGCTTGTTTTTCCGCGGAATTCCGGGGTTGTAGAGGGAATGGACAGCAAGGAGGACGACGGCGCCAGGGACCTTTCCGGGGCCACGGACCATCGCGCCGGGGCACGAATGTGGCGAGTCCCACACCCGCGCGCTTAAACGCCGATGGGCCGGCTCGAAAGCCGGCCCATCGTCGTCGTCAATTCCTCAACGCCGGGCGTTTACCACTTGCCCTTGCGGTTGAAGTCGCGGTGTCCGCTGTCGCCGCCGTGGCGGGGCTTGCGGGAGCCGTCGCCGTGGCCACCGAAGCGCGAGTCGCCGGCCTGGCCCCGGTCACTGAAGGACCGCTCCGACCGCTCGCTGTAGGAACGTCCGCCGCGCTCAGCGGAGGACCGCTCGCCGTCGTTCTTCCGGAATTCCTTCTTGAATCCGCCGTTGCCCTTGAAGTTGCCTCCCCGGTCGCCGCCGCGATTGCCCTGGTAGGCGCCCCGGTCACCGGAAGGCCTGCGGCCGTTGTCCAGCTCGAGGTGGATCAGCTCGCCGCCGATCCGGGTACGGGACAGGGCGCGCAGCTGCTCGGCGCTCAGGTCTGCGGGCAGCTCCACCAGGGAGTGGTCCGAGCGGATGTCGATCCCGCCGATCTGCGCGGACGAGATGCCGCCTTCGTTGGCAATGGCGCCCACGATGGAGCCGGGCATGACGCGCTGGCGGCGTCCCACGGCGATCCGGTAGGTGGCATTGCCCTCGGTCAGGGCACGGGTGGGCCCGCGGGAGCCAAAGCCGTCCTTGGAGCGTTCCCGCTTCTGGAATTCGGGAGCGGCAGGCAGTTCCTTGACCAGCAGCGGCTGGCCGCCCTGCGCCATCACGGCAAGGGCCGCAGCGATCTCTGCCGCCGGGACGTTGTGCTCTTCCTCGTAGGAGGCGATGAGGTCGCGGAACGCCGCGACATCCTCGGAGGCGAGGGTCTCGGTGATGCGCTCGGCGAACTTGCCCAGGCGCAGCGTGTTCACGGTCTCGGCCGTGGGCAGGTGCATCTGTTCCACCGGCTGGCGGGTGGCCTTTTCGATGGAACGCAGCAGGTACTTCTCCCGAGGCGTCATGAACAGGATCGCTTCGCCGGAACGGCCGGCACGGCCCGTGCGGCCGATGCGGTGCACGTAGGACTCGGTGTCATGCGGGATGTCGTAGTTGATCACGTGGCTGATCCGCTCGACGTCAAGGCCACGGGCGGCAACGTCGGTGGCCACCAGGATGTCGATCCGGCCTTCCTTCAGCGCGTCGACGGTGCGTTCGCGCTGCTGCTGCGGGATGTCGCCGTTGATGGCGGCAGCCTGGAAGCCGCGGGACTTCAGCTTGTCAGCCAGGTCCTCGGTGGCCATCTTGGTCCGCACGAAGGCGATGACGCCGTCGAAGTCTTCCACCTCAAGGATGCGGGTGAGAGCGTCCAGCTTCTGCGGGCCCATGATCTGGAGGTAGCGCTGCCGGGTGTTGGCTCCGGTGGTGGTCTTGGACTTGACCTGGACCTCGGCCGGATTGTTGAGGTACTGCTTGGACATCCGGCGGATCTGGCCCGGCATGGTGGCCGAGAACAGCGCCACCTGGCGGTCCTCCGGGGTCTGCTGGAAGATCTGCTCCACGTCTTCGGCGAAGCCCATCCGCAGCATCTCGTCAGCCTCGTCCAGCACCAGGTACTGGAGTTCGGACAGGTCCAGGGAACCCTTGGAGATGTGGTCGATCACGCGGCCGGGGGTACCCACAACCACCTGGGCGCCGCGGCGGAGGCCGGCGAGCTGGGGGCCGTAGGCGGACCCGCCGTAGACCGGCAGCACGGTGAAGTCATCAATGTGCTTGGCGTAGGAGGTGAACGCTTCGGCAACCTGCAGCGCCAGCTCGCGGGTGGGAGCCAGGACCAGGGCCTGGGTCTTCCGGGAGGGGCCGTTGAGGTCGTGGAGTTCGGCAAGGCGGGACAGCGCCGGTACTGCGAATGCTGCAGTCTTACCGGTGCCGGTCTGGGCCAGGCCCACCACGTCGCGGCCTTCAAGCAGCAGCGGGATGGTGGCTGCCTGGATGGGGGACGGCTTTTCGTACCCGACGTCCTGCAGGGCGGCCAGGACGCGGCCATCGATGCCAAGATCGGCGAACTTGACGGTGTTTTCGTCTTCATCCGCAGCGGGGGCGGCCGTGGCAGGCGCCTCAGCAGCGGGAGCCTCGGCAGCAGGGGCTTCCGCGGCGGGAGCGGTTACGGGAGCCTCGGCGGCGTCCTCGACAACAGCGGTGGTTTCGTTCTGGTTTTCGGGCATAGGGAGATATTCCTCATCCATAGGGGGCCAGGCGGCACAACCCGAGGTGAGCGGAGCCGCAGTACACGTGCCGATGGTGCCGGGCAGACGTTGACCGGCCGGTCACAGAAGTCCGGCGCTTTCGCAATCCCGTGGCAGGACTTCGCGCTGCATCTCTTGGCTGCTATCCCAGCAGTCTGTACAGCGTTTTCTTTAGCCGGCTCTCCCTATGAAAATGCCCGCATCGCTTGCGCGGGCCCCAACACTTGCCAGTCCTGCCTCAAAAATTGGGCAGGAATAAGGGATTTCCGGAGTGGGGGATATTTCAAGTGTAAAGGACGGACACCGCCTGCGGGAAATCAAGGGCCCGGCGACGGCGGTGAGCTTGCGCACACGCCCCGGAGACAGCGCGCCACGGGGCTTGCGGTGGCTACTCCCCCAGCCGCCGCATCAGTACCTCGAACCTGGTGTGGTATTCGTCCTGGAGCCTGATTTCGCCGTCGGCCTCGGCATCGCGGAGGGCCTCGACGGCCTCCGCGTCGGGCGCGCTGAACCACCGGCCGATGGTGACCCCATGGCGCGGCACGAACGTCCGGTGGATGTAATCGCCCGCCTGGATGGTGCCGGTGCGGATAACGCGCAGGTAGGCGCCCACCCGGCCTTCCTCGGTGAAGCGCTTCACCCACTGGGGTTCCTTCATCCGGCGTTGGAAGGTGGCGCAGGGGACGCGCGGCGAGGTGACTTCAAGGACGACGTCGGTCCCTACCTGCCAGCGCTCCCCGATCACCGCATTGGTTGGTTCGATGCCGGAGACCCGCAGGTTCTCCCCAAAGATCCCCGGCGGCAGCTCGCGTCCGAGCGCCCCGGCCCAGAAATCCGCGTCGGACTGGGAGTAGGCGTAGATGGCCTGGTCCTCGCCGCCGTGGTGGACCCTGTTGGCCTGGATGTCCCCGTGCACGCCCAGCTTGTGCACCTTCACGGGACCGTCGGACGGGCGTTTGTCGATCGCCGTGACACCAACGTTTCCCTGGTCTCCCAGGAGCTGGTGGACGCGGCAGACGGCGAGGACAGAAGCTGGTTCCATGGCTTCAGTCTAGGGTTCCTGCCGGTGGTGCCAATCTCGTCAACTCAGTCTTGCAGGGACTACGCTGGGTCGAGGCTTGCAGGTGGGGGTGCAGCGCTGCGCCCAAAGAGTATGGACAACCGAGGGGGACGGCCGTGGACTCGAACGAAAAAGACCCGAAAGAGGACCCGGAAAAGGCGCCTCCGGAGGGAGGCGGAACCGCCAAGCCGCCGCCCTGGCAGGTCCCCAAGCCGGAGCTGCGCCCCGACCTCCTCAAGGAGCCGGTCCCCCTGGTGGACCCGTTTGCCCGCGAGCGCGAAAAGCAGCTCAATGCCGCTGCGGCGAAGAAGAAGCGCTCCCAGCGCCGCACGGTGGTGGTGGGCCTGGGCGTCACGGCCCTCCTGGCGGGAACCATCACGGCGGTGGTGGCCAGCAACGAGGACGACCCCGAGTACGCGCAGGTCTGCTTCAACGACGACACCGGCGAGCGCGTCGAGGACACCAACTGCGACAGCTCCGCCGGCCGCAGCGGCGGCGTCTACGCCTGGTATTTCTACTCCCGCGGGGCCAGCGTCCCGCCGGTGGGCCAGAACAGGTCCACGGCGCCGGGTTACACGCGGACCATCCCCAGCGGGGCCAAGGCTTCCACGGGGTACAGCAGCAAGGGCGGCACGGTCAGCCGCGGCGGGTTTGGTTCCAGCGCCAAGAGCGGCTCGAGTGGCGGCGGCGGCAAGGTCTCGGGAGGCTGAGCGGTGAAGAGACTGATATCCGAACCACGGCCCGGCTGGAAGCAGAAGATCGAAGAGCAGGGCCTGGTCTTTTCCACCACCACCATGGACGACGGGCGCCGGATCGAGTACTGGAACGAATCGGCGTATTACGAGTTCAGCATGGACGAGGTGGAGACCCTTGAAGCCGCGGCCGAGGACATGCACCGGATGTGCCTGGAGGCGGCGAAGTTCCTGGCCACCGGGGCCATGGGGAGCATCGGCATCGGCCCCCAGGCACTGGAGCTGGCGGCTGAATCCCTGCAGGCCGCCGACGTGGACGTCTACGGCCGGTTCGACTTCATATACGACGGCCAGGGCGGCCCGGCGAAGATGCTCGAATACAACGCCGACACCCCCACCGGACTCATCGAGGCGGCCGTGGCGCAGTGGTTCTGGCTGCAGGACGTGTTCCCGGAAAAGGACCAGTGGAACGGCATCCACGAGGCCCTGATCCGCCAGTGGAAGAAATTCCAGTACCGCACCGGCATGAGCACCCTCCACGTGGCCCACTCCGAAGTGGAGGAATCCGGCGAGGACTGGATGACCGCCGCGTACATGCGCGACGTCGCCAGCCAGGCGGGGTGGACCACCATCGGGATCAACATGTCGGATATCGGCTGGGACCCCAACCTGAACCGGTTCGTGGACCTGGACAACTTCATGATCAGCACCATCTTCAAGCTCTACCCGTGGGAGCTGATGATGAAGGAAGAGTTCGGGCCCCGCCTCCTGGAACGGGCCCATAATCCACGATGGGTTGAGCCGGCCTGGAAGATGCTGCTTTCCAACAAGGCCCTGCTGGCCGCATTGTGGCACCTCTACCCGGACCACCCCAACCTGCTGCCTGCCTACCTCACGGACCCTGGGCCGCTGAAGGAATGGGTGGCCAAGCCGCTGCATGGCCGCGAAGGCGACAACATCCGGATCCACGCGGACGGCCTCACCGTGGAACAACCCGGCGGTTACGGCCGCGAGGGCTGGTGCTACCAGCAGTACCACGCCCTTCCCGACTTCGACGGCAACCGTCCAGTGCTGGGCCTTTGGGTGGTGGACGGCGAATCCGTGGGCTGCGGCATCCGGGAATCCGACGGCCCGGTCACGGACTACTTCTGCCGCTTTGTGCCCAACACCATCGACGCACCGGCACCCCTTTCGGCGGTGGCCAACTCCAGCAAGGCAGGTATCGTCCTATGAACCCGGAGACAGCATGAGCACGGATATCACGACGACGGGAGGCCCGGGCAGCGGGCCCGGCGCCCCGGTGCCGGGCAAGGGATTGCGGGCCGGGATCCTGGACCTTGGCGACTCGGTAATGCTGGGGCTGGCCTCCACTGCCCCGGTGTACTCACTGGCCGCCACCTTGGGCCTGATTGTTGCCGTCAACGGCAACTACACTCCCTTGATCCTGCTGCTGGGATTCGTCCCGGTCCTGTTCATCGCCTACGCCTTCCGGGAGCTCAACAGTGCCATCCCGGACTGCGGCACCACGTTCACCTGGTCCCGCCAGGCTTTCGGCCCGTGGGCGGGCTGGTTGGGCGGCTGGGGTGTGGCACTGGCCGGGATCGTGGTCCTGGCCAACCTCGCCCAGGTGGCCGGCCAGTATGTGTGGCTGCTGGTGGGTGACGGGTCGCTTGCGCAGAACAAGGTGGTTGTCACCGCCACGGGCCTGCTGTTCATCGTCCTGATGACCCTGGTGAACTACCGCGGCATCCGGTTGGGTGAACACGTCCAGCGGGTGCTGACCTATGTCCAGTACATTGCCCTGGGCGTCTTCGCCCTTGCCCTGGTGGTGCGGATCGTGGGCGGCGCCCCGGAAGGCCAGGCCTTCGATTTTGAGTGGTTCAACCCGGCGGGAGCCTTTGCCGATCCCGGCGCCGTGGTGCATGGAACCCTCCTTGCCCTGTTCATCTACTGGGGCTGGGACACCTGCCTTGCCGTGAACGAGGAGACCGAGAACCCCGCCAGTACGCCCGGCCGCGGGGCCGTGATTTCAGCTTTCGTCCTGATGGCGATCTATGTTTCGGTGGCACTGCTGGTGATGATGTACGCCACCGTGGGCACCGAGGGCATCGGCCTGGGCAACGAGGCAAACAAGGACGATGTCTTCCTCGCCATGAAGGACGTCGTCCTGGGACCCTGGGGCTGGCTGATCGTCGTCGCGGTCCTGGCTTCCGTCCTGTCCTCCACCCAGACCACCATCCTGCCAACGGCCCGCGGCACCCTGTCCATGGGGGTCCACGGGGCCCTGCCGGCGAAGTTCGCCGAGGTCCACGAGCGGAACCAGACGCCCGGTTTTTCCACCCAGGTGATGGGCGGTGCGGCTGCCGCCTACTACGTGGCCATGAGCTTCCTGAGCGAGAACCTGCTGGCAGACTCCATCAGCGCCATCAGCCTGTTCATCGCCTTCTACTACGCCCTTACCGGGTACGCCTGCTTCTGGTACTTCCGGACCACCTTGCGGGACTCCGCACGGAACCTCTGGTTCCGCGGCATCCTTCCCCTCCTCGGGGCGGTGCTGCTGACTGCTGCGTTCTTCGTCTCCGCCGTGCAGATGTGGGACCCGGCGTACGGCGATACCCGGATCTTCGGCGTCGGAGGTGCGTTTGTCAGCGGCGTGGTGCTGCTGGCGCTGGGCGTGGTCCTGGCAGCCGTGTGCAGGTTCCTGCCGGCCACCCGCGGCTACTTCGAGGTGAAGCGTTGAGCGCCGGCCCGTCCGATGTCCTGGACCTCGACTCCCTGCTGTCAGCGGACGAGCTGGAGCTCCGCGAGCATATCCGGGACTTCACCCGCCAGCGGATCAAGCCGGATATCGCCCGGTGGTACGAGGACGCGGTGTTCCCGGTGGAACTGGCCCCCGAACTCGGCGAGCTCGGCGTCCTGGGGATGCACTTGGAAGGCTACGGCTGCCCGGGCCGGACCGCCGTCGAATACGGACTCGCGGCCATGGAACTGGAAGCCGGCGACTCCGGCATCCGCACGTTCGTGTCCGTCCAGGGGTCGCTTGCCATGACCGCCATCCACACCTGGGGCTCGGAGGAGCAGAAGCAGGAATGGCTGCCGCGGATGGCCGCCGGCGAGGTGATCGGCTGCTTTGCCCTGACCGAGCCCACTGCGGGCTCCGACCCTGCCGCCATGGCCACCTTCGCCACCCGGGACGGCAGTGGAGACGACGCCGGCTGGGTGCTCAACGGGGCCAAGCGCTGGATCGGGCTTGCCTCGGTGGCCGGGGTGATGGTGGTCTGGGCCATGACGGACGACGGCGTGCACGGTTTCCTGGTGCCGGCGGGAACCCCCGGCGTGACGGCAACGCCCATCCGGCATAAGCTCTCCATGCGCGCGTCCATCCAGTGCGACGTGGTGTTCGACGACGTCCGGCTGGGCCCGGAGGCGCTGTTGCCTGCGGCCCGCGGGCTGCGTGGCCCGTTCACCTGCCTGAACGAGGCCCGGTACGGCATTGCGTGGGGCGCCATGGGCGCGGCCCGTGACTCCTACGAGGCCGCGCTGGCCTATTCGCTGGACCGGCTGCAGTTCGGCAAACCGCTGGCCGGGTACCAGCTCACGCAGGAGAAGCTGGTGAACATGCTGCTGGAGATCCAGAAGGGCACCCTCCTGGCGCTGCACCTGGGCCGGCTGAAGGACGCCGGGACCCTCCGGCCGGAGCAGATTTCGCTGGCCAAGTTGAACAACGTCCGCGAGGCCATCGCCGTGGCGCGCGAAGCACGGACCATCCTGGGTGGCAACGGCATCACCGGCGACTACTCACCGGTCCGGCACGCCGCGAACCTGGAGTCGGTCCGGACCTACGAGGGCACCGACGAAGTGCACACCCTGATCCTGGGCAGGCATGTCACCGGGCTGGACGCCTTCCACTGACCCTTCTTCCCAACTAGGTCGCAGTTGCTGCCGTTTTGGCGGCCCAAAACGGCATCTACTGCGAGCCAGTTGGGAGGGCGCGGGGCGAACGGGGCCGCAGGGAACTCACGCGGAGAAGCCGCCGTCGGCCTTGATCAGCTGCCCGGAGACCCAGCGCCCGGCGGGCGAGAGCAGGAACGCCACCGTTCCGGCGACGTCGGCAGGGGTGCCGAGGCGGCCGGTGGGCTGCTGGGCGGTGAGCTCCTCCCGCACGGCCTGGGTCATCCAGCCCGTATCGATGGGCCCGGGGTTCAGGACGTTCGCCGAGATGCGCTGTGGACCCAGCTCGCGTGCGGCGGCAATGACGATCCGGTCCAGGGCACCCTTGGAGGCGCCGTAGGGAAGGTTGAACGCGGTGTGGTCGCTGGTCAGTGCCACGATCGCGCCGCCGTCATCCGTGGCCTGGCGGGCGAATGCGGCGATCAGCTGCCAGCTGGCGCGCGTGTTCACCGCGAAGTGCCGGTCGAAGGACTCCACACTGGTGTCCAGCACCCCCGAATCCACCGATTCGGCATGGCTAAGCACGAGGCCCCGCAGCGGACCGGCCAGCTCCACGGCCTCGGCCACCAGCCTCTCCGGCACACCGGGGTCGTGCAGGTCTGCGGGTACGGCGTGGACCGTGGCGCCGATGGCTTCGAGCTCGGCGGTAAGGCGGAGGACATCGTCCGGCTCACTCCCCCACGGCATCCGGGCGTCATAGCCGGCCCAGTAGGAGAGGACGAGGTCCCAGCCATCGGCCGCCAGCTGCCGGGTGATGCCGGCACCGATGTTCCCGGTGCGCCCGGCACCGGTGACCAGGGCAACGGGGCGGGCAGCGGCGGGTGCGTCTGATTCCATCCGACCAGCCTAGCGCCGCCCCGTGGGGCGCTGGTTCAGGCAGCAGCCGGCTCCGCTTCCCGCGAACTCCGCTCCCGGCGGATGGTGGCGCTGATGACCGCAGCGATGGTGCACATGGCCGCCGCACCCAGCCAGGCGTAGGTGTAGTGCCCGGTGGCATCGCGCAGGGCTCCGGCGGCGATCGCTGCCGCCGCGGCGCCCAGCTGGTGGGCCGCGAACACCCAGCCGAAGACCACGCTGCCGTCCGCACCGAACGTCTCGCGGCAGATGGCGGCCGTGGGGGGAACGGTGGCTACCCAGTCCAGGCCGTAGATCACCACGAACACGATCATGCTGGGCTGGACCTCGGCGTTCAGCAGCAACGGCAGCACCAGCAGGCCGATGCCGCGGAACTGGTAGTAGACGGCCAGCAGGACGCGGGCATTGAACCGGTCGGTCAGCCACCCGGAGGCGATGGTGCCGATGATGTCGAACATCCCGACGACGGCGAGCAGTCCCGCGGCCGTGGTTTCGGGCATTCCGTGGTCGTGTGCGGAGGGGATGAAGTGGGTGCCGATCAGCCCGTTGGTGGTGGCACCGCAGATGGCGAAACCTGCCGCCAGCGCCCAGAACGTCCGGACTTTGATGGCCCGGCGGAGGACTTGGAGGGCGCGGACGGCGGCGTTGGCACGGGGCCCGTCCGCGGCTGCGGGGGCTTTGGCTCCGTCTGGCTCCACGGCGTCCGCGGGCACCGGAGGCAGGGCGCCGTACGGCAACACCCCGACGTCGGCGGGCGAGTTCTTGAGGAACTTCAGCACCAGCGGGACCACCGCGAGGGCGCCGGCGGCGATCAGCAGGGACGCCTGCCGCCAGCCGGGGTCCTGTGCCAGCAAGGCGATGAACGGCAGGAAGACGAGCTGGCCTGCGGCGCTCCCGGCGGTCAGGATGCCGATGACCAGCCCCCGGTTTTTGGTGAACCAGGTGTTGGCGATAGTGGCCGCGAAGACCAAGGCCATGGAACCGGTGCCGAGGCCGATCAACAGGCCCCAGGTCAGCAGGATCTGCCAGGACTGGTTCACCAGCACCGTCAAGGCGCTGCCAAGGCCGATCAGGACCAGGGCTGTTGCCGTGACGGCCCGGATGCCGAACCGTTCCATCAGGGCGGCGGCGAACGGTGCGGTCAGGCCGAACAGGACAAGGTTGATGCTGACCGCCGCCGACAGGACCGTGGTGGACCAGCCGAACTCCTGCTGGAGCGGGACCATGAGGACCCCGGGGGCCGCCCGGAATCCGGCCGCCCCGACCAGCGCCAGGAACGCTACGGCGGCGACGATCCATGCCGGGTGCAGCCGGCGGCGCCGGACCGTGTCCGGCCGGGTGGCGGCGTCGGCGGGTAGTTCGGCTGCGTCCTCGGGCAGGGCGCTCACGCGGCCGATCCTTCCCGGGCTGCGGTGGATAACCGGATGGGCTGCTCGGACCGTGACCGGCTGTGCCAGCTGGTGTTCGCGGCGGTGAGCCGTTCCCCGCACCAGGTGCAGGTGTCGGCCGAGGTGGTGGGTTTCCCGCAGCCCGAATGGATGACGTACAGGTGGGCCTGGTCCGAGGGTGCCGGCAGGTGCTTCTCCGCCCAGATGGTGACCGCGTTCAGGACCGGGAGTGCGTCTTCACCCATGGCGGTGAGCACGTATTCCTGGCGGGTGCGGCCGCCGTCGTCGTACGGCTTCTTCTCCAGCAGCCCGGACTCGACAAGACCCGCGAGCCGCTTGGTGAGGACTGAGTCGGCCACTTCGAGGCGGGCCTTCATGGGGTCGAAGCGGCCGTTCCCGAAGAAGACCTCGCGCAGGACCAGGACGGACCAGGGGTCGCCCAGGATGTCCAGGCCGCGGGCCATGCTGCAGGTGCGTTGGGACCAGTCAGATCGGAGGGGCATACGGGAACCCTAGCTGACTTTCTTCAAGAAAGCTAGGGTTCCCGTGCCACGGCTACCGTATTGCGGAAGCGTCTACGGTATTGCGGAAAAGGCGTGGTCCAGGTCGGCGATGAGGTCCTCGACATCCTCGATGCCGCAGGACAGGCGCAGCAGGTTGACCGGAACTGCAAGCTCGGTCCCTTTCACCGAGGCGTGGGTCATCTCGGACGGGTAGTTCATGAGCGATTCGATTCCGCCCAGCGATTCGGCCAGGGTGAACACGGTGGTGGACTCCGCCACCTTCCGGGCCGCGGCCTCACCGCCCTTGAACTGCACGGACACCATGCCGCCGAACTTGCGCATCTGTGTCCTGGCGAGATCGTGGCCGGGGTGCGACGGCAGGCCCGGATACAGCACAGCCTCCACCTCGGGACGCTCCAGCAGCCACTCGGCCACCGCCTGGCCGTTCTCGCTGTGCCGGTCCATGCGCACGCCAAGCGTCTTCAGCCCGCGGGTGGTCAGGAAGGCGTCCATGGGGCCGGACACCGCACCCACCGCGAACTGCACGAACCCGATCTTCTCCGCCAGCTCCGCGTCCTTGACCACAACGGCGCCGCCCACCACATCCGAGTGTCCGCCAATGTACTTGGTGGTGGAGTGGACTACGACGTCGGCACCGAGGGCCAGCGGGTTCTGCAGGTAGGGCGAGGCGAAGGTATTGTCCACCACCAGCAGGGCGCCGGCAGCGTGGGCGATATCTGCGAGCGCGGCGATGTCCGTGATCTTCATCAGCGGGTTGGAGGGGGTCTCCACCCACACGAAGCGCGTCTTGTTGGCGGCGACGGCGCTGCGGACGGTGTCCAGGTTGGCCATGTCCACAGGGGTGTTGCCGATCCCCCAATCGCCCAGCACGCGGCTGATCAGCCGGTAGGTGCCGCCGTACGCGTCGTTGCCGAGCACAATGTGGTCGCCCGGGCGGGTGAGGGCACGGATGAGGGCGTCTTCCGCGGCCAGGCCGGAGCTGAAGCTGTAGGCGTGCGTCCCGAGTTCCAGGGCGGCAAGCTGTTCCTGCAGCGCGTCCCTGGTAGGGTTGCCGCCGCGGCCGTACTCGTACCCGCTGCGCAGGCCGCCGATGCCGTCCTGGGCATAGGTGGAACTGAAGTGCAGCGGCGGCACCACGGCGCCGGTGCGGGGCTCGAAGGCCTGGCCGGCGTGGACGGCGCGGGTGTTGAATCCTTGGTTCTCAGAGGCAGTCATGGGTGCTCCTTTAGTTGCTCAAGTAGGCCAGCAGGTCGTGCCGGGTGAGGATTCCCACCGGCGCGCCCACGAAGGTGACCATCAGGGTGTCCGCGTCCGAGAGCAGCTCCCTGGCGGCGGAGATGGTTTCCAGCGACCCGATCACGGGCAGCTTGGGCCCCATGTGTTCGGAGATCTTGTCCGTCAGCTTCGCTTCGCCGCGGAACAGCTTGGCGGTCAGGGTGCGCTCGTCCACGGCGCCCAGGACCTCCCCCATCACCACGGGCGGTTCCTGCGAGAGGACCGGGATGTGGCTGACGCCGTACTCGGTCATGATGTTGATGACGTCCCGTACGGATTCGTTGGGGTGGATGTGCACCAGGTCCGGCAGCTCGCCGTTCTTGGACTTGATGACCTCACCCACCGATGTTTCCTCGCCCCCGGAGAGGAAACCGTAGGAGCGCATCCACTGGTCGTTGAAGATCTTCGCCAGGTATCCGCGGCCCGAGTCGGGCAGGATGACCACGACTACGGCACTTTCGGGCAGGTCCCGCGCCGCCTTGAGCGCCGCCACCACCGCCATGCCGGAGGAGCCGCCCACCAGCAGGCCTTCCTCCCGTGCCAGGCGCCGGGTCATGGCGAAGGAGTCGGCGTCGCTGACGGCGATCACGTCGTCGGGGATGGATTTGTCGTAGTTGCCGGGCCACATGTCCTCGCCCACGCCCTCGACGAAGTAGGGCCGCCCGGTCCCGCCCGAGTAGACCGAGCCCTCGGGGTCGGCGCCGATGATCCGGACCACGCCGCCGTCGGACTCCGGCCGGTCCGCCGAAACTTCCTTCAAGTAGCGGCCGGTCCCGGTGATGGTGCCGCCGGTGCCGGCACCGATGACGCAGTGCGTGACCCTGCCGTCGGTATCGCGCCAAATCTCCGGGCCGGTGGTCTTGTAGTGGCTGCCCGGAGCGGCGGGATTGGAGAACTGGTCCGGCTTGTAGGCACCGGGTGTCTCCCGGGTGATCCGGTCCGAGACGCCGTAGTAGCTTTGCGGGCTCTCCGGCGGGACCGACGTGGGCGTGACCACCACTTCGGCGCCGTAAGCCTGCAGCACGGCCCGCTTGTCTTCGCCCACCTTGTCCGGGACCACGAAGATGCATTTGTAGCCCTTTTGCTGCGCCACCAGGGCCAGGCCCACGCCGGTGTTGCCGGACGTCGGCTCCACGATGGTGCCGCCCGGCTTGAGCTTGCCTTCGCGTTCGGCATCCTCGATCATCTGCGCCGCGATCCGGTCCTTGATGGAACCGCCGGGGTTCAGGTACTCCAGTTTGACCAAAATGGTGGCTTTGATGCCCTCGGTCACGTGGTTGAGTTTGATGAGCGGCGTATTGCCGATGAGGTCCAGGATGGACTGGGCGTACTTCATAGATACAAAGCTACCGCTTCCTGCGGGCCGTTCCCCGCCCGGGATGCGAGGATAGCCCGGTGATGCAGTTCGCATGGCTGAAAGCCACCCGCAGCTACCTGCTGCCCGGCGCAACCCTGGCGGCAGGCCTGGCCACCCTCGCCGTCGGCGCCCTCCCCGTCCCGGCCTTCGGCGAACTGGCCGGACGCACCATTCCCATCCTGGCTTTCGTGCTGGCCATGTCCCTGGTGACCGAGCTGGTGGACGAGGCCGGCCTTTTCCGCGTGGTGACGGACCGGTTGGCGGCGATGGGCAGGGGCCGCGTTTTCACTTTGTGGCTGCTGGTGGTGGCCGTGGCCACGGTGGCCACCGTGTTCCTGTCCCTGGACACCACCGCGGTGCTGGTAACACCCGTGGTTGTCCTCCTGGCCGTCCACGCCCGGATCCCTCCCCTGCCGTTCGCGCTGACCAGCATCTGGCTGGCGAACACGGCCTCACTCCTGCTGCCCGTCTCCAACCTGACCAACCTCCTGGCCCAGGACCGGCTTGGCCTGAGCCCCTGGCGCTTCGCGGGACTGGTCTGGGCGCCCGCCGTCGTGGGACTGCTGGTCCCCCTCATCCTGCTCTGGTTGGCGTTCCGCCGGGACCTGCGCGGAACCTACGGGCCCCAGCCATCCCATCCCGTCCGTGACCGCACCCTGCTGAAGGCCGCCGCCGTGACGCTCCTGGTCCTGCTCCCGGCCCTGGTGTCTGGCGTCCCGGTCCAGTACCCGGCCCTTGCCGCGGCGGCGGTACTGCTGGCGGTGTTCCTGCGCCGCAGGCCCTCGGCCCTGCGGTGGTCCATGGTCCCGTGGCGGCCGCTGATGCTGACAGTGGGACTGTTCATGCTGATGGAAACGCTGCACGCACACGGGCTGACCACGTTGCTTGCAGGCATCGCCGGATCGGGCGACGGACTGCCGGCGCTCCTGCAGCTGGCCGGGCTGGGCGCGGGGGCGGCCAACGCCGCGAACAACCTTCCTGCCTACCTGGCCCTGGAGCCGGTGGCCGGATCCCCGGCCAGGCTGGCCGCCTTGCTCATCGGCGTGAACCTGGGCCCGCTGGTGAGCCCTTGGGCTTCGCTGGCCACGCTGCTGTGGCATGAGCGCCTGCGGGTGCTAAACGTCCCTGTCAGGTGGGGCGGGTTTGCCTTGGCCGGGCTGGTGGCGGTCGTGCTGACGGTGCCGCTGGCCGTCCTGGCGCTGTGGTTGGTTTCCGGGATGCCCTGACGGCTCGTTTTCCAGGGTGCTCAGGCGCTGTCCGGGGTCCCGGTGGCCTGCGGCGGGAGGTTCTGTCAGAGCCCCATGACGTTGCCCTCCGAATCCTGGAAGTAGGCCGTGTAGCCCATGCCCGGGATCTCGTTCCTGGGCATGACCACCGCACCGCCCAACTCCTCCACAGTTTTGAGTGTGGCGTTGATGTCCGGAACATCCACGGTGATGACGGGGGCGGTGATCCGGCCTTCCCTGGCCATCATTCCACCGTTGATCGCCCCCGGCGTGGTTGGCCGGCCGGTGGCCGCATCCATGTCCGTGGTGATGACCATGGTGTAGTCCATCCCCGGCACCGGTTCCATCCGCCACCCCAGGGCTTCCTGGTAAAACTTCCTGGCCCGCTCGGGGTCGTCCGCGGGAATCTCAAAATGCACTGCTCCGCCCACCATGGCCTCCTGGTCCTCTGCGGCGCGGCTTATGGACAGTCCGCTGCCCGTGCGCCGTCCGCAGTGATCGTAGGCCCGGGCCGCGATGCGGAGAAGGGCCGATAGTCCCGCCGGTGTCGGTGGGCCGTGGGACCATGGAAGACATGACGATCGCAGACGCACCTCCCCGGCTGGCAGCCGCCGCGGACGTGTCCCTGCGCTGGTATCCGGAGGCCCCCTACAGCTTGTCGCGGACGCTTGGACCGCTGCTGCGCGGCAACAGTGACCCGTCTTTCTGCGTCCAGGGCGATGTCATCTGGAACGCCTTTACGGCTTCCACCGGCCCTGCCACCCTGCGGCTGGCCCCCGCGGGCGGCGACGCGGGCGGCCCCTGGGTGGACGTCCAGGCGTGGGGCCCGGGTGCCGCAGCCGCGGTCCACGCAACACCCCGGCTGTTGGGGGCCGACGACGACTGGCGGGGTTTCGACGAACCGGCCTTCCACGCCACGCTGCCCCGCATGGTCCGGGAGGCACGCCGGCGCAGCCAGGCGCTGCGCCTGCCCGCGAGCGGCCGCATGGTGGACCAGTTGGTGCCCATCATCCTGGAACAAAAGGTGACGGTGGTGGAGGCCCGGCGCGCCTACCGGTACCTGGTCCACCGCTACGGGACGCCGGCCCCGAGCGCGGGGGCCTCCACTCCGCCAGGACTCGTCGTGGCGCCAACAGCGGCCCAATGGTTGCAGGTCCCCAGTTGGGAGTGGCACAAGGCCGGCGTGGGTCCCCAGCGTTCCGCCACCGTCATGCGGGCGCTGCGCTCCGCCGCCGCCCTGGAACGGCTGGCAGCGCTGCCGGCTGCGGAAGCCGCCGAAAAAATGCAGGTGATTCCCGGGATCGGTGCCTGGACCGCCGCCGAGGTGGTGCAGCGCACCCACGGCTGCCCGGACTCGATCGCGGTGGGCGATTACCACCTGGCAGCCTACATCGGGGCCGCGCTCACCGGCCGCAGGACCGACGACGCCGGCATGATCCGGCTGCTGGAACCGTGGCGCGGGCACCGGCAACGGGTGGTGCGGATGATCCAGAGCACCGGTTACCGCAAACCCACTTTTGGCCCGCGGATGACCATCCAGGACCACAGGAGGCACTGAACTGCACGGCAGGTCAACCGGTGCTTGATCCGGACCGGGATGGGTAAGGCTAGGGTGTGGCGTCCAGCCAAGACGGCCGGACCACGATTGAGAGGAACCCCATGAGCTCCGATCCAGGACGCACCAATCACGCCGGCGTGGAACCCCTGGACGTGGATCCAACCGGGCAAGAACCCGCGGTGGTGGACCCGGAGGCGCACGATCCTGATCCGGATGCCAAACTGAAGCTGCAACTGGCCATCTTCGACGTGACCCGCCGCGGGGCCACGGGCAAGAGCCTTGAGGAAATCCGGGAGATGCTGCTGACCGCGTTCGCCGCGCGGGACGTGGCCCCACCACCGTTCACCTGGGTGGAGTCGGCGGCGTCCTCCGCGTTTTACGGTGAGCCCTACATCATCGACTACCCAACAGCCATCGCCGCCGACGACCTCGAGGCTGCCCCCGATGAAACGGTCCGCAAGCGGCTCGCCGCCCGGCGGGAACTGCGCGAGGTGCAGCTCCCACCCGGAATCTTCCCCTCCCGGGAGGAGTGGAAGATCCCGGCCAACGAGGCCACCGGCACGGCCGGTACCCGCACGCTCTCCCCGTCGGGGTGGGGAGGCCGTGCGGTCCTGGCCGTCGCGGCGTTGGCAGCGGTGGCCGTCGCGGCAATCGCGGCCATCCGGGCCGGCACGGGCCGCCGCCGCAGGGACGCCTAGAGCCCCAGCCGGGCCACCGCTTCCTCGCGCATCTGGACTTTGCGGATCTTCCCGGACACCGTCATGGGGAAGCTTTCGCGGACTTCCACGTAGCGGGGAATTTTGTAGCGCGCCAACTGGCCGCGGCAGAACTCAGCCACTGCCGCTGCGTCCAATGGCTCCGCGCCGGGTTTGAGGATGATGCAGGCCATCAGTTCCTCACCGTATTTCGGATCCGGGACCCCGATGACCTGGACGTCCTGGATCGCCGGGTGGGTATACAGGAACTCCTCGATCTCCCGGGGGTAGATGTTCTCGCCGCCGCGGATCACCATGTCCTTGATCCGGCCTTCCACCACCACGTAGCCGTCGCCGTCCATGCGGGCCAGGTCCCCGGTGTGCATCCAGCCATCGGCATCGATCGCCTCGGCTGTCTTGTCCGGCTGGTTCCAGTATCCAGCCATGACGGCGTAGCCCCGGGTGCAGAGTTCTCCGATCTGCCCGCGCTCCAGGTCCTCCCCCGTGGCCGGGTCAACGATCCGGCTTTCCAGCTGCGGCATGGTCCGGCCCACCGTCTCCGTGCGCTGCCGGAGCGTGTCACCCTTGCGCGTCATGGTGGACACCGGGGAGGTTTCGGTCATGCCGTAGCAGATGGCCACATCCACCATGTTCATCTCGGAAATCACCCGGTTCATCACCTCGATGGGGCACAGCGAGCCGGCCATCACCCCGGTCCGGAGCGTCGAAAGGTCATAGGAGCCGAAGTCCGGCAGCGCCAGCTCGGCGATGAACATGGTGGGCACCCCGTACAGCGACGTGCCGGCAAAGTCCTGCACCGCCTCGAGTGCGGCGGCAGGCGAGAAACCGCGGCCGGGGATGATGGTGGCGGCCCCGTGGCTGAGGGCGTTCAGGTTGCCGATCACCATGCCGAAGCAGTGATAGAACGGCACGGGGATGACCACCCGGTCGTGCTCGGTGTAACCCAGCAACTCGCCGATCGCGTAGCCGTTGTTCAGGATGTTGTGGTGGGTCAGTGTGGCGCCTTTGGGGAATCCCGTGGTACCGGAGGTGTATTGCAGGTTGATGGGATCGTGCGGGCTGAGCTCGGCCATCCGGGCCTTCAGGGCAGCGTGCCCGACGTCGTCCGCCCGCTTGAGCAGTTCAGCGTACGTGAGTTCCGCGCCGCCTTCGGGGCTGCCGGCCGCCAGGCCGTCCAGGCCATGGTCGGGCAGGAAGACGAGTTCCTTCAGGTCCGGGCACGCGGCCAGGGCCTGGCGGGCCATGCCGACGTAGTCGCTGTTGGCGTCTGACGGCGCGGTGACCAGCATGCGCATGCCGTTTTGCTTGACGACGAATTCGAGTTCGTGGCTGCGGTAGGCGGGGTTGACGTTCACCAGGATCACGCCGGCCTTGGCGGTGGCGTACTGCAGGAGCGTCCACTCGGCGCAGTTGGGGCTCCAGATGCCCACCCGCTCCCCCTTGGCGACTCCCAGGGCGAGGACCGCCCTGGCCAGCCGGTCGACGTCGTCGTTCATCTTGGTGTAGCTCCAGCGCCGCGCGTCGGCGCCGGGCACGGGTGCGGCCTCGATCAGTGCGTCATGGAGCGGAAAGTGCGCGGCGACGCGCTCGAAATTCGCGCCGATGGTTTCTTCCAGGAGCGGGACGTCAGTGTCCCCGGCTGTATAAGCACGCATGCTGGAACGCTACCAACAGGATCCCGGCAGGAGAAGGAAGGCAGGGCCGGACGCGGGCGCAACACAGGAGACCCGCCGGCGGCGCCCGGTATTGTGAAAACCATGAGTGCACCCATTGACCTGATAGCAACGTTCATCCCCAACGACGGCGAATTCTTCCGCGTCAAACTGGCCCTGGAAATCGCCATCGACGAGGTGGTGAATGAACCGGGCTGCATCCGCTACGAGCTGACCGAGGCAACGGAGGAAAAGCTGGTGCTGACGGAGCAGTGGGCGTCCCAGGAAGATCTGGACAAGCACTCCAAGGGCACCGCGGTGCAGGACCTGAACGAATCGTTGAGCGCACTGCTGGCCGAACCGGTCAAGGTGGAGCGCGTCTAGCACAACCGTTAAACGCAGAAATGCGGGACCTCCGGAGGGAGGTCCCGCATTTCTGCGTTTAACAGGGATTTAGAAGTCGGGAATCTGGGTGCCGTCCTGGGGACCGTTCTGGGCGCCGGCGGGCTTGCCGGCCGCGGCAGCTGCTTCCTCCCGCTGGCGGGCCACATGGGCGTGGACCTCATCCATGTCCAGGGCCTTAACCGCGTCAACCACCTGCTCCAGCTGCTGGGCGTTCAGTGCGCCGGGCTGCGAGAACACCAGCACCTTTTCGCGGAAGGCCATCAATGTGGGGATGGAGGTGATGCCTGCCTCCGCCGCGAGCTGCTGTTCGGCTTCGGTGTCCACCTTGGTGAAGAGGACATCCGGATGCTTCTCGGACACGGTGGCGTACGTGGGACCGAACTTCTTGCAGGGGCCGCACCATTCTGCCCAGAAATCGACCAGGACAATATCGTTGCCTTCGATCGTGGATGCGAACTGTTCACCTGTGATGTCAAGGGTAGCCATGCGACTACGCTACGCGCCCGGGGCTGTCCGTGTCGCGGGTGTTCGCTCCCCGCGTCATCGGGAATACCCGGCGTACGACGCCGACACAACGGTTCAGCTGTAGGCATCCCACAGGTGCGGGGCGGGGGTGCGGCTGCCGGGGAGGGCGCTGGTGGCGCGCCATTCGTGGATCCATTCGGGCAGCACCAGGTCCGCCGGCGGGGCACCAAACTCCGCGATGATGTCTTCCTGGCTGACCGGGCCTCCCTTGGTGACCAGCCGGGTGGCGATGTAGGCACGTGCGTAAATCTCGCCGTCGGCCACCATGCGCTGCTCAAAGAAGATCGCCTTGGTGTCCAGCCCGATGACGCGGGTCTCGATGGTGTACTCCTGCCAAAGTTGCAGCGATTTGCGGAAGGCGATGGTTTCGGCGGAAACCACCGGGCTCCAGCCGCGGCGGCGCATCCGCTTCCAGACGCCGCTGCGCACCATGAGGTCGAACCGGCCAAGGTCCATGAGGGAGAGGTACATGCCGTTGTTGACGTGCATGGCGATGTCGATGTCCGTGGGCAGGACCCGAAGCGGCAGCGACGAGGACTCCCACACGGACAGGGGCGCGCGCCGGGCGGAACGGAACAGCAGGAGCAAGGTTCTCAGGAGCAGGTGCATGCCCCAATGCTACCCGCGGGTAACATGCTGGGCACCTGCTGTTGATGGGGGCGTCGCCGTAGGATTTCCTGCATGACGCAGCAACGCTACCGCGACCTGGCGGAGTGGCCCCTGATGGCAACGGCACTGGTGTTCCTGGCAGCCTACGCGTGGCAGGTCATCGGACGGCTCGAGGGCAGCGGCGCGGACTGGCTGGAAATGGTCATGTGGGTGACGTGGTGCGTGTTCGTGCTGGACTATGCGGCGAACCTGTGGCTGGCGGAGAACCGCCGGCAGTGGTTCATCCGCAACCTCCACGAGCTGGTCATCGTGGCGCTGCCCTTCTTCCGGCCCCTTCGCCTGCTGCGGCTGGTGACGCTGTTGTCCGTTTTACACCGCACCGTGGGCGAGACGCTGCGCGGCCGGGTGGCCACCTATGTGGCCGGTTCCGCCGCGCTGCTGGTGTTCGTGGGCGCGCTGGCAGTCTTGGACGTGGAACAGTGGGCGCCGGACGCCAAGATCCTCACGTTCGGCGACGCCCTGTGGTGGGCCACCTCCACCATCACCACGGTGGGCTACGGGGACATGTATCCCGTCACGCCCATTGGCCGGCTGGTGGCTACGGCCCTGATGATGAGCGGGATCGCCGTGCTGGGCGTGGTGACCGCGTCCATCGCATCGTGGCTGGTCCAGCGGGTGGAGGACACAGCGGAATCGGTTGCCGAAGCCGTTGAAGAGCCCATGCGGGTGGAAGTGGCGGAACTGGTGGCCGAGATCGCCCTGCTGCGCCGGGAAATCGCGGAACTGCGGGACCGCCGGGCGCTGTAGCGGCAAGTACCGAACGCTCCGGGCCTGAGTAGGGGCGCTGCCGGGGACGAGTACCGGTGCCGAAAACTCGGGTAATTCCTACTGGTGCCCGCGCCGTGGCCGGATTCCTAGACTCGGGATTCCTAGGACCACCACGCACCGGCAGGTGCACCGGGTTGCTTCCGGACGTTCCTGCCATCACGCGGAGCTCCGCATTTTCTGGGTATGCGGATGCCTCCATCTTGCACCGCCCGCGGCTCCGGCACCTGCCGGGGCCGGCGGTGCAATGGCATCGCGATCCGTCCTTGACCGGGGGCATGCACCGCATGTCCTGGCGGGACCGAACCCAGATGGGCCCACCCATGAACCAGCCTCTCCCCCCTTCCGACGGCACCAGCAGGAGCTTTGTCACCGACGAACCCCGGACGGACCTCACCACCGGACGCCCGGTTATCAGCAACAAGTTATGGGCCGGCATGGCCACGGCGGCCGTAGTCGCCGCAATGGGCATCGGCGCCATGGCTGCCCCACCCGCGTCCGTCAGCGGAGGCACACCTGCGGCGGCGGTCCAGGTGGCGGCGGCCGCCGTTCCGTCGCCGGCTCCCGCCGTTGACTCCAGCGGGGCAGCAGACGCCTCCGGACAAAATGCCCCGGATGCGCCCGCCGCTGCGGCACCCGCAGCCGCGGCAGTGGCCGCCCCAGCCGCGGAAGCAGCCCCGGCACCGGCGCCCGCCCCGGCACCAGCCCCCGAACCGGCTCCGGCACCTGCTCCCGCTCCCGAGCCGGCAGGGGACCCCAACGTCTACACGGTGGTGTCCGGCGACACTGTGGGCGCGATTGCCGCCGGCCACGGCGTGGACATGAACGCCATGCTCGCCGCCAACGGCTTGGGCGCATACAGCATCATCTACCCGGGCCAGACACTGCTGCTGACCGGCCCTGCCATCGCGGTGGCCGCCCCGGCTCCGGCTCCAGCCGCCGCGCCTGCCCCGGCAGCAGCCCCGGCCCCTGCCCCCGCGGCGGCTCCCGCACCTGCGCCGGCACCGGCAGCACCCGCCGTCCGCACCATCTACGTGGCAGGATCGGGCGGCCAGTCAATGGTGGACGCGTGCATCGGCCCCATCCACTTCACCCCGAATGACGGGTACTCGCTGTTCATCACCGAGCACGACTTCTGCGGCGGCTGGGCACGGTTCTCCGGAATCGGCGTGGGCGAGACCGTCAGCATCCCCGGATACGGCACCTACACCGTGACCGGCCGCGGCACAGTCCCCAACCCCGGAACCACCAACGACGTGATTGCGGTCTTCGGCGGGTTCCCCCGGGCCATCCTGCAAACCTGCATCCCGGGCACCAGCACGATGCTCCTGATCGCCTTGAACTGACGGCACGTGAACCACGGCGCTGAACCGGGACTTCAGAAGCTTGTCCGCGGGTCCGAACCTTTACCGGCAGGATCCGCGGACAAGGCCATGACGGTTCGCCGGATGGTGTCGACGACGGTCCGGCACCCGCTTTCGGCCGTCCTCCGGAACTGACTGAAGACACGAAAAAGCCTCCGGAACCTGATGGTTCCGGAGGCTTGTCCAAGGGTGGCAGATGAGGGATTCGAACCCCCGTAGGCGTTGCCAGCTGATTTACAGTCAGCCCCCTTTGGCCGCTCGGGTAATCTGCCGAACTTCAAAAGAAGTACCCGCCGATGCAGTGTTCGGAGCGTCCGTTTCCGGTCCGTTCCGCTTCCAGTAACCGCGGGCAAGACAACTTTACAGAACTTCCGGCGAAGAATCGAATCGGGCCCTGCAGCACCCGCAATCCCCTGAAATGACGGGAAAACCGGCCCCGGTCAGGCCTCACCCAGGATGCGCCCGGCGAGCTTGGCTTCGAAGCTGAGCGCCTGCTCTGCGGTGATCTGGTTCAGCTGCACCGCCCGCTGGAGGTCGGCCCGCACGCCGTCCATCCGCGAGGAAGCGTCCGCCACCGGACTGAAGACGATCGAGGCCGCCACCGCCGCCGCTGCCACCGAGGTTGCTGCCGTTGCCACCGCCCCGGCTGCTGCTGAGGTGGTCCGGGTGACGTAACGGGCGGCTTTGCGGTGCATGGTGTTCCCTTCGAGCTTGTACAACTGCTCCAACTCTCGCCAGGGCGCCTTCGTTCCCGCGGTGCGTCCGCTGAGAGGGAACTGTGAATTCCTCGCCGCCCCGGGCGGGGGCATCCGTATTAGGCTTGATGCCAGTGATCCCGGCCCTGTTACGCGCAGGGCTCCCATCAGCAAAAGGAGAGTCATGGCAGGCGAGTCAACGTTCGACGTCGTAAGCAAAGTGGACAAGCAGGAAGTGGCCAACGCCCTCAACCAGGCCCAGAAGGAACTCACGCAGCGCTACGACTTCAAGGGCGTCGGCGCGGAGGTGGACTTCAGCGGCGAGAAAATCCTGATGAAGGCCAACTCGGAGGAGCGCGTGCTGGCCGTCCTGGACGTGCTGCAGTCCAAGCTGATCCGCCGCGGGATCTCGCTGAAGTCGCTGGACACCGGCGAGCCCTACGCCTCCGGCAAGGAATTCCGTCTGGAAGCCTCCATCAAGGAGGGCATCGCCCAGGACCTGGCCAAGAAGATCAACAAGCTGATCCGCGACGAAGCCCCCAAGTCGGTCAAGTCGCAGATCCAGGGCGATGAGCTGCGCGTCTCCTCCAAGTCCCGTGACGACCTCCAGGCCACCATGGCGCTCCTGAAGGACTTCGAGGAAGCCGATCTGCAGTTCGTGAACTTCCGCAGCTAGGCTCCCGCCGCAGTCGTTCCCTGCGCGCACATGCGTGCAGGGAGCGGCTACAGCTGACGGCCGGCCATCCGCTCGAGCCGGGCGATCCGGTCCCGCATGGGCGGGTGGGTGGCGAACAGCTTGTTCATGGCGCCCCCGCGGAACGGGTTGGCGATCATCAGGTGCGAGGCGTTGACCAGGCGCTGGTCCTGAGGCAGCGGAGCAATGCTGACGCCGCGCTCAATCTTGGCCAGGGCTGAGGCAAGCGCCAGCGGATCGCCGGTCAGCTGCGAACCGTCCTCGTCGGCGTCGTACTCCCGGGTGCGGGAGATGGCCATTTGGATCAGTGACGCCGCGAAGGGCGCCAGCAGTGCCATGGCGATCATGGCCAGCGGGTTGGCGTTCCGCCGGTCTCCGCCGCCGAAGAACAGGAGCATCTGCCCCACCGAGGTGATGACGCCGGCGACGGCGGCAGCCACCGAGGAGGTGAGGATGTCGCGGTTGTACACGTGCATGAGTTCGTGCCCCAGCACACCCCGGAGCTCGCGGGCATCCAGGAGCTGAAGGATGCCTTCGGTGCAGCAGACGGCCGCGTTGCGCGGGTTGCGTCCGGTGGCGAAGGCGTTGGGGTTCATGGTGGGCGAGACGTAGATGCGCGGCATGGGCTGGTTGGCGCGGGCCGAGAGCTCCCGGACCATCTGGTAGAGCTGCGGAGCCTGTGCTTCGGTGACCGGAAAAGCCTGCATGGACCGGATGGCGATCTTGTCGCTGTTCCAGTAGCCGTAGAACGTGGTGCCGACGCCGATCAGCGCCATGATCACGATGGGCGCCGAGCTCCGCGTTCCCACCCCGATCAGGCCGCCAAGGCCCAGCAGTACCGCCCACAGGACGCCGAATAGGGCCGCCGTCTTCAAGCCGTTGTGATGATTGTGCACGTTTCCTCCTCACTAAGGGAACGGTCCGCTAGGGTACCGGGTTCCGGGCGTCATACCGGCGGAATCCCGGCTGCAGTTGAGCCGCCAGCCAGGCGCCCGCGATGCACAACACACCGCCGAGCAGCAGGACCCAGCCCTCATTCAAAATCCTAGTCGCGCCGCCGGCCAGCAGGTCGCCGATCCGCGGTCCCCCGGCCACCACCACGATGAAGACCCCTTGGAGCCGCCCGCGCAGGTGGTCCGGGGCGGCGGCCTGGAGGATGGTGTTGCGGAAGACGCTGCTGATGGAGTCCGCGATGCCGGCCAAGGCGCAGCAGACGGCAGCCGGCAGCAACCAGAGCGTGGCGCCGGCGCCCGGCGCCCGGCCGGCCAACAGAACCACCAGCCCGAAGGCCCCGATGGATGCGCCCCAGCCCATGACGGAAACCACGACGGCGGTCCCCTGGCGGCGCACGCTGCCCAGCGGCCCGGAGAACAGTCCGGCGAGGAAGGCGCCGACGGCGGTGCACGCCAGCAGGATGCCGACGGTTGCCTCTCCGCCGCCGATCATCACGGCGGCAACGGCGGGCAGCAGCGCCCGCGGCTGGGCGAGGATCATGGCAATGAGGTCGATGACGAACGTCATGCGGAGGTTGGGACGGGTGCCAAGGAACCGGAAGCCCTCGACCACGGAGCGGATCCCCGCCTTGCGCCGGCCCCCGGTGGGCGCCATGGGCGGCAGCCGGTACACCGCCCACAGGACAAATGCGAAGCTCACGAAATCGATGGTGTACGTCCAGCCGAAGCCCAGCCACGCGACGAGGAGGCCGGCCAGCAGGGGCCCGGCGGTCATGGCAAGGCCCAGTGAGAGCATGCTCAGGGCGTTGGCGGCAGGCAGGAGTTCCTTGCGGATGAGCATGGGGATGATGGCGCTGCGGGCCGGCTGGTTGATGGCCTGCGCCCCGCTCTGCAGTGCCACCAACAGGTAAAGCACCCACACGTTTCCCAGTTGCACCCAGGCCTGCAGGGCAATCATGCCGGTGGTCAGCCAGAGCACCGAAGTGGCCAGCAGGGCGATGCGCCGGCGGTCGTGGGCGTCCGCGATGGAGCCGCCCATGAGGCCGCCCACCACCAGCGGAACCAGCGCAAAAACGCCCAGCAGGCCCACGTAGAAGCTGTCCTGGGTGAGCCGGTACACCTCGAGGCTCACGGCCACCAGGGTGAGTTGGCTGCCGACGGCGGACACCGCCGAGCCGAGCCAGAGCCGGCGGAATGCGGGACTCTCCTTGAGCGGCGTCATGTCAGCAAGCAGTTTCCCCACCCTGCAACCCTAATGTCACCTGGAGCTCCTGCCGTTCACCAGGAATTGGCAGAAGGTTAGCCGCGCCTTATTGCGATAAATTCAAAATAAGTGTTTGAATGGAGCCATGACGGAGCACTTTGACGGCCAGGACGCGTGGGCTGCGGCCCTGCGCGCCCACGGCCGCAGGGTGACCAAGCAGCGGCTCGCCGTGCTGGCCGCCGTCGAACGCCACCCGCATTCACCTGCCGAAAGCATCCTGGCCGCCGCCCGGGCCGAACTGCCCGAGCTGACGGCCCAGTCTGTCTACGTGGTCCTGGGCGACCTGACGGACCTGCACATGCTGCGCCGCTTCGAGCCCCCTCACTCCCCCGCGCTGTACGAGACACGCGTGGGCGACAACCACCACCACGCCATCTGCATCAGCTGCGGGCGGGTGGAGGACGTGGACTGTGCCGTCGGCCATGCCCCGTGCCTGACGCCCCACTGGAACCCTGACGCCAAGCCCATGACCATCCAGATCGCGGACGTCATGTACCAGGGCATCTGCCAGGACTGCCAGCGGGCCCAGCAACTTCCTCCCCATAGTCCCTCGCAAGAAAAAGAGAAATAGGAGAACAATGACTGCCGTTTCCACAACCCAGTCAGGTGCGCCGGTTACGTCCGACGCTCACTCAAAGTCAGTTGGTGCCGACGGTGCCATCATCCTGACCGACCACTACCTCATCGAAAAGCTTGCCCAGTTCAACCGCGAACGGGTTCCGGAGCGCGTAGTGCACGCCAAGGGTGGCGGCGCATTCGGCACGTTCAAGGCCACTGAGGACATCTCCAAGTACACCAAGGCCGCGTTCCTGCAGCCGGGCGCCGAGACCGAGATGCTGATCCGCTTCTCCTCCGTCGCCGGCGAAAACGGATCCCCGGACACTTGGCGCGATCCCCGCGGTTTTGCCGTGAAGTTCTACACCACCGAGGGCAACTACGACCTCGTGGGCAACAACACCCCCGTCTTCTTCATCCGCGACGGCATCAAGTTCCCGGACTTCATCCACTCGCAGAAACGCCTCCCGGGCACGCACCTGCGTGACGCCGACATGCAGTGGGACTTCTGGACCCTGTCCCCCGAGTCCGCACACCAGGTCACCTGGCTCATGGGTGACCGCGGCCTGCCCGCCTCCTGGCGCGAAATGCAGGGCTACGGCTCGCACACCTACCAGTGGATCAACGCCGCAGGCGAGCGCTTCTGGGTCAAGTACCACTTCAAGTCCAACCAGGGCGTGAACTCCATGACCAGCGAGCAGGCTGAGCAGCTGGCCGGTTCCGACGCGGACTTCTACATCCGCGACCTGTCCGAGAACATCGCCGCCGGCAACTTCCCCTCCTGGGACCTGCACGTCCAGGTGATGCCGTACGAGGACGCCAAGACCTACCGCTTCAACCCGTTCGACCTGACCAAGGTGTGGCCGCACAGCGACTACCCGCTGATCAAGGTTGGCACCATGGAGCTGAACCGCAACCCGGAGAACTACTTCGCGCAGATCGAGCAGGCCACGTTTGCGCCGTCGAACTTCGTCCCCGGCATTGCCGCCTCGCCGGACAAGATGCTGCAGGCCCGCATCTTCTCCTACGCCGATGCGCACCGCTACCGCGTGGGCACCAACCACGCCCAGATCCCGGTGAACCAGCCCAAGAACCAGGTCAACAACTACAGCCAGGACGGCGCAGGACGCTACCTGTTCAACGCTCCGTCGGTTCCGGTCTATGCACCGAACTCCGTGGGCGGCCCGGCTGCGGTTGAGCCGCAGAACCCGGCCGGCGGCTGGGAGAACGACGGCGAACTGACCCTCGCCGCGCACTCCCTCCACGCGGAGGACAGCGACTTCGTCCAGGCCGGCGCGCTGTACCGCGAGGTCTACGACGAGGCCGCCAAGGCCCGGTTCCTGGAGACGATCTCCGGTGCAGTGGGCGGCGTCAAGAGCGCCGACATCAAGGAACGGGCCATCCAGTACTGGACCAGCGTCGACGCCGAACTGGGCGCCAAACTGCGCGCCAACCTCGGCGCAGCCGACGCACCCTCGGCTCCGACCTCCCAGGCAGAGTCCGCCAACAAGGTGGGCTAGCACCGCCTTCAGGCCCGCGGGCCACAGAACACCCCGTTCCCGGACTGCCAGGAACGGGGTGTTCTGCTGTCCGGCTGTTTTGCACATACGGCTTCCGGGATCTGGCCGGTTGCGGCAGGCAGCCCTAGGCTCCCTACATGAGTACTTTCGCAGGCATTCCCCCGGAGGCCTTTGGCTTCTACGCGCAGCTGGAAGAGAACAACAACCGCGACTGGTGGCAGGAACACAAGGCGACATATGAGGAGGCGGTGAAGCAGCCGCTCACCGCCCTGCTCGCCGAGCTGGAGCCCGAGTTTGGCCCCGCCAAGCTGTTCCGCCCCAACCGGGACATCCGCTTTTCGCTGGACAAATCGCCGTACAAGACCGCCCAGGGAGCATTCGCCGCACGCCAGGAAGGCGTTGGTTTCTATCTCCAGATCAATGCCGACGGACTGTTGATCGGCGGCGGCTACCATTCCCATACCCCTGCCCAGCTGTCCCGGTTCCGTTCGGCCGTCGATGCTTCCGCCAGCGGGTCCGCCCTGCAGGACATCGTGGACGCCGTGGCCGGGGCAGGTTTTGCCATCGAGGGCGAGAAACTGAAGACCGTCCCGCGGGGTTTCGCCAAAGACCACCCCCGCGCCGATTTGCTCAAGCACAAATCGCTGTCCGCAGGCGTCGAGGTCGGCCAGCCGGAGTGGGTTTCCACACCGGACGCCAAGGCGGGGATCGCGGAACGGTGGCGGAAACTCCGTCCGCTTGTGGAGTGGGTGGGCCGCTACGCAGCCCCCTGACGCCCTCCGGCCTGTGGTCCCGCGGGGTGCTGTGCTGCTGGCTGCTGTCCTGCGGGGTGCTGTGCTGCGGCTTCGAGGCGCGTCTCGAGGTTGTTGAAGAACACGGCCAACATGAGTTCAAAGGCCTTGGTGGCGGCATCGGGCTGGTTCATCACCACGAAATCGAACTGCAGGCCGTAAAAGGTGGACGTGAAGAGCCTGGCATCGGTGTCCGCGTACTCTTCGGGAATGCCCTGGACCATCAGCCAGTCGCGGGTCTTGTGGTGCAGCAGGCGGAAATGCTCCTGCGCGGTGCCCCGGGGCGTCGCAGCCACAATGTCCTGCGCTGTGGCCTCGAATTCGAGCCGGGTCAGGTGCCGGTTCCGCTGGGCCATGGTCCACTGCCACGAGTCGAGCAGGAATGCCCGCCACGCGTCCCGGTCAATATCGCGGACATCGGTGTTACGCATCCGGTCCAGGCGCGACTCGATGGACACCACGATGTCGTTGATCAATTGTTCCCGGCTGCCGAAGTGGTACACCAGCGTGTAGGAACTCATCCCCAGGCCCTCGGCCAGGCTCCGGAAGCTCAGCTCGGCCAGGGTCTTGTCCATCAGGTAGTCAAGGATGGCAGCGAGCAGTTCAGTTTTGCGTTCTGAACGGGAGGGACGTGCCATACCTCCATCCTAGGAGCCGGAAACGGCACTGCCCGCCCGGCTGGGTGCCGGGCGGGCAGTTCTTGCGGGGGAAGGGACCTCAGGTCCGGGACAGCTCGTCCTCGTCATCCGACGCATCCGGTGCGTCTGCGGTGGCAGGACGACTGTTGACGGACGCGTTGGCTTCAGCGAAGCGCTCGTTGAGCCGCGAGTGGCGCTGGCCGTAGGCGAAGTAGATGGCCAGGCCAATGACCAGCCAGAAGGCAAAGAAGATCCAGGTCTCCACGGCGAGGTTGGTCATGAGGTACAAGCAAAGGACGGCGGAGACAACAGGCAGCACCTTGCCGAACGGGACACGGAAGGCCGGCTTCAGGTCCGGGCGCTTCTTGCGGAGCACCAGGATTCCCAGGCTCACCACCACGAACGCGGAGAGCGTACCGATGTTGATCATTTCCTCCAGCAGGTCCACGTTGGTTAGGCCCGCAACAAGGGCTACTGCGGCGCCGCAGATGATCTGGAGGCGCGCCGGCGTCGAACGCTTCTCGCTGGTCTTGGACAGGGCCCGGGGCAGCAGGCCGTCGCGGCTCATGGCGAGCACCACGCGGGAGAGGCCCATGAGGAGCACCATGATCACGGTGGTCAGGCCCACCAGGGATCCGAAGGCGATGACCTTGGCGGCCGACGTGTCACCGACCGCCTCGAAGGCGGTGGTGAGGGTGGGGCTCTTGGCCTCGGCCAGCTGGGTGTAGGACACCATGCCGGTCAGCGCCAGTGACACCAGAATGTACAGCAGCGTGACCAGGGCCAGGCCGCCGAAGATGCCACGGGGAAGGGTCTTTTGCGGGTTCTTCACTTCTTCGGCCGACGTGGCGACCACGTCGAACCCGATGAAGGCGAAGAACACCAGGGCGGCGCCGGCGAAGATGCCCAGGGTGCCGTACTGGGCCGGGGCGGCACCGGTCAGGAAACCGAAGAAGGACTGCTTCAGCACATCCGCGCCGCCGGCGCCGGCGGTGGGCTCCGCGGCGGGAATGAACGGCGTGTAGTTTTCGACCTTGACGTAGGTGAAGCCCACCACGATCACGAAGAGCACCACGCCGATCTTGATCAGGGTGAAAATGTTGCCAACCCGGGCCGAGAGCTTGGTGCCCAGGACCAGCAGCACCGTGAAGATGGCCACGATCAGGAAGGCGCCCCAGTAGAGGTCCACGCCACCCAGCGAGATGGCGGGCGGGATATCGGCCCCGGTGAGCGCGAAAACCTTGCTGAGGTAGATGCCCCAGTATTTGGCAATCACGGCGGCGGCGGTGAACAACTCCAGGATCAGGTTCCAGCCGATGATCCAGGCGAGGAGTTCGCCCATGGTGGCATACGTGAAGACATAGGCTGAACCGGCCACGGGGATGGCGGTGGCGAACTCGGCGTAGCACATGATGGCCAGCGCGCAGGTGACGGCGGCGATGGCGAAGGACAGCGTGACGGCGGGGCCGGCGAAGTTCGCGGCAGCCTTGGCGCCAACGGAAAAGATGCCGGCGCCCACTGCAACGGCGACGCCCATGATCATGAGGTCCCAGGTGCTGAGGGAGCGCTTGAGCTTGCGTCCGGGTTCATCGGCGTCAGCGATCGATTGCTCGATGGATTTTGTCCGCAGAAGATTCATTGGGGGTCACAATCCTGGTATGTGATGGAAACAGACCTATCAACGATAGTGTCCATCCACTGGACGGTCCCAATTGTCCCGAATAGTGAGACGACCAAAAGCCCGAACTATATTCCGCGAATGCATCCGGGGCCCTCCTGATGGAGAGCCCCGGAGCATGTTGGCCGAACTTCCTAGACGGGCCAGTCCATCAGGGTTGAGCGGATCAGGAAGCGCTTGCCCTCGGGCGCTTCGACGGAAAACCCGCTTCCCCGGCCCGGAACAACGTCGACAGTCAGATGCGTGTGGCTCCAGTAATTGAACTGTTCCCGGGACATCCAGAACTCCAGGGGCAGGGGCTGCACTCCGTCCGACAGGTCGAACAGCCCCAGCAGGACGTCTGAATCCCCGGTGATGAAATCCCCTGCCGGGTAGCACATCGGCGAGGAACCGTCACAGCAGCCGCCGGACTGGTGGAACATGAGCGGACCGTGCCGCTCCCAGAGCATCCGCAGGAGGTCCACGGCCGCGGGCGTGAGCGCCACCCGGGAGAAGTCTTCCCCGGGCAGCGTCACGGCGGCCTCAAGCCCATGAACGTGCATCAGAACTTCAGCACCACGCGGCCGTCGATCTTGGCGTGCTTCATCTCGTCGAACACGGCGTTGACCTCGGAAAGCTCCCGCACGGAGACCGTGGGGTGGATCTTCCCCCGGGCGTAGAAATCCAGGGCTTCCGCCATGTCCTGCCGGGTGCCGACGATCGAGCCGCGAACCGTCAACCCCTTGAGCACAATGTCGAAAATCGGCGCCGGAAAGTCCCCCGGCGGCAGCCCGTTGAACACGATGGTGCCACCACGGCGGGCCATGCCGATCGCCTGCCCGAACGCTGACGGGTGCACCGCAGTAACCAGGACTCCATGGCAGCCTCCCGTTTCACGTTGGATCACTTCCGCCGGGTCCTCATGCAAGGCGTTGACTGTCACTTCGGCGCCGTGGGTCCTTGCCAGGGCAAGTTTGTCGTCGGCGATATCCACCGCGGCGACGCGCAGGCCCATGGCCACTGCGTATTGGACGGCGATATGGCCCAGGCCACCGATGCCGGAGATGGTGACCCACTGGCCCGGCGTCGCCTCGGTCATCTTCAGGCCTTTGTAGACGGTGACGCCGGCGCAGAGCACCGGCGCCACCTCGACGGGGTCGGATCCCGCCGGTATGCGGGCCGCGAAGCGCGAGTCCACGAGCATGTACTCCCCGAAAGAGCCGTCCACGCTGTAGCCGCCGTTCTGCTGCGACTCGCACAGTGTTTCCCAGCCGGTGCGGCAGTACTGGCAGTCGCCGCAGGCGGACCACAGCCAGGCGTTGCCCACGAGGTCGCCGAGGGCGAGATCGGTGACGCCCTCGCCCAGGCCCACCACTTCGCCGACCCCTTCGTGGCCGGGAACGAACGGCGGTGTGGGCTTCACCGGCCAGTCGCCCTCCGCGGCGTGGAGGTCGGTGTGGCAGACGCCGGTGGTGAGCACCTTGATCAGCGCCTGTCCCGGCCCGGGCACCGGAACGTCGATGTCCTGGACAGACAGGTCGGTGCCGAATTCGGTTACTACTGCTGCTTGCATTCTCGTCGTCATTGGCGAAATCCTTGCGTCGTTGTAGTGGAGGTAGCGATGGTTTAGAAGAAGCCCAGCTTGTTCTCGTCGTAGCTGACCAGCAGGTTCTTGGTCTGCTGGTAGTGGTCCAGCATCATGGCGTGGTTCTCGCGGCCGATGCCGGAGGACTTGTACCCGCCGAAGGCGGCACCGGCCGGATAGGCGTGGTAGTTGTTGACCCAGACGCGGCCGGCCTGGATTTCCCGGCCGGCGCGGTAGGCCACGTTGCCGTTGCGGGACCAGACGCCGGCGCCCAGGCCGTAGAGGGTGTCGTTGGCGATGCCCATGGCGTCGTTGTAGTCGCTGAACTTTGTCACGGCCACGACGGGCCCGAAGATCTCCTCCTGGAAAATCCGCATCCTGTTGTGCCCCTCGAACACGGTGGGCTGGACGTAGAAGCCGCCTGCCAGGTCGCCCGGCAGTTCGGCACGGGCGCCGCCGGTCAGGATCTTGGCGCCTTCCTGCTTTCCGATGTCGATGTAGGAGAGGATCTTCTCCAGCTGGTCGTTGGAGGCCTGGGCGCCCACCTGGGTCGCGGTGTCCAGCGGGTTGCCCTGGATCATCTTCTCCACCCGCGCCACGGCGTCGGCCATGAAGGACTCGTAGATGTCTTCCTGCACCAGGGCGCGGGACGGGCAGGTGCAGACCTCGCCTTGGTTGAACGCGAACAGGGCGAAACCTTCCTGCGCCTTGTCGTAGAAGGCGTCGTCCTCCTGGGCCACGTCGTTGAAGAAGATGTTGGGGCTCTTGCCGCCCAGTTCCAGGGTGACGGGGATCAGGTTCTGGCTGGCGTACTGGCTGATGAGCCGCCCGGTGGTGGTTTCGCCGGTGAACGCGATCTTCCGGATCCGGGAGCTGGAAGCCAGTGGCTTGCCGGCCTCCACGCCGAAGCCGTTGACCACGTTGATCACGCCGGCGGGCAGGAGGTCGCCGATAAGTTCCATCAGGACCAGGATGGAGCTCGGTGTTTGCTCGGCGGGCTTGAGGACCACGGTGTTGCCGGCCGCGAGCGCCGGGGCCAGCTTCCAGACGGCCATCAGGATGGGGAAGTTCCAGGGAATGATCTGGCCCACCACGCCGAGCGGTTCGTGGAAGTGGTAGGCGGTGGTGTTGTCGTCCAGCTGGGACAGGCTGCCTTCCTGGGCCCGGACGGCCGAGGCGAAGTACCGGAAGTGGTCCGAGGCCAGCGGGAGGTCTGCGTTGAGGGTTTCGCGGACCGGCTTGCCGTTGTCCCAGGTTTCGGCGACGGCGAGCATTTCGAGGTTTTCGTCGATGCGGTCCGCGATCTTGTTCAGGATGGCGGCCCGTTCTGCCACGGAGGTCTTGCCCCAGGACGGTGCGGCTTTGTGGGCCGCGTCCAGCGCCAGCTCGATGTCTTCGGCGGTGCCGCGGGCCACCTCGCAGAAGGCCTTGCCCGTGACCGGGGTGATGTTTTCGAAGTACTGGCCCTTCACCGGGGCCACCCATTCGCCACCAATCCAGTTCTCGTACCGGTCCTTGAAGGTGACCTTCGAGCCGTCGGTTCCTGGCTGCGCGTAAACGGTCATTGCTTAGCTCCTTTGCTGTGCAGGAGGCCGGCCCGCCCGGGGCCCGCCGTTGCCTACAGCGTAGGAGCCGGGAGGTTGCAGCCAGGTTGCAACGGTGGTTGAGCTTGCCGGACCCCTGTTTCGACGAGCTCAAGCATCGTGTGGCGCGGGTTTCAGGCGCGCAGCTCAGCTTCCAGCCGTTCAAGATCAGCGACGACGGCGGCCCGCTTGGGTGAGCGCGGCGGCAGGAGGCGGAGTGCGGCACGGCGGATGCCGACGTCGTCAGTTGCCTCCGGAAGCGCGGCGAACTTGAGCAGGGACTCGGCGCTGCCGTCCGTCAAGACCGCCTCGCGGAGCAGGGACGACACCTTGTTCCTGAGGTCCACGACACCGGGGGCCTCGGAGCGGGGCAGTACCGCGCCGCGGTAGATCTCCAGCGCAATCCGGTGGGCTCCGCGCTGCAGGCAACTGAGGACCTGGCCGGTATCGGCCACGATGTCCACCGGGAGCCGGTAGGGACGCGAGCCGGGGACGGCCTCGGGGCTGAGCTGCTGGATCACCTTGCGCAGGCGCACCATCTCGGCCCGGAGCGTCATGGTGGAGCCCTCCCCCGGGTACAGCAAAGAACTGAGTTCCTCGGCGGTGAGCCCGTCCGGATGCATGCCCAGCAGGGCAAGGATTTCACTGTGCCGGGCGGACAAGGCGACTGTCTTTCCTCCGAGGCTGAGGAGTGCCTGGTCGCGGCCCAGCAGCTGGAGGCTGTTCCGGTAGAGGCTGCCTCCCGTGGCACCGCGCCCCTGCCCGTCCGCCGCAGCCGGGCTCCGGCGTCGGACGGGTTTCCGTGCCAGTTCCGCCGCGTGCTGCAGCCGCTCCACCCGCAGCTGCGCCTGCGCGGCCGCTACTGTGGCTTCCACCAACGACAGGGTGTGCGGCGCCACCGCGGTAGCCGTCCCGGTGATGTCCACGACGCCGAGGACGGCTCCCGAGTCGGGGTCGTGGAACGGAACGGCGGTGCAGCTCCAGGGGTGGACTGCGCGCTGGTAGTGCTCTGCGCCGGAGATCTGGATTCCCCGGCCCAGGGCGAGTGCCGTTCCGGGTGCGCTGGTGCCCACGCTCGCTTCGGACCAGTTGGCGCCGGGGACGAACATCATTCCTTCGGCCCGGCGCTGGAGCGCGGGATCGCCGTCCACCCAAAGGAGCCTGCCCACTTCGTCCCCGACGGCCACCAGCAGCCCGCTGTCGTGGCTCGGCTGCACCAGCAGCTTGTTGATGACCGGCATGATCGCGGCCAGGGGGTGCCGGCGGCGATAGTCCTCCAGCTCATCCCAGTCGAAGGCCAGGGGCGCGGCGGCGTTGTCCGGGTTCGCTTTGAAGCGGGCGGACCGCAGCCAGGATTCGCGGATCAGGGCGCGCAGGCCGGGTATTTCTGGGGTGGCGTCAGCGAACGCATGGTCCAGGCGCTCGTGTCCGGCCAGCGCGGCACGCTGGCGCGGTTCAGGCTGGATCAGGTTCGTCATCGAACTCCCGTTCCGGGGTCTTGTCCGGCGAAGCAGCGCTGGAGGGTGGCCCAGCCAGCATAGCCAAACAACACCCCCGTGTCATCGGCGCACCCGGACCAGTTCCTCCAACGCATCCGCGCCCGCCGCGGCTCCCCCGGCGGCGGCATAGCCGGCAGCGACCCGCCGCGCGCCCGGCGCCTTCCCCAGGGCCCGGTAAACGGCTGCCCGGAGCCGCTCGGGGGTGAGGTTTTTCCGCCCCAGCCGCACCCCGGCGTCGGCCGCCACCACCCGGGCCGCCACCTCGTGCTGGTCGCGGCCGAACGGAACCACCACCACCGGCACTCCCTTGGACAGGGCCTTCTGCGTTGCCCCCATTCCGCCGTGGGTGATGGCAACCGCTGCCCGGTCGAGCACGGTCCCGTGCGGGACGAAGTGCTCCAGCCGCGCATTGGCCGGCAGGGGCCCGAACCGGTCCATGCCGGCGGCCTTGGCGGCACCGGCCGAACCGGCCTGGGCTGCAGGCAGGGTGGCGACGACGGTAAAGGGCTCCCCGGCCAGGCCTGCCAACGCCGCACGGACGATCGCCTCGTCTGCCTGGTATTCAGAGGACGTGGTCACCAGGATGACGGGGTGGGTGGCCTCTCCAAGCCAGGCGGGAGGTTCGGCCGGCGGCTCCCATGCGAGTGCGCCAATCATGCGCACGTCGGCACCCCAGTCCGGGTGGGGATACTCGAACGGCTCGGAGGTCGCCACGAGCATCAGAGGCGCGGTGCGGAACATAGAGTCGGCGCCGGTCACCGGGGGAAGCCTGCCTCCGGAAAGTTCGGCCCGAAGTGAATTGATCCGCGGCAGCATCAGCTTTTCCACCGCGCCAATGACCAGGCGGCGAGCCACGGCATCGCGGGCCCTCCCCCACGGGCCGTTCATAGGGGCAAGCCCGGGACCAAAGGGCGGCGTTCCCTTCGATTGCAGCGGCGGGGTGTAGGGGCTGAACGTGGCCCAGGGAAGGCCCGATGACTCGGCTTGGATCCGTGCTCCCCAGGCGTTGATGTCGATGAGCAGCAGGTCCGGGCTGACGTCGGCGATGGCCCGCTGCAGGTCCGGCGCATCGAAACGGGCGCGGCTGGTGAACGTCTCAACGCTGGAAGCCAAGGCAGCCTTGGGGTTTCCGGCCCTGTAGTCCGTGGCCTCGATCGCAAGGATCCTCCCGTCCACGGACCCGGCGTGGAACCCTAACGCCGTAATCATGGGAACCTGCCCGCGAAGGGTGCGCACGTGCACGTCGTGGCCCCGGGCTTTGAGTTCCCCGAGCAGGGGAACCATGGGGAAGAGGTGGCCGATGGCGGGCGAGGTGTAGGCAAGGACGGTGGACATCAGGGCCTCCGGGTGAAGGGTTCCAGCATTTCGAACAGGGAGTGTGCCACCTGGTCACGGCTGAGCCCGGCATCGAGGCGCAGCAGTTTCCAGGTGTAGACGTCGCAGAGGGCGACGAACTGGGCCAGCCGGCGGTCATGGTCCGGGGTACCCGCCATGGCTTCCAGGAATGGCGCAAATACCCGTCCGCACCATTGCCGGTGGAGTTGGCGGGCGGCCCCGGTAATGGCGGCGAGGTCCGCGGATGAGTGTTCATCGGCGAGGAGTTTCAGGGCGAGCGGGGCGGTGGTTTCGTAGTGGTCAAGCAGGTTTTCGACGGCGGCCTGGACGTCACCGGATGGAGCGGCATTCCGCTGGGCCGAGACGCGTGCGGCGGCTGACTCTGCCGTGGCGCGGATCAGGCCGTCCCGGCCGCCGAACCGGCGGATGATGGTCTGGACCGTGACGCCCGCCCGCTCCGCGACGGCGTTCAACGTGACATCGGCAAGCGGCCCCGCCATGAACAGGTCCTCGGTGGCCTGCAGGATGCGGTAACCCGTCTGGGCCGCAGCCGAGGCGCGTTTCCGCGAGTCATAGGCACGGGTCTTTGCCCCGCCGACTTTCATGTTAATGATGTTAACTCGAATAACCGGCGCTGCACAGGGTGCGCCGGCGGAAAGCGTCAGCCGCGGGAGATGCGGATCATTTCCTCGCGCGGGACCACCTTGATGCGTTCGCGCACCACATGGTCCAGCCCTTCGGGGCCGGTCCAGGCAGCACCGAGTCCGGCCTCGTGGGCATCGAGCTTGTTCCAGCCCTCCCACGTGGTGTACTCGATGCCGCGCTCCTCCAGGAGGTCGATGATGGCCTGCGGATCCGGGTTGCGGGCCGCCGGGAGGTTCAGCCGGTCCTCCAGCAGGAACCCGATGGTCTCCAGGGCATCGCCCTTGGTGTGCCCGATCAGGCCGACGGGGCCGCGCTTGATCCAGCCGGTGGCGTAGATTCCGGGGACGGGCTTGCCATCGGCGTCCAGGACGCGGCCGCCCTCGTTCGGGATGACGCCGCGTTTGGCGTCATATTCCAGTTCGTCGAGCGCCGAGCCGTGGTAGCCGATGGCGCGGTAGACAGCCTGGACGGGGTATTCAACGTATTCCCCCGTGCCCTTGGCGTTTCCGGTCCCGTCCAGCTGCATCCGCTCGAACTTGATGCCGCCCACCTTGCCCGTGCCGTCGTCGAGCACTTCTATGGGGCTGTGCAGGAAGTGCAGGTGCAGCCGGCGGGAGGACGGGTTCTCGGCTTCGGCGTGCTCTTCCACGAGCCAGTTGGTGAGGGTGTTCACCATGGTCTTGATCTGGTTGTTGCTGCGGATGGCCTCGTCCGAGGCGTCGTCGAATTCGAAATCCTCCGGGTAGAGCACGATGTCGACGTCGTCCATGTGGCTGAGCTCCCGCAACTCCAGCGGGGTGAACTTGACCTGGGCGGGCCCGCGGCGGCCGAAGACGTGGACGTCGGTAACGGGAGATGACTTCAGGCCCTGGTAGACGTTGTCCGGGATTTCGGTGCTGAGCAGTTCTTCCGGGTGCTTGACCAGCATGCGGGCCACGTCCAGGGCCACATTGCCGTTGCCGATGACCGCGATCTCCTTCGCGTCGAGGGGCCACTCGCGCGGAACGTCCGGGTGCCCGTCGTACCAGGACACGAAATCTGCTCCGCCGAAGGAACCCTGGAGGTCGATGCCCGGGATGTCCAGGTCCGCGTCCTTGACCGCACCGGTGGAAAAGATCACGGCGTCGTAGAAGGCGCGGAAGTCGTGCAGGGTCAGGTCGCGCCCGTAGGTCACGTTGCCCAGGAACCGGATGTCGCCGCGGTCCAGGACCTTGTGCAGGGCGTTGACGATGCCCTTGATCCGCGGATGGTCCGGGGCCACGCCGTACCGGATCAGCCCGTAGGGCGCCGGATACGCCTCAAAGAGGTCGATGCTGACCTGGAAGTCGCCGTCCTTGACGCCGCTGGACTTGGTGAGGATGTCCGCAGCATAGACTCCTGCCGGTCCCGCGCCGATGATGGCGACGCGGAGCGGACGGTTGGCGGCGGATTCGCTGTGATTGGTCACCGGGAGCCCTTCTGAACTGGTCCTGCTCATGATTCATGCGCTGCATGGTGCAACGCACAAGGCCCCATTCTAGTTGGCGGCCAGGGGCACCACCTGGCCTTCCCGGTACAGGAGTGCCCGGAGTTCGGCTTCGGCGGAGTCCAGCCGCTTCGGATCGATGGTTTCGCCGTCGTGGTAGTGGTCCACCACCCGGGGGTCCACGTAGCTCTTGCGGGCGATCGAGGGGGTGTTTCCCAACGTCTCCGCGGCCTCGGCCATGGCCCTGCTGATGGCGCGCTTCCGCTTGGCGGCCGTGCGCAGGGCGCCGGTCCGCGCCAGGCTGGCCGCTGCGGCAGCCGTTCCCCGCAGGGTCCGGAAGTCCTTGGCCGTGAAATCGGACCCGGTCCGCTCCTTGACGTAGGCGTTGATGTCCGCGCTGGTCACGGGCCGCCAGGTGCGGCCCTCCTTGTAGGCGAGGAGCCGCGCGTTGGATCCGCGCCGCTTCAGCAGGCGCAAGAGGTCGGCGAGGTCGGGATCCCGGATTTCCGATTCCCAGTCCTTGCCGCTCTTTGCCGGGAAGCTCAGCAGGATCCTGTCTTTGCGCACCCGGACGTGGGCACACAGCAGCGTGGCCAGGCCGCGGCTGCCGTTCTCATTCGTGTAGCGCTCGGAGCCGACCCGCAGGGATCCGCTGTCAAGCATCCGGAAGGCTGCCGCCAGGACGCGTTCCCGGCTGAAGCCCTCGCTTCGCAGATCGATGGTGACCTTGCGGCGGGCCGTAGGCAGCGATTCGGCCAGCTGCAGGGACCGGTCGAACTTGACCCGGTCCTTCCGCTCGCGCCACTCAGGGTGGTAGATGTACTGGCGCCGCCCCACTGCGTCCAGGCCTGTGGCCTGGATGTGGCCGTTCTCAAACGGGGCGATCCAGACGTCGGTCCATGCCGGGGGAATGCCGATATTTTCGAGCCGGTCCCGCACGGGTCCGGGCGGCAGGGTGGAACCGTCAAGGTCCCGGTAACTGAAGCCTGTTCCTGCGGCCACCCTGCGGTAGCCGCGGCCGGAGGCGTTGCTGCGCCGGAGTCTCATCGGGCGCCGGATGGCCGGTAAGCGGATCTCATAAAAGAAAGCCTACTGATTGTTTTGCGGTTTGCCCGTGTTCCGGCTGGAATACCTGCCCCGGGACTGCTGTTATGGACATCGTGCCCATGCCAGAACGAACGTCCCACGCCGCCCCACTCACCACGTCCCCGGCCCCCGCGCAGGAGCCTGCGGCCACCACGGGCCCCAAGCCCGTTGCGAAAGACACGACGGCGGGCATGCTCTTCGGCATCGGCGCGTACGTTTTGTGGGGCCTGCTCCCCCTGTACTTCTTCATCCTCATGCCTGCGGGCGCCGTCGAAATCGTGGCCAACCGCGTGGTGTGGTCGCTGTTGTTCTGCGTCCTCCTGATCACGGTGACCCGGACCTGGCGCGTGCTTGCGGCCGCGGTGAGGGACCGGCGGGTGTTCGGTCCGCTCGCGTTGGCGGCGTTCCTGATCGCGATCAACTGGTTGACCTACACCTACGGCGTGACCACCGGGCAAGCTGTGGAAACCTCGCTGGGCTACTTCATCAACCCGCTCGTTTCCGTTTTGCTGGGCGTGTTCGTGTTGAAGGAACGCCTCCGGCCGCTCCAGTGGGCCGCCGTCGGCGTCGGCTTCATCGCTGTGGGCGTGCTGACCTACTCTTACGGGAAACTTCCGTGGATCGCCCTGACACTGGCGTTCAGTTTCGGACTGTACGGGTTCGTCAAGAACCGGGTGGGCTCCAGGGTGGACGCCATTACCAGCCTCAGCGTGGAAACCATGGTCCTGGCCCCGCTGGCCGCCGTGGCGATGGTTGTCCTGGCCGCCGGCGGCACCGCCACCCTGACCACGGAGGGTGCCGGACACTTCTGGCTGTTGCTGGCCTCCGGCGTCATCACCGCGGTTCCGCTGCTCTTCTTCGGCGCCTCCGCCCGGAGGCTGCCCATGACCACCATCGGGTTGCTGCAGTACTTCGCGCCGGTGCTGCAGTTCCTGGTGGCGCTGCTGGTGTTCCGGGAGGCCATGACCGTGGAGCGCTGGATCGGCTTTGGAGTGGTGTGGCTGGCCCTGCTGCTGCTCACGGTGGACATGCTGCGGACGGCACGCCGGAACTCGCTGGTCCGCAGGGCCGCGCTCCGCGCCGCCGCCTGAAAAGGCTGCCCAGGCGCAAAGAAGGTGGGCTCCCCATGGGGAGCCCACCTTCTTTGCGTTGCCGGAGGGAGTCGTTCCGGTTAGGCGTTGGCCTTGATCGCCGCGGCCAGGACATCCAGCCCGTCGTTGAGCAGCTCGTCGGTGATGACCAGCGGGGGCAGCAGGCGGATGACGTTGCCGTAGGTTCCACAGGTGAGGATGATGACGCCTTCCTTCAGGCAGGCGGCGGCAACGGCCTTGGTCAGCTCCGGGTTGGGTTCCTTGGAACCGGCCTGGACGAGTTCGACGGCGAGCATGGCACCGCGGCCACGGACGTCACCGATGACGGCGGCACCGGCAGCAGCCAGGTCGGACTGCAGGTCGCGGAGGCGGCCCAGTGCGAGTTCCTCGATGTGGCGGGCACGGCCGTTGAGGTCGTATTCCTCCATGGACCCGATGGATGCCAGGGCAGCGGCGCACGCCACGGGGTTGCCGCCGTAGGTGCCGCCCAGGCCGCCGGGGTGGACGGCGTCGAGCAGGTCTGCTCGGCCGGTGATGGCGGACAGCGGCATGCCGCCGGCGATGCCCTTGGCCATGGTGATGATGTCCGGGACGACGCCCTCGTGGTTGACGGCGAACCATTCTCCGGTGCGGCAGAAGCCGGACTGGACTTCGTCGGCGATGAAGACGATGCCCTTGTCCTTGGCCCAGGCGGCCAGCGCCGGCAGGAAACCCTCGGCGGGGACGATGAAGCCGCCCTCGCCCTGGATCGGTTCGATGATGATCGCGGCAACCTGGTCCCCGCCGATCTGCTTCTCGATCATGGTGATGGCTCGCTTTGCTGCCTCGGCACCGGTGATGGAGGGGTTCTCCTCGCGGTACGGGTAGCTCATGGGCATCCGGTAGACCTCAGGGGCGAACGGGCCGAAGTTGGTCTTGTACGGCATGGCCTTGGCGGTCAAGGCCATGGTCAGGTTGGTGCGCCCGTGGTAGGCGTGGTCGAAGGCGACGACGGCGTCCCGGCCGGTTGCCAGGCGGGCCACCTTGACGGCGTTCTCCACGGCCTCGGCGCCGGAGTTGAAGAGGACGGTGCGCTTTTCGTGGTCACCCGGGGTGAGGCGGTTCAGCTGCTCGGCGACCGCGACGTAGCCCTCGTACGGGGTGACCATGAAGCAGGTGTGGGTGAAGTGCTCCACCGCTTCCTTGACGGCACCGACGACGGCGGGATCGGAGGCGCCCACGCTGGTCACGGCGATGCCCGAGCCGAGGTCGATGAAGGAGTTGCCGTCGACGTCATGGATGATGCCGCCGTCGGCGTCTGCAACGTAGACCGGGACGCTGGAGGCGACGCCGGCAGCCACCACGGACTTGCGGCGCTCGGTCAATGCCACGGACTTGGGGCCCGGGAAGTCGGCCTGGACGTTGCGCTTCTGCTCGAGCCGGTAGGTGATGTCTGATGCGGTGGTGGTCATTGGGGTTCTTTCTGTGCTGGTGGTTGAGCGTGCCGAAACCGCGGTTTTCGGCGAGCTCAACCCGCGGAAACTGGTCAGGCGTCGAGGGCGGACATGACGTGCTTGATGCGGGTGTAGTCCTCCACGCCGTACATGGAGAGGTCCTTGCCGTAGCCGGACTGCTTGAAGCCGCCGTGCGGCATTTCGGCGGTGAGCAGGATGTGGGTGTTGATCCAGACGGCGCCGAAGTCCAGGTCCCGGCTCATCCGCATGGCGGTGCCGTGGTTGGTGGTCCAGACGCTGGAGGCCAGGGCGTACTCGACGTCGTTGGCCAGTTCCACGGCTTCGGCTTCGGTGCTGAATTTCTGCACGGTGATGACCGGGCCGAAGGTTTCCTTCTGCACCACGTCGTCGGTCTGCTTGGCGCCGGTGATGATGGTGGGTTCGAAGAAGAAACCCTTCTCCCCCGCGCGGTGGCCGCCGGTTTCGATCCGGCAGTTGGCGGGCAGGTTCTCCACCACCGAGGTCACTGCCTTGAAGTGGTTGATGTTGTTCAGCGGCCCGAAGTAGTTGTCTTCATCGTTCTGCGAGCCGGTGTGCAGGGTCTTGGTGTGTTCCACCATGGCTGCCACGACGTCGTCGTGCACTGACTCCTCCACCAGGACCCTGGTGATGGCGGTGCAGTCCTGGCCGGCGTTGAAGAACGCGAACTCGGCGATGGCCGCGGCGCTCTTCTTGATGTCCGCGTCCTTGAACACGATGGCCGGAGCCTTCCCGCCCAGCTCCAGGTGCGCGCGCTTGAGGCCCTTGGCGGCACCGGAGGCGACGGCAATGCCGGCGCGAACGGAGCCGGTGATGGACACCAGGCCGGGGACCTTGTGCTCCACCATCATGGCCCCGGTTTCGCCGGTGCCCAGGACAACGTTCAGAACGCCGGCGGGGAAGATCTCTCCGGCAAGGCGGGCCAGCACCAGGGTGGACTCCGGCGTGGTGTCAGAAGGCTTGAGGACCACGGTGTTGCCGGCGGCCAGGGCGGGGCCGATCTTCCAGATGGCCATCAGGAACGGGTAGTTCCAGGGCGCCACCTGGGCCACCACGCCGATGGGTTCGCGGCGGACGTAGGAGGTGTGGCCCTCGAAGTATTCGCCGGCGGACTTGCCTTCCAGGATGCGGGCGGCACCGGCGAAGAAGCGAAGCTGGTCTGCGCCGGCGGCGATTTCCTCGGAGGCGATCAGGGAGCGCACCTGGCCGGTGTTGCGGTGCTGTGCCTCGACGAGTTCGGCGCTGTTGGCCTCGATGGCGTCGGCGAGCTTGAGCAGCATCAGCTGGCGCTGGCCAGGGGTGACGTGCTTCCAGGTCCGGAATGCTTCCTTCGCGGCAGCCATGGCGGCGTCGACATCGGCCTGCACGGAAACGGGGGCGTGTGCCACCACCTCGCCGTTGGCGGGGTTGACCACGTCCAGCAGGGCGGTGCCGGCCGGCGTGACGAACGCGCCGTTGATGAAGTTCTGCAAGGTTTGGACCACGGTGTGCAACCTCTTTCGTAGGAGCCATCAGCGCCCGGGCGGAGGCCGGGACGGATGGATGGAACTGCATTGAGCCTATGCCAGGGCCCCAGCGCGGTGAATAGCCACCTGCACACCCTTACGGAACAGGTTTAGTGCGGTTGCCCAGCTCACGTTTATCCTTGCTTCATGGCCATTTCCCTTGCTGCCCTGGTGGGCGTCACGTCGCTGAAGCTGTCCAAGGCGGGCGTGGCGGAGACCACCTGGAACCAGGACATCAACTGGGTGGCCGTCACCGAGCTTGAGGATCCCCAGCGGTTCCTCAACGGCGGAGAGCTGGTCCTCACCACCGGCCTGCGGCTGCGCTCCGCCCCCGAACAGCGCCGCTTTGTCCGCCAGGTGCAGCGGGCCGGCGCGGTGGGCATCGGATTCGGGGTGGGCCTGACGCACGAGGCAGTCCCGCCGGCCCTGCTGGCGGAGGCGAACCGCTGGGGCCTCCCTGTGGTGGAGGTCCCCTACGAGACTCCGTTCATCGCCATTACCAAGCTGGTGGCGGACGCCCAGTCGGCGGACCACTACGCCAAGCTTGAGCGGCTCATCGCCGGCCACCAGGTGCTGGCCCGGGCACTTTTGACCGGCGGCGGGCTGGCCGAGTTGTTGAAGAATTTGGGCGGCATGCTGCGCACGGATATTGCCCTGACCCAGTTCGCCGCGCAGCTGTACAACAGCAGCATGTCCAGCCCGTCCGCGGATACCTGGTCCAGCTACCCCGTCCCCACCGGCCGGCGGGATGCCTGCACGCTGTGGGTCCGCCAGCCCTTCGAGGACACAGGCATCATCGGGTATGCGCAGAACCTGATCAGCGTAGAGCTGAACAACATGGTCAAGCAGCGCCAGGCCCAGCGGGCGCTCTGCGGCCAGGTGTTGGAGGACGTGATCCATGGCGCGCTGGAGACCAGCGAGGCGCAGCGCCGCCTGGCGGGCGTGGGCGTGAACAGCACCCGCAAGAACGTGGTGCTGCTGGCGGTGTCCGCCGCCCACGGCAAGGCCTTGGGCAGCACCTCGGTGCCGCAGGAGCTCCAGAAGGCCGTGGCCGCCGTCGTGGGCAAGGATTTGGTGCTGGTGGTCAATGACGACGGCGGCGCGGCACCGGCGCTGGCCCGCGGGCTGAGCGATCACCTGGCGGAGGCCGGAATCCACGCCACGATCGGCATCGGCGGGGCATACACCAAGCCTAATGGCCTGCGCTGGAGCTACTTCGAGGCGCGGGACGCCGCAAGCCACGGCCTGCCGGTCAATGAGCCCGAGCGGCTGAGCCTGACCTCGCTGCTGCTGGCCAGTGAGGACGTGCCGCTGGCGGACATGGCGCATGAGTCCCTGAACCCGCTGCGGGCCTTCGATGCCGCGCACGGCTCGGAGCTGATGGCCACGCTGGAGAGCTACTTGAACAACAACGGCTCGGTGGCCGCGGTGGCGGAAGAGCTCACCCTGCACCGCAACACCGTGCGGTACCGGCTGGCCCAGATCACCGAGCTGACCGGCTACGATCCCTCGGTCACGGCGGACCGGGTGCAGTTGTGGCTGGCCCTGGCTGTGGCGCGGTTGTCGGCGCGGCAGGGCAAGTAAACCCGCCCCTAGATGATGCCGCGGCGGAAGAGGTCGCGGGATTTCTTCCGGGCCTTCCGGTATTTGGCGTGTGCGGCGAGCATGATCGCATCCTGCTGGCTGAGCAGCTCGGTGTAGACGGCCGCGGCGGCCGGGTCGCTGCCGTCCCCGGCGAGGGCCGTCAGCAGTTCCCTGGCCACCACGGCGTCCTGGAATCTGCCGAGGATCTTTTGCTGCCGGCGGGCGGCTTTGGCGACTTTGGCGGCGCGCTTGCCGCGGACCAGGGCGGCTGATTCCGCCACGTAGCGCAGCCGCTTGGCGTCCTTGCGTACGCGGTGCAGGGCAAGTTCCTGGTCCGTGCCGCGGCGGGCGCGGGTGGCCGCCTTGTGCGAGCGCTTCACCTTCCTGGCACCCTTGTCCACGGCTTTCGCTGCCGCCTTGCGGCCGGAGGTGACGGCGGCGGCGCGCACCGGCGGGTTGTCGCGGAAATCCTCGAGGTTGTCCAGGAGCCGGAAGTAGCGGGCCGAGCCGAGCGCTTCCTGCAGGAGGCGGTAGGCGGCGTCGAATTTTTCACCCGTCCGGTGGTCAACCGCGGCCGTGGCGGCGGCGAGGCCTTCCCCCGGCGGAAGATCGGCCAGCTGGCTGCGGAGCTGCGCGCGCAGGACTTCGGCGTCGCGCGGTTCGCCGAGCAGCCGGCCCAGCCATTTCAGCTCGTCCCGGAGCCGGCGCACCGGTGATGCCCGGTACAGCTTGCCGTACGCGGCCAGGACTGACCGGATGCGGCGGGCCGAGGAGCGCATGGTGTGCACGGCTTCCGGTTCCTCGAGCCGGACGGCGGCGTCGATGGCAAGGATCTCGTCGATCTGCGACGCCACAAAGACGGTGACGACGGCGGCTGCCGGGGCGCGCTTGCCGGCCAGCAGGGCGGGGCTGCTTCCGGCGTCACCGCCGCGCGCACCGTCGTCGGGGGCGGCGCCGTTGGAGCGTTTCGCGGCTGCCTTGCCTGTGCCCAGGGCGCGCGCCAGCTTCGAGGCGTGCGCGGCGGGGCGGGCACCGACGGCGGTCAGGAGTTCCTCCACCGGCCCGAAGAGGGCGGGGCCGCCGTGGACCAGTTCCACCTCCCACTCGCGCCACTCCCCCTGCGCGCTGGTGCCCTTGTCCCGGCCGTCCAGCCGTTCGGCGGTGACGTGGTCGTCGGCGAGGTCGGCGAGGTGCACGCCGTCGTCGCCGTACAGGGGGTAGGTGGTGCGCCGGGTTTCCAGCCGGACCACGGGCACCGGAACGGATCCCCGCAGGTAGGCGTGAAGGTGGGCCAGGAGGCTGTCCGGCACGGCGTCGGGACGGCCAAGGGGTGCGTGCAGCTCCGTCCGCGGCGCGGGACCGCCAGCGGTGGCGGCGGCAGCGGTGGGCGGGAGCTTCAGGTGCCACCCCGCGTCGGCGCCGCCGGTGCGGCGCCGCAGGGTGATCCGGCGGCCCGCCAGGTCGTGGGCAGGGGTGTCGAAGTACACCGCTTCGAGGAGGTCCGTGTGGGGTTTCCCGGTCCGGGCCACCCCGGCGGCCTGTTCCAGCGCCGGCACCACGGCGTCGGCGTCGACGTCGTACTTCTTCTCGATCTCAAGTCCCCGCGAAGCCTCCACAGCCGTCCTTCCGCACCGCCCGGTCCATGCCAGGCCCTCCGACAGTCCGTTCGCAGTCTATGCCAGCCTCCGGCATGGGCGAGAGGTTGGCCACAAAAGCGCAAACATCAAACGTCTAACCTTTAGGGTGGATGGTATGTCCGCCACTCCCCCCGCGTCCGCGCCAGCAGCAACCGCCACCATCCCGGCCGTCACCGTCGGCGCGGTGCCCGCCAAGCCGCGCTCCGCCGTCGTCTTCGGCGTGATTGCCCTGGTGCTCATCGGGCTGAACCTCCGCGCGGGGATCACCGGAGCCTCGGCCCTGCTGCACGACCTTCAAGCCGTCCTGGGCTATGGGGCGCTGGTGGCGGCCATCATCCCGTCCATTCCCACCCTGTGCTTCGCGGTGGCGGGCGCCGCAACATCCTGGCTGAGCGGCAAGCTCGGCGTGGAGAAGGCAATCCTGCTGTCCCTGACCCTGCTGGCCGGCGGGCTCCTGCTGCGGGGTATTCCCACCACCGGAATGCTCGTGGCCGGCAGCGTGGTGGGCATGTCCGGCCTTGCCGTGTGCAATGTGGCCATGCCGTCCTTCATCCGCGAACACTTCGCAGACCGGACGTCGCTCATGACGGCCGTCTACACGGTGACCATGACTACCGGCGGCACCCTGTCCGCCGTCCTGGTGGTCCCGCTGGCGCAGGCCCTCGGGTCGCCATCCGCCGCGGTCGGCATGGTGGGCATCGCCGCCGTTGCGGCGCTCCTGGGCTTCCTCCCAGTGGCCCTGCACGCCCACCGCCACACGGTCCGGAGCACCGCAGCCCACATCTCCCCCTGGCCACTGCTGCGGACCGGGAAAGGCCGGCTGCTCACCGCCATCTTCACCCTCCAGGCACTGCTGGCCTACGCGCTGCTGAGCTGGCTGCCGTACATGCTCACCACTATGGGAATGAGCGCCTCGGACAGCGGGCTCATGTTCGGCCTGATGCAGCTCGTGTCCGTCCCGGCGGGCATGGTGCTGATTGCCATCGGATCCCGCCCGCGCATGCTGCGCCCGGCCTTTTACCTGGTGAGCGTCACCATGGCGGCCGGGATCGCGGCGCTGCTGGTCCTCCCTGTGGGACTGGCGGCCATTCCGGCTGTCCTGATCGGTTTCGGCCTGGGCATTTTCCCCCTGGTGATGGTGATGATCAGCCGCAGCGGGTCCAGCACGGCCGAAACCACGGCACTGTCCACCCTGGCCCAGTCCTCGGGGTACCTGCTGGCGACGGCGGGTCCCTTCGGCATGGGCCTGCTGCACAGCGCCACCGGCGGCTGGACCCTGCCACTGGCCCTTCTGCTGGCTCTGTCCGTGGCCCAAATCGTGGTGGCCCACCTGATCACGGGGCGCCCGATGTCCGGGACGCGCCCTGCGGAAAGGAAGTAGCACCTTGTCTTTGAGCCCCTCCGTCCGCCAGCCGCTGGCCGCCGAAGTCACCGCCAAGCTGCGGGAGATGGTCCACTCCGGTGAGTGGGCGTTGAACCAGCGCATCCCGCCCGAGCCCGAGCTCATGGCGCGGCTGGGGGTTTCCCGCGGGACCCTGCGCGAGGCAGTCAAGGCCCTGGCCCATGGGGGCATGCTGGAGGTCCGCCGGGGCGACGGCACCTACGTGCGGGCAACGAATGAGATGTCCGGCGCCGCGCGGCGGCTGTACCAGGACCATACCGAGCAGCACATCCTCGAGGTCCGGCTCGGCCTGGACACCCAGGCTGCGCGGCTCGCCGCCCGGAATGCCACCGACGACGACGTCACGGCCCTGCGCGCCTTCCTCGCCGCCCGGGACCAGGCCTGGAAGAACGGCGACATCGAGGCGTGGGCCGACGCAGACTGGCAGTTCCACCAGGGAGTGGCCCAGGCATCCGGCAACCCGTTGCTGCATGAGCTGTATGCCAGCTTCGGCACGGCATTCCACCATGACCTGCTCACGCAACAGCGCCGGCCCGGCTTCAATGGACTCCCGCGGGACGGCCACGAAACCCTGCTGGACGCCATAGAACGGCGGCACGAGGACGATGCCGTGGCCACGGTGAACCGGAACCTGAACTCCTGCGCGGAGTGGCTCGCGGAGTAAAGTTCCCCGGGCATGGCGGCGGCCCGGCACTGTGGTGCCGGGCCGCCGTCGTCCGTCCTCTGCCTGCCGGTGAATCAGTTCCGGCGCAGGCCTGCGAGGACGTTCGTGGGGCGCTGCATCTCGCCGTGCTTGGCTCCCAGGATGATCACCAGCGCAGCGAATCCGGGGATGGCCCACTGCAGGAGCTTGAGCTGCTGCTGGGCGGACTTCAGCTCGTCCGATGCCGCCGGCTGCGGCTCCGTGGCTCCCCTGGCCCCCTCATCGGCAAGCTTCTCCACCTTCTTGCCCAGGATGCCCGAGTACAGGGTCACCCCGGCGCCCGCAAGGGTCACGGCTGTCTTGATGGCGGTGTCGCGTGCCACGCCGTCCTGCTTGGCGATCCGGCCCTTGTTGTCCCAGGCGATGGCGAGGTCTGCCGCCAGGTGCGCGGCGAACGCAGCAGTCTGGACCGGCGCCCACCGCATCCAGCCGGCGCTGGACAGCCGGGTGCGTTCGGCGGGATCCTTGGCCTGCGCCGCTGCTCCGTTCAAGCCGATGGCGCCCATCAGCGATCCGCCGAACCATGCTGCCGCCGTCAGGTCGTGAACTGAACGCGCAAAGAGATTTCCTGCCATGATGTGCATTCCTAACGTTGTGAACGGGTCCCGGCGTGGCGCCCTCCGCGGGTGTCGCATGCCGTGTCCTAATCAAGGTATGGTCCGCTCATACTAAGCACACTTACTAATATTACGAAAGCCCGGCCCGCGGGGCCGCCGACCGCGTAATATCAACGCCATGGGAAACACAGGGACATTGTTCGGCTGGGCCTTCGGGAACCCCGCCCGGGAAAGTGACAGCGGCTATGTGGATGCGCTGGAGCGCGAGGCCCTGGGGAACGCCCGGCAAACTGCCAAGGCCAAGGGCGTCAGCGTCCTCGCCGGTTCCGAAGTGTTCACCGTCCTCAGCGGCCACGATTCACTGGTGGAACTGGACAACGCCCCCGGCCAGCTGGTGGTCCGCTGCACTGTCCACGTTGAGGGTCCGGGAGCCGAGAACATGCGGGCCGAAGGGCCCATGAACGGCTAAGGGATGTCCGACGGCGATTCCACCCTCAGCCAGGCAGCCGACGCGGTCGAAGACGCGTCCAACCACAAGGTCCTCGATGTCCTGGCCCGCACGGGATTCGCCGTCATGGCACTGCTCCATGTGATCGTGGGTGCCATCGCGATCGCCATCGCCTTCGGCCACCAGGGGGACGCCGAGCCAACCGGGGCCATTGCCCGCCTCGCGGACAACCCCTTCGGCACCATCGTCATGTGGGGGTGCGTGGTGGCATGCCTGGCATTGGCCCTCTGGCAGGCCAGCGAAGCGACCCTCCGGGCCCGGAGCCTGCCCCGGAAGGAACGGCTGGCCAAACTGGTGTCGTCGGGTTTCCTTGCCATCGCGTACGGCAGCGTGGGCCTCAGCTTTGCGGGATTCGCCGTGGGGCAGCCCAGCGACTCGGGCGACAACACCAGGGATTTCAGTTCCGGCGTGATGGCGCACCCTGCAGGGCCCTGGATCCTGGTGGCCCTGGGCCTGACCGTCCTCGGCATTGGCATCTACTTCATCGTCAAGGGCCTCCGGCGCGGGTTCAAGGAGGAACTGTTCCACTTTGACGGCACCCGGCGGGGGCGGCTGATCGACAGCCTGGGCGTCACCGGCCATGTGGCCAAGGGCATCGCCCTGGTCCTTACCGGGCTGCTGTTCGTGATCGCCGCAGCCCGGCACCGGCCCGATGAATCCACCGGACTGGACGGCAGCCTCAAGGCCCTCCAGGACCACCCGTTCGGCCCCACCCTGCTGGTGGCGATTGGCGCGGGCTTCATCGCCTACGGGATTTTCGCGATGATCCGGGCCCGGTTCGGCCGCATGTAGCACCGCCTTTTGCCCACGAAGAGAGAAGGAACCCCATGTCCACCGTCTCGCAGCTGTTCAAGTGCCCCGCTGCCGATGTCTGGCGGGTCATCGCCGACGGATGGCTGTACTCCGGCTGGGTGGTGGGCGCCTCCCGGATCAGGGATGTGGATGCCGAATGGCCGGGGCTTGGAGCCCGGCTCCACCACTCCGTGGGAGCTTGGCCGCTGGTGATCAACGACACCAGCCGCGTCACCGCGGTGGAACCCGGCCGCTCCCTGGAACTCGTGGCGCGCGGCTGGCCTGTGGGCGAGGCCAAGGTGGACATCAGGCTCGAGGACCGCGGCGGCGAATGCCTGGTCACCATGGCCGAGGACGCCATCCGCGGGCCGGGAAAGCTGATGCCGAAATTCCTCCGTGATCCTGTCATCTCCGCCCGGAACCGCGAGACGCTCCGCCGGCTGGAGCTCATGGCGATCGGCGGCGCGGGAAAATAGCGCAGCAGGGTTAAATGGCAGGAGCCGCGGAACGGTGGTTCCACGGCTCCTGCAGCATCAGGATCCTAGACTTGGGCGGACACGCCATCACGGGAGATGGCCACCATGTCCTCGCGCGGGACCACCTTGATGCGCTCACGCTTGACCTCGACGCCGTGCGAGCCGCCGGCCTCGGTGGCCGCCGCGCCGAGCGCAAGTTCGTGGGCGTCCAGTGCCAGCCAGCCTTCCCAGGACGTGAACTTTACGCCGCGGGCGTCGAGCAGCTCAACGACCGAATCCTCCGCCGGTGCGGACGCGACCGGGAGGTTTTCGCGGTCTTCCAGCAGGTAGGTCACGGTTTCCAGGGCGTCGCCCTTGGTGTGCCCGATCAAGCCGACGGGGCCACGTTTGATCCAGCCGGTGGCGTAGATACCCGGCACGTGGTTGCCTTCGGCGTCCAGGACACGGCCGCCGTCGTTCGTCACAACGCCCTTCTTGTGGTCGAACTCGACGTCCGGCAGGGCGGAACCGAAGTAGCCGATGGCGCGGTACACGGCCTGGACCGGGTAGTCCACGAACTCGCCGGTGCCGCGGGCGTTGCCCGTGCCGTCCAGCTCGGTGCGCTCGAACTTGATGCCGGCCACCTTGCCGGGGGCATCGGCGTCGTCGTAGATCTCCACCGGGCTGTGCAGGAAGTGCAGGTGCAGGCGGCGGGAAGCCTTGAGCTCGGAGAGGTCCTCCGGCTGCTCTGCGATCCAGTTGGTGAGCGTGCCCACCATGGTCTTGGTCTGGTTGTTCGTCTGGATCTGGCGGTCTGATTCCTCGTCGAACTCGAAGTCCTCCGGGTACAGGATGATGTCCACGTCCTTGGAATGGGACAGCTCGCGGAGCTCAAGCGGGGTGAACTTGACCTGGGCGGGGCCGCGGCGGCCGAAGACGTGGACGTCCGTAACCGGGGAAGCCTTCAGGCCGGCGTAGACGTTGTCCGGGATTTCCGAAACCAGGAGGTCGTCGGCGTGCTTGGACAGGACGCGCGCCACGTCCAGGGCCACGTTGCCGTTGCCGATCACGGCGATCTCCTTGGCCTCGAGCGGCCACTCGCGGGGCACGTCCGGGTGTCCGTCGTACCAGGAGACAAAGTCGGCGCCGCCGTAGGAGCCGTCCAGCTCGATGCCGGGGATGTTCAGGTCCGCGTCCTTGATGGCGCCGGTGGCGAAGATGACGGCGTCGTAGTGGGTGCGCAGGTCCTCGATGGTGAGGTCCGTGCCGTAGTCCACGTTCCCGAAGAAGCGGATGTCGCCGCGGTCCAGGACCTTGTGCAGGGCGTTGACGATGCCCTTGATGCGGGGGTGGTCCGGGGCCACGCCGTAGCGGATCAGGCCGTAGGGTGCCGGGTAGCGGTCGAAGAGGTCGATGCTGACGGTCAGCTCGCCGCTCTTGACGGCCTCGCTCTTGGTGAGGATGTCGGCGGCGTAGACGCCGGCCGGGCCGGAGCCAACGACGGCGACGCGCAGCGGACGCGCAGCAGTTCCTACGGTGGTGCTGGATGACACGGCTGTGTTCCTTTTCTTCGTTCCGGCCCAACTGGCTCGCAGTTGTTGTCGTTTTGACGGCTCAGAACGACAACAACTGCCAGTCAGTTGGGTGGGGCTAGGTGGTGAGGACGGTCTTGCGGGGGCTGTTAGGGGTGGTGGTGCCGTAGTCGGCGGTTTTGAAGTGCGGCGGAGCGAACGGGCTCACGCGCACCACGTCACCGATGACGATCACGGCGGGGTTGGCAACACCGGCGGCGTCGGCCTGGTCCGCAATGGAACCGAGCGTGCCGATGGTGACGCGCTGGTCAGGCAGGTAGCCGTTCTCCACGATACCAACCGGGGTGTCGGCCGGCATGCCTGCTTCGCCCAGCGCGGACGCGGATTCCCGGAGCTGGCCGACGCCCATGAGCAGGACGATCGTGTGGTCCGGGCGGGCGGGAACCTCGGAGAGTTCCTCGTGGCCGGTCACCACGCTGAAGCCCTTGGCCAAGCCGCGGTGCGTCACGGGGATGCCTGCGGCGGCCGGGACGGAGATGGCTGACGTGACACCGGAAACCACCTCAACTTCCACGCCGTGCTGGCGGCAGTATTCGGCTTCCTCGCCGCCGCGACCCAGGACATAGGGGTCCCCGCCCTTGAGCCGGACCACGCGGTGGCCTTGTTGTGCCTCCGCCACCAGGATCCGGTTGATCTCCGCCTGCGGCACGGGATGGTGGCCGGGGGTCTTGCCCACCTCGATGACGCGGACGTCCGGGGCCAGTTCGTTCAGGAGGCCGCGGGGGCCCAGTCGGTCGGCCACCACGACGTCGGCCTGGCCCAGCAGGCGGCGGCCGCGGACGGTGATGAGGCCGGTGTCGCCCGGACCGCCGCCCACCAGGGCAACGGTTCCCCGGTGCGCGCGGCGGCGGCGCAGCGGAAGGTCGCCGGTTTCGAGGGCGGTGGCGACAGCGTCGCGGACGGCCATGGCGCGGCGCGGGTCTCCCCCGGCATTCACGGCGATCTTGACGTCATCCACTTCGGCGACGGCGGGCGTCCAGGCGGCGGAGGCTTCATGGTTGGAGGCGTTGACGCACCAAACCCGCTGCGCCTCGGCGTCGGCCGATACCTGCGCGTCCACCTCCGGGTCGCCGGTGGCGGTCTGGGCGAACCACACGCCGTCCACGTCGCTGGAAAGGTAGGGCCGCGCTTCCCAGGTGAGCAGGCCGGCGTCGGCCATGTCCTTCAGCGCGAGCGAGGCAACCGGCGCCACGACGGTGACCACTGCGCCGGCGTCAAGCAGGCCTTTGGCGCGGCGTGCCGCAACGGGGCCGCCGCCCACCACCAGCACGGGGCGGCCGAGCAGCCGCAGCGCCGTGGGGTAAATGTCCTGAATTGCCATGGATCAACGGTAGGGCCGCGTCACATTCGCCAACAAAGGCCGAGCAACACCAGTTCACGCAAGGTAATGCTGCGTCACAAAACAATTCCTAGTGCCGCCCGGCGAGGAACCGGCCCCTGCGGATGATCAGGCGCTCCAGGTAGCGGGCCAGGACAAGCCGTTCGACGGCGGTTCCCAGGACTCCGAGCGGTGCGGTGAACTCCACCCGGTCCGTCATCACGCTGCCCGTGGATGTTGCCGCGAAGTCGTGGACATGCCGGAAGGCCTTGAAGGGGCCAGTCACCTGTTCGTCGGTGAAGCTGCGCGGGTAATCCAGACGGGTAATGCGGCTGGTCATGGTGAGCGTGACCCCGAAGTGCCGCGCCCGCCAAGTCACGTCCTGGCCCTCCCCGATCAGGCCGCTGGTGACGCCGGCTACCGCGCGCTCCCCGGATGCCTGCTGCGAGTCCAGGTGCAGGTCGATGCTGCGCGCCCGGTCGAAGAGCTGCTCCACGGGGAGTGGGGACTCGGTGCGGCACACGAAGCTGGCTGTCATGGCGCCAGTCTGCCATCTGTTCCCCAGCCGGCCAGGCAGGACAGCAGAAAGCCCGACGGCGGGAGGTCGCCGTCGGGCTTTCTGCAATGGTTGGGTGCCGGCGCGGGCTAGCGGGTGCTGCCGGACAGGAGGCCCCGGCTGCGGAGGAGCCGCTTCTCGATGGGGCCGAAGACCAGCAGCTCAATCAGGATTCCCACCGCCAGGATCACGAGGATGGCAGCCATGACCACGGCCATGTCCGAAAGGGTCCGGCCCTGGTCCAGCAGCGAACCCAGGCCAAAGCCGATGGTGCCGCCCACCGCAATGATTTCGGCGGCCATGAGGGAACGCCAGGAGAAGGCCCAGCCCTGCTTCAGGCCGCCCAGGTACCCCGGCAGCGCGGCCGGAAGGACAATCTGCAATGCCATCTGGAGCCGGGACGCGCCCAGCACGGTGCCCACCCTGCGGTACTGCGGCGGGATCTGGTCCACGCCGGAGATGAGCCCGTTGATGATGGAGGGGATTGCTCCCATGAACACCACGAAGTAGACAGTGGCATCGGTAAGGCCGAACCAAATGATGGCCGCGGGAACCCAGGCCACCGAGGGCAGGACCTGCAGGCCGGAGATCAGCGGGCCGAAGGCTCGCCGCAGCGGCGCCACCTGGGCCAGGAGCAGCCCCACCGGCGTGGCGATGACCACCGAGATGAGGAAGCCCACCACGCCCCGCTGCAGTGACGTCCAGACGGACTCCTGCAGCTTGCCGTCGCTCCAGAGGACGCCCAGCTGGCTGAGGACGTCCAGCGGACCGGGCACCAGGTCGCGGCGCTTGACGCCTAGCGAGACGTAGAACTGCCACACCAGCACCAGGACCACCAGGGCAGCCACAGGCAGGAGGATCCGGCTCCAGTCGATCCGGTGTTTGCGGTCTGCGTCGGACTGCAGGGAATCCAGGCCGGATTCCAGCTCGCGAAGGTCCTCTTTGCCGGTGGACGTCCTGGTCAGGGCGGCATGGACGTGACGGGTTTCAGCGGGTGTGGTGTCGACAGGCTCAACCACCGGCTCCTCCTCAACCAGGGGTGGGTTACTTGGCATGGCGGCGAATCTCCTCCCGCAGCCGGGCGGTGATGACCCCGGTCAGCTGGCCGGCGAGCCCGGCGTCGGTTCGGTGTTCCTCGGTGACGGACCATTCCTGGACCACCCGTCCGGGACGGGAGGACAGGAGCAGGACGCGCTGTCCCAGCCGGACAGCCTCGCGGACGTTGTGGGTGACGAAGACGATGGTGCGCCCGGTTTCCTTCCAAATCCGTTCCAGCTCATCGTGCAGCAGGTCCCGGGTGATGGCGTCCAGCGCGGCGAACGGCTCGTCCATGAGCAGCAGCTGCCGGTCCTGCGCCAGCGAGCGGGCCAGCGAGACACGCTGCCGCATACCGCCGGAGAGTTCGTGCGGACGCTTGTCCCCGGCAGAGCCAAGGTGCACCAGTTCCAGGAGTTCCTGGGCCTTGGTGCGCCGCTCGGCTTTGCCCACACCCCGGAGCTTCAGGGCCAGTTCGATGTTTTCCCGGGCCGTGAGCCACGGGAAGAGCGCGGCGTCCTGGAACATGAAGGCGGCGCCGTCGCTGGGCACTTCCAGGGCGCCCGACGTCGGCGCTTCAAGTCCTGCAATGATGTTCAGGAGGGTGGACTTGCCGCAGCCGGAGGCACCGAGGAGGGCAACGAATTCGCCCTGCTTGATGTTGGCGTTGACGTCGTCCAGTACCGGGGCGCCGTCGCCGAAGCGTTTGCCCAGGTTTTCCAGTACGACTGGCATGGTGCCGTCCTTAGGTAGTGGTTGGGTCAGTCCTGGCCGAGTCCGGCCGCGGAGATCTTGTCGGCGCCACCGGTGACCTGGTTGAGCGCACGGAGGTCGAAGAGCCCGTTGATGTCGGCCTTCTTGGTGGTTCCCGCATCCACGCCGTCCTGCAACAGCTTGGGGTAGCTGCCGGCCAGCGGGTCAAGGGTGAAGGTGATGTTTGCCAGCGACCTGGTGAGGACATCGTTGGGCAATGCTGCCCCGGCGGATTCCTGCAGAGCGGCGTTGATGAGGTTCGCCTTCTCATCCGCGGGCGCGGAGTTGAGCCAGGCCACGGATTCGGCGTTGCCCTTGAGCAATTCCTTGACGGTGTCCGGGTGGTCTGCGGCGAACTTCTGGTTGACGATCAGGATGGTGGTGGGAAACTCGCCCGGTTTGCCGGTCCCGGTGCCGTCCCAGAGGTCTTTTTCATCCACCAGCACCTTGGCGCCGGCCTGGAGCACCAGGCGGGAGGCCCACGGCTCGGGCAGCCACGCGCCGTCGAGCTTTCCGTCCTGGAACAGCTTGAGCGTCTGGGCGTTCTCGGTGGGGTTGATGGCGACGTCGCCGCTGCCGTCCACACTGGTCTTGTACCCCTGCTTGGAAAGCCAGGCGCGGAGCGCGACGTCCTGGGTGCCGCCCAGCTGCGGCGATGCGAGGGTCTTGCCCTCGAGGTCTGCGGCGGAGGTGATCTCCGGCTTGACCACCAGCTGCGCCCCGCCCGCTGCCGCCCCGGCAATTACGCGGACGGACTCGCCCTGGCTCTTGGCGAACGAGTTGATGGCCGGGTTGGGACCGATGTAGGCGGCATCGATGGCGCCCGCGTTCAGGGCTTCGATGGCGGCCGGTCCGGCGTTGAAGGTCTGGGTGCTGAGCTTGGTGCTGCCCAGGGCCTGCTGGAGGAATCCTTTTTTGACGCCCACCAGGGCCGGGGCGTGCGTGACGTTGCCGAAGTAGCCCAGTTTCAACTCGGCCGCGGGGCTGGTCTCTGCGGCCTGGGCCTCGGTGTTGCGGGACACGTTCGAGGCCACAATGGCGCCGACGGCGATCAGGAGGACCAGCCCGATGGCCAGGGCAGCTTCGATGGCACGCTTGCGCTTGGGAACCGCGCTTTCGCCTGCCACGATGCGGGTCATCCCGGGCTTGGAACTAGTCATTGTTTCACCATAGGGAGTGGCCCAAACCCGTTCAATGACGCGGAAACGGGGGGTCACGCACGTTCATGTAGCGTCACATTCGGCCGCCCCGGGCCCGGGTTTCACAGATCCAGGCGCTGCGGCATTGACCACCTGCCACGGCATGTGCTCCACCGTGGCGGGTGCGCCGCCCCATCGTCCCGGCTAACGTGGCTTGGAGGCTTACCGCAACAGCACACCCGCAGCGGCAAGGAGACCAGGCATGGTGAACGTCCAGACCGAGATCCACATCGACAGGCCCCGGCGTGAGGTGGCGGAGTACGCGGCAGACCCGGGGAATGCACCTAGGTGGTACCGGAACATCCACAGCGCCCAGCGGCTCAGCGGAGGTCCTGCAGGGGTAGGTTCCCAGGTGGCTTTCACTGCGAAATTCCTGGGCAGGGAGCTGAAATACACGTACGAATTCGTGGAGTTCATTCCCGGCGAGAGACTGGTGATGCGGACAGCCCAGGGCCCCTTCCCCATGCAGACCACCTATACCTGGACGGACGACGACGGCGGGACACGCATGACGCTCGGCAACAGCGGGAGCCCCTCGGGTTTCTCCAGGCTCGCCGGGTTATTCATGGAGCCGATGATCCGGCGCGAAACCCGCCGGGACCTGCAGCGGCTGAAGTCCATCCTCGAGGGGCACAGCCAGATCCGCCCTTAACCACCGATTCGCCGGAAACCTGCGGGCTCGCGGTTCAGGAACGGCGAGCCGGCAGTCTTCCGGCGAATCGAAAAGGGACTAGATGCTGTAGCGCTCGTCCTCGTGGTCGCCCGGGTGGTCCTTGACCAGGCCGGCGGCCAGCGTGTTGCCGTCCAGCGGGTCGATGACCAGGAACGCTCCGGTGCGGCGGTGGTGCAGGTAGTTCTCCAGGGGCAGCGGGGCAGCGAGCCGGAGCTGGGCGTGGCCGATGTCGTTGAGCTCCAGGTTCGAGGCGGCCTCCAGCTTGAAGGTGGCCAGGTCCAGCTTGCCTGAGACGTTGCGGACCATCGCCTGCACCGTACGGGTGCCGTGCTTGACCAGCACCTTCTGGCCTTCGCGCAGCGGCTTCGGGGAGAGCCAGCACAGGGCGGCGTACAGGTCGGCGGAAGCTTCGCGGACGGTGCCGGCGGCGGCGATGGTGTCACCGCGGGCGACGTCGAACTCGTCCGCCAGCCGGATGGCCACCGACTGCGGGGCGGCGGCTTCCTCCAAGGAAGCGCCGGCGAAGTCGATGCCCGCCACGGTGGTGGTCCGCGGCGACTGGCCCGGCGTCAGCACGGAAACCTTGTCTCCCACCTTGACCGAGCCTTCGGTGATCTGGCCGGCGTAGGCACGGTAGTCCCGGTAGGCCTCCACGTCCAGGCCGGCGGCGACGGCGTCCGGAGCCAGGGCACCCTGCGGCCGGATCACCAGTTGCACGGGGAAGCGGAAGCTTTCCAGGTGGCTCTCAAGCTCATCGGCTGCGGGGAGGGTTTCGAGGACCTCGAGCAGGGCGGGCCCGGTGTACCAGGGGGTGCGCTCCGAGCGGTCCACCACGTTGTCGCCGTCGAGCGCCGAGACCGGGATGACCAGGAGGTCGCTGATGCCGTCCGAGCCGAGGCCCAGTTCGCGGCCCACCTGCTGCACATCGGCTTCGATCCCGCGGAAGACGGATTCGCTGAAGTCCACCAGGTCGATCTTGTTCACGGCCACGATCACGTGCGCCACCCGCAGCAGCTGCAGCACGGACAGGTGCCGGCGGGTCTGCTCCAGCACGCCCTTGCGGGCGTCAATGAGGACGACGACGGCATCCGCGGTGGACGCGCCGGTCACCGTGTTCTTGGTGTACTGAACGTGCCCGGGGCAGTCGGCCAGGATGAAGCTGCGCTGGTCGGTGGCGAAGTAGCGGTAGGCCACGTCAATGGTGATGCCCTGTTCGCGCTCGGCGCGCAGGCCGTCGGTCAGCAGGGCCAGGTCGATGCCGCCCTTGTCGCCACCAAAGCCGCGGTCGGCTGAGGTCCGGGCGACGGCGTCGAGCTGGTCAGCCAAAATGGCCTTGGAATCGTGGAGGAGGCGGCCCACCAAAGTGGACTTGCCGTCGTCGACCGATCCTGCCGTGGCGAACCGGAAGAGCGTGGTGGGCAGGCTGTCGTTGATTGAGCCTGTCGAAATCTCGGAAATCGTGCTCATTAGAAGTACCCGTCCTTCTTGCGGTCTTCCATGGCGGCCTCGGAGATGCGGTCATCTGCGCGGGTGGCGCCACGTTCGGTGAGTGTGGAGGCGGCGACTTCCACCACGACGTCGGACACCGTGTAGGCGTTCGATTCCACGGCACCGGTGCAGGACATGTCCCCGACGGTCCGGTAGCGGACGGTCTTGGTGATGACGTCCTCATCGGGGCGGGGCTGGGAGACCTCGCCGACGGCGCGCCACATGCCGTCGCGGGCGAAGACCTCACGCTCATGGGCGTAGTAGAGGCCCGGCAGCTCGATGTTCTCGCGCTCGATGTAGCGCCAGATGTCCAGTTCGGTCCAGTTGCTGATGGGGAAGGCCCGGACGTGCTGGCCCACGGTGTGGCGGCCGTTGTAGAGGTTCCACAGTTCGGGGCGCTGGTTGCGCGGATCCCACTGGCCGAATTCGTCGCGGAGGCTCAGGATGCGCTCCTTGGCGCGGGCCTTGTCCTCGTCGCGGCGGCCGCCGCCGAACACGGCGTCGAACTTGTTCTGCTGGATGGCGTCCAGCAGCGGTACGGTCTGCAACGGGTTGCGGGTGCCGTCGGCGCGCTCTGCCAGCTCGCCCCGGTCGATGAACTCCTGCACGGAGCCGACCACGAGCTTCAGGCCCAGCCGCTCAACGGTGCGGTCGCGGAAGTCGATGACCTCGGGGAAGTTGTGGCCGGTGTCCACGTGCAGCACGGGGAACGGCACCTTGCCGGGCCAGAACGCCTTGGTGGCCAGGTGCAGCATCACCACGGAGTCCTTGCCGCCGGAGAACAGCAGCGCAGGCTTCTCGAACTCGGCAACAACCTCGCGGATGATGTGGATGGCCTCGGACTCCAGGGTGTCCAGGCTGGACAGGCGCGTGGATACGGCGGCGTCAGTCACCTGGGTCTCCTCGGTAAGTGAAGTGCTCATACGTGTAGTCCGCATTCTGTCTTGTCGGTTCCTGCCCAGCGGCCGGCGCGGGGGTCCTCGCCGGGTGCCACCTTGCGGGTGCAGGGCTGGCAGCCGATGGAGGGGTAGCCCTGGGAAAGCAGCGGGTTGACGGGCAGGAGGTTGTCGTCGGAGTACTGGACCAGCTGGTCGAACGTCCAGGCGGCCATCGGGTTGACCTTGACCAGGCCGTTCTTCTCGTCCCAGCCGATCAGGGGGGTGTTGGTCCGGGTGGGGGCTTCGTCGCGGCGGACGCCGGTGAACCACAGCTCGTAGCCGGCCAGGGTGCGCTGCAGCGGAGCCACCTTGCGGAGGGCGCAGCACTGGGCGGCGTCGCGGGCGAAGAGGTCCTTGCCCAGGAGCCGGTCCTGCTGCTCCACGGTGTTTTCGGGGAGCACGTCCACCACGTTGACGCGGAGGTTCGCGGCCACCTCGTCACGCGTGGCGTAGGTTTCCGGGAAGTGGTAGCCGGTCTCCAGGAACAGGACGTCGACGCCTGGCATCTGGTCCGCCACCAGGGCGGGCAGGACGGCGTCGGCCATGGAGCAGGCGACGGCGACGGCGGGCAGCTCGAAGTTGCGCTCCACCCAGGCGATGACATCGCGGGCTGGGGCGTCCCAGCCGAGCTCGGCGGCGCCGGCTTCGGCCAGCGCCTTGAGCTCTTCCTTGGAACGGAGCTTGGCCGGCTGTGCGGTTGTCACTGGAGTGCCTCCTCGTCTGCTGCGTGGGCCCATTCGGCGAAGGTCTGGCCTTCGGTGCGGTCGGCGACGAACCGGCGCACCACGCGCTCCACGTAATCGGGCAGGTCGTCGACGTACACCTTCAGGCCGCGGACGGTCCGGCCCAGGCCGGCCTCCTCACGGGTGTTGTTTGCCAGGCCGCCGCCAAGGTGGACCTGGAAACCCGGGGAGGGCTCGCCGTCGGGCGTTGGCAGCATCATGCCCTTGAGTCCGATGTCCGCCGTCTGGATGCGGGCGCAGGAGTTCGGGCAGCCGTTGATGTGCAGGGACAGTGCCTGCGGCAGCTGGCCGGATTCGGCGAGGTCGGCCAGGCGGCGTTCCAGTTCGGCCACGGCGGTGGCGGCCGTCATCTTGGTTTCAACGATGGCCAGCTTGCAGTATTCGATGCCGGTGCAGGCGATGGTGCCGCGGCGGAACACCGACGGCCGTGCGGAGAGGCCCAGGGCGTCCAGTTCGGCCACCAGCGGCTCCACCTGGTCCTTGTGGACGTCCAGGACCACGAGCTTCTGGTGCGGGGTGGTGCGCAGCCGGTAGGAGCCGCGTGCCTCCAGGGTGTCGGCGAGCTTGACCAGCGCCGAGCCGGAGAGCCGGCCCGCCAGCGGCGTGGCGCCGATGAAGAACTTGCCGTCCTTCTGCTCATGAACGCCCACGTGGTCGCCCGGGGTGGCGGGCTTGGGGGCGGCGGGACCGTCGGCCAGCTTGTAGCCGAGGTATTCGTCCTCGAGGATCTGGCGGAACTTCTCCGGCCCCCAGTCGGCCATCAGGAACTTCAGGCGGGCCTTGGTGCGCATGCGGCGGTACCCGTAGTCGCGGAAGATGCTGGTGACGCCGAGCCATACGTCGGCGGCCTGCTCCGGCTTCACAAAGGCGCCCAGGCGCTTGCCCAGCATGGGGTTGGTGGACAAGGCGCCGCCGGCCCAGAGGTCGTAGCCGATGCCGAGTTCGGGGTGCTTGATGCCCACGAGCGCGAAGTCGTTGATCTCGTGCACCACGTCCTGGCTGGGGTGGCCGGTGATTGCGGTCTTGTACTTGCGCGGCAGGTTGGACAGCAGCGGGTTGCCGATGAACCGCTCCCCCAGCTCGGCGATGAGCGGGGTGGGGTCAATGATCTCGTCCTTGGCGATTCCAGCCACGGGCGAGCCCAGGATGACGCGGGGCACGTCACCGCAAGCTTCGGTGGTGGACAGGCCCACGGATTCCAGGCGGTTCCAGATCTCGGGGATGTCCTCCACCTGGATCCAGTGGAGCTGGATGTTTTGGCGGTCCGTCAGGTCGGCGGAGTCGCGGGCGAAGTCCACGGAGATCCGGCCGATCACGCGCAGCTGCTCGGTGGTGAGCGCGCCGCCGTCGATCCGTACACGGAGCATGAAGTACTTGTCCTCAAGCTCGTGCGGCTCGAGCGTGGCGGTCTTGCCGCCGTCGATCCCGGGCTTGCGCTGGGTGTACAGGCCCCACCAGCGGAACCGGCCGTGCAGGTCCTGGCTCGGGATGGCGTCGAAGCCTTCCTTGGCGTAGATGGTCTCGATACGCTCGCGCACGTTCAGGCCGTCGTCTTCCTGCTTCCAGGTTTCGTTGGCATTCAGCGGCGTCTTGCCGTCCACCTTCCACTGGCCGTGCGGCTTCGCGGCGGGTCGGGACGGGCGTGCGGGGCGCTTGGGGGCAGCCGAGTCCGCAGACGCTCCGGCTAGAGCTGTATCAGTCATGCAACGACTGTAGGGCGCCCCCGATTTACGTCACAAAGGTCCGGAAATGCTGAGTCACCTAGGGAAATATTTCGTCACGAAACGCCGAACGGCCTTGAAGATGCCACCCTGCTGTGCATCGGCGGGCGGCCCGGGCACTCCCGCCGCCGGTGCCGCAGGCACTGCTTCCGGGGCCGGTTCTGGGCGGGCTTCGTGCATTGTCGCGACGGCGGCGTCGTACCTGTCCAGCGCGATTTCGGCGAGCGTCGCGGATGGCAGCAGGGGTTCGGTGACGACGTCGGCACCTGCCTTGGCCAGCTGGTCGTGGAAGAAGCCCGGCGCCAGCAGGTACGAGGCAATCACCACCCGGCCGCCGACGTCGACCGCTCCGGCGGACTCCCCCGCGCCCGCACCTCCTGCCAGCTCCTCCCGAAGCATGGCGACGGCGTCGGGCACCGAGGGCTTGGCCGAGGCACCGTACGCGGCCACGATCCGGTTGGACCGGAGCTCCCGGAGCTGGCCCAGCAGCTCCTCGACGCTGACGGCGGCGTTGGGATTGGACGAGCCCGCCGCGGCCAGGACGACGACGTCGTTGTCCGTGGTGCCGGCCTCGCGCAGCCGATGGTCCAGCAGGGCGGCAAGCCGGGGGTCCGGGCCCAGCGGGGCGGCGGCCGCGCTGCCGGGGCGGCTCTGCACGGCCCGCGCAATATCCACCTTCACGTGGTACCCGACACTCAGCAGCAGCGGGACCACCACCGCGGGCTCCCCCTCCGGCAGGCCGGCCACCACGTCCACCAAGTCCGGCTGCTGGACGTCCACATAGGCTTCCCGGACATCCAGGCCCGGCCGGAGTTCAGCGATGGCGGCGCGCAGCGCGTTGACCTCCGCGGCTCCCTGTGTGTTGGACGTCCCATGGGCGCAGGCGATCATGATGGGGCTGTTCATAGGGGCTAGCGTAACGTTGGAGCCGCCCTGTCCGCCCTCTTTGAAATACCGGGACGCCCCATGACATTCGCCTTTGACAACTCCCCGGTGTGGCTGGACCTGCTGGGCGTGTTCTTCTTTGCCGTCTCAGGGTCGTTGCTTGCGGCGAGGAAGCAGATCGACATTGTCGGCTCCCTGCTGCTGGCGTCGCTGGTGGGCCTTGGCGGCGGTGTCATCCGGGACATCATCATCGCCGTGGTCCCGGCAGCGTTCACCAACCCCGCCTACCTGTTCCCGCCGGTCTTCGCCACGGCGCTCGTGTATTTCCTGTTCTCCAGCGTCCAGCGCTACACGTCCCTGCTGGTCCTCTTCGACGCCGCCGGCCTGGCCCTGTTCTGCATGACCGGCACCCTCAAGGCCCTGGCCACCGGGCTCAACCCGGTGGCGTCCGTGCTGCTGGGCGTAACGACGGCGGTAGGCGGCGGCCTGTTGCGCGACATCACCGCCAACGAGGTGCCGGAATTGTTCAACCCCAAGGACATTTACGCGCTGCCGGCGTTCCTTGGTTCGTCCTTGACCGCCGTGCTGTGGGTGCTGGGCATCTTCAACGTACTGACCGCGGCGGCCATCGCGGCCTTGGTTTTCACATTCCGGGTCCTGGCCTGGCGGCGGTCGTGGCAGGCGCCGCTTGCCGTCCGCGGGTGGCACCGGCGGGCTGGCGATACGGGGCTGTAGTGGCTGTTCCGTGTCATTTTGGAGGGTCCGGGATTGGCTAGGATATGAGCATGACTGACATGTTCCTCGAGAAGTTCCGCGCGCTTGTTCCGAAGTATCTCGAGGATGAATGGCAGGAAGCAGATGGCCTGACCCCCGAGGAGCTGGAGAGCGCCCTCGCCGAGCACCAGTTCGAGATCCCCCTGGTCCTGCGTGAGTTCTACCTTGCCCTGGGCGGCTGCGAAGACCTGATGGAGGCCTACCACTACTTCTGGGACCCGGAAGAGCTCGAAGTCGACGACGAGGGCTTCCTGATGTTCCTCGAAGACGAAGAGGAACAGTTCACCTGGGGCTTCCGCGTGGGCGACCTCGGCGTCCCGGACCCCATTGTGTACCGGCGCAACAACGCCCGCGGCCAGTGGAAGTCCGAGGAAGGCACCTTCTCCGAGTTCGTGTTCGACATGTTCGAGTGGGCGTTCGAGGACGACGAAGAGGAAGAGTAGGGGTTTCCTGCTCCCCTGCTGGGCCGGCCCTCGCTGAATCTCCCCACCTTTGAGGGGTGCCGACGGCGTGTTGCCCGGTTTTGCCCGCGAGTCCCCGGCTTTGCGGTTGAAAGCCGGGGAATTTCAGCGGATGACCCTGCCCCTGAGCACCTGCCAGACCTCGGCAAGCACCTTCTGCGGGTTGTGGACCACGTCCGCGTACCCGTATCGCAGCACCGCATAGCCACTGAGGGTGCTGGCATTGTTCCGTGAGCGGTCTTTCTTCACCTGTCGCGGCTCCAAGTGGCTGGCGCCGTCGATCTCGATGATCAGGAACCCCTCCAGCAGGAAGTCGACGCAGCCGATTCCGGGCAATCCAACCTGGGTCCGGGTATGGATTCCCGCTGCACGAAAGAGGATGCGGGCCACCACTTCAATTGGTGAGTCCGCGCTGCCGTCGACAAGGTCCAGGACTTTGCGGGCGGCTCCATTCCGGTTTCCCGGAAGCCGTTGACGCAGGTACGCCAACGTCGTCACGCCTTGCCGCACCGCGCTCTCCACCATCACAGCGGCCTCCACCCCGGGCAGGCAGCGCAATGCGTGGATGAGGATGTCAGTGGTACTGGCGACGGGCTCCGCCGTACCGTGCGGTACCAGGGACCCGCGGTGCACCACCGCATGCGGCGGCCCCGCGTGCCGGCACAGCAGATGCACCTTCTCCGGCGGGTGCAGCAGCCACAGTTCTCGATAGGGAGCCCCTGAGGCGCAGGTAAGCAGTCCGTTGCCGAGAACCGCAGCCACGAAGTCCTGAGGGGCTTCCCGGAGGGCCAGCACTCCGTGCCTGAGGCGGCAGAGTTCACCGGATGCCGCCGCGTTGCGGATGTCCCGGTCGGAGAACCCGGCCTTGAGGATTGTTGCCGTGCGGGCCACAGAACCGGCATTGCGAAGGAAATGACATACATCCATGAACTCAGCACAGCGGACGGATGCCCCCGCTGAGGAGCCTGGTTCGCGCTATGTGGGTAACCCGCGGCGCTGAAACTCCTCACGTTCCGGCTGCCGTCCCGGCGTGCCGCCGCAACATGCCGAGGCTGGTCACCCTCCGGCGCTGAAAGGCGGTCAGACTCGGCGGCAAAACTTTTTGACACGGGCAGTTACAGAAGACTTGCGCATTGTGACAAAGCTGTCATAAGCTATTCGCGGATCCGCTAAACGCCTCCGGCGGGTCTGATGCGAACGGAGAGATAGCCCCGGTTCACAGCAGCTTCGGTTGTTGGGGACCGGGGCTATCCCGTTAACGCCACACCAAAAGAAGAAGCCCGGCACCTGCTGGCTGGACCAGAGGCGCCGGGCTCCCGCAAAAATCAGCTGGCGCGGTCCACCACGGCCAGCGCAAAGTTGGACAGCGACTCCTTGACCACGCCGTCCGGCAGCGGTGCCAAGGCGGCGATGGCTTCGTCGGCCCAGCGGCGTGCCACTATCCAGGACTCGGCCGTGACGGGGTGCTCCCGCAACCCGGCAACGGCGGCGGCCAGGGCTTCGTCCGAGGTCAGGTCGCCGTCAATCAGCGTCAGGAGCTCGACGGCGGACTGGTCGCCATCTGCGGCGGCCTTGCGCAGGAGCAGCACCGGCAGGGTGGGAACCCCTTCGCGGAGGTCCGTTCCGGGAGACTTGCCGGACTTGACCTTGACACCGGTGACGTCGATGACGTCGTCGGCCAGCTGGAAGGCAACGCCAACCTTCTCGCCGTATTCCACCAGGATGTCCTCGAATGCCTCGTCTGCGCCGGAGAATATGGCACCGAACTGGCCCGAGGCCGCCACCAGGGAACCGGTCTTGTCGGCGATCACGGACAGGTAGTGCTCCACCGGGTCCTCGTCCGGACGCGGGCCCACGGTCTCGTGCAGCTGGCCCAGGCACAGGCGCTCAAACGTGCGGGCCTGGATACCCAGCGCACGGCCGCCCAGTTCGGACACCAGGATGGACGCCCGGGCGAAGATCAAGTCGCCTGTGAGGACGGCCACCGAGTTGCCCCAGACTTCGTGGGCCGTGGGAGCGCCGCGGCGGAACGGGGCGGAGTCCATGACGTCGTCGTGGTAAAGGGTGGCCAGGTGGGTCAGTTCAACCACGACGGCGGCTTGGACCACGGCGGGCAATGATGCGTCCCCGAGGTGGGCGCACAGCAGGGTCAGCAGCGGCCGGATGCGCTTGCCCCCGGCTTCCACCAGGTGGCGGGACGTGGCATCGGCCAGGGGGTCCGAGTTGGCGATCGCCTCCCGGAGTTTCTTCTCCACCTTCGCCAGGTTGTTGGTGATGGCCGGGCCCAGTTCGTCATCCTCCGCAATGGCGGCAAAACCGGCCGGCAGCTGGAGTCCCGTTGCAATGGCGGTGGTGTTGAGGCTGGGTTCGGAGTCCGGCAGGCCGTGCCCGGCATGCGTCCAGCTGTGGTCTGCGGATTTGGTCACGGGTTAACCCTAACTTTTTGTTGCGGATACCGCTGATTGGATGCTGCCGGGGTGGGCGAAGTATTGGTCGTGGCCGGAACCAGCGATTCCAGGACGCGGATCACCCGGTCCTCGAAGCCCTTGGCTGAGGGGTCCGTGAGGTTGGCCAGGAGCCGGACCACGAACCGCATCAAAACCGGGATGGGCATGCCGGTCCGCAGGGCGAGTTTCATCACGGCGGGCTTGCCAATCAAAGCGGCGAAGGCCCGGCCGAGGGTGAAGTGCGAGCCCCACTGGCCGCGCACGTAGTCCGCGTACCGCGACAGGTGCGCATCGGCGTCGTACGTTCCGCCCAAGGCGGCCGAACGGGAGGAGGCGTCGATGATGAACTCGGCCGCAAACCGTGCCGACTCCATCGCGTAGGAGATGCCCTCACCGTTGAACGGGGACACCATGCCACCGGCGTCGCCCAGCAGGAGCAGGCCCGGAGCGTAGTGGGGTGTGCGGTTGAAGCCCATGGGCAGCGCGGCACCGCGGATCTCGCCCACTTGGTTCTCCGGTGTGAAGCCCCAGTCGGCAGGCATCCCGGCGGTCCATTCGCGCAGGACCTGCTTGTAGTCCAGTTTGCCGAATTCCTTGGAGGAGTTCAGGATGCCCAGGCCCACGTTGGAGGTGCCGTCGCCCACGCCGAACACCCAGCCGTAGCCGGGGAGCAGTTTTCCGTCGCGGCCGGGGAGTTCCAGCCAGCCTTCCATCCAGTCGTCGTCGGTGCGCGGTGAGGTGAAATAGGTGCGGACGGCAACGCCCAAGGGCCGGTCGTCACGCTTTTGGATTCCGAGGGACACGGCCGTGCGGGTGGAGTTGCCGTCGGCTGCGAGGACGACGTCGGCAGCAAAGTCACGCGTCTCGCCCGTCTTGCGTCCGTTCCCGTCAAGGAGCGCTGCGCGGACCCCGGTGACGCGGCCGGCGTCGTTCCGGAGGGCATCGGTGACGCTGTGCCGTTCAAGGATGGTGGCACCGGCGGCCTCGGCGTGGCGCGCCAGTTCCTCGTCAAAGCCGAGGCGGGTGCGGATCAGGCCGTACTGCGGGAAGTCGGACACCTCGGGCCAGGGCAGCTCGATGGTGCGGCCGCCGGCGATCAGGCGCAGGCCCTTGTTCCTCCGCCAGCCGTCGTTCTCGGGGTGCGGCAGGCCGAGCTTCTGGATTTCGCGGACGGCGCGGGGCGTGAGTCCGTCCCCGCAAACCTTCTCGCGCGGGAACTGCGTCTTTTCCAGGACCGTGACCTCAAGGCCGGCCTTGACGAGGTAGTACGCGGCGGTGGACCCGGCCGGACCTGCGCCGACAATCAGTACCTTCACAGGTCAGCGGACGATGTTGCGGCGCAGCTTGGCCACCGGGCCTTTGTGCGCGGCGATGGCGGCAGCGGCACCCTCGGGGCCGGCGGCAGGCTTGAAGGCCCGGTGCACCGCCACGATGCCGCCGGTGAGGTTGCGGTAGGTGACCTTTTCCCAGCCGCTGTCCTGCAGCCAGGCGGCCAGGTGGTCCTGGTCCGGCCAGGCGCGGATGGACTCGGCAAGGTAGACGTAGGCGTCCGGGTTGGAGGCCACCTTGACGGCGATGGCCGGCAGGGCACGCATCAGGTATTCGGTGTACATGGTGCGCCACAGCGGGACCACGGGCTGGGAGAACTCGGCGATGACCAGGCGGCCGCCGGGCTTGGTGACGCGCAGCATCTCGGCCAGCGCCTTCTTGGGCTCGTTCACATTGCGCAGGCCGAAGGAGATGGTGGTGGCATCAAACGTGTTGTCCGCAAAGGGCAGGTTGGTGGCGTCACCGGCGATGAAGTCGATGTCCGGGCGGCGGCGCTTGCCCACCTTGAGCATGCCCAGGGAGAAGTCGCAGGCCACTACGTCTATGCCGGCGTCGGCATATGGTTCGCTGGAGGTGCCCGTGCCGGCCGCGAGGTCAAGGACGCGCTGGCCCTTGGAGACTTCCATCGCGTCCACCACGATCTTCCGCCAGCGGCGGGTCTGTCCCATGGACAGGACATCGTTGACGACGTCGTATTTCGGTGCGACGTCGTCAAACATCGTGGCTACTTCGTCCGGACGCTTATCCAAGGATGCTCGGTTCACCATGACATTGTCTCAAATGTTCGCGGCGGTCCGGACCAGCGCCTCCATCTCCTTTTTGCCCCTCCCCGCACCCGGAGATGGCCCGGGCCTACGCGGGAGTAGTGTTGTCTCATCATGACGAGCACGTTCCGCACCCTGACAGTCCCCCTGGATGGCAAAACATTCCCCGGGGGGCTGCCTTCGTTTCTGGTCCGGGACGATGTCCTGTGCTGGACCCGCCGCGAAGCCGGGCTGGCCGGGTTCGGCGAGATTTCACGCTTCACCGCCACAGGTCCGGACCGGTTCCTGGAGGCGGATATCTGGTGGCGGCACCTGGTCCTCGAGGCGGACGTCACGGATGCCGTGGAGCTGCCCGGCACCGGGCCCGTCGCTTTTGGTTCGTTCGCTTTCTCGAAGACCTCGCGGCACGAGTCGCGGCTGATCGTGCCGGAGATCGTGGTGGGCGTCCGGGACAACCAGGTATGGCTCACCCAATTGACGTTCGACGACGGCCCACTCACCGAAGAGACGGCGGTTGCGGCACTCGACCGCTGGCTCAGCAGCAGTTCAGCTGCCGGTGAAGCCACGACGGCGGCGGACCCGGCCGGGGACGGCACCCTTGATGAGGTGCCTGGCCCAGCCCGCGGCGCCGTCGTGCGCCCCCTCCCCCTGGCCGCCGGCGCAACACTGCACACCGGGTCACTCAGCGAGGAAGCCTGGATGGACGCCGTGGCCGCCGGCGTCGCCGAAATCCGTACCGGAGCGCTGGAGAAGCTGGTGCTGGCGCGGGATGTGGTGGCGACCATTCCTTCCGGCGTACATGCCGCCGATGTACTGCGCGAGCTCGCCGCCAGGTACCGCGAATGCTGGACCTACGGAGTGGATGGCCTGGTGGGCGCCACGCCTGAGATGCTGATCCAAGTGGAAGGACGCACCGCCCAGGCCCGCGTACTCGCCGGCACCCTTGACCGGCGGGACGCCCACGGCGAGGACGGCGCACCCATGGATTACGCCACCCGGGTCCTGGCGGGTTCGGAGAAGCAGCGCCATGAGCATGAGATCGCCATCCAGTCGCTGACCAAGCAGCTGGCGCCCTTCTCCGAGGCGATGAACGCCCACGACGAGCCGTTCATCCTGGAGCTGCCCAATGTCTGGCACCTGGCCTCCGACGTCAAGGCGGAGCTCACCGAGGTGGAAGGGCATGTCCCCACGTGCCTGGCGCTGATCAACGCACTGCACCCCACTGCGGCCGTCTGCGGGACGCCCACCCTCGTGGCGGGCGAGCTGATCCGCAAGCTGGAGCACCTGGACCGTGGACCGTATGCCGGGCCGGTGGGTTGGCTGGACGCCGCGGGCAACGGCGAATGGGGCATCGCGCTGCGCGGCGCCGTCATTGAGTCTGCCGACACCGTCCGGCTTTATGCCGGGTGCGGAATAGTTGACGGCTCGCTGCCGGAGGCCGAATTGGCTGAAACGTGGGCCAAGTTCCGGCCCATGCTGGAGTCCCTGGGCATCAACAGCTAGCTTCCCGGGGCCCCGAGTCTGGGATGACAGACAAGTCCTGCTCTGGAAGTCTTGATTTTGCCCCCGCTACAGTTATCCAATAGTGAAACTTAGTTGCGTGTGACGTACCTCTCTTGTTGAGCGTTACACTATAAGCCGCGTTAGTACCTCATAGCCCCTGCAACAAAAGGTAAGAAATGCAGACTCCCCGTACCCTCCTGGGCACCTCCAAGCTGACCGCCGCCACTATGATCGCCATCAGCGCCCTGGCTCTCTCAGCATGCACCAATGCCTCGGAAACGGGTCCCTCCAGCGCGGCCACCTCCTCAGGCAGCGCCAGCGCCAGCTTTGATCCCACCACCGTCAAGAAGGACGACGCCCTGGCCGCCATGGTCCCGGACGCCATCAAGTCCAAGGGCACCATCACCGTTGGTTCTGACACCAGCTACGCCCCCGCCGAGTTCCTCGGTCCGGACGGCCAGACTCCCGTGGGCTACGACGTGGATATCGCCAAGGCCATCGGCGCCACGCTGGGCCTCAAGGTCCAGGTCCAGACTGCCGAGTTCACCGGCATCCTCCCGGCCCTCGGCCCCAAGTACGACCTGGGCATCTCCTCGTTCACCATCAACCCGGAACGCCTGGGTGCCGTGAACATGGTCAGCTACTTCAACGCCGGCACCGCCTGGGCAGTACAGAAGGGCAACCCCAAGAAGTTCTCGCTGGATGATGTCTGCGGCAAGTCCATCGGCGTGCAGACCGGCACCGTGCAGGAAGACCCGGACCTCGCCGACCGCAACAAGAAGTGCGCGGCCGACGGCAAGAAGCCCATTGACATCGTCACGCTGAAGAACCAGACGGACGTCACCACGCGCCTGGTGAACGGCAGCATCGACGCCATGGCCGCCGACTCCCCCATCATCGGCTACGCCCTCACCCAGACCAACGGCCAGCTGGAAAAGCTGGGCGACGTCTACGACTCCGCACCGCAGGGCATCGCCGTGGCCAAGGCCGACACCGCCTGGGCTGACGTCATCCAGAAGGCCGTCACCAAGCTGATGGCAGACGGCTCCTACAAGAAGATCCTCGAAGGCTGGGGCAACTCCGAGGGCGCCATCACCAAGTCCGAGGTCAACCCGGCGGTTAAGTCTTGAGTTTTCGCGTTACCGACGACAAGTCAGGCGTGCACATGGAACACCATCAACAAGGGGACGCACCGGTCCTGAATAAGTCAGTGCCGGTGCGCCACCCCGGCCGGTGGATCAGCGCCGCGATCATCCTCCTCCTGGTGGCCGGGCTCGTGCAGAGCCTGTTCACCAACTCCAACTTCCGCTGGGACGTTGTGGGCACCTACATCCTGGACGTCAAGGTTGTCCAGGGCGTGGGGTGGACGCTGCTGCTGACGGTGGCGTCGATGGTCCTGGCCATCGTCCTGGCCATCCTGCTGGCAGTCATGCGGCAGTCCGACAACCCGGTCTTCCGCTGGTCCAGCTGGGTCTGGGTGTGGTTCTTCCGCGGAACCCCGGTCTACACGCAGCTCGTGTTCTGGGGCCTCGTTACGGTTCTCTACCCGGCCTTCACGCTGGGGATCCCGTTTGGTCCCGAACTGTTCAGCTACGCGCTGTCCGATCCCAGCAAGGGCCTGATCCCCGCGATCCTCGGCCTCGGCCTGAATGAATCGGCTTACCTGGCGGAAATCTTCCGGGCCGGCCTCAAGTCCGTGGACCGGGGCCAGCAGGAAGCCGCCGAGGCACTTGGCATGTCCAAGGGCAAGATCATGTGGCGGATCATCCTGCCGCAGGCCATGCGGATTATCGTCCCGCCCACCGGCAACGAAACCATCGGCATGCTGAAGACCACCTCGCTGGTCCTGGCGGTCCCGTTCACGCTGGACCTGACCTTTGCCACCAATGCCCTGGCCAACCGCATCTACCTCCCGATTCCGCTGCTGATCGTTGCCGCGTTCTGGTACCTGCTTGTCACCAGCATCCTCATGGTGGGCCAGCACTACCTCGAGGCGTACTACGGCAAGGGTGTGGACAACCTCGCTCCCGCTGCCGTGAATCCGGCAGCGGCCAAGGCTGCAGGTGCGGGTGCCGACGCCCAGCGGTCCATGAAGACGGACTTCCCCGAGGAGAGTGCACGATGACGGTCACAGCCGAAAAGCCGCTGGTCAAGATCGAGGGCCTGCACAAGTTCTACGGGCCCCACCATGTCCTCCGGGGCATCGATATGACGGTGCAGCAAGGCGAAGTGTCGGTGGTGATCGGGCCTTCGGGTTCCGGGAAGTCCACCATGCTGCGCTGCGTGAACCTGTTGGAATCCATCAGCGCCGGGCGGATCTCCGTGGGCGGCCAGCTGATTGGCTACCGCGAGGTCAACGGCAAGCTCCACGACCTCAAGACCAAGGAAATCGCCGCCCAGCGCCGCGAAATCGGCATGGTGTTCCAGCGGTTCAACCTGTTCCCGCACAAGACCGCGTTGCAGAACGTGATGGAAGCCCCCGTGCACGTCAAGGGCCAGTCCAAGGCTGCCGCGCAGAAGCGCGCGCTGGAACTGTTGGACCGGGTGGGCCTGGCGGACCGCTCCGGCCACTACCCGTCCCAGCTCTCAGGCGGCCAGCAGCAGCGCGTTGCCATCGCACGCGCCCTGGCCATGGACCCGGAACTCATGCTCTTCGACGAGCCCACCTCTGCGCTCGACCCGGAGCTCGTGGGCGATGTCCTGAACGTGATGAAGGACCTGGCAAAGTCGGGCATGACCATGATCGTGGTGACCCACGAGATCGGCTTTGCCCGCGAAGTGGGTGACACCCTGACCTTCATGGACGGCGGTGTGGTGGTGGAATCGGGCGACCCCCGGGAGATCATCGCGAACCCGCAGCATGCCCGGACCAAGGAGTTCCTGGGCCGCGTGCTCTGACGCTCCTGCATTTCCCGTTCGATGCGCACATTCCCTGGCGCTGCCGTTATTCCGGCAGCGCCAGGGAATTTTGCGTCACGGGGCAGTTCACCCGTCGAGGGGCATCGACGCGGGGGCGGCGCTTACCGGCCCGCAAGGACTCCCGCGACGGCGGCGGACACGGCGTCCTTGATGCGGGCATGGAGCTGCCTGAGCTGCCGGCGGTCCGTGCGGACTTCGACGATGCTGCGCCCCTGCACAGGCTGGCCGAGCGCTTCGGCGAGTCCCGCCGTCGTACTGACCAGTGAATGCCCGACGCCGTACGCCCTGGCAAGTGCCGCGATGTCCACCGAGTGCGGGGTGCCGAAGAGGCGTTCGACGGCGTCCCCGTAGCGGCCGCCCTCCTCCACTCCCCCGTGCTCCAGCAGGCTGAAGATGGCGCCGCCGGAATCGTTGAGGACCACGATCCGCAGGTCCGGCTGTTCCTCACCTGCGCCGAGGAAGAGGCCGCCGGCGTCGTGCAGGAACGTCACGTCGCCCAGCAGGACCGTGGTTTCCTGCAGCCCGCCCAACGCGATGCCCGTGGCCGTGGAGATGGTGCCGTCGATCCCGGCCAGGCCCCGGTTGGCGTAGACCGTGGCGGCAGGATCCGGGGCCGGCAAACCGGCGAGATCAACGTCCCGGATGCCGTTGGAGGATCCGAGCAGCAGTTGGCCGCGGGCATTCCTCCACGCCAGGGCCGCGACGGACAGTCCGGTGGCGGCGGATTCTTCGGAGACCACCTGGTCCAGCGCGTGCTGGGCGGCCGACCCGGCGAGGAGCCAGGTGTCCAGCCAGGCGGAGCTTCCGCGGCCGGCGAAGTTGGCCAGGTCCGCGAGGTTTTCCAGGGGCAGTTCGGTGCGGCGCCCGGGTTCGTACCAGGCGACAGGTACCGGCTGGTACAGGGCTGATTCAATGTCAGGGCGGGCAAGGAGGGAGGCCACGGGGCGGGACAGCGTGGGCCGGCCGAACAGCACCACCCGTTCTATGGGGAGAGCTGAGCCGGGCCCGAAGTGCTCCAGCAGCAGACGGTAGGGGCCCAGCGCATTGGGTCCGAACCTGGCGTTGGAGGAGGGCTCAGCCAGGAGCGGGAGGTTGTGGGCGCGGGCGAAGGCCTCGGCGACAGGCCCGGCGTCGTGCCCGGCGAGCACCACCGTCCGCCGCTCGGGCAGGTCCTCCGGGGCGGGCGGCAGGTTCATGACCAGCGGCTCGAATCCCACCCGGTAGCGTTGCCGCTCCACCGCGTCGGGCAAGCCGTCACGTGGCGACGGAACCAGCGGGTCCCGGAACGCGAGGTTGAGCTGGACGGGCCCCGGCGGCAGGTCCGGGAATGCCCCGGTGGCCGCTGACAGCCCGGTTTCCACAGCGCGCTGCGGGCTGGTCCCGGCGGGTATGTCGGCGGCGAACCGGACCTGCTCACCGAACAGGTCCGGCTGGACTGTGGTTTGGTTGGCGCCGGTCCCGCGCAGTTCCTCCGGCCGGTCCGCCGACAGGACGATCAACGGAACGGCGGCGTGGTTGGCCTCCATCACCGCCGGCATCAGGTTCCCGACGGCGGTCCCGGACGTGGTGAGGACGGCCGCCGGCGTTCCGGTGGCGAGGGCAAGGCCCAGGGCCGTGAAGCCGGCACACCGCTCGTCGATCCGCACCAGGAGCTCCACCCGGCCGGCCGCGGACGCCTCGGCCAGGGCATAGGCCATGGGGGCCGACCGCGAACCTGGCGACACCACCACGTGCCGCACCCCGCCGTCGAGCAGGACGTCGACGGCGATCCGTGCCGCAGCAAGGGCGCTCAACCCGGGGGCGGCGTTGGCGTTCCCGGGATCGGTTTCGGCGGAGGTGTCCGGTGCGGGTTCGTTCGGCAAAGTCACCCAACCAGTCTGCCACCCTCCAACCCCCGCTCACCTATGACAGCCAATCCCCCAACCCCCGCTCACCTATGGCAACTCAAAAGGAAACGCCCGCTCACCTATGGCAACTCAAAAGGAAACGCCCGCTCACCTTATGCGCCCAAGAAGGGCACAGGTGAGCGGGCGTTGCCAGAAAAGCCGTCAAAGGTGAGCGGGCGTTGCCAGAAAAGCCGTCAAAAGTGAGAGGGCGTCGGGAAGGGGTTAGCCGCGGAACACCTGGACCACCGCGGGACGGGGGGCGCGCACCTGGCCGGGAGCCGGCGTCGTGCCTGCCGGGACGTAGTCCGGGAAGTAGGAGTGCGGCGCCTCGAATGTGCCTTCCTCGCCCGGGTGCTGAACGGAGACGAAGACGGTGCGCTCGTCGTCGTGAATGACCGGGCCGCAGGTTTCGGCGTCGCGGGGAACGGAGAGGAACTGCTCCACCTTGCCGCGCTCCACGCCGTCCAGGGTGACCTTGAAGAGCCCGTCGTTGTAGCCGATCCCGGACGGGGCGCCGTCGGTGGAGATCCAGAGGTTGCCCACAGAGTCGAAGGCCACGTTGTCCGGGCAGGAGATGGGCGAAACCTTGTCCACCGGGTAGCCGGAGAAGTAGGTGACGTCGCCCTGGGCGGGATCGCCGCAGACCATCAGGAGGGTCCAGTTGAACTTCGTGGAGGTCTGGTCGCCGGTTTCGGTGATTTCCACGATGTGCCCATCGCGGTTCTGCGTGCGCGGGTTGACTTCGGTGGCACCTTCCTTGGTACCCGTGCCGCGGTCCGAGTTGTTGGTGCAGACCACGTACACCTTGCCGGTGTGCAGGCTGGGCTGGACGTCCTCGCAACGGTCCATCTTGGTGGGTCCCACTTTGTCCGCGGCCAGGCGGGTGTAGACCAGGACTTCTTCGACGGACATTCCGGGGACGGCGGACTTGCCGCCGACCACCAAGGGCAGCCATTCGCCGGTGCCGTCGAACGCGCCGTCGGCGGGGAGCGCCCCGGTTCCGGTGATCTCAGCAGCGGGAGAGTTTCCGGTGAACTTGGCGACGTAGAGGTCGCCCTCGGTGAGCAGGTCCATGTTGTGCCTGCGGTCGCCCTCACGGTATTTCCCTGCCGAGACGAACTTGTAGAGGTAGTCGAACTTCTCGTCGTCACCCATGTAGGCCACCACATGCCCGGATTCGGCCACGATCACGTTGGCGCCCTCGTGCTTGAAGCGGCCCATAGCGGAGCGCTTCTTCGGGGTGGAGGTGGGATCGAACGGGTCGACTTCGACGATCCAGCCGAACCGGTTGGTTTCGTTTTCGTAGCCGGCGTTGCGGGTATCGAAGCGGGGGTCGTCCAGCTCCCACTGGCGCGCGGTGGGCTTGGCGGTGAGGCCGTAGCGCTTGTCGCTGGCGGAGGTGCCGCCGGAGACAAAGTAGCCGTTGAAGTTCTCTTCGCCGGAGAGGATGGTGCCCCAGGGGGTGGTGCCGCCGGAGCAGTTGCCGAACGTTCCCTTGATGGCGCGGCCGGTGGGGTCGGCGACGGTCTTGACCAGGGCCGACCCGGCAACGGGGCCGGTCAGTTCGTAGGTGGTGTCGGAGAGGTAGCGGCGGTTCAGCGGGGCGCCCTTGACGTACGACCACGGCTTGGTGGTGTTCTTGCGCTCGAGTTCCACGACTGCCAGCCCGTGGGCGGCGCGTCCGATGGCGCGGGTTTCCTTGGCGTCGTAGCCGGCGGGAACCATGATGTTCTCGTTGGTGTATTCGTGGTTCGTGAACAGCACCGCGCGGCGGCCCTTGCTGTCCGGGATCTCCACGATGTCCGTGTAGTCGTTGTTGTAGCCGAACTGCCGGGCCTGCGCTGCCGCGGTCTGGTTGTTCAGGTCGAAGTCCGGGGAATCGTTGAACAGCGGGTCACCCCAGCGGATGATGGGCTGCCAGGTGAATCCGTCCGGGACGGTGAAGGCATCAACGGCCTTGTCCACCGGCTTGATGGCGGTGAACTGCAGCTTGGACTTGCCGAATCCCTCCTTGGCTGCCTTGGAAAGGCCTGCGGCGGAGGCGGGTTCGGCGGAGTTCACCGCGGAACCGAGGACGACGGCGAGCGCACCGGCGGCGCCCAGGCCCAGGGCGGCGCGGCGGGACAGGGTGGCGGAGGCAATATCGCGGAAGTAGCTGTTGGAGCTGGTGTTGCAGACCTCGCCGGCGCAGGCGTTGTCGCATTTGAGTGCACATGTGACCGGGCTGCGCTTGCCCTTCGTATGGCCGAGCATGGGCAGCAGGGTGAACTTGCGGGCAGTTTCAGACATGGGGAACCTTCCGAAGGAATGTCTTTGGGGTGCCCGCCCACCCTTCCAGCCCGTTCCTACAGGAAACCGTCCATTCGATGAAGTTATGGTTAACCGCCCGTGACCTGCAGGGACGTCGCCAGAAGTGAGCGGGCGTCCCCGGAAAAGCCGCCAGAAGTGAGCGGGCGTGTCAGGGAAAACCGCCAAAAGTGAGCGGGCGTGTCAGGGAAAACCGCCAAAAGTGAGCGGCCGTGTCAGGAGGCGGTGAGGAGCGCGTGCACCCGGCGGACGCGGTCCAGCCACCAGTCCCGGCGTTCGGCCGGAGCCGCGAACCGCTCCAGCAGCCCGGCGTCGGGAACCGCATCGCGGAGGCCGATCGCGCCGTCGTCGGCCACCAGGGGGTCCAGTGTGACATCCGATTCAAACAGCGACACCGTGCCCAAGCCGCAGGCGTAGGGCAGCTCCGGGAGGGCGGCGGCCAGGGCCAGGCCTGCGCGGATCCCCACCGAGGTGTCCAGCGCGGAACTGACGACGGCGGGAAGTCCCGCCTGCGCCACGATGTCCAGGGCGCGCCGCACTCCCCCCAGCGGGGCCACTTTGACGACGATCAGGTCCGCTGCACCGGCCCTGGCTACGCGCAGGGGGTCGGTTTCCTTGCGCACGCTCTCGTCGGCGGCGATCAGCACCGGAGTGCCGGTGTCCCGCAGCCGGGAGCGGACCTCGGCCAACCCTTCGATGGTGGGTACCGGTTGCTCGGCGTACTCCAGCCCCACGGCGGCCAGCCGGGTCAGGGCCTCCACCGCTGCGGGCACGTCCCAGCCGCCGTTGGCGTCCACCCGGATGGCGGCCCCGGGCAGGGCCGCCCGGACGGCGTGAAGCCGGGCGGCGTCGTCGTCCAGGGACTGTCCGCGCTCGGCGACCTTGACCTTGACCGCGTCCACCCGGCCGAACCGGGCCAGGACCTCCGGCACCCGGTCCGCGGGAACGGCGGGCACGGTGGCGTTGACCGGCACGGACATGCGCAGTGGCGCCGGGAAGCCCTGCCACCCGGCTTCAATGGCGGCGGCCAGCCAGCGGGAAGCCTCGGCGTCGCCGTACTCCGGGAACGGGCAGAACTCGCCCCACCCGGCCGGCCCGCGGAGCAGCAGTGATTCGCGTTCCATGATGCCGCGGAACTTCACCCGCATGGGAAGGGTGACCACGTGTGCTGCTGCCAGGAGTTCGTCCAGCGGGGGTATCGGGGCATCACGGCGGGGCATGCGTTTCACTGTACCGGCGCCGGAGTCCTCCCGGATCTGCGGCACCGGCGGTGTGGAAAACCTAGATCCACTTGTTGTGCTTGAACGCCAGGTACAGGATGAGCCCGAGGAGCAGCATCAGTCCAATGGCATACGGGTAGCCGTAGTCCCACTCGAGCTCGGGCATGATGCGGAAGTTCATGCCGTAAATGGATGCCACGAGCGTGGGGGCGAACAGGATGGCAGCCCAGGAGGAGATCCTCTTGACCTCCTCATTCTGGGCATAGCTGGAAACGGTCAGGTTCTTCATTTCATCGTTTTGCCGCTGGGCCACCAAGGCGGCGTTGACCGCGAGCGCGTTCTGCAGCAGGGCCCGGAAGGCCGCCACGCGTTCGTTGAGCCGGAGCACGTGGTCCAGGACGTCCCGGTAGTGGTCACGCAGCTCCGATGCCTGCTCGCGGTCCGGGGTTCCGGACATCAGGGCCTGCAGGATCCCGGCCAGCGGACTGGTGGCACGCTGGAACATGATCACCTGCCTGGACAGTTCGTAGATGCGGCGGGATACGTCCGGGTCCGCGCCGAAGAGGTCGTCCTCGATCTCGTCGATATCGTTTTCCAGCCCGGCGGCGACGGGTTCGTATTCGTCCACCACCTGGTCCAGGATGCCGTACAGCACCGCGTCCGGGCCGAGGGCCAGGAATTCCGGCATGGACTCCATCCGCCGCCTGACCCGGGCCAGGTCCGGGGATTCGGCGTGCCGGACGGTGACGACGTACTCTTCGCCGGCAAAGACGTGGATCTCGCCAAAGTCGACCTTTTCGACGTCGTCGCGGTACCTGGCGGGCCGAAGCACCAGGAACAGGCACTCGCCGTAGTGTTCCAGTTTGGCGCGCTGGTGCCCGGCGAGCGCGTCCTCCACGGCCAGGGGGTTGAGGTCGAATTCCTCGCCGACGGACTCCAGTTCGGCGGCATCGGGCCGGTAGAGCCCGATCCACGCCATCCCCTCACGCTGCCGCAGGAGGAAGTAGGTTTCGTCCAGGTCCTCCGGGTCCTCGGTCCGCAGCCCGTTCACGTACACCGCGTTGTCGATGATGGTCACGGCTGCGCCTCCCGTTCCTTTTCCCAGTCGTCCAGCAAGGCCGGCATCCTCGATTTGAGGAAGCGGTAGAAGCGGGCCATGTCGGCCACCCGGGCCCGGGCTTCCGAACCTTCCGGCAAGGCCTCGGCGGTGGCGTCCGTCAGGTCGGCGAGCTTCTCGTAAATGGGGCTGTTGCGCATGGACACCACGTACCACTCGTCGTCGTGCAGTGCGTAGAGGTCGCGGCGGCTGCCGGGCTGGGATACCCGGTGCACGAAGCCCACGGTCTGCAGGTAGCGCACCGCCCCGGACACGGCGGCGGCGCTGGCCCCGAGCCGTTCCGCGAGCTCGGCAGCCGTAAGGCTCCCCTGCTCGGATGACACCAGGGCCAGCAGCGTCCTGGCGGGCATCTTGGGAAACCCGGCGGCGGCGAAAGCGGCAGCCGTCCGTTCGGCAGCGGCGGCGGCCACCCCGGCGTCCCGGGCGGCATCCACCCGCGTTTCGGTGCTCATGCCGCCCCCACCTCCCGCCTCCGCATCGCCGCGACGGCCAGCGCGCCGGCAACGACGGCGATGGCCAGCATCCACCACGCCCCGCTCCAGTCGGTCGCATTCCCGTGCGGGACCGGCGTGTGCGTAAACGGGGAGAGGTCGCGGACGCTCTGGTTCAGGCCCAGCATGCCGCCGAAGATCCCCAGGAAGACCCCGAGCCCCAGCAGGGCCCAGCCAACGCCGATGGTCGCGGCGGGCCACAGGACGAACACCAGGGCGGGCACGGCGAGGTAGATCAGCGCCGCCGGCAGCTGCGCCACGGCGGTTTGCCAGAGTGCATCGGCCGGCATGGCCTGGTCGCCGGACCCGGTCAGCGTGATCCACGTGCCCACCGCAGTCAGGCCAATGACCAGTACCACTGCTGCGGCACCGAGCACAAGGTAGCCGGCCAGCCAGCGCATCCGCCCCACCGGAGCGGCGAGCAGCAGTTCCGCGGTCCCGGCGGCTTCTTCCTGCCTCAGCCTGATCACGGCCTGCAGCGCGCAGGCAGCGGCCAGGATCCCTGCCATCGAGAACAGGACAGACACCATGAGCTGGGTCAGGGAAGTGCCCTGGGACTGGAGGATCGACCTCAGGACCGCGGTGATGTTGGTGTCCGGCGTGTCGACGGCGGCAATGGCCTTTCCCAGCGACCCGGCCAGCAGGCCGAGGGCCAGGCCACCCAGTGCCCAGCCGATGATCGAGTTGGCTTGCAGGCGCAAGGCGAGGGCCGCAGGGCTGCGCAGGCCCGGCCTGGCGGTGAGGCGTCCGGGGTGGGCACCCCATACGCTGGCACCGCTGTCCCGGGTGCCCAGGATGACCCATGCGGCCCCGAGGCAGGCGATGCCGAGCCCCAGCGGCAGCAATAACGGCCAGGCCCTGTTGCCGGAGAAGGCGAACGTCTGCTGGCCCCACCCGATGGGTGAGAACCAGCTGGCGGCGCCCTCGGTCATGGACGTTCCGTCAGCGTGCGGGGTTCCGGTGGCGTCGCCGATCCCGCGCAGCACGTACGCCAGGACAACCAGGGCGGAGGAAACACCGTTGGCGCCGCGGGATGTGCTCATGAACTGGGCCACCAGGATGCCCACGCCAAGGAAGGCGAGGCCGACGGCGCCCGTGGCCGCACCCGCAACGAGGGACCCCTGCAGGTCCAGGCCCTGGGCGGCGAGTCCGGCGCAGACGGCGAGCGCCACCAGGACATTGGCTGCCGCGCCATGGAGGACGGTGGCAACAGTGGGCAAGAGCCGGCCCGCGGGGGTGGCGGCCACCAGCTCGGCGCCCCCGGTTTCCTCGTCGGCACGGGTGTGGCGCACGGCCAGGAAGGTGCTCATCAGTCCGGCCAGCAGGGCCAGGAAGGCGTAGACCAGGAAGAACGTGAAGGCGCCCTGGTCAGCGCCACGGGGCAGGCCGCGCAGCATCAGGATCGCGGGGGTGGCGATGGCCACCTGCAGGATTTCGGCGCGGCTGGCGGCATTGCCGTAGGTCTGGGTCACAGCGGAGGCGGCGAAAAGGGCGAAGGCGCCGATTCCCAGGATCCAGCTCAGCAGCTGCCAGCGGTCACGGCGCAGTCGCTGGCCCCAGAGGATCATGAGGACGGCCATGTCAGCCACGTCCCCTGGCACCCAGCAGGTGCCGGCGCCCGCCGTGCCGGTGGTCCCCGTCATCGTGCCGCGCCCCGGATTCGGCACCTGCCGCGGTGTCGCCGTAGTGCCGCAGGAACAGTTCCTCGAGCGACGGCGGCGTGATGGTCAGCCCCTGCACCGCCAGGGCACCCAGGGCGGGCAGCACCTCCGCCACCCGGTCCGATTCAGCGCTGAACTTGACCCGGCCGGCATCGAACGCCAGGTCATGCACGGCACCGAGCCGCGCCAGCGAGTCTGTGTCCAGGCCATCGGCAGCGAACGAAATTTCGGTCCTGGTCAGGTGGCGCAGGGAGTCCAGCGTACCGCCGTCCACAATCCTGCCGGCCCGGATGATGCTCACCCGGTGGCACAACACCTCCACCTCGGTCAGGATGTGGCTGGAGAGCAGCACGGTGGCACCCCGCTCGACGACGGCAAGCAGTTCCGTACGGAACACCGCCTCCATGAGCGGGTCGAGGCCGCTCGTGGGCTCGTCGAGCAGGTAAAGCTCGGCGTCCGTGGCAAGGGCGGCGATCAGGGCCACCTTCTGCCGGTTGCCTTTGGAGTAGGCACGCCCCTTCTTGGCCGGGTCAAAGTCGAAGGCCTCGCACAGCCGGTCCTTGCTGCGGCGGTACCCGGCACCATCCGCCGTACCCCCGCGGAGCCGGGAGAGCAGGTCGATGGTTTCGCCGCCGGAAAGGTTGGGCCACAGCCTGACGTCGCCGGGAACATAGGCCAAGCGCCGATGGAGTTCAACAGCCTGGGTCCACGGGTCCATGCCAAGGACGGTGGCGGAACCGGATGTTGCCTTGGCCAGGCCCAGCAGGATGCGCAGGGTGGTGGATTTCCCGGCGCCGTTGGGCCCCAGGAAGCCATGGATCTCCCCTGCCCGGACGTCAAGGTCCAGCCCGTCGAGGGCACGGACCCTGCCGAAGTTCTTATGCAAGCCCACGGTTTGGATGACGGTGTTCATGCATTAATCTTCGGAGTTTTCACAAGTTTGTGAAGGTACTAAAGTCCCAATCATGAGCACTGAAGGCCAGGCTGCCCGCTCGTCCTCGGCGCCACTGTATGCAGCGGGATTCGTCACAGCTTTTGGCGCCCACAGCATCGCGGCCGGATTGGGCTCGCAAAGCGGAAATATCGGCCTGACGCTGCTGAACCTCGGAATCCTGCTGGCCTTGTATGACGTTGCCGAGGTGTTCCTCAAACCCGTCTTCGGTGCGCTCAGTGACCGGATCGGCGCCAAACCCGTCGTCGTGGGCGGCCTGCTGGCCTTCGCCGGGCTGTCGCTGATCGGACTTGGCGCGGCCGATCCCCTGGTCCTTGCCCTGGCCCGGCTGGGACAGGGGGCGGCGGCGTCGGCCTTTTCGCCGGCGTCGTCCGCGATGGTGGCCCGGATGGCGCGCGGCGGCAAGGCCGGCACCTACTTTGGCCGGTATGGCTCCTGGAAGAGCCTGGGCTACATCATCGGCCCGCCGCTGGGTGCGGGTCTGATCCTGGCGGGCGGTTTCCCGCTGTTGTTCGGCGCCCTCTCCGTCCTGGCCGCAGTCACGGCTGTGTGGGTGCTGGTGTCCGCCGAGCACCTGCCGCCGCTGCCCCGCAAGCGGTACACGGTGATGGACCTCGCCCGGCAGCTTGGCGAGCGTCGTTTCCTGGTGCCCACACTGGTGCTGGCCGCCTCCACCGGGGCGCTGGGTGCCGCCGTCGGTTTCCTGCCGGCGCTGGCTGCCCGCCATGGCATGGATGCCATCGCCGGTACCGCCGCAGTGAGCGTGGTGGCGCTGGGTTCGGTGCTGACCCAGCCGTGGATCGGCAGGCTGCGGGACCGGAACGCCGTCACAGACAACAGGGGCACCACCGCCGGCCTGCTGCTGATTGCCGCGGGCATCGCCCTCGTTGCGGCCGCCCCGGGCGCGGTGACCGTTTTCGTGGCCGCGGCGTGCATCGGGACAGGGATCGGCGCCGCCACGCCCCTGGGCTTCGCGCACCTGACGGACACCACTCCGCCGGAACGGATGGGCCGGACCATGGGCTCGGCCGAACTCGGCCGTGAACTGGGTGACGCCGGCGGCCCGCTCCTGGTGGGCGGCATCGCGACAGCCACTGCGCTGCCGTTCGGCCTGGGCGTCCTCGCAGTACTGGTGGCGGCAGCAAGCATTCCCCGGCTCGGCCCCGTCAAGCCGGATGCCACCAGCCCCTGAGCGGCCGTCCAGCTTTTTGTGTCACCCTTAAGCGCGATGACTTCTTCACGGCAACTACCCACCAGGACACCGTCCCGGCCCGCTCCGGGTTCGGCGTTCCTGTTCGTGCTGTCCACTGTGGCCTGCATTGCCGGTCTGGTTGCCACCTACTACTTCTTCGTCCAGACCGCCACGGGCCAGTTCATCGATGAGTCCGCGCTGGTGGAAGCCGTGGACATCCACGGACCGGCAGGCAAGGCCGCCACCCAGTTCCTGGACTGGCTGCCCACCATCTCACTGGTGATGGCCGCCGTCGTGGTCCTGTTCGTCACGGTGATCCGGCGGCACTGGGCGGAAGCGGGAATCGCCGTGGCGGCGTGCATCGGCGCCAACGTGGCCACGCAGGTACTCAAGGACCTGCTGCCTGCCCGGCCGGACAAAGGCGTGCTGACCCTTGAGCTCAACTCCCTGCCGTCCGGGCACACCACGCTGGCGGCCTCGGCCGCGGCCGCCGTGTTCTTGATGGCATCCCCGCGCTGGCGCCCCATGGCCGGCTTCATTGGTGGTTCCTTTGCCATCGCGTCCGGCGCCTCCACGTTGATTAACCAGTGGCACCGGCCTGCGGACGTGGTGGCCGCCTTCCTGCTGGTGGGCGCCTTCATGATCCCTGCGGGCTGGCTGATCCTGCGCCGCGGTTCCTGGAATGAGTGGGACGGGTTCGGCCGGCACCTTGGTTCGGCACGCATCTGGCTGACGCTTCCGGTGCTGATCGGATTGGCCTCGGCCGGGGTGGCCGTCTATTCGCTGATCCGGATTGCGCCCAGCCCGTGGCAGGAAACCAGCACCACGAACTACTTCTGGGCCGGGATCTCGCTGATTGTGATCGCGGGGTACCTGGCGACGGTGGCAACGACGTCCCTGTTCGCCTTCGCGGCGCGGCGCCGGGACACGACCGGCCTGTAAGGGTCAACGGCGTCCGTCAGTACCCCTCGCCGGGATCCGCCGAGTCCCGGCCAATGCTCTCATCCATGGCGGCCGCCAGCTCAACTTCGTCAAGGTAGCGGGCGGCGGGCTTGCCCGTCTCCTTGGCCAGCCGATCCATGGTGGCCAGGTGCTGGCGCGCCAGTTCGATGGCGAGCTGCTCAACGATGCGGGGCCCGTTCCGCACCACCAGGTCGCTGAGGTATGCCTGGAGGCGGCCGGCCGGCTTTCCCGGAGCCCGGGCCTCGGCGGCGACGAGCCTGGTCAGGGCCGCCGCAGCGACCGCTGGTTTGTCGCTGAAGAGTTCCACGTTCGTCCCTCCATAGCGGCGGGCTGTAATGAGCATTGCCCCAATTGGTAGCTACAATTTAGCGCCTTCCCTGCCGCGCCGGTAAAGGGTCCTTGTACCTGAACGGGACACGTCGGCAGCGCAGCCGGCCCCGCGGGCCGTCCATCGTATTCCGGCGGTTGGACGCCCGGCCCGCACCCGGAAACTCTTGACCGAACCTTGCGGGATTTGCTCCGGGTAACTTGAGCGCCGCCGTCGATAGTTGCTAGTGCCTGGTGGCGTCTTGAAGTGGGCGCCCCCAGGCGCTTCAGTATCCGCGGCCTTTCACACCCTTAGGGTTCGAGCCGCCTGCGGAGGAGGCAGAACTCGTTGCCCTCCGGGTCCTGCAGGACGTGCCAGTGCTCGCGACCGGTCTGCCCGACGTCGGCCGGCCGCGCTCCCAGTGCCAGCAACCGTTCCAGTTCGGCATCCTGGTCCCGGTCCACCGGGTTGATGTCGATGTGCAGCGGGAGCCGCCCCACACGCGGGTTGCTGCTGGGGCTGAAGATGATGGTGGGCTGAAGCCCGCCGAACCCGGCCGCCGGACCGATTTCGATCGAGCCCTCCTCACGGTCCAGCTCGACATAGTCAAGGACTCCACACCAAAACCGCGCAAGCAGTTCGGGGTCGGCACAATTCAGGACGAGTTCACTGATTCGGGATGACATGAGCGCAGTCTACCGACGCGCAAATCCATTTTCGCGGCGCATTTTCCCCTGCGCGCCCCGTATATCGTGGGCGGGCGGCTCCGGGTCGCCAACGACGGAGGGTGTCGCCAAGCCAGCTCGGCGGGAGGAGGTGCCACTGCGTGGGGGGTTGCAGCGGCACCTTCTTCCGCCGAGCTGGCGGATAAGCCAGGTGCCTAGAACGTGGTGGACAGGCAGGTGACTTTGTTGCTGTTGTTTCCTTGCTCAAGCGAGACTGTGGCCGAGGCCGTGGTCTGTGACTGGTCCGCGTACGTGGCCGTCACACGGATGGTCAACGGAGTGGTGGTCCTGTTGGCCACGACGATCTGCGACGCGATGGTCAGGGTGACCGTGCTGGTCGTTCCCAGGCTCACCGATTCGGTGTAGGCCGGCCCGTAGGTGCCGTTCGACTGGAGAGCGGCGTAGCTGAGTGCCGTTGGCGTCGTCGAGCCCACCGCTGACAGGACGGCGGTCTGCCGGGGGTTGTCATTGGTGCACGTGAATCCGGAAAACTTGTTGGCAGGCCAGGTGCCGGACGCCGTGACGGCCATGCTCGCCGTCGCGCTTTGCTGCCAGAGGGCCGAGGCCGTGCCGCCGCCGACGCCCAGCAGCACAGTGAATACGAATGCCCCCACCGCGAGCGTGGCGCCAGGAATGCTCCTCAGCCGCCGCATTTAGGCGGCCTCGGCAGCGGAGTCATCCTGCTTGCGGGCCTTGCGCACGGACTTGTAGACCGTGATGGAGCCATAGCCGATCAGTGCCACGGCCGCGATGACCGTCCACATCTCCCGGTCCGAATTGCCCAGGAAGTTGGCCACGAAACCAACGTACGGGACGGCGTAGAACAGCTTGCCTTTGACCTGGATGGCCCGGATGGGCTCCGGATCGTTGGCCCCGTTGTTGTCGCCCTTGGTGATGAGCGTCTTCTCGCCGGACTGGGTGGAACCAAATCCGACAATCCGGTGCGTTTCCACGTCGGGGCGGCCCGAGTACAGCTGGAAGGTGATGACGTCTCCGTACTTGAGTTCGTCGAACGGCACCGGTTTCATCACCATAAAGGTGCCGGGCGGGTAGTGCTGCGCCATGGACTTGGTCAGCACGGTGTAGGTCTGCGATCCGGTCGCCACCGGCACCACGATGAGGACAAGGGCGGCGAACAGGGCCACCAGCATCGCCGCCATGGTCAAAATGCGTCCGACGGCGGCCCAGGCGCCTTTGCGCCCGCGTGCGGGCATTGGCCCGGCTGCCGGAGTTTCGGGGTCGGTGGCTCCGCCGAGCAGGCGTTCGGTCAGGTCAGCAGCCACTGGGCACCCCGCAGAGTTGACGTGCGGTGAGTGGAAGGGAGATGGTCACTGCTTGTCCTTTCACTGTTGACGGGGCGGTGGAGGCGAGGCTGACCTGGAAGCAGAAGATGGTGGACCCGCCTTTGCCCACCGTGGGCGAGACGAGGCCGCCGGTGCCGATCTGTGCGTAGCCGGTGCTGGAGCTGCATTCCGTGGAGGAAGCGGCGGTCTTCGCGCTCACGATGATGTAGGAGGCCAGCGTGCCGCCACCGGTGTTGGCCACTGTTGGCTGGCCCACGGTGGTGGCGGTGTTGAACTGGCCGCCGGCGTTGGTGTTGTTGGTGACCACCACTCCCCCGGAGACCGGGCTCCCGGGCCCAAGCGTGCCTGCTGGAGACAACACCAGGTTCGCCGCGGCCCCGTTGGCCAGGGTCATGTTCGTGGTGGTGCCGGAGTTGACCGCGGTCAGCGCCACGTCGAACGAGGCCGCGGACACGGTTCCGGGAGCGGCCACCGCGGACGCGTTCCAGAGGGCAAAGGTTCCCTGCACGGTGAACAGGCCCAGGACCACGGCAGCGGCGATCAATGCCGCTGCCTTCAGTGAGCGCGTGATGCGCATGTGGTTCCTCCTGGTCCGGTTTCCTGGTACTGCCGGCCGGGTGGCCCTGGGGCCACCCGGCCACGTCAGGCTAGGAGAGGCCGGGCTGGGTGACCTGGGTCAGCTGGAAGGCCACATTGTTGAAGTTGTAGCTCTTGGTGGTGTCCGCGCGGCCGGTGGTGCTGGACAGGAATTCGAAGGTGATGGTTGCGGTGACCGTCTGGTCCGACCCCGTTGGAACCAAGGGGTTTGCGACGGCGGTGCTGCCCACGGTGAGCGCGGGAGCACTGACCGAGACGTTGGCCGGCGTGAAGCCGTTGGTGGCGCTGATGCCGGTGGTGGTGACGTTGGCGGCCATCTTGTTGCCCACCAGGGTCACGGTCAGGTCCTGGGTGAACGTTAGCTTGTCGCCCGGGACAACCTTGTAAGCGGAGATATCGGGAATGACGGTGCCGGCGCGGTCCTTCCAGACGCCGTTGACGGCCTTGACCACGTTCAGGTCGCCGGAAACGATGGTGCCGGGAGCGGCAGTTGCTTCGGCGTTCCAGTTGGCCAGGGTGCCCCCGCCGCCCAGCAGCAGTGCGGCGCCAACGGCGATAGCGGCAGTTCCCTTGACCAGAGTGCTGTTCTTCATGATGTCCCCTCAGACTTTGTGGTGTTCGTTCGTTTGACTAGCTGGTACCTACCTTGCAGGGCCAAGCTCAGGAAGCGAGGGGGTAAAGAGTCAACAAATGCTCAAGGTATTTGAAATTTCAACTGCTGCTTGACCTGCGGTTATATCAACATCAGCGAGCATGCACCGGCGGCCGGCCGGTCAGTGCGGCAGTCAGGAGACCGTGTAGGAATTCATCGGCCGGCCTGTACTGCCGTACGCCAGGTCCAGGACCAGGAGGCCCTTCCGTTCCAGGGTGCTCAGGTAGCGCTGGGCGGTTGGCCTGCTGACGCCAAGCTGCTCGGCAATTTCCGCGGCGTTGACGGGCCCGCGGGCGGCCCGGACGGCGTCGAACACTTTCTGCATGGTGGGCTGGAGGCGCGGGGCCGGAGCCGACGCCTTGATCCCTGCCAACCGTGCCTTGTAGAGGTTGTCGATGGTTGCCTGGTTTGCCGTCGAAACGGCTTCCAGCTCCTCGCGCCACTTCCTGTAGGCCTCCAGCTGCGTGCGGAGGCGGTCGAATCCGAAGGGCTTGACCAGGTAGTAGATGGCGCCGCTGGTCATCGCGGATTTGACGGTGGCCAGGTCCTGCGCGGCGGTGATCACGATGCTGTCGATCTGGTTTCCGGCTGCTTGCAGGGACCGGAGGAGGGAGAGTCCGTCCTCGTCCGGCAGGTGGATGTCCAGCAGGAGGAGGTCCGGGTTCAGACGGACTATGGCATCCCGTGCGGCTGCGGCACTGTAGACCTGGCCGACGCACTCGAATCCGTCTACCCGCTCCACCCTGGCCGCATGGATGCCCGCAACCCGGAAATCGTCATCCACGACGAGCGTCTTAATCAACGCCTGCACTCCTGTCTTCAACCGCTGCCTGCGTCTTTGCCGGCAGCCACACCTCAAAGTTACCGCCGGGACCTGGAAACACATCCAGTGTTCCCCCTGCCCTGCGCACGATCCTGCTCACCAGGGCCAGCCCGATGCCTCGACGCATGCCAGGCCGCGGATCCTTGGTTGAGTATCCGTCCACCATGACCTGGTCAAGCTTGTCGGCAGGGATGCCGGGCCCGTTGTCCCGGACGGCAATGAAGACGCCGTCCGCGTCGTCGAACTGTACCGTCACGCGGCGGGGCCGCGGCGTATTCGCCAGCGCGTCCACGGCGTTGTCGAGGAGGTTGCCAACGATGGTTACCAGCTCGGTGGGATCGGCCTCCGGATGTTCCAGCCTGGAGTCGGCGGTCACCTCCATCTGCACGTCCTGTTCGGCGGCGACGGCCACCTTGGCCAGCAGCAAGGCAGCCAGCTCCGGCGGGGAAATGCTGGCGCGCAGCCTTTCCCCCAGGGACCTGGACATGGTTGATACCTGCGAGACGTACTTCTTGGCCTGGTCCAGGTCCCCCATTTCCAGCAGGCCGTCAACAATGTGGAGCCGGTTCGCGTACTCATGTTCCAAGGCCCGCATGGCCTCCATCAAACCTTGGATCGAGTGAAGGTCACGCACCAGGCCTTCGATTTCGGTGCGGTCCCGAAGGGTTACCACGGACCCAATACTGCGGCCGGCGGTGGCCACCGGCATCCTGTTGACAACCAGCAGGGCATCCTCGGTGAGCGCCACCTGGTCGGCACCGGGGAGCCGGCCGGCCAGCAGGTCCCGCAGGCGGCCATGCGGCAGCAGCTCGGCAATGGGTTTCCCCAGGGCCTCCCCTTCCAGGTGGAGCAGCCGCCGGGCCTCCTCGTTGATCACCGTCACCTTGCCGTCGTCGTCCAGGCCGACGACGGCCTCCCGGATTCCGTGGAGCAGGGCCTCACGTTCCTGCAGGAGGGAGGCGATCTCGGCTGGCTCCAGGTCGAACGTGACCCGCTTGATGCGCCGCGAGAGGAGCAGGGAGCCCACGACGCCCAAGGCCAGGACCAGGGCGGAGAAGCCCGTGATCAGCCAGATGTTCTGCATCTGGTTGCTCAGGACCTGGGTGTCCTCTATCCCCACCGAGACCTGGCCCACCACCGAGCCGTCTGCGCCGAAAATGGGGGCCTTGGCGTTCGCGGAGCGGCCCAGGCTTCCGGGGTCGAAACCGACATGGGTTTGGCCGTCCAGGACCGCCACCGGTTCTTCCAGCCGGTGGCCGATCAACGCTGGATCCGGGTGCGAGAACCGTATCCCCTCCCGGTCGGTGACGACGACGTAATCGGTCCCGGCGGCTGCCATGACCTGGCGGGCAATCCCGTTGATGAGGTGGCCGGGGTCCGCGGAGGCCACTGCGGAGCGGATCTCCGACATCTGCGCCGTGGTGGTCGCAATCCCGAGGGCGCGCAGCTGGTACTGCTGGTCCAGCGTCTGGTTGCTGATCATCGAGAAGAGGAAACCGCCCAAGGCCACGGTGAAGATCAGCAGCGACAGCGAGGCCAGCAGGATTTGGGCCGTCAGCGTTGTGAAAAGCCTGCCGGCCCGTGGCCTGCGCGGCGCGGATTCGGTGCTCATCGAAGCCTCGGAGGCACGGTTTTTGCACGGGGGCAGAAAATGCACAAAACGTGCACTTTTGCGGCTAAAGCACACATCTTACGGAAGTCTTTCTGGCCGGAATGATCACTTCCTAAGCTTCACACAGTTCCAGTGACCAACATCACGAACCAGAACTACATGGACAAGAGACAGCGAGGTCTTGCAATGGACAGCACCCCCACACCCAGGCCGCCCGGGCCTCCGCAGAAGGCCGCCGAAGGGGCACGGATCGAAGTGTCCGGCCTGACGAAGCGTTACCTGACGCCGAAAGGCGAAACCTTCACGGCCATCCGTGATGTGACGGTAACCGTCGAGGCCGGACAGTTCTGCTCGATCGTCGGACCCACGGGCTGCGGCAAGTCCACCACCCTGGCCCAGGTCTCCGGCCTGGAGCAGCCGAGTGCCGGTTCGGTAAGGGTGGGCGGCAACCTGGTGGAAGGCATCACCAACGGCGTGAGCTACATGTTCCAGGCGGACGCCCTGTTCCCCTGGAAGAGCGTCCTCAGCAACGTCATGATGGGGCCCATCCTGCTCGGCATGCCAAAGCGCCAGGCCACGGACCTTGCCCGGGATTGGCTGCGCCGGGTGGGCCTGGCCGGTTTCGAGGACCGGTACCCGCACCAGCTTTCGGGCGGTATGCGCAAGCGCGTGGCCATGGCGGCGGCATTGATCAATAATCCGCGGATCCTCCTCATGGACGAGCCGTTCGGAGCGCTGGATGTGCAGACGAAGGCCATCATGCAGAACGAACTGCTCAAGCTTTGGGAGGAACTGCGGCCCTCGGTCCTGTTCATCACCCATGACCTGGACGAGGCGGTGGCGCTCTCGGACCGGGTGGTCATCATGACCAGCAGCCCCGGGTCCGTCAAGGACGTCTTCGACATCGACCTTCCCCGGCCCCGCGGCAATGTCCAGGAAATCCGGCACGAGGAGCGCTTCCTGGAACTCCAGGGCCGTATTTGGGAATCCCTGAAGGACGAAGTCACCCGCGCCTATGCCCTGACGGCAGGTGCGGCATGACAACCGTTGCCCACCCCGAAACCCGCAAGAGCGAGACGCCAGTGGAACCAGAAACAGCAGCGAAGAGCGCCGGCCGGATCAAAGCCCGGCGCCGGACCACGTCCATCTGGATCGGCCGGGTGGTCCTGGCCGTCGCGGTGGTGGGCGGCTGGCAGTGGTTCACCACGGAAGGCTGGGTGGACAAATTCTTCTTCGGCCAGCCCTCCGAAATCTGGGACAGCCTGGTCAAGCTCTTCACCGAAGGGACGGCGTTCGGCACCATCTGGGAGAACCTCGGGGTCACCGCTCAGGAGGCTTTCTTTGGTTTCCTGCTGGGAACCTTCGTCGGCGTGATCCTCGGCATCCTCCTGGGGTCCAACAAGTACCTGTCGGCCGTCGTCGGGCCCTACATCCGGATCGTGAATTCGATTCCGCGCATCGTGCTCGGCTCGATCTTCATCGTGGCGTTCGGCCTCGGGGTCTTCCCGAAAATCCTGCTAGCGGCCGTGCTGGTCTTCTTCGTGGTGTTCTTCAACGCTTTCCAGGGCGTCCGTGAGGTGGACCAGAACCTGGTGGCGAATGTGCGGGTGCTCGGCGCTTCGCCGTACCAGGTGGCGATGCACGTGACCATTCCCTCCGCGATGACGTGGATTATCGCCAGCCTGCACACCGCTTTCGGCTTCGCCATCATCGGAGCCCTTGTGGCCGAGGTGCTCGGCGCGCAGAAAGGCATCGGCCTGATCATCAGCCAGGCGCAGGGGACCTTCGATCCGAATACGGTCTTCGCCTGCATGGTGATCATCGCCGTCGTCACGCTCTTTGCCGAATCCCTGATCAACCTCCTTGAGCACAGGCTCCTCAAATGGCGACCGCCGAACCGTTCCGAGGCCCAGGCCATCTGACCCCGGACCCCGGACCCAGCTTTCCAACCCGCACTACCCCTAAACCCACCACCCATGTCCCGATCGGGACAAACAAAAGGATGCGTAAAACAATGATGATGAAGCGCCCTATTCTTGCCGCTGCAGCCGCCGGAGCGGTTGCCCTCAGCCTGGCAGCCTGCGGCAGCAGTTCCACCCCTGCCTCCAGCGGCGGGTCCGCCGGCGGCAGCGCCTCCGCCGACACCAGTTCCATGCCCACCGTGAAGATGATGGTGGGCGGCATCGACAAGCAGATCTACCTCCCGTACCAACTGGCCCAGCAGCTGGGCTACTACGAGAAGTACGGGGTCAAGATGGAACTCTCCACCGAGCAGCAGGGCGGCGTCGGTGCGGAGGAGGCCATGGCGTCCGGGCAGGTGGACATGGCCGGCGCGTGGTACATCCATACCGTGGACTTCCAGGCCAAAGGCAAGAAGGTCACCAACCTCATCCAGCTCTCCGGCGCCCCCGGCGAGCGCATCATGTGCAGCCCGAAGGCCAACGTCCACTCCGGAGCCGACCTCAAGGGCAAGACTGTCGGCGTCACGGATCTCGGCTCCGGTACCGACGAACTCACCCAGTTCATTGCGTCCAAGGCCGGCCTGTCCAAGAGCGACTACCAGACCATCGCCGTCGGTGCCGGCGCCACCGCCATCGCCGCCATCCAGCGCGGGTCCGCCGACTGCGTCATGACCACCCAGCCAACAGTGGGCGCCCTCGAGGCCAAGAACCTTGCGGTTCCCGCCATTGACCTGGCTACGGCGGATGGCGCCAAGGCGGCCCTCGGCAGTTCGCTGCCGTCCGCAGGCCTGCTCGCCCAGGCGGACTGGGTCAACAGCCACCAGGATGAAGCCCAGAAGGTGGTGGATGCGCTCGTGGACACCATGCACTGGATCAGCACCCACTCGGCCCAGGAGATCGCGGACAAGCTGCCGCCGGCCTTCGTCCAGAACAGCACCATCAGCAAGGACGATTACGTCAAGGCATTGGACCAGGACAAGGGCCAGTTCCTCCCTGACGGCATCATGCCCGCCGGCGGGCCCAAGACAGTCTTTGACGAGGAGAAGACCATTGGTGTTGATACCTCCAAGGTCAACATGGCGGATACGTTCGACCAGAAGTATGCCCAGGCGGCGCTGAAGCTTGAGGGCTACACGGCCACCACCACCCCGGCGGGCTCCGACGGGTAATACCCGTCCGGGACGCTTTGATTGCGCTCCTCCGGAAGGCCGCCGAGGCTTTCCGGAGGAGCGTTTCAGTTAAGGGGCGGCAGCATCTGCAGGGGCAGCACCGGGTGCGGTCAGGCCGGCAGGCTCAGCTGCTCCACAATGATCCTCGCGGTTCCCGGGTCGCCGAGGATCCGGAAGTGCCCGGCCACAGGCAACTCGATATTGGTGGCGCCGGGGAGCACGCTGCCCTCCGGGATGTGCGGATCGAACGGGCCGTACAGGGACGTGATGCGGCTGTTGATGGTCTGCTCGCGCGCCATCTGCAAGGTCAGCGCGTTGCGCGGCGAGAAGATCCGCAGGCTGGGCAGCAGCATGTACCGGGCGTAGCGGGAACCGGAGAATGGTGCGCACACTGCGATCATCCGGTCGATCCGGTGCTCGGGATCCAGGGACAGCATGGTGTATTTGCCGATCAGCCCGCCCTTGCTGTGGGCCACCAGGATGGCGTTGTGGAGGCCCGCCTCCTCCAGGTGCTGGGCCACCAGCCTGGCGGCGTCCGGGACCTTGAGTTTGTTGCGCTGCAGCACCGTGACCACGTGCACGGGGTGCCCGGCATCATGGATGGCCCGGATGAGCGGCATCATGAACTGCCAGTTTTCGTAGACGCCGGGGATGATCACCACGGGCTGGAGGGTGCCGGTGCGGAAGGAGGCCGGCTGCACCCGGGAGAGGAACCCCCGGACCTGCCAGCCGGTGGCGTAGGCATAGTCCTGGGCCCACCACACGGCTTTGTGCAGGGGGCTAATGCGGGCGCTCACGCCGGGGACGGTCATGTGTCGAGAATAGCCTGCCGGGGTCAGTAGTTCCGGCGGTGCTTGAGGCGGGGAAGCACGACGGCGAACACGGCCGCCGCGGCGAACCCCAGGATGCCCGTGGCTGAGATCCCCGGCCCCAGGGAGGCCAGGGCGGTCACCCCGGAGAGGAGCACCGGGCCGCCGGTGGAGCCGGCGTCCGCCATGAACCGCCAGAGGCCCAGGAACTGGCCGCGGCCGCGGTCCGGCGAGAAGTCCGCTCCCAGGGTCATCACCAGCCCGGAGCTGATGCCGTTGCCGAAGCCGATCAGCAGCGCAGCCAGCAGCAGTCCCGTGAAGGATCCGGTGAGCGGGATCAACAGCAGTGCGGTTCCCATGAGAACCGTGGACGGGATGGCCACCCATTGCCGGCCTTTGCGGTCCATCAGTTTGCCGGCGGGATAGAACACCAGCATGTCGATCGCACCGGAGAGGCCGTAGATCAGGGACGCGGAGGTGGCGTCCATGCCCAGATGGTCGGACCAGAGCGGGATCACCACCTGCCGGGAGGACCGCAGCGCGCTGAGCAGCAGGATGCCCACGCCCAGCGAGAGGAACACGCCCGCGTGCGAGACCGCCACGCTCCGGAGCGTGGGCTGGGCGGCACCGTCCCCGCCCGGCGGCGCGTCCGGCACCGCCAGGTCCGGGATGGTGAGGGACAGCAGGGCTGCCGCGGCCATGGCCACCACGCCCACCCAGTACGCGCCGGCGATGCCGAAGAACTGCATCACGGCCGCGCCCGCGAAGGGGCCAATGAACACGCCGATGCGGTTCACCCCACCCAAGGTGGACAGCGCCCTGGCACGGAACGCCACGGGCACGGCCTCGGTGAGGTATTTCTGCCGGGCCAGGCCGAACACCGCACCGGACATCCCGACGACGGTCATCGCCACGGCCAGCAGCCAGAGTCCGTTCGGGGCCAGGGCGGAGGTGGCGGCGGCCGCGAGGGCCAGGCCGGCGGCGACGGCGGCGCCCACGATGGACCAGCGCTCTCCGAAGCGCAGGGTCACCAAGGACGCGGGCAGGTTGAAGAACCAGGAGCCCAGGCCGATGAGGGTCACGATGAGGGCTGCCACGGCCACGGATGCGCCCAGCTCGCGGGCCGACAATGCCACCACCGGGAGGATGGCACCCTGCCCGATTCCGAAGAGCAACGTGGGACCGAACGCGGCGACGGCAATACTGCGCAGGTTGAAGGGCTGGGCGTCATCCGGGGAAGTCATCAGATTTATCCTATGGCCGCCGCCAATGCATCAGGGGCGTGACGCGAGGGATGAGGTGTGGCAGAGCCCCGGGCCCCTAGCGTTTCCTGGGCCGGGGCTCGACGCCCGCCAACGCACGGACCAGGTTGACCAGCTCCGCCACGGCCCCAAACACCGAACCCACCATGGCGATCACCAGGAGCACCCGGACCAGCACCGGCCAGCCGGTCCAGCCGCCCGTGAAGTCGAAGGGGAAGACTTCCCAGACGCGGATGATGGCGGCCACGCCGAAGCCCAGCGCCACCAGGTTTCCCACGGCCAAAAGGGCCCGGGCACGGATCAGGACGCAGACCACGCCCACCACGATGCCGGCGATCAGGGACGCGTTGATGAGGTCAAGGACGCGGACCATGCCGGAGGTGAGGAAGGGCAGCACCTGCCACCCGGGCCAGATGTTGAGCCCGTACAGGAGCAAGGCGTTGACCACTGCGGAGCCAATGTTGCCGCTGCCGCCGGTGGAAATCCTGTCCGCCATGGCACCACCTTCCCCTGGCCCCACCGCATGCCAAAAGTGCCGAAGGTCCCCCCGCCGGCGTGCGTCCCGGCGGTAAAAATACGGGGGTCACAAAAGGGCCGGCGAGGAGTAGCGTTCGCCTTATGGGGCGCTGATTCGCGCCCACCGCCAAGGGGAGGTCATTTCATGGGTGAAGTGTGGGTTCGCACTCTGGGCAACGGGCTGGTCCGGGCAGACCGGGTCACCGAGATTGCGTCCACCCGGGGGTCCTTGCACGAGGACCGCGGGTATTCACTGAAGGTCATTGTGGACGGCAAGGGCCACGTGCTGATTGACGACGCCGGCCTGCAGGGTTCCCTGCCGGAGCGGCTGGAGTATGCCCGGCACATGGAGGATGCCCTGCTGCTGGCCATCGACGAGGCCCGCGAGAACGACGCGTCGATGGTGATCTCCTACGAGCCCGAACGCGAGCGCTGGTCCGCCGCTCCGGTCTCTGTATTAACGGGCAGGCTCCCCGAAGTGGTCTGACCCCGGGGGCCTGCCGCTGGACTGCCCGTCAGTTGTGCGTCGGTTCCTCCACCAGCGCAGTGGCGATGCTGGCTGCGTCCTCCAGCGCTGCCAGGAAGCGTTCCGCGTCCAGGGCCGCCGCGCAGCCGGTGCCGGCCGCGGTAATGGCCTGCCGGTACCGGTGGTCCACCGCATCGCCGCAGGCGAAGACTCCGGAGAGGTTGGTGCAGGTGGTGGGGGCGTCCACCTTGATGTAGCCCTCCTCATCCAGATCCACTTGGCCGGCCACGAGTTCGGTCCGCGGCAGGTGCCCGATGGCCACGAAGATTCCGGTGGCATCCTGGTGCCGGGTTTCGCCGGTGCGGGTATCCGTGAGGGTCACACCGGTGACCTTGCCGTCGCCGTGGATGGCGCTGACCGCGGAGTTCCAGGCGAACCGGATCTTGGGGTTGTCCTTGGCCCGTTGCGCCATGATGCGGGAGGCCCGCAGTTCGCCCTTGCGGACCACCACGGTGACGGTCTTGCCGAAGCGGGTCAGGAAAGTTGCTTCCTCCATGGCGGAGTCGCCGCCGCCCACGACGATGATGTCCTGGTCGCGGAAGAAGAACCCGTCGCAGGTGGCGCACCAGGAGACGCCGTGTCCGCTGAACTTCTTCTCCTCCGGCAGGCCGAGCTCCTTGTAGGCCGAGCCGGTGGCCAGGATGACTGCCTGCGCCTCGTACGTCTCCCCGCCACCGGTGACCACGCGCTTGACGGGGCCTTTGAGCTCAACGGACGTGGCGTCGTCGTACTCGATGCGGGCGCCGAACTTTTCCGCCTGCTGCTGCAGGCCGTCCATAAGCTCCGGGCCCTGGATGCCGCCCGGGAAACCGGGGAAGTTCTCCACTTCGGTGGTGTTCATCAGGGCACCGCCGGCCGTGACGGAGCCGGCCAGGACCAGCGGGTTCAGTCCGGCGCGGGCGGCGTAAATGGCGGCGGTGTAGCCGGACGGGCCGGAACCGATAATGATCAGCTGTTCTTTGCTCATGGGGTGTCCTTCGGAGGCGGTGCTACTGGGCGTGCCTTGATCACATCACGGATCAGAGCGGGAGGGCCAACGTTCGTTTTGATGTCACAAATGCGGCAGTGTTGCGCACATCACATTCTGTCCCTAATCTGGTTGAGGCTTAAGCAAACAGGCCATGCAAGAAGCTGCAGCGTCGCAGCCAATGCCGGGGAAGGCTTTACAACGTGAATTCGAAGCTTAATATCGTGGTCCGGATTGACCTGGACCACAGCAGGGCCCAGGTGATTGCAAAGGGGCATATCACCATCCACAGCATCAACGCACTCTATGTCGTGGCCAAGCGTGCCAACTCCCTCAAAGGGGGCCTGGACCTGGAGCTTGATATCTCCAGTGCCTGGGTGGATGAGGATGCGCTGGAAATGCTCCGGTCCGCCGCCCGGTCCAGGCACCTGCCGGCCAAGATCGATCCCGGCCAGGCACCCTGCACCATCAGCGTGCTGGCTGACCGGCGGCATCGTTCCGCGACGACCGCCCGCCAAGCCGCATAGCGCGTTCCGGCCGCTCGCCGCGCCCCCCTGATCGGGCCAGAGCCGGCCGGCTATATTCTTGTTTACCGCTTTAACCCACGAAGTGCAGCTGCACCCGAACAGACGGGTGGCTGCACTTCGTGACGTCGTGACTTTTTTATTTCGGGACGAGGCCGGGGCCGAACAGCTCCTGGAGCTACAGCAACCGGTCGCTGCCGGCGAGGAACTCCCGGAGTTCCAGCTCGGTCAGGCCCGCCGCGTCACTCAGGGCGTCCGGCGAGGCGCCCAGCCGCGAAGCGCTGCGTACTGCATTGGCGAAGCCCTCCTGCGCGGCATCCAGTTCCCACTGAATACTTTCCACCCTTGCGGAGGCCAGCCGGACCGCTTCCAGCGGATCTCCGGCGGGTTCGCTATCCATCCGGTACCCGCAGGCACAGGACCATTCGGAGGAGCCGAGCTCAAGTGGCGCCCAGCCGAGGGAAGCAATGGGGACGGGGGTGGCCGTCATTTCCACGCCGCAATGCATGGGTGCCGCGGGTTCCGGCGTCGGGCTTTCCGCGGGCTGGACGGGGGGCTCGGTGTCTATCGTCACCGGGATCGAATGCCCGGCCGCCTGAGGTTCAAGTACTGCAGTCATTCGATCCACCATCCGATAGTTCACTAACAATGTAGCTAGTCTAACTAGGATTAGTTCGTTGTCTACCGGGATCCAACGTGCGGCGCCATATTGACGGCGTCCACCGCCTCGCGCATGCGCATCAGGAAGTGCATCACCGCTTTGATTTCATCGGGCGACAGGGACTCAGCAGCCTCTAGCATCCGCTTATGCATCTGGTTGAGGTTATGCCTGACTTCCTCGTCGGCGCCGGGTGCGGGCCGGAGGATGATGGCCCGGCGGTCCGACGGATGGCGTTCACGTGTTACGTGGCCGCTGGCAACCAGCCGGTCCACGAGCGTGGTCATGGAGGCGGAGGTGATACCCAGCCTGCCCGCCAGTTCCGTGGGGCGCACTCCCACGCCGGCGGCTTCTGCGTCAATGAGGTACCGCAGTGCCAGGAGATCGGTTTCCCCCATGGCGGGCGACGAGCGGGTGCGCCGGCGCATGGCGGTTTCGGAGGTGCGGAACTCCCGGAGGGCGTTGATCACATCAACGGCCCTGGGCTCTGTGTCTTCCAGGGTGGGGTACGAGTAGCCTTCGCTTGCACCATGCGGGTTCATGCGAATTCCTTCGATATCCTACTTGCTTGGCTGTCTAACGAATCTATCGTAGCCCATCCGCCGATCCGGCCCCCGAAGAGCCCGGGCAAGTACCTGCGCCGGCCGCCGGAGAAAGTAGAGTACCGGCTACTCGTGCACACGCCCTGACCGCCCAATAAATTGCAAGGAAACCTGCGGCGGCCGATGCCACGGGGTACGACTTGAATGGGGGTGCGGGGTGGCGGTTGGCCCGGCGCATAACAGGGGACCCGAACGGCAAGGGTTCCTGCTGGACCTGATAACAGGTACCGAGGACGACGCCGGCTCCCTGCAGACACTCGCCGACGCAGGGGCCAGGTGGCTCAGTACGACGGCGGGCTCAACGATCGAGTGCGGCGCCGTGCTGCACAGGCAGCGAACCTATGCCGCCGGTGCCGGAAGCACGCCGGGCGCAGCCCGCTTCGCGGCAGCTGAGGAGGAACACGCAGACGGGCCCACAGCCCTGGGCGTGGCGTTGTCAGCACCCGTGGTGGTCAACCCCACGGGCTCCCCCGCGCGCTGGCAGGCGTACCGTCACCGGTTGCTGGATGGCGGATACGGGGCGGCGCTGGCCCTCCCCCTCGAACTGCGGCCCGGTTCCTCGGGAGCCCTGGTGTTCCTGGCCCACGGCAATTACGCCTTCATCACCCGGATCACCAACGAGGCCGCCTGGTTTGCCGGAGTGGCCTCACAGAGCCTGAAGCTTGCCCTGGACGTCCACGGCGTCATCCGCTCCGGGGACAACCTGAAGCAGGTGCTGGAGAGCCGGACCTCCATTGACGTGGCCTGCGGCGTGCTGATGGCACAAAACCGCTGTTCCTACCCCGAGGCCTTCAGCAAGCTCGCCGGGGCGTCGCGGCACCGCAACCTCAAGGTCCGCAGCGTTGCGGACAGCATCCTCAGCACCATGCCCAGCGGCGCCGCCGGTACCCGGTTTGACCCCCCGGCGTTTGCCTGAGGACTACGCGGAGGTATAGCGGCACTCCCCTGCCCGGAGGGATTTTAGTGGCGTGCCCGCGCCCGGATGAGTCCGGCCGCGACAAGTCCTGCAGCTCCGAGCGAGGCCAACATGCCGCCGAGAGCCACGAAGTAATCGGTAATGGTCATTGCCCTGCGCTCCGTTCGTGCCACTGAAACTGCCGGATGAGCCCAAGCTACGCGCCGAATCTCAGCGTTTACCGAAGGATCGCCAGCAGGTTTGGTCAAGATCTGATGAAAATCAGCTGCGGGCATCCACATAGTTCGGCTCCCCGATCTTCCCTTTCGCGGGGCGTTCCGTATTATTCATGCATGTGGACAAAACAAAGCCAGAGCTACTGCCCCACCTGCGGCAGGGCCACTAAGCACGTCACGCATTTCCGCAAGGACGACGCCGGCTCGCTGGTTGCGGAGGTCCGTTGCAGTGAGTGCCCCGAGATCGAGAGTGCCGTCGCCTGAGTCCCTTCCGCGCCTCTTCCGGCCGGACCTAAGGCCTAACGGCGTGCGGACGGACGACGACGAAGATCACCAGGGCCGCTGCCTGCACCACCGTGATGGTCACCGCCAACGCCGGAATTGATTGTTCGTAGAGCAGGCCGATGAGGAAGCTCCCCGCCAGCCAGGCAAGGCCGTAGCAGGCAGTGAACATCCCGTACGCGCTCCCCCGCCGGGCTGCCGGTGCCAGCCCGGCGACGCCGGCCCGCATGGTGCTTTCCTGGATCCCCATGGCCGCTCCCCACACCAGCACCCCCGCCACCGCGAGCACTGTGTTGTTGCTGAAGCCCAGCCACGGGACCGCTGCGGCAAGCACCGGCAGGACCACGAGGACTTTCAGGCCCACCCGGTCATAGAGCCACCCGGAGGCCAGGGCCGCCACAGCGTCAACGCCCATGGCCACTGCATACAGGACCGGGACCAGGGCGGGCGGCAGCAGTCCGGCCTCCACCAGATGGAATGAGAGCAGCCCGAACGTGGCATAGCCAAACATGGTGAGGCTGCTGAACGCGGCATAGAGCCAGTACTGCCGGGGCAACGGGGCAGCCCTGCCGGACGGTGCCACATCATTTTCAGGAGCGGTACCGGCCTGCGGGGTGGCGGGCTCCGCGGACAGCCCGGCAGGGACGGTCTCGTAGGCGGCCGGGTCGGGCACCTTGTTCTTCAGCCAGAACAGCAGCAGCATGGCCGCCAGCCCGGGGATGGCCAGCAGCAGGAATCCAGGCCCGTAGCTTCCGGTCAGGGCGAGCGCCGCGCCCACCAGAAGCGGCCCCAGCAGTGCTCCCACCTGGTCCAGCGCCTCGTGCAGCGCAAAGGCCTTGCCCTGGCCCAGGGCGGAACCGGCCTCAGCCAGCATGGTGTCCTTGGCAGGGCTGCGCACGGCCTTGCCCAGCCGTTCGGCCAGGATCAGGAGGCAGGCGATCCACAAGGCATTGCTGATGCCCAGGAGCGGAACGGACAACGCCGTGAGGGCGTAGCCGGAGATAGCGAGGGACCAACGCAGTGCCGGCCGGTCCGCGAGGCGCCCGAACAGCAGGCGGAGGACCAGGGCAACGGCTTCACCCGCCCCCGTGACCACGCTGACCAGGAGGGCCGAGGCACCCAGGGCGCCCAGGTAGGGCCCGGTGACGCTCCGCGCGCCCTCGTAGACCATGTCCATCAGGGCACTGACGATCCCGAAGGCCACAATGAAGCGGACTGCCGTCATGGGCGTTCCCGGAACAGCCCTCCCGGCCCTACCGCTGGTACTCGTGTTCCCTCACCCGCTTCACCGGCGCGGCAGCCTTGGCCGCGGACTTGGTGCCCGGATTTTCCGGCCGGGTCACGGCCAGGATCACCCCGATGCCGGCCAGGGAGGAGACCATGGCCGAGCCTCCGTAGGAGATGAACGGCAGTGGGACACCGATGACCGGCAGCAGCCCGCTCACCATGGCGATGTTGATCACCGCCTGCCCCAGGATCCAGGTAATCACGCTGCAGGCAACGATCCGCGAGAAAGTGTCCGTGGTGCGGGCAATCGTCTTGAAGACGGTGATGGCAAGGATCGCGAACAGTCCGAGGACCAGGAGGGTGCCGGCCAACCCGAGTTCTTCGCCCAGGATGGAGAAGATGAAGTCGTTGTGGGCTTCCGGGATCCAGTTCCATTTCTGCCGGCTCTGCCCCAGGCCCACGCCGAACCAGCCGCCGGAGGCAAGCGCGTACGCGCCGTGCTGCGCCTGGTAGCCCATGCCCTGGGCGTCCTCGTCAGAACCCATGCCCAGCCAGGACGAGATCCGGCCCATCCTGTTGCCGCTGGTTGCCGCGAGGACCAGGGCGGCCACAACGCAGATAAGGCCGGCCACGGAGAACACCTTCATCCGTACCCCGCCGTAGAACATGGTGGCGGCGAGGATCAACATGATGATCATGGTGGTGCCGAGGTCGTGCCCCAACGCCACGATGATCATGATCAGCCCGCCAGCGGGGCCCAGCGGGACCACCGCATGTTTCCAGTTCGCCAGCAGGGCCTGTTTCCGGTCCAGGATGGCCGCGGCCCAGACAATCAGCGCCAGCTTGGCGAACTCGGAGGGCTGGGCGGTGAATCCGCCTACACTCAGCCAGTTCCGGTTGCCGTTCACGGACATGCCCAGCGGCGTGAACACCAGGACCAGGGCCACCAGTGACCCGATCAGCATGGGCCAGCCCAGGCGCCGGATCCGCCGGACCGGCATCCGGGCCAGCAGCAGCATGATCACCACGCCCGCAACGGTCCACATGGCCTGCTTGAGGGGAAGATCGTACGGATTGTTTCCTGCCGCCACGGATTCCACGGACGACGCCGATGCCACTTCCACGAGCCCGATCGCCGAGAGCGTGAGGACCACGGCCAGGATCAGCGGCCGGAGGCGGCCCGGCGAGTCATCCTCCAGCCAGAGAGTAAATCGTCCCCATCCGCGCCGGCCAGGGCGGGCCGCGCCGCGTTGTTTATGACCTGTGTCCATCTGTCCGTTCCTCAGCCTGCAGCCCGGGCTTCCTCGACGGCCGGGCCCATCTCCGGGGCGGGTACCGCCGAGAAAAAAGAGTACGCCCCCGCCGCCCGGGGACCGCACCGGCGCGGCCGGGAAACCGGGATTCTGGGCGAATTGCCAGCTTGGCCCTGTAGGGTAGCGGAAACCTGTCCCCTCCCGAAGGTCATTTCGTCGTGTTCGGTTCCAGAAAATCCCCCGGCCCGGAACAGGAAGGCTCCACTCCGGCAGCCTACCCGGGCCAAGGCGAGCTTTACGCCGCCAGCTCCCGCCACAGCAGGCCGCGCCGCCGTGCCCCGCGCTGGGTCAAGGCTGTGGTCGCCGTCGTCTCTGTGCTCCTCCTCGGCGTCCTGGCGTTCGGCGGCTACTGGGCGTGGCGCCTGCAGTCCAACATCAGCACCGCGGCGCTGACCGCCGGTGGCGAACGCACCGAAGGTGCGGTCAATGACAGTACGGACCGGATGCAGATCCTGGTGCTGGGCTCGGACACCAGGAGCGGGAACAACAGCGAGTACGGCAGCGCGGATGATTCCTCCGGCTACGGCCAGTCGGACGTCATGATGCTGCTGGATATCTCGGCGGACAACAAGCACGTCAACGTGGTGAGCTTTCCCCGCGACCTCCTGGTGAACATTCCGGCCTGCACGGACGCGAAGACCGGCCAGAAGTATCCCGCGCAGCAGGGCGCCATGATCAACAGCGCCATGAAGCAGGCTGGAATCGGCTGCGCCGTGGACACCGTGAACAAGCTCACCGGTTTGGAGATCGACCACTTCATGATGGCCGATTTCAACGCCGTCAAGGAACTGTCCAACGCGGTAGGCGGCGTGGACGTGTGCGTCAGCGACGCCGTGGACGATCCCGACTCCGGACTGCACCTGCCCGCCGGCACCTCCCAGGTGCAGGGCGAACAGGCGCTGGCGTTCCTGCGCACCCGGCATGGTTTCGCCAACGGCGGGGACCTGGGCCGGATCAAGGCCCAGCAGGGTTTCCTGGCCTCGCTGACCCGCAAACTCAAGTCGGAGGGAACACTCAGCAACCCGCAGAAGGTACTGACCATCGCCGACACAGTCACCAAGAACCTGACCGTGGATTCGGGGCTGTCCTCCGTGCCGTCGCTGCTGACCATCGCCAACCGGCTGAAGAACATCGATCCGGCGAGCGTCAACTTCATCACCACTCCCACCGTCCCGGCACCGCAGGACCCCAACAGGCTGGTCCTGGACGAGCCTGCGGCGTCCAACTTCTTCGCCGCACTGCGCAGCAACCCGGACCTGAGCCAGCCGGCCACCGCCGCCCCCACCCAGGCACCGGCGACACCCGCGGCGCCGGCCTATGACAAGGCGCTGCAGCCGGTATCCATTGCCAACGGAACAGGCGTAGCGGGCCGCAGTAACGCCATCGCCGGTCTGTTGTCCGACGCCGGCTTCACCAAGGTGACCAAGCTCCAGGCCACCGTCCGCACCCAGACCATGGTCTACTACAGCGCCGGGTATGAGGATGTGGCAGCGGACGTCGCCGCCCTGTTCGGCCTGCCGGCCGGCAGCGTCCAGCAGGTGGCCAACATCCAGGGCGTGCAGCTCTCTGCCGGCACCGACTTCGTGACGGGCACCAAACCCGCCGCGCCGCCGTCGTCAGCTGATTCCGGCAGCGTGGTGGCGCAGACCGGAAGCGACCAGACCTGCCAGGCCACCAACACCTCCGGCTACTAGCACCGGGGGCTGCCGCAGTCCCAAAGTACATAGTTGCCTGAATACAGCCAGCTATGTACTTTGGGATCATGCAAACGCTCACGCAGGCTCCCGTGCTGGCCCGGTTCGGCTACGCGGTGTCAGACCCCACCCGTGCCCGTGTCCTCCTGGCGCTTTCCGAGGCGGCGTCGTACCCCTCGGACCTGGCGGACAGCCTGGGCGTGTCACGGCAGAGCATGTCCAACCATCTGGCGTGCCTGCGCGGCTGCGGCCTGGTGGTTGCCGTTCCGGACGGCCGGCGCACGCGCTACGAGCTCGCGGATGCCCGGATCGGCCACGCCATCACGGACCTGATCAACGTTGTACTGGCCGTGGACCCCGCCTGTTGCGGCCCCGACGGGGACGTGGCGTGATGACGGCACTCCCCACGCCCGGCACAGATCGCCGGCGGGTCCTCAGCCGCCGGATCAGGCTCTTTGCGGCCGCAACCATCACCTACAACGTGATCGAGGCCGCCGTGGCGTTGTGGGCGGGCGGGGTGGCCGACTCCTCGGCCCTGATCGGCTTCGGGCTGGACTCGGTGATCGAGGTGGCGTCCGCACTGGCGTTGTCCTGGCAGTTCTCCGCCAAGGACCCGGAGCGGCGCGAGCACCTGACGCTGCGGATCATCGCCGTTTCCTTCTTTGCCCTTGCCGCGTTCGTGGCCGTGGACGCCGTCCGCTCACTGGCAGGCGCGGGAGAAGCGCAGCACTCGGTTCCCGGCATCGTCATCGCGGCCCTGAGTTTGGCCATCATGCCCGTCCTGTCCTGGGCCCAGCGCCGTGCCGGCCGCGAACTCGGTTCCCGGACGGCGGTGGCCGATTCGAAGCAGACCCTGCTGTGCACCTACCTCTCCGCAGTCTTGCTGGTTGGCCTGGTCCTGAACAGCACCTTGGGCTGGTGGTGGGCGGATGCCGGGGCCGCCCTGGTCATTGCGGCAATCGCCGTCCGCGAAGGCATCAACGCGTGGCGCGGGGACGCCTGCTGCGCGGTTCCGCACGAACAGCACCAGACAGGCGACGACTGCTGCGGGCCGGCTCCGCAATCCTTGGGCATGCCCACCATAAGGAAGGGCTGACCAGTGGGCAGCGGACACAGCCACTCCCACGGCGGAGCTGACCACCACGGCCAGCGCGGAAAGCTGCTGTTGGTTTTCGGCATCACGTTTACCGTGATGCTGGCCGAGATCCTCGGAACGGTCCTGACCGGAAGCCTGGCCCTGCTGGCGGACGCCGGGCACATGTTCACCGATTCGGCCGGACTCCTCATTGCCGTGATTGCGGCGTCCCTCGCCCTGAAGCCTGCCACCCACACCCGCACCTGGGGTTACAAGCGCGCCGAAATCATCGCCGCGGCAGGGCAGGCCGCACTGCTGCTGGGCGTGGGCGGATTCGTCATTGTGGAGGGCATCCGCCGGCTGTTTGCCCCTCCCGAGGTGGGCGGCTCCCTCATGCTGTGGTTCGGCGTCATCGGCCTGGCCGGCAACGCGGTGGGGCTGCTGGTGCTCGCCTCGGGGCGGCACCACAACTTCAACATGAAGGCCGCGTTCCTCGAGGTGCTTAACGACGCCCTGGGTTCGGTCGCGGTGATCGTGGCGGCGCTGGTCATTGCCCTGACCGGCTGGACCCGGGCGGACGCCGTCGTGTCACTGCTGATCGGCGCGCTGATCATCCCCCGCACCCTCAGCCTGCTCCGGGACACCGTGAACGTCCTGATGGAAAGCACTCCCCCGGGCCTGGACCTGGCCAAAGTGCGGGAACACATCCTGGCCCTGCCGCACGTCATCGACGTCCACGACCTGCACGCTTCCCTGGTGGCTTCAGGCGTTCCGGTGTTGTCCGCCCATGTCACCGTGCAGGATCAGTGCATGCGCGACGGGCACTCGGCGAGCATCCTGGCCGACCTGCAGCGCTGCGTGGCCAAGGACTTCGACGTCAGCATCGAACACTCCACCTTCCAGATCGAACCCGCTGCACACCGCGACCAGGAAAGCATCCAGCACTGACGGCACGGGCCGCCCGCCCGGGGTGTCCGGATCAGGCGGCCACCGGCTCCTTGGCGCGTTCCCGGGGTGCTGGCTCGGCGGCGGGTTCCAGCTTTGCGTTGGCCCACTGCCGGAGCGGCCGCTCCACGAAGCGGAACGACACGTAAGCCACCAGCACGGTGAGGACCGCGGTCAGCGCGATCCGGAGGGGCAACGCCGGGATCAGCCGCATCAGCAACAGGTAGACCGGCAGGTGCCAGAGGTACATGGCATACGACAGGTCGCGGCCGGGCTTGGCGAGCCACGGGTGGCTCAGGATCCGTGCCAGGAAGCCTGCCGGCTGGAGCACCAAGGCCCCGATCAGCACCGCTGACAGCAGGGCGAGCACCGCGGGACCGGCAGCCCAGAAAGCAGTGAACCACAAGCCGGGTGTGTCAGGTTCCTTGAACAGGAACAGGGCGGCAGCCAGTGAGATGGCGGCCAGCGGGGCTCCCCAGCGGGCCGCGGACACCAACCCGCCGTGCAGCCGGGAGCCGGTCCGCACGGAGGTGAACAGCAGGGCAAGGGCGCAGCCAATCAGCAGCTCGTCCGCACGGGTATCCGGGCCGTTGTAGATCCGGGCCAGCGGCTGGCCCGCCGTGACCAGCAGGAACCGGTTCAGCAGGAACGCGCCGGCCAGTGCCAGCGTGGCGAAGGCGACGGTGCGGACCTTCCAGAACCGGAGCATTACCAGCAGCAGGAGCGGCCATACCAGGTAGAACTGCTCCTCGACGGCCAGGGTCCAGGTGGGGCCCAGCGTTTCCCCGGCGATGGAGTTGCCGAACAGGCCAAAGTGCGCCAGGTTCATTACGTAGGCTGCGGCCGGCAGGACGAACCCCGCCTGGCCGCCCCAGCCGGAGGCGGGGAACAGGAAGCCTGTTACGAGGATCACCGCGCAGAGCGCCAGCAACGCCGGCCAGAGCCGGGCTAGTCGCTTGGCGTAGAAGATGCCCAGGTGGAGGCGGCCGGTGGTGCTCCACTCCTTCATGATCAGCAGCGTGATCACGAAGCCGCTGAGCGTGAAGAAGACGTCGACACCGATGGATCCCCCGGGGACCAGATCGGTGGCGGTGTGAAAGAAGAACACTCCCGCCACGGCGATGGTGCGGAGCCCGTCCAGGGCGTGCTTGCGCCCGGCGATGAGCCCCGTTCCGGGCACGGCCGGGCGCTCCGCGGCTGACAAAATTCCACTGCTTGACCTAAAAACCACTAAGCAAGCATATATAACGTTTCCATAACTGCCCTGTGTGGAAGCTGGGCGGACCCTGAAAGCGGCGCCCAGGATCATGGCTTGTGGCCGGAGGGCTCGCCTTCTACATTGAACACATGGTGGACCAGGACATGGCAGAGGATTTCGAGCGGCTCGTCGAATTGATCGGCGGCACGGAAGATATCAAATCCGTCTTGAACGCCATCACCACGTTTGCGGCGGCCACCATGACGGACACCACCGGCACGTCGATTGAATGCGCCGTGACCCTGCGCCGGCGCAAGCACACGGCCACTATTGGCGGCAGCAGCGATACTGCGGTGGTGCTGGACAGGATCGAGCAGACACTGGGAGACGGGCCGTGCGTCGATGCGCTGGAGACCGGAGTCCCCGTCCTGCTTGGTGACGTGGATTCCGACCCCCGGTGGCCGGAGTACCGCAAAGCCCTCGCGGCGGCGGGCATCGCCAGTGCGCTGGGGGTGCCCATGAAACTGCAGGACGACGCCGGGGCCGTCCTGGATTTTTTCGCTCCCGCCAGCGGGCTCTTCAGTGAGCGGGCGGTATCCGAGGCGGTACGGTTTGCGGACATGGCGGGCATGGCCCTGCGCCTGGCCATCCGGATAGCGTCCGCGGACCAGCGTGCCGAGCACCTGAAGGCCGCGATGGACACAAGGACAGCGATTGACGTGGCCTGCGGGATCATCATGGCGCAAAACCAGTGCAGCAAGGACCAGGCGTTTGAAGTGCTCCGCCGGGCCTCCAATACGCGGAACCAAAAGCTCAACGATCTTGCCCAATCGCTGGTGGACCGCTTCACGGGCCCACAGCCCACTGCCGCCTACTTCGAGGATTGAGGTTTGCACACCGGCGGCGTTCGCCGCCGGCCCGGGAGCCAGCCACGCTGCTGACTCCCGGAGTGTACGGCGTGGATGTGGCCCACCCCCGAATCATGGATTTCCCTTGGGCCACATCCGCGCCAGCTAGGGGGGAGGCGGATGCACGCCCGGAAGCGGCTCGGGTGTTGTGGGGAGTGCGGTCACGGATATCCTCAGACGGTGCATTGCCGGCCGTCTGCCTGACCTTGGGCCAGCCTACAAGCACCTGCCTCCCGGCGACAGCGTGCACGCGCACAATTTTCGGTCAAGATCATGCAAGGATTCAGGGCGGATTTCAGTGCGCAGCACCAAACCATTCCGCCATCGCTTCCGGCAGGCCCGACGCCGAGTGCTCACCGGCCCAGGCCACGTAGCCGTCCGGACGCACCAGCACTGCCATGGGTGCAGGCACCACGCCCAGCACCGGAAGCTCCCACGCGCCGTCGTACGTCCCGGAAACGTGCCGCACCCGTCCAGCCCACGCACCCGCGTCCAGGCCGGGACCGCCGAGGTCCAGCAGCACGGGCCGTGCCTGGCGCAACAGCCCATATACCCGCACGGATCCCTCAACGGTGGCGATATCCAGGTCGGGCATCCGGCGTCCCACCAGGGGGTGGCCCGCCCCAGGACCGTAGGCGACGTCGAGGCCGGTGACCAATCCGGCCATCGGGGCCCCGGCGCCCTCGCGGCGGAGGACCTCGTCCAGCAGGTCCCGCAGCGCCTCCTGCCGGGGATCGGCCTTCTGGAACAGGGACTGCGCCATGGTGTATTTGAGCGCCCGGGCGCCTGCCGGGTGGCGCTCGGCATGGTAGGTTTCCAGCAGGTGGTCCCCCGATATTCCGCGGACCACCTGCGCCAGCTTCCATCCAAGGTTCACGGCGTCCTGGAGGCCCAGGCCGATGCCCTGCCCGCCGGTCGGGGAATGGACGTGGGCGGCGTCGCCGGCCAACAGGATGCGGCCCTTCCGATAGGACTCCGCCTGCCGGGTGGCGTCCGTGAAACGCGAGAGCCAAGCAGGGCTGTGGACGCCGAAGTCCGTGCCGAACACATCAGTTAAGGCGCGGCGCAGGTCCTCCAGCGTGGGCTCGGTGGCAGGGCCAAGTTCCGCTTCGGTCACCACCACCCGGACCATGCCTTCCCCCATCGGGTGCAGCCCATGGATGCCGCGGGCATCCACTTTGCCCTGCTGCACGGGTTCGCCGGCCACCTTCACCTCCGCGATCAGGCTGCTGCGGGTGGCGTCCGGGCCCGGGAAGTTGATCCCTGCCGAGCGCCGCACCACGCTGCGTCCGCCGTCGGTGCCCACCACAAACCTGGCCCGCACGGGTCCGCCGCCGGCGAGCTTGACGTCGGCGCCGTCGTCGTCCGCTGCGACGCCGGTGACCTCCACGCCCCGCCGGACGTGCACGCCCAACTCCTCTGCCCAGCCCAGCAGCAGCCGCTCGATGTGGTTCTGGAACAGGGCCAGTGTGTACGGGTGGCGCGTGGGCAGGCCGGCCAGGTCCAGCTGGGTGGCGCCAAACGTTGCCGCCTGCACGGTCTTGCCCTCGGCGAGGAACCGCTCCGCGATGCCGCGCTGGTCCAGCAGTTCAATGGTTCGGGCGTGGATTCCACCGCCGCGGGAGCCAGCCAGTTCCTGGGACGGCCGCCGCTCCAGCACCAGGGCCTCCACCCCAGCCAGGCGCAATTCCGCCGCGAGCATCAACCCTGTGGGCCCGCTCCCCACAATCACTACATCATGCATGCTGTCCCCGCCCTGTGCCCGCACCCGCCAGCCGGGATGCGGCACCCAGTATGCGCCAGCCCGGGGGCCTTGCGGCAAGCCCCCCGGAGCGCGGTACCTTGGAAATACGGGGAAGACTGCAGCCTTTAAGCAGGCGTGCCGCCTTCTCCAGGTTGGGGGTCCCTGAGAAGGCGGCACTGCATCCAAAGTACTGGCCGGCCGCTGTGGAACAGCCCGGCAGCCGCTTTTTCGGCCGAAATTTTAACGATTCCTTTACGCCGGGCGAACTATTTAAACAGCGTTGTCGATCCGGGCTTCCCCTGCGCGTCGTATGGGTAGGAGCTCCAACAGTGGGCTCTTATTGACAAGCGAAGGGAGTTCAAAATGTCCAAGTATCTGATCCTGATCTACCAGGACGAAGCGGTGACCAGGCAGGCCGAGGGTGAGTCGATCAGCGCCAACTACCAGGAGTTCATGGAACGCCGCGGGGCTTCGCTGATCAGCGGCGCCGCCCTCCATCCGTCCTCGACGGCGACGTCCATCCGGCGCGACGGGGCGGGCGGGTTCGCGGTGACGGACGGCCCCTTCGCCGAGTCGAAGGAGACCCTGGGCGGTTACTACCTGGTGGAGGCGGCCGACCTCGACGAGGCGCTGCAGATCGGCAAGGAGGTTCCCGCCGGCGTCGGGGTTGAGGTGTGGCCGGTCCGGGTGGTCAGCTGATGGCGCGGGCCGCTGGCTCGGAGGTTGCTGCCGCGGTTGCCGATGCGCACCGCCGGGAGTGGGCGTTCGTGCTGGCGGCCACGGTGCGGGTTGCCGGGGGCATCGACGCCGCCGAGGAAGCCGTCCAGGACGCCTACGCCAGCGCCTTGTCCACCTGGGGCGGGACCGGTATCCCGAGCAATCCCGGGGCTTGGCTGACGGTGACGGCACGACGACGGGCCCTGGATATGCGGCGCCGTGCGGCAACCGCGCAACGGGCTTTGCCGAAGCTCCTTGGCCGTGAGGACGACGACGGCGGGTTCCCGGAGGGGGACGATATTCCGGATGACCGGCTGAGGTTGATCTTTACCTGTTGCCACCCGGCCCTGCCCTTTGAGGCACGGGTGGCCCTGACGCTGCGGCTGCTCTGCGGACTGTCCACTGCAGAGGTGGCGCGGGCGTTCCTGGTCCCGGAGGCCACCATGGCGGCACGGATCACCAGGGCGAAGAAGAAGATCACGGCCGCGAACATCCCTTACCGGGTACCGTCGGCGGACGAGCTGCACGAGCGCGTGGACGGGGTGCTGTCGGTGGTGTATCTCGTGTACACCACCGGGCACACGGCGCCGTCAGGAGCTGACCTGATGCGCCGGGATCTTGCCGAGCGCGGTGTGGAGCTTGCCCGGCTGCTGCGTGAACTGCTTCCTTCCGATCCCGATGTGGCCGGGCTCCTGGCCCTGGTCCTGCTGACCGAAGCGCGCCGGGATGCCCGGGTGGACGGGAACCGGGACCTTGTCCTGTTGGACGACCAGGACCGGTCCAAATGGGACCGGCACGCCGTCACGGAAGGAGTGGCGCTCCTGCGCGAGGCCCTGGTGTCCCGGCCACCGGGCCGCTTTGCCCTCATGGCGGCGATCGCCGCCGTCCACGACGAGAGCGAGTCCTGGTCCGGCACCGACTGGCAGGAGATCCTTGGCCTTTACGACCTGCTGATGGAGCGGTGGCCCTCCCCCGTGGTCCGGCTCAACCGGGCCATCGCCCTGGGCTTCGCTGTGGGGCCGTCCGAGGGGCTGGCCGAACTCGATGCGCTTGGTGCCGAGCCGCAGCTTGCCAGGTACCCGTACCTGGCTGCGGCGCGCGGTGACTTCCTGCTCCGGCTGGGCCGGCCGGATGAGGCGCGGGTGGCGTTCGAAGAGGCACTGATCCTGACGGACAACGAAGCCGAGCAGCGTTTCCTCCGGGGCCGCCTGTCCGGCCTGGCCGGCTGACGCCGCGGCTTGCCGGTTCGCCTTGGCGTTGGCCTCGGCCTTGGCCCGCAGCAAAGGGAAAGCCCCTCCTAGGAGGGGCTTTCAACGTAGTGGTTGTCATTTGGCTTCCGATAGTGGTCGGTGTTGATGCACTCCCCCTTCCCGGACGCCCCCGGGCGCCCATCCGGACTATGACCTAAATCACTTTAGTGACCTCCGGCTAGGGCGTAAAGACCCTATTCAAAAAAAGGCACGGCGTTCGACGGCGGGGCGCGGCCGGCGTCGAGCCCCGATGCCCGGTGCCGGGCGCCGGTGCCGGGCGACGGGGACCGGGCATTATGCTTCTGACGGAGGGCAGAACTGTGAACAAAAACCGGCTTGAGGCGTTCAGCGATGGCGTGCTGGCAATCATCATCACCATCATGGTGCTGGAACTGCGCGTACCGGAGGAGCCCACCTGGCATGGCGTCGCCGGGGTGCTGCCCACCTTGCTCAGCTACCTGCTCAGCTTCGTCTACGTGGGCATTTACTGGAACAACCACCACCACCTGATCCAGATTGCGGACCGGGTCAACGGCGCCATCCTGTGGGCCAACCTGCACCTGCTGTTCTGGCTTTCCCTTTTCCCGTTCACCACCCGGTGGATGGATGAGTCAGGATTCGTGGAGGTACCGGTGCTGGTCTACGGCATCAACCTTCTCTGCGCAGCCATTGCTTTCTACATCCTGGAGCAGGCGCTCATCCGCGAACAGGGCAAAACCGGGGCCGTCGCCCAGGCCCTGGGGCGGGACTGGAAAGGCAAGGCATCGCCTCTGATCTACCTCGTGGGCATAGCACTGGCGCTCGCCCAGCCGCTCCTGGGTATCGCCGTCTACACGGTGGTGGCCCTAATCTGGCTGGTCCCCGACCGGCGGGTGGAGCACTTCGTGTACCGCGCCCACCAGCCCGGCGACGCCAACGGCCAGGACGTTCCCGGCCCCACGCCCTAGGTGTCCTTGCGGCGGGACCTATTCCTCTGGTCCGGGACCATCCGCGGAGATGCACTGGTACCAGCAGGTGCCAGTGCATCCCGCCCGAAAGGAAACGCAGAATGGCCAAGGACACCGCGCTGACCGCCGAGGGGACTCCCGAAGCAGCCCCGGGGTCACGATGGGAAGCCGTGGCAACGTGACAGCCACGAAACACAATCCGTCCGCCGTGGCAGCAATCAAGGCAGTCCACACTCTCGCGTGGCTGTCGATTGAACTGTGCGTCGTCTACGTGCTCGTCACCGGCTTGGCCGGGCGGACCGACAAGCGCGTCGGCATGGCGGCGGCAGTGGTCACCGCCGAAACCCTGGTATTTGCCGCCAACGGTTTCCATTGCCCCCTCACCGGCCTCGCGAAACGCTACGGCGCCGAAACCGGCTCGGTCACGGACATCTACCTGCCAAAATGGTTCGCCCACAACCTTCCGGCCATCCACACTCCCCTGCTGGTGCTGATGGCCTACCTCCACATAAGGAACATCCGCCGAGGGCTGGCCGGCTAAGGGCCAACCTACCGGCGGCGCTCGTCGAACGTGGAGGAGCTCAGATGTCCGCCAGCAAGGACGTGGGGTTTTCGATGGCGTCCGCCACGAAGCGGAGGAAGCCGCCGGCGGTGCCGCCGTCGCACACCCGGTGGTCGAAGGTGAGGGTGAGCTCGGTAACCTTGCGGACAGCGAGCTCGCCATTGACCACCCAGGGCTTGTCGATGATGCGGCCCACCCCGAGGATTCCCACCTCCGGGTGGTTGATGATCGCAGCGGATCCGTCCACGCCGAATACGCCGTAGTTGTTCAGGGTGAAGGTGCCGCTGCCGAGTTCGGCGGGTGTCGCCTTGCCGTCCCGGGCCACCTGCGTGAGGCGGCGGATTTCCGCGTCCAGTTCCCGGGCGCTGAGTTTCTCGGCGCCGCGGACGGAAGGCACCACCAGGCCACGCTCGGTCTGGGCCGCGAAGCCGAGGTTGATCCCGTCGAACGAGACGATCTCCTGCGAGCCGTCCTCCGCCGTTTCGATCCGCGTGTTCAGTTCCGGGTACTTCTTCAGCCCGGCGGTGACGAACCGGGCGATGAAGGCGAGCAGGCCCGGAGCTTCCCCACCTTTGGCTTTGAGTCCTTCCCGCAGCTCCATCAACGCCGTGGCATCCACATCCACCCACACGGTCGCTTCCGGGATTTCCGAGCGGCTGCGCGCCATGTTCGCGGCCACTGCCTTCCTTACACCGCGGACAGGAGTGCGGGCGGAGACGGCGAGACCCGTACGGGGATCTGCGGTTTTGGTTTCGACAGGCTCAACCACCGGGGTGCGCCTGATTTCCGCCGGCTCGACCGCCGGGGTGGAGATGGCCGCTTCCACGTCGCGGCGCATGATGAGGCCACTGTCGCCGGAGCCTTGGAGGCCGCCGAGATCGACCCCGTGCTCCCGGGCCATGCGCCGGACCAGCGGTGAAATCACCGCGCCGAGCTTGCCGGGGACGCGGGTGCGCAGGAGGCTGAGGTCGTCCTCGGTGGTGTTGACAGGCTTGGTTTCGACAGGCTCAACCACCGAGAGCGCGGCTTTGGGCGCACGGGTGCGCCGGGCAACGCCGTGACCGCCGGGAGTGCCGTAACCAATCAGGACATTCCCTGAGCCGGCCTTCTCCTCTTCACGATAGGCCTCGGCCGCCGCGCTGGCCGGTTTCGGCTCGGCAAGCTCGGTCTCGGTGGGCTGAACTACCGGCTGGTCCGGCGAAGGGGCGGGGGCGGCATCATCCGCGGCGACTCCGGAATCGACCGGCGTCACCGAGATCAGCGGCTTCCCCACGTCCAGGGTCTCCCCCGGCTTCCCGTGCAGCTCGGTGACGATCCCCGCGTACGGGGACGGAACCTCGACGGCGGACTTGGCGGTTTCCACCTCGGCGATCGGCTGGTCAACAACAATCGTGTCCCCCACCGAAACGTGCCAGGCAACGAGTTCGGCTTCGGTCAGGCCCTCGCCCAGGTCCGGCAACAAAAACACACGTGCTTGGCTCATGGTCAGTTCTCCCACTGAAGGTCGTCGACGGCGTCGAGGATGCGGTCCACGCCGGGCAGGTAGTACTTCTCGAGTTTGGGCGCCGGGTACGGGACGTCGAACCCGGTGACCCGGCGGATGGGCGCGGCCAAGTAGTGGAAGCAGCGTTCCTGGACCCGGGCCACGATCTCGGAAGAGACGGACGCGAAGCCGTGTGCCTCGGCGATCACCACGGCCCGGCCGGTCTTGCGGACGGACTCACATACGGTCTCATCATCGAACGGCACGATCGTCCGCACATCGATCACTTCCAGCGAGCGCCCTTCCAGGGCGGCGGCCTCGGCGGCGGCGAGCGCGGTGGGGACGGACGGACCGTAGGCAATCAGCGTGGCCTCCGTGCCGGGACGGGCGACGGCGGCCCGGCCTTCGGAGGTGCGTCCCGTCGTCGTGCTTTCCGCGTGTTCGCGGCGCAGCTCACCCAAGTCCACCTGGTCCTTGGTCCAGTACATCTTCTTGGGCTCCATGAAGATAACGGGGTCCTCGGAGTCGATCGCTTCGCGGAGCATCCGGTATCCGTCCGCCACGGTGGCGGGCGTGTAGACCTTCAGGCCTGCCGTGTGGGCGTAGTAGGACTCGGAGGAATCGCAGTGGTGTTCCACTCCGCCGATGCCTCCGCCGTACGGGATGCGGATGACCATGGGCAGCTTCACGGCCCCCTTGGTGCGGTTGTGCATCTTGGCCACGTGGCTGACGATCTGCTCGAACGCCGGGTAGGCGAACGCGTCGAACTGCATCTCGATCACGGGGCGCATCCCGTTGATCGCCATGCCGACGGCCATGCCCACGATGCCGGATTCGGCCAGCGGGGTATCGAAGCAGCGCTGTTCGCCGAACGTGGCGGTGAGGCCGTCGGTGATGCGGAAGACACCACCCAGCATGCCCACGTCCTCACCGAAGACCAGGACGGAGGAGTCGGCGTGCATGGCGTCGGCGAGCGCGGTGTTCAGGGCCTTGGCCATGGTGAGCGGCTGCGGCCCGGCGGCTTCGGCGGACGCGGCGGCGGACGCTGCGGCCCGGGCGGTGGCGGCGGAAACGTTGCCGTTGGCCTCGGACGAGGTGGTGATGGTGGGGCTCACTTGCCGGCCTCCTCTGAATCAGTAGCTGCTGCGTCGCGGGCGAGTTCGTCGGCGAGCAGGGCGGATTCTTCCGTCAGCTGCGGCGTCTGCCGGTCGAAAACGTGGCGGAACAGCTCCTGCGGGTCGACGGGAACATCCTCGCTGAGGCCGTCGCGGAGCTGAGCGGCAACGGCCTCAGCGTGTTCACGGATGCGGGCCTCGCCGTCGTCATCCAACAACCCGCGGTCCGTGAGGTACGTGCGCATCCTGTTGACCGGGTCCTTGGCCCGCCACTCTGCAACCTCGCTGTTTTCGCGGTAGCGGGTGTCGTCGTCGGCGTTCGTGTGGGCTTGCATCCGGTACGTGTTCGCCTCGACCAGCAGCGGGCCGGAGCCTTCGCGGGCGAGCTTGACGGCGCGGTCCAGGACGGCGAGCAGCGCCACGACGTCGTTTCCGTCCACGCGTTCGCCGGCCATTCCGTAGCCCACGGCCTTATGCGCGAGCGATGGCGCCACGGACTGGTGTGCCAGCGGCACCGAGATGGCGTATTTGTTGTTTTGGACGAAGAAGATCACCGGCAGGTGGAAGACGGCGGCGAAATTGAGGGCTTCGTGGAAGTCGCCTTCGCTGGTGGCGCCGTCGCCGCACATGGCCAGGACCACGGTGTCCTCCCCGCGGAGCTTGGCGGCGTGGGCCACCCCCACGGCGTGCAGCAGCTGGGTGGTCAGCGGGGTGCACTGGATGCCCACCTTGTTTTCGAGGGGGTCGTAACCGCCGTGCCAGTCGCCGCGGAAGATGGTCATCACCTGCACCGGGTCCACGCCGCGGGTCATGACGGCCACGGCATCACGGTAGGTGGGGAACATCCAGTCGGCGTCTGAGAGGCACAGGGCAGCGGCAACCTGGCAGGCTTCCTGCCCGTGGCTGGAGGGGTAGACGGCCATGCGGCCCTGCCGGACCAAGGCGGAGTTCTGGTCGTTGACGCGGCGGCCGACGACGAGTTGCTCGTAGGCGGCCAGCAGTTCCTTGTCGCCGGGCACGGGGTATTCGTGGCCGGGCTGGGTGCCCTGCTCACCTTCGGGGATGAGCCGGCCGTCCGGGTCCACCATCTGGATCTGGTGCCGGGCGGGGAGCATGTAGTCCTCCACCGTGATGCCGAACTTCTTCACAGCGTCGGTCAGCGCGTTTCCTGCTGGCTCGGTGCTGGTGGTGTCCGGCGCGGTGTGGTCTGCGGAGATCGTCATTGGTCCGTCCTTCGATTGCCACTATTCGCTCCCAGTATGGTCCTGCAGCAGGTTTCGTATCTACCGGGTGGGCAAATCGTGGAGAAGCTGCTCCGAAGTGCCTATTATGGGAGACGATTTGTAACTGTGACGTGGATTACCGACGGGAGCCGTGGACAAAATGCCGGGCAAGGACGCAGCCGCCGAGGTCCCACTGGACGACATCGACCGGCGCATCATCAGTGAGCTCACCCGGGATGGACGCATGTCGGTGACCCAGGTGGCGGAAAACGTGCACATCTCCCGGGCACATGCCTACTCGCGGATCGCCAGGCTGACCGGCGACGGGGTGCTGACCCGGTTCACGGCGCTGGTAGACCCCATCAAGGCGGGACTGAAGTCCTCGGCCTATGTCACGCTGAAGCTTCGGCAGGATGCCTGGCGTGAACTTCGGGACCAGCTGGGCGCCATCCCGGAGGTGCACCACATTGCCCTGGTTGGCGGTGATTTCGACGTGATCCTCCTGGTCCGGGCCGTGGACAACATCGACCTGCGGCGGGTCATTTTCGACCAGCTGCAGACCATGCCGGGCGTCCTGGATACGCAGACCTTCCTGGTGTTCGAGGACGTGGATACGCGGTAGGGACGGGCTAATTCGCCGCCCACCCTTGCCGCCGACGCCGGCATGTGATGGCGACGCGCAGGTCAGAGCGCTGCCCACCCGTGCGAGTACTCACCCGCCGATCCAAGTAGCGGGAATCTCCAGTCGCTGGAAATTCGGGTACCACTACGTGTTGTTGCGCCCTTTTGCGTTCGCAAATATTGGGTCATCGATCCACCGGAAGGCACCTCGATGGAGCCACCTATGGGGGAACGGGTTCTCAATCACACACACAAGGAGTCTTTCCATGCGCCCAATGACCAAGAAGAACAAGATCGCCGCCGTCGCCATGTCCGCAGCCCTGGTGGCTGTTGGTGGCGGTGCCGCGTACGCCTACTGGAGCACCACGGGCGGCGGCAACGGCTCCGCGGCGGCAGCGCAGAGCACGAATGCCGTCGTGGTCCATGTTGCCTTCGACAAGGACATCACCCCCGGCTCGACGAAGACGATTAGCTACACCGCAGACAACCCCAACACCGCCAGTACTCCGGTTACTTTCACCGGTGCTGTGGTCACCGCCAGCGGCACCTGTGACGCGAGCTGGTTCTCGGCCACCGTTCCGGCTGGAACCAAGACTCTGGCCGGCAATGCGACCAGCGTTGATATGGGCACTGGCGTCCTCACCTTCAGTGACAGCACGGCCAACCAGGACGCCTGCAAGGGCGCAACCATCACCGTAACTGCCACGACCAACTAACCGCCGGACGGCCGGGGGCGGCGCAATCCGCCCCCGGCTCGCCGTCGTCTGCACCAAGAAACAAGGGGGCACAGGGTGCACAAGCAGGACGGGCCATCGCGGCACGGCACACGGAACGGCATCAAGGCAGCGCTGATAGCGCTGCTGTTGCTGCTGGGCAGTGCGGGGGCGCTGATCGCGGCATCGAACAATCCAAAGCCGGGCATCACTGTGCAGGTCTCCCCTGCCAGCCAGTCCGTCCAGCAGGGCCAGTCGGCAACCTACACGGTGACAGTGACGTCCACCGGAGGGTTCAGCGGAGCGGTCAACCTGGCCACCGCGGGACTGCCGGCCGGCGCGGCAGGCGCCTTCACGCCGTCGTCCGTCACCCTAAACTCCGGCAGCGCCGCGACCGCAACGTTCAACGCCACCAGCAGCGCCACCACTCCGGCCGGGACCAATGCCCTGACCATTACCGGGACCAGCGGCAAGGTGTCCGGCAGCGTGGACGCCAGCCTCACCGTCAACTACAAGATGTCCTCCGCGTTCTCGGTGGCCGCCACACCGGATTCCGTCACCGTCCCGCCCGGGGCAACCGCCGTCTACACGCTGCAGTTGGCCCGCAACAATTTTCCCGCCGCGGTATCCTTCAGCGTCCAGGGCGGACTGCCCGCCGGCGCCACGGCAACGTTCTCTCCCACACCGACAACCGGCAACTCGAGCACGCTCCAGGTGGCAACCACGGCCGCCTCACCAACCGGCAGCTACAACCTGTACCTGGTGGGGACCGGAAAAGACTCTGCCGGGAAGTCGCAGTACGCCTATGCGAACGTCCAGCTGGTCCTGGATTCAACCGTCAAGCAGTTCACCCTTTCCGGGAACGTGCCCGGGACTCTGTCGCCCGGTACCTCGGCCGCACTGGACCTGCAGATCAACAACCCGAACAACAAATCTGTTTCCCTGAGCAACCTGTCCGTAGCTATCGCGGGGGTTACCAGGAGCGCGGATGCCACCGCGAAGAACCTGGCGTGCACGGCGGCCGATTTCGCCCTCACCCAGTACAGCGGGCCATACCCCCTGGTGGCGCCAACTGGCAGCAGTTCGCTGTCCGGTCTCCGCCTGGCACAGTCTGCGTGGCCGCGGGTGGGGATGCTGGACAGTTCCAGGAACCAGGACGGTTGCAAAGGCGCAACCCTCCAGCTCACGTACTCGGGATCAGGACAGGGGAACTGAGATGACCAGCATCCACAGGCATCGCGGCATCAAGGCCGCGGCCCTCGCCGGGCTCCTGGCCACTGCCGGCGCCGGTACCGCCTACGCCTACTGGTCCGCGGCAGGCGGAGGATCAGGATCCGCCGCGGCCGGCACAATGCAGGCAGTCACCGTCGACGCCCTGGTAGCCGGCGATAACCCCAAGACGGCCCTCATCCCGGGCGGCAGCGCCGACGTCGTGCTCCGCCTGACCAATCCCAACCCCTATTCGGTGCAGGTTTACGGCGTCACTGCGAACGGCCCCGCCGCCGCTGATGCCGCGCATCCGGGCTGCACCACCACCGGTGTCCGCTTCGCCGGTGCCGCGCCGCTCACTCCCGCAACGTACGTTGCCGCGAACTCGTCAGCACTCATCACCCTCCCCGGAGCGGCCACCATGGACACCACTTCCCTCGCCGCCTGCCAGGGCGCAACCTTCAACGTCCCCGTGACGGCGGAGGTGCGGAAATGAGCTTCCTCCTGCTCAGCCGCCCGTCCCGGCGGCTGCCCTGGATCGTAACCGCCCTGCTGCTCCTGCTGGGAACGGGCACCGCCGCCTACGCGTTTTGGGCCTCCAGCACCAGCAGCAGCAACGCGGCCGCCACGGCAGACATGCTCTCACCCGGGTCGAAGCCCGCGGTCACCGCCGCCGGCTCCGCGTTGACCGTCACCTGGGCCGGCGGCACCACTGTGAAGGGGCGGGCCGCCACCGGCTATACCGTGGCACGCTATTCGGCGGCCACCGGCGGCACGGCTACTCCGGCCACGGGCGGCTGCGCCGGGACCGTCACCACGCTTACCTGCACGGAACAGTCTGTGCCCGGCGGCATCTGGTACTACACGGTGACGCCTGCGATCGCCCTGTGGACCGGCGCCGAGAGCCCGCGAAGTAACGGCACCAGCAGTGACTCCACCGCACCGGTGGCCACCGTTTCCGGGATCTCCCCCACGCCCAACGCGGCCGGGTGGAACAACACAAGCCCCGTCAGCGTGACGGTCACTGCGGATGACGGTCCGGCCGGGTCCGGCGTCGCCTCCATTTCCTACGCGCTCGACGGCGGCGCGCAGCAGACAGTCAGCGGCGCTGTGGCCGTTGTCCCCGTCAGCGGCGACGGGACCCACACGCTCACGTACTTCGCCACGGACAAGGTGGGCAACGCCGGGTCCGCGAAGAGCCAGACGGTGCGGATCGACACCCAGGCACCGGCCGCGCCGGTGTTCACGCCCACCCCCGGATCCGTCTATTCGGGCAACGTTGGAGCGGTGCCGTTGACAGGCACCGCTGAGGCTGGGTCCAGGGTGACGCTTGTTGCCAGCGACGCGGGCTCCGTGCATTCTGTTCCGGCCACGGTGACGGCATCGGGGACGGGTACGTGGTCTGCATCCTTGGACTTGACCAGCCTGAACCAAGGCAACGTCACCTACTCGGCCACGGCCACGGACGCCGCGGGCAACACCGGCCCTGCCAGGACGGCTACGGCCACGAAGGACACGGTGGCTCCAGCCGCAGCGCAGTTCTCAAGCGTGCCGCAGTACGTGAACAGTGCCGGGGTCGGTTCGGTTCCCGTTTCCGGCACCGCTGAAACCGGTGCCGGGGTGACGGTTTCGGCGATGAGCCCGGGTTCAGCCGCGGCGGTTACCGCCAGGGCGACTGCCACCGCTTCAGGCTGGGCCGTGAGTCTTAACCTCACGTCCCTGCGAGACGGAACGGTGACGTACACGGTCACCGTGACAGACCCCGCCGGCAACACCAGCGCCCCTGCCACCACGACCGACACGAAGGACACCGTGGCACCCGTCCTCAAGCTCGACACGCTGCCCAACGTCCTCAAGGGAAATGTCACCAGTTACTCGGTCAGCGGGACCAACGATTCCGGTCAACCTGTAAATCTCACTGTCAGCGACGCCTCCACGAGCATCCCTGCAACGACGTCCGGATCCAGCTGGAATACGGGCAGCCTAAACCTGTCAACTCTCCAAGACAGCAGCCCTTTGAACGTCCCGAGCATCACAATCGTGGTCACCACCGCTGACGCGGCAGGCAACACAACTACGGTCACGACCAAGGTCATCAAGGACACCGCGCCTCCGACGGTTACCGCGGTCACGCTGGTCAACGGCGGCGGTTCGCAAGGCCTGGGGAAAGCCGAAGAGGGAGACTCGCTGACGATCCAATTCTCGGAACAGATAGATGCGACCAAGATCTGCTCTAGCTGGACCAACAGCGGCGTTCAGACTTTGAGCGGCAACAACAATGTCATGGTGAAAATCAGTGTCACTAATCAGTTGACGGTGACGAGCAGCACCTGTCCCGGGTTGAACCTGGGCTCCGTTTATCTGGGCTCCAACGCCATGTACACGTCGGCCGGCGCACTAAGCTTCGGTGGCAACGGAAATTCAAGCAACTGGAGCACTGTCACCTGGGACGGTTCCACCACACTGACCATCAGACTTGGAAAAATCAGCGGAAGCTCCGGGACCACCACCGCTCCGGATGCTCCCACCTACACCCCCGGGACCGGCTTTGCTGATCCCGCGGGCAACCCGCTCGGTTCATTCCTACTCACGGCAACATCTCGTTTCTAAATTCATCAGCGCAACGGCTCCCCGTCGATTCGTCGCCGGGGAGCCGTTGCACGTCTTCGACATCGACGCTTCTCCGTCCGGGCAAAGAAAATTGCACAGCGGCTGCACAGCGGAGCCCTACATCGGGAACAGCCGGGGCCCGGATGCTTGAGTCATCCCCCTCCAGCGGAGGGCCAACCCAGAAGGAGCCCCACATGAAGACCACCATGAAGTCAGCGATCGCCAGTCTTGCCCTCGCAGCAGCAATCGGCGGCGGTGCCTTGGCCAGTGCGGCGTTGCCGGCCAATGCCGCCACCACGGACTCGAGCACCAGCCAGTCCAGCTCCAGCACGTCCACGACCCAGGCGCCGCGGGACGAATCCAAGGGTGGCCACCAGGCCAACGGCATCACGGAGACGCTCCTGACTGGCGACACTGCAACCAAAGTGACGGACGCAGCCCTGGCGGCGAACCCCGGTGCAACCATCCAGCGTGTGGAGAACGACGCCGAAGGCGCCACCTACGAGGCCCACATCATCAAGTCGGACGGAACGCGCGCCACCGTCTATTTGGACGCTTCCTTCACCGTGACCTCCACGGAAACCGGCGGCCCCGGCGGCGGCCCGCAGGGCTGATCCCAACGGAAGAGGCGAAGCAGCGCGTCCGGCTACTACCGGGCGCGCTGCTTCTGTTTGCCATGACTCCGGCTGCAGCCTGCCGTCCCAGGCAGGTCCCACGACACGCTCACTGTTGCTCTATTCGGGGACTACGTGTGTGACAGGGGGTAGCTGTGGGACAGGTTAGGTAGCTGAGGTGCTTGTGATCGGGTGGCGCCTTGACTAGCGTGGGCCTACTTGACGGGCAACTGGGGGGGGCTCGGGCCGGAACCACTTTGGGGGAAGGAAACCCGATGATCACACCCGCCCGCCGGATTATCCGCTTTGCTCCGTCGCTCGGCATCCTGCTTCTTGCCACGGCGTGCCTACCGCCCCAGGCGTCCCCGGGCAGTTCATCCCCGCCATCTACTCCCCCACCTGTTGCAGCGCCGTCGGCTTCACCTGCCGCATCGACGTCCGCCGCGCCGCCGCCCTCAACAAGTGCGCCCACCACAATGTCCGCCACGGCAACGTCCGCCCCGAAAGACTGGGCGGAAACCGTTCAACTGGTCCGCTCCGGGGTGGCGCGCCTTGCTGTAACTCTCTGCGACGGCGGCGGCGTGGGCACGGGCTTCCTGGTCGGAAACGACCTCATCATCACGGCGGCCCACGTAGCCAAGAACGAGGCCGCCATCAATGTGTCGGTGGGCGGACAGTACACGTCGGCAACGGTTCTTGGAATCAACGACAACCTGGACCTGGCCCTGCTGCGGACGCCTACCGCACTCACGGGATACAAGTTCGGCTTCGCCCAGGACCTTCCCGCACAGGGTGTTGAGGTTGCGGCACTTGGCTTCCCCTTGGACCGGGGCCTCGCCTTCACCTCCGGCCGGGTCAGCGCCCTCAACCAGGAGGTCAACCTCCCCGCCGGCACTGTCCGTGGCCTGATCCAAACGGACACGGCCATCAACCCCGGCAATAGCGGCGGACCGCTGCTCCTCATGAATGGCAGCGTTGTGGGCGTGGTCAGTTCCAAACGGGCGTGGGTGCTGGGCACACATGACCAGAACGATTATGGCGCCGAGGGCGTGGGCTACGCCGCCCCCGCTTCGTCTGCGGCAGCGGCACTTTCTGACTGGGCCCGGCGCACCACCCCGCTGCCCCAGGCCAGCTGCGACGACCAGGCACAGACGTCCAGCAGCGACATCCTCACCACCAACCATTCGGACCATGAGCAGGCGCCCAAGGTGATCCAAAGCCTGCTCACCCACGGCCAAGCCATCAACCGGGCCGCTTACGGTACAGCGTTTGCCATTTTGACTCCCGAACTGCAGGCCAGCGAGGGCGGGCTGGCCAAATGGAGCTCCGGGCTGGGAACCTCCTTCTGGCGCGCCCTCACCGTCAACAGCATCAGCGGTTCCGGCACCGAGTTGAACGTCGAGACAGTCCTCCGTACTGAGCAATCCGCGGCCGACGGCCCAGGGGGCCAAACGTGTTCGGATTGGGGACTCCGCTACAGGATGTCCTGGGACGGAACCATCTGGCGGATAGCGGCGGCAACCACCCCCGGTGGGGCCCCCAAGGCCTGCTGACGGGTGGGGAACGAACCCGTCAGCCGGCGCTGGAGGTGGGTGCCGGAACAGGCGTGGCGCCGTACCCGGCGTCATTGGTGGGTGCCGGCGTCGCACCGTTTACGGCCGACGTCGGCTGGCCGCCTTCCACGTACTGGCCCGCCGGCGCCGTGGCCGCCCCGGTCCCCGCCGGGGCAGGTGCGGCGGTTTCGGCGGGGGCCGTCCCGGGAACCGCCGTCGCGGGAACCGCAGCCGGGCCGTCCACCGCCGGGGCGGCGGGCACGGTGGAGGGAACGCCGCTGGTACCCGCGGACGCCGGGGACGTTGCCACCGACGTCCCTCCGGCCACGGAATTGCCCTTGACGATGGACGTGATCTGCTCCTTGTAGCCGGACAACGTCGCCTGAATCTCGGAGAGCGGCACGTCCTGGAGGTGCCTCCCGTAGTCGGCGATCTGCGCCCACAAGGCCTCGAGCTGCTGCTTGGCGGCCGCATCCAGCGGACCGTCGAGCGTGAGGACAAGCTGGCTGGCCAGTGCATAGGTCAGGCAGTCCAGGCAGTTGTAGTTGGCAGCCGCGGAGAGGTTCTGCGGCACGATGACATCGGCCTGGCCCACCACCAGCACCACCTGGAAACCCACGGCCACGGCCGCGCATCCGGTGCAGTTGGCGAAAGCGTAGGCCTCGTTGGTGCTGGTCACAGGCTCGCCGTCCTCGGCCCACACGAGCGCGAACGCCACGCTGTAGGCCACGGAGCCGTCGGTGGTGTTGACGGCGAGCGCCTGGTTTCCGTCGGCGGCCGGCGCGGCGGGCCGGTCGAACGGAAACACCCAGGACGGAGCGGACGCCGGCGAGGAAGGGCCGGAAGCCGTGCCGGGAGATGCACCCGCCGGGGATCCGCCAACGGGCACCAGGACCATGCTCAGTTGCGGGTTGTCCCGGGTGGGCTTGGCGGCTCCGGCCGGCCACAAGGCAACGGTCCGTCCGGCACCGCCCTGCCGCAGCGCCCCACTGTCGCGGACGGGAAGGATGGCCCTGGTGGCATCGCCCAGCGTCCCGCGTTCGTACGCCTGGACCGGACGGTACGTCCCGCCGTCGGGCCACCACGCCCAGGCCAGCCCGGCAAGCAGGACGGCTACGGCACCCATGGCGATGGTCCGCTGGACAAGCTTGCCGCGGGTCTTCTGCCACAGCCCCGTCACCAGCTGCCGCAGCAGCCGCACCACGATATACAGCACGCCCAACACCGGGACCGCCACCACCACCATGGCCAGCGCCCGCACCGCCACGCCCGCGAAGTCCCCGGCGGACAGGCTGGCAGCGAGCTGTTCCTGCTGCTTCGCCGTGCTGGCCCAGCCCGTAGCCAGCAGCCTCGGCAGGGACAGCACCATCATCACCATGCTGAAGAGCAGCACCGGCACGGTAACCAGGACCCACGCGGTGACGACGGCGCGCGCCCAGGGCTTGAGCACCTTGCTTTCCGGGTTCCCCCACCGCCACGGCAGGATCCCCAGAAGGGTGGGTTTGATCCGTTGGAAGAGGTCCGGCACACCGGTGGCGTCGGCCAGGATGTGGTACCCGTCGTACTTCACCAGCGGTATCAGCTGGCGGACCATCTGCAGGATCTGGGTAACCACCACCAGCAGCAGCGCGTCGAAACCGGTGGCCCACCACAACGCCATGATGGCCACCGCCACGATCGCGTTGAAGTACAGGCCGCCGAGGTCGGTGCGGATCCTGCCGGCGCGGCCCAGCCGATAGGAGTCGGTGACATCGGTGAAGAAGGCCGGCCACAAGAGGTACAGCCCGGCGCCCATGGCTCCGGGGGTCGCTCCGCCCTTGCGGCTGGCCGCGGCGTGGCCGAATTCGTGGAAGCCGGCGGAGAGGATGGTGACGGCGAGGATCAGCAACAGGAGGGCAGGCTGGGCAAACGCCTCGTGGGTGGCCGAGCCCAGGCCCTTGACCATGAGCACCCACCAGCAGGCCGCCAGGAACGCCGCGATCACGGCCACCACGATCAGCGGGTTGAACAGGACAGCGAACGGCGCGGTGATCCTGCGGGTCCGTTCGGGATCCGTCACGATGTAGCGGAACCGCAAGCCCAGCAACGGGTTGGACTTCTTGACCTCGGGCTGGGTGCCGTCGGCAAGCCGGAGCAGGCCCATCGGGAGCAACTGCGAATCCATCAGGGTGCGGACGTTCTCCGCGCTGACCAGCCGCCCGGACCCCTCGCTGGCGTGCCGGGCGATTCCGTCAAGGTCCCGGCTCCCGTCCGCCGCTTCCAGCACCAGGTAGAGCAGCCGGGTGAGCTGGAGGGTCTGGCCGTCGCCGCGGCGCACCAGGGCGGGCGGCTCACGGTAGCCGGAGCCCTCAGCCGTGCCAAGAAGCTGCACGCCGTCGGCCAGGGCCGGAAGGTGGGCTCCCGCCGTCGTACTTCCTTGGCCCGGCGGGTCCTGGGCGACGGAAACGCGTGACGACGGCGGGCCCGCCTCGGGAGGCGGCCCGCCGTGGGTTTGGGTCATCTTGGCTTACTGCTGCAGGTTGGACGTCTGGCCGGCTGTGGCATTGGCCGCGCCGTCGATGTGCTGCGAAATGGTGGCGCTCTGGTCCGAGATGGCGTACGACTGGCTGTCGATGGAACCGATGTTCGCGGCAACGGCTGCATCGATGGGGGCTGCGACGTTGGCGTTCGCGGCCACGGCGCCGTTGATGGGGGCGGCGATGGCGGCGTCGGCGTCCAGGTTCACGTCCACGTTCAACAGGTTGCCGTTCAGCGCGCCCGCTGCGTCGGTGACGCCACCGGTGCTTGTGGGCGCAGGTGCTGTTCCGGTGGTGCCCGTGTCGGTGGTGCCTGTGCCCGTGTCGGTGGCGCCGGTTGTGCCGTCGCCCTGGCCGATCACGCTGTCCTGGGCGGAGTTGGCATTGGCATCGGCCACGATGCCCTGGTCGATGGCAGCGTCCTGGTGCGAGAGTGCCTGCGCGTCAGAGCCAAAGGAGAGGATGTTGGCCGAGGCGGCCGCGTCGATGGGGGCCGCCACGTTCGCGTTGGCGGCTACGGCCAGGTCGATGGGAGCCGCAGCGTTAATGCCCAGGTCCAGGTCCGCGTTCAGGTCCAGGACGGATGCCACTTCCTTGTCCGGCAGGGCGGTGGCCTGCTCAGACATCAGTTCTTCATCGGTGAGGGGACGCAGTTCGTTGTCCATGCTTGAGAGACCTCCGGTGCGGCGCGGGTGCTCTGCCCCCAGCGGGCAGCCCGCGCCCCACAATAGTAAGCATGATTAGCAGTTTTGCGAAGCACCGCCAGCGTCCCGGCGGCGGGGGCCGACCTCAGCGGCTTCGTGGCCTACTTCTGCTCGGGGATCCAGGCAGGTGCTTCCGCTCCCGTAGGTCCTCGAAGCTGTCCTCGCCTTGCCCGAAAGACGACTCTAACCAATGGAGCGTGAATGCGGGTTTGAGCAGCGTGAAGATGGGTGACCAGCACAAATGTGGGTACGGCCCAGGCATGGGGGAATACATCACGCGGTTCAGCGACCCCATCAGGAAGGGACCCCGGATTGGAATCACTGCCCCTTGCAGTCCTCCTGCTCATCTTTGCCGCCGCTGCGGCCGTGATCTGGTTGGCCGGGATCCAGCTGTCCAAACAGACGGACATCCTCGATGACCGCCTGCACCTGGGCTCCGCGCTGGGCGGCCTCATCCTGCTGGCCATCGCCACCAACCTGCCCGAAATCGCCATCACCGTCTCCGCAGCCCTGGCCAACAACATTGGCGTGGCGGTGGGCAACATCCTGGGCGGCATCGCCATCCAGACGGTGGTGCTGGTGGTCCTGGATGCCCTGGGCACCAAAGGCGGCCACCCGCTGAGCTACCGCGCGGCATCCCTGACGCTGGTGATCGAGGCGGTCACCGTCGTCGCCGTCCTGGGCGTGGTGATCGCCGGCAGCCAGATGCCCGGCAACCTGGTGGCGTTCCGGCTCACGCCCGCCGCGGTCCTCATTGCGGTGTTCTGGATTATTGGCCTGATCCTGGTGCAGCGCTCCCAGAAGGACCTGCCCTGGCACCAGCAGGGGGACGCTCCCGGGGCGCAGGACAAACCCAGGGGGCACTCCAAGAAGCAGGGCGCCGAGAAGAACAAGCACCTGCGCACCGGCACCTCGGTGCTGATCTTCAGCGTCGCCGCGCTTGCCACCCTGGGCGCCGGTGTGGTGCTGGAACGCAGCGGTGATGCGATCGCCGGAAACATCGGACTCTCCGGGGTGCTGTTCGGTGCCACGTTCCTGGCGCTGGCAACCTCGCTGCCGGAGATCTCCACCGGGCTTACGTCCGTGAAGCAGGGGGACTACAAACTCGCGTTCAGCGACATCTTCGGCGGCAATGCCTTTCTTCCGGTGCTGTTCCTGGTGGCGGTGCTGATCACGGGCAAGCCGGTACTCCCCCAAGCCCAGGCAACGGACATCTACCTCACTGCGTTGGCCATCCTGCTCACCCTCGTCTACCTGCTGGGGATCCTCTTCCGGCCGCAAAAGAAGCTGCTGGGCATGGGCGTGGACTCCCTGCTGGTCCTGGTGTTGTACCTGCTCGGCGTTGCCGGGCTGTTCGCCGTCGCGGCCTCCTAGAGCGGGCCGCCCATTGACGTTCCCGCCGTCCCTGAACAAGCCCAACGTGCCTGGCACCCGGCCGCAGGGCAGGGAGGTACGACGGCGGCGCGCACCACAGTGCATGCGGGAACCTTCAGCACCCGGCGGAAGGGGCCGCCGTCACCTGCTCTTGGTGGGCTGCGGGCCCGGGGCGCTGATCAGGCTCTGCGGCGGGGCGTCGAAGTTCCCGTGGTCGAAGAGGCCAACAACGCCTTGCATGTACTGGGCCCATTGCGGCCCGGCAATATAGGCCCCGTCCACTGCCGGATAGAACTTTCCGTTGACGGTGATGTTGCGCCCCAGCCGGCTGGGTCCGCCGTTGAATGGGTCACCGAAGAACGACGCCGTGGCCAGCCCCTTCGTGTATCCCACCACCCAGGTCTGGTTGTTGTACTCGTTGGTGCCCGTCTTCGCGGCGTCCGGAACCCCCAGCTTCTGCGGAATCAGCAGGCCCGAGCCCTTGGTGAGGACGTCCTGGAGGACGTTGGTAACGGCTTTGGCCACGTCCGGTTTCAGGGAGCCTGGCTGGCAGGAGGGAGCCTCTCCGCCGATCTTCCTGCCTTGGGCGTCGTCCACTTCGGTGATGGAGATGGGGACGCAGTAGGTGCCGTTGGCGGCGAAGGTTGCGAACGCGTTCGCCATAGTCAAGGGAGCAACGTTTTGGCTTCCCAGGATGTTGCCCAAGGTGGAGAGGTCAATCTTTTGGTCGTGCCCGCTGCCCAGGTGCAGCCCTATGGCGTCCGCCGCACGCTGGACGTCGCAGAAATCGTTCAGCCCGGCCAGCGACGCGAACGTTGCCGTGTTGATCGACTGGTAGATGCCTTCCCGGACCGTCATGGGCCGGTACCAGTTGGGCTCATCGTTTTGCAGGTCGGAGGATTGCGGCACGGTGCTGTCGAACCAGCCCTGGACGGGGTGGCAGGTTGTCTTCCACGGGTAGTTAATGCCGTAGCGGCGCTTGGAGGCGTCGACCACCTGGTTGGTGGACTTGCCCTCCCCCAGCCACGCGGCGAGGGTGACGGGCTTCATTGTGGAACCGGGCTGCATCCCGCCCACACCGCCGAGGCTGTTCCCGGCGGCGTCGTTGCTGTCCACGTTGAAGTTGTAGTCGGAGACGAACCCGCTGCCTTCATCCGGCAGCTTCCTGGAGTTCTGCGCCATGGACAGCACCTTCCCGGTACCAGGTTCGATGGTGACCAGGGATGCACCCCATTTGTCCGGATTGGCGCCGGCGGTGGCGTCCACCTGGGACTGGGCCGGTCCTTGCAGCCTCGGGTCCAGGGTGGTCTTGATGGTCAGGCCGCCCGCCATGATCTTCTGGTCCCGTTCATCCTGCGTGGCGCCGTAGGCAGGGTCATTTTCGATCTGATGGAGCACATAGTCGCAGAAGTACTGGGCCTGGGAGGCGTAGGCGCACCCTTGCTTGGGTGGATTGACCTTGAGCTGGAGGGGCGTGTTCACGGCGTCGTCGTGCTGCTGCTGGTCGATGTAGCCGTGCTGCAGCATGGCGTCCAGCACCAGGTCGCGGCGGGCTTTCGCAGCCTCGGGATGGACGGTGGGGTCATAAAGCGAGGGGCCATTGACCAGTCCGGCCAGCAGTGCCCCCTGCGGCAGTGTGAGGTCCTTGGCGTCGACAGAGAAGAAGTACTGGCTGGCCGCCTCGATGCCGTAGGCGTTCGCGTTGAAACCCACCACGTTCAGGTACCCGGCGAGGATCTGGTCCTTTGAGTACTTTTCTTCGAGGCCGATGGCGAGCTTCATCTCCTGGACCTTCTGGTCCAAGCCCTTCTGCCCGTTAAGCACCACCTGCGCGTCCTTGCCCTGGGCGATCAGGTTTTCGTTGAGCATGTTGGTGACGTACTGCTGGGTCAGGGTTGAGGCCCCCTGGTGGCCGCCGGCGGCGTCGATGACCAAGGCGCGGAAGATGCCTTGCGGGTCAATGCCGCCGTGCTGGTAGAACCGGTAGTCCTCAATGGCCACGATGGCGTTCTTGATGTTGGGTGACATCTGGTCCAGGGAAATCCGGGTCCGGTTCTCACTGAACAGGGTGGCAATCAGTGACCCGTCAGTGGCCAGCACACGCGTCATCTGGGCCGGTGGCGCCGAGAACACGTCGTTGGGCAGATCGGTCTTGAGCGCAGCGGCGCCGTCAGCCACCGCCGTTTCTGTCACCGCCGCCGCGGGCATCATCAGGCCCGCCACCAAGGCGCCGCAGAGCGCGCTGACGCCGAAAAACACCATGATCCAGCCCAGGGTGGTTCCCGTGGCGAGGAAAAGGTTCGGGCGACGGCGCTTGGCTGGCGGCGGCGCGGCAGGGGATTCCTTGGGCATGTGGGTCTCCGGTTCCGCGCGTGGTGGTACAGCACCGGTTGCCAGGTCCCCGCGTCACATCACGCCGGCAACCGTCTTTTCACCTTACTCCGCCAAGAGAGCAGTGATGGACCGGCACCCCGGACCGCGGGACACTTGCAGGCAATTCACAGGAACTACGAGCCGGCGCTTGAGGCCACCATCCCCAGGCCCAAGGCGGCGAGGATGCCACTGCTTGCACGTTCCAGGGACCGGCTCACCCTGGGGCGCTGCAGCCACGCCATTGCCTTGGCGGCTACGACGGCGACGGCCGCCAGGTACAGGAATCCAATGACGCTTTCGATGCCGCCCAGGACCAGGGCGGTGTTCAGTGTGTTGCCGCCGTGCGGGATGAACTGGGGCACCACCGCAAGGTAGAACAGGCCAACTTTGGGGTTGAGAAGTGTGGAGAGGGCACCGGCGCCGAACCCGGCCCCGCGGCTGTACGCCCGGCGGGCGGGGACTTCCGGGCCGGCAGTCCCGGAGGTGCGCCGCGCCCGGATCAGTGAAGAGACTCCCAGGTACAGCAGGTACAGGCCGCCGGCGATCTTAAGCCAGCGGAACACCTCGGCCGACTCCTCGAGCACTGCGGCCAGGCCCACACCCACCAGGGCGGCCCACACCAGGGCCGCCGCGGCCGAGCCGAACGCCGCGGCAAGTCCGGCGCCGGCGTTCTGCAGCGAGATCCTCAGCACCAGGAAGGTGTCGGGCCCCGGGGTGACAGACAGCAGCAGGCACAGCCCGGCGAAGGCGAGGAGGGACACGGGAGTCATGGGCACCATTGTGGCGGAGCCCGCCGTCGGACGGCAACGCAGGCGCTCCGGCTCTGCGATGTCAGGGCACGACGGCGGCCTCCTGGCAAGGGCTGTTGCAGGCGGCCAGGCGGGCGCTAGAGTCGGAAGCAGACCAGCCAGCATTTTCCCAACAGAGCCCAGGAGTCCCTATGCCCCAGCCAACGTTTGCCCCCGGTGATCCCTGCTGGATAGACCTCATGACCTCGGACCCTGAGAGGTCCCGCGAGTTCTACACGCGGCTGTTCGGCTGGACGTATCAGGAGGGTGACCAGGAGAAATACGGCGGTTACATCACGGCCCTCGCCAATGGCCTGCCGGTGGCCGGGATGATGAAGAACGACGGCGAATCCGGCTATCCCGACGTGTGGACCACGTACCTGCGTGTGGAAGACATCAACGCCACGGCGGAGGCTGCCCACGCGGCCGGCGGCCAGGTTTTCATGCCGCCCATGGAGGTCCCGGAGCAGGGGCACATGGCCATGTTCGGCGACGCCGGCGGCGCGGCCGTGGGTGCATGGCAGTTCGGCGGCCACACCGGGTACCAAGCGAAGGGCGAACCCGGCACCCCCTACTGGCACGAACTCCACACCCGCGAATACGCGCCGTCGGTGAAGTTCTACCAGGACGTCTTCGGCTGGGAAACGGACGTCATGAGCGACACCGAGGACTTCCGTTACACCACGCTCGGCTCCGGTGACTCATCACGGGCCGGCATCATGGATGCCACCTATCTTCCCGAGGGTGTTCCGTCGAACTGGCAGGTGTATTTTGCGATTGGGAACGCCGATACGGGAGTGGACATGGCCACGTCCATGGGTGGCACGGTGATCCATCCGCCCGAGGATACGCCGTTTGGCCGCATTGCTGTCCTGGCCGATCCCACGGGAGCGCTGTTCAGGATCGCCCAACGCTAAGTTCCCGGGCTGTGGGTGGGCCCGGCATCCGGCCGGAGATGCCGACCTTGGGTACTGTCAGACCATGATCCAGGCAACGGCTGTGTCCGCACTGACGTCCTATCACTGGCTGGGCATCCCCATCGCCGCTGCGGGCGCAGTCCTGCTCGCGCTGGGAACCCTGTTCCAGCACCGGGCCGTAGAAGACCAGCCGGCCGCCTCAGGGCGTTCGGCGGGCAGCATGGGCGGAGGGCGCCTTCAGGCCCTGATACGCCGGCCGGTGTGGCTGGCCGGGACGGGGATGCTGGGTGCGGCGGTCCTCCTCCAGCTGACCAGCCTCCGGTTCTCTCCCCTGATCGTGGTGCAGCCCATTGGCGCCGTCGCTTTGGTGGTCACAACTCTTGCGACTGCCCGGATGACCCGCAGGCCGCCCGGGCGCCGGGCCCTGACCGCCGTCGCCCTCTGCATCGGCGGGGTAGGTGTGTTCGTCACCGTGGCGGCGTTCTCGGCGGCGGATGTGGAAATCAGCGACCGGCACCTGGTCACCATCCTGATCGTGCTCGCCGTCGTCCTCGCGTGCGTGGCGGTGGCGTACGCGCTGTGGCGCCACCGCTCGGGTGCCGTGGTGTTTACCGCCGGCGCCGGAATCCTGTTCGGTTTCGTCGCAGCCTTAGCCAAGACCGTCATCGCCAGGCTGTTCCAGGGTGATTTCGAATGGCTGTCCCTGACGTGCCTGGCGGGGTTGCTCATTGCGGCGCTGGCAGGCAGTTTCCTGGTCCAGAATGCCCACACCAGAGGTACCCCGGAACTGGTGGTGGCCGGCCTGACCGTCATCGACCCGCTCGTCGCCGTCGCCATCGGCGTCACCATCCTGGGCGAGGCGGCCGCGGCTCCCCCACTGGCCATCGTCCTGTTCCTGCTGTCCGGTGCCACCGCCGTCGCCGGTGTCTTCCTGCTGGCCACGGTGAAGAACCCAGTCCGGCCAAGGGCCGTCAAACGATGACGGTCACGCCATGCGCTATTCGTTATCGCGGACGTAATCTTCGGGGCTGACGTCCTGGGCCTTGATGCCGGAGGCGTGCTTCGACTCAAAGATGGCGAAGGACAAGCCCAGGCGGTGGCGCAGCTCCAGGGACGCGTGCTGCCGGAAGTCGGTCAGGCCTTCGCGTTCCTCCTCCGCCATGTGATCACCGTTGGCTTCATTGACCTTGGCCAGGGCCGCCCACCACTGCTGCGTCCCCGCCTGGTGCCGGGAGACGTCACTGATGGCGTCCCTGATTTCGTTGTGGTCATGGATCGCATCGGTGGTTTCGTCTTCGGGGGAATCCTTCCCGCCTGCGCCCTCCCCCAATTTCAGCAACTCGGGGTAAAACAGTTCTTCCTCCCCTTTGGCGTGGACTTCCAGCAGGATGCGGAGTTGGTTCCAGACGGCGTCAAGGTCTGACGGTTCGGAGCCGTGCATCTCGTCCAGCAGGGCGAACCGGCGCCGTTGTTCGTGGTGGTCGTTCAGAATCACTTCAACGATGTCCATGGTGGTCCTTTCAGAGGGCAGCGGGGTCAACTGCCCGCGGGGTGGCGGTGAGCCGATCGCAACGGATACCCCTCAAGAATGGCTCTCAACGGTCCACCTGTCACTCGGTCAATCAAGGCTACCGATAGTTCGCCTGCTTACCCTTTGCGCCCTCCGGAATGTCTCAATAACCCGATGCTGGGCCTGAAACGTATTCACGGCGTTTTCTCAGTGAATTCCCATTGAGCTGGCCGGCGGGGTTTGGCACAGTTATGCCACCGGGCCACCCGGAAGGGAGACGCTGATGTTCAGCAGAGGCGAGATAGTTGAAGGGCGCAACCGCAGGCGTCGACTCGTCCTGCTGTTCGTGGCAATCTTGTTTGCGGGAATTTCCCTCTCGGGCTGTCAGGCGGGGCCGGGCACGCCGCCGGCCAACAGCGGAACGCCCGGGCATGTCTTCGTGATCAACCTCGAAAACCAGGGGTATGACAAGGTCTTCGGATCCACGGCCGCCATGCCGTATCTGGCGGGCACGCTGCGGTCCCAGGGGGTGTTGCTGACCAACTATTACGGCGTCGCCCATGATTCCCTGCCCGATTACCTGGCTCAAATCTCGGGCCAGCCGCCGAATGCCAGCACCGTGAAGGACTGCCCGACATTCACCCCCTTTACGCCGTCCGGAACCGACAGCCAGGGACGCCTGCTGGGCGCCGGGTGTGTGTATCCGCCGGACGTTCCAACAGTTGCCGGGCAACTGACCGGCGCCGGGAAAACGTGGAAAGGCTACATGGAGGACATGCAGTCACCCTGCCTGCATCCTGCCCTGGGCGCCCCGGATGATCACCGGACTGCGACACGGGCGGATCAGTATTCCACCCACCACAATCCTTTTGTCTACTTCCGTTCCATCACGGATTCCCCGGACTGCACCACGAACGTGGTCAACTACACCGCGCTGGCCACTGATCTGCTCACGGTGAACACCACCCCGAACCTGTCCTACATCACTCCCAACCTCTGCCACGACGCCCATGACAGCCCCTGCGCCGACGGGAATCCCGGCGGGCTCGGCGCAGCCGACGCCTGGTTGAAGACTGCGGTGCCCGCCATCCTTGACTCCCCGGCCTTCAAGCAGGACGGGATGCTGGTCATTACCCTTGATGAAGCCGACCACGGCAGGATGGGGCCGCCGAACGGAGTTCCCGGTGGCACGGCCGGAGGACAGGTGGGAGCCCTGGTGCTGTCACCGTTCAGCCCCCAAGGCGGAACCTCGTCCCAGCCCTACAACCACTACAGCCTGCTGGCCACCATGGAGGACTTCTTCTCCGTTCCCCGCCTCGCCGGAGCAGCCGAGACGGGCGTCATGGCATTCGGAGCCGACGTCTACAAGTCCCATGCCTAACAAGGGCCCGACCAAGCGGGACCTCAGCGCTGGGCCGGGACACTTCCCTCCGAAGCTTCAGTCAGGGCGTCCGGCCGTTTGTCCCGGCGGAAGAAGTAGGCCACAACGACGACGATGCCACCGGCCAGGGCGAGACTGACTGTTCCGGTACCCCAACCCAAGCCGCCACGCTCACCGGGAACTGCAGTCCAGTCAGCAAAGGACGCCCCCAGCGGCCTTGTCAGGATGTACACAAACCAGAATGCGGGGACGGCAGCCATCCAGCGCCGCCGGTACGCTAACGCCGCGACGCCGATCACCGCGCCAAACAGGATCCCGGACAGCAAGTAGCCCATGCCCAGCGTGTACGCCGTAAAGTCCCCAACGGCGGTCCCCAACGCGAACGTCGTCAGCACTGCTGCCCAATAGAACCCTTCCCGCCGCCGGGTGTCCACACTGTGAATCGACAACGTCCCGTCCGTCTTGTACCAGAGCCAAAACACCCCGGTCAGTGCGGCCAGGAACGAAGCCACGGATACCAGATACGGGATTCCCAGGACCACGTGCACCGCATCTGCAGCCATCGTCCCGAACACGCTCACCATGAGCACCGCGCCCCAATAGATCCACGGAACAAAGCGCCTGACCGCAAGTTGGGCAACGAGGAAAACGCTCAGCCCTACCCCGCCGCAGGCCAAGGCAAGAACCGGGTCCAATGCATGAACCAAGAAATCCGACGTTGTTTCGCCCATCCCGGTGGTCATCACCTTCGCGACCCAAAACCACACAGTGACCTCCGGGACCTTCACCAGCCCGCGGTGCTGGGCGCTGCCCGATAATGGCAGTGATGCCGTCACGACGGGCGATTCAGGCCGTCCAGATCGGGCCATGGGCGGCGGCAATTTATCCATGCGGTGATTGTTCCCAACGTTCCTGTATGCCAGCTGGGACGGACGGCACGGCGCCCAGTTGCCAAGGGCCGGTCCGGAAGGTCGCCGGACCAGTGGTCTAGTTGGATTTTCCCGCGGTGCTCTTACTCATGGCCAGGGAAGTCGCCAGGCCAAGAACCAGCGAAATCGCAATCGCGGCGTTGAAAGGTATGTTTCCGTTCACCCAGAGGCTGGAGAACAGCGTAAACGCTGCCACTGACAGGCCCGCGAGAATGGCAAATGTCCTGGTCCTGCCTTCTGTCCCCATGCGGCGAGTATACGGCCCCGACGGGGGACAAGGGCTAAGAAATGGTGCTGTCTGGTTCTTATGCCGCTGACATCGAGCCCCGCAACCCGCGCCTCGTCATTAACCCTTCGGCACTCCTATGTTCCGCAAACCGACGCTGCGATAGCGTATCTCTCATCGGCGCAGGAATTATCCCGGCGTTCGTGCAGCCGCAGGCTGGCTGTGCTTGTTTTCCGTCATCGATGAAGGGACATGAAAGTGGCTGTTTCGATTGAATTGGGCAAGGCATTGGACAAAGCTTACGAGAACGCGACCCTGGACGAGGTCCTGGCGGCTCCGCCCTCGGCTCTTGCCGGCCTGACCGAAAAGCACGACGAACTGCTGGCCGGTATGGGAATCAAGACCATCCGCGATCTGGGAAGCAACAAATACTTCGCTACGGCAGGTGTGCTGGTCGCACTTTCCGGCAAGGTCGGGTAGCGGGTCTCGACCGCTAGCGCGTCTCGTTGAAAAGGTCCGGCCCGGCGCATGCCTGGTCGGACCTTTCCATTCCGCAATGGATCTCTTCCGCTCAAGAAATCCGGCGGTCAGTTGGAGAGTATTTCCACGCGGTCTGCGGCGGCGTAGGTGCCGCTGGATGAGGCGTTCTTGGTTCCCGTGATGCGGACCTTCAGGGTGTGGGCGCCGCTGGCCAGGACGGGGCTGGTGTAGAGCAGGTTCTGTTCGGAGCGTGATGAGGCGTAGGGGTCCACCATCGTCTCGGGGCCGCCGTCGATGGAGACACCCACGATGCCCAGGCCCGAACTCTTCTCGGCGAAGATCTTGGCCTGCGTACCGCTGAACTGCACCTGATAACTGGCGTTGGTGGCGTTGGCAAAGTGATTGTCCGACTTGTACGCCGTGGCAGGGTTGCTGACGCTCCAGGAACCGCTGTAGCTGAACTGGTTCAGCCCGGTACCCACCGTGGCATCATTGAGCTCCAGCGGCGTGTTGGTACCTGCGGTGGTCACCGTGATGGTGCTGGTGGCCGACCCTGAACCCGTGCCGTTCGTCGCGGTCAGCTTGGCCGTATACGTCCCCGCCGCCGCGTAACTGTGGGTCGGGTTCTGGACCGTGGAGGTCCCGCCGTCACCAAAATCCCACGCCCACGACGTCGGCGACCCCGTCGACGTATCAGTGAACGTCACGTTCAACGGCGCCGTCCCCGACGTCGGCGAAGCCGTAAACGACGCCACCGGAGCAGGAGCCGGTGGCGGGGTGGTCCCGCTGGCCGTGATTTCCACGCGGTCTGCGGCGGCGTAGGTGCCGGTGGAGGAGGCGTTCTTGGTTCCGGTGATGCGGACCTTCAGGGTGTGGGTGCCGCTGGCCAGGACGGGGCTGGTGTAGAGCAGGTTCTGTTCGGACCGGGACGAGGCGTAGGGGTCCACCATCGTCTCGGGGCCGCCGTCGATGGAGACACCCACGATGCCCAGGCCCGAACTCTTCTCGGCGAAGATCTTGGCCTGCGTACCGCTGAACTGCACCTGATAACTGGCGTTGGTGGCGTTGGCAAAGTGATTGTCCGACTTGTACGCCGTGGCAGGGTTGCTGACGCTCCAGGAACCGCTGTAGCTGAACTGGTTGAGCCCGGTACCCACCGTGGCATCATTGAGCTCCAGCGGCGTGTTGGTACCTGCAGTGGTCACCGTGATGGTGCTGGTGGCCGACCCTGAACCCGTGCCGTTCGTCGCGGTCAGCTTGGCCGTGTACGTCCCCGCCGCCGCATAACTGTGGGTCGGGTTCTGCACCGTGGAAGTCCCGCCATCACCAAAATCCCACGCCCACGACGTCGGCGACCCCGTCGACGTATCAGTGAACGTCACGTTCAACGGCGCCGTCCCCGACGTCGGCGAAGCCGTAA